>CANJMI010000059.1 GCA_947475525.1 Polyangiaceae bacterium | reverse complement strand
CGACCCGGCCCGTCGCTCACTCCCCGTCCTGCGGGACGGCGCGGACGCAAGCCCGCTCGCACCCCCACACGGCTGCGCCTACTTCGCCCGCTGCCCCAATGCCGAGCGGGGACGATGCGATGTCGAGGTGCCGCCGCTGAAAGAAACGGCGGAGCGGAGCCGTCACCGGGTTGCCTGCTGGCATCCATTCAACGATTGAAACAGGCTCGCCGCGGGAGTGACGAACCCAAGTGGGTGCTCGAGCTCGAACAAGGGCGCGACGAATCGCTCGCCATCGATCTTGCCCCAGGCCCCAAAGCGGTGATCGTCGCGTGGGACGAGGCGACATGCGACGGTAAACTCGCGTGGGTTCTTTGGAGCGCCCTCCGAAAACGCACAGATCCCCAACAATCGGTAAGATTTTTCTTGGGGTCATCGCGCGAGTGGAGTCTCCCGCAGTCGCGCGCGGCGCTCCCGACAGCTCCGCTTGTTAAAACCTAAACTCACCCAATGGCGCGGACCGGTCATCGCGGCCTTGGTGTTTGGCTCCGCGGCGATCACCGCCGACAGCGTGGCGTACTTCGACTCCGAAGCTCACCCCGCTTCAAACGATGGAACCGCGCCCGCCCCATTCGTCCCGCTTCGCAAACGAAAATCGCGTGGGACATTCAAACCACGAATCCGCCCGACACTTCTTTGAGCGATTGCTTCAACGCTACCGGCTTCGGTCGATTTCGACCCTTTTAATGAAGGGCAAAGCGTGGAGCCCCGTCCCCGCGACCTCGTTCCGGTGCTCATCGGGTCGTTCAGGCAGCCCGCGTCGCAAGGGACAGAGAACATCCGACGCCGTGACTCGAACGTCGCCGTGGGCCTTCGCTCACGCTGCGTCCGCCACGAGGGCGACCCCAACCTGGCCTCGTGCTAGCCTTCGGCCATGGCTTCGCGGGCGGTTCACATCCCGGACCTTCCGGCGCGCAAGAGCGCCTCCGCCGACCTCGCGCGACATGCCGAGCTGGAGCGCGTTTTCGCGATGACACCGCTCGATCGGGTACGACTTGCCCTCCGGCTCGGGCGCCGCATGCGACGCCTCGGCGAGCTCGCTTCGCGGGCGCCATGAGCGAGATGGGCGACCGGACCCTCGACGTCGCGACCCAGATCGCGGCGGTGCTGCGCGATGGCGGTTACCCGTGTGCGATCATCGGTGCCGTTGCGCTCGCTGTCCACGGCTACCCGCGGGCCACGGACGACCTCGACCTCGGCACCTTGGTACGCACGGCACGAGAGTGGAACGAGGTTGCCCAGCGCTTGCGCGCGCGCGGCTTCGAGGTGCACGTCGCAATGCCCGATGCCGAGGATCCGCTCGGCGGCGTCATCACCGTCAACACCGCAGATTCCGACCCTGTTCAGGTCGTGAACTACTTCAACCCATGGAACGGCTTGGCACCATGTGGCAAGGCTGCGCTCGACGCTGCGGTCCACGACGTGCTGCCAGGTCTCGCGGTTGTCGACGTGCCCCACCTCGTCGCGCTCAAGCTCTACGCTGGCGGTAGGAAGAGCGCGCTTGACGTCCTCGAGTTGCTCGCGCGACAGGGCGTGAAGGCGTTTGAGGAGGCGCGTGCCGTCTGCCGAACGGTGGGACTCGGCGCCGAGTTCGACGCACTTTTTCCGCCCGCGGAGTGAACGTGCCGCTCACTCCGCGGCTTCGCGCGTGCCCTTCAAGAGCGGGTAGCCCGCGGCCTCGCGCTGCGCCATCCAGGCCTCGGCCACCTGCCGCGCGAGCGCACGCACGCGCCCGATGAAGCACTGCCGCTCGGTCACGCCGATGGCGCCCCGCGCATCGAGCACGTTGAAGCGGTGCGCCGCCTTCACGAGGCAATCGTGCGCGGGCAGCACGAGCGTCTGCTCGGGCGAGACGACGAGCTCCTGGACCTTCTTGCCCTTCTTGTCGATCTCGCGCGTCGTCGCGCCGCGCTCGAGCAGGCGCTTCACCTCGCCTTCGAGATGATCGAACGCCGCGAAGTGCTCCGCGACGGGCGCCTCTTCGAAGTTGTAGCTCGACCATTCCCACTCGGCGCGCTTGTAGATGTCGCCGTAAGAGACGCCCGGCCCGTACGAGAGCGCGTACACGTCGTACACGTTCTGCAGGTACATCGCGATGTGCTCGATGCCGTAGGTCAGCTCGCCGGAGACGGGCTTGCAGTCGAAGCCGCCGACCTGCTGAAAATACGTGAACTGCGAGATCTCGAGTCCGTCGAGCCACACCTGCCAGCCGAGGCTCCAGGCGCCCAGGGTCGGCGACTCCCAGTCGTCTTCGATGAAGCGCACGTCGTGCAGGAGGGGCTTGGTGCCGTGGGCCGCGAGCGACTCAAGGTAGAGGTCTTGGATGTTCGGCAGGTTCGGCTTCAGGATCACCTGGAACTGGTGGAACTGCTAAAGCCGGTTCGGGTTGTCGCCATAGCGTCCATCGGTCAGGCGGCGCGAGGGCTCGACGTACGCGACGTCCCATGGCTCGGGGCCGAGCGCGCGCAAGAACGTCGCCGGGTTGTAGGTGCCGGCGCCGACTTCCGAGTTGTAGGGCTGCACGACGAGGCCGCCGCGATCCGCCCAGAATTTCTGCAGGGTCAGGATGATGTCTTGGAAGTGCATGCGTACTCGAGAAGGCGCGTACCGCAGCGCGGGCAAGCCCTCAACGGGAACAAGTGCTTTCCCGCCCGGCGCAGCCGACTATCGTCCCGAGTGCCCTCGTGGCGGCTGATCGGATGATGGACGCGCACGAGGAGACCTACCGGACGCTCGCCAAGTGAACGACGCGCCCGCCGAGATCGAGTTTCTCACGGTGGAGGTGGTGGTCGCGCTGCACCGGCGCCAGCTCGAGCGCTTTGGAGGAGGCACGGGGCTTCGCGATCTCGGACTCTTGGAGTCGGCCGTGGCTCAACCGCAGGCCTCCTTCGGTGGGGAATTCGTACACGACGGGCTCTTCGCGATGGCCGCGGCCTACCTGTTCCACATCGTCTCGCGACGACCCGACCCGGCCCGTCGCTCACTCCCCGTCCTGCGGGACGGCGCGGACGCAAGCCCGCTCGCACCCCCACACGGCTGCGCCTACTTCGCCCGCTGCCCCAATGCCGAGCGGGGACGATGCGATGTCGAGGTGCCGCCGCTGAAAGAAACGG
>CANJMI010000058.1 GCA_947475525.1 Polyangiaceae bacterium | reverse complement strand
GTCGCTCGCAGCCGTATGCCGCGGCGAGCGCGGATGCGGCGGCGATCATCACGCCTCTCTTAATCACGGTGCCTTTGTCCATTGGCTGTCCCAACTTTGGTTTGGTTTGAGCGACGGTCGGTCTCGCGAGGCGCGCGTCCAACGTGCGGACTCATTGATCGCTATCTACCGGTCGGCGTGTTGTCAACGCAGTGCAACAGGCATGCCGCGACTTTGCCACGGCTGGAACTTTCCAAGGTGGCGAGAATACGCAAAGCGCTCCCCGGCGGCCCCGGATCATGAAACGACCTGGGCGCTTTCCCGATCCACTTCCCTCCGAGAGGAGCTCCACTGCGTAGGCTACGCCCGTGAACTCGACGAGCGAACGACGCCCCGCGCCCTCCTCATCGAAGGGATGCGACCGCCTAGGCATAGCAGGCGGCGCCGCGTAGGCGTGCTGCGCATCCGCAGTGAGGACGAGCGCAGGCTCGCCGCTACTTCGAATTGATGAGACCCGGGATCGAATTCGCCGATGTGCCGTACTCCGCGACCTTGTTCTTGTCACCGCGGGCCACGGCGAACACCGCCGCCGTCGACGAGAACGAGGACATCTGGTCGGAGGTCTTGCTTGGATTGTCCAGGCCCGTGATCGGATCGTAGCCGAAGCCGTTCTTGCCGCCGAACTTAACCGGAGAGCACTGACCGAACCATCCGTTCTTGAGGTTGCCTCGCGGGTCCATCACGTACGACCAATTGCACGCGTCCGGCATGGCATCTGCCCAACTGTTGACGGCGCCGTTGAGCGGATCATGGGGCGTATCGCCGTAAGCGACGAACACGGTGTTCTTGTCGAGCATCTCGGTCGGGCTCTCCGGATCCACCTGCTGCGACAGGTATTTGTAAAACCCATCGATTGCGCGGCCGAGATGCTTGGTCGTGTTGCGGCCTCGCATCATGTCGTTCATTCCGGCGTAGGTGACGTGCGGATCCGTGAAGGTGCTGTCGCTTGCCCCACCCGGCGGAAGGGGGACGATGGCCGTCTTGCTCAAGCCGAGCGCGAACGCTTTGGCCACGACGACCAGAACACGGCCAAACTCCTCGAGGTGGACGCGCTGTACCGATGCCAGGTAGTTCGCGTTTCCGGCGACGTTGTCGAGCATCTCCTGGATGCCGAAGGTACTCAGGTCATCGATCGTCGGTGTGAGTTGCGAGGCGAAGTTGAGACCGATGATGCGCGCGGCGTTTTTCGTGACGGCGATCTGCGGTGCCCAGGCGCTCCGCGGCGACGATTTTCGTAAGCCGATGATGGCCTTGAAGTACGTCTCGAACATCTCCTGTTCGAACTTGCCCGCAAGCGTGAACTGGCTCGCCGCGCTGTTGAACAGATCGACCATACCCGCCGAGGTCGGCACGGTGGCGACGTCGGGCGCACCGGGAGCACGCCCATACTTGATGGGATCGATGCCCAGCACGGGCACGATGGCGCTCGAGCCCGAGGTACCGAGAGACGCTAGTGCCGCCTGCAGCGTCGAGGAGCCGGAAAGCGCCGCTGCCGAAGTTGGGAAAGCGGTGTGCGTCTCGTCCTTGCCGGACATCAGCGCGGTCACCGGGTATTTCGGGATCCCGTTCGCGTGGTCGAAGCACGGCGCGTCCGGACCGTAGAAGAACGGACGATCGCCGCCTGCCCAGCCCTTCACACCAGGGGGTAGCGTCGGCATCGCTACCCCTTTGCCCGGAGCGTACGTGCCGCGGTAGGTGCCCGGCATTTGGAAGCCGCGATCGCCTGCGACGGATAGCTGCGTCGTGTAGAGATACGCCGACCGGCTGCCGAGCTCACCCAAGCCTGCCACGTTTACGTTCCCGCAGGCCTTCAAGCCCACGTCGGCCGGCGGCCAGAGCTCATTAAACCACGCGTACGCGCCGTTCGGACAAGGCACGATCAGCGAGCGCCCGTAGGTCGCGCCGGCCGCTTCGGCGAGGCCTGAGCCTCCTTCATCGGCGAGGAAGTTTAAGAGGCGGCTGCGTTCGATGCCCACCGCAGCGGAAGCCACGGTGCACATTTTGAGGAAGGTACGACGCCGCTCATCGCGGAGCTCTTTCAATTTCCAATTGGCCATTTCAATACCCTCCGGTCACTGACATGCGTGAACGCCGCTCAACATTGCGGCGATGGCGACGTGGCGTTTTTTGGCGACGTCAGTTGGATCCGCGACGTTCGCTTTTTGGACCATCAAGTTGCAAAGCAGCAGGTGGTCCTGGGAGGCCGGCATGCCGAGGAGGCAGCTCAATGTCTCCTCCACGCAGCTGCCGTCATTCGGGTCGAACATCGGCAGGTTCTTGCCGTTCAGCGTGCAGGCCGGCGCCTTCGTCGGGTCGGCGATGTTCGCGATGATCTGCGGCGCCGCTTGCACGAAGATGTCGAAGAGCTTCAGCGCGCTCGCGGTCGTGTGCTCGTCGTTCTCTCCGACGCGCGAGTCACGCTTCGGGACACCGAAGGCTTCCGTCGCCCCGAAGTAGAGGGCGCCGGCGGTCTTCGGAGCGGCGATGCAGTAGCCATCCGGGGCCTCCCCTGCGGCCGAGTCGGCGCAAGAGGTGATTGCGGCGCCGAGCTTGTCGGATTGATTGCAGAAGCACAGCTGGCCCGCAGGACACAACGGGTCGGCTGCTCCTCCTGGGGTGTTCGCGACTTCGCAGGCGTTGCCACTCCCGCCGAAGATCGAGCCGAGCGTCGTCGACGTCCCGTTGATGGTGACCATCGCCGTCTTCAAGTCCGAAGGCGCCCCGGAAGGCACGAGCACGCCGCGTGCACGCAGGAAAGTACCGAGTTGGTCGTAAGTCAGCTTGTGGCAGGCGTGCAGGCGCGCGGCGATCTCATCGGCCGCGGGCACGTCGTACTGTGGTGCTTCCATGCCGCTGCCGGTGGATGCGCCGGTGGTGACGGTGACGCTCGCCGCCGTCGAAGCAGGGCCCGAGGTCGTCGTCCCGCCGGCGCCTGTCGTGGCGCTCGTCGAGGTGACGGTGGTGCTCGGGTTCTCTTGGACGGGGCATTCGCTCCCGCTGAGGTTCGGGGCCTCGGAGCCGCACGCCGCAGACATCGCGAAGGCGCCGACGAACACGATGCCGGGCAGAGCCCAGTTCCCTGTGTTTTTCCGCATGATTTAGAACCTCGTGAAGTCGTCGGAGACGAGGATGGCCCG
>CANJMI010000057.1 GCA_947475525.1 Polyangiaceae bacterium | reverse complement strand
GGATCGTCGGTCGTTGGCTTCCAGCCCCGGTCCTCGGGGTTCACAACCTTGTCAGCGCGTGCCTTCGACGAGCTGGATCCGCGTGGCACGCCACTCGCCGGGCTCTTTACCTCCACCCTCGTGCCACACGAGGATACCTGCAACGTCTTCCATGTGCGGCCGACCAACTGGCCGTCCAACATCACGTCTCCCTCCGCCGGGTCGCCGTCCGCCGCGCTGAGCTCCACCCGCAGCCCGGACGTCTTCGCGAGCCCCTTGAGCGTTACGGTCTTCGCAACGCCCCGCACGATCCCCACATCCGCCCGCGCAGGCTCGAAGCACCGGTCCTTGATCTCGATCCGGTGCGCTCCCGCGGCGAGCTCGACGGTCACCGGGCTCTCGCCACTCGGCTCGTCGTCGATCACAATCGGCACGCCGCTCACGCCTGTTTCCACCGTGACCTGCGCGGTGTTCCTCTCGAGCGTCCACGACAGGCGTTGCTCGGCGTCCACCTTCACGCGCTCTTCCTTCGCGACATATTTCGCCATGCTCATGCGAATGACGGGCTGTCCCGGGGGGAGCATTTTATTGCACGGCGTCTTCTCGCAGAGCACGTTGCCGTCCACCTCGACACGCGCTCCTTGGGGCGTGGACTCGAAGATGACCCGCGACGGATCGTCGGTCGTCGGCTTCCAGCCCCGGTCCTCGGGGTTCACAACCTTGTCGGCGCGTGCCTTCGACGAGCTGGACCCGCGTGGCACCCCACTCGCCGGTTGCTGAAGCCCGTCCGGTCGCTTTAACTTGCGCAGAAGCTTCGACGCTGCGTCCTGCGCGACCTGCTTGCCAGGGCCATTCAGCTCGCTGCTCGCCGACGCGAGAAGGCAGCCGCCCGTGAGGTCGTAGAGACCGACGTTCAAAAATGCGCTCTTGCCCTGCGCGACGCGGCTCACCTTGAGTAGCGCGTTCGGGGGCACCTCCATGCCGATCTTGCACGTCAGCTTTTCGTCGTATTGCGCGCTTTGTTGCGCACGACGCGCTGCCGCAAGCGCCGCTTGCTCCGCCGCCCCCGCGAGGACGAGCACCTTGCCATCGTCCGTCAGCCGCTCACGCACCCCCGCAGCTGCATCGGCAGGCACATCGGCGGCCGCTTCAATCACCACCCGCGGCGCGTCCTTCAGGTACGCCTCGACGGCGTGCTCGACCTCGTCGATGTGCCCCTTGGACACGAGCAGGTTCCCCTGCCAACTCCACAGAAACGCCGACGGCAGCTTCCCCTGCAGCCCAAAGCCGTCGGAGATGTACCCGTCAAGGTCGCACACCGTCTCGTCGGGCACGAACGGCAGCGACCGGCACCCGCCGTCCGGGTCCTGCGTATTGACGACGACGACCCGCAGACCCTGCGACGCGTACTTCTCCTTCAGCTTCTTCCAGCGTGGCATCGCCTCCATGCACGGCTTGCACCACGTCGCGTAAAACTCGACCGCGACCAAACGCACGCCCGGCTGCGAGAGCCAGTCTTGCACGTTGAGGGTATCGCCCGCATGGGCCGCGCGCGGAGAGATGACGAGGACCCACGCGAGGACCGTGAGAAAAAGCAAGCGATGCATCATGGAGGAACGCATCTTGTCAAATAAGGGCATATCCGACAATCGATTCGTGCTGCCCACGGCTGGGGTGGCTAAGTGCCGATGAGCCGCGCGGCTCTTTACGTGTTTTATCCCGAAGGAGCCCGCTCGGCGTAAAACACACCGGTGCCCCCGCTCCGGAGCACTGGCCTCAACCTCTCTTCCCGCGTGCCCGCGCCTTTGATTGAGCCACATACCCACCTCCCAAAACTGTTTTTACAGCTTCGAAAGACATATGACCCGCAGAGCCTGCGCCTCGTCGAGTTCGCTCCGGGACTGCCGGCATGTACACGATGAACAGTGAGACTTCCACGACGCCCGCCTGCACCGAGTCGAGGAGTGTAGCCGCTTGGCGCGAGAGGTCGATGATGCGGCCATCGGCGAACAGGCCGCGGTCGTTCACGCGCACTCGGATGGCTCGCCCGTCGCGCCGCACGACGTCGACGACCGTGTCGAAAGGAAGTTCGCGGTGTGCCGCGGAGATCACGTTCGGATCGTAGAGTTCGCCGTTCGCGGTCAGGTTGCCGGAGAGGCTGTCATGGTAGTAGGTCGCGAGTCCAATTTGGTATGGAGGTGTATTGGTCGTGGCGTAGGCATTAAACGATGCAGGGGGAGCCGCGCCGGGGCGGGCACATGCCGAGAGGAGGGTCCCCGCCAAAATCACCAACGCGACGTGATTCATGCTGCACGCGCGACGGTCAGAAGGTTCCGACGAAGCTGAGGCCTTGCTGCTGAGTCGAGAGGATCGGCGCAACTGTGACGAACGCGTGCGGTGTCTGGTTGGCGGGTTTCGCGTCCGACTTGGGGTCGTTATCGAGGTAGTACCAGATGTAAGTCCCGCCTACCGAGAGCGTCATGACGACGAGACTTGTGGCCATCAGCGCCATGTCCACATCGTACGCCTTCAGTTGCGAGCGCAGCGCGTCACATGCGTCGCGGTAATACGGATGAGCGGTTGTCGCATCACTTGTACCACCGCATGGAGTCGCAGTGCCGTTGGAGTCGTAATAATTGGCAGGCAGCTGCCCGTTCGGATCCGATGGATGCTGCGTCTGCATGAGAATCAAATCCGTAAGGTCCCCGGCCTTTCCCTTGGCCTCTCCCGCTACGACTCCAAAGCCGATGGTTCCTAACAGACCGAGGCCACCTCCGACACTCAAGGTCGCGATCGCCGCGGGCTTTGCTTTTAGCCAATCCACAATGCCAATGCGATCTTCCGTTTGGGGCGAAGCTTCGAGCACGTTGCCGTCCACCTCGACACGCGCTCCTTTGGGCGTGGACTCGAAGATGACCCGCGACGGATCGTCGGTCGTCGCCTCGTTAAGCTCGCCCTCCAGGCGAGTCGTCTCATAGGGCGTGAGCTTGACCTCGCGTGACCACATCTGCTCGTCCGTGACCTGCGCGGTGTTCCTCTCGAGCGTCCACGACAGGCGTTGCTCGGCGTCCACCTTCACGCGCTCTTCCTTCGCGACATACTTCGCCATGCTCATGCGAATGACGGGCTGTCCCGGGGGGAGCATTTTCTTGCACGGCGTCTTCTCGCAGAGCACGTTGCCGTCCACCTCGACACGCGCTCCTTTGGGCGTGGACTCGAAGATGACCAGCGACGGATCGTCGGTCGTTGGCTTCCAGCCCCGGTCCTCGGGGTTCACAACCTTGTCAGCGCGTGCCTTCGACGAGCTGGATCCGCGTGGCACGCCACTCGCCGGGCTCTTTACCTCCACCCTCGTGCCACACGAGGATACCTGCAACGTCTT
>CANJMI010000056.1 GCA_947475525.1 Polyangiaceae bacterium | reverse complement strand
GGCATAGGGAACTGCAGCGCGGG
This sequence comes from Polyangiaceae bacterium, assembly GCA_947475525.1. Taxonomy (GTDB): domain Bacteria; phylum Myxococcota_A; class Polyangia; order Polyangiales; family Polyangiaceae; genus SYFR01. The sequence continues at coordinate 3,476 of CANJMI010000056.1, read as the reverse complement.
CTTTGCCAACTGCGACATGGACGCGACCGACGGCTGCGAGGTCAAGCTCGCAACGGATGCGGCGCACTGCGGCGCGTGCGGCAACGTGTGTTCGGTAGTGAACGCGACTGCGGCCTGCGTAGCTGGCCAGTGTGGCATAGGGAACTGCAGCGCGGGCTTTGCCAACTGCGACATGGACGCGACCGACGGCTGCGAGGTCAAGCTCGCAACGGATGCGGCGCACTGCGGCGCGTGCGGCAACGCGTGCGTGTCAGGCAAATTCTGCCAAGTGGGCGCCTGCATCCCCGTCCCTGAGGGAATGGTGAGCATCCCCGCTGGCACGTTCACGATGGGGGACGCTGACAACAAGGCAAAGGCCGGCATGGTCACCGTTAGCGCCTTCTTCATGGACGTCACCGAGGTGACGACAAAGGCGTACGCGGCGTGTGTCTTGAGCAACAAGTGCACCGCCGCAAGTACCGGCGGCAGCTATTGCAACGCAGGCGTTGCGGGACGCGAGAATCACCCCATCAACTGCGTGGACTGGAACCAAGCGACGGCGTATTGCGCAGCGCAAGGGCTGCGCTTGCCAACCGAAGAAGAATGGGAGTACGCGGCGCGCGGCACCGATGGTCGCCTCTTTCCTTGGGGCAACACCGCGCCAACGAACCAGCTCTGCTGGAACGGTGCAGGCAACGACCTTGGCCAGGTCAACCGCAAGAACACCTGTGCGGTCAGCTCCTACTCGAGTGGCAACTCTCCCTTCGGTCTTGCCGACATGTCAGGAAACGTATGGGAATGGACGTCATCTACCTTCGGCGGAGGAGCAGCCCGCGTCTATCGCGGCGGCGGTTGGAACGACTACGACCCCTCGTACGTCCGCTCCGCCAATCGCCACGTGTACGAACCCACGGCCCGGCATGTCGACCTTGGCTTGCGCTGCGCCGGTCCCTTTTCACTCGACCCTTGACTCTCTGGCACTGCGTCTTTTTGAGTCTGTGAATTCCACAGATTATGTGTATTGTAGTGCAATACAGTGCACAGAGGTGAGTATAAGTCGGAATGTGTGGTGTAGGGTGCGCGCGGGTAATGGAGCCGAACAGTGTGTGTAGTTTACGGGTGTGCAAAGCGCGGTGTCGCATCCTAGTGTGAAGATGATCTGGCGATGTTACGGTGATGGTCCCGCGGCTGCTCCAGCAGTAGCGTCTTCGCGATTTTTTTTGGGCGCGGGGGCGCAGGGCGTGTGGGTGGATGTGGGTGTGAGGGGGCAGCACGCACCGAAAGACTGGCCAGGAACCTGAGAGATCCAGTCGTGTGGGTAAGACCCGACAATCGCAGCGAAGGCATAAGTGCGAGAGGCACGGCTGGAAGTCGGATGGGCTCGTAGTAGCGTTGAAGCACGGGAAACCGAGTGGAGCGAAGGGGTCCTGCCGAGATGCAAGCTGCTGAAACGAGAAGGAGAACCGCTTGGACCAAAAGCCTACTACGGAAGAACTGGGACAGAACGAGCGTCCGCCCGAATGGTCGGAACGTCACGTACTCCCGGTGAAAATATCCCTCTTGCGACGGAAGCTCTACGCGAAAGCAAAGCAGGAGCCGGGGTTTCGGTTCTACGCACTGTATGACCGAATCTACCGGCATGACGTTTTGACGGCGGCATGGTTGCGCATACCGCCTGACGAGGACACCCGTATCGCCGTCATGTGGACACCCGCGGAGCGTGGATTGCTCTGGGTGAAATGAGGCGTCGCAGGTTGTCGTTTCAGTCTTTGTTTTTTCTCCGCGAAGGTCCCTTTAGGTCGAAAGTATAGGCGTTATGCGCGAGCCGGTCTTTCGAGCTTGCATGTTCACCTCTGTGGTGTACATTCAAAGCGGGTGATTCACGTCGTCGTACTCTCCGCGCGTGCCCGCAAGCAGTTGCGGGTCGTGCCGGCGTTCATTGCGACGAAGCTTGCGGCGTGGGTCGAGGCCGTCGAACAAGATGGGCTCGAAAGTGTGCGCAAAATGCCCGGTTTTCACGATGAGCCGCTCAAGGGGCCGCGTAAGGGGCAACGTTCGATCCGCCTCAGTCGAGCCTATCGAGCGATTTACGAAATACGCGCGGGCGAGGTCGAGTTCGTCAGCGTCGAAGAGGTGAACAAACATGACTACTAGCGCGAAGACCAAGAGCACGACGATACGCTTCCTCGAGGCCCGCGCCGGCGGCCCGCTCACGCTCGGGCGGCTCCTTGAGAGCATTCGTCTCGGCGAAGAAGAGACGCAGGCTTCGTTCGCGCGAACGCTCGGGATCTCACGTTCCCACCTCTGCGACATCGAGCACGGACGCAAGAGCCTGAGCCTCGAGCGAGCGGTGCGCTTTGCGAAAGCGCTCGGCTACCCGCGCGACCAGTTCGTGAGGCTCGCCCTGCAAGCGATGGTTGAGGAGGCGGGGCTCTCGCTAAAAGTAAAGGTCCAGGCGGCGTGACCGCTCGCCGACGGAGCCGATGGGTGCCTCGGTCATCGGCCTAAGCAAGTTTGTCGAGGCGCTTTCAGTCTGCATCAAACCAGGCGGAACACTCGTCGCCCTCGTGAAGCCGCAGTTCGAAGCAAGTCGCGACGTCGTAAGCAAAGGTAAGGGCGTGGTGACGGGCGAGGTCGATGGGCAAGCGTGGCTCGTCGCGATGACGGACATGAAAGCCACGCTGCACAACGCCGTCGTCGCTGCCGCGATGTTGAACGGCAGCTCGAAACAGGTCAAGACCGGCGTGCAGGTCGGAGCCGACGGTAAGCTCTACTTCCGTAACTCCCACAACAACGGCGTGGCGATGCTTTAAAAGGCCGACGCGAACGCATGAACCCCACCATCGTAGGGGCGCAGGCGATGCTCATGGGCGCCAAGATCACGAACTTTTAGCTCTCGCCCGATGGCCTGAGCGTCGCTTTTGGTGCTAACGAGAAAACCAATGGAAATATTCAGATTTACGGCGCGAAGCTCGTCGACATGACCGCGACGAAGCTCACCGCCTTCACGATGATCCCAGCCGTGGGCCAATTTTACGGTCCAAGCACGTCGCTCAACTCGATGGGGTGGAGCCCAGACGGCATGCTGCTGGCGGTGGTGGCCGACTGGCGACTCGCTGTAATGGACGCCGATGACGATTACGTCGCCTTCGTGCTCCCGACGACCGGAAACCCGGCGCCGGTGCGCGTCGCCAACGTCGCGTCTCCCGGATTGATATTGGACGTCGAGGCCCTCGGCTTCACGGCCGATAGCCTTCGCCTCGGGATCCTGGGTGACCTCCTCGTCAACAACGATACAGAGTTCTATGCCACCGCGGACCTTACGACGGCAAACCAGCCGCTGCCCGCCCTGCGCATCCAGGGTGTGCTCGCAGGCAGCGACGTGGACGACTTTCTTGCGCTTCGCTGAGCGGGCTTTCGCCGTGTGCGCGTAGGATAAGCGATACACGAAATCCGGCGTGCGGCGATCTCGACAAAGTGCGTCGCAAAACCCCGAT
>CANJMI010000055.1 GCA_947475525.1 Polyangiaceae bacterium | reverse complement strand
GACCGCGGGACTCCAGATCGACGCCCTGTTCCTCGGGACGGCGGACGATGTCTGCGGGTCGGTCGATGCGCTGACGGGCGAGCTCACGACCTACGAGAACTACGCGTGCTTCAATCCGAATGACGGCGGCGAGTTTCTCGGCAAGCCGCTTGCGGGCAAATTCAACCAAGTCCAAGGTGGCGCCGCTGTCGGGGATGTTCGCCTGCTCCTCGGCTACGACCGCATCTTGTGGAACGGTCTGACCGGTGGCGTTCGCGTAGGTTACGCGTTCGGCGGCTCGCCTTCGGCGGGCGATGCGGCGGATCGCTTTTTCGCCTGCACGCAGTCACACCCGGACACCGACACGAGCTCGCCTGACACGTACGAAGGCTCGTGCCGGCAGAATGCGGCGAGCGACTTCATGCCGTTCCATTTTGAGGTTCAGCTGAAGTACTTCCCGCTCGAATCGCTGATGCCGCCAAAATCGCTGTTCATGCCGCGCCCTTATGTCTACACGGGCTTCGGCGTAGCGCAGGTCAACTCCGGCGTAGCGGTCGATGTCTGCGACACGGTCCAGCCGAACGGGGACTTTATCGATCCGAAAACAGTGAGCCCAGACGATGTCGCACGTTGCGGCGTCGGAGCCGTGAGGCGTCCCGGGATCGAGGTGAGTCAGATCACCGGAAGGTACTTCATCCCGCTCGGCGTCGGCGCAATCTTCCCGCTGCACAAGAACTTTGGGCTCAACTTCGAGTTGAAGACGATGTTCATGATGCCCACCTCGGACGTCGTCTTGGCGCCATTCATTGGACCCGTCGGGATGTTCTAAGATGTCGGCGCCGTTACGTTCACCTGGAGCGGCTTCGCGGTTCCGACCTCAAGTCTCGATGGCTACGTGGTGGCCAAGGCCGCTGGCACGACACCTCCCACGGACTGCGCTTCAGGCACCTTGACGAACGTGCTTGCAACGGTGCTCGACCGCCACGCGCACCGACGAAGCCAAGCGAGCGCGACGCCGACGAGCAGAAGGCGCTCGCGCTGTTGACCGGCGGGTCAGCCCTGCGGCGCGTTCGGTCCGGCCTCGCGCAGGAGACGGTAGTCCTGCGCCGCCTGCCAGGCGGTCGCGAACGAGCACGAGGCCTTCCGCGCGATGTCCGCGATGGACAGGTTGGGCGCGTGCTCGAGCGCGGTCCACACGTCGGCGCGAAACGACGGGCCCATCAGCACACGATTTCGGTAACCCGCGTGACGTCGCACCAGGACCTCCGGTGGAAGCACGTCCTCGTGGCGATCGCGGAGGGTGCCCTTGGGCACGCGCAGCTTCGACCCGGTGAAGCGCTCATCCTCGCCGCGTCGTTTGACCTGGAACTCGGTCCCCGTTGGCAAGAGCTCGATCGGCGCTCCTTCGTGGGCCCCTCCGAGACGGGCGAGACGACGGTCCTTCTTGAGCCACGTCGCGATGGCCGACCAGTAGGCCCGAACGCGCTCGGACGGATGGGCGCCCACGACGCGCACGAGCCGGTCGGCGTTCACGTGCGTGTGATGCACGCCGAGCCAGGTGGTCAGCACGGCGAGCACGCGGAGATCACCGTCGTCCATGCCGAGGACGGAGGCGTGCAAGAGCGTGCTCTCGATCTCCGCGTCGGCCTCTGCCTTCGCGGCGAAGTTCATTCCGATGCCCACCATGCGCGCGGTCAGCTCGCCCTGCGCGGGCGTCGGCTCGGGGGAGGTAGCGCGGCTAAACGCCATGACCGAGCCTCCGCGCGAGGTCGTCGATCGTCGCCCGCACATGCGCAGGCCACAGCTCGTTTCCGTCCTGCAGCTCGAGCCACGGCATGCACTCGACAAGCTCCTCCGCGGTCGGCGCGAGCGCGATGCAGTCGGGCAGATCGGTGCCGCGATCACAGAGCGCGAACAGCTTGCTCTTGAGCAAGTCGGACCTGCCGAGCGTGCGGAGCACGAGGGCTTGCCCGTCGAAGATGCGCTGCACACGCTCGCGCCACCCAGCAGGCAGAACCTCGCCGAGCTGCAGCGGACCGTTGTTGAACCAGTCGTCCTGCAGGTCGACGCCTGCCTGGCGCTGCGCCTTCGCGAAGTCGCGCGCAGCTGAGGCGATCGCCCGGGATAGCTCAGGCACCAGGATGTCGACGTCGCGCGTCGGCCGCTGGATGACGCCCATGAGCCCGAGCGCCGAGCCACCAATGACGACGCCCTCGAAGCGCAGGCCAAGCCCGAGCAGGTGGCGGTCGAAGGCTTCGATGGTCTGGCGGGGCAGCATGGGTTTCTCGATCGAGTATCGGATAATCCGATACCAATCTGCGCCAGGCCGAGCCTTTCGTCAAGCGGCTGTCCCACCTGGCGCCCCGGAGCCGCGTTCACCCCACCCATGAGCCACGCTGTCGAACGTGCCCCGACCCCAAGCCCGGCGATATCTTCACGGTCTTGGACGCCGAGCCCACCGACGACCTGCCGCTCATCCGCTTCGCCGTGCACACGCGCCAGTCGGTGGTGCGCGCTGGCGACGCTCCTGCCCTCGCGTCCTGCGCCGTGCAGCGCACCCTGTGTACCGAATTCATCAAGAGAGAGCGCAACTCGAACTGGAAGGAATTCACGAAGTGGACAAAATCCAGTGAGAGCCACGGAGCACAGCGAAGTGCACGCTATCCACGCGCGCGCCGAGCACGCCGAGCGTCGAAGGTCGCGGAAACGTGGGGGGTGTGCACCGGGCACTTCGCGACGGCCGCATAGAGGCGCTGTCTCTGCTCGTCGGTGAGCGGTCCATGGGACGCCAGCTTGAACCTCCCCCCCTGCTGACGGACACCCGGGATAGCGCGAGAGTGCGCGGGCGTGTTCGATGAGGACGATGACAAAGAAGAAGCCGGAACGACGGGCCCGTCGAGAGTTCTCGAACGAGTTCGAGGCCGATGCGGTTCGGCTCGTCAGGGGCGGCAAGACGGTGCCCCAGGTGGCCGATGAGCTCGCGCTTGACTGCAACCACGCTCCGGATGTGGGTGCGTCGTACCGCCAGGCAGCGTTCATCGGATACGGCCGGTTCTCCAGCGCATTCGCAGTTTTACGGGCATTATCATGCCGCGCACGAAGTTTGGGCGGTTTGATGTGATGAAAGGATCCGATCAGGCTCCGGCGGTGACAGCTACACAACGCTCGCAGCCGAGGCGCTGAAGACGACCATGGGCGGCGCGACCGTGCTGGTTGCCCCGTTGCCCGCCATTCTTCGCATGAAGCGCTCAGCGAATCGGCCCAAGGATCAGAAGGTTCTGGCGCTCATCGAGGCCGCCATCGAGAAGGGCCGGGCCGGCGGTTGACCTAGTCGCATCCGCCGAACCACTCGTGGGCCAGCCTGCGTTCGGTGATCGTGGTCTTGCCAGCGCCGTTCGGGCCGGCGACCATTAGGAGGCAAACTCGCGACATCATCTCGTTCGTCATCCGCGACCGACGTCGACCCCGCGAGCGTACTCGCGTCCGAAGCGAGCGGCATTATCGAGAGTTGCTGTGATCCAGGTGTCGGTACGACATTTTTTGTGGATTGTGTTTTGGGCATTTTGACGAACGTGTTTGTAATGGTGCTCGACTGTCACGCGCTGACCCTACGCCAGCGGGTCCAGCCAGGGCTGTCCGGGGCTGTCCGCAACTGCACCCACTTAACCAAGAATCACTGCAACGTGGTCGGGTACATGCGAGCCCAAAATGCGCAGTGGGGCCGCGTGCGCGCATCAATGGAGCCGTTGGCGCCCGGAACGAACGTCATCGCCTTGCCATCGCCAGCATAGGCCGCCCAGGCGGGTTGGCCGCTCACGGCAGGACCCCCGGTACGCGCGCAGGCCTCGATCATGTCGGCGACGTACGCGTCAAGGTCACGCGACACGGCGAGCCTCGGCCTCGATGCGCGCTCGCGAGCCGTGGCTTGAGCGCGGCACGGGCGACGAGGTCGACGCGCATTCCGAGAGCATCCTCGATTGCGAGTTTGGTGCCCATGAAGGCGTCGAACGTCGTCCCGCCCTCGAACTCCACGAGCAGGTCGAGGTCGCACCGTCGCTGCCCCCCGTGACCCGAACCGTGAGTCCGTCCAAGGTCTTCGTGCGCATGCGGCGAGCCAAATGTTGGGCGTCGCCGTCGTCCGCGAGGAGCGGCTCGGCATGGGGCGACTGGAGGTTGTTG
>CANJMI010000054.1 GCA_947475525.1 Polyangiaceae bacterium | reverse complement strand
TCTGCCGATAGCGTCATCGCGCTCATCGCCCTCGGGCCCATCATCCGTTCGACCATCCGCTTCCGAAACGCCGCGCTGTATTCCATCGTCCTCAATCCTGTGCCCCCAGGGCCGTCATCCGGTCGGTGCGGCAACTATCCTGACGCAGGGGGCTTCTGCACGACGAGCCGGGCCGGCGAAGCACCCGACGAGCAACAGGGCACGCAGCTCGCTCGTGTGCTGCGCGTGCTAGGCATTCGTCACATTCGCGCACGTACACCCGAGGCGCGTGGGCGCAGCGAGCGCTGCTTCGCGACGTTTCAGGGCCGGCTGCCCCAGGAGTTGCGTGTCGCTGGTGTTCGCGATTACGCGGCCGCCAACGAGTACCTGGACAAGCACTTCGTCGCGGACTTCAACCGGCGCTTCACGGTCGTGCCCACCGAGCCCGAGAGTGCGTTCGTGCCACTGACCGGTATCAACCTCGAGTTGCTACTGAGCGTGCAGCACGAACGCGTGGTGCAAAAAGACAACACCGTGCACTTCGAGCGGCTGTGCTTGCAGTTGCCGCCGGGCCGCGAGCGCATTCACTTCGCGCGCTGCCCGGTGCTGGTCCACGAGTTTCTCGATGGTACGCTCGGCGTCAGCTTTCAGGGCAAGCAGCTCGCCCGCTTCACGCGCGACGCCGAGCTCGTCACCAAGCGCAAGCGTCGAGCGGCCTGAGTCCGGACGGCTGCGCGCCGGGAGCGCTGTGGACAGTGCCGCATCTGCCGGTCGAGGTGGACAGCTCGGGGACGACCTGCCCACCTCGCTCTGGGACAAGCGAAGCGCTTGCCCCCAGGTGCTTGGACACCGCGAAGCGCGTTGCCCACACTGCCCACAGCCGCAGCGACGACGACGATTTTTTCTGATTTCGAGACGAAGAAATCGGACGAAACCCAAGATGGATCACATTCACACCAGCGGACATTTATGGCCGCTTATGACCCGGACATCTATAACTGCTTGCGACACATGAACGGCATGGCGGCAGGCCCACGCCGTCAGCGTACACCCCGCGTGCCGTGACGCCGCAAGGCCTGCGGCCGCGAACAACGGGCTGTCACAAAGCTCCTCGGGGCACATCCGCCGAGATCTGGAGCTAATGTCAACTCTTCGCGGCGTGGAACAGGACGTTTGTAGCGGCTATCTCCTGTGAGCGTTCTTTGGTGGTTTCCAGCTCATACCCATCGACGCGGCGGTCGCCGAAGAAGCCGTCATCGTCCGACGCGAACGCCGCATGAAGCTCCCGGACGCGGTGATCTTCGCGACGGCGCGCGTGCATCGACTCGAACTCGCCACGCGAAATACCAAGGATTTCGGCCAAAACGAGGGGGAAGTCGTCGCTGTCACAAAGCTCCTCGGGGCACATCCGCCGAGATCTGGAGCTAATGTCAACTCTTCGCGGCGTGGAACAGGGCGTTTGTAGCGGCTATCTCCCGAAGACGGGCTTCGTCTGGACCTCCGGCGCGACCGACGCCGCAGGCGGTCACGACATCGCCTATCACTTCGCCGACAATCGCTCCGGCGCGACGCCGAAAGCGCTTCTCGAGGGCACGAAAGGCGTGCTGCTCGTCGATGGCTACAGCGGCTACAACGACATCGAGAAGGTCTCGAGTCGTCGCCGCGCGGCCTGCCATGCGCACGTGCGCCGCTACTTCTTCGAGTCGATCAAGACCGCGCCCGTCGCGCAGGAGGCGCTCGACCTGATCACCGCGCTCTATCGCGTCGAACACGAGGCCGCGGAACGCAAACTTGCTGACGTCGCCAAATTGGAGTTTCGGAAACAGCGCGCAGGCCCGATCCGCGAACGCTTCAAGCTCTGGCTCGACGCGCAGCACGCAAAGCAACCGCCGCAGAGCCCAATCGGCGCCGCCATCCGCTACACGCTCGGCCAGTGGGACGAGCTCGGCGTCTTCCTCGACGACGCCCGCGTCCCGCTCGACAACAACGCCACTGAGCGCGCGCTGCGTAGGATCGCGCTCGGTCGCAAGAACTACCTCTTCGTCGGCGACGTCGCCGCTGGCCAGAGCCTCGCCGGCCTCTACTCGCTCGTCGCCACCTGCGAATCGCGCGGAATCAACCCCTTCGACTACCTCACCGACGTCCTCGCCCGCGTGCAGGATCACCCCGCGAACGCCATCGACGACTTGCTCCCCGCCGCCTGGGCCGCTGCGAACTGAACGTCGATCCGCGCGCCCGTCGCGACGGTGGTCGCCGGACGGTTACGGTTGAACAGCGCGAACCCGCTCAAAGCGAGGTCGGACTCGACTCGCTCACGCGACAATGGCGAGTCCGAATTGACACTCGATTAGAGACACGCCCTCAATCGTCCACCACGACTCCGAAGTGACCGCAGAGGGCCCGAAGTCCGCCGACGAAGCCCTGACCGACGGCGCGGAACTTCCAGCCGTCCTGATGCCGATAGAGCTCCGAGAAGATCAGCGCGGTCTCCTGTCCGAAGCTCGAATCGAGCTGGAAACGCAGGATCTCGGAGCGGGTCTCCTCGTTCGAAACCCGGACGTAAGCCGAGCGGAGATCCGCGAACCTGTTGCTGCGGCCGCCGGGCTCGGAGTGGATCGTAACCGTCACCGCGAGGCGCTGAATCTCGCGGGGTACGCGCTCGAGATCGACGGAGATCAGTTCGTCGTCGCCACCGCTGCCGCCGCCCTTGCTATCGCCGTGGTGCTTGACCGAGCGACACGACGACACAGGCGCGTGATAGAACACAAAGTCGTCGTCGTTGCGGACGCGACCGTGCTGCGTGAGGAGGAAGATCGAGGCATCGAGGTCGATGTCTCTCCCGCCCGTGTCCCAGCCGAGCCCGAGTTCAACGCGCCGCAATGCAGCGCCATTCTCTCCGAGGAACGCGTTCCCACCGCGCGGAATCAGAAGTCCCAACATGGCCCACCTCGACTCATCGACGCAGTGAATTGTAGTAGCTCGCGCTGCCCCCGAGCCCCGTACGCTTGAACGCGACGAACGACGCGATCAGCGCGATGACGCCCAGCGGGCCAACGATGATCCCGAGCCAGAAGGAGTGCACGAAACCGGCCGCGAGCAGCACGATCGCGAAGACCATCACGCCGAAGAGCAGCGTTGCCTCGCCGTACGCAGAGTAGCGCCGAAGCGACTTCACGAGCGAAGCTTGGTTGTTGCGTGGCACGAACCTGAAATAGGCGTTGCTGCCGAGCGCTGCCTCGTAGGTGTAGAGGTGGACGAGGAGCGCGATGACGAAACACCACGCCGACGCGACGCTGCAGATTAGTAAGGTATTCACGAACCAGGTCCGCGTTTCCATCTGAATCACGGTGACCGCCGCGCCCAGCGAGAAGCCCGCCAGCACGCCGTCCACCCCGACGTAGGTGCGTGCCTCGTCGAGAACGCACTCCACCTCCGCCTTATCGATCTCCTCGGAATTCATCACGCACTCCTCGTTGGTCGCAACGACACCATCTCGCGTGTTTCGCGTCTCGCCCCGTGCGTACATCGCACCCCGAGTCGCCTTGTACTCACCCGTTCGCCGGGAGCTGTCAACTATCTTGACGCTTACCGCTCTGGCGACACTCCCGCACGCGTGCTCGGCGACTCTACAGGCGAGCTCGTCGCTGATCTCTACACCGGTTACAACAAAGTCACCGAGCCAGGGCGTCGCAACCGCGCCGGCTGCCTCGCACACGCTCGTCGCAAGATTTTCGACGCGAAAGAAAACAGCGACGCATTACCGGCGCTCGAGCTGATTCGCGACATCTACGTCGTCGAACACGACGCCGCGACACTCGGCATCGTCGGCACCGAAGCGCACCTCGCCCTGCGACGCGAGCGAAGCCGACCGCTGTTCGCGCGGCTCCTCTTGTGGGCACGCGCGACCAGGCGCCGCCATTCAACGAAATCGCTGATGAGCAAAGCAGCGGGCTACCTACTGCGCGGCCGAAAGCCGCTCTCGCGTTTCCTCCACGTGGCCGCTTTGCCGCCGGACAACAACCGATCCGAGGCGGCACTACGCCGTGTTGCCCTCGGTCGAAAAAACTACTTATTCGTCGGAAACGAAGACGCCGGAAAGAACGTCGCCGGCCTCTACTCTCTCGTCGCGTCCTGCGAACTGAACGGAATCAATCCGACTGCGTACCTCACCGACGTGATGGCGAAGCTCTCGGTCGAGTCCGACATCGACGAGCTCCTTCCCGATCGCTGGCGACCGTCTCCAGACGGCTGACCGCGA
>CANJMI010000053.1 GCA_947475525.1 Polyangiaceae bacterium | reverse complement strand
TTCGGCCTGCGCCGCCGCAAGGGTTCGCGCGCTCGATCAGGGCTGTGACCCAAGACGCGACTGGCTGACGCCACGGGTTTTGCCCATGTCCTTGAAATCGGCAGCCGTCGGCTCCTCGGATTTCGGTGGCTCGGTCGCGCCGCTGGGTGCTGGCCGTCAACGGGCCGCCGGCGGGCAGGGGCTGTCGGGAGCGCCGCGCGCGACTGCAGGAGACTCCACTCGCGCGATGACCCCAAGAAAAATCCTATCGATTGTTGGCGATCTGTGGCCCTTCGCGGTGAGCAATGCGCGGTGAGCGGTGAGCGGTGCGAGCCGTACAACGTCAGCCCAACAGTGGATCACGCAACGTCGAGGTGTATGCGACGAGGCACCTTCGCTGGTTCACGCAATGCTGTCGCAATGCTTGCAGTCGCACCTCAATCTATGCGCGCCTGCTCAGCTCGAGCTTCCCGATGAACCAGTTTTGATCGTCAAAGCTCACAGCTTCAGATCCAGAACATCACACCTCACAACTCACAGCTTGCTCGCGAGACTCTTCGCGAGCTTCGAGACCTGCAACAGGCCCGCCTTCAATCGCTTTCGCACCTCCGGGTTGTCAATGTCGGGCAGCTCCCACTTCTCGAGCTTGCCGCTCATGCCGAGCGCTTTCTGCGCGAGCCCGTGCCCCAGCATGTTGCCCGTCACCAGGACCCGCGGTTCTATCCACGGCGCGCACAGCTCGGCGAAGGCGGCGTCGGTCATTCGGTCGATCCCCTGCACGCCGAGCACCTTGTCGCGCGCCTTAAAAGGCCAAGCGTGCGATTCGGTAGAACTTGGCCGGCCCACGAGCGTCCGATTCGCCTCGAAGCCGTTAGATGACTGCTTGCTGAAGGCGATACAGGCGATACAGGCGATGTTGAACGCGCCTGGCGACGACTCAATTTTCACGATGATGACACCGATTTGCTTCTGCGGGCGGCCACGCCCAACCGCACGAGCGTCTCCAACGCCTCGTTGATCGAGGTGTTGCTGCCGAAGTACTGCCACAGCTCGGGTCGGATGAAGACGACGTGCGGCGTCCGAAGCTTGCCGGCCGTCGCTCGCCGCGACCGCAAGACCGGTTGACCCAGTGCATTTCCTTCGCTGGGAACTGCGGTGGTGGCTCGGTTCGCGTCATTTGATGATTTGATGTCCCGAATGTTTTTCCGACGGGACGGGGCCGATTTCGCGCAAGAAAGACATTCGCGCAACAATGGATTGATGCACCGCGGACGTCTGGCATAGTCTCCGGAGCATGGCTGGCCATTCTGCTCTCGCTCCAACCAAACTCTCGCTCGCCGGGCTCACGCTCGCGCTCGCCGGCGCATGCCTGCCGGTGGCCAATCCGCCGCCGTCGATCCACGGCTCGACCGTCATCCGGCCGACGCGTAGCATCCACCTGCGCGCCGCCTTCGACAGCGATCCGAGCGCCTACGTGGGTCGCTTCGTCCCGGACAAGATCGAGACTGAAGCCATCGACGAGACCGCGGCCGCCCAGACGCGCTGCAGCGAGTTCATCGGCTACAAGGTCGTCGACGCGAACCAGCAAATGGACGAGGTGCTCGACGCCTCACAAAGCGCGGCGGCGAGCATCGGCGTCAAAGGGATCCTCGGCGCCAACGCCGCCGCCGGCTCGCACGCGGCCGCGCGCGTCAAGTACACGCTGAAGAAGCGCATGCAGGCGATCGTGAAAGATCCGGCGGCGCTCGCCCAGTGCTGCCAGGCCGAAAAGAGCGCCTGCGCCGTCAAGATCATCGGCGAGTTCCTGATGGGCAGCGGCGAAGTCTACGAGGCCGCCGGCTCCGAGCAGGAGGCGGGCATGTCGAACATCGTCAAGAGCATCACCGGCACCATCGAGTACAAGGACAACGTCGCCTGGCGGCGCGTCAACACCTTCAACGACACCTACTTCGCGTTCCTCACCACGCCCGTGCAGCTCGAGGCCGCGCCCGCGCCCGACGCGAGCTGCTCGTGGTGCGAGAACATCCCCACGAGCCTCGACGGCAGCTTCTTCTGCGGCCTCTCGCCCGAGGCGCCGAGCGAGTCGATGGCGCGCGATCTCGCCATGCGCAACGCGCGCGAGCAAGTCGTGAAGTTCCTGGGGGAGCTGCTCACGACCGCCTCCAAGACGGAAGCGAGCCTCATCCAGGGCTACCTCCAAGACAGCCAAGTCACGACGGCCGCCGCGCAGGGCGTCGCGTCCGAGGTGAAGGACAAGACCTGGTGCGCGCCCGCGGAGTCGAGCACGCCCGACGGCAAGAGGTACAAGAGCAAGGTGCTTGCCTTCTTCCCCAAGAGCGCACAGAACGCAGCCGCCAAGACGACGCTCGAAGCGATCCTCACCGCGCCGCGCGCCAAGACCATGAGCAAGGAAGATCGCGCCAAGCTGGAAGATCAGCTTAAGGCGCTGAAGTAACGATGCGCGGCATGCGTGCTTTGCGATTCGTCCTGGCAGCGGCGCTCGCGACGGCAGTGCTCGCGACGGCGGCGTGCAGCGAGACGATTCCAGCCAAGAATGCGCCCGCGCCCGACCCTGCCCCGCAAGCGGGCGAGGGAGCACGAGAGCCCGGCTCACAGGCGGGCGAATGGCGCTGCGAAGGCGCCCTCATGCCACCGACGGGCTGGCAGCAGGAGACGGCCTTCTCCGACGCGGGACGGGGCGCGATCATGCGCGCGGTCCAAGACGCGAGTGACAGGCTCGTCGGTCGGGCGTGCGGCCAGCAAGGATCATGCGATTTCCTGCGCGCGCGCGTGACCACGTGGAAGACCGGCCGCAGCGCCGCTGGCGGTCTCTGCGCCATGGCGGTGCTCAAGAGCGAAGATCTGGCGGCGTGGCGCGAGCAGGCCACGAGCCTCGAGAAGCTCGACGAGAACCTCGTCGCGGCCGCGAGCAAACTCGCGCGCTGGTCGAAGGGCAAGCCGCGCGTCGCGATCGATCTCATCGTCGACGCCGGCGCGCCCGGTGGCCTGCGAGCCGATTGGCTGCGCGCGCTCCTCGAAGGCAAGCTCGCCGAAATCGCCGCCGTCGTGGCACCGCCGAAGGGCTGGGCCGGAGAAGGCCTCCCCGACGGCGTCGACATCGTCGTGCGCGCCGTGATCACGCAGCGCACGGAGAGGCAGATCGACGTGCTGGACGTCAACTGGAAGGCCTGGCGCAAGGACGGCGCCGCGCTCGCGCTCAACGGCGCGGCGACCACCGTCCTGCCCGTGGCCGCCTCGCCTCATCCGCGACCCGAGACGATCGCGGAGCTGCCGCCGTCGAGCCTGGGCCTGTCTATCCGCATCGACGCGGCGCGCGGTAACACGCTCTGCGCCGGCGAGCGCACCCAGCTCTGGCTCAAGAGCGACGAAAAAGCCTTCGTCCGCGTGTTCGATCTCTACGGCGACGGCGAGGCCCTGTTGATCTACCCGAACCGCGAAGCGCCGAGCGCCGTCGTGGAAGCGGGCAAGACGATGGCGCTTGGCGGCGCCGACGGCTTCGAGGCGGTGCCCGCGCCCGGCTCCGACGCGGAGCGCTTCCTCGTGGTGGCCGCCGCCTCCGAAGACGAGCTCGGCGACTTCAAAAAGCTCGCTGATCAATGCCGGCTGCCGAAAGCGATCGCCGCGCGGCTGCACCGCGCCGATGGACTGCCGGAACGCGTGAAATTCGCTTGGACCGGCTTTCGTCTCGTCGAGACAGCCAGCTGCGAGCCACTCGCTCCGCACAAGCGCGCCGAGCAAGCGCAGGCGCTCGCCGCCGTGCCGATCTGCCAGCTGCCCTGAGCCGGCGGTGAGCGTCCAGCTTGCCCGGCTGACATCGGCCCGGGCGGGATCACGCCGTCACGCAACATCATTCCCGTGAAGCACGGCGGGCGATCGTCCGGGGCCCTCGCGACCGCCCTTGTCAACAGGCCGTTTTCCAGGTTCACTTTTTTTAGCCGCCCGCTCGTCGTCAGCGTCCGTCTCGCAAACCAGACCGTGTTCACTCGCGCGGGCCTGGCTCATCAGCCATGTGTTCCTCGAGGGCGTTTCGGTCTGCCCCAAATGCGACGGCCGCTGTCTCTCATGGTCCGCCCGTGCGACCCTCAGCATCTGGGACACGAACGCCGGCGCCCTCCTGACCACCCTCACAGGTCACACGGCGCTAGTCCCCGGCGGGCTCCTGCTTCCGCGGGCGCGCATCCTCAATTGGTCGGACGACGACACGCTGCGACTCTAAAATGCTGGTCGCCTCGCCCTGTAGGTGGACTCAAGGGACGGACCACAACATCACGAGAGTGCCGCCGACCCATGCAAAACCCCGCGCCTTGCGGTCGAGGCACGAGCCTCCGTCGGCGCCGCAAGGGCCGCACAACCCGTCGAGGAGCCGCGCGCATCGACCGCAGCCGGGGCATCGCCCAATTCTTGGCGGCAGCTCCAAGTCACCACCGGGTTTCGGCTTCACTGCACCATCGCCTCGACCCCCGCGATCCACCCTTCGAGTTACACGCGAGCACGTTGCGCGGACGGCACCGCGCGAAGCTCCAACCGTCGCGCGAGGGAGCCGTCGCGATCGTGGCGCTGCATCCAGGTGACGCACGCAACCGCGTCGTTCTCGTCCGTCTGCACGACGCCCTCGTCCCGATAAAGGCTCG
>CANJMI010000052.1 GCA_947475525.1 Polyangiaceae bacterium | reverse complement strand
TCGGCTGTGAACGGAAGCTCGAGCTGCATGGCCACCGGCGGCTGGCGCGTGGGTGGTGCTCTTGGCGCGAGGCCGTGCTTGGCCATGAGGCGGGCGATCGCTTCCGGTGTTGTTGCAGCCTCGACCCATCGCATCGGCCCACCGCAACGGGGCAGGCCGTGAGCGAGATGGAGGCGCGAGGGCCACCACGAGGACCGCCGGGACAGCACATGTTCGCGTTTCGGTGAGGGCGGCCGCGTGATGGTGCGGGACTTCGCAAAAGCGATGCGGCCGGCGGTGGGGCAGCGTGCGGCCTGAGTGCGGGAAAGCAGTGTTCGAGTAGGGAAAACGCTCGTTGAAACGATGCCGAGAGCGGCCCGAGCTTCAATCACGGACTGCGATGGCCGGAAATCGACCGAATGCCGGTACGGCTGAAGGAAGCGCTTGTAGATGTGTCGCGCGGATTCGTGGTTTGAATGTCCTATGCGCTCCATCGAATACAAGAAGCTCGAGGATGTGTACAAAGGCCTGGAACTCCTCAAGGGCGAGTACGAGATCGTCCAGATCAAGGACCGCTTCACCAAGTCGACGTCGGCCGGATACCGCGACATCCTGTTGACGGTGCGCATGTCCAATGGCCACGTCTGCGAGATGCAGCTCCACCCGGAACAGATCCTCGCCGTCAAGGGGGGCAAGGGCCACGAGCTGTATGAGGTCATCCGCAAGATCGAAGCCGCGGCACTGAAGGACGGTCGGGCCCTGACCGAGGCCGAGCTGAAACAGATCGAATTGGTGAACGTCGAGTCTCGCAAGCTCTACGGCGAAGCCATCAAAAAGGCTGGGGGCTGAGGCCATGAAGCTGCCCCTGTATGCCATCGTCGGGGACAGGCCCGTCAAGGGTGTGTCGACCCCCGAAGGTGGCATGGACGTCCTGGCCTACGACTGGCAGACGGGCGAGTTCGTCCGGGACATGTCGTACGTTACCACGCTGATGCATCCGACGGACGAGGACGCCGAATTCGTCGACAAGAAGACGTTCGACGCCCGCGTCAAGGCCCTCAAGGCCGGCGCGAAGGTGGTCTACCTCCGCCACCACGATCTATTCGACCGGCTCCTGGCCTACCACCCCGACGACGGCGACTTCCGCGAGCTGCTGCGCGCCGACAAACCCGCGGGAACCCGGCTCTACACGGGTTTCTATCTGACGGTCAGCGGCCACGTCTTCGGTGTGATCGCTTCGGCCAAGGGTCCGGTCTTTTTCCGGGACCACGAGCGGCACCTGCTCCACCGCGGCAAGACGAAGGTCGAGTTCACCGCCGGCGTGCGCCCCGGGGTGAATCGATTCCGCCTGTCCGACGGCGAGACCGAGATCGCCAACTTCGAATACACCGCGCCCGCTTCCGGCGGCACGCACCCCTACGACGACGAAGAGATGTCCGATTTCTTCGCCTGGTTGGCGTCGGGCCTCTCCCAGGGCGGGCTCTTCAAGACCTACACGGTCGAAGGCGAAGCCGCCCTCTGGGATGAACCCGAGCCCCCCGCCGTTAATCTCCGATAGCCGCCGACGGCGTTCCCATTCCTCAGGAGTTTCCCATGTCCGCTTCCAAGCCCCTCAGCCAGGAGATCGTCTTCCTGGCCCAAGCACGCCTTCGAGGCGCAGGCCCCCACTCCAACGGGTGTTGGGAAGCCGACTCATCAGCATCCGTGGGCATGGCTTTTGAAGCGGGTGTTCGCAGTGGAGGTTCTCGTGTGCGTGCATTGTGCAGGCAAGTTGCGCCTCGTGGAGATCGCGACGGAGGCCACGGCGATAAAGCGGATCATCGGCGACGAACGACGCCGACGAGGGCAGGCCGTGAGCGAGATGGAGGCGCGAGGGCCACCACGAGGACCGCCGGGACAGCACATGTTCGCGTTTCGGTGAGGGCGGCCGCGTGATGCTGCGGGACTTCGCAAAAGCGATGCGGCCGGCGGTGGGGCAGCGTGCGGCCTGAGTGCGGGAAAGCAGTGTTCGAGTAGGGAAAACGCTCGTTGAAACGATGCCGAGAGCGGCCCGAGCTTCAATCACGGACTGCGATGGCCGAAAATCGACCGAATGCCGGTACGGTTGAAGGAAGCTCTTGTAGATGTGTCGCGCGGATTCGTGGTTTGAATGTCCTATGCGCTCGGACTTCTCGGGGCGCTCATGGTGATCGCCGCGCTGGTCCCTTCCCTCCAGGCTGTGGCCTTCGCGGGTGGGCTGTTGAGCGCCCTGAGTTTTGTCGCCGTTGCGCGCGCCGTGGGGAGATACAACGCGCACCTCGCGCGTGTCGTGCGCGTCGACATCAGGGCGCTCGCCGTCCTCACGTCGGGCGCCATCGCCCTGGCGCTGTCCCCAGGCGCACGCTGACCCTTCGTTCGAGCCGAATATCACCCGTAGACGCGTGGCGTCGGCGCGGCGACGCGCTCGCACCCTCCGACGCGCGCAGACATCGACGCGCCGCCGCCCCACATGAAGGGCGAAATCATCGACGGGGTCTTCTACGCGATGACCCGCCCTCGCGCGGCAGGTGGTGGCCGCCGACGCGGCGCGCGAGGACGCGGCGCGATGAGCGCGCGCGACGCGAGAGCGGGCGCGTACCGACTGCACGAGGCGCCGGAGATCGCGGTGCTCGACGGTCTCGGCAACACGCTGCGCATCGCACTCGCCGTGACACGGGCGATGAACCCCGAGCTGTCAGCGCCGTGGGCGCAGGCGTGCCCGCTGCGGGCGAAGGCGGCGACGCTGGTGCTGGCGCATGCGGAGTCGCTGCTGTGCGCGCTGGACTGCTACCGCGATGTCGTCGACTGCGCGTGCGGTGGCCACGACGGCGAAGACGACGACCTGCCTTTCTGATCCCATCACGAAGGAAATACGGCCTCGACGGCGCGATGAGTGCTCGCGCAGACCGACGTGCCGCAGGTGCCTCGACGCGTGCTGCGGCTCGACGCCGAGCGCTTCGTCACGGCAGACCTCTCGGGGCGCGTGCTGCTGTTCTCGGTGCCGACGCTGCTGGCCGAGGGGCGCGTGGAGCGGAGCGCGCGCTCCCCAACGCGTCGATGCGACGCGTCTTCAACGATCAGGTCGTCTGGGCTGAGGGCTCGTCGTCGAAGTCGAACACCACGTCGACGTCGATTGCGACGTCCGTGAAGGGCTCCACGGCGACGTGCTCGCCCGGCCCGGCGACGCGCACGACGAGGTAGTCGCGCTCGCTATGCTGGAGCACCGTGAGCGTGCGGTGATGCGGATCGACGAGCCAGTATTCCCCGACGCCTGCACGGTGGTAGCCCGTCCGCTTCGCGCCCGGGCGTCAAGAGGATAGGGCATCCACGACGGCAAACCTGTTCGTCGAACAGTCGGCGTGTACCCGCACCGGTCCGACGATGCACAGTCGTCGAAGTGGGGCCTGCGTAGAGAGCGCGGTGTGGACCTCACGGACAACCAGTCCTCCGTAGGTGTCTTCGACGTGCTCGAGTATGATGTCTGATGCTCGCGACAGGAGTAAACGTTTGGACAGCAAGGCCCACCGCGCCGCCTTTCTGGCGGCGCTGAAGACGCAACTCGGCCTCCTTCGATGTTCGGAGGCCAGGACCTCGCTCAGCAAAGACAAGGTCAAGTTGGGCTATGCCGACGGCGCGTCGGGCCAGATCTACGTGACGCTCGTCAAGTGCGACGTCGACCCGGGGGGCTTCGACGCATACACCGGCCTCATCCTCGAAGGGGGCGCGTTTGCGCGACTCCTTGATGCCCTGGCGGTGAAGCGAAAGCCCAACTTTCAGCCCGGCGTCGTGTTCAACGGCACGTCGTACGGCGTGATCCCCGGTCGGGTCAACGCATACCGGGTCACCTCGACGATGTCGCCCGAGGCCGCCGCGGCGGTCGTCGGCGGAGAGATCGCTCGCCACTACGTCCCGCTGGCGGACGGCTTCATGGGCGGGTGGGCGACGGCGCTCGACTTTGCCCTGGCCACGCCGAGCCAGAAGCCACACCCCTATGCCGCCAGCGTCCCGAGCCCCTTTGCCGGCGCCCTCGCGCTCGCCGCGCTCGCGCAGCGCGACGACCGCCTGGAGGAGATCGTCGCCCACGCCACGAACCCGTGGTTCAACGATGCCAGCACCATCGCCGAGCCAGGAGCGTTTCTGGCCACGGCACGAACGGTCGCGCGCTCGCTCGGCATTTGACGAACGCGCGCCGACGACCCGACCGCGAGGGTCCGGGCTCGACCTCGTCGACCGCGCGCAGGCGCTGCAGGCCATCTTCGGGCCCGCCGTGCCCGCGCTCGAGGGTGTCTCCCTGCACGACGTCGGTCTGCACCGGTGACGGCCCGGCACGGATGCTGCGCTTCGACCTCGCGGCCTACCCGGACCCGGCGCCGCCCCGGTTGCGCGCCACCCGCGCGGTTCCACGTGCCGCTCACCCGCTGGCGTCGTCAGGACCCAAGGCCCGCCAGGCGTTTATGAAGGCGCAACTGCGCCGCGTGCTCGAGCGCCCCGGGTGCAGCCGCGACGCCTACGAGATCGCCAGCATGTCGCTGCTTTGAGCGTCGTCGCCGGCATGACCTTCTCTTGCCACGACGGCAAACCTGTTCGTCGAACAGTCGGCGTGTGCACGCACCGCCGCGAGCGTGCGCATCCGGTGCGGCAGGAGTGGGTGGCCTCCCTCGGTCGCCGCGTCGCCGGGGTCGCCCACGAGGTCAACACCCCCCTCGGGGTCGCGCTCACCGCCACGTCGCTCGCGGTCGAGACCAACCGCCGAAGAAGGTGATCTGTACAACTACGGATTGCGCGGGACGCCAGTGACGGTCGACCTCGGTTTTGACGCGTCGGAGGACTTCCACCGCGAAGAGTCCAAGCTAGCAGGACGTTGAAGAACGGCCTGCTAGCCTTTCATCTCGGGGAGGTATGCACCTCCCCGCCCCGAAAAACGCGGTTTTTCGGGGTCCCCACCCCACGCAATTGGCTTCGCCAATT
>CANJMI010000051.1 GCA_947475525.1 Polyangiaceae bacterium | reverse complement strand
TCATCGCCCTCGGGCCCATCATCCGTTCGACCATCCGCTTCCGAAACGCCGCGCTGTATTCCATCGTCCTCAATCCTGTGCCCCCAGGGCCGTCATCCGATCGGTGCGGCAACTATCCTGACGCAGGGGGATGTTCCCTTGTTCCGGCAGTCGGACGCTCAGTCGAACGTGTCGCACTGCTTACTGTGTAATCAATCTGTCTACGTTTCGATGTATTCATTGTCACCCCTTGCTGTTGAGGTGTTGCGACAGCCGATTGAATTCACCACTTCCCTCCCCCAGGTGTCCGTCTTCCTTGATGTCCCCACGTCCGAATGGACCGCGTCGAACGCGACCGTGATCTTCCACCAGCCGCGGTTTCGGAAGGAATCGAGTCGATGTCCATACCAACCTCACGATGCCACGTAGGCGCGCCACCGATCGACTGAAACGGGCCTCACCGGCCTGGAGCGGCTAACCTGACAGCGCTTCAGCGCGAACGCATAGGCGGCAGTTCGCGCAGGATCGTCTTCAGCTTCGCACGGTAGTCCGCTTCGCGGGAGAACAAGCTTTGGTCCTTGCGCAGCTGGAGCACGTGCGGACTTCCCAGGCGCAGTGTGGTGTGCAGGACGGGCAGCTTCGCCGAGTCGATTATTCTGTGGATATGTTGACGCCGGTCCTTGGCGAGGGGCCAGTCGTGGCCTTCGTCGTTTGATCGGAGAACGCGCGCGAGCTCCTTGCAGTCAGCGCAAGGACAGCTCAGCGCCTGCGTGATGGACCAGTCACCCGACGCGCGCGCTGGTGTTTGTAGAAGCATCTCGAGATGCTCCA
Organism: Polyangiaceae bacterium; assembly: GCA_947475525.1. GTDB lineage: Bacteria > Myxococcota_A > Polyangia > Polyangiales > Polyangiaceae > SYFR01. The sequence goes on along the minus strand of CANJMI010000051.1, from coordinate 4,654 downwards.
AGCACACGCGGTGCAGCGCGGATCCGGTCACCTGTGCCCGGAGTGCCGGGGAACGGGCAACGCATTTCTGCAGCACCTGCAGCAAGAGCAACACGGGAAAGCGCGGTTTGTCGCCAAGCAAGAGGGCTGTCACGTCATCTACGACGCGGAGCTCGGACATCGCTACGGCGGCGGCGAGCACGTGGGCCAGGTAGGTTGACTCGTCCGAGAACAATTTGAGGTCAAGCCACGCTTGGTGCTGCTTCAGGGCGGCGCGACAACGGTCGAGGGATATTTTTGCCTCCCGTTTGAGCAACCACGTCGCCAGCTCTCGGCATGGAGGACGCTCGCTTAGGTAGAGATCTTCGCAGAGGTCTGCAAGCCCTGACACCCACGGGGGCGTGCGCCAGGCTGAGTCCTTCGTCCATTCTGAAAACAGAGTTTCGCCCCATGAGCTGCCGTGCTTGTCGACCAAAGCCACAAGGTCGCGGCGCGCGGTCGTAGTCTGTAGGCGGTGCACCCCGAGCGGTAAGAGCCATTGCTGTGCGAGCTTCGCATCGTCGATGCGCGTAGACAGCTTGAGCAGTGTCGCGAAGAAGCGGTCGTTCTTGATGCTCCCCGCGGTGCTCCCCCATCGCGGCAAGATCTTTCTGACCTTTGCTTCGAGCTCAGTCGTGCTTTTGCGCGGCAGCGCCAGCAGCAGGTCGACCGCCCATTGCGGTGACATCTGCGCCTGTAAAGCGAAGGTGTTGTCCCGTGGCCACATCACGAACGCGGCTCGGTGGTACCAGCGATCCACGGTGTTGCCGTAGTTTCCCTGATAGCCTTCGTGTTCGCTCTTGAACGGATCCATGTCGACAGAGGGCTTGGTAAAGTGCAGCTCGGCATCCTCGACCGTTCCGCGAACCCCGAAGGCGAGCTTGCCTTCGGCGGAAAGCCAGTGGGTCAGCTCGATGGTGCTTTCTTGAAGCTCGATGAGCTCGTACGAGTCGTCGTCGGACGTCTCTTCGTGCATGTCCCAGCGGCGGCGTCCGTAGCGTTCGCGGTGGTAGTCGTCCTCGCACATCCAACTTTCGTGGACCTCAGCGAGCGCGAGGTAGTGCTCGCAGTCGAGTTGCTCCGCCACCTTTTGCAGCGCGGCGACACGCATGCGATCGCCGTTCTTGAGGTGGTTCCACGAAAGGCTGCGCTCCGTGTACTCGTGGTCCAATAGGTAGACGAAGCGTTCAGGAGCCACGGGCTCGGTACGTCGGTAGCGATCCGCGATCGGTACGGAAAAGTGCTCGCGTACGCGCTCGGTCAAGTGATTGACGAGATCTGCGGGGGCTTTCAGGGGCCCTGCGTCCGACTGACCCTCGAGTAAGAGTTGATAGGTGAGCGCAATCCGAAAGCCCTTCGAGACCGCGCTGACCTCGTGGTGGCAGTCTGCATAGAAGGCCAAAAGCGACAGATCCGTCGACTGGCTCTTGATGCGGCGGAAGCTCTTCTTCTCGCCACGGTGTTCCACGCTCAGGGAGCCGCCGCCGTACTCCGACGGCAGCACCACCACGAGCGTTGCCACCATGTCGTCGCTTTTCTCGGAGTCCTGGTGGGCCTTGAAGAACTGTCCTTCTTCGTACAGCACCAGCTTGTCGAAGATGGCCTTGAGCTCACACCCTTCGGGCAGGCCGAGCTCTTCCCGAACCGTCGCGAGATGCTTCGCGAGCGCTGGCTTCCAACGTCGCGCGGCGATCTTCACGCGGCTGGTCGCGATCTCCCAGGTGTTGCGCACCGTAGGGTCGTGCAGGGACTGCTCGCGCAATCCAAAGAGTGACGGGCGTGCCACGCTGCGAAGCTTCTGGGCGACTCGCGCAGTGATGGGAAGGGTGAGCTGGCCGACGCCCGTGATCGCGATTTCGAGATCGTCTGCAGGCGCGCGCAAGCGGGTCGCGAACGTTCCAGGGGCTTCGAGCTGAGCGAGCAAATCGGTGATAGCGGTGGTCACAGGCCCAGCTCCCGGCCGAGTATTTTCGTCACGAAGCGCTCGCCTGCGCCCTCTGCTGCGACCATCTGTCGAACGCGCTCCCGCACGTCGGCCGCGCTGCCGTGGCGCTCGGCGGCCGCGAGCGTCGCACGGTAGGCTTCCCACACGTCGACGCCGGTGATCTCGTAGCCGTATCCTTGCACGAGCCAGTACAGCGACAAGAGCCCTGCGCCGACGGCGAAGGCCGGCTGCTTCTCGGTGTAGTCCCGTGCGGCGCGTGCGAGCGTCTTCGGATCACAGGGCGTGCGGCTCGCGACGGCGAGCGCTTCGTCGTAGAGGCCCGCGTCCTTCGCGGCCGCGAACCACTTGCCCTCGTCGCCGGGAGTGGTCTTCACGAGGTCGGCGAGGACTTCACCCGCCGCCTTGTGCGGGTACTTCTTCGAGACGGCGCGGAACGTCGCGAGGTACGTGCCGCCCTGGTTCACGCGCACGCCGTAGCGCGCGTACGCCTCGTCAGCCATGCCCGACGAGAGGAGGATCTCCTCGCACACTGAATCGACCTCGTAGTCGCTTGCCCAGGGGCTTCGGCAGGACTCGGCGTAGCGAAGGGCCTCGGCCTTTTTGCCGCTCGCTACCATCGCCCGCACGGCCCACTGCTTGTACGGCCAGATCGCGTCGACGCGCAGCAAGTCGATGAGCTCGCCCCAGCGCTCGGCGCGGTAGAGCGCGCTCAGGCACGCCGATGTCCCGTGGAAGTAGCCGCGCAGGGTCTTGTCCGGGTTCAGCGCCATTCGCGTGATCCCGACGAGTTTGTCCGCCCAGGCGGACGCGACCTCCTTCGATGCGCACAGCTCGCCCCAGTGATCGGCGAGCCGCTCGATGTACGGGATCCGATCCTCCTGATGCGCCTCGAACAACCGCTCGAGCCAAGCGTCGCGCGTCTTCGCGTCAGCGGGCGCGCTGGCGATGATCGGCACGAGCGCCCCGATGGCGTTGCCAACCGCCGTACCGATGGAGCCCGACGAGCTGTCGACGTGCTCGAGCGCGGGCGACACCCGCTCGAGAAATGCGATGGCCCCCTCACCGGCGAGAAGTGGCTCCTTCTTGGCGACCTTTTTGATCTCGGTGACGGCCTGCCTGATGCGCGTGATGGCTGGCTGCGACTTCCAACCGAAAGCGTGCCGGCGGAAGCGCGCCTTGAACTCCCACTTGCGAGCTTCAGCCATCACCGGGAACCTTCACGTCCGCCGCGAGCCGTAGCGCGCGCTCCGCAACCTCTCGCGCGCTCCGCAACCTCTCGCGCGCGGGCCAGCTCGGCGCGCAGCTGCTCCTCGGTGGGCAGGTACATCTGGTAGTGAGTGCTGAGGATATGTTCGTTGTTCTCGGGCTGGGTGTTCTTCGACATCGCGTCGTTCTTCTCGGAGCGGAGGACGATACCAAAAATCCTAGCCTCGTGCGCTCGCACGCGGCCTTCAGCTCGTGGAACGCGCGCGCCGTCGGGTTCGCGACCCGCATGAGGAGCAGGTAGTGCGTCCAACCGAGGTACGGCGGAAAGGGCGCGTGCACGCCGGCAGTCTCGGTCAGCGCCGCAGGCTGAATCTCCGGCCCACCCAGCTCGGGAGGCAGCGCGGAGAACTTCTTTGGCACCCTCCGTGCGGAGTTGGTTGACCACGACCGGTACGCAACCGAATCGGCGGCGACGAGCGCCATTGGCGACGACATCGACAACTTCTACAACGTCGAGTGCCGCCACTCCCACCTCAGCTACCTTAAATTTATTGAGTTTTTATCGAGTTTGAACTGCGTTCTCGATTGGTGAGATCTGCGGCACCGTCAATCTGTCCACCAAATCGGGGGAAGATCACTCGCTCGCTACGGGATCGTCACGCCCGCCCGCCCGCGCGCCGTGCACGTCGGCGTTTTGACACGCCTGCGTCGGACCCATGACATTCCGCGCGCGGAGGGTTCGGGGTGCCGCAATGATCCCGCCCGAGGGTCAGGCGCGCCGCTTGACCACGATGCGCTTTCCACCGATCAACGCTGCAACCTCGAGCTCACCGCCGGGCGCCTCGACGTAGCGCCTAAGCGTTGCAAACGAGATCACGTCTAGTTCCTCGCGATTCTAGATCTTCGATACATCACCTTGCGGAATGCCGCTCGCAGCCGCACTCTTCGAGGAGACGTGCATCATCATGCGACTCGATCCGCGCGGCATCGTGTTCCACGCCGACAACGGCGGCCCGATGAAGGGCTCGACGATGGTTACGACATTGGAGCGCCTCGGCGTGCTCGCGTCGTACAGCCGACCTCGTGTCAGCGACGATAATCCCTACTCGGAGGCGCTCTTTCGCACGCTCAAGTATTGCCCCGAGTATCCGACAAAACCGTTCGTTGACGTGGCGGACGCGCGCACATGGGTTCTGCGCTTCGTCACTTGGTATAACGGGACCCACCTGCACAGCGGCGTCCGCTTCGTCACGCCCAATGCTCGGCACGCGGGAAAGGACGTCGTCATTCTCGCGCAGCGCGTGAAGGTCTACGAGGCCGCGCGCGCCAAGAACCCGGCGCGCTGGACGATGTCGATTTGCAACTGGACGCCCGTCGACGAGGTCTACTTGAATCCAGACAAACCACAGTCCAAGCTTCGCAACGCGCACGCTCTGAAACGCGTCGTGAAGCACGTAGCCAAGGAAAACACTCTGACCAACCGTG
>CANJMI010000050.1 GCA_947475525.1 Polyangiaceae bacterium | reverse complement strand
GCAGGTGGCGGAGGCCCTTGACCTGACCGAGACCTCACTTCGCGAATGGATACGGCGTGCCGATGCGGATGCGGGCGTCGGGAGCCCGGACGTGTTGACAACCGAGGAGCGGCAGGAGCTCGCGCGTCTCCGACGCGAAAACAAAACGCAGCGAATGGAGCTGTGAGTTCAACCGGTGACCGCAACACCTGCGTAAAGAGTATCCGCTGGAGTTCTGAAGTCCAAGGTCTTCCGTGGCCGTTCGTTGAGCTGACGAGCCACCTTGTTCAGGTGGGCTTGGGAGTACGCCGATAGCTCGGTGCCTTTCGGGAAGTACTGTCGGAGGAGGCCGTTGGTGTTCTCGTTGGTCCCACGCTGCCAAGGGCTCTGTGGGTCGCAGAAGAAGACCCGCACGTCGGTGGCGACGCTGAACGCTTTGTGTTGCGCCATCTCCATTCCTCGGTCCCAGGTCACCGATTGGCGCAGCTCTCTCGGGAGCTTCATGATCTGCTTTTTCAGTGCCGCGGTCACCGAGTTGGTGTCTTTACCAGCCACCTTCACCAGCATCGTGAAACGAGAGTGCCGCTCGACCAACGTCGCGATGTGGCTGTTCCGCGAGCCGCTAATCAGGTCGCCTTCCCAATGACCGGGCACTGCACGGTCCTCGACCTCGGGCGGACGCTGGCTTATCGACACCGCGTCGACGATCTGTCCGCGCCGCTGGCCCTCGGTGCTCGCCGTCTTTGATCGTCGCATTTTCCGCCGCGTGCGGAGGTGAGCCTGCAGCTCCTTTTTGAGGACGCCGCGGGCCTGGATGAAAAGACTGCGGTAGATGGTCTCGTGGGAGATGCGCATACGGTCGTCGTTGGGGTACTGTTGTTTGAGCCAGCCGGCGATCTGCTCCGGCGACCAGTTTTGGCTGAGCTTGAACGCAACGCGGCCGCGGAGGCGAGGCTCCTCGGCGAGCCTGCACACTTTGGGACGCCGAGCTCGTAACCAGGCCGCTGTCTCTGCTTCCGCCGCGCGGTACTGCGACGAGCCACCGTTGCGCGCGACCTCACGCGAGACCGTCGATACCGCTCGCCTCAAACGGGCTGCGACGGATCGCTGCGACTCGCCCTTGCTGAGCCCCCGCGAGATCTCCTCGCGCTCCTGGAACGTGAGCTCACTACCTCTTCGTTTCCGCGCCGGCGGAGAAATCCCACCGGTCGCGGCCACGAACATAAACACCGAGCCTGGCGGCTTCGCAAGGGCTCGGCCAATATCACTGAGCGATTGTCCCGCCCTCCAGCGCCGCCAGAGGTCGGCTCTCTCCGTTGCATCCAAACCTCGCTTGCGAACCAGCATGCCTCACCACTTTCTTCAGCCCGTTGTCTGACGTTTTGGTGTTGCGATGACCAGTTGAATGCGCCGTTTCGGACTTTCGCTTCGGGAATCTGCGGACCCTCGTACGGCAGACCAGGTGGAGGAACCATGCTGGTTGAGGGCCCCTCCTCCCTCGAGGACCGCTGGCTCGCGATCTTCGGCGAATTGGGCGAGCCCGAGGCGCTCCTCGCCTGCACATTCACGTTCCACGCTGACTTCTTCGCTGACCTTCTTGCTCGCTTTGCAGAAGCCGCCTGCGAGAGCGGTGCGACTTCAGGCCGCTCGTTCACGCACCTGCCCGTCGACGTCGTCTGCGATCGATCTCGGTACAGCGGCCACCGCATCGGATTCAACGTGTCGCTGTGGCCGAACGCGGCGCGGCTCTTTCACCCGAAGCTGCTGGTCGCTCTCTTCAAGCATGAGGTCGTCTGGTCGGACGGCTCTTTGAACCTGACGCCGGCGGGATGGCATCGCAATCGCGAACTCGCGATGCTTCACCGGCCTCGGTCGAGGTCGTTGCCGCGCCAACTGCGCGAGCTGCTCGCTGCGCTACCAACGGTCGCCGCTGCCCGGCACGTCTTCGATGGCACGCGTGACCAGCCAGCCATCGACCTGCCAGGTACCTTTGTCACCAGCCTCGACAAACCGATCGGCCCTCGGTTCGTGTCGGCTGCCCCAAAACACGCCGAAGAGGTGCATCTTGTCGCTCCATTCTTCGAGAGGGACGAGTCGAACGAGCCTGCGCTGGACGACCATTGGCTGCGGCTTCTGGCGCAGCGGTGGCCCGGCGCTCGATTCCACGTATACCTGCCACAGCTCGAGGCCGAACCACTTCGTGTTCAAGGGCAGCGAGAGATGTTTGAGCGACTCGAGGGCCAGCTGAAGCACCGGCTATCTCTTCATCCGGTGGTGCCGGCGCCCGGACCGCTGCACGGCAAGGTCGCGTGCGTGGTCTATAGTTTTAGGAGAATCCAACGGGCGCACATGCTTGTCGGCTCGCCAAACATGACACGCGCGGCGCTGATGGCTCCGGTCTCGCGCGGGAACGTAGAGTCTGGCTGGATCCTCGACAAGAGATGGAAGGACGTGAGCAGGCTCTTCCGCAGCCTCGCATCGAAGGCTTGCTCGATCGACGATGTCGAGTTCGTCGAACCCGCCCTGACCAGGGTTGACGCCTGGATGCCATTGCGGCGTGCGTCGTACGATCCTCTTGCGCGCACCCTCCGGGTCGAGTGGAGGGACCCATCCGACGCGTCAAGGACAGTGCTTCGGTATGCAGGGCGCCCACTGTCTCTCGATCGTGGCGCGTGCAAGGAGTTCGACCTCATCGAGAGCGTTGGTTGGGTCGTGACTCGGAAACGCGGCGGAGGCGCGGCGGAAGGGTGCTGTCCCATTGAGGTGTCTGTCGAGCTTCTCCCGGCATGCCAGAGCGGCGTTCCCCAGCGCTCGCCGGAGGACTGGTTGAGGCTGCTTGGAGCCGTGTCTTCGGGCGCCGTCGAGACGGGAACCCGGGACACCACCAAGCATGGCGACTCCCAGCTTGATCCAACGCGAGTATTCGAGTGGTCGGAGCGTGTGCGGGACCTCTCCACGAGGATGCGGTACTTCGAGGCGGCCCTCACCGACGAGGCGTTGACCGCCGTCGAGAGGGAATGGCTGCACAAGCTTTTCCGTCACATCTATGACTCGCATGACCCGAAGGATGTCGGGCATCCACATGAGGGGGTCTGGCGCGTCTGGGTTCGTCTGGAACTGTGGCAGGTAGCCGAGCGGCTGGCGACAGGCTCATCGACCAAGACGGACCGTGCGCTCTGGCGAGATAGCGCGTCGCGATTGCAGCGGCGTCTCGGTGTCGCGAGTCTGTCGCCGGTCCTGCGGTCGCAGATGCGAGCCGCGATCAAGGCGCTCCGGGGGCTGCCATGATTCGCTTCGGGCCTGGGAAAGACATGGATCTCTCACGTGCCGGCGCGCACCTCGGCGCACGCTACCTGCCAGAGCTCCTTGCGCAGAACGACCGGGCACGCGGCCTATGCGGACGGCTCTTCAAGCAAGGCGAGCCTGGGGTTCTTCTCGCAGACGAGGTCGGAAAGGGCAAAACATACGTCGCGCTCGCCGTTGCGTTTGCGTGCCTGGCGAAGCGGCCAAATGCGCACGTGCTCGTCCTGACGCACTCCGGCCACATGGCTAGGGTCTGGAAGGATCGTTGGGGAGAGCTGTCGAAGTGCGTTGCTGATCAGTGGAAAGACCAGTGGGGCGACGACGGGTGGCCCGCGAGGCGCTACTGGTCCATCGATCACCTGGATCAGGATGCGAGCGACAAGAACCTGCCGCAGATCGCCTTCGCGTCTTACGAGGCTCTGAAGAAGTACGGTTCGGATGCGCGCGACGCCGGCTACCTTCTTGGCGCACTCGAGAAGTCAGAGCGGTTCACGGGCCTTCGACTGCGCCCAGATGAACGACGTGCGCTCGTCAAGGACATGGTCGAGTGCGATCTGCGAAGCGTACGTCGCGAACGGATTCCCCTCGGGCATGCACGACGCATTCTCGCGTGGCTCGATCGGGACACGCGATGGTGGAAGGAGAACGCCTACTACGCGATCGAGGACGAGCTCGACAGGCTGCAGGCGCGCTCAAGGCTAGATCACGGCGCTCGGTTTGACCTGCTGATCGTCGACGAAGCGCACAAGCTCGAAGGCACCGCACGCCATCACGTGGTGGCTCGGCTGCTGCACAAGCGGTTCGACAAGTGCCTTCTCGTTACGGCGACGCCGTTCGCGCTGGCAGTTCACCAGTTCCGCAAGCGCCTCCTGGACTTCGTGCACGCGCGCGGCGACCAGGGCACGTTCGAGGAGGGAGTGCGCGCCCTTCCGCTTGACGACTTCCGGAAGGCTGTCGCCGAGCGCGTTGACTTTCCGGGGAAGGCTCAGCTCGAGAAGCACCAGCGACGGCACATGATCCGAGCGTCGTGGGATCACGACCGCGAGCGCACGACGGAGCACTGGCACGGCGAGGCCGCGGCGGACGCGCTACTGCCGACGCTCCTTCTCGAGAAGCTCATCGACGGGGTGCTGGAGAGCGGGCAGCGCACCCACATCGCGAGCCGTCGGGAGTCCCTCTGTTCGTCTTGGCCTGCTGCGCGCAAGTCGCTCGAGGACTCGCCTCTTCAGGGTGCGGATCAGCGCTGGAGCCGAGCCTTCGACGCCGTCGTCGCGGGCCGCTCGGCGCTCAACGACCCGAAGTTACGAGCCGCGGTCGAGCACCTGACGGGGCTGGTTCGCAGCAACACCAAGGTGGTGGTGTTCACCCAGCGGCTGAAGACGTCGAAGGCCCTGGCGCGGTTGCTCGAAGAGCATCCTGTCGTCGAGGAACTGGCCGCCGTCAACGAGCGCCACGCCGACCGGCTTCGCCGGCACGTCGACAAGGTTGCGAGCTGGTTGGGACTCGACGAGACGTATGCGACTGGTGTCGTGAAGGTGATGGCGCACGCCGCGGATCGCCCACGGATGGAGCGCGCCTCCGTGCGGAAGTGGTGGCGTCGGCACAGGAAGCGCCTCGGCGACGGCGAGTGGGACGCGTGGTCTGACCTTCAGCTGATCGTCGGTCGAGGCCGTCGCCTGCCCGTCATCGTTCGACATGACGCCGACACGGGGCCGGACGAGCGAAACGTCGAGAAGTTCAACCTTCCGTCGGCGCCGCTCGTCCTGCTCGCCACGCCCAAGGCCCAGGAGGGGATCGACCTCCACCACTACTGCCGGCACGTGGTGCTCTTCGACCTCACCTGGAACCCCGCCGCGATGGAGCAGCGCATCGGTCGCGTTCACCGCCTCGGTGGCAGCCGAAGGGCGAACGAGAAGGTGACGGTCATCTACTGCTACCAGAAGGGCACCTACGAGCAGGTCATGGCAGCCCGGGTCCAGCAGCGCTGCGAGATGATGCGCGTGCTCTTGGGCGCTGGGCAGTGGCTGGACGAGGACCGGGAGGTGAAGGAGCTGGACCCGTACCGGATGACTTTCCCCGCGTAGCGGCGCAGCGAGCCCGCGTCAGGCGCCCTACCCAGAGGGGGTTGTTAACCGCGCCCTCTCGGCCGCCCCGACCTGTTAACCGCTCTCTGCCGCTCTCGACCCGCGGGCGCCTTCAGAGAGCACGATCGCGCCCCCAGGAGCCTGTCGTCGCGCGCCTCCGCGTTCTCAGCGCCGCGCTCCGCGACCACGCCCGCGTCGTCGCGGAGCGCAGAACCTCGCGAACACTGGCGCTTTCAAGACGAAGCCCCGCGAGTTGCCTCGCGGGGCCTCCGTTAACTGCGCCCCCACCTTCGGTTGGTGGTGGAGGAAGATTGGCTCCGCATGGGGAGCGGCTTGCGCCCTCTCTTTTGACTGCGTGAAAGGGACATACACGACGTAGTCGCACTGTCCATGTCCGCTCTCTCCATCGCAAGCTCGCGCGCGCACGGGGCTTCGCGAGTGGACAGCACTCGGTTGTGGGACTGCTCTCCGAAATCGCGTCGTCCAGTCGCGGCCCGACCCCACCCGCGCCGACGACCCGTCGAACCTTCGTGGACGGATTCAACAGCCCCAACTGCGTCCTCCTTCGCTGGACTGTTGCGCCGAGTCGAGCGACGTGTCGTGGCCATGGACGAGCCCGCCCACGAACCGGAGATCGACGAGCGCCTCGCCGACCTGCGGCGTCGACGAGCGGAGGCGGTCGATGTGCTCGCCGAGACGCTCCTCGACATGTACCTCCAGGGGAGGCGTGCAGCCCGCGAGGGGCGGCCGTGGCCGCCGGCGCTCGCCACGGCCCCGGCGCCCAAGCCGCGCCCGGTGAAGCTGCCCAAGGGGCCGCCTCGACGGGTCCACCGGTTCGCCGAGCAGCAGGACCTCGAGGTCGTGAGGGTGCTCCTCGCGGCGACGTGGTTCCCGTCGGCCGAGCTCGATGAGCAGCTCGGTGGCGGGCGCCGACTGTGCGTCGTCCTAGAGCTTGGCGGCGTCATCATCGGCGCCGCGGTGCTCGATGAGCACGGCGACGTCGGGGTCCTCCGCGCGCTGAGCATCGACCCGCCGTACCGGCGCCGGAGGCACGGAACGGCGCTCGCCGCGTTCGTCATCCGACTCGCCTACGAGCATGGCCTCGGCAGCGTGTACGCGGCGGCGGCGTCTCAGTGGTTTCTCGAGGAGGTCGGGTTCCAGCACATCGAGCGCGTGCTCCTGCCGCGGGCGGCGCTTCATCTGCCCAGCCTCGCGAAGGTGCCGGCTGCGGCGTACATCTTCGAGATCACGCCCTCGGTGAACGGCACGCGGACGCCCCGTCGCATGGTCCCGCGAACGCTCTCGGAGCTGCTCGCTCAGCCCGACCGCGTGCCGGCAGACACGACTGGACCCCGCGCGCGGCGGAAGCGACAACAGGTGACGGAGGACAAGCGTGACGATGCCCCGACCACAAGGTAGCCGGCG
>CANJMI010000049.1 GCA_947475525.1 Polyangiaceae bacterium | reverse complement strand
CTTCTGGTCACCGAAGCCGCGGTCGGCGAGAATCGTCGTGCGCACCTGCTCTGGAATGATCTCGCGGAGGCGTTCGATCAACTCGTTTTCGGTCGCGTTTCGGCGTCCCGCCAGCGTCGACTTCTCAACGGTTTTCCATAACAAAGGTGTTGCACGGCCGTGGCGCGTCACGAGGTAGGCGCATAGTGTTGAGTGGTCGTCCTTGTCAAACTCTGTCCAGTCAATGGCGATGAGCGCATCGTTACGATCGCTTAGTATGAACGCCGCCCACTGTCGCGCCAAGGCCCAGGGCGTGACGTTGCTGTTGGTCAGAAGCCTGTTAAATTGCTTGATCGCGTGCTTTGGGGCCGTCCCGCGCGCCCACGCCATTGCTCGCCCGACAACGTGAATGCACACACTCGCGGCGTGAAGGACGCCGAGTGTGCCGAGGGAGAGTGACAGGATCGTCTTTGCGTGGAGGTCGTCCTCAATGATTTGCTTCAGAAAACGCTCGATGCTTGCCCGGTTAAGGCCGACCCTCGCCATTTTGCGGCGCGCTCGCGCCGCACTGAGTTGCTCGGGATTCACGGTGTCTTGTGATGGGAAGCTTTCGCTCATGGACCTTTGACGGAGCAGGCGAGCATGGATTCAAACTTTCGCGATTTCCAGGTAAATATAAGGGGATCTGTCAGGTCGGACAGGGATGGCGCCTATAGCTGGTGGCCTGCCCCCCAGCGCTTGCGCCATTCGCCGGCCGGGGCCGAATGAGGCCGTGAACGGTTCCCTTCTGCAAGCCGGCTTGCCGAGAAATTAAGCAGATTAAGATGCGCTTGTCCTAGTGTTGCTAGGAGGTGCCTGGACGGCGCATTCGGCCCATGGTAGTTTCCCGCCCTGTACGAAAAGCGGCCAGAATATCTGGTAGATTGAGTTTCCTCCCCACTGCGCATTGTCTTTTCCGGAGCTCGCATGTGAAGAAGACGACCATTTGGCTCAACACTCATTTGAATTGTATCGCGCCCATCCGTCAGGCTGACGTCGCGCGTGAGTTCCGGTTCGTCACTTCCTACCGGAGTAGGAAGTACCAGGCGGACGCGCTGCTCGCTGACTTGTTCGAGCTCGAGCCTTCGCTCCTTGATGCCGCCTACGTCGATTACGCGCTCGAGTTCGTCCAGCGGCACGGCGTGGACGTGTTTTTCCCGGGCCGGAAGATGGTGGAGATCGCGCGGCGTCGCGACGAGTTCACCGCGCTCGGCGTGAAGGTCGTGCTCGCGGGCGACGCCGACGCGCTGGACATCCTCAAGGACAAGGGCCGGTTCTATGACGCACTGGTCGCCGACTCCGTGCCCGTTCCGCGGTACATCGTAGCGCGGAACGCGGAGGAGTTTGCCGCCGCGGTCGCGACGCTGCAGCAGGAAATGCCCGTCGTGTGCTTTAAGCCCACGGTGGGTATCTTCGGGCAGGGCTTCAAGATCCTTCTGACTGACGAGAACGCGCACCTGCTGGTTGACGTGGACCGGCATCTCCTAACAACGCTAAACATTGCGTTGGGGGAGCTCTCGACGGGAGAGCACTTTCGCCGGCAGATCGTGCTGGCGTACCTACCGGGAGTGGAGCGCAGCGTGGATTGTCTTGCGGACAACGGGCGGCTGCTGCGGGCGATAGTCCGCTACAAACTCGCAGACGGCTCGCGTGTGCTCGAGCGGAACCGGCAGGTGGAGGAGCACGCCCGCCGCCTCACGGAGCGTTTTCGACTGTCAGGCCTGTTCAACGCGCAATTCAAGGATCACTTAGGGATGCCGTACGTGCTGGAGATTAACGCGCGCATGTCGGGCGGCATCGCGATGGCCTGCCTGTCTGGGGTGGCCTTGCCTTACTGGGCGCTCCGCGTCGCGATGGGCACCTGCACGGAAGCGGACATCCCCCTTCCGAAGACCGGCTTGCGCGTCGCGGAGGTCACCCAAGCGGTCGTTCTTGGAAAAGCGGAATAGTGTAGCCGCTAGGCTAGGAGCGTCATGGTCGCTCTTGGCGTTGTGCCTCCGAGCCACCTGAATCACCCGCACCCGCACCCGCACCGCGAGTGAGGTGAGCCTGCCCCGCTTTGGTGGGCACCCCGCAAGGGACTACGCTCCCGGAAAGTTCACCAATGCAACATCGAAAATTACGCCCCGATTCGTTTAAGATGGACGCTGTTTGCCGCCTGATTGCTCGCGGCTCAAAGACAATCGCCGAGATATCCAAGGAACCTGGGGTCAGTCCCAGCATGCTGCACCGGTAGCGTGAACGCTTCGAATCCGAGTTCACGCGCGGCGTTCAGCCAAGTCAGCGGTGACGCGAAGAAGTCGAGCGGCTGCGTCGGGCGCTCTGAGACCTGCAGGTGGTGAACTCGCTCCTAAAAAACTGCGGCCCTCTTCGCCAAGGACATAAAATAGCCGTGTACGAACTCCAATTTCCGCGGTTAGGGACCGTCGGTACGGCAGTGACGACTACCTCGCAGCTCTCGAGCAACTCGTCGCGCGGCCTAGCATGAGCCGCAAGACCGGCTGTTGGTACAACGCGGTATCCGAGACATTCTTTGCAACTCTGGAAAAGGAGTTGCTCGCACTGCAGCCACTGCAAAGCCGCGGTAAAACGCGGCTAACCGTTTCTGACTTCATCGAAAACTATTACAACCTCGTCAGGCTTCACTCGCGCCTCGATTACGTCTCGCCTATCGAGTTCGAAACCAACGCGTCACTCTGATTTAAGCAGTCGAATCTGTCCGCCAAATCGGGGCGCGGCCGAGCGGGCTCGAGCTGGCTCCCCGCGGGTCCGGTGCAATGCATTATTTGCGGTAAAACGCGCTAATTGTAATTCGCCGAACGTCAAGAGGCTCTGCGCCGACCTCATCGCCAAGGCAGGAAGCGACGGCGCGTTCGCGTCACGGTGGAGTGCGCGCCATCACGTGGAGCAACACCGTGAACGTGGCCGGCGGCGCGTTCCACAGCGGCAGGCGCGGAAAGCTTATCGTGTAATCGCCAACCGACAACTTGCCGCTCGCTGTGAACTCGGGGGGGCATTTGGCGTTTTCCCCACACTTTCCCGCGTCTTCGCGCCAGGTGGTCGGGTCGATGGATAACCTTAGTGTGGCGCGCCCCGCGCGACGGATTGTAGCCACGGCATGCCGCCAGCCAATCGCGCTTTCGGCCACCGCTGAGCTTGGGCTCACGACCCCCGCCTCGAGGAGGTGCCTCTTGCCCGAGGTCACTTCCGTCGCGAGGACGAAGTGACGGACTGCCGAATGCTGGCTCACCACCAGCCGCGCCGGCTCGTCGCTCGTGGCGGTCGCGTCGATATTGAGGTCGAAGGAACGTCCAAGACCCACCTCGAGCACCGGCTGCCGCAGCGCGAATCGGGCGTTGGGCGGCGGCTGGCGTAAGACGTCGGCGCGCGCGTCATCGATGCGGCACGCAGGCTCCCAGAGTGCCGTCCCCAAATCGATGGTGGCTGCGTCGGCCGTGCACGACGCGGAATCAGCCGCGGGCAGCGGAGCGGTCGACGCCGCGCTAGCCACGACGGTAGCGGTCACCGTCGCGACAGTGCTCGTGGCGCCGACTACCGGAGGCGGCGTGCTGGCGGTAACGAGCGTGGGGGCCGGCGCTCCGTGGCACGCCCACGCGCTGGCGGCGGTCAAGAGCGCGACGGCCGCCGCGTGAGCACGGTGCCTGCGCGGGTGCGGCTCATGAGGCATGGGGTCTTCTACTCCGTTTGCCGCGCGGCTCGCAGGATTGTCCATGAGAGCGTCTTCAAGCTGGTTGAGCCTGGTTGAGCGTGCCGCGTCGTCGGCGAGCGCGTGATATACGAGATCAACGATGGCAGGCTCGTGGTGCTTGTCCTCGCCATTGGGCACCGTCACGAGGGCTATTGCTAGTACCTCGGCACAGAGGTTCTGACCGAGCTGAGTGGGTTGCGATTACCATGTTTGACGAAGTTTTTTTTGGCATCGTGCTGGCGATCAAAACGATGCAGCGCGGCAATTTTGTCGCTCGTTGCCCTTCCGTAAGGCATGCGGCCTTGGCGTTGGCTTTGCTGCCAGCATGCGGGGCCCGCCCGCTGGCGACGAGCGCTCCGAGCGCGGTGGTTGGCCAGGCTGTGAGCCTTGTTCTGCCGAGCGACACGGGCGCGCTCGTCTCGTTGCCGCTCGACGGGGCGAAGGCGACGGTTATCGACGCGTGGGCGCCGACCTGCGTGCCGTGCCGCGAGAAGGTTCCTGCGCTCATTGCACGGCGCGCGGAGCTCGAGGACACGGGTGCCAAGCTCGTGCTCGTCGCGGTCTTAGCAGACGAGGAATCGACCGAGGCGGCCCGGACGACGCTCGCGTCATGGGGCGTGGTGTCGCCGTTCCTCATCGACCGCGGCGACTTGCTGCGGCGCGAATGCGGCGTGGAGTCGCTGCCTAGCACGCTGATTATGGATGACCGTGGCGTCGTGCGTTGGGTCGCCGAGGTTGGGGCAAGCGCTGCCGATATTGCCGCTGCGGTGCGCGCCGTCGCGGCGACCTCGAATCTGGATTCTCATCCTCGACCGGCAGGAGCGGCTGAGCATCGGTCTGGGAACTTTCCAACCGATTGAAACTTGAGCGATAGAGCCCGCTACCAACCACCAAAATCGCTTATCGTTCCAGTTGATATCGGGTCGAGAATTGCGGTTTGTTGGACACGTTCAGTTGCTTTACTGGCGTATCGGAACTCCGGCTGCTGGGGCGCTCCGGCTGCGCCCGCGGGTGCTGCGCTCATTGCGCATTTCATTCGATTGAAGCACCGGTCCCGAGCTGCCTTGAGCCGCAATCTCAAAGGGATCTGAGCGCGCAGCGGTACGCACGCAGCGAAGGTTGACATGACTCAGGACTGGTGGGGTTGCCCCTCGTCAAGCCTTTTTTGGGCGCGGAGCGTCGTCAAGCAGCCAGGCGAGGCCGAGCCTGTTGAGGTCAACGGCACCGTGACCTTGCGAAAACCGAAACGAAAGTCGAGCGGCCCGTCGAAGAAGTGCCTACCATCGCTGAGCCGAAATGAGGGAGAGCGGAATGGGACAAAGGAGCGCGAAAATACTTTGGTTGGCAGCAGTCCTCGCAGCAGTGAGCTGTGGTCCGACGAGTGCAACGGCGCCTAGGCTGCTCGATCCGTCGAAAACGGGCGACGCTTTCGGCGGCGTGCAGTGCAACTCGTATCGGCCCCCGACGGAGCCCGACCTGATGGGCTGGGATTCGGGGTCGCGGCTTAACCTGAAGGGACTCCAGGAGCAGGGCGTGGTAGCGGTGCGTTATCGCGCCGAGGGGTGCAACGTCGAGCTTGAAGTGCTCAACTGCGTCGGCGTTGGCGAGTACACGTTTTCACCGTATAGCGCGAGCGACACGAAAATCGCCAAGAGCGCCCGCGATCTCTTCGCTGAACTTCCGATCGGCGCCGCACGTTTGAGTGCCAAGGTGGGCGGCGGCCGGGCGCTGCGCACGGACTATATGCTCGCCGGGATGCTGCGACTCCCCGTGATGAGCTTTTACCCGGCCGAAAAGCTCAAAGGTGATTGCGCTCGTGCCACCCACGTCGTGAGCACGTTTTATTTGGGTGGATTCGCGATGGCGGTCGGCGAGTCGGAGAAAATCGGCGGTGGAGCGAGCCTATTCGGGCTCGGAGCGGGCATGGCTCAAGACCGGTCGGTCGAGCGAATGGCGACCGAAGGCGACGCCGACGCCTGCGGTCGCGCGCAGAAGGAAGCCAAACGCGAGCCCCTATGCAACGTGCCCCTACGCATTGGTCTGGTACCTCTTTCGCAGGAGGGGTCTCCGACTCCGGTTGCGGTTGCGCCACACATCGCCACATCCACCGCAAGGCCGGTCATCGCAAAAGCCACGTGCAAACCCATCCCCGCCGGCACCTTCACGATGGGCTCGAACGATGGGGCCGCCGACGAGAAACCCGCGCACCAGGTTTCGGTCGCCGCCTTCTGCATGGACACGACGGAAGTGACGACAGCGGCTTACACCGCCTGCGTCCAGAGCGGCAAGTGCACCGCCGCGGACACGGGCGCATCATGCAACGCAGGCGTGGCTGAACGCGGTAACCATCCCATCAACTGCGTGGACTGGACTCAAGCGACGGCGTACTGCGAGGCGCAAGGCCAGCGGCTACCCACCGAGGAGGAATGGGAGTACGCGGCGCGCGGCACCGATAGCCGCACCTACCCTTGGGGCAACGCCGAACCGAGCAATCAACTGTGCTGGAACGGTGAAAGCAATAACCTTGGCAAGGGCAACCGTCAATCCACCTGCACCGTAGGCTGGTTCTCTCAGGGCAATTCTCCATTTGGTCTAGCCGATATGGCTGGTAATGTGTGGGAATGGACTTCGAGTGGTTATTCAGTAAACTACACAGCAGAGCGAGTGACTGCGCTGCGCGTCTACCGCGGCGGCGGTTGGTTCAACGACGACCTGTCGTCCGTCCGCTCCGCCTTTCGCCTCGGGCTCGAGCCCGCGCTCCCGGACGACAACTTTGGCGTTATTGGCTTTCGCTGCGCCGGTTCTCTTTTCCCTTGACTCTCGGGTGTTGAACCCTTGACCTTGGACACGAACAGAGTCGGCATGTTTCTTGCTTGAGCGACAGGCAGGGTGCTGGCGCAGACTCTGACCGAGCCGCCGCGGCCCTGCTTATTGTGCAATCTGGCGGCCGCCATATACGGGGTCGGCACCTTACACCGTCATTGCCGCGCCCCTACACCGTCATTCCCGCGGAGGCGGGAACCCAGGCTCTCTCAAACCGTCATTCCCGCGGAGGTGGGAACCCAGGCTCTCTCAAACCGTCATTCCCGCGGAGGTGGGAACCCAGGCTCTCTCAAACCGTCATTCCCGCGGAGGCGGGAACCCAGGCTAAGATGCGCAGGCTAAGCTGTGTACGTCAGCCTCCCTCAGGCGGTCATTGCCGTCCCTCAGGCGGTCATTGCCGTCCCTCAGGCCGTCATTCCCGCGGAGGGGGGAACCCAGGCTCTCTCAAACCGTCATTCCCGCGGAGACGGGAACCTAGGCTCTCCCGGGACGTCGCCAACAATCCGTTAGCGGCCGCCACCCATCCGTTAACGGCCGCCACCTACGTTAAGCTCGAAACAGAGCAAATAACCGCGTTTCCATGATGGCACGCGCGATGCTCAGGCAAGGGCCGATGCCTGGCCCCACGCACTCCGCGATCGTCGATCTCCTCGCCGGACGACTCGACCTCATCGTCGAGTTGCTCGGCCTCGTCGGCATCGAGCTCCCGAAGTTTGACTACCTGGAGCACGCGACCGAGAGCCTCGCGCCTTCGCAGCTCGGACCGTTCTTGCCCGACCTCGTCGTGCGCTTGATGCGGCGCCGCAGGAGCGGTCCTCCGGAGTGCGTGGAGGTGTGGGTTATCGAAGTTCAAGGGACGCCCGATGCGACGAAGATCCGCGCGTGGGCGCTCTACGGTCCGCTCGCGAGCGCGCTCTTCCGCGCGCCGGCTAAGCTCATCGTCGTGACGACGTCGCACGCGGTGGCG
>CANJMI010000048.1 GCA_947475525.1 Polyangiaceae bacterium | reverse complement strand
GCACGGTCCAGGTCGATGTTGGCAGCAACAATCACCCACTCTGCATTCGCTAAGGACGGATGGGAGCGCGATGGTTCGAGCGGGCTGAGTGTACGAGGGAGGTTTTGATGCGAGCTCGGTGGATAATTGCCTTGGCGGTCGCGGTGCTGAGCGCGTCGTGCGTCGACTACACGGGCCTTGGCTCCGACAGCATCGACTATACGAAGGTTGGGAACACCGGCGCAGGCGCTTCCGGCGCTTCCGGCGCTTCCGGCGCTTCCAGCGCTTCCAGCGCTTCCAGCGCTTCCGGCGCTTCCAGCGCTTCCAGCGCTTCCAGCGCTTCCAGCGCTTCCGGCGAGCAATGCCTCAGCGGCTGGACGAAGTGCCAGTACGGCATGTCGAATGACCTGTGCGTCAACACGCAGAACGACCCCTCGCACTGCGGCGTGTGCGGCAACGTGTGTGGGTTAGGCAAATTCTGCCAAGTGGGCGCCTGCATCCCCCCCCCGGCGGGAATGGTGAACATCCCCGCCGGCACGTTCACGATGGGGGACGATCAAAACACGGAAAAGGCCGGCATGGTCACCGTTAGCGCCTTCTTCATGGACGTCACCGAGGTGACGACGGAGGCGTACGCGGCGTGTGTCTTGAACAACAAGTGCACCGCCACCGCTGCGGGTATGTATGGCGGCGCGTACGTTAGCTGCAACGCAGGCATTGCGGGGCGCGAGAATCACCCCATCAACTGCGTGGACTGGAACCAAGCGACGGCGTATTGCGCAGCGCAAGGGCTGCGCTTGCCAACCGAAGAAGAATGGGAGTACGCGGCGCGTGGCACCGATGGTCGCCTCTTTCCTTGGGGCAACACCGCGCCAACGAACCAGCTCTGCTGGGACGGTGCAGGCAACGACCTTGGCGAGGGCAACCGCAAGAACACCTGTGCGGTCAGCTCCTACTCGAGCGGCAACTCTCCCTTCGGTCTTGCCGATATGTCGGGTAATGTGTGGGAATTCACCCTATCGCCCGACGCCTCGTTCAGCGTCAATCGCGGCGGTAGCTGGAACTACCCCATCCCGTCGTTTGTCCGCTCTGCCTACCGCTCTCTGCTCGACTTGTCGGTTCGGAGCTCCGTTTTGGGCTTTCGCTGTGCCGGTCCCGCCGCTCTCCCTTGATTCTTGCGTACGGCAACACGAACCAGAATGACGTCGGCAATAAAAACAACAACACGCTCTGCATTCACTAAAAACGGATGGACCTGACGAATACCGTCGCTAAGTCGGATGGCTGAATGACCCTATGCGCCTCGACCGCGCAGTTCGGCGCGCAACTAAAAAGCTCTGCAAGGGTACGGGTGGGCACGTGTTGCTGGTGCAGCGTGGAGCGCGCTTCGAGGTGCATTTCGCGCCTTTCGGCGACCGAGCGGCGTTTAATCGCGGTACAAGCAATTCGCCATGAAGAAGCGCGGCCGTTCCACCGTGAAATCCGATTCCGCGTCGTGCGGGCTTGTTGCTCAACCCCTGCGCAGAGCGCTCGTTCTTGCATGCACGCTCCACATGAACGCCTGCGCCACGTCCACGTCGGGACTGCCCCCGTGCACCCCGGTCGTAGAGTCAGCGCCAGCGGACTCCCGCGCGATGAGCGCCGAGGTCGAGGGGACCGACGCCGCCGCGCGCAAGCGGGCGTTCGCGGAGGCGCTCGTCGTGGGGCTCAGCTCGATCCTCGGGGTCGGTGTGCGCAGCGAGCTGAAGATCTCGGACTCAACGAGCACTGAGGGGGACAAGACCGTCGACAGCAGTGCCGCCCGGCAGGACATCGACCTCACCTTTGGCGCCGCGAAGGTAAAGGACTTTCGCGTCAGCTACTGCGCGACGCCGACCGGCGGCACCCGCGCGGAGGTGCGCCTCGCTGCGCGCGAACTCGATCGGCTGAAGCGCATCACGCGCGATGCGACGCTCGTCGTCGTGCTCTGCTCTGCGCAGGCGGATGGGGCATGCGCCGCCGACCTCGCCGATCGCGTAAAGGCGGTCGTGCAGGACGCCCATCTGCAGGTGGCCGAGGTGCAGCTGGCAAGCGGCGATCTCTCGCTCGAAGAGGTGCGCTCGCGCGCGAACGCCGCGGGCGCGGCGAAGGCCGTCATCCTCCGCCTCGGCGCGGGTCCCACGCGCATCGAAGGTGAATACCGCGTGTGCCGAGCCCAGGTATCGGCAGCGGTGATCGACTCGGAAGACGGTAAAACACTCCGCATCGTGAAGCCCAATGGCTTCGGCGCGGACGGTGGCTACAAGGGGGTGGTCTTCGCAGACCGCGACGACGACGCGGCCGCGTGCCAAAAAGCCTTCCGTGAGGCCCTCGGTGCACTGCACGAGGAACTCGAGCGCGGAAAGTGATTCGCAACCCCAGAGTGCCTACACTGTAGGCGCGACGCTTTCGTCGAGTGTTTTTGTCCTCGCTTTCCGAGTGTAGGTCAATCAGGTGCCCATCAGCGCCTCTGATTGTGTTGTTGAGAGCATTGCTGAACAGCGCCAAAAGCCATACGGAGTGCGGCGGCGGCCTGCGGCTCGCGCATGCAACGAGGCTCCACCTTCAGTTGGACCCCTCTCGTGTTCGCCACCGAGCGCACATGGTGCTCAATACCGTGTTTCAACGGTGGCGGATGCGCACCGTGAGGGAACGGGATGCCGCTCCCCCCGCGATTGTGAGGTCGGCGACGGGTTCGCCCGCCGTCATGGAGAGGGTACCCGGGCCGGTGAGCCGGACGACGGCAAGTCCTTCGGATTCCGAGGAAAAACAGGGCGCGGCTGCCGGTACGCCGCAGGACGCGAGGGGTTTTCCGTCGTACGCGAAGGTGAGAGGCCCCGACGCGTCTGCGCGCTGCTCGAGGCGGTAGGTGAGGGCGCCTCCGTTTTCCGCAAACGTGCTGCTATCCCCCAGAAACACATGCAGAACGCGATCGTCGCCGACGCTCTCGGGGCCCGGAACTTCCTTTGAAGGGTAGCTCGCGGTCATCACCGCGCCCGGGGGGAAGGTCGGCACGATCGCGCCGGCCCGGACGAACACGGGGATCTCTTCGAGCGGTGCGTTGACGTCGCTCCGTCCGGCTCCGTCGAGTGGCGCGCCTCCGCTCCACGGGAACCAGCGCCCCGCGGGGAGGTAGACCGAGCGCGACGAGGCGCCGGCGGTCATGACGGGCGCGAGCAGCACGTGGGAGCCCACCATCACCTGATCGGTGATGGGCCAAGTTGCCGCGTCGCTCGGGTAGTGCAGGAACATGCCGCGCCAGATGGGCATCGAGGTGTCGGCGGCTTCACGCGCGAGACCTTCGAACCAGGGCATCAACGCCATGTGGTGCTCCGCGTAACGTCGGAAGTGAGTCACGGTGTCGGCGTCTTTTTCCCAAGACCAGTTCTTCGAGGCTTGCTGCCCGTGGTGCGTGCGCATCACCGGGGTCCACGCACCCACCTCCGTCCAGCGGAAGAAGACTTCCTTCGTCGAGCCGGGGTTCGTGGTGGATTGGTACCCCGCGATGTCATGTCCGTAAGTCGAGATCCCAACGATCCCGAGGCCGATGCCGATCGGTAGAATCGTCGGTAGGCCGTCGTCCACGTCCATCGAGGTGCGCTGGTCGCCGGCCCAAAATACGTCCGTCAGCGCGGGCGTGCCTAACCAACCCGAGCGCACAAAAAACACGCGCTCGATGCCATCCTTGACGCCGTCCACGGCTTCTCGCGCGATCTCCTGCCAAGCGACGGGGTAGCGGTTGTGCGTGTCCGCGCCGCTGCCGGCCGCGGTCTTCGCGTCGGTAGGAAGCCACTCGGCAAAATCATGCATCCAACCGTCGGCGCCGAGCGCGATCGCGTCGCGCATCTTGCCGACGGCCCATGCGCGGGCTTTCGGCTCGAACACGTCGAGTAGTCCCGTGTCGCTGAATTTCGCGCCCGGAAAGAGGTAGTCCGTGCCGTCCTCCCGCTTGACCAGGTGACCTGCCGGTTGTGCTTCCGCGTAAGCCTTCGAGCCCTTGTAGATGAAGGGGTTGAAGTAGACGTAAAAGCCAAAACCCGACGCGTGCAGGTCGTTCGCGAGCTCAGCGAAATCCGGGTAGAGCGAGGTGTCGACTGCCCACTCCTCTTTGAGTGAGTAGCCGTTGCTCGTCTCTTCGGCGCCGCGCCAGTCTTCGGTCCAAAGAACGCTCGACGGGATCTTCTCGGCGCGCAGCTTCGTGGCGACGCGGCGCACTTCGGCGCTCCCGCGGATGGCGTCGAGCCACGGCGCGAACGACACTCGCGGTGGCATGCGGGGACGGCCGAGCTCCGCACCGGCACGCTTGAGGGCCTCCGCGGGCGAGGGGCCATCGAACAACGAGACCTTCGCGCCGAGCTCAAATTCGAGCCGCGCGGTCTCCGACGACTCGCTGCAGAGCGCGAACGTGGCGCGGCGTTCGGTGTGCACGGCGAGGACGTAGCCTCGACGCGCCAGGAACTCCGGCAGCGGCGCGTGGCTCGAGTGCCGGCGCCCTTGAAGGAACCATGCGCCGGTGTACTCGTCGTTGTCGGATTTTCCGATGCCCTCCTCTTGAACCCAGGAAAATACCGTCTGACCGCGGTGATCAACATCCCAGGTCTGCGCGCCGAAGCCCGCGAAGTGGTCCTCCGCGTCGCAGCGTATTCCCCACGAGAGGCGCTTTGCACCTGGCCCCGCCGTCGTCGCCACATCGAGCTGGCCGTCACGCGCGGACGTGAAGCTCAGCGACGCGAGGAGCGCATCGCCCGCATCGCGAAGCTCAAGGTTGCCGTTCTCACCGACGGCGAAGCGGGTCGCGACCCGCCACGGGCCGTTCGGCAGCTCGTTCGGCCGGAACGAGCCGTATTTCATCTCGTACTCGGTCTCGATGTCGCGCACCGCGAACCCGACGAGAGGCGGGGTGTCCTCGGCGATCGTGCCCGGCGCGAGACCGTCGAGGAGCACGCGACCATCCGCCGCGAGAATCGAAAGTCGGTCGCCGATCAAGTCCGCGCGCAAGCCGCCCGCGACGGACACGACGACGCGGCGCTCTTCACTTACGCCGCAGCCAACCGCGAGGGCGCCGAGCAGCAGCGACGAACCATGCCGTAGTCTTGGAGTCCGCATGCTTCAGCTCATGTCTTGCGCGTAAAAACGCCGTAAAAGTTGCGCTTAACATGATCGGTTTGCTCGCGATTTTCAATGAATTTCACTGCAGCGCGGACCCCGTGGTGGCGTATGAGTCGGCACATGCTTTCCCGGCGTCACTTCGTTCGACTCCTCGCCCTCGGCGGCTCCGCGAGCGTGCTCGGCGCATGTGAAGCAACACCCTCCACGCCGCGCGCTCCGTCGTCGAGCGATCGAAGCGCCGATGTCCTCGTCATCGGCGCAGGAATCGCAGGCCTACGAGCCGCTGAAGCCCTCGTCGCGAGCGGGCGCCGCGTCATCGTCATCGAGGCGCGCACACGCGTCGGCGGGCGGATCTTGACGGATCGCTCGTGGGGCGTGCCGGTCGAGCTCGGAGCCTCGTGGATTCACGGGGTCAACAACAACCCGATCGCCGCGCGGGCGGCAGTCGCGGGGATCGCTACAAAATCGTTCGACTACGAGTCGACGATGTACGGAATCGATGGAAACGTGCGGGCGAGCGGCGTGTCCGCTGCACTGGAGGCGCAAGTGGCCGCGCTCGTCGAGGCGGGCCGCAAGACTTCGCCCGATGAGGATGAGGCCCTTCGGACGGCGCTCGAGCGTGCCATGACTTCCGCGGGCCTCGACGCCACCAAGCGGCTCGACGTCGAGATGGCCATCACCGAATCCATCGAGCACGAATACGCGAGCGATGCGAGCAAGCTCTCGGCCAACCACTTCGACGACGGCGCGAATGAAAAGGGCGGCGATTCACTTTTTCCGGGTGGCTACGATCAACTGGTGAACGTGCTTGCTCACGGTCTGGACATTCGCCTGGGTCACGTCGTCTCGAGTATCGACACGAGCGCGGACCGTGCGGTCGTCGAAACTTCGCAAGGTCGCTTCGACGCGCGTGCGGTCGTCGTCACCGTCCCACTCGGCGTCTTGAAATCCGCCGCGATCACCTTCAAGCCGGGGTTGTCGGCTGCGAAGTCGGGGGCCGTGGCGCGCCTCGGCATGGGGGCGCTCTCGAAGAGTTGCTTTCGCTTTCCTTCTGCTTTTTGGCCCAAAGACACTGGCATCGTCAACCTCGTCGCTCCGGCCGACAGACGAGGTCAATGGGTTGAATCGCTGAGCTTGTCCGCAGTGGTCAACCTGCCTGTCCTCATGATGTTCAACGCCGGTGAGTTTGCTCGCACCGTCGAAGCCATGAGCGAGGCCGAGGTGCTCGCCAGCGCATCGGCCGCGCTCGCGCCGGCATTTCCGAAACACCCTGAGCCAAACGCCGTTTTGCGTTCGTCATGGACGCTCGATCCCTTTTCAGGCGGGACCTACTCGTTTCTCGCAGTAGGCAGTTCGCTTGCAGATCGCGACGCGCTCGCAACACCAGAAGGACGCCTCTTCTTCGCTGGAGAGGCGTGTTCGCACAACGACGCGGCGACGGTGCATGGAGCCTACGCGAGCGGCGAGGCTGCGGCGAAAGCCGTGCTCGCCGGGTGATTGCGCTATCGAGCTTGGCGGCATTCTTGACGGGATTTTTGATCGCAATGTCCATGACGGGCCTGGCTTATTTGTTAGCCGGCCTCGGCCCGCCGAGCTCGCGCCGAGTTGACCTGCCGAATCGGGCATGTTCCAGCTTCACTACTTTTCCTATCCGCGCCGATGCTCACGCACACAAGCGCGCTGCGCTTCGATCCTCGAATCGGTCTAGGCCGCGGCGACTGTGTTGGGTGTGAGGAGTAGGTGACAGAACGAAGCCCGCGCGATCGCGACGATCGGGCGGGCTTGCGGGGAGCCTCACACTCGAAGCGTAAGGCTCACGGCCCGACGTAGAGGCGGAAGCCGTACCCGAGCGGGGTTGGATTGCTTCCACCCTTGTAATTGCGGAGTTCACGGTCATTGGTTTCGTATGGCGCATACGTGGAACCGTTGTGCTGGCAGTGCCACACTCCGTCGTTGCCACCGCAGCAGCTCTCCTCGAACATGAGACCACCACCGCCGAACAGACCATCCGCATCGACTCCCTTCGCGACCGGAATCATTGGGTTCTGCTTAACGGAATCTCCCGTTCCAAAGATGGTTACATTGTATCCATCGGTACTTGTCGCGAGGCCCGCGAGGCGCCCGTAGGTGTAGGTCAACGTATCGTTCGCATAGGCGGTGAGCTTCGAATTGCCAACCCCCGAACTCACGAGCGTCATCGTGCCCATCGCGCTGTTGCGGCACTCGGTGTCGGAGCCCGCATTGCTGACAAAGCACATCTTGAGGTGCATCTGCCCAGCGCTCGCCTTGAGAGCGGCGACGAATGCGAGCGAGACGGCGGCGCTGCCGGAGCCGGTCGCATCGCGCGCGACCTTGGTGGCTTTGGTGTCCCACTGGCCGTTGCCCTTTTGCTGCCAGCCCGAAACGACAAAGTCGGTCGCGTTCGGCGCATCATCGCCAGTCGAATCGAAGATGTTCGCGACGAGTGTGAGGCCGCCGTTCGTCATGTCGCAGAAGAGCTCGGTCGCCGGCTGAGATCCCGCGCCGTCTGGATCAATCGGGTAGACGCCGTCGGGGGTGCCGGGCTTCGCGGTGAGCAGAGCCTTGCAGCTCGCGGCAGGTGGGTCTCCGCCGCCCGTGCCGGTGCTCGCGGTCGTGGTCGCGCCGCCAGTCGTACTCGCCGTGGTCGCGCCGCCAGCGCCCGTCGCGGTCGTGGTGGCGCCTGCGCCTCCGCCGGACGACGTTGTTGTCCCCGCGTCCACGCACTCACCCTTGGAGCAGACGCGATCGCCCTTGCAGTCGCTGTCCTTCGTGCAGCCGGTCGGGGTCGTGTCGCCGGAGCCGCTCGACGAGCAGGCGACGAGCGGAGCGAGGGGCACGGAGAACATGGCGGTGATAGCG
>CANJMI010000047.1 GCA_947475525.1 Polyangiaceae bacterium | reverse complement strand
GGGATCCCCGACTCGCAAGACGCCTGCCCCAGCCTGACCGGTGTGGCGAGCTCCGACCAGAGCAAGAACGGATGTCCGCTCCCGCTCGACAGCGATGGCGACGGGATCCCCGACTCGCAAGACGCCTGCCCCAGCCTGACCGGTGTGGCAAGCTCCGACCCGGGCAAGAACGGCTGCCCTGCGGACACGGACAGCGACAAGATCCTCGATCCGGTCGATGCGTGCCCGAAGGATCCCGGCAACCCGAGCACCGATCCCAAGAAGAACGGCTGCCCCGAGGTCCAGGTGACCGAGACGGAGATCGTCATCAACGGTCGCATCGAGTTCGACAGCGCCAAGTCGAGCATTCGCCGCGAGAGCGATGCGCTGATCGACAAGGTCGCCAACATCATGCGTGAGCATGCCGAGATGGAGCTGATCGAGGTCCAGGGTCACACCGATGACGTCGGCGGCAAGGGACCGAACAAGCAGCTGTCGAAAGAGCGTGCGCAGTCGGTGGCGGCTGCTCTGACCAAGCTCGGCATCGACAAGAAGCGCCTCACCAGCAAGGGTTTTGGTCAAGACGTCCCGCTCGTCGCCAACGACAGCGACGAACGGCGGCAGCAGAACCGCCGCGTCGAGTTCAAGATCCTCAAGCGCAAGCAATAGAAGCAAGAGGTTCGAGGCGTTGTGACAGCCGGCGGGACGCGGGTGGTGCGCTCCCGCGCGGTGCGTACCAGCCCGTCGGCACGGTCGTCGAACGGCGGTCGCCTGGTCGAGCGGTCGCGGGCCCTGCAGCCCGAGCTTCCGTTTGAAAATACCTGTGGCCAAATGCGCGTTTTCGCGATGATTTGCTCACTCGGCGGCATCGGCGACGGGGCGTACTGCGGTGAGGGTGCTCGCGTCGGTTCGACCGCGGGGTAGGAGCGCAAGCACGGTGGCCGTGACCACCGAAGCGATCAGCGCGTGCGGGATGTCGCCTATCACTCGGAGCGCGGTCCAGAACGAGTCGGCACACATCGAGAGGATCACCGCGAGGAAACCGGCTCGCAGGAGTTCCGCCGCGACGAGCCCCCGTACGACGTGCCTGCGGAGCGACTGCGACCACGGCAGTACCATGGCGTGGAGCACCGCGGCGACGGCAAAGCCGTGCTTCCAAAGAAGGGCGAGCCCGATCCGGAGCACGGAGGCTTTCGGGTCGCGGAAGGCGCCGGCTCCCCAGTCGAGCTGCGTGAACTCGATGCCATTCTCGATCCCGATGCGTACGAAGTAGACCAGTCCGAATCCGAAAGTGACCGAAAGGATCACGAGTGACGGCGTGGGGGCGCCCTCGTCGCGTCGTGCGATAGCGTTCCCGAAGATGCTCGCGACGAGCACGACGGCGGCGAGGACGGGCACGTCGAATTCGCGCGATACCCAAGCGTAGGCGGCGAACGCTAGAAGCTCGGAGAGGGCGCGCTTTCCCGAGGCCCATGCGATCGCGGCGACCAGAGGGAGGCCGAGCCAGGCAATCATGCACCACGTCGGCGGTGCGTACCGGCGACCGAGGAGCGACAGCACCGCGACGAGGGCACCGAGAAAGGCCAGACCATACGTTACGCGCGGGTCCGTTTTTTTCAGCTCGATCTCGCGTGCGGCGCGCTCGGCGGCGAGCACGGTGAGGGCGACGATCGCCGGGACGAGCGGAGCCTGGACGAGGCGACCGGGCAGGCCGAGGTTCTCCTGGAGCGCGCATGGGGCGAGCACGACGAGCGGCGCAACGAGCGCGACGATAGGACGGCCCCGGAGTCGGCGCGGCGGGCCATCGGACGAGCGAAGGCCGAGACGCTCCGTGACGGCGAGCAGGCCGAGGACGGCTACGAGCACGTACGACTCGACCTGCGTCGAGCGGGACGGCGTGAGCAGCAACAGCCCTGGCACGAGGGAAGCAGCCACTGCGCCGCGCTCGTCGAGCCATCTCACGGCGCGCGTGTGCCGCACGACACCCATGAGAACGATCAAGTTGCCAAACGTCAAGAGCGTCGCGCGCACGGCGATCGGCTGGATGCCAGGGAGCCGCTCCACGTGGCGGGTGAGGAGGACAGCGACGACGATCCCGGCGACGAGCGCGAGGAGCATCGGGACTTTCAGGAATTGAGCCGACGTGCGCCGGCCGAGCGCCCAACCCGCGACCACACTCGCTCCGAGTAGCGCCAGAAGCGGCACGAGCCACACTCCGATGCGGCCTCCGCTGCGAGCGCTGCCGAGCGCCTCGTCGAGGGTGCGGGCTGCGATCGTGGCATTCGTGATTTTCGTGCGAGGGGCGACGTCGCTCCCGCAGTCGGTGCCCACCGCACGCGCGACGAGCTCGCCAGGCACGTCCGAGGCGCGCGCGAAGGTCGCGAGTCGCTGGAGGTCAGCGCAGGCGATTCGGGCGCGTGCGTCATCGGGTACGGCGAGCCAGTCGACGAGGACGTGTCCCCGTCCGTGCGCCGGAGCGGAGACGCCGAGGAGCGCGGCGAAGGTGCTTGCGAGGTCGCGCTGGTCGAGGCGTTCTTCTCCGGGTGCTCTCGCGACGACACCGGGGCCGTAAGCGAAGAACGGCGACCGTCGCTGTTCGGGCGTGTCCGACCCGTGGGTGCCGGTGTGCGTCGCGCCATGGTCGCTCGTCACGATCACCGAGGTGTCGTCGGGAAGCGTGTCGAGGAACGCGTCGAGCTTGCCGTCGAAGTCGAGGAGGTGATCCTGGTAGCGCTTCGACGTGACCCCGTAGGCGTGGGCCTGGTGGTCGGGCGTGACGAAGTGAACGACGAGCAGGTTCGGGCGCGGTACGGAAGTTCGCGCTTCTTCGGCAGCCGCGAAGGTCAGGTGGTTGTAGTCGACGTCGATGGCCACGCCATTCGGGTCGGGTCGCGCGGTCGTCCACGCGTCGCGGTAGAGGAAAAACCACGCGTGGTCGCCAATGCCGAAGGTTGAGAGACCTGCCGCTCGAGCGTTCTCAATCAGGTGGTTGTAGGCGACGCGGCTCCCCGTCTCGTTGTTCACGATCTGGTCGAGACCCCCGCGCTGTCCCGTCCCGTAGGTCAGCACCGCGGCCGAGGTCATCGAGACCGGTCCAGCCCAGATCTCGCCGCTCGCGTGCTTGCGCATGCGCTGCGCGAACTGGGGCATGCGGACCGGATCGGTCGCCACATCGTGGCGCAGACCATCAACGACCACGAAGGCGAGGTGGTGCGTCAGCGGTGCCGTCGCGGGCGGCGGCGGCGAGAGCGTGGCGGGAGCACGCTCCGGCACAACAAAGCGAACCAGGCCAAGCACGATGCCGAGCGCAACGCAGAGCGCCCCTAGGAGCACGAGCAGGGCGCGTCGATGGTTGAGTATAAAGACCCAGGCAGACCGGGGTTCAACGGCACGGGGCGCGTCCCTCATCGCTTCGCTGCCCGGAGGCGCGGCAACTCGCTCTCCCCGTCGCTCCACGAAGGCCACACTACCACCTAGCTCATTCACCGCGCGGGCAGTCGCTCACAATCTCCTCTGCAGGAGGCAACAGCCTCATCTTGTCTCCATGGCCCGTTCTCTTCACGCTGCTCAACAACTTTATATCGTTCAACGACTTCTACTCGCGCATGAGGCAGGCCCTGTTTCAGTTCGGAACGCTCTACCTCGACGCGTGACGAGCAGCGGATCGGTCACCGCGCCCTCTGGGCGACGGCACGTAGGTAGCGAGCCTGCGCCCCAAGGTACACCGGCTCGAAGTCGAGCCATTCCAGCGCCGCTTCGGCAGCGAACCGCGCGAACGCAAACGGGGTGTGCTCTCGGAGTGGGACGCCACGCGCCACTTCGCGTCGTAGCACCACGTCGTCGACCCGATCGAGCCGCAAAAGATCGACGTCGCGCCCCGTCGCACGCTCGAGCGCGTCGACGAACGCTGCCTCGTCGACTGCGCTCCACGCGCCCAGGGGCACGACCGCCACGTCGAGATCGCTGTCGGGCCGCGCGCAGCCCCGGGCCGTTGAGCCGAAGAGCACAACGAGCGCGAGGTCCGTCCGCTGTGCGAGCAGCGCGCGCAGGAACTCGAGGCCATCGCGGTCGGCTGGATCCATCGCTGAATCTTCGCACGGCTAACGATGTTTCGCGCGTTCGCGCAATTGCGTTGGAGCGAAGTGGGAGGCATTTTGACCCGTCATTCCCCCGCCCGCCTGACCCGCGCCGCGGCCTTGCCAGTCGTGGGCCGCTACGGTGAAAGGTGGCGCGAGAGGAGGCAGGGCCAAAGGACGGCTCCTTAGGAACACCGCACGTGGTACGTTTTTGCGAACTCCATGCGAATCATTACTTTCCTCGGCGGTTCCGTTTTGGCAGCGCTGGTCCTTGGGAACGCATGCGGAGGCAAAGCCGTAATCGATGCGGCGCTCCCGTCGACGAGCACCGGCCACAGCGGGGGTGCGTCGAGCACCGCGACCAGCAGCGAAACGAGCAGCAGCGGGAGTACCGGCGACGGCGGCACAGCGAGCTGTGCGCCAAAGGTTTTGGTGGGCATCGTGACGAACGAAATGGACGTGCACGCCGAGGGCTCTGGCCTCGAGGGAGACTGGAGGTTCGGCGAGCTGAATGGCCTCGAAGCGGGCCACGCGATGTGCAAGGCAATCGGGGCCGACCACGTCTGCGAATACCAGGAGATCCTCGCGGCCGACGTCGCTGGGGCGTTCGCGGCGTTTCCGCTAGAGCTGTCGTTCTTCCTTCAGCGAACAACCAATGTCGTCGACCCGACCGAGCCGAAGCCATGCGCCGCGGACAAGGAGTGCACCAGCGGATTCTGCGACGTCGACGTCCAGGTATGTTCGTGGAAGGCCGGTAAAGGCGGCAACTGCAACGACTGGACGACTCCCAGCGGTTTGTTCGCCGATGCGGAGTGGTTCGAGGTGTACCGCGACGGCGGCATGTACAACTCCGGCGCGGCACCGATCGGATCGCTGTCGTTTTTCTTCGACGCCTACACGAAGTACACAGGGGTAAACGGCAACCTGTGCCATTCGTCGGACAAGCCGGGCTGCGCAGGCCATTGCGGCGCTCCGCGCGCCATCCCCTGTTGTTCACCCCCGTGTGTGAAGTGAAGCCCCGTCGCTTACCTCCTGAAGAAGCCAAAAAGGAACGGAGCGACCCAGGGCCATCGCATCAACTTACGACATGACATGACGCTCAGAACGCGCAGAAGATATCCGTCATGCAAGCCTGCGAGTAAGCGCTTGTTCTTCACGCCGAGCTTCTTCCCGTTGAGTCCGGTGACGCCCTTGAGAAAGTTCACGGCGATGTTGCGGATGACGGCGACATTTTCGGCGGCGTAGCCGGCACGACACTCAATATCGTGAACCCCTACGCCTCTCACGAGGCGAGCTCGCCCAGCCAGCGCGCGGCATCCGCGACGAGGACGGGCGGGCGTGACTCCTCGTTGCGCAACCGGTCGACGAGCTGGACGGCGGATGCGTTCGGGTGTTCGCGGGCGAAGCGAATGAGCGCGCCGTGCGGTCGTGTGTCGGACAGCTTGCACTCGACGAGGTGCGTGAGCGCGTCGCCGGGTTGCCCTGCCGAATCGGGCCTTTTCCGGCTTCGCTTTTCCTATCCGCTCTTGTAGCTTTCAACCCGTGCTCCAACGCGCCTCGTGCATGCTCCTGACGTTGGGGCTCGGCGGCTGCTACTCGCTCGTTGAAGCAGGCTATGGCAACGCGGCTTCCGGTCGAACTGGCGGAGTCGCCACGGGCGCGGTGAGATTGGGCCTGGGAGATCCCAGGGAAGGCAGCGGCGCTCGTTTGATGTCCGTGGAAACAGCCCTGAGAGTCGATGCCTCAGGCGCGGCGACGCGAGGGGCCATGGGCTTCGGCGCGGTGTTCGTTTCTCAGGGAGGCCGGTTCACCCCTTTCGCGCGCCCCGCCGTGTGGATCGCCCCATTTCGCGGAGGCGACGCGCGGCACGACAACGTGGTGCTGCCGTCTCTGGATCTTGGTGCGCTGTTCTCACCAGGTGACCGAAATAGCGGAACCGTGTTCTCCGTGGGCACGCGGGCCGAGTGGCTCGGCAGACCCGACGACTGGGCCGGCGGCCTTGGCCTCTACGCCTACGTGGGCATCGGTCTCCGCGACCGCGTGAACATTCGATTCTGACGTAGGCAGGAGGCCGCGCAGCATCCTGGAAGTGCCACCAATCGTGGTTCGCTAGCGAAGGCGAGCGCCTCATCCCTGCCGCATGCCGACCTCAGCGGCCTGCTGCCGGTAACGAGCACGACCTGATCCGGCGGGCGAGCGTCGGCGACACCCTTCAGCCAGGACTTCCAGTCCGGCATCTTGTGAATTTCATCAAGTACGAGCAGAGGCGCTCGCGGACTCCACGACTGACGCCCCAAGATCGCGCGGTCCGCGGGCACATCCCAGTTGAGGTACTGCGACCGAGGTCCGAAGACCCCCATCACGTTGCGGGCAAGCGTGGTCTTCCCGACCTGACGAGGCCCCGTGACGACGACCATCTTCCGCCGAAGGTCCGCCGCCACTTGCGCTTCGAGGAGCCGCCTCATCCGACTAAACCAGCGCATGCTGGAATTAAGTCGCGACTATTTTCCAGTTTGATGGCCGATAGCTGAAAAGACGGAGGTGGCGTGCCCGCAACACCCGAACCTGGGAAGCCGAGGTGTGGCGCCTCGCTCGTTAAGGTGACGCGCTCGCGCTCCCTGCTGGCGCAGACCGGGCACCGCTCGGTGACGATGGTGCGGCGTTACATTCGCGACGCGAGCCTGTTCAGCGACAACGCGGCCGCGGGCTTGGGGCTGTAGCGGATCAAGGGAGAGGCGAACCGGCACAGCGGAAGCCAAGGTGAAAAGAATGACCTCTGGGGTTGCCGCCCGCGCGGAAGGCAGAGCGGAGCGACATCTTGCTGCCGTCGCGGTCACCGCGAATAACGACCCATTGGTCATCGTAGCCAGAGGAAGTCCATTCCGCCACATTGCCTGCCATATCAGCTAGGCCGAAAGGAGAGTTGCCCGCGGGGTAGGATGCGACCGCACATGTCTGAATAAACCCAGTGTGGCCAGGGGGCTTAGAGGTGCCAGCCCGACCATTTCTGCCACCGCATTCTTGGTTGGTCGGCTCGGCGTTCCCCCACGGGTAGAGTCGGCCATCCGTGCCACGCGCCGCGTATTCCCACTGTTCCTCGGTTGGCAGCCCCTGCCCTTGCGCTTGGCAATACGCCATCGCTTGGTCGTACCTCACGCAGTTAATGGGGTGGTTGCCGAGTCCAGTGACACCAGCGTTACACTCGTTGAACGGACTATCATAGGCCCTATATGAATTATTAGCATCCGTAGTTGTGAACGAATTGGGCGCGTTGCGGCCCTGTAACTGCTTTCGCGGGCCGTCATGCTCGTGGCCGAGAATGCCGAAATCGATAACGGCCGTGCAATTGCCGCTCTCGACACAAACCTTATAGGCCGAGACCGTCACCTCACTTCGGTCCATGCAGAAGGCGTCGACATGCACGGTGCCCGCTTTTTCGGTGTTCATGTCGTCCCCCATCGTGAAGGTGCCGGCGGGAATTCCCACCATGCCCGACTTGCACTTTGGCTTCGCCGCAGCCTTGCTAGGCGCCGTTGGCTTGGCCGCTGGTTTGGCAGCTTCCACTGGTTTTACGGGTTCCTCCGCGTGAGCCGGTAGCGCGCTCCACAAGCCTACCGATGACACTCCAACACCAAACCCAACCAAAAGCCGCCACGTTCGCATGTCGCGACGCTACGCCCTCGCACCGATTTAAATCAAGCGGCGTCCTCATCACGCACGATCCCGAAAGCCTCTTGTCCCAATGTACATCGGTACATCGCTACAAAAGGCCATCGTTGGCGAGCAGGGCCAGCACGTACTCGCGGATCGTGATCCCTCGTTCGACGGCGCGTAGCTTGACCTTGCGGTGAAGCGCCTCGGGCATATTCACGACCAGGCGGGCATCGTCGGCCAAACTGGCGGCATTCTCGAACCGGCCAGCAACGAGCTCGGCCACCACCGTGCGCGCGGCGAGCTTGGGTAGCGGCTTCGGTGCCGGTAAGCGTCAAGATAGTTGCCGCATGAGTCTTCACGCTGCGTGAGCCTCGGTAGAAAGATTCCTCGTTGTCGAGTGTCCTCCGCAGCGGAGCGCACTCGACACGCGAGTTCGAGTGGCAGAGTC
>CANJMI010000046.1 GCA_947475525.1 Polyangiaceae bacterium | reverse complement strand
GGTTGAGCGAAGCGCAAACCGCCCAGCAAACCGCAAACCGAAAAGCAAACGGCCCGCAGCAATGACGGTTGAGCGAAGCGCAAACCGCCCAGCAAACCGCAAACCGAAAAGCAAACGGCCCGCAGCAATGACGGTTGAGCGAAGCGCAAACCGCCCAGCAAACCGAAAACCGAGCAACGAGGGATTCGAGGAGCGAGAAGACGCGCGGCCAAGGCGGGCTCGAGGAGCGAAGCGCAACGTACACAAAGTACGTGAGCATCGCACCGGAGAGCCCAACGAAGGCCCCGCGTCTCAATCGCTCCTCGAATCAGGTGTCGACGAAGGAGCGGAGTTGTTTGGACCGACTCGGATGCCGCAGCTTGCGGAGCGCTTTCGCTTCGATCTGGCGGATGCGCTCTCGCGTGACCTCGAAGTCTTGACCCACCTCTTCCAAGGTGTGGTCGCTCTTCTCGCCGATGCCGAAACGCATGCGCAGAACCTTCTCTTCGCGCGGCGTTAAGGTCTTCAGGACCCTGCGCGTCTGATCGGCGAGGTTCATGTTGATCACCGCTTCGGAGGGCAGCAGGATGCTCTTGTCCTCGATGAAGTCACCGAGGTGCGAATCCTCCTCTTCGCCGATGGGCGTCTCGAGTGAGATCGGCTCCTTGGCGATTTTCAGGACCTTGCGGACCTTGTCGAGCGGCAGCTCCATTTTCTCGGCGATCTCTTCCGGGGTGGGCTCGCGGCCGTACTCCTGGACGAGGTAGCGAGAGGTGCGGATGAGCTTGTTTATCGTCTCGATCATGTGGACGGGGATGCGGATCGTCCGCGCCTGGTCCGCAATCGCGCGGGTGATCGCTTGGCGGATCCACCAGGTCGCGTAGGTCGAGAACTTGTAGCCGCGCTTGTACTCGAACTTGTCGACGGCCTTCATCAGGCCGATGTTGCCCTCCTGGATGAGGTCCAGGAACTGCAAGCCGCGGTTCGTGTACTTCTTCGCGATCGAGACGACGAGGCGCAGGTTGGCCTCGACAAGCTCGCTCTTCGCACGCTCGGCCGAGCGCTCGCCTTCGCCGATGTTGCGATAGCTCTCGCGCAGCGACTGGAGGTCGCAACCGAGCTCGGCCTCGATGAGGTCGAGGCCCTTGATGGCTTCCGCGAGCTTCTCGTCGAGGTCGCCGAGCTCACCCCGCGTGAGGCCGAATTTTTTCGCAAGACGCTGCTCCGCTTGACGGTTGCCCATCGTCTTCTTCATCGACGCGCGAACCTCGTCGAAGTCGACACCGACGAGCTTGAGGCTCTCCTTGACGGGACCCTCCGCCTCTTCGACGCGGCCAATCTCGCGTTTCAACACTTGGACGATCTTCTCGATCGTCTTCTTGTTGAGGCGCATCTCGTCCAACGTGCCGGCCATCTCAAGCGTGTTCGAATCGAGCTTCGCTTGGGTCTCCGTGCGCTTCGACGGGTTCGCGGAAGCCGCGATTTCCTCGTAGATTTGCTGACGCTGCTTGTCGAGGCGACGCACCTTGTCGATCAGGCGGATGATGCGGCGATCCGCTTCCTCCTCGTCGAATTCTTGATCCTCGGACTCGACGTCGCGGATGAGATCCTTGACTCGGATCTTGTGCTTCTTGAGCTTCTCGCCGACCTCGATGATCTCGCGAACTGCGATCGGCGAATCGAGGATGGCCGCATTGACCCTCAGCTCACCCGACTCGATGCGCTTCGCAATCTCGACTTCGCCTTCGCGCGTGAGCAGCGAGACGCTGCCCATTTTGCGGAGGTACATGCGGACCGGATCGTTGCTCTTCGAGTAGTAGTCGACGTCTTCGACCGCACGCTGCCCGGGGACCTTGATCTGTTTGGGCGCCGGGTCATCGACCAGCATGCGCCCTGGCTGGATCTTCACCTGAGTCGCGCCGTCGACGATCTGGATGTCCTCGGCCGAGAGTGCACCGACGACGTCGTCGATTTGGTCGGAGCCCATGTCCGCGGGCATCGCGTCGTTGACTTCATCGAAGGTCAGGAAGCCCTTCGATTTACCGTGATCGAACAAGCCCTGGAGCTTCTCCTCGCCTCTCCCCGAGCGGCGTCCTTTTGGCGAATCGCCTTCGTCGCCGCCCCAATCACCGTCTTCGCCCATGCGCCCACGGCGTGACTCTGTGAATTCGGAACTCGAGCGAGCATCGGGCGCAAGCTCACCAGCCGAGGAACGGTCATCGCGGCCCCCACGAGCCCCGTCGCCGTCATCCTCGCCGTCATCGTCATCGTTGTCGCGCGACCGGCCTTTGCCAGCAGCCTTCGACGCAAGCGGCTTCGCGGCCTTCGACGGCGCGGCCTTCGATGCGGCACCCGCCTTCGACGGCACGGCCTTCGATGCGGCACCCGCCTTCGACGGCACGGCCTTCGACGGCACGGCCTTCGACGGCACGGCCTTCGACGGCGCGGCCTTCGACGGCGCGGCCTTCGACGGCACGGCCTTCGACGGCACGGCCTTCGACGGCGCGGCCTTCGATGCGGCACCCGCCTTCGACGGCACGGCCTTCGACGGCGCGGCCTTCGATGCGGCACCCGCCTTCGCAGGTGCGGCCTTTAGCGCAGCCACGGGGGTCTTTGCCTTCTTTCCCGTGCCGGGATCGTCACCCTTCGACCCTGCGGCCGTAGGCTTCTTCCCGGCCTGAGCCGCTTTCGGGGAGGTCTTGCTGCTCGCATCTTTTGCGGCAGTCGCGCTGCGGGAGGATCCCCCCACAACGGTGGCTTTTTTCGTCGAACCTTTGGCTTTCGTGGCCATTCTGAACACTCCCTGACAAGCCCGTCAGCCGGCGATCCCGCGGTGGCGCTCCGCGTTCTCTCCGGCGAATATCGAAACAACGTGTCGTCCCGCCGCCCAGGACGAGCGGCAGTAGTTGTGTGTCGCCCTCAACTCAATCCCAATTTTTCCTTCGAGCGTCGAGCGAGCTGCTCCAGGAGCTCATCTTCGACTTCCCGGTCGCCAAGTTTCTGCGCCCGGCTGACTTGCTCGAGTACCGCAGTTCTGTCGGCGCGCATCGACTTTCTCTGCAATTTTTCGGCATTTTCTAACAATTCCGCGCGCGCTTCAATGACTTCAGCGAATTTCGGGGCGGCCAAACGACCGGATGCGAATGCATGGATCGGCCGCGGAATCAAATCAAGGACTTCGTCGCCGAGAGCGGAGCCTTTCGACTCCCATTCCTTGCGCACCGCCGCCGTAGCGAGGGCGAGATCGCCCTCGGCGTGGTCGAGCGCTGCCACGACAGCGGGATCCGCGAGCAGCTCCGGAAAGTCAAGCAGTGCCCCCAACACCGCGTCGTCGATAGCATTTTCGAGGGCGCGCGAGCGGGAAGCCGGGCTGACATTCGCTTGCGGGCCTCCTCGTCGGGCGGCGGCCATGGCGTCTGTGGCCCCGCCAGCCTCGTTGAGCGCCCCTGCAACGGCTCGCTCGAGGGCGTGCATGTCCGTCAGCGGGCGGCCGCTCACGAGCACCTTGCCTGCCAATCTGTCCGCGTACGCTTTCGCCATCGCCCGCACATCGGCATCGCTTTCCTCGGACAGGTAGCGGCGAACGGATTTAAGGCAAGCGCCAATCTCCTCGGCGCTGCCCGTCTTGATGCCCTCGAAGGCGCGATCCATTAGAAATTCCAGCATTCCCTGTGCAGCATTCGCAACGCGACGCACGGCATCGATCCCGTGTGCGCGGGAGTACTCATCTGGATCGGTCCCCGTGGGCAAGTTCGCGACTCGAATTCCGAGCCCGGCCTCGAGCGCGGGACCGCGGCAGGCCACCGTGGCCTTTCGACCAGCCGGGTCGCCGTCGAACATCACGAGCGCGGTCGGCGCGTACTTGCGGATGAGTTTTGCCTGCGCTGGCGTGAAGGCCGTTCCAAGAGGAGCTACGACCTGCATCAACCCGCGAGCGTGAAGCGCAAGCACATCGAAGTTTCCTTCGACGATGATCGCGTGTTGCGCATCACGAATCGCATGCCGCGCCTGCTGGAGTCCGAAGACGTGCTCGCCTTTGACGAAAATGGGCGTCTCGGGGCTGTTGACGTATTTCGGCGGCGCGCGTTCGTCATCGCGGCTTGCGGCGTCGGCCCGCGGTCGTGATGGCTCGAGCCCAGCCGCGCGGAGCTCCACCTCGGTTGGTTCTTCGAGAGCGCGACCACTGAAGGCGACGACCCGCCCCATCCGGTCCACGACGGCGAACATCACGCGATGACGGAAGAGATCGTAGTAACCCTTGCCGGTTTGCCGCGGCCGAATCAGCTCGAGTTTTGCGGCAAGGTCGAGCGAAACCCCCTGGCGCTCGAAATAGCGCGCGAGCCCATCCCAGCCCCAGGGGGCGTAGCCGACATAGAAGCTCTCGAGCGCCTGCGCCACGGTCGGATCGTCGGACCCGAAAGGCAGGCCGCGACGTTCGAGTTCGGTGCGTGCGATCCCGGCGAGCGGATGCTTACCGAGCTCAGCGACGTAGTACGCAGCGGCAAGCCGCATGACGCCATAAAGGTCGTCTTTTTCGCGCTTTTGTCGCTCGAGTCGCGCGTGGTCGGGATCGTGTGCGCCCGTCTCGACGACGTCGATCCCGAGGCGCTCTGCGAGTACCCGCACCGCCTCTGGAAACGTGTGCCCTTCGAGCTTGATCAAAAAATCGATCGAGCTGCCCTTCTCCCCGCAACCGAAGCAGTGGAAGTACCCGCGGTCGGGGTTGACGTTGAAGCTCGGGGTCTTTTCCTTGTGGAACGGGCACAAACCTTTGAAGGTCCGTCCCGCACGCTTCAACGCCACGGTCTCACCGATAAGCGCAACGATGTCCGCCCGCTCTTTTACGAGCGCCACGGTCTCGGGGCTTATCACAAGCGGGGCATTCGCGACCCGAAGGCGTTCACGGGTGAGTCGCGTGTTGCTCGGCGTCGTCTGCCGCGACGAGAGCCGACGGCTCCCCATCGTGGCCGTCACCTGTCGGCTCGGGCGCAGGTGGCATGATGACGAGCTGGGAGTAGTCATTCGCGCGGCGATGCTCGAGCACGCGAGGCACCGCAGGGTCGCCGTAAACCTCGAGCTGAGCTGCGAGCCATTGCTCTTCCTCGATGAGCTCGATGCGCTCCGGAGCGTCGAGTGAATCGGACCAAGCTTCGAGCTTGCCGTCGACCTCCTTCAGCTTTTCGCGAACGGCGAGGACGTCGATCGCACCCTTCGTAATGAAACGATCGGTGAGAAGCAGCGTCTTGTCTGCGGTGACTTCGACGAACCCGTGACCGACCGCGACGTCGGTGAGCTCCGAGTCACCGAACTTGCGGTAGTGGACGAGCCCGATATGCAGCCCCGCGAGCATCGGCAGGCGGCCCGGCAAGACGCCGAACTCACCGTCGAGGCCCGGCGCGACCACTTCATCGACGTCCTCCGAGAGGACGACGCCTTTGGGCGTAACGATCTCGAGGCGGAGCTTCTCAGTGGATGACATCGCTCAGCTCCTCTCGGCCGCTTCCCTGACCTCGGCGATGTTGCCCTTGAGGTAAAAGTCCTGCTCCGAGATGTGATCGAGCTTGCCATCGAGGATCTCCTCGAAGCCGTCGATTGTCTCCTTTAGCGGAACGTACCGGCCATCCTTGCCGGTGAACTGCGCCGCGACGAAGAACGGCTGCGACAAGAAGCGCTGGATCTTGCGGGCGCGGTAGACGACGAGCTTGTCATCTTCCGAGAGTTCATCCATGCCAAGGATCGCGATAATATCCTGCAAATCCTTGTATTTTTGCAACGTGCGCTGCACGGCGCGAGCGATGCGGTAGTGGCGCTCACCGACGACGGCCGGGTCGAGCATCGTCGAGGTCGAGTCGAGCGGATCGACGGCCGGGTAGATGCCGAGCTCGGCGATCTGGCGAGAGAGCACGGTCGTCGCATCGAGATGCGCGAACGCGGTCGCAGGCGCAGGATCGGTGAGATCGTCAGCGGGAACGTAAATCGCCTGGACGCTCGTGATCGAGCCCTTCGTCGTCGAGGTGATGCGTTCCTGCAGCTCGCCCATCTCGGTCGCGAGGGTCGGCTGGTAACCGACGGCGCTCGGGATGCGGCCGAGGAGCGCGGACACCTCGGAACCTGCCTGGGTGAAGCGAAAGATGTTGTCGATGAAGAGGAGGACGTCCTGGCCTTCTTCGTCGCGGAAGTACTCGGCGCAGGTGAGCGCGGACAGCGCCACGCGGGCACGAGCCCCTGGCGGCTCGTTCATCTGGCCGTAAACGAGGGCGGTCTTGCTGAGGACGGTCTCGCCGCTCTCGAGCTTCGACTCCATCATCTCGAGGTAGAGGTCGTTGCCCTCGCGGGTACGCTCACCGACGCCTGCGAAGCACGACACACCACCGTGAGCCTTCGCGACGTTGTTGATGAGCTCCATGATGAGGACGGTTTTGCCGACGCCAGCGCCTCCGAAAAGACCGATTTTTCCGCCCTTTCGGTAGGGGGCGAGGAGGTCGATGACCTTGATGCCGGTCTCGAAGATCTCGACCTTGGTCGACTGATCGACAAACCGCGGCGGAGCCCTGTGGATCGGCGCGAATTTTGTCGCATTGACCGGGCCGGCCTCGTCAACGGGGCGGCCAACGACGTTCAGAATGCGGCCGAGGACTTCCTTGCCGATCGGCATCATGATGGGCTTGCCGGAGTTCCTCGCCGCCATGCCGCGTACGAGACCGTCGGTGGAGTCCATCGCGATGGTGCGCACGCTCGACTCGCCGAGATGCTGCGCGACCTCGAGGATGAGGTTGTCGGGCTCGTCGTTGATCGACGGGTTGCTGACCATGAGCGCGTCCTGAATCTGAGGGAGCTGCCCTGGGGCGAACTCGACGTCGACGACCGGACCGATGACCTGAGTGATGGTTCCGCTGGTTGCCATGTGACCCTTGCTCTCTGTCGCTGGATAGGCCCGCTACTGAACGGGCGCGCCGCCGACTAACACGGGCCGCAGGCGTAGTCCAGCGCACGGGGCCGCCTTCGTCGTCGTCTCGGTGGTCGCGCGCCGCAGCCACACGAAGGTTGACGAGTTTTACACGATCGGCCTCGCGACGCTGCCGCGAGTTCATGAGAACTTGACGTCGCCTCAGACCCCTCCACGATCGCGTTCACGATGCACAACTTCACCCCCCTTCCCGCGCTCCTAGGCGGCGTCCTCATCGGACTCGCAGCCACCCTGATTTTGCTGTTCGAAGGCAAAGTCGCGGGCATCTCTGGCATCCTCGCAGGGGTCCTGCGGCCAGCCCCTGGAGACAGGGCTTGGCGTCCGCAGTTCCTCGCGGGCCTCCTTGTCGGCGGAGTGCTCTTGCAGCTGATGCGCCCTCAAACGTTCGGTGCGACTTCGGCCTCGCTCGGCGCCGTGGCCGTGGCCGGCCTCCTCGTCGGATACGGCACGCGCCTCGGGAGCGGCTGCACGAGCGGGCATGGGGTGTGCGGGAACAGCCGCCTCTCGGTGCGCTCGATGGTGGCGACGGTCACCTTCATTCTGACGGGCGCTGTCACCGTGTTCGTCGCGCGCAAGCTCCTCGGAGATGCATCATGAAAAGCGCGATCATTAGCTTTTCATCTGGGATCATGTTCGCCATCGGCCTCGGGATCGCGGGGATGACTAAGCCTGAAAAGGTCATGGGCTTCCTTGATTTTACCGGTCAATGGGACGCGTCGCTGATGTTCGTGATGGTCGGTGCGATCGCCGTGAGCGCGCTCGCGTACCACTTCGTCGCGAAGAAGCGCGCGTCTCCGCTCCTGGTCGAAAGCTGGCACCTCCCGACGAAGAAAGACATCGATCGTCCGCTGCTCCTCGGCGCCGCGCTCTTTGGCGTTGGCTGGGGACTCGGGGGCTTCTGCCCAGGCCCGGGCGTCGTGAGCCTCGCGACCGGCAGTCTGCCCGCCGTCGTGTTCGTCGCCGCGATGCTCGTGGGGATGATGGGCTACTCCGCGACGCACGAACGGACGCCGCAGGACGAGGAGTGAACACGATTGCCTCGAACTGCCTCAATACGAGGCGGGCGATGCGCCTGCGACTCTCGTCGAGAAATGGGCGTCGCGACACCGCCGCAAAGTAGACGCAACAGCGTCACGTGCTCGAAGCCGGCCGAAACGTCAGCTTCGGCTCGCGGACGCGCTTTGGACTGACCGCGATAACCGCGGCGTCACCGCGAAGCCGCCACGCTCAGCCCTCGAAGATATCGGCCGCGCTGGACGCTGACGAAGCTCGCACGAGCCAGCGGTCGAGCTCGGCGATGTCCTTGGAGCCGCGGATCCGGGCGACGTCCCCGTCGGTGACGGCGCAGCCCCTGGCGTGGAGCAGGACGAGGAGTCCATCGGCCCGACCGGCCACGATGCCTTGCTGCATGCCCTGCTGCATGCCCTGCTGCATGCCCTGCTGCATGCCTTGCTGCATGCCCTGCTGCATGCCCTGCTGCATGCCCTGCTGCATGCCCTGCTGCATGCCCTGCTGCATGCCCTGCTGCATGCCCTGCTGCATGACGTACTCCTGGGCCTCCTTCGCCATGCGTCGGAACCACTCGCTGCGGTATTCGGGTAGTGTCGCCGGCATCATCGCCTCCCAAAGATCCATCACGCGGACCCCGTGTTGTTCTGAAAGTATATCAAGGAAATGGGCGACGCGCTTCTCGTTGTCGAGCCCGGCTATGTGGGTCACCGCGACCTCGAGCGCCAGCTCCGCAGCGGGCCCGCGGGCGTGCGTCACCGCCGCGAGCACCGCCAGTTCGACCGAGAGCGGCGCACCTTTGGCGAGCTTTTGCGCCACGTCGAACGGGATCTCGTCCGGCCCGATGACGTGCGGTTTTGGGACGACGCTGCCGTACTCGGGGAGATTGCGCGCCCACGCCGCCACCGCGTGCGACGTCGTCACGACGATGAGCTTAGCCGGCGCGCGGAAGAGCGCGCTCGCGAGCGGACCGTAGAGCGCCCACGCGCGGATCTTCGTCGCATCGGGCGTCCCTTGAACTTCGATAACCCACACCTCCACGCACTCGGGAGGACCGCTCCTGCGGCGCCGCATCAGGCGCACGACCAGGTCGGGCAAGAACGGCCCGAGC
>CANJMI010000045.1 GCA_947475525.1 Polyangiaceae bacterium | reverse complement strand
TGCGTGCGCGCGAACCTCACGAGCGACTGGCGATCGCCGTCTCGCTCACGCGCGCCGTGCGTGAGCTCGCTACGGCAGGCCTGCGCGAGCGGCATCCCGACGCGAGCGACGAGGAGTTGCGCGTTCGATTGGCCGTGAGGTTGTACGGGCGACAGATTGCCGTCCGACTTTTCGATGATGTGCCCGCCGATGCCGTCTGACGCGAACACGATCGACGCCATCGACGTTGCCCTCGCAGTGGCGCGCGCCATTGAGTCCGTCGGTGGTCAGTACTTCGTTGGAGGAAGTCTCGCGAGCTCGCTCCAGGGTGAGCCCCGCGCCACGAACGACATTGACGTCGTGGTGCGATTGCCGCTCGCGAAGCTTCGAGCGTTCGCGGATGCACTGGGCCAGGACTTCGAGGTCGATCTCGACATGGTGCGCGA
Source organism: Polyangiaceae bacterium (assembly GCA_947475525.1). GTDB lineage: Bacteria > Myxococcota_A > Polyangia > Polyangiales > Polyangiaceae > SYFR01. The sequence goes on along the minus strand of CANJMI010000045.1, from coordinate 8,795 downwards.
CGCTGTGCTGCGAGGCGGCTCGTGCAACGTGTTCTACCTCCCCCTCTTGACGAAGGTGGACCTGTTCGCGGTGGGGGGGCGCGGCCTCCTCGAGCCCGCGCGTGAGATCCTCGCCCGCTTCGAGCAGCGCGCGGGTTGTCCTCGCTAGTTCATGGGGGCAGCAAACCCTCGAACCAGGTCCGGCACGACTCGTACTGGTTCGCATGGCACGTGAGGTGCCCGTCCTTCGGCAAGCTCGAGAACGAGCAGGTGTGCGTCGGCGAGGCGTCGAGGTTCTTGCAGAGCGCTTGAACCGGCGGCCCCGCGACGATGTCGCCCGAGCAGACGGGCAAGGCGCTGCCGCACTCGAACAGCTTGAAGTCGCGGATGGCGAAGTTCGCAGGCAGGACGCTGGTGATGGTGTCCTCCACGGCCTTCGGGTTGGTCGAGAGATCGCACGTCGCCCCCGTTGCTCCGGCACCGCAGTACCGCTCCAGCCACCGCGTGTACGAAACGGGCACCGTGCATGGCTTCCCGCCGCTCGCGCCCGTCGCGAGGAGGGATGCGGTGGCGGCTTGGTCGTAAGCCCCATCGAAGAAGCAGCCCGCCGTGAAGTGGCTCCCGTGCCAGTGCGCCTGCTCGTCCAACTTCGTCCGGGCCATGAGGATCACCGGAGCCGTCGCACCGTGGCTTATCCCCTCGAGCAAGAGATCGGCTCCCGTCCAGTAGGCTTGGGCCCACGCCCCTGTCGTCGCTTCGCGGACAGCCAGATCGATTCGCGCCGCCTCGTCGATGTAAGGCGCCGTACCCGAGCCCATGGAGGTGTCGAAGTAATTGATGCAGACCGCTGCGTAGCCGCGCGACGCGTAGCCAGCGAGGACGTCGTTGTAGCCGGAGCCCTTGACGCACCCCATCTCACCGCCGGAGAAGACAACGACCAACTTGGAGCACTTCGCCCCCGTGCAGGCGGAGGCGTTCGTGACGAGGGTGCAGCGCTCGGAGATGCCGGTCTGCCCGAGGCACCCGTCGAGCACGATGGGCCCCTCCGCGGGAGGTTTCGGTCCGACGTCGCCACCACCACCTGCATCGCTCCCCCCTGCGTGAACGCCGCCTGCGCCGCCGACGCCCGACGACGGCGTCGCGGACGACGAGCCGCAGCCGAGCATCGCTAGTCCCGTGAGCGCGAGGAGGCCGTAGCGCACGCTTGTCCGACGAGACCGGCTGCCTCGTGGTGTCGCATCGTTTCCGTCTTGCATGATTATCGCTCCACTGTCGCTTCGGGCCTCCACGAAATCAAGACCCTCATCCGCGAAATGAGCCTACACGCGTGAGTGTCCATCGGCGCATCACCGCGCCCGGGTGCGCATCCTCGACGCTCTTCAGCCCCAACAGCCGCTTGGCGCGCTCGACCAAGTGCACCGCCGTGTCGGTCATGCGCCGGCCCAGGCGCGAGGTGCAAAAGCCTCGTCGCTTTCACGAAAAAGCCACCAGCCGCTCGAAGCCGCAGCGGCAGCACGCGAGCCGAAGACAGCCGTGCTCGAGGATTCCGCAGCGCAAGTACTCCTCCATCTTCTTGACGACGAACTTCGGCAGGCCGCCCCACTCCTCGGCCTGATCGTGAAAGGCCGACCAGTGACGCTCGACGCACCGGTAGACGGTCAATCTTTCGGCGGTATTCCAAGCTCGATGCGACGCTTCGAGATGCTCGCGTCGCGCCAACCGACGAGCACACCGACGAAAATGCCCACGAGCGCGATGAGCACGGCGACGAGCTTTCCGAGAGCGCGCTGCAGAAAGCCTATGGGCTGTGGGTACACGCAATAGCGATGCGTCGACTTCGATTCCTTCGCCGAGTCGATCGTCTCGCACAAGTACTTGGCGGTGTACGCATCGGTCTGCGCTCGCAGCGCGCCGCAACCATCGACGCCCGGCTCCACTTTGCACTGAGTTTCCTGGACGTTTGCTGGGCAGGCCATGCCCTGTTCGCACACCGAAGACACACACAACCCGCCGGGTGAGTCACAGTACGGGGCGATTCAGCCCGGTATCGCGAGGAGCGCGGCGGCGAGCACGGCGATGCGGGCACCATTCGCGACGGACGGCATGGAAGGAACCATGGTGACCAACCCCATCAGCGTTGCTCGGGTTGGTCAACCCGCTTCATGCCGAGACCTCCATGCTGAACGTCCAGACCGCTGGATCGCCGTCAAACCGCAGCGCCGGATTGTTCACTAAAGGTTCAAATCCCGCTGGGGACGCTCGAGTTTTTGGCTCGTCCGCTGACGCGTCATCGCGGTGCGGCGCAGGGATCGAATCGAAGCCGTACCGGTGACGCGGTAGCGGCGGCCATCGTCCTCCTTGGTTGGCGTGAAGCGAAGCGGCCCTTCGAAGAGCGCCGCGCTCCGACTGGGGCTGCCGCTGGCGATCGTGGTGCAAGCGTTGATCTTCGACCTGATGCACCTGAACTTCAGCCCGTCTTCGCTGGTGGTGAAGTTCCTGTTTGGCGTGATCTTTGGCGTACTGCGCGGCAAAGACCGCTCGCTGCTCGCGCCCGCGGTCGCGCACGGGCTGATCTGGGCGGTGTTCGGCGCGTAATGCGCGGCGAGTCCACCACCAGCGTTTGGCTCGCTAGCAGCGCGCGCCATCGAGTCCGTGGGTGGTCCGTACTTCGTTGGAGGAAGTCTCGCGAGCTCGCTCCAGGGTAAGCCCCGCGCCACGAACGACATCGACGTCATCGTGCGATCGCCGCTCGCGAAGCTTCGAGCGTTCGCGGATGCACGGGGCAAGGACTTCGAGGTCGATGCCGACATGGTGCGCGGTGGGGGCGGAGCCCTTCGACGAGAGCGAGTTCTCGAGGCGGCGGGCCGTCGTGGTGCGCTCGAGCGCAGCCCAACAAGCGTTCATAAGGTGGCGGTCACCCTAGACCGCGTTTGCGAGCCGCGGGTTGTTGATGTTCCCGATGATCCGGTAACGTCGACCCCGTGATCGTGCCGTTCCTTCGTGACCAAGCGTGCACGTTCGTCTTCGAGGAGTCTCCGGACGATCCCGAGGTTCGAAGTGCCCTCGCGGCGCTGCTTGACCCGAAGTCGACCTTGCTGGCCGAGGCGGAACCCTGGGTTATCGCGTACTGCAAGGACATCCTTGCCCACTATCCCGAAGACTGGGAGCGACCGGCAGTGAAGTTCGACGAGCCAGGTGACATTTGGTCGCACGTGCAGTTCGGCAGCGACTTCGTGGTGAGTCGTCGCGCGGACGGAGACGACGAGGACGGGATCTACTTCTCGTTGGAGTGCAACTGCGACTGGGAGCCCGAGCACGGCCTGCAACTCGTCATCGGCGACGGGCGCACCGTCCGGAAGGTGGGGGCGTTCGACGGCCACCTCACGAATGCAGACGCGTACGGTGATCGCTCTCTCGTCGGCGTGGTGTACGTCTCGATCGGCGGCAGCGGAGCCTGAGGTCTACCGTCGGCCTCGGGCCGGTCGCGCAGGTTGCGTGAATTCGACCTTGTGGGGACGCTTGCAACACGTTCTGTCAGGTCGAGCCTCAGTGGGCGTGCACGCAAACCAACCTGGTCGTGAACGGGAATTTCTCGGCGGGCAACACGGGGTTCGCGAGCGAGCTCACCCTCGACCCGTCCGGCGTCTCGAAGCCCGTTTGTGGCGGCTCGCGACTCGGACCGCGCGCCCACATGTCCCGGGTTCAGGGCGCGCCGCTGGTCATTTGCGGATCGCTCGACTCGACTTCACGGATGGGCCCATCCGAGTGCACCTCGCCTGCGGTGTGCGGCAACGGCCGCATCGACACCGGCGAGAGCTGGCCTCGATACGGCCCTTCCAAAGCGCCGCGGATTCTACCTACGCTCCGTACGATGGACGCTCTTCGCCTCTTGATGACGGGCGCATGCCCCAACTGCCGCGCAATGTTTCCGGTCAACCGTCTCGCGGATGCGGGCTACTGCGGCGCGTGCGGTCACGAGATCCCAATCGCCGAGGCCACCTGGTCGACCATGCTTCGCGAAGCCGTGGTTCGCGCGGCCGGGCTTGCGACAGGCGAGACCCGAAGCGTAGCCGAGCGCGAGCTTACGCTGTCGTACAAGCGCGTCGCGTTCAGCTGTTTGACTTGCGGCAGAGTGCTCGCGTCGAAAGACGCTCTCGGCAAAGACGAAGACCGCTGCGACGGCTGTGGCACCGCCCTCTGTCTTCGGCCCGTAGCGTCCACTCCATATGCTGCGTTTCTTGGCGAAATTTCGCATATCTATGGCGAGGATCCGGAAAAAGGATCGGCCAACGAGCCAGGGGCGATCGCGCAGTTTCCGTGCGCGAGCTGCGGCGCGGCGCTTCCGGTCGAAGGCAACGCACAACGTGTGGTGTGCACGTATTGCCGCAGGCCGAGTCACGTCCCGCTCAGCTTTCTCTACCGCGGGCATCGCGATCTCCCGCAGCCATGGGGGGTCCTGTTCAGCGCGCCGCTGCCGGCGAAGACCGCCGAGCTCAGCGAAATTTTCGACTGGGCGGGCGCGGAGACCACGCTGCCGTACGTGGCATCGCTCGGTCCCGGTAAATTGCTGATCAGCGCAACTTACGAAGGATTTGAGCAGACCGCCGACTTCGATATCAGAAACACCGAGACGCGCGCGATCGTAGCGCTGGGTGCGCGTGCAGGCACCCTCGAACCGCAGCTGCTTTGGCAACGGCGCGATCTGCCCATCGCGACCGGCTGTGAAAGGAGGCCGCACGTCGTCGTCGCGGGCGCCCAACGAATCTTCGTTCGAACCTACAGGGGAATCGTCATTCTCGATTCCCTGACGGGTGACACTGTGCGGATTCTGCCAGTCGATTGCCATGAAGCCGCCTATTTCGAGGCCCCTTCGTTGGCCCTGTCGGACGATGAAGTCATCGGCATACGCGGCCACGAAACACGACTCGTGTCGAGGCCGCCCCAAAGCCCGTTGGCTCACGAAGACACGAAACCGAGGCCCTCTCTCAAGGCTTTGCGTGCCGCGACCACGCTCGCAGTGGCAGAGCCTTCGACGCTGCTCGCAGCGGGCTACTTCGATAACGATACGTTGCAAGCGTGGGTGTGCCTCGCAACTGCGGCCGGCGAGCCGCGTTTGCGCGGTCGGGTTCCCCTGCCGAACGACGACGATCGCGATCAGGAGAACATGCACGTATCGCTCGCAGACGACACGCCAGGCGCCGCCTTGCTCGCCGGCACCTTCGGAGCGTCGGTGTGGCTACATAGTGACCGCGAGGTTTATCGCGGCGCGCCCGTGGATGGGCAATTGCAATTTCAGCGCATTCAAAGCGTGCGTTTGGCTGGCAAAAAGCCCAGGAGCTTCGTCGCAATCGGTTTTGGTCACGGGGTCGCGGTCATCGGCGCTCGGGGAGCTTTCCGCACGTTCAATGCCGAGGGCCAGCTGTCGTTTGATGCGTCGTCGCTACCGAGGCCCGTGAAGCAGAGTCGCGCAGCCATGGTGAAAGAAGCCGACGCTGCAAAGATGCGCAAGGCGATGGATAGCGTTCTCGCTGAGCAAGCCGAGACAACACTCGCGAACACCGAATACGAGCGAGCCGAATATGCGAAGAACATGCGGATCGTGATTGGCACGTTGGTAGCGTTCGTGGTCTTGGCAGTCGTCGGCACAGCCGTAGTGTTTCTCGCGACCCGGTAACCCCTACCTCGCGGCGCGAAGCAGGCAAGTCGGTTGACTGATTCGCCACGGGACCGGCCGGTGGCGGAGAGTCGTTGAGTCGGTGTCCGAGCTGCGGGCGCAGCGGCACCTCAGGCAAGACGCGCTCGACCAAGTGGACCGCCGTGTCGGTCATGCGCCGGCCGAGGCACGAGGGGCAAAAGCCGCGTTGCTTACAGCTGAAGGCCACCAGCCGCTCGAAGCCGCAGCGGCAGCACGCGAGCCGAAGACAGCCGTGCTCGAGGATGCCGCAGCGCAAGTACTCCTCCATCTCCTTGACGACGAACTTCGGCAGGCCGCCCCGCTCCTCGGCCTGATCGTGGAAGGCGGGCCAGGGACCTCGGCGTGCTCGAGCTCTGGAACAAGGTGCTCGGCTCGACGGGCGCGGGCTCACCCGGCACCGCACCGTAGAAGGCCGATTCAACAGCAGCATCGATGCACGCCGACGGGCAGCGCGATTGTAGCGTTGTGAGACTCGAGGTACCGCGTTCGCAATGCGAAGGTCAGGAGGTCGAGTTGAATGGAGGGCGCCCCGTTTAGAGCACGTAGGTCGGATGGGCGGCCAGGCGCGGGCGGTCCGCGGGCCGGCCGGGAGGGCTCACGACACGGAGCGGCGTGGGGGTGGCGTGTCCGATGAGGGCGGCGGGGTACGGTCGTGCCCACCGAGCGCTTTCGAAGCCAAGCGAGCCGGGGCGCGCGTTTACGTGCCCTTTCACGCTCGTGTATTCTTGCGCTATCTGAGCGTGCACATCGTCCCGATGGCGATCAGCGCATCTCTTCTCGCTTGCACGGCGAAACCAACTAGAACGCTCGATCCAAAAGCCTCACCGACCACGACGAGCACGGCCTCACTCGCCACTGCAACAGCCACTGCAACAGCCACTGCAACAGCGAGCGCCATCGCCAGCGCCACGCTGGGCGAGCCCCAGTGGAACGCGAGCTCCAAGACACCAACCGAACAGGTGATCCACGACGTCGAACAGATCGTGGCGCCCGCCGCACTCTCGCCGCAATCCGTCACCCGGGCGCTCGGTGCGCCCCTCGGCACCGACCCCAGCACGACCAATGCCTTCTATCGTGGGTACATCGCCACCCTCGACCATGGCGTGTTCTCCCTGGTCGAGTACCGTGAACCCGTTCCCGGCGCCGCTGCGCCGAACGCCCCGACGATCCTCACACTCACCGTCCGCCGTGATCCGCCCGTGACGCGCGCGGGACTCGAGAATCACTACGGCGTGCGGCCGCCTTCGCAGATTCTCCCGCAGGGTCTGACGTCAACCTCGTACACCCGCGGGCACCTCACCCTGCATTTCACGTACCTTACCGCAGGGATGGTGCTGCACCAGGTGGTCGTCGAATCCCATTGATGGTGGCCCACGGTGCAGAGTTCGCGTGCACCATGGGCATGGCGCCAGGGGCTCTCTTCGTGCCCCCGCCGGAGCGAAACAGCGACGCCCTCGGCCGGTTATGGCCGCAGCACGGCGAACGCGTGGGCCCAGTCATTTTTCTGGACCCCAGGGGCGCACCACAACTGGCACAAGGCCTCGACGGCGTGACCGGCCGCAGCCGAACCCAGGTCTTCTACGTTCCATCCGAGTTCGGCGGCCAGCGCGCTGGCGGTCTTTTTCGCGCCGGCGTCGTTGCCGCACACGAACATCGACGGCTTGCCCCCCTGCAGTTTTGGGTTCACCATCAGGTTCGAGCCGACCGAGCTAAAAAACTTCACGAAATGGGTGGTCGGCGCAGCGGCCTGCAGGCGCTCCAGCAAGGACTCGTTTGCGGCGGTGAAGTACTGCAGGATGCCGTCTTTGGGCGCACCGTCCGCGATGGGGTTGGTCGTGTCGGGCAACTCTTTGCCGACCAACGCGGGGGCGAGTTCTCGCACGAGCGCCTCGGCCACGGTGCCTTTGACCGCGAGGATCACCACCTCGGCGTCGCGCGTCGCCGAGGTCACGGCGAGCGAGCAGGCGAGCGATGTCGTCGGGCTCGGTGGCGACTTCGACGCGTTCGCTCCTTCGCATCGACACGCTCGAGATCATGGGTGGAACCCTGTCCCGACGCGCCTTGATGCTTGTCATCGAGTGGGCGATGGCGCATCGAGCCGAGCGGGTTTCGCGCCAGGGGAGCATCACGCGCGGCGAAGAAGTCCGCTACGCTCGCGCGATGGCGTTGCTGCTCGGTCCGTGGCCCGTGTACGTGTGGCTGTCGATCGCCGCGGCGGCGGGGCTCCTCGTGGCCCTCGTGCTGTGGCTCGCGGGGCCGCCGCGGGAGGTCGCCGGCGTCGATTTCACCCTCGGCGAGCCGGCCACCCTGTCGCTCATGGCGGCGCCCGCATCGACGCTGCGCGTGTGGGGCACCTACGACGTCGACGGCGACGCCGACCCCGAGGAGGGCGAGGTGCGCGTCACCTTCGAAGCGCGCTCGGCGGGGCGCGTCGTGGCCGCGGGCGCGGTCGACCCCGTGGGGTGGCGCTGCGTTCACCGCGGGCGCTCGGGGCGATGGGCCTTTACGGCGGCCATCGCGACGGTGCCCGTCACCGAGGGCGCGCTCTTCGAGGTGCGCGTGACGGTGACCGCGGTGACCCCCGTGGTGGCCGCGCGCTTGTACGTCTCGCGCTGAAGGTCTCCGCCTCAGGTTTGGCCCTTGACGGATTGTCTTCGGGGGCGTGAGGCGCCGGAGCTCCTGGGCCAGGGAGTACACGAGCATGGATTCAAATCTCTGTGATTTGTAAGCAAGAAAGCAAGTGACGGGACCTTTCCGCTCGAAGTCAGATAGGCTCCTCGGATGAGCTTTCATACCGTTCGGCGCGGAGCCCTCGTCAGCGTGTCCATCGGGGCTATGGCCTGCACGAGCTTGTTCGAAATGGGCTGTGGGGCAACCGATTCACAAGGGGCGCAACGTGCGCAAGGTGTCGGTGGGGCAACCGATTCGCAAGGCGTGGGCGGATTGGCGTTCAGCTCAGGATCGGCTGGAACGTGCGACTTGCCGGGCGCGACCGAAGCCTGCTTTGACGGCAACATTTCCCAAATCAATGTTGGAACGTGTGTGCCTGGCCAGCGCAAGTGCCTGAGTTCGGGCGAATTCGGCAATTGGGGTCCGTGCATCGGGGCGGTCAATCCGAGTG
>CANJMI010000044.1 GCA_947475525.1 Polyangiaceae bacterium | reverse complement strand
TCGCCGGTCAGCGCGATCCCCTGCGCGGCGGCGGCGTAACAGGCAGCGAGGCCCGGCTGGTCGAGACAGAGCGCGGGAGGCTCGTCGTCTTGCATCTGGGGATCGAGCGAGCGACCATGGGCGCGCAGAATGCACTCGATGCGCTCGGCGGTGCGGCGAGCGACGTCGGCGACCTCCGCTGAAGTGGGCGTGGGCAACGGCAAGAAGACGAGCGGACCGTCTTCTCTTTCGCGAATGTACACGCCATCGAGTGCCAAGACGTGAGCGTGCACGTTCAATCCCAACGCCGAGTCGGTTCTCTGAATCGCGGCCACCGCGCCGGTGTGAGCGTCGGCAACGCTGGCGAGACCAAACCTGCGCTTGGCGCGCCTCTTGAGCGAGCGGCTGAGTTCGAGCACGAAGGCGCTGACCACCTCGGCGCACAGCACGCGGTCGTATCCGCACAGCGCGCGCAGGCCCCATGGCAGCGAGCAGATCCAGGCCGCGCACGTCGGCGGCGGCGCGCCCGGCGCCCCGATCGGGTCGTTCTCCCTCCCGCCGGGCGTGACGGTGCAGGAGTTTCTGGCCCTGCGCGCCCGCTACCACGCCGCCATCGACCGCGTGCTGCCCACCTACGCCGCCCAGTCGGCGCCCGGGCCCGAGGTGGTCGCCGCCGCGCACCAGATCAAAGACCTCACGCCCCGCGTGCTCGAGACCCCGCTGCTGCCCTTCTACCGCGCGGTCGGCGCCGACTTCTTCGCGTGGATCGACCAGACGGCGCAGCCGTGAGCGCGTGACGCCCGTGCCCCGCCGTCCGCCCCCGCTGCTGCCCGTCACGCAGCTCATCGCCATCGCCCGCGCGCGCCCCGCGGGCGCATAAGTAAAACAAACCGTGGTTTGCGCATATATGCGAAGTTCCCCTTGGTTCGCGCCGTCGAGAGCACCCGCTCACCGCGCTGGAGGAGCTCGCTGGCGGTGCACGTCGCCTGACTGATGCAGGTGCCGTCCGAGGCGGTGGTTGAACGCCTCAGGAAGGGGATTCGACCAGCCACTCCATGGATTCGAGTGTTGCGGCGAGCGTGCCCAGGGTCTCTTTCGGATTGCCGGCCGCCGGCACCCTGAGCTCCAGCCGCGTATCGGTGGACCGGTTGCGAATGGCGGCCGCGTCCTCGATGGTCGCGACGAGCCATCCCCCCGATCCGTGCAGGTACAGGTGCTGCTGCACGGACTGCTTGCCGTCGATGCGCAGGAGGACCCGGGCGTCCTCCGTTCGAGCCAGCGTGGTCGCCAGCGCGTCCTGTGCGGCCTTCGCCGTTTCCTGACCGGACAGCGCGGCCATGGAAGCGCGCTGCCATTCGAAGCGCGAGGGAACGAAAAACGGGGTGCGAATGGCCGGGGAGGCGCTGCCGGCACGCCAGGTCCCCAGAAACGCCTCGTAGGATGGGGCATGGACCTGAGCGTCCTCCCACTCGGGGCCGAAGCGAGTGCATCCCCTCGGCAGCAGGCAGACCGGGGCCGGGGCGCCCCCGTTCAGGTCGTCCGGGCGCCAGGCGTAGAAGTCCCCCTGGAAACTCTTGGCAAAAACCACGTAGGCGGCGAGGTCCGCGGCCGGTGGGGTCAGGTGGTCGAGGGCGCCGTACGTCCGCAGCATCTCGGGCCGGAACAGACTGAAAGCATTGCAGAAATCGCCGGCCCCCAGCGTCTCGATGGTCCGGATGTATGCGTTGGGCGGGGGGGCGCCGATCCGCGTCCGGGCCTCGTCCAGTGCCTGGACGCGGTCCTCGGTCGGTGCGAGCACGGGGGGGCCCAGAAGCAGAAATCCGTCGCGGAGTTCGGGTGTTTGCATGCCACAAGCTTCCCCCCACCCCGACCGTTTCGCAAACGACACGTGGGCGGATAGGACATCCAACGGCCCAGGGCGTGGGGCCAGAGAATCGACGGGATGGACTGCTGGACTCGACTTCAGCCCAGACTCCACGCGACTCATCTCGAGCCGCCACGACAGCAAGCGCGCGTACGGCGCCGAGTTCATGCTTGCAGGTGGGGCGTGGAAGGCGGGTCCGGAGATCCCGGACAGCGGGTGGCACAGGTGGTCCCCTCACGGGCTTGTTTACCTGACCCGCGGCGCCCTGAACCTTCGAGCCGCAGTTCCCGAGGGCGCTCCCGACGAAGCGGTCGCCACGTTTCCGTTCAGGAACGAAGACGTGATGGCCTCGTCCCGCGACGAGCCCTGTGCCTTCCGGCGTGGCGACAGCGACAACGAGAAGGCCCCCGTGCTTCAGACCTCCGGCCTGCGAACGGTTCTTCTCCAATGCATCAGGGGCGGGTTCTGGCTCTCGACGTTCGATCTGGAAGCGCGGAAGTGGTCGGACCGGCAGGCACCCTACCCGCTGTCCTACGAGGCCAAGATCTCGCTCGACGAGGCTCGGCAAGAGCTGCTGGTTTTCCGTCAGGGCGCGCTACGTCAGGTCTCGTTGGTCAACGGTAGGGAGCGAACGCTCATGGGCTGGGGGGCTCAGCGCCACCACGAGGCCAACCTCTTCATGTCGGGGGGCGCGACAAACACGCTGTACACGGTACAGGTCTCCCCGGATGGCGCGAGCGCGCTCCACCACGATCTCCGTAACGATCGATGGACCCTCTACTCGCTATGATCCGGCTGGCATCAGGTGCCCACCGCCGTCGTCGTGCGCCGGGAAGGGCAGATGGCGCGAAGCACGACGCGGAGCATGACGCATGACTGCCTCTCCCGTGGAACTCTTGCATGACGAGATTGACCGCGAGGCGCGACGCCTTCACGTGGACCGCCGGGGCAGCTGATGTTCGCGTTTCGGTGAGGGCGGCCGCGTGATGCTGCGGGACTTCGCAAAAGTGATGCGGTCGGCGGTGGGGGAGAGTGCGGTTTGAGTGTGGGAAAGCAGTGTTCGAGTAGGGAAAACGCTCGTTGAAACAATGCCGAGAGCGGCCCTGTTGGCGCCCGCTCTTGGCGATGTCCAGCAGGGCTTTCTCGCGCACGCTGCTTGATGGAGGTCTCCGCGGCAGTACGTGGTGGCCTTTGCTGGCCGTGCGTGTTGCCGTGCAACTCTGGGCCTCCCGTCTCGGGTCGACCGGTCTCCCCAGCCCGATGGGCTTGTTCGTCCTGACGACGTGGCGACCGGCGCAAGCGGGCAGCGAAGTTCCAGGTGGACCCGACGAGAAGATCCTGGGGTGAGGGGTCGCTGCGCGAGCTGCGGGCCTCGGTGGCGATGCCGTTCCCGCGTTCAGCGTCCGGCCGCTGGGCCCCCGGGCGGGGTACATGGACCGCCGAAGGACGGAGCATCGGCGCGGAGCCGGCCGCCAATAGGCGACGAGGAGGCCATGTCTTGCCGGACGCCCTCCTCGTCGTGCTCCGGTTCGCACCTTGAAGAATCGGAGCGATGGGAGTGTTGTCCGAAGCGAGCTCGGCCTCAAGGTCTGGATCGAGAAAACGCCCACGGTCGATGCGTCTCGGCCTGCCGCGTGCCCGCGCTGCGCGGCGCCGAGCCGCCCGGTGGGAGGCTTGATCCAGCTCCACGGCCACGGCCTCCGCGCGCGGCAGGTACGCGGCCCCGCCGGCCTGAACGCGCGGCCTGGGGTCGTCCCGATCGAGGCTCGACGTTATCGATGCTTGCCTTGCGGTGCCGTCGTCGTCGTCCTTCCGTTCGAGGTCGTTCCCCGGCGGCACTACAGTGCATCGGCGATCGGCTTCGCGCTCGCGCTGTGGGGGCTCGTGCGGGAGACGGCGCGTGCGGTGCGGCGGAGGGTCAGCGGCGCATCGTCGCTCGGCTTCGACGCCACGGGCTGGGTGACGCTGCGGCGGTGGGCAACGGCCGTGCGGGGAGGAAGGCTGTTCGCGTCGGTGCCCGCCGCCGCCCCGTCGGCGACGCTGCGAGAGGTCGCGGCGGTCGCGGCGACGGGGCTCGCGGCGAGCGCGGACTCGACGACACGCCACCTGCCGATCGAGCAGCGCGCCTTCCTCGGCGCCGCGCACGCGGCGTGAGGGCGAGAGGCCGAAAGGGGCGGCAAAACAGCGCCCACCTGGATGGACCGCTCCCGTGAATGTGGGCGATCCGACACAAGGGCCCCGCGCCGCCATGGCGCAAGGAGGCTCCCTGAAATGACCCCGAACGACCTGCAGCCGAGCGACGACGCCGAGAAAACGGCGATCTTCCGCGCGACGATCCTCGGCCCCATCATGCTCCGCGATCTCACCCATGGACAGCTCGCCACCGAGCTGCGCGCCTTGAGCGAAGTGCGGTACAGGCCGCCGGGCGCGGACAGCACACGCACCTACCAGGTGTCGACGCTCGAGCGCTGGCTCTACGTGTATCGCGCCCGCGGACTCGCGGGCCTTTGCCCAAAGCCCCGCAGCGACAAGGGCTTTGCACAGGCGCTCAGCGAAGAGCTGCGCGAGCTCTTGCTCGACATCCGGCGCGAGCACCCGAGCGCGTCGGTCTCGCTCATCCTCGATACGCTGACCGAAGAGGGCTACTTCGAGAAGGCCACAGTCTCGGAGCCCACGGTGAGGCGCCTGTATGCCGCGGCGGGCTTGCCGCGTCGCGCCAAGCGCGGGGAGGGCGGCACGAAGACGCGCCTGCGTTGGCAGGCCGAGCGGCCCGGAGCGATCTGGCACGGAGACGTCTGTCACGTGACGACGTGCAAGGTCGCGGGCAAGCCTACCCCGATTCGCATCCACGGGATGCTCGACGACGCCTCTCGCTACGTCGTCGCGCTCGAGGCGCACACGACCGAGAAGGAGGTCGACATGCTCGGCATGCTCGTGGACGCGCTGCGCCGGCACGGCAAGCCCGACGCGTTGTATCTCGACAACGGCTCTACCTATCGGGGTGAGGTGCTGAAGACGGCGTGCGCGCGTCTCGGGATCACGCTGCTGCACGCGAAGCCCTATGACCCCCAGGCGCGCGGCAAGATGGAGCGCTTCTGGAGGACGCTGCGCGATGGGCTCCTGAACTACCTCCGCGACGCCGCCTCCCTCGCGGAGATCAACACCCAACTGCGTGCCTTCCTGGACAAGCGCTATCATGTGCGTCCGCATTCGAGCCTCCTCGGCAAGAGTCCGGCGAAGGTGTACGCCACCCGCGCCCCCGGGGAAGGCGCGATCGACGACGCCGCCTTCCGCACCGCGCTGACCGAGCGCAGCCGACGCCACGTCTCCAGCGACAACGTGATCTCGCTCGACGGCGTCGCGTACGAGCTCGACCAGGGCTTCCTCGCCGGCAAGAACGTCACGGTCGCGCAGTGCTTCGTGACGCCCGACGAAGCGCCCTGGGTCGAGCACGAGGGCAAGCGCCTCGTGCTGCGTCTGCTCGATCCCGTCAAGAACGCTCAGCGCAAGCGGCCGCCGCGCGTCGCCGAAGAGAAGCCCACGCGCCTTACCGGCTTCGACCCCACAAGGACCCTTCTGCGCACGCCGAAGGCGAAAGACGGAGGCCCAGGCTCCGAGGGAGGTGCGCAATGATCGAGTCGTACCTTCGATTCTTCCAGCTGACCGAAGCCCCCTTCTCGAAAGAGGTCAGCGACAAGGACCTCTGGCTGCCGCCCTCGAAGCAGGACGTCGTCGACGAGATCTGCGAGGCCGTCCACGAGCGCTCCCAGGTGCTCCTGTACGGCGAGCCCGGCGTCGGAAAGACGTGCGTGCTGCGCGCTGTGCGCCATTGTCTGCCCCAGGCAGGCTTCCGCCTGACCTACTGCCACAATGCCACACTCGGTCGGCGCGACTTCTATCGCCAGCTCTGCCTCGCGCTCGGGCTGAACCCTGCGGCGACCGCGGCAGCCGTCTTCTACGCCGTGAGCCTCCACGTCGAGAATCTCGGTCGCGAGCGCATTCATCCGGTCTTCCTGCTCGACGAGGCGCACCTGCTTCACCAGGACATGCTTGACCATCTGCACATCCTGTTGAACTACGAATGGGACAGCCGAGCCCTGCTGTCCCTGATCCTCGTGGGCACGCCCGACCTCCTGGATCGCCTCGAGCTCCGCAAGAACCGCGCTCTCTATTCCCGCATCCACCGGCGCATCTCGATAGGCCCCATGACCTGCGATGACACGGCCGAGTATCTCCGTCTGCGGCTCAGCCGCGTCGGTTGTGAGCGCGAGCTCTTCGCCTCCGACTCGACCGCGCTGCTCCACGACGTCGCCGGGTCGAGCCTGCGCGAGATTGACCGTCTCGCGACCGACGCGATGCGCGATGCCGCGCGTCGGAAGAAGAAGCTCGTCGAGCGCGACGCCGTCGAACGCGTCGCCGGCACCCTCTCCGTAGGCGGCCGGTGACGAAACGCCGGCGGCTCTCCACGCCGCCGGCTTCCATCTCGAGCGATGGCCATCGTGCCGTGGAGCGCCCTGCGCACGCTCCCCGATGGCCATCGCGAACGCGACACCGTCCGAGCACCGCCGGCACTGGCCATCGCTCAGCATGAGCGCAGTCCCATCAGCCAGGTTGAGCGTCAACAGGCCCGAGCTTCAATGACGGACTGCGATGGCCGGAAATGAACCGAATGCCGGTACGGTTGAAGGAAGCGCTTGTAGACGTGTCGCGCGGATTCGTGGTTTGAATGTCCTATGCGCTGCAACATCATCGTTGAAGAGGAGAAGAATAACATGACGCGAATGATTAAAACGGGATGCGCGGCGGCGCTGCTCGGGGCGCTTGTGGCTTGCAGCGAAGGGGGGCAGCCGGCGGGCGCCGTAACGACGGGGGATGGAGGGGCGAACGATAGTGGAGCGTCCGCGGGGGTGCTCCAGTTGGGACTGACCGTCCACCTCGAAAACCACGCTCCGTACGACCAGACGTATCTTGATCGGCTCCGGGCCTACGGCACGCTGTTCAAGAATCACGGTGCGAAGTTGACGCTCGAGCCTCGGCAAGAGATGTGGCAGGCGGTGACAGGGGCAAACGCGACCCTGTTCAGCGATCTCCAAGCGCAAGGACACTCGTTCGCCGTCCACGCCGCACTGGGCAACGCTGCAACACTGAGTCAATTTGTGACGCAGCTCACGCAGTTGCGAACGGAGCTCAGCCAAAAGAACGTGACGGTGCAGCATGCTTCGGGCCAGTGCCAAGCGCTCGACTGGGTGACCGGGAGCGTATCTTCGGGCTTTCTCGCCATGACGGGCGGCACGGAGAATTGTCTGCTTGCGCTTTCCGCAGGCAACCGTCCAGCGGGCTACGAGAATCTCTCGTGCGCCAAGCCGACCGACTGTCACGGAGTGTATCCGAAGACGACCGCGGAAAAGATGCATCCGTGGCGGGCCAAACAGGGGAGCGATTGGCTGACGGATCACGCCGATGGGCAGCTCGTGATTCTCTCTTCGAGCGGAACACTCCCCTGTCTCGAGGAAGAGGCAGCTCATCCCGGACAGCTGTCGACATGTACGTTCACCCAAGGGGATATCGATCGCTCCAAGGTCGAGATCGACGCCGCGCTCGCGCTCGTGGACAAAGACAAAATCAACCAGCTCTACTTCGTCTGGAGCTTTGGATTGGAATTGTCCGACGCCATGCTCGAGGCCTGGTTTGCGATGCTGAAGCCGTATATCGACCAGGGAAGAGTGGCGTGGAAAACCGAGTCAGAAGTCTACGACGGGTATGTAACGTGGGAGAAAACGCACCGCTGAAAGCCCCATGTGCTCCGAACTTCGAGGCGTCCCAGATGGCCACGGCCGACCGCGGCCAACGTGCGTGTCGCTGCGCGAAGTGAGCAGCAAAAACCCTGGGTTTAAACGCGTATCGGGCTTGGCGCGCGCCGTGCACAACGCGCGGCAATGGCAGTGCATGCAGCTCGATCGACCAAGCCACAGAAGGTCTCGAACGAGGTCGAGCGGGCGAGGCTGCGCGCGCATGTGCATTCTACAAAGAAGCGCGCGGACGGCTACGAGCGCCGACGGCCGGAGGAAACGGCGCTCCATAAAATTGTGCAGCGCGCCTGGCCGAGCTTCGTCGATCGCTGCGATGAGGCGGGCGGCCTGCCGAAGTTTGTGAGACGCGAGGTCGAGGGTTACCTGCGGTGCGGTCTTCTCGAACACGGGTGCGTGCGACTGCGCTGCGAGGGCTGTGACGAGGAAATCGTTGTGGTATTCTCCTGCAAATCGCGGGGTTTTTGTCCGTCGTGTGTGGCGCGTCGGATGGCGGACGTGGCGACGCATTTGGTCGACGAGGTGTTGCCCGAGGTGCCCGTACGTCAATGGGTTTGCACCTTGCCGTGGGCGCTGCGAAAGCATGTGGGATATAAGCGGCTCCGCGGCTTCGGCACGAGCGACGCCAGCCGTCCGATGAGCTCGCTCGGCTCGAACTCGAGGTGGGTCGTGCCGTCGGACCACTCGGATCTCAGCTCCAGCCGCACGTTGCCGTCGTCGAGTAGCGCCAGCCGATCCTGCGCCACTGCCGGCCGTAATAGGTAACGGCTCAACCGCTCGCACCCATCGCGGTCAGCGGCGGCGATCGACATCGCGGCGTGCAGATCGAAGCCGCGCTGCTCGTGGGCGTCGTGGCGAGCCTGATTCCCGCGGTTCGCGCGTCTCGCGTCGAGCCCGTCGATGTCCTTCGAGGGCAGCTCGGATGACGACGGAGACCCTTGATGGTCCGGCATCAGCGCCTCATTTTGCGGCGCCCCCGGCGGTCTGGGCGCCTCCAGGCGACGTCGTGCTCGACGTGCGCGCGGTCGTCCGCGATCTGGGCACGACGGTGAAGACTCGCGTGCTGCACTCGGTCGATCTGGTCATCCGTGAGCGGGAGTTTGTCAGCCTCACCGGGGCGAGCGGGGCCAGCAATGGCCGTCGTCGCGGCGCCGGTGCGCAGATACAGGGTATCGACGCCTGGCCACGACACGGCCCTTGAGCAATCCCTTGCTCGGGAGTCAGTCCGACCAGGGGGGCGGAAGAGCGAGCCGCTCCGCGTACGACGCCGCGGTGATGGGGTCAGCGTGCTCGACGATATTCACCTGCAAGACGGCGTTCTCGTCGACGAACTGCTTGTCCGTATCGAAGGCACCCGCGCCGTCTTTCGCCGCGACGCCGGTCAGCGTCCCGCTCCCGTCGCTGAAGACGATGTCGTACGTCCAATCCGTCCAGTGAAAGGGAAGGCCGGCGCCGTACGCGATCGTGCCCGTGTAGCTCATGGCTTCGTCGGTCACCTGGAACGTCGACGTCTCGTCGACCTGCACAAGGTGGGTCACGAAGTGCGAGATCTCTGTCGGGTCGTCGTCCCAGGCGACCTCCTCGTCCACGAGGCCCAAGGCGGGCTGAACATGCCGGCGGATCAACGTGTGATTGGACTGGTAGACCGTGCCCTCGTCGGGCGAGAGCACATTCACCGTCCCGTAGTAGTACTCATCGAACTCGGCCTCGCCTCCCGCGCCCCCGCTGGCGGAACCTCCCGCGCCTCCGCTGCCCGCAGAGCCCCCTTGCCCTGCGGTGCTCGTCGACGTCGCGAGCACCCCCCCGGCGCCGCCTGCGGGCTCGCTCGAGCCGCACGCCACAGTGGCAGAAAGCGAGCCTATCAGGGCGGCGATGGGACGGAGGTCGTGGCGGCTCATGGTGGTTCCAGCCTACACGCGCGCAGGCTTGATGGCGCGCGCGAAGAAGGGAAGACCCGGGCTCGGTCGTCCAATCGCCCCCCGCCGCCGAGCGGGCACGGGGGCGAGTGGCCGACGAACGACGCCGACTGCGGCGTTCAGCCCAGCTTGGGCGCCGTGCTCTTCCAGGCAGGGACTTCACCCATGCGCGCCCACCAGGACCGGATGTGCGTGTAGTCGCCCCACGGCAGCCCCGACGCCTCGGCGTAGCTGAAGCACGCACCGACGCTGAAGTCAGCGAGCGTCACCGCGTCCCCGACGAGGGCCATAGGTATTTTCAAGCTGTAAAAGCAGATCCATTGGGAGGGTCCCCGGCTCGACCGAAGGCGTGGGCACGTGGTGCGAGAGGTTGAGCAAAGTGATCTGGAGCCTGAACCCGTGGGTGCAACGACTCATTTGCGGTGTAGTGCGTGCGCGAGACAAACCTCCGCCATCCGCGAGCCGTCGGAGGCAGCGGTGGCGTTGGCCCGGTGCAGGTTCTCGGAGC
>CANJMI010000043.1 GCA_947475525.1 Polyangiaceae bacterium | reverse complement strand
GCGCCCACGGAAAAGCCCACGCGCTGGATGCGGTCCAGGACCTGCGACCCGTGTGCGCCAACTGTCACGCCATGATCCATCGACGCGAGCCACCGCTCACAATTGACGAGCTGCGAGCTGCCCTCGTGCCTCGCGCTTGAGCCGCTTGGCATGTCGCCTCGCGGCGTCATCCTTCGTCACCTCCGGCGCCTCCGAGCGGATCGTCGATGCCCAGAGCCACTGTATGTCGCGTCTCGCCGTACCGAGGTTTTGCCAGCACCGCCAGCGACACGGTCACGGAAGGTCGAACAGCAGGACCTCGCACAGTGCGTTCGCCGTCAAAGCGAACTCCTTCTCGTCGGAAATCGCCAGGCCATCGCCTTCGCGGAGCGCGAGGGAGCCGACCGAGGCGGACCCGCGGGCGACGAACAGATAACCGTGGCGGCCGCTTTCAAACGCGTGGCTCACGGCGCATCCTTCGGCGAGAATGCCAGCAAAAATGCTGACATTTTGATGAACGATGACCGACCCCTCACGGCCATCCCGAGACGCCACGAGCCGCAACCGGTCCCTGCGTTCGAAGTCCGCCGCGCTTTTCTGCTCGTATCCAGGCGCCAAATCACGCGCCTCGGGGACGATCCAGATCTGCAGAAAGTGAACGCCTTCGGTATCGGAGTGGTTGCGCTCGCTGTGTCGAACGCCGGTGCCCGCCGTCATGCGCTGCACGTCCCCGGGCCGGATCACCGAGCCATTGCCCATGCTGTCCTTGTGTTCGAGCGCGCCTTCGAGAACGTAGGTGAGAATCTCCATGTCCCGGTGCGGGTGCGTGCCGAAACCGCGGCCAGGCGCGACGCGGTCGTCGTTCAAGACGCGCAGAACGCGATGCCCCATGTGCTCGGCATCGTAGTAGTCACCAAACGAGAACGTGTGGTGCGTGTCGAGCCACCCGAAGTCGAAGTGGCCGCGTTCTGAAGCAGCACGAAGGCGCAGCATCCCCGAACCCTACGGTGCGCGGTTGCGATGCGCAATTCGCTCGGTCAAAGGGACACCAAGGCGGCCCGGATCGTCCTAAGCGGATGGGGTGCGGGCCCGGCACACGAGCGCGCACCACGAGCCAAAAACCGAGTAAAAGCGCGATTCAAGCGATGCGCGACCGCTCGTGGCCATGCTCCAAAAATGGCGATGGCAACGCTTCGCATCGTGCTCGCGCCGTTCCTCGTCGCCTTGCTCGTCGGGGCAACGCCGTTCGAGCCGCTTCCGACCGACGCGACGAAGCCCGTTTCCACGAAGCTCGCTGCCGCGATTGACTACCGCTCGGCTGGCGACGATTTGCGCAGCCTCTGCCGCGTGGACTGTGGCCTCATCGGTGCCTCGGATTTGTGGAGTGCGTGCCGCGGCGACTGTGGGTTTTTTGGTGATGCGAAGGAGATAGCCGCTACAAACGCCCTGTTCCGTGTTGTGAAGAGTTGACATCATCTTCAGATCTTGGCGGATGTGCCTCGAGGAGCTTTGTGACAGCCTCAAGGAGCTTTGTGACAGACCCGGCTTGATCGTCGAGGAGGGCTGTTGTAGCCGGGTGTCATGCGTTCGTTCCCACACCATGGGTTGATCTTGGTCGCCGCGCTCGCGGCTGCCTTCGTTCTTGGCTGCGGTTCCGCGTCGGACACCTCGAGCGGTGAGACCACAGGCACCGGAGGCTCTGGGTCGGGCGGCGGCGGGACGGGCGGCGGCGGGACGGGCGGCGGCGGGACGGGCGGAGGTGGCAATGCCTTTCCCGCGGACCTCGCCGGAGCGGAGTGCGTCCAGGTTGATGGTCCCGGGGTGGCGTCGTACCACTTCAACGCGCTCGACGACGTCTACATCGATTACTCCAAGTCGACCTTCAAGCTCGACAACGGCATGCCCTATCCGCAGAAAAAGCAGTGGACCGATACGAAATGGGACGGGGCCACCCGAACCTTCACCGGCCGCATCGACTGGCAGCAACCCGAGATGACCACGGCAGCAGGATCGCGCTACCGGGACTACACGATCGTTTTCGACGCGGAATTCTACGTCATCGCATCGGGCACGATTCGCTACTCGGACGATGGCCAAACCATCAAGCAAACGTACGAGTTCGGCAAGGATCTCAGCTACACCTGCAAAGGCCCGTGGGCGAACAAGCCCCCGGCGCTCACCGTTGGCGGCAACTGCGTCGACGAGGGGTCCATCAACATCGCAACCCCCGGACACGAAGGCTGGCTGTTTGCTGGTCGGCTCACCCCGCCGAGCTACCCGTTCCAGGTGACCGACATTGCATACGAGCTGTATGGCGGTGACTTGAACGGCGGCCTTACCTGCGACAGCAACCTGGCGCATCGCGTCGAGGTGTTCGTGGGCGCGGACCCCACGCCGGTGAGCAGCCCCACTCTCGCCGCGACGATCGCCGTCCCGGCTGGCGCGGGACCCGTGCTCAGCATGCGGATCGTGAAGGCGAAGCTCGACACGCCGGTGGTGTTGAAGAAGGGCGAGAGCCTATTCGTCGCCGTCGAGTACGTGGGCGACAAGCCGCGCATGTGCATGCCGCTATGCAAGGGCACCGGCGACGATGACCGCAACTGGGTCAGCGGCGCTACCGCTGCCCCCTACACGTGGGCCACCTCGGGCAGCTTTGGCCAAACGGAGAACCTGCGGATCGGCGCCAACGGCACGCCGCAATGAGCGCAGACCAGGCCATAGGTCTTTTCAAGGTACATGTCGCTATCGCAGGCACATAGGACATTCAAACCACGAATCCGCGCCCGCCGTCTTCAAGCAATTGCTTCAACCGTCCCGGCTTTCCGCCGATTTCCGGCCATCGCGGTCCTTGGTTGGAGATAGCCGCTACAAACGCCCTGTTCCACGCCGCGAAGAGTTGACATTAGCTCCAGATCTCGGCGGATGTGCCCCGAGGAGCTTTGTGACAGCCTCAAGGAGCTTTGCGACCGGGCTTCTTAGCAACGAGGCCCGCTGCACCGTGGGCGCTGAGCTGCACGCGCCATGCCCCGAGGAGCGAGCTGTAGATGCCCTGCCTGCGGCGCATCGCTCCGAGCGCGCCTCGCTCTCCGCTGGCGAGGCAGGCGTCCGCGGCGAGGGGTAGTCGGGCGACGCTCGCCGTTGACACGGGCCAAAATGCTCAATAAATTCAAGTCACTTTGACGAAACACCATCCACGCCGCGGCGCGAAATTTTGTTCCCCGCAAGTCCTCGCGGTCTCGGCTCTGTGCGCGTTGGGCGGATGCTCGACGAGCGACCTCCCTTCCACTACCGAAGACAAAGATGCGGCGGTCGTCGATACGTCCATACCGGAGCCGATCCGCCTGACCCAAACGCTCACCCGATTGGGCATTACCTGGACCTTCGACCGCGAGGTGCGCTACGGCGAATTTGCCAATGGGGATTATTGGGTGGTCGGCCCCCTTAGCGTAGTCGGAGTAACTCCCGTTCCGACGAACAACGCGGGCAGCGTCAGAAACGGTTTCGACGTCAACCCGATGCCCGGCGACACCCATCCCTACGACAGCCGAGCGAGCGGCTTCGCGCCCGAGAAAGTCACCGCACTGCCCCTGCTGCTCAGCGCAGGCGCATCGCTCGTTTCGACGGTGAGCAACCCGGAAGATCGCAACTGCGATCTCACCGGTCAGCATCCCGGCTTCACTGACTTTCAGGGCGCTTGTAACACCGGCTCACTCAAGGTTGCCGCAGTGCTTACTGTGGTCGCGACCCCACCACCCGCGGGCAGCTTCCGACCGGCGTATACCGGCACCGACAAGCGGCTGTACTCAAGCCTGGCGCTTCGCGAGAATCTTCTGCCAAGGCTTGCGCCAGCCGACAACGCACCCGACCTCGCGGCCCTCGAGCAACGAATGACGCGGGTTCGCCTCGATCACAAGCCCGGCTGGACCGCGCAGGACATCATCCCGATCGACGCGGTGGCAGGGTACGGCGCGGGGATGGTTCGAGACCTCGGCGTCGCTGGCCTCGCGCTCACGATTGACAAGCCGCTCAGCGAGAAGCGCGGATTGCTCATTCAGATGGTGCAAGCTGGGATCGACCTCTTTGGTACCGCTAAAAACGGTGGGAGTTGGTACGCGGACGGTGGCCACGGGTCAGGGCGAAAGTTTCCAATCGTGTTCGCCGGGACGATGTTGAACGACCCGGAGATGCTTGCGATCAGCACCACAACCCTTGGCCAATTCCAAGAAGACTGCACCACCTATTACGATGATGATCCGACGTACAAATACTACTACGGCGTACTCGGAATGCCGCGATGGGGCATTCGGCATTGCCAAGATACGGAAGGCACGCGACCTGACTACCACGATGAGTCGAGTGGATACCGGCAGTGCTGCAACTCACAATCTTGGGTGGCCCAGACGTTGACGATGCGTCTGCTGAAAATGGAAGTCGCGTGGGGCCATCAGGCCTACTTCGATTACGAAGATCGCTTCATGCAGACGGAGGCGAACGGCTACTGGAGCTCCGCCTGGGCCGACGCGATGTGGGTCAAGTACCGCCCGACCCTCGACCTCTGCGGCAACGGCGTGCGCGACCGGTGCGCTATCGGATGCAATCCCGCGACCCAAACCGTGTCTGGCGAAAAGGCAATCGACTGCGGCGGCAGCTGCCCGAAGGGCTGCTAGGAAGGCCGGAGCGGGCTGAGGCGGGCGGACACGGCCCCAACCGAAGACGCCGGCCCGTGCTCGACCAGGCACCACCTCCGCCCGCAGCGCCGCGTTCGAGGCGAGCACCCCCGCGTACCTCCTCAGCTGAAATCTCGGCGGCGGAATTGTCCCATGGCGCACACAAACGCGCGAGCATACCTTCCGCCCTCAGCACGCGCTGCACGAGTCCCGTCTCGCCACGGCTTACGAAATGCATACTCGACACAGTTATCGTATCGCCGCGTGAGCCTCTCAAGCGCAATCGGTGGACGCGCCACGCTCTCCAGCCGTACAAGAGCGGAGCCGCCCTCCGTCGCGAGCGCCCGAGAGCTAGGACGGTTACCGCAGCCGTACTTCCTGTACGGCGAGGACAGCCGGCCGACGATGTCGGGCGCTCGCGACGGAGGGCGGCGGAGCGGATCTTCCGATCAACCCGCTCGCAACGCGCGGTCGATCGTGAGCATGGACGAAGCGTCATCGTCTGCGAACGCACGCACGAGCGCTGCATGCTGACGAAGGGCGAGCTCCACGTCGTGCGTGGAACAATTGCCGAAGCGAACCCAAACGACCTTCGGAGGCGCGCCGCGCAAGACCGCCAGCTCCTCGAAGTCGGAGTCCTTCGTCACAATCATTCGACACAATCATTCGACCGGACGCGCGTGCGAAAGCCCAAACACGCTCGTCGGGCGACTCGGCGAGCTCGACGTTGCGCACATGGTCGACGTCGAAGAGGTCGGCGAGCGCGACCGCGAGACGCGGAGCCAGATTCTGATCGAGGCGCAGCTTGATCACGACGCGAGGAGCGAGCGTTGTTCCCGCTCTGCGGCGTAGGCCAGAGATGCCTCGATGTCAGCGGCCTCGAGATCAGGAAAATCCGCCAGAATCTCCGACGGTGACATCCCCGCGGCGAGGTAGGAAAGCACGTCGAACACGGTGATCCGGAGGCCGCGAATGCACGGTCTTCCGCCACGCTTGCCCGGTTCGACGGTGAGCCGTTCGCGGTGTCTCTGATCCATCGTGATTCGCGCCTCGAGTGAGATCGTCGCATCGGCAACAGAGAGGGTCAAGGGCGCGGAGAACTCCTTATCGGGATCCGTCGTCAACGTTCCGAAAGCCGTGGATCATGGCGTGCATCATGCCGACCTTTCCACCACTTCCACGGTTGCCTGCGCCACCGCGTTTGCCCTTCGACGTGCGCCACGAGCGAACAGCGCGCGTCATCTCGAGCCTTGCAGCGGTGGTCACAAGCGTGGCGACTGTCACATCGCCGAGCCTGGCGCGGCACCGGTCACGAGACGGCATTCGCTCGGGCCACCGCGCACGCTGATCGAATCGAGGACGACATCGGTCGCATACGACGTGCTCGGAAGGAAAACTTCCAAAAAATTGGCGCCTCCGACCCCGCTGGACGCGACAGCTGAGATGAACTTCGAGGTCACCGTCTGAAATTTAACAGGACTCGCGGCGACGCTCTCCCCCGTCACCGTCGACGGACTCGCCCCCCCACCACAGTAAAGTTGACCCGGGCGCGCCCAGCACCGTTGGGGGAGTGCGCCGCGTATCGGAGCGATGCCGTGTGGATCGTATTCGACCGAAGGGCCAGCGGCGTTTGAAACAAAATGTAGCCAGAACCCGATACAGGGAACGACGCGGGACGGCGGAACGCCAAGCACATCCCGAAGACCTCATCGCATCCGCAGGTGATTTGCGGGGCCGCCGAATGCAGGAACGTTCCCTCGCGCGGACTCGACGTCGGCCGCGTTCCACAGGCGCCCGCCACAGGCGTCGTGTCGACCACGAAGTTACTGGTAAAGGAGGGAAGCGTCTGGTCCATCTTCCCGTTCACGAAGACTTCAGGCGTGGAACAGGGTGTTTGTAGCGGCTATCTCCCCTCATCGCCACACATACCAACCAGTGTATCGGTGCGTCCGTTCTTTGGGTTGTCGGGACCCAGCCGCGCTTCGGCCACCCAAACCACCGGCTGCTGGACCTTTTTGTTTTTGCCAGCCGGCCTCGGCCCGCAGAGCTCGCGCCGAGTTGCCCTGCCGAATCGGGCGTTTTCCAGCTTCACTTTTCCTGTCCGCTTTGTAGCTTGGAAGTTCTTATACACTGACACACAAACGGCCGTACAGTGACGCATGACGTTACGAGCCAATTGTCTTTTCGCGTTGACGCTCTTCGTTGCGGGCGCGTTTGCATGCTCAAATCCCTCCACCTCGAGTAGCGGCGCCGGCGGCTCCGGAGGCACGGGGGCGTGCAGTCAGAGCGATGGCTGCGGCAGCGATGAGTACTGCGACTTTCCGGACGACAAGTGCGGCACCGGCGAGCCGGGGACGTGCGTCAAACGATCGGGTGGCTGCAGCGACGGCGCGGTCATCATCTGCGGCTGCAATGGCGTGGTCGCTTATGGAGGCTGCCAGACGGCGCAAGGCTTCGACACGAACATCGACGCGAGTAGCTGCGATCTTTCGACGCCCCCCAACGACAGCTTCGGCCTCCACAACCAAGCCATCTTCCTGTGCGGCGATGAATTCTGCCACACCGGCGTGTCGTATTGCCGTCGGGCAATAAGCGACATCGGCGGCAAGCCCGACCACTACGATTGCCAGCTCTTGCCCTCCAGCTGCGACGGTGGGCCCAGCACTCCCGCCGACTGCGCCTGTCTCGCCAAAGAGGGCTGCGGCGACATGTGCACCGTGGCCGCAGCAGAGGAGCTCACGCTGACTTGCCCCGGCGGCTGATCATGCTGCTCACGGTGACGTGCTGCGACCGCTGTTCGCCCGCGAACCCCGCGCAACCCTCGCGGCGCTGTCACAAAGCTCCTCGGAGCACATCCGCCGAGATCTGGAGATGATGTCTAGTCATCGGCGTAGAGTGGGTCATGACGTTTCGGCTAGCGGGATCGGGTTGGGTGGTGGGGGCGACCTGCGCCATTGTGCTGACGGGCGCGTGCACCTCGCTCCTGGGTTCCTTCGAGGAGGAACCTGCCATAGCGGTAACCTCGACGTCGGGGACAGGCAGCGCGACGTCCAGCGTGGCGATGGGCTCGGGCGGCACGGATCAAGGCGGGGCGGGCGGCATGGGCAGCGCGACATCCAGCGTGACGACAGGTTCGGGTGGAGGCGGGATACCCCCCATACTGTTTGCCGCCCCAGTGAACTACGGCGCCGGTACGAAGCCCTGGTCGGTGACGGCGGGGGACTGGAACAGCGACAAAAAGCTCGACCTCGCCGTGGTGAACGGCAACAGCAGCAATGTCAGCATTCTGCTCAGCAACGGCAACGGGACGTTCCAGGCCAAGGTTGACTACGGCGTCGGTTTAAATCCCGTCTCGGTGACGGCGGGGGACTGGAGCGGCGACGGCAAGCCCGACCTCGCCGTGGCGAACCAGTTCAGCGGTAACGTCAGCATCCTACTCGGCAACGGCAACGGGACGTTCCAGGCCAAAGTTGACTACGGCGCTGGTGCGGGTCCCACCTCGGTGACGGCGGGGGACTGGAATGCCGACAAAAAGCTCGACCTCGCCGTGGCGAACGACGGCAACGGTAACGTCAGCATCCTCCTCGGCAACGGCAACGGGACGTTCCAAGCCAAGGTTGACTACGGCACCGGTTCGTATCCCGCATCGGTGACGGCGGGGGACTGGAACGGCGACGGCAAGCCCGACCTCGCCGTGGCGAATGGGGTCAAGGACATCAGCGTCAACGTCAGCATCCTGCTCGGCAACGGCAACGGGACGTTTCTGCCCAAGGTTGACTACGGCGCCGGTGCGGGTCCCACCTCGGTGACGGCGGGGGACTGGAACGGCGACGGCAAGCCCGACCTCGCCGTGGCGAACCAGTTCAGCGGTAGCGTCAGCATCCTCCTCGGCAACGGCAACGGGACGTTCCAGGCCAAGGTCGACTACGCCACCGGTAAGTTATCCAAATCGGTGATGGCGGGGGACTGGAACGGCGACGAAAAGGCCGACCTCGCCGTGGCAAACTACGCGAGCGATAACGTCAGCGTCCTGCTCGGCAACGGCAACGGGACGTTTCTGCCCAAGGTCGACTATGCCGCCGGTGTGGGTTCCTACGCGGTGACGGCGGGGGACTGGAACGGCGATGGTAAGGCGGACCTCGCCGTGGCGAACGGCAACAGCAGCAACGTCAGCATCCTGCTCAACACGTCGCAGTAAGCGGTGCCGTGCTGCAGCCCCGCGCTGACTCGGCTGACAAGGCGTGGTCGGCAACGTTGCGGAGCTTTCCCGCTCCGCACCCGAACGTCAGTAAACGTTCACAAAATTTCGAAATAGGTCAGTAAACTGGGACAGAAACAGACTGCAACCCCGTACCGCAGACCTACACCGCTCACGCCGAAAACAATTCGCGAGACCGTGCAACGACTCGCCAAATCGTTCGACAACGCGACGAACACACACCACGTCACGATCAATTGTACACTGTTTAATCTGGACATTTTCCGAGAGAAGAGTGACGCGTTCAGGTTGGATGGCGTGATCGGAATGGCTTGCTATTTCGATGGGTTGGCCACCCGACTGCGAGGGGTCGCGTGCACGAATAGACTCATTTGGCCGTTTATTTGTCGGCGGGTTGCCCACCTTTTGCACGCTGCCCGTCGTCCACTTTCGCGAGCACGCCAGAAAACAGCCCTGGCGTTCTTGGCGCACAACAGGGCCTAAACGTCCTTCGACGCGCCCGAGGCGACGCCGAGGCACTCGTGCGTTCGCGGCTCGCGTTCGGTCCCCGCCGCACCGCGCAGTTCCCCTCCGACTCACCAGCTGCTGAGTCTCGTGCCGTCGCCGAGAAGCCCCAAGGGCGCCGATCCGCGGGCCAGCCGCCCTTCCCAACAGGCCGTTTTCCGGGTTCACTTTCCTTAGCCGCACGGCGTGCTGGTGAGCGGTTGCTTCTGATGAAAACTCGCAGTTTTGTGGCTGTCAGCAGCCGTTGCAACTGCACGCGCTTCCGCAGTCAACTTGAGGCTTTGTGTTCTTGCCGCATTGCGCCGAGCACGAATTTTTGCCGCACGCGACGTTCGTGCCCGCGCAGCTCGTCGAGGACGACAAACACTTCACCGAACACGGCCCGTCGCTCGAGCACGCGAGCGTGGCTCCGGTGCACGAATTGCTTGCTTCGCAGTCAAGCGCGCACGTAAACGACTCTGGACACTCGATCGTCGCGTTGCTGCAGGCTCCCGCCGATGTGCATTGGACCTTGCAGTCAAAACCGGCCGGGCAAGCGAGCATTTTTCCGGCGCAGTTCCCCGAATCCGAACACTCGATCGTGCACACGCCCGGCTTGCAGCTCGTGCACGGCTCGGGGCAGCCATTGCCCGTCGGCGAGGGGCTGTCGCCGCAATTCTGACCCGAGCCGCTCGAGGAATTCGAGCTCGATCCCGACGATCCCGACGATGCCGACGATGCAGACGATGATGAGCCTGTGTCGTTCAACACGTAGTCGTCGCCGCCGCCGATGGCCTGGCATGCGACGAGCGACGCGAGTGCAATGATCGAGATGCTGCGCATCAGAATGCTCCTTCGATGGTGATGGATCCCGGCCCGACCCGCAGCGAAGTCAG
>CANJMI010000042.1 GCA_947475525.1 Polyangiaceae bacterium | reverse complement strand
CACTCTCCGACGAGTCGAATGAGGTTGCGCTCCGTTCCAGGCAACCAAGCCCGTTGGGTCAATCGGTGCGCCGCGACCGCGACGGCTTGGCCAGATGCTCCACAAGTTCGCCGTTTCACCATGGGCGCGAGGCGCTGTGCGGTCACGTCGAGCACCGGCTCGTTCGATTCCGATTCGAGCCTCGCCACGAGGGCTAGGAACGTCGCGTCTCCGCAGTAACTTCGCAGGGAATGGACGGCGGCAAGGCGGATGCGGTGCGCTTGGTGAAGAGCGGCAACTCGTTAGGAATGGATACGGCGTGCCGATGCGGATGCGGACGGCAGCCGTTGGCTCCACTCCCGCATCTGCCGCGGGCGCGGTCTTCTGGTGCGTGACAAACCTACTTGTCGGAAGATGCGGCGGTCATGGGTCATGGTCATGGGCACACATTGACAACCAAACCGAGCCGCCGCAGCCTGGGGTGGTCCCGCACCGCACGAGGTCCCGCATGCCCGCATGGCGTCGAACGAAACTAGTCCCCGGGCTGTATGACGAGCCGGTGAGCGAGCACCTGCAGCGCGAGGTCATGGCCCTGGGCCCGGCCGCCCTGCTGCACCCCACCCGCACGGACGAGTCCGAAATTCCAGGTCTTGAGGCCTGGCTCGGCGAGGCCGTGGGGCTAGCGCTGCAGTCTGTGGCCAAGCGCAAAGACCACGCTGCGGCGATGCCCGCGCTGGTGCACGACTTGATGGAGGTCTTGAAACTTCATGCGCCCGGGGCGTTTTCGCGGCCGGCCGAGCTGATCCTTACCAACCAGTGGCTTCAGGCCGTGACCGAGGGCGCCGCGAAGTCGCCGGAGCGGCCCAGGGGTTCGCTCCACGCGCCCAGCCTACTGGTCAATGCCGAAGGTGAGCACTTGCTGGACCACCTGCGCTCCGAGTTCGACAGCGCCGACCGTGTGGATCTGTTGTGCGCGTTCATCAAGCTCAGCGGTTTCGAGAAGTTTCGTCGCGAGTTCGAGGGTCTGTGCAGTGCTCACGGCCGGCCGCTGCGCGTGCTGACGACGACGTACATGGGCGCGAGCGACGCGCGGGCAATCGAGCGGCTGGCGGCGCTGCCGAATTGTGAGGTCAAAGTCAGCTACGATGCGGACTCGACGCGGCTACACGCCAAGGCCTGGGTTTTCCATCGAGATAACGGCTACTCCACGGCTTATGTGGGCTCGTCGAACCTGTCGCACGCGGCGCAGACCGACGGGCTGGAGTGGAACGTGCGGGTCACGGAGCAGGGCCAGCCGGCGCTGGTGCAGCAGATGGCCGAGACCTTTGAGCAGTACTGGGCGGACCCCTATCAGTTTTCGCGGCTTACCCATGGCGACGCCGGCCACCGGCAGAAGTTGGTGCGGGCGCTGTCGGCGGATCGACGCAGCTGGGGGCAGGCAGGCTCGCTGTTCGAACTCGAGGCCAAGGACTTTCAGCAGAAAATCCTAGATG
The DNA here is from genome assembly GCA_947475525.1 of Polyangiaceae bacterium. Taxonomy (GTDB): domain Bacteria; phylum Myxococcota_A; class Polyangia; order Polyangiales; family Polyangiaceae; genus SYFR01. Next base: position 9,389 of record CANJMI010000042.1, on the reverse strand, counting down.
AATTGCAGGCGGCGCGGGTGCTTGGCAGGCACAAGAACCTGCTGGTGGCGGCGACGGGTACTGGCAAGACCGTGATGGCGGCGCTCGACTTCCGGCGACTGCGCGAGGCCAAGCAGGCCGAAACGTTGCTGTTTGTGGCGCACCGCAAAGAAATCCTGGTGCAGGCCCGTGATACCTATCGCAATGCCCTGCAGCTGCGCGATTTTGGCGAACTGCTGGTCGACGGTGAGTCTCCGACCATCGGCAAGCACGTGTTTGCCTCGATTGCGTCGCTGGGCGAGGGCGGGCAGGCGGCGCAGAACGGCTTGGATCCCGCAGCTTTTGACGTGGTGGTCATCGACGAGGCCCACCATGCGCCGGCCGACACCTGGAACAGGCTGCTAAAGCGCGTCAAACCCAAGGAATTGCTGGGCCTAACAGGTACCCCCGAGCGCGCCGACGGCTTGGACCACGAGCAGCATTTTCCGCGGCCCTGGGTGGGCAACCTGCGGGTCTGGAACGCGATTCCGCACGCGCTGGTGCCCTTTCGCTACTACATGGTCCATGTGGCGGGCGTGGACCTGCGCGACGTGGCGTGGGAGGCCGGCAAGTACGCGGTGCGCGAGCTTTCGGGCCGGCTGGTGGGTGCAGCCGAGATCTTTGTGCAGCGGGCGGTGCGCGCCCTAAACGAGTACGTGGCGCGGCCCGAAGCCCTGCGGGCGATTGCCTTTTGTGTCGACAAGGCTCACGCCCACGAGGTGCAGCGGCGCTTTGACTTGCAAGATCTGCGCGCCGAGGTGCTGACGAGCGACACCGACGGGCTGGCCCGCGGTGAGGCTCGCGGGCGCCTGGACTCGGGCGAAATACAAGTGTTGTGCGTGGTCGACATCTACAACGAGGGCGTCGACGTGCCCAACGTGAACACGCTGTTTTTCTTTCGACCCACCGAGAGCGCCACGGTGTTTTTGCAGCAACTGGGTCGCGGTCTGCGGCGGGCGCCGGGCAAGGCAGAGCTGGTGGTCTTTGATCTAACTGGCCGGCAGCACCACAACTTTCGCTTCGACAGGAAGCTCCGCGGCGCACTGGGGCATACGCCCAAAGAGCTTGAGAAGTTTGTGGAACGCGGCTTTGGCCGGCTGCCGACGGGCTGCTTCTTCCACTTTGACGAGCAGGCCCAGGCCGACGTGCTCGCGCAGATTCGCCGCGCGATCCCGTCGCAGTGGAAAGACATCGCCAAGCTTTTGCGCGAGCCGCGGTTGGCCGAGCTCACGCTCGACAAGTTCCTGCAGGAAACGGACGTGGAGCTGGCCGATATCTACGCGAACAAGCGATGTTGGACACTACTGCGCCGCGAGGCCGGGCTGGCGATGCCGCTCGTCGACGAGGATGAAGGCAAGGCACTTGAAAACCTGGGCAAGCTGATGCACGTGGGCGACCCGTTGCGGCTGGGCCTGTGGGAGCGGCTGCTGCGCGGCGAGACGGCCTGGACTCCGCGGGACTTGCGGCTCGCGAACATGCTGTATGTGGTGCTGTATGGCGGCAAGCTGGCGGCGTCGGACGAGGCGGCGCAGAGGTTTAAGCGGCATGAGGTGGTGCGGGCGGACCTAGGCGAGCTGATTCCGGTTTTGCGGCGGGTCAATGGCGTATTGGCGCCTGAGCATCAGCTGGAGGCGGCGGTGCCGCTGGTTTTGCACGCGCGGTATTTGGCGAGTGAACTGGCGGCGGCGTTTGACGTGCGGACCAAAGAGGGCGAGCTGCGCGAGGCATTTTACACAGGCGTTGAGGCGGTACGCGATGGCGGTCAGGAGTACGATCTGCTGCTGGTAACGCTCGAGAAGGCCCGAGGGACCAAGGAGCATTTGAAGTATCGCGACTTTCCGTTGTCGGAGAGCCGGTTTCACTGGCAGTCGAAGGCCGCGACGACGCACGACAGCAAAGAAGGACGAAGGCACCGCCTCGCGGACAAGCTTGGGGTGACTCCGTTGTTGTTGGTTCGCGAGCGCGAAAAGGACGGTGGGAGAACTGAGGCGTTTCGATATCTTGGGCCGGTGCGGGCGGCGAGTTGGTCCGGGGAGCGGCCTATGACGGTCGAATGGGAGATGCGGTTTCCGATGCCGGTGGCCTTGGTCGCTTCGGGGCGAGTCGCGGGGTAGGTTCTGTTTCTCAACACCGCCGCTGCGAGATGGCCCATGGTTCGCAAAACCGCAGCGGTCACGGCGGGAGGTAAAGCGCAGGCCTATCAACGGCCACCAATGGGGTACGCATGGACTGGAAACTTCTCGCATCGACCTTTGCCGCCATCTTCGTGGCTGAACTCGGCGACAAGACGCAGCTTGCGACGCTCTCGCTTGCGGCGGGAGGCAAGTCGAAATGGATCGTCTTTGCCGGCTCGGCGCTGGCCTTGGTCGCCACTTCCGCCATCGCGGTGATGGGTGGCGAAGTGGTAGGTCGGTTCATCCCGCCGCACTGGATTCGGCGGGTGGCGGGAGTTGTCTTTCTCGCGATGGGCGCGATGTTCCTCTTCGGCAAGGCCGAATGACGCCGAGGAAAGCCCCTCTATCGGATCGGCCCTGCGGCGCGGGCGGCCTGGTGGCGCAGTTTCCACGCTCGTTCGGCGTCGAGGCCAAGCCGAGCCAAGCCGGGCACCATCACGGTCTCGACCGTTTGATAGAGAAGCTCGCGCGCGACACTGCCGCTGCACAAGCCGAGCGCGTCGCCTTCGGCCGGTGGGGTGTAACGTTCCGGCAGATGGGCGAGCTCGTAGGTTTCGAAGTGCGCAAATGCGAGCGCGAGGTAGTCACTGAGGCGCTCGCGCATCGCAGGCGCGACCGTTGGCAGAAGGCGCGACACGAGCTGCCAGCCGAAGCGCGCGTGCCCCACTTCATCGCCGTAGATTCGGGTCAGCAACTGCCGCAGTGAGCCCTCGGGCATGCGTAAGCGCTCGGCCCCGATGAGCGCTACCGCCGCCGTCTCGGAGAGGCAGCTCACGCTGATGAGGTTGCGCAAGAGCGCCTCGAGCGGCTCGACCTCGTGGTGATACGGAAAAGGTTCACGCACGGGCTGCGGTGCGAGCGCCTCGCCGCCAGCGGCCTCGACCACCGCGCCGCACAAAATCCCGTGGTGGCGCTCTTCTTCGGCAAAGGACTCGCACTCGAGCGCAAGCTCCTCGCCGAGTCCTGCGCCTCGAAGCTGCTCGGCAAGGCCAACGAACACCGCAGCCGAGGCATACTCATTGACCATGCGCCCGTACCAAGTCTCGCGCACATCGCGGTAGAGGTGCTCGAGCGCGGGGAGGTCGGGTCGCGCCGCACGCGCCTCGGCACGGAGGTCGAGCATCGCGCCCATCATGCAGCCTCCAATTCGGCGAGCGTATGGAGTCGCCGCGCGAGCGCCCGCGGCACAGGCGGCCCCCACACCGTGCAACCGCAAGGGGCGCTGCACGGATTGCCGAGCACATTGCAGCAGCTAGGCCCGTTCGGCTCGGGCCACACCGGCGCGACCAGGCTCGCCGTGATGTCCGCGAGCAGCGCCGGGTTCGCATCGATCTGTTGGATAACCTCGTTGCAACAGGCGAGGAGGCCCGCGCTCGGCGCATCGAAGTTCGCGGCCGGCTCGGCTTGTAGCTGGTTGACGCAGCAATCGAACGCCACTGCGTCAGCCGTCACCTCTTCGCCCGGAGCCGCGGCGTCGCAAACGAGCGACTCCGTGGGCGCGCTGCCGGTCGCGCTGCTCGTTGCGCTGCCGGTCGCGCTGCTCGTCGCCCGAACGTCGCGACCGCCACCCTCGCCGCGTTGCTCGCTTGCGCCGCTCACCTCGACGTGTGCCGCGCAGCCGACCACCGTGAGGGAAAGCGCGATCTTCGCCGTTGCCCGCAGTGCCGCTCGATGAATTTCTGTGTTTGATTGGTGTCTCATAGGCCAGTTGAATCTCCGAAGACCAATCTCACCTACAACGACGCCGATGAAAATCGCTATGATCCGTATGGCATTGTATGGCCTTCCATTACAATCGCTCAGGACAGCGGGCGGCGAGAAAGGGTGCCGGCAAGTTCGTGGAGTTCGCGGCTGCGAGGGTGACCCGTGCGCCATATCAGCCGGAAGCAATCGCTTGGCAGCGTGACGCGCGGCATCAACCGCACCAGGCGACCGCGGCGGAGCGCATCGCGTACGAAGTAGAGCGGCAGCACCGCGACGCCGGCGCCCTCGAGGACCTGGGCCCGAACCGGCCCAATCGAGCCGAGGTACTTCACCCGTCGAAACGCCCACACCTCATCGCCCGCGCGCGCATCGAGAAAGTAGCGAAAGAGCGGCAGTTCACGGTTGAGCTCGAGCAGCGTGTGCTGCGCGCAATGCTCGCGCCGGCGCAGCGGGACCTTGGCGGCGAGCTGTTTTTTCGCGACGAAAACGTAGTGCTCATCGTGCAAGCGGGCGTAGTCGAGACCGACGCTGGTGATGCGTGCGCTCGATACCACGGCATCGATGTTGCCCTGCCGAAGCTGCTCGAGCAACGCCGGCGTGTCGCCGAAGGAGAGGTGCAAATGCCGCTCCGGCCGTTCGCGCTCGAGGTCGGGCAGCGCGGGCGTCAACCAGCTCATGCCGAGCTCGAATCGCGTCCCGAGGGTGAGCTCGAAAGGCGCCGCATCGGCAGGGTCGCGCACCACCTCCATGCAGCGCTGTGCAAGTTGAAGGCACGCGCGCGCCTCCGGCAGCAGCCGCTCGCCCTCGAGCGTGAGCGTCACCCGGCGAGTGGTTCGCTCAAACAGTCGCGTTGCCAGCAGCTCTTCGAGTCGCTTGATGCGATCGCCGAAGGCCGCAGGCGAGAGCGCGACGTTGCGCGCCGCGGCACGAAAGCTCGGGTGGTCGGCAGCCGCGACCAGGCAACGCAGTGATTCGATATCGGGGAGCATCGAGTGAGGCTGAGCTGCAGCAATCAACGAGGCGCGAACGGAGACGATTCGAAGTCGAGGATGGCAAGCGAAGGAATCGCGGCAGTGCGCTCGTGATTCGTGGGGCTGCGGTCTCGAAGCGTTACTCCGTCAGACGGCGAAATCGCGTGCGGGTCGGCGTGGCCGCGTCATCTCCGAGACGGCGCTTTTTGTCGGCCTCGTAGTCTTGGAAGTTGCCTTCGAACCACTCGACTCGGCTGTCACCTTCGAAGGCGAGGATGTGCGTCGCGATGCGATCCAAAAACCAGCGATCGTGGCTGATGACGACCGCGCAGCCGGGGAAGGAGAGGAGCGCTTCTTCGAGTGAGCGCAAGGTGTCGACATCGAGATCGTTGGTCGGCTCGTCGAGCAGCAGCAAGTTGCCGCCGCGCTTCAAGACCTTTGCGAGGTGAACGCGGTTTCGCTCCCCGCCCGACATCTCGCCGAGCTTCTTTTGTTGATCGGCCCCGCTGAAGTTGAAGCTCGATACGTACGCGCGCGCTTTGATCTCGCGTTTGCCGAGCACGAGCGTCTCTTGTCCGTCGGAGATCTCTTCGTAGACGGTTTTGTTAGGGGAGAGTGCGTCGCGTGACTGATCGACGTAGGCGAGCTCGACGGTCTCGCCGATACGCAGCTCACCTTTGTCGGGCTTCTCTTCGCCGACGAGCATTCGAAAGAGGGTCGTCTTGCCGACGCCGTTCGCGCCGATTACGCCGACGATGCCGCCGCGTGGGAGACGGAACGACACGTTGTCGAAGAGCAGGCGATCGCCGAACGCTTTCGTCAGGCCTTCGGCTTCGATCACGACCTCGCCGAGGCGCGGCCCCGGCGGGATGTACATCTTGCCGGTCTCGACGCGTTTCTCGGCCGAGGCATCTTCCGCCATCAGCTGGTCGTAAGCGGCGAGGCGAGCTTTGCCTTTCGCTTGCCGAGCGCGCGCGTTCATCTGCACCCACTCGAGCTCGCGCTGCAAGGTGCGCTGTCGCGATGACTCCTGCTTTTCTTGCTGCATGAGCCGCTTTTGCTTCTGTTCGAGCCAGCCCGAGTAGTTGCCTTCGTAGGGGAAGCCGTGCCCGTTCTCGAGCTCCAAAATCCAGCCGGCGACGTTGTCGAGGAAGTAGCGGTCATGGGTGACCGCGACGACGGTGCCTGGGTATTCCTCGAGGAAACGTTCGAGCCACGCGACGCTCTCGGCATCGAGATGGTTGGTCGGTTCGTCGAGGAGCAACATGTCGGGCTTGCTCAAGAGCAGCTGGCAGAGGGCGACGCGACGGCGCTCGCCGCCGGACAGTTTCGCGACGTCGGCGTCACCTGGCGGGAGGCGCAAGGCGTCCATGGCCCGCTCGACGACGCGGTCGATTTCCCACGCGTCGACGGCTTCGATTTTGTCCTGAAGCTCGGAGTATTCTTCCATGAGCGCGTCGAGGTTATCGACGGGTGGGTCCTGGCCCATCAGCTCGCCGATGTCTTCGAAGCGCTTGAGCAAACCGCGCGTGGCGGCGACGGCCAATTCGACGTGTTCGCGGACGTTCTTCGTCTCGTCCAACACCGGCTCCTGGCGGAGGTACCCGATGCGCGTTCCATCGGCGGCTTTCGCCTCGCCGATAAAGTCGGTGTCGATGCCGGCCATGATGCGCAGCAGCGTGCTCTTGCCGGAGCCGTTGTGCCCGAGCACGCCGATCTTGGCACCGTGGTAGAAGGAGAGGCTCAGTCCTTTGAGGACTTCCTTGCTAGGTGGGTGGACCTTGCGGACCCCCATCATCGAGTAGATGAACTGCGGCATGAGGAGCGAAGCCGTAGCGCAGTTTCGTCGCCGCGTCGCGGGCTGCCGGGTGGGTCCCGGCGGGCGTCACATCCCGCTCTTGTAGGCGCGCATCAAAGCTTTGCAGAAGGCGCAGTCGACAGCCTCATGGGCGTGGCCGTGTACGAAGGTGGCGCTCGCAGGTCCTTTCGCAGGCGCGGAGCTCGGTGCGCCGTTGCTCTCGAGATCGCCCGATTGAAGGCGCTCGCGGCCCCACTCGCTAATCATGTCGAAGGCGCGCGCGCTCACGTCGAGCGGAGGAGGAGGTGCGCTGTCATTGCCCGCGACTGCGCGCTTGAGGGCCTCGGTTGGAACGGGGGTTTCCGGTGGCTCCGATGGGCGCGAACTTGGGCGGTGCGAGCCTCCGCGACGTTGATTGTCATCGAGTGCGCTCTGCCCGCGCTCACGGCGTTGGCGTGTCGGATCGAGGGTTGGGTCACGGCCACGCTCGCGCGTTCGGCTCGAAACGGGCTCGAGCTGCGCGGCGGTTGCAGGACTCGAGACGGATGCGCGCTCCTCGCCTTTTACCTTTTGCAGGGCGTCGCCATAAACCGGCGGTAGCGGATCGATTCGAGGGATCTGCATCGGGACCTGGGGACGTCAGGGTAGGGCTTACGTACTCTCGCCAGTGTACCACGCCCGACTCGGGGCGCGACTTTTCGGCCGAAGGTGGGCGCTACCTACGCTTCCGAATGAGCCTTGAGATGCGTGCGAAGTCAGCTCGGTCGAGCTCCCGGGTAGCGGCGAGGAGTCCGATGTAGAGCGTGCCGACGATGCCCCACAGAGCGAGCGTGACGAGCTTGCCCGATGGCATGGTGGCGGCGAGGAAACGTGCGGCGATGACCGACACTGCGACGGACCCACCAACGCGCGCGAGGGTGGCTAGCGGGACGACGGCTCCGGCGACTTTGCGAACGGCAGCGGCGGCGAGCAACGTTGCGAGACCAAGACCGCAGGCTGTGCCGATTGCGGTTCGCATCAGCAGCGCGCCTCCGAACGGGGCGCCGGGTACGACGATGACGCATGCCACCACGATGAACGCGAGAGCCATGATCGTGAGGAGTGCGCTCGTGCGTTCGTGTCCGAGGCTCGTCAGGACGGTGACGAGCACGCCGAAGATGGCGAAGCTACCGAGACCAATGCCGAGCGGTAGCATCACGGTCCCGCCGAGCGTGGCATCTTCGGCGCGGAACACCAGGGCGAGCAGCCGCGAGGTGAGGCCGGCGTTCACGCTGACGAACGCGCCTGCGACAAGGAGCGCGAGTCGCATGCCCGTTTGGGCGTAACTCGCCACGGCCTCGCGGTCGCCTTCGCGGTGTGCGGAGGCGAGCAGTGGAAAGAGGACCGAGGTCACGCTTATCAGCATTTGATAAGGCAAAAAGCAGAAGAGCTGCGCTACGCCGTAGGCACCGACGAGTGGATCGGCGGCACGCGCATCGAGCCCGCCTGCGACCGCGGCGTCCGCTGCGAAACGACCGAGCAGGTGGAGGTCTCCCTGCATCAGCAGGTTCAGCGTGAACTGCCCGGCATAGAGCGGAGCGATGAACGCGAGCTGACGTCGGAGGGTGACGCCGCCCGAGCCGGGCTTTCCAAATCCTGCGAGCGGGAGCGTGACGAGGACGATCAAAAGTGCTGCCGCGACGAACCCGAGCAAGCTGCCTTCGACGGCTCCGATGCGTGTCGCATGGTGACCGAAGTACCACGCGCCGAATACGAGTCCGAGGGTGCGCAGCGTGGCAAAGAGGCTATCGAGCGCGGCTTGTGTGATGAAGCGCCGCTCGCCATTGAGCACGCCGACGAGCGGGGCGTAGAGTCCGTAGAGCGATACCGTTGCGGCCAGGATCCTCAAGGGAACCGTGAGGTGGTCGGCGTGAAGCGCGCCGGCGAGCGTGGGCGCGAATAGGAAAACTCCGAGCGCGAGTGGCTGCGCGCTCAAGGCTTGGATGATGACACTGCGACGCGTGGCTGCGGCACGATCGTCGGGTGAGGCGGAGCTCACCGAGCGGCTGACGCCCTGCACCCCGCTGGTGATGACGGGGTTGTAGACGATCGTCGCAACGGAGAGCGCGCGACGGTACGTGCCATAGCCCGCACCGAGGAGGTGGTTCATCAGGCTCTGCTGCAGCAGGCCGAGGCCGATGAAGTAGAGTTTTGCACCGGCGATGGCGAGCCCCCCGCGGCCGGCATTCGAGGTCGTGTCGCGGGCTTTTGACGCGCGCGCAGCTCGATCGGGGTCGAGGAGATTCGGCTCGGCGGAGGGTGGCATGCGTGACGCTTCTCTCGCAGAGCAATCGCGCGCCCGCAAGCGGGGATGCTGCTACGGCTCAGGTTCGCGTACACGGTGACAGGTTGCACGCGCGGTGCACGAGGCGAGGTCGGCCGATGAGCGAGGGGGCGCTCGATTGGACGCGTGAGACGCAGGCGATGCGAGCGGTGGAGTCGTGTGCGCGAGTGGCGCTCGGAGCTGCGCGGCAAGAGCGAGCGGCGCTGTCGGTGGCGACGCATAGCGAAGCGTGGCGGAGAGCGGGCGGGCGAGGCCGTGGCCGGACGTCGGGGTGACGTAAACGCTTGACGGCGCGGGTGACGCCACTAGAGTCACCCGCTCATTCCGACTTAGCTCAGTTGGTAGAGCAGGCGGCTGTTAACCGCCGGGTCGTAGGTTCGAGTCCTACAGTCGGAGCCATT
>CANJMI010000041.1 GCA_947475525.1 Polyangiaceae bacterium | reverse complement strand
GCCGATAGCGTCATCGCGCTCATCGCCCTCGGGCCCATCATCCGTTCGACCATCCGCTTCCGAAACGCCGCGCTGTATTCCATCGTCCTCAATCCTGTGCCCCCAGGGCCGTCATCCGATCGGTGCGGCAACTATCCTGACGCAGGGGGTGGATGGCAAGCAGGGCTACGACGTGCTCGGCTTTATCTATGAATACCTCATCGGCATGTTTGCCGCCAACGCGGGGAAGAAGGCGGGCGAGTTCTACACGCCTCACGAGGTGTCGGTGCTCATGTCTGAAGTCATCGCGCAGCACCTGAAGGACCGCGAGACCATCTAGATCTACGACTCCACCAGCGGTTCCGGCTCACTGCTGCTCAACATTGGCCAAGCTATCGCCAAGCATATGGGCAACAGGGGTAACATCAAATACTACGCCCAGGAACTGAAGGAGAACACCTATAATCTCACCCGTATGAACCTGATCATGCGGGGCATCCTGCCTGGCAACATCGTCAACCGCAACGCGGACACGTTGGAAGACGACTGGCCCTACTTTGACGAACAAGACCCAGTCAACGGTCTGGAGTATTCGAGGCACTCTTCGCACTCTTCATGCCGACCAAAATATTTCTTCGGCATGGCGCCCACCCCACCGCTCCCCCTTCAGGCCAGCAGGGCAAGCTCCTGGCAGGGCTCACAGGCTCGGGGCTGGTAGCGATGCTGCACAGCGGTGATGTCTCTCCGGTACCTCTGGTGGAGATGTCCAATGGCGCCACCAACACTGGCGACCAGCTACGGGTCAACGCCATTTACGCCACACCGCGCTGGATTTTGATGAACACAAATAACTACCAATTCCCACTACCACAAAAGAACAACTCACAACAATTCTTACAATACCCAACCATCAGAGTTTGCCGATGAATCCGTATTCGATGCCGTCCTCCCGAAGGAGGAAAGTCGGTGCGTCGGACGGGTCGTAAGTGGTTTTTGAGGGCCGCACGGCTAGTTTAGACGCGATGCTACTCGAGGTATGCGGCGCGCTAAAGTTCGATTGCTGTCGTGCTGCCATCGGCGCCGGGTCGGGATGGAGGTCGCGGCGGAAGGTGTCGGAGATGCATGGCTCATGAATGGGGAGTTCGGGAGGGAAGGGAGTTCGATGAGCCTCGTAGGAGCCTCGTGGGAAAGCCCCGTTGGGTCGCCTTGCGTCTTCGTTGCGTCGGCTCGGTTACACGCTCCACACGGCCTCCCCGGTCCGAGCCAGCCAAAGCCCGAGGCGCTTCACCGGACAGAGTCCCGCGGCTTCGAGAGCCTCGCGGTACAGCGCAAGTTGCCCCGCGTACGCCTTCATCGCGTCCTCCGCGTCGTTCTTCGTGAGCTTGTAATCCACGACCACCCACGCGCCAGTCTCATCGCGGAAGAGTGCATCGATGCGGCCACTCACGAAGCGCGGGTCGCCTTCGGGCCCTTCGCGTGCGGGCAGCGGCACCTCGAACGGGAGTTCATGTTGAAGCTCGCCGCGCGCCGCTGCTTGCGCCATTTCCTTCCCGAGCGACGAGGCTTCGAGCATGGCGAGCGCGTCATCGATCCACCGCACGTCGAAACCGCTCGGAACATCGAGGTGCGCGTGCACGAGGCGTTCGAGCGCCGCCGTCGATGGACGCGGTCCGCGCATCCCCCAAAGCTCTGCTGCGCCGTGGAGCACAGTGCCGAGCAGAGCCTCCCAGCTGCCTTCCGCCTGCGCAAAGCCCGGTGGCTCCTCGGGCAACACGACGGGAGGCCGCCCCACCGACTCCACGATGGACGGAGCGTCGCCCGAGCTTTTCGCCTGGCTTGGATTGACGGCCACGCGCGTCACGAGCCTAGGCGTCGGCGCATAGGCGAGCGGCACTGGACTGGTCGAAATCGTTTGTGCCGCGCCGGGCGCGTGGGCAAGCGCGCGCGTTTCGAGGTCAACGATGCTCGGCGCGAGGAGCCGTGTGCCAAGTTCGGCCTCCGTTTTGGACGTTGGCGCCCACGCGCGAAGCCCCACGTTCGGTGCGAGGCGCAACATCGAAATGACGAGCTGCCCGAGGGTGCCGCACGCTTCACGCATACGCCAGCCGCGCTCGCCGAGGCTGGCGAGCGTCGGCTCCATATCGGCCTTCACCTTCGTGAGGCCCTTACCTTCCTCCACGTCGCCCGAGAGCACGAGTCGGTCGCACGCGCGCGTCATGCCCACGTAAAGGAGCCGGCGCTGCTCGGCGCGCTCGAGGAGTTTTGCGGCCGCGCCCACGGACTCGTGCCTCGGGTCGTCCTCCCGCACGAAGCCGCGTCGGATGACCTTTGCGGTCGGAACCACGAAGGAATTCGCGTCGTCGGCAGACCTCGCGCGCACCAGGCGCAACGGAGCGGTGTCGCTGCGAGCCTGCGCACCGAGCCCCGCGAGGATCACGACGGGCCACTGAAGCCCCTTTGCTCCGTGAACCGTGGTGATCGTCACGACGTTCGGATCCGTAGCGATTTGTCCTTCCGGCGGCGCGGACGGCGCGTCGTCGAGCCACGCAGCGACCGCACGCGGATTCGGACCGCCGGCCTCCAGAGTTCGCACGCGCGCCACGAAACGCCACGCGTTCGCCGTCGCCCGCGCAGGCTCTTCTTCCGCGGCCCACACCGCGTGCAACCGAAACACGGCGATCGCCTCCTCGAGGAGGTCTGCCGTGGACGTCGAGCCCGCGCGACGAAGCAGCCCCTCGATGCGAGGCTGCAGCGCCGCAAGCGCACGGGCGTCACCTTCGAGACGCGCGACGATCGCTGCATGATCGTTCGACGTGGTTTGTTCACCCGCGAGGAGCGCGTCTGCCGCGGCGGTTGCATCGAGAACACCGCAACGCAGCGCCCAGGAGAACGACCGTGCGCGGCGCTTCGGTTGAGGCCAGGACTCCTCACGGAAGCGCACGCCCTCGCCGCGCGCGAAAACGTAAAGGCCGAGGTCGCTCATGCCGCACAACGCCCCCCGCAGGACGCCTGCCGCCGCAACGCAATCGTCCGGATCGGCCAAGAAACGCACGAGGTTCGCGAGGTCACGCACCGCGGGAAGCTCGAGGAGTCCGCGGCCCCCTTCGACCGTCGCCGCGACACCGCGCTCGGCCAGGGCACGACGGTAGCGCTCCGCATCGCGCCACTTAGGAAGCAGCACGGCGATGCCTTTCGGCTCAAGACGCCCTTCGTGGCGCGCGAGGTACTCGGCAACCCATTGGCCTACGCGCGTCGTTTCGCTCGAGTCGTCGGCGTCGCCATCCTCCTCCTCGTCACCGTCTTCCCCGTCGTCGCGGGCGGCCTTCTCCACGACCTTGAGCAAGAGCGTGATCGGTCGGTCGTGCAGCCCGCTCGGTTCTTCTCGCGCAGGGTCGATGTCCGCCGTCCACCGAACATCCGCGCTCGGGGCATTGGTCGCGGTTTTGTTTTCGAAGAGCCAAGGAAGCGCTCCGTTGAACGCTTTCGCGAGTTCAGGTTCCGGGCGGTGCGTCTTCGCCAGCTCGCCGCGTTGGTCATCGGGCGCGTCTTCGATCGCCTTCTTGAACACGGACACGTCTGCGCCGCGAAAGCGGTAAATCGACTGCTTCGGATCGCCCACGAAGAACGTGGTCGCGGGGCGATCCGCCGACGAGAGCTTCGCAAGGGCGTCGACGATCTCTTTTTGCGAGGCATTCGTGTCCTGGAATTCGTCGACGAGCACGTGGGCGAAGCGGCCGCGAAGCCACGCGCGCATGGGGTCACCCTCGTCGCGATTGCACGCCGCGAGCGCCTCGCGCGTTCGGCGTTCGAGATCGTCGAAACGCAGGAGACCGAGGTCTTCGAGGTGCTGTGCGTACTCATGCCGGGCGGCGAGCCCGAAGCGTACGATGCGCGCGATGCGCCCTTGATGCTCGCGGTCGATGCGCACGACGTCTTCGATCGTTTCCCCAGCCTTTTCCTTATGTTTTCGGAGCGCGTACGGCGCGCGCGCACGCTCGACGCCTGCCTCCGTGGCGAGCTCGTCGGGTAGCTCTTCCGCCTCGATGGCCGCGTCCGCCATGGTGCGCACGGTGTCGACCGGGTGTTCGCGGAGCAGTGCGAGCAGGTCGGCGTCACCGCGAGCAATCGCTGCGTCGACGTAAGCGCCGAGGAACGTCGAGCGCAAGAGTGCGTCTTCTTCGGGCTCGATGGGACGCACGCCCGGTGCGACCCCCGTGCGCTCCGGGAACTCGCCGAGAAAGAGCTGGCAGAAACCGTGAATCGTCGCGATGGGCGCTTCCGCGATTTGCTCGAGAAGCTGCTCACGCTTCGCCGCAGGCCACGCACGCGCCTCAAGCAGGACTTCATCGTCTGCCTTCGGCGGCTCACGCCCACTCAGCGCCTCGACGATGCGCTGACGCATCTCCGCCGCCGCCGCCTTGGTGAACGTCACCGCGAGCACACGCTGCGCGGCCTGCTCGGGCTCACGCGCATATGCTTCGTCGAGCGCGCGCAGGTAACGGCGCACGAGGCGGTGAGTCTTGCCCGTTCCCGCACCCGCAGAAAGGACCCAGCTGCGATTCGGGTCGAAGAGTTCCGCGTCGGGAGTTTGCGGTGTGTTGCTCATGGCGTCTCCGCTCCCTCGGCGCGCTTCACGAGGAGGTGCTCAGGGGCGAGCGGTATGTTGGGTGGAGCCTCTCGCTTCCGCCACGCGCGCACCTCCGCTGGCTTCTTCGTGGCCGTCGGAATGAAGCGCATCGCCCGCGCGACTGCATCGCTGTCCGACGCGGCCCCGGCCTTCGTCTTCTGGCGGTCTGCGAGCAGGAAGCACCCCGCCTCGATGGCCTCGCGAAACGCATGGGCGTAGCCGCGTGCGAGTTCGACTGCGCTTTGCCCGGCCTTGAGCTCGGCGTGGGGATCGATCGCGACAGCCGCGTGCGATTCGCTTTTGCCGGCACGCTTGAGGCTGGCAAGCATCACCGCGCCGACGCGTGCCGTGCCCTCGTGTGCAACGTTCCCCTCGCGCGCAAGGATTCGCCCCGCCGCGGCGAGTTGCTCGACGGCGACCGCATACAGCGGCAGCTGCAGATGTTCACCCAAGGCGATTTTCTCCTTCAGCTCCTTGACGGAGAGCTTCGCGCCACTCTTGAAGTCAACGACGACGAAGCCGCGGCGGGAGCAGTGCTCCAGGCGATCGACAGAGCCGCGTACGTGAATCGGCTCGTACCCCGGAATCGCGAGAGCGAGTGGGATGTCCACGCCGTCCGGCGTCTCGTCCGCACGCACTTCCAGGTGCTTCTCCGCGGCGACCGCATGCGATCCTGGTGCCCCAAGTAGTCGCAGCTCCGCGCCTAGAATCGCTTTCGCACTCAATCGCTTCTTGTTGATCAGCTCCGCGCGAAGTTCCTCCAGCACCTCTGCGTCGCCGGCCAGCGCTGCTTTGAACTTATTTTGATTTTGCCGGCTGAGCTTTTCTCCGTGCGCAATGCACGCGGCTTCGACCGACGCGGTCGTGAACGGCTCCGCAAGCGCACACTCGAGGAGAGAGATGCGGTCGACGCGTTTGCTTTGCGCGTCCGTTTCGCTCGCGAGCCCCTCGGCGGTCTTGCCCACCGTCGCGTGGAGCTCTTCGAGCCGCGAATGCAAAAACGCCTCGAGTTCGTCGCCCCAGCGCTCCACCGAACTCGCTCGTATGACCTCGGTCAAGAGCGCGCCGAGGGAGCTCCCGTATTGGTCCGCGAGCGCGCTTCGCGTCTCCTGGACGATGCCCTCGAATTCCGCGGCGAAGTCGATCCAAGCGCCGCCATTCGAAGCTTGGCGCGAGGCGATGGGAGCCTCCAGCGCCGCGTGCGTGACCGTGCCTTGCTCGCGTGCGTCGAGGTCATCGCCGAGTGCGTCTTCCTCTTTGAGCCCGAGTACGCGTTCGAGAAAGTACCGATACGGGTTGAGCGCAAAGCGCTGAAGGGACGAGACTGAGTACACCCCCGCCTGGAGTCGTACGCCGAGGTCACCAGTCCACGGGGAAATGGTCTCGGCACCGTGAGCGTGAACAGCCTCGATGCGCCGTGAGAGATCCGCGAAATCAGCCTCGTCTGCAGGTGATCTTTCGGCTGGCGTAAAAACGTAACCATCGTGCAGCGGCCACGCGGAGTGGGCCGTAAGCGCCTCGCGAGGCCAAGTCATGTGTATGCGGGCCGAGGGCGCCCGCTCCGTTCGCCAGCGTGAAAGCCAGGCCGTTGAAACCACGGTCGCACCGCCGCCGTCGTGCGTGCGGTGGCTGACGACCGCAAGGCCCTTGCGCTCGAGCATCGCCTCGAGGGACGTGCGCCCCGCCGCCGCGCGCTCGGCTCCCGTGCGGAGGCCGAGGGCCGCGAGGAGTTGAGGGGACGTCCACGGAGATCGCTGTGACCTCGCGGGGAAAGCATCCAGTCCCGCGAGGACCCGGCGCGTCGGCATCCCGGGCAGGCGCTCCGGTCGAGCGCTCCACGGCACGACCCAAACCGCAGCCTCACCGCCGTTCGCATCACTCTGCGCGTGATGCCTATCCATCCACGCGCCCGCGACGCCGCCGACGCCGTCCCGTGCGAGCGCCGACCACACCTCCGCGAATGGTCGATGGCCCGATATTTTCAATCGATCGATGACGCTCTTTGCGGCGCTGCGCTCCGCTGGCAAGTACCCTCCGCGCTTCTGGAACGCTAGGTCGCGAAGAAGCTCAAGCATAGCGGACGCCGTGCGCGCGCAGGCGAGGCGATCGAGCCGAGAGAGCAGCGCGTCGTGCGCTTCATTCGAGCGCGCCTCCCCTTCGCCGCCTTCGCGTGCGCCCACCGCCTTCGCGAGTTCGAGGCGTGCGCGCCATTCCTCGAGCGTGCCCGTTGCCGCACGCTGGCGGCCGAAGTGTCGACCGATTTGCGCTTCGCTGATTGCGTGACGTTCGAGCTCCTGCGGCGCGCCGTCGTCGATCGGCTCGCTGGCTTCCACTTGCTGGCGTGGACGCCACCCAAGGCGACGCGTGGTCAAGAGTTCGCGCAAGGCTTCTCGTTCCACCGCACGACCCGCGAGAAGGTCGGCCGCGGTATCGAGCAGGCGCTCGGCTGCGCTCGGTGCGTCTTCACCGCCCAAGTACGCGAGGACCGGGACGTCGAGGTTGTTCAGCCGCGAGGCCCACGTGCTGACCTCTCGGGGCGGTACGAGAACCGCGAGGCTTTCGTGTGGCGCAGCGAAGAACAGCCGCGCCGCGGCCACGACTTCAACGATCGGGCTTCCGCATGCGTGCTCGACGACGTCGGTCGCGTCCGCAACGTCCGCGGGATCCTCACTCGCCGCGACGTCGAGCGAGTCGAGTCGGCCGGGCGCGAGGGACTCGAGCCACGCTCGCACCCAGGTCATTTCCACGACTTCCGGAGCATGCACCAGCGCGTGCAGATCCCTCACGAGGGGCAGCTCACGAGCGCCCGCATCGAGCATCGCGCGCACATGCCCCGCATGCCACGTCCGCTTGCCGGGCTTTTCGGTGCAAACAGCAAAGGCATCCGCGAGCGCGATGACCCGCTCATCGCGAGGGGAGAGGTTCACCGGCGAGGCCGCACCCATGCTCCGTGCCTGTTGAACCGCGACCAGCACCTGCAGCAACGAGCGGCGCAGCAGGCGGGCAGCTCGGGTCTCCTTTTCGAGCGGCACGAAAGCACCGCGAAATGGGGCCGCGGAGAGGATCGCCCGGAGCGCGACGTCCAGGCGATCCGCAGAGGCACCTTCACCCCAAAGCGCCGTGCCGACCTGCATCACGAGTTGCGGGAGGGACACGAAGCTGGCGCCGACCCGCCCCGGGCCCGCCGCAAGGAGGCTCGCCCGCGCGTACCACCGGGCCTCATCCCCCGTCTCGAAGACGTGCAGCACCTTGCGCACCGCCGCGCGCGTGACGTTCGTCATCGAGTCCCCCTTCACGATCTTGTCCACGGGAATACGGTGTACTCCATTGAGCGGTTAACGTCCGCGGGAGCCGAATCGAGCGGTGTGGGCCACCGCCTCACCACGGCGCGGGCTCCTCGATCCTTGGCCAATCCCGTGTCGCCCGGGTGGGCGCGAAGGTGTGTACGCCCCGTGTTTCTAGCCAAATCCGCCCGCGACGCCGTGAGATGACGCAACGCGCGCCCATCGGCTGCAGGTGCATGCGCGCGCTCCGTGTGAACCAGCCCCAGTCGTGCCCCGCCACGTCGCGAAGGACCACGGTCATGGCACGTCCAGCATTTGAAGCGTCATGGAGTCTCCTTGGGCGACGGGTGAAGCGAGGGTGCGAGCGCGTCCGCGAGTTCGGCGATGGTCGTGCGTTCATACCAGTGATCGAGGAGCGCTTGCCGGTGCTCGCGCACGAAGGCGATCGCGCGCGCACGAAGCGGTTCCGGTAACGATCCGCGCACCTCGGGCTCGTGGTCGATGGTGACTTCCGCCTCGGCAAAAAGCGGGTCTTTCCACGAACGCGGCAGCGCCACGATGACCCGCGGAGTTTCCTCCGGAGGTTCCTCAAAGTAATCCGCATACCCTGTGCTGAATTCACCGACGCTCACGTAGAGGGTGACGCCGCCCAGCTCAGGGAACTCCGGCGTCAGCGCGTCGAGTGCGAACGGCGAGAGCCGATGCGCTTCGTCGGCCGAAGACTCGTCGAATGCGACCGGCCAGAGCCGAACGCCGAGCGATAGCGCTTCGTCCCACAAAGACTCGTCGATGAAGAGCTCGCTGCAAGCGTCGTCGAATTCCTCGGAGAGCTCGGGCGAGAGCACCACGTTCCACGCGTCCTTCGCGTCGTCAATGAACGGAGCCGCTGCACGAAAGCGGCGCCGTGCCCGATAAAAAATGGTGTCCATGTGAGTGACGCGCGTTTTGACCCAGTGGATCATCGCGTAGACAAAGCTTAGCGATCGATTGCTTAGCGATCGATTGCTGGTTCGTAAGCGACCGAGCGCGAGCATGGCATCGCGGCGCGTGGGGCGGTCATCATGTCTGTGTAACTTGCCTTCGGCCGGCGGGGAAACGTTCGGGTGCTTGTGCTCCCAAGCCTCGATGTGAACGGCGATGAGGTATTCTTCGGCTAAGGCGCGTGCATTGCGACGTGCGAGCACGCTCGCCTCGGCGCCCCGATGACGCCGCGTACGCTCCTCGTGCCCGCGCCAGCCGATGACCCACGCAGGCGCCACGTCCGCAAAGAGGAGGCCCGCGACGCGGAATTCGTGAACGCCGTCCGGTTCGACCGCATCCGTGTAAATATAAATCACGGGCGGATCCGCTTTGAGCTGCACCCACGCGTCATCCACGAGGGCCTGGGTCCACTGGCCCTCCGGCAGAAGCTCCGCGACAGTCCAGCAGACGTCGTACGCGTGAGGTGTTCCCTTGTAGGCATGAATACGGACCAGCCAGACGTCGTACGCCTGAGGTGTTCCCTTGTAGGTATGAATACGGACCAGCTCCGCTCTTTTGTGGACCGACACGAGGTGCCGACTCACCATCTCGTGCAGCCACGCGTCCTCGAGTTCGTCGCGGAAGGTCAGCAGACGTCCGAGTTCAACGCGTTCCTCGGTACTCAATGCACCTTCGACGACCTCGAACGCACGAACGCCCTTCTTTTCCAGGTCGATGCGAATGCGCGGTTCCTCCTCACCGCGGTTCAGGTGCTCCACGTGGAACGGCGGGCTCGCGTTGCAGCGGGTACCCCAAACACGTCCCTTTTCATCGACGCAGGCCACCTCAAGCACGTCGTCGCGGTCGCCCCAGACCACCTCCGGAAGGTGCTCTCGCCCGCCTTTGTCGGTGACCTCAGCTTGCTGCGCGGCCCGCGCGTTTCGCTGCGCTTCCGCCATGGCAGCCTTCGCAACGCTCTCGAAGCGCTCGGCGACGATCGCGCGCAGCGCCTGGTGCTCCTTCCGGTCCTTCGCGTATGGGTTGCGCTGCCTCGTGAAGCCGTCACGGCAACAGACGTATGCGCACTCCGCCACGAGCGCGAGGGCCTCGTCGTCGAGGTCCGCGGCGTCCGCCATGGCGATGGCGGCGGCGATACGCAGCTTGTTCCGCCATGAGGCGTTGCTGCGCGCACCATCCGATGCGGAGGCTTCGCTCTCAAGGAAGGCCTCGTGGGCCTGGAGCAGGGCGGAGCGCAGTGCGTTGTCGAGGTCGTCGAAGGCGCGGCTCTCTCGCCGCTCTCGGGCGGAGGTGCGGAGCGGAGCGTTGCGCTCCGAGCCGTCGTGCGAAGACATGCGGGTATTACATACCGGGGGCCCTCAAGATCAACCAGTTTCGTCGAACATGCGCGGGGGGCTACCGAATCGCGTCGCGCCTCCGTGCCTCGGGGCCCGGCACAGGGGGACCTGCCAAAAGCGAACGCACGAACAAGCGAGGCATTCGGTCGGTGGATCCACGGATGGGAGGGCGGACATCGACCGACAATTCTTGGGCCAGCCGCTTGGCCTCGGCCATCCAATGCTCAACCCAATTTGTCAGGCCGTTCTTTTTCGCACCCGTGGAGGACGCTTCATACCCAAGAAGACACGACGAGCCTTCTTGTTGTCACCAGCCTTCTCAAGCTCGGCCATCTCGACGACCTGCTGGAAGTCATCGCGATCATTCACATTCGTAAGCCGCTTCGTCACGTCACCTACGGGAACCTTGCCGAGCTTGAGAAGCTGCACGATGTCAGCCGTATCCTGTGCCCGTCCGGCTCCCAACTTCATGAGGACGAAGGGCTCTACGCCGACCACAGGAAGACCAGCGAAGTGATCTGCCGAACGGATGTCATCGGGGCGCAGTCCCTTGCCGAGAAAAACGAAGTTCACGTCGATGCCGTCCACGACGACGGAGACCCCGCTGAGGTGACCCGAGATGGGGGAGGTCTTCCCGAGCTTCTTGATGACCTTCAAAGCACTGGACGAGACGAGGATGTCCACGTCCTTTGTCATGCGTGGGTGACCGTGCATCGAGACCGCCATCCCGGCCGCAATCGCGTACGGCACATGGTGTTTCTCCAAGAAAGCCGAGACCTTCTTCGCAACGCTCATGACGGCCAACGGAATCATCGCCACCTTCTCCAGGACGTGGCGATCTGCGACCCGCTTCACGATGAGATCGAGCATCTCCCTCGTGCTGAGGTCGCCGTTCCAGTAGCGCAGAAGTGTGTCGCGGTTATCGTCCACGAACTTCACGACCTGCTTCTTGGTCTTGCCTAGCAGATCGCCGAGAAACTCCGCAGGATCGGTGATCCTGACGGACACGGCTTTCTGCCGCGCTTCGGGCGTGATCTTGGTTCCGAGCGAAACCTTGATCCTCGGGCCGTGCTGGGAGTCAGCGCCCCCGAACTCGCACGCGGAAACCCAAATGACCACGCCCTCCACCCCAGTATCGCTGGGACGGAGGGTGGACATAGCGAACGACTCGAACGCATATCGTTCAGCAACTCGCTCGGCCAGAGGGTCTACTTTCTTGTCGTCGCTCTGCTTCTTGGCGCTCATGCGTCGTTCCTCCAGTCGATGAAAAGGAACTCGCTCAGTTCGACGTGGTTCCGATGGTCGGCGTTCTCCTCGGTGCCAACGCGCAGCAAGCCGTGCTCCTCGTCGAAATCAACGGTCGGCGGCGTGGTGTCCCACCGAGGGTACGCACCGGGGTAGATGCGCCGGAGATCGATGGTCCGCGTGAAATTGTTGTGCTTGCTGGAGTAGGCCGTGATCGTGACGACCGAACCGTTGAGGTCGGCGTTGAGCCACTTGTTCGAGATCATGAAGTGGACCCAGCACGATTCGAGCACGTTTCGCTCGGCCCTGACCTTCGCCTCCAGCTTCTTCCAGTCCTTGCCGTCGAGCTTCCCGACAACCGCCCGCTCGAACGTCCGTCGCCCTCGATTTTCGAGCCATGCCTTCGCCTTGTTTGGCCCCTCGCGCGCATCGTCCTCGACCGTCTGGATGTGCATCCGCTGGCCCTCCCGAGAGAACCAACCCCAGTTGTGACCGGCAACGTTGCGGCTCATGACGGCCATCGCTGCCTTGAACCGCTCGGCAACCTTCGTCGCCTTGTCGTTGTCGTTGCTCATCGTGATCGTTCTCTACACCGTGGGCGGCGCTAGTTCTCGGGGCCTGCGACGCTCGCTTACGACGTCGCCTGCGGCGGCAGCTACTTCGTGACGGCGCTGAATGTGCCGTACCGGGCGGCGCTAACGGTGACACCTTGATCGAGCGACGCCTCGCCTGACTTTGGTGCAGAGCGCGGCGGGCGTCTCGTTCGCCGGTGCGACAGAGAACCACGTTGAACGTCCCGGCCGCGGGCTGACGCCGCAGCCGGATGTTCGTTTCACCACTTCGCGCCGAGGGAAGCACGCACGGAGAAGATTCCGGCATCCTTCGCGACCGAAAAGTCACTTGGTCCCAGGGGCAACAGGACGCCGAGACGGCCGATTAAGCCGCGCTCCGCGGGCTCGAACCCCACGAACGGCTCGACTGCAACGATTCCGAAGGTGTCGGATGAGTCGCCGTCAAGAGTGACCCGCGTCGGATGAGACGCTCGAATGGCTTGCAGATGCAGGCCCCCGCCGAGCCCAGAAGCCGAGCGGTATTCAAGCTCATGGATGGTCTCAAGAACGACCGTTGTTGAAATAAAGGCGACAACCGCTGCATCCCCGCGGTAGTAACCCGAGGAGCCGAGCTTCACTTCCACTCCGCCGCCTACACGACCGCCCGAGCCCGCGCGATGAGCGTCGACATAAGCTCTCGCCCCAGGTATGGCACCGCCGATTCCTGTCTCGACCGTATACGAATCACTACTAAAGGGTTCCGTCCTGCCATCGCCCCACGGTCGGGCTGAAGCTTTCACCCCCACGTGCACCTCCGCGCGGGAACCAATCGATTTCGACCAGTGCAGTCCCGCCACGACGCTCCCGGCGACGAGCCAAGAGTCCACGCCCGGCAGGTTGTTGCCTTGGAAGGCGAGTGCCGGAGCTTCCACGTCGAGCAAGAACTGTTTCCCGAGACGGAACTGGCCTGTCGTCGTAACGACCAATGCGATCTGACTACCGTCAGCGGAATAGGTAAGAGCGTCGCCGGAGTAGCCGTCTGGGGTAAGGACCTGAGTAAATCTCTCAAGGGTCGCGCGGTTCCGCATGACGTCGAGGTCGATGGACACGCGGTTCCCCTGGGCCCGCCACGTCGTTGCGGCTGCACCCGCTTCCTGCGTCTCGCCAACCCACTGATCCGCCGCCGCACTCGATGAGGCGGCGAACGTTGCGGCGGCGATAGCGAAGGCAAGCGTTCGAGGTTGAACCGGTTGAACTCTCACAGGTTCTCCGAACCCTTGGTCGGTTGTGTTCCATTCGTCGGTACCGGTTCTGACTTTGTTGCGGTGGTCTGTTTCCCGTCGAGGGGCAGGTCGACGGTCCGCAACTTGATTCCGCGGCCGGTGATGGCTCCGCAGTTCTTCTCGTTGGACACGAAGCCCGTGGAGTGAATCACGAGGAGCATGTCGGCGTCGCCCAGCTTGGTCAGCGCTTCGCGCGCCGCGGCAAGTTCACCGAGCGATGGCGGTAAGCGTCAAGATAGTTGCCGCATGAGTCTTCACGCTGCGTGAGCCTCGGTAGAAAGATTCCTCGTTGTCGAGTGTCCTCCGCAGCGGAGCGCACTCGACACGCGAGTTCGAGTGGCAGAGTCCCTCGGGTTCAGGGCCACGAG
>CANJMI010000040.1 GCA_947475525.1 Polyangiaceae bacterium | reverse complement strand
CGCAGACCCTGCGACGCGTACTTCTCCTTCAGCTTCTTCCAGCGTGGCATCGCCTCCATGCACGGCTTGCACCACGTCGCGTAAAACTCGACCGCGACCAAACGCACGCCCGGCTGCGAGAGCCAGTCCTGCACGTTGAGGGTATCGCCCGCATCGGCCGCGCGCGGAGAGATGACGAGGACCCACGCGAGGACCGTGAGAAAAAGCAGGCGATGCATCATGGAGGAACGCATCTTGTCAAATAAGGGCATATCCGACAATCGATTCGTGCTGCCCACGGCTGGGGTCGCTACGTACCGATGAGCCGCGCGGCTCTTTACGTGTTCTACCCCGAAGGAGCCCGCTCGGCGTAAAACACACCGGTGCCCCCAGCATTTGGATTCGCGCCGCCACACTTGACCTTTTTCCCAGGGAAGCGGTTATGGTCCATCCGTATCCGGTGACGATGTGTCGACGGACCAAGAGCGCACCTAGCCGAACGATGGAGATCACGCGATGAAGACCACAATCAAGCAATTGGGCAACCTGACCGGCCTCGTCGGCGTCGCGCTGATGTCGCTCGCGTGCGGCGCGGCGAGCACCACGGCCATCACGCCCGTAAGCGGCCCACTCGCCGGCGAGCTCGTCGACGCCAACGGAAAGCCCGCCCCCGTGTGGGTGACCCAGCCGTCCAAGTACAAGATGGACGACGGCAAGAAGGCTCTATGCGGCGAGGGGAGTGCCGGGGGTACGCGCAGCATCTCGATGGCGCAGACCGCCGCTGCCGGCCGCGCACGCACATCGCTCGCGCGAAACCTCGACACGAAGGTGAGTGCGATTCTGAAGGACTACCAGGCGACGACCACGGGCGGAGAGGCATTCGGTAAGGCCGCGAACGACGAGCAGCACATCCAAGATGCGAGCAAGCAGGTCACGCAGACCACGCTCACCGGCACCGAGGTGAACGAGACTTGGGTCTCCTCATCCGGGACGTTGCACACGCTGGTGTGCATGGACCTCGACAAGTTCAAAGGGGCCGTCTCCGGCATGGAGCAGTTGAACGAGGGAATGCGCAAGGCGATCGTTCAGCGCGCAGAGAAGGCATTCGACGAGATCGAGCAACTCGACCCGAAGCCGTGATGGGAGTGCTTTAGCGCGAGCGCCTCGCGCAGGTTCGCGTCGTCACCGACTGAAGACGGCACGAGGCAAGACTGCGAAGCCGCCCGCGGTGTCTGCATCGAACGGCTAAGGAAAGTGAACCCGGAAAACGGCCCGTTGGCAGGGGCGGATGGGCGAGCGCATGGGCCGCGGCTCGGCGCTTTTGGGGCTCGTCGGCGACGGCGCGAGGCTCAAAAACGAATCACTCGGAGGAAACGGCCGTGCGGCGGTGAGGGCCCAACCCGTGCCCAACAGCTCAAGAAATTGCTCTGGAGCAGCTCCGACCTCGAAAGCCAACCCTTGCCAGTACGTACCGAAGCGCTACGATATACGTACAATGATCAAGAAGCTCACCCGGACTGGCAACAGGGTAGCTCTCGTGCTCGACAAGCAACTGCTGGAAGCGGCCAACCTCGATCCCGGGGACCCCGTCGAAGTCTCCACAAACGGGCAAGTCATCGTGATCGCTCCCGTTCGAACCAAGAGGGATGCGGACAAGCTCGCGCGCGGAACGGAGCTGATGCACGCCAAATATGCAGGCGCGTTTCGTCGTCTTGCCAAATGAGTATACGCTTCGTGGGCCTCGACGAGGTTTTGATGCTGCAGGCGGAACAGGTTGAGCGCTATGGGGGCATGGCAGGCGTGCGGGATCTCGCTCTGCTCGAGTCGGCTATCGCCGTGGCCGAGGCATCGTTCGGCAGCGCCTACCTTCATGGGACGTTGCCGGAGATGGCTGCCGCGTACCTCTTCCATCTGGCGCAGACTCGCGCGTTTATAGATGGCAACAAGCGCATCGCGGCAGCAACCGCGCTCATGTTCCTCTACCTCAACGACCTCGAGCCCGACTGCGACGAAGACGAGCTTGTTGAACTGACACTGGGCGTGGCCCAGGGCGAGCTCACGAAAGCCGAGGTCGCGGTGTTTCTGGCGCTGCATGTGGCGCCGTTGGGCTTGTAGCAGAAGAAGATCCGGTAGGCGCCGGGGCACTTGTTCTGTACGTAGGCTTCCCCCAGCTTGTCATCGTGCGGGCAACTGAGGCCAGTCACGACTCACAGGAAGTGCGCGACCACGGGGTTTGCGTTGACGCGGCGAAACGCCACCGATCTGTCGCAACCCGACCCAAAAAGCGGCCATTTGCACATGAAATATTGCTGAAAAAAGTCGCACTGGCCTGACAAATAAAAGGCTATGCACGAATGGTCCGTGGGGTAATTTTGAAGCTTAAACCCACCCTTGCCGCCAGACCTCAGCGTTCTGCAGATCGCGCCACGGGATGATTTGGGTTGCCTTGGAAAACACGGCTTCGATTTCCACCAACTCAATAGGATCGGTGGGCAAATCTGGCAGGATCACCCGACTGACGAGAAAGTGCTTTTGCTTGACCACGGGCGTCACGAAAGTCCATTTACTCAGCAGCAGTTTTTTCGGGTTCAGGGGATTCATGGCTGGTGGTTTTAATGTGGCTAACGAAGGCTATCTAGCATCGCTTCTAGGCTCGTGCTCAAAAGGTCGAAGCAAGGCCGACGCTGGCCGACGCCGGCTGAAGCTGGCTGAAGCTGGCCGAAGCTTTTCCATAGCATAAAGTTCAGCGACAGATGAAACTCTGCCGCCAGGCGCAAGATGCCATTGAGCCAGGCCGCCTAGCCAAGCTAGCTTGTTGCTATGCTTCGGTGCTTTTCCCAACTTTTGAGGGGCAATCAATGAAGATCAACGCTGACTACAGCAAGAGGGTTGTAATGAACCACCATGATTTACCTTGGATCCCCAGCCCTGAATCAGGGGTCGAGAGGCGCATGCTTGAGCGCACCGGTGACGAGGTCGCCAAAGCAACCTCTATCGTTCGTTATCAACCCGGATCTAAGTTCCAAACCCATGCCCATGAGTACGGTGAAGAGATATTGGTGTTGGATGGAATATTCAGCGACGAGGCTGGCGACTACCCCGCTGGCACTTACATCATGAATCCTCCAGGCTCTTCACATGCACCTCACAGCAAAACCGGTTGCATTCTTTTTGTAAAGCTACGCCACCTTGGCCTGGAGCACGTAGAGCGAGAAGTGCTCGATACGACAACAGCAGCTTGGTATCAAGGCATGGTGCCCGGCCTGAACGTCATGCCGCTGATGCGTCAGGGCAGCGGATCGACTTTAGTAAAGTGGGCACCTGAAACCTATTTCAGTCCACACAGACACCATGGCGGAGAAGAGATCTTCGTAATCGATGGCGTGTTTGAAGACGAGTATGGGCGCTATCCGGCCGGCTCATGGATCAGAAGCCCTCACATGAGCGCTCACCAGCCTTTCAGCAAAGAGGGCTGCACTATCTTTGTGAAGACAGGTCATCTTTTGAGTTGATTGCGGAGCTAACGATCTCGTGGCAGGTCGCCGAGCTGTTGGCCGAACCGCCCTATCCTGCTCCCATGATGAACCGCGCAGGCGTCCTCCCTACGGTGGGATGCTCGGGCGCGGCGGCAGACGCTACGCGCGCTCGACACGCACGGCCCCGGCTTCGACGTGAACGGTGCGCGGGTGGCAGCAAATGGCGCAATCCTCGATGAACGTCTGCGTCGGGCCGCCGCTGGTATCGACCGTGATCGCGTCCGTCTCTCCGCAAAATGGGCAGATCACGTCGACGACGTCGGTTCCGTCGTAACCGTTCGACTCGGTCGCGAGCAGCTCCGTGAGCGTAGGCGCGAGCAGTTCGCCTCCGACGTAGAGCGCGTCGCCACGAAGCACGAGCACCTCATCACCGGAGGTGCCGACGGCGATTCCGCCGTTCATCTCGCGGAACATCGTCGGGTGAAAAAGCGACAGAACACTCGGGTCGGGATGGTTCGCGGCTTCCTCGAATGCGTCGCGGAACGAGCGCGCGATCGGATGGCCGAGGCGCCTCTGTGCGGCATCGAGCGAAGCCTTCGTCACCCGAGGCAGCGTAGCACCGCCCTTCGCCGGTGCACGGGTCGTCGAGCGTGTCGCCGCAGCGTTGCGGCCGCAAAGCCCTATTGCGCCCCCGCTCCTACGCCCGCGTTCGCCATCGCTCGATGCGCGACTGCATCTCGTCCGGCGAAGAGTCGAAGTCCCACGTCAATATTTACGCCGGCGCGCTGGTCGTGATGGTCGGGACCCAGATCGCGCCCTCCCGATCCTTCAAGAGGTGCTCCTGCCAGACCGGGTCGGGCGCCAGCACCGGGCGACATGCCCCCTCGGCGTAGAGGATCGCCGTGCAGAGGGCGACGAACGCGTCGGCCACGTCGTAGTCGGGTGCCTTCGCGGTCCCTGAGCTGTACCGGCTAGAGAGGGCGATCAGCCGGAGATCGACGTCGAGCTTGATTCCCGCTGCGGCGCACGCGGCGATGCTGAGGCGCACGGCTTCGTCGGGTCGCGACTTGTAGCTGGCGAGCCCCATCGCACGCAGCGTCGCGCCCGGATAGACCTCGATGACCTCGCCGTCACCGCTACCGCCGGGAAACGGCAGCACGCGGTACTGGTGCGAATCCCACAGCTTCGAAAGGAGCGCGTTCCCGAGGAGCGTCATCTGGAACGTCGCCTGGAACATGTCCTT
This sequence comes from Polyangiaceae bacterium, assembly GCA_947475525.1. Taxonomy (GTDB): domain Bacteria; phylum Myxococcota_A; class Polyangia; order Polyangiales; family Polyangiaceae; genus SYFR01. Next base: position 8,964 of record CANJMI010000040.1, on the reverse strand, counting down.
GAGCGGCGGCTGGCCACGGGCCGCAACATCGGTCGCGCGCTTCGTCCAGAGGCGTGCGCGCTCGGCTGGATCGCGCCACGCTGCGAACGGCGCGAACTCGAGCGGATCGGTGAGCGGGAGTCGCTGAGCGACGAACCCGTTGAATGAGCGCCAGCCGAGGAACGCGCCGTCCTTGTAGCTGACATCCGAGGCGAACCTCTCGTCCCGCAGGAGCGCGTGGGGCACGCAGAACGGGAAGTCGAACCCGACGACGCGCGCAGGGCGAGCGAGCAGTTCGTCGAGCAGTTCCTTCGCGCTCCAACCCGGCGGGTCGTTCGCGAGGAGCCGCGCGTTCATTCCGGTCGCGTCGATCCGGTAGGAGCGCCCGGCGGTCGCGTGCGCGGCGATGGCGATGATCTTCCGCCGCTGGTCGCGTGCCCACTTCGGCGCGCCAAAGTCGACGCCGACGATCACGTTGACCTCGCGCGCTCGACGAAGCCGTGTACCGGTACGAACATGTCGCTCTAGGTTGGCCTCTGGCGGTCAAGCGGTCCAGCGCGATTCGCTAGGCAGCGCCGAGTGGATCGGGCCTGCTCTCCACTGCTTGCGGTCACCACGTCGGGCAGAAGGTCGCCGTCGAAATCCGCCACGGTCGAGCACCAGCCGTACGGCAACTTGGGCTGGTAATCGACCCGCGGCTGAAACCCCAGCGTGCCCAGGCACGAGTGCGGATCGCACTTGCCCGCGACGCAGGCCCGACACGCAAGCCGGCCGCTCACATCATCACCCGAACCACTCGACATCCACGCCTCACTTCGCTACGCGCAGAGAGTCCGGTTTGCGCTGGGCGAGTACATCGTAACCCCTCACCCGGACGACCTATGCCCTCCCTCCGCCTGCTCGTGGTCGGTGCCTCTCAGGGCACCGGTGCTCTCACGGTCTCGGCTGCCCTGGCGCGCGGCCACCAGGTCACCGCGTTCGCGCGCAGCCCCCAAAAGCTCACCATCGAACATGCGTCGCTCACGAAGCGAGCGGGGAGCTTTCACGATGCCGCCGCCGTGGATGCCGCGGTGGTGGGGCACGACGCCGTGATCATCACCGCCCATTCGTCGCTCGCGGGGTTCAAGGAGCACCCGACCTATGTCTCGGCGGGCATCGCGCTCGTAATCGAAGCGATGAAACGCCACCAGGTGCCGCGGCTGGTCGTCGTCAGTGCGCTCGGGACAGGTGAGAGCCGCGTGCTGCTCGGTTGGTTCATCCGGACCGTGCTGAAGGACGGTCTCCTCAAGCTGCCGTCGCAGGATCACGAGCGAAAGGAGGCCCTGACGCGGGCGTCCGACCTGGAGTGGGTCATCGCGCGCCCCGGTCGCCTCACGAATGGGCCAGCCCGCGGCCACTACGTCAAGCGGGCGGAGATCGCCCCCGTACCCGGTTCGATTTCCCGGGCGGACCTGGCGGATTTCCTGGTCACCGCCGCGGATTCGGACGCCTGGGTGGGCAAGGCCGTGCAGCTCGGCGGATGAGCGCGGAGGTCGGCGAAGTTCGCGAGCCCGCCTGAATGGCCGAAGCGTCGGTGATGAGCTCGGGCGCGAGGTCCCTGACGCCGTTCAGCCGCTCGAGGAACTTGAAGCTCGCGAGCCTGAAGCGGGAGAACGATTGCAAGCCGCTCACGACACTCGGTCACGAGCGTGAAGACGTCGATGCGCAGGAAGGCGGTCGAGGTGCTATGAAAAGCCCTGCGGCACGCGGTTGTCTTTGTGCGGATTCGGGCCGCTCGCAAAGAGCTCGTGACGGGCGGCCTCCGAAATGGCGACGACGGCGGGATGCTTGAGCCGGCGCTCAACGGAAATCGCGTAGAAGCGCTCGCGGACCTCCTTTGCTCGCCCCAGCAACTGGACGCCGTACTGAGAGATGACCTCGCGCTCAACCACAGTCGGAGCCGGAAAGAGCCCAAGGCCATCGCCGCCGAACACTTTCAAGAGGGCACTGTCCTCGAACTCCGCGACGACCTTTGGCTTGATGGCGTTCTTCTCGAACCACTGGTTCAGCGAGCGTCGAAGGGTGAGGTTCTCGAGCGGGAGGAGGACGGGCGCCCCGTTCAGGGAGCCCGGGAATCCCTTCTTGTACGTCTTGACGAGCTCCGACGTACCGAAGAAGCTCACGCCCGTTTCCCCTAAGACGTGGTTGTACGCGCGGATGCTGCTTCCCGTCGGTACCGGCGCGTCCGAGATCACGATATCGAGGGAATGAAGCGCGAGATCCGCGAGCAGCTTCTCGTGCGACGCCTCATAGCAGACGAGGCGCACCGGCTCAGGAAGGTTGAGTGCTGGCTGCAGAAGCCGGCGTACCACCAGCTTAGGTACGACATCAGCGATCCCCACATTAAGCCGGCGCGGCTCCCCAGAGGAACGCCCCTTGACCGCGTCCACCATCTCGCGGCCGAGCGTGAAAATATCGTCGGCGTAGCGGAACACCACTCGGCCAGTTTCCGTGAGGACTAGCTTGCGACCGACCTTGGTGAAGAGCTTCTCGCCTAGATGATCCTCGAGGGAGTGGATCTGAGCGCTGAGCGTCGGGTGCGAGAGCCGCAAGAACTTGCCTGCGGCGACGAGCCCTCCTTCCCGAGCGACAACCCAGAAATAGAGCAGATGGTGGTAGTTGATCCATTCCATGGTGCGGAGACTATATGTCGTACCAGCCTACATGTTGCGTCATCTTTTCGTAATAGTCGACACGAACAACGCGGCTTAGGTTGTCTCCATGAACACGGCGACCTCGACCCCGAACGTGCTGCTCTCTGCTCCGGAGGTGTTGTCCAAGCGGCACACCCCCAGCATGTTGTTGCTCGCGTTAGGCGCCGGTGCAGTGAACGCTGGGGCCTTCGCAGTGTGCGAGCGGTTCGTGACCCACATCACCGGTATCGCGACCCGTATCGGCGTCGACGCCGGGCAGTGGCTTTTGATGCTCGAGTATTCAATAGTCCTCGCGGCCTTCCTCGCCGGCGCAATGGCATCGGTACTGGCGATTCAGGGCCGAACAATAAAGGGCAAACGCCCGATTCACACAGCACCACTGTTCGGCGCCGTGGCGATCCTTCTGGCCACAGCCACCCTCGGTAGCGCAGGCGTTTTTGGCCCGGTGGGCGGGCGGCCAGAAGAGACCGCCCACTTCGCCTTCTTGAGCGTGCTCGCGTTCGGGATGGGACTGCTGAATGCGGGAGTGGCGAGTAGCACGGCTCTGGCGGTGCGCACTACCCACATGACTGGCCCGGCGACCGACTTTGCAGTCAGTTTTGCCACGGCCTTGCTGACGGAAGGTGAGGCGCGGCGTCAAGCGTTGCAGTTGGCGGGGCTTCGCGGTGGCAAGGTACTGAGCTTCATCGCCGGCGGAGCGCTGATGTTCCCGCTGGTCGGAGCGCTCGGCTACGGAGCCTTCGCCGCACCCGCCGTTGTCCTGCTTTTCGCCAGTGTGCGCAGCTTCATGCCGGCTGCTGCCGCAACCCAGAGCCCGAGCCTCGCAGTCACCTCGACCACCTCAAGCGTCGCGAATTTCCAGATCTGAACCGATAAGAGAAAGGACCACACAATGGACTCGAACCGACATCCCGTGAATCACACTCAGGCCCTTGAGCGTCTCAAACAAGGCAACGTTCGCTTCACCACGAACGTGCGCAGTATCGAATCGCTGGGCGGCAAACAACAACGGGAGGCACTGGTCGGAGGGCAGAAGCCCTTCGCCATCGTGCTCTCGTGCTCCGACTCTCGCGCCCCGTCGGAGTTGCTCTTCGACTGCGGCCTAGGTGACCTGTTCGTTGTGCGGGTGGCTGGAAACGTGGTGGCTCCTACCATTGTTGGAAGCGTTGAGTTCGCCGCCGCCACTTTTGGTACCGAGTTGATCGTCGTGATGGGCCACACCCGTTGCGGTGCGGTCGTGGCAACGGTTGACGCGCTCAGATCCGGCAGAGGCGCGATATCGGAGAACGTGCGCAACATCGTGGACCGAATCGCTCCGGGCGTGGCCGAATTGGTCAACGGAGGCAAGAATGGCGAGGACGTGATTGGCCCCGCGATTCGCGCCAACGTACGCGTCTCGGCCAACCACCTGCGACACGGTAGTCCGGTGCTGGAAGAGCGTATCGCCGCCGGCCGACTGGCAGTGGTAGGCGCGGAGTATTCGCTGGAGACGGGCGAGGTCGACTTCTTCGACGTGTGATCGACCGTCCCGGAGTCGCTGGCCAGTGAGTGTTAATTAGGTACACAGTTTGTTTTTGCGGAGGCGGGGGTTCTCGAAGCTCGGCGCGGGCGCGGCCTACGGTGTGAACGGCTCAGACCGTGAACGGAAGCTCGAACTGCAGGGCCAGCGGTGGCGGGCACTTCGGCGGGGCTCTTGGTGCCAAGCCGTGCTTGGTCAGGAGTCGCGCGATCGCATCCGGTGTCGTCGCGGCCTCGACCCAGCGCATCGGGCCACCTCTTAAGTGAGAGGCTGAGCTCCAGGACGAAGGCGCTGAGCACGTCGGCGTGAATGTTCATCGAACGTGTGACGGGGCGAGCGTTCCTGCACGGCTGGTTCCCGTCTTTCATTCGTCGTCTCAGCCGTGATAACTTCGAGCATCATGAGAACGTTTTTGCGGTCGCTTACGCTGGGCCTCACGGTGCTCGTCGCTTGCGTGAACATAACGAGTATCGGGTGCTCCGCCTCCCAGAAGGCGAACGGCGCGAGCACCTTGACCGGGAACGGCCTCGGAGGCCAGGGCGGCGGTACGGGCGGCGCGGGCGGCGCGGGCGGCACGACTTCGGGGACGAACAGTCTCAACATCGCGGTCGGCACTGGCGGCGGGAACAGCGGCCCGCCGGGTGCGGACGTGGACATCGTCATCACCGCAGACAATGCCTACAGCTTCGGCTACGGCGACGTGAACGGCATCGAGCACTTCACGCAAGGCAAGCGGGCTGAGCTAGCCGGCGAAATCTTCAACTGCGGACCCGGTCCTGAGGCTTACAAAATCCCAGGTGCGGACGCCCCGGCCTCGGCGTTCTTGTACATCGTTACCTGGGATGATCTCGCGGTCTCGCAAGGCGTCCTCGGGCAGTTTCGACGGGTGGGTGGCGCCGCTCTCTACACGGGAGATCCGACCTTTGAGGTCTGCGCGACGGGCATCAACCTGCAGGCCAGCAAGACCGGGCCGAGCCTAGTGGAGATCAACGCCGAGATTCAAAAATGCAACACCGGTGCTGGCAATAAGACGAGCACCAGCGCCGGCTGGGTCAACAGCCAAGGCCCCGTCACGCCTGGGGCCGTGGGCACGCTCGCGGTCGGCGAGGCCAACGAGAGCCTAGCGGGCGGGATCTTTCCGCCGACTTGCCCGACCGATCTCGCGCCACCCGGCTCGGCCAGCATCGACAATGCAGCCCACTGGATGTGGTACAATCCAGGTGGCGTGGGCGACCCCTTCCACTCGACAGGAAGCAACACGTTTCGCGCGTATTTGCTCTTTCGCCTCGCTGCCGAAGACATCCCGCCGCCCGTCAATTGACAGCTCACCTCACGCGCACTTCAAGGGGCCAACGTGTTGCCGAAGTCCGTGCGGGGCCAGAAGACGCCGTAGTGGTTCGGCTCGTCGAGCATGCGCCTTCATGCTGGCTATGCTTGCGACAGGAGTGAGACGCGGAGCGCCGATCACGGCCGGCGTGCTCGCGAAGGTCGTTTCTTCGGCGGCTTGGGACCGTGCGGCGCTTGCCACCCCTGCCCGTCCTTCGACGGCAGCTGCCGCGTGAACATCGGCTCGTCGCGCGCCCATAGGATTGCCGCGTTGACGAATGCGCGCACGGCTGGTGGGAGGAGCTCTCGCTCCGCGTAGAACACGGCCACGTGCACCTCGGTGCCGATTCGCTCGGGCAGCACCGCGACGAGGCTGCCGCTCTCGAGATCGCCGCACACCAGTAAGAGAGGCAAGAGCGCGACACCTCGCCCGGCAAGGGCGGCCGCGCGGAGTAGCTCGACATCGTTCGTCATCAGCGTTGGCTCGACGTGTACGGCGCCCCCGCGTAGCAGCGGCCACTCGGTCGCCGGGTGCTCGCCGCGTGCGAACCCCGAGAGGCACGTGTGCTTCGAGAGGTCCGCGGTCTTGGTGGGCGCGCCGACTCGCTGCAGGTAGGTCGGCGACGCCACGGCGATCCTTCGGGAACGAACCAGGTTTCGCGCGATGACGCCTGGCGGCAGATCGGCCGAAGCCCGAATCGCCACGTCGAATCCCTCGGCCAACAAATCGACGTGGCGCGTCGTCGCATGGATCTCGAGACGCTCCGCCGGGTGCTGGGCAAGGAAGCTCGAGACCAGCCTTCCGACGCCGGGGGCCGCCATCAAGGGTACCGACACGCGCACGAGCCCCCGCACGACGTCGTCGCTCATCTGCACCGACGCCACCGCGTCGCGCACGGCGGCCAGCACGACGCGGGCCCGCGCGTAGAGCACCTCGCCCGCATCCGTGAGCGCCATCGTGCGCGTCGTGCGCCGGAGCAGCCGCACCCCCAGCTTCTCTTCGAGGCGCGCCAACCTGCGGCTCACCGTCGGTCGTGGCACCCCCAGCGTGCGCGCCGCCTTCGAGATCGAGCGGGCCTCGGCCGTGGCGGCGAACGTCAACAGCTCGGAGGTCTCGGGGGAATCGTCCATCTGCATCGTTTTATAGCAAAAGACGCCCATTAATGCGTATTGCGCACGCTTCTTCCGAGGACGAAGCTCACTCCCATGGCGCGACGCGGCAGTCGCCGCGCGCCGCCCAACCTCAACCAAAGAGCTGATCATCATGACGACCCAAGCAGTATCCACAACACGCAGCGGACTCTCGAAGACCACCATCGCCGCGTATGGCATGACGGGCCTCGTCGCCTTCGCCATGTTCTCGAGCGCGATCGCCAAGTTCGCCGGCGTCCCCCAGGTGGTCGACCCCCTCCAGAGGTCTCACCTCGGCAACTTCGTCACCCCGATCGCCGTGATTGAGTTCACGTGCGCGGCCCTCTTCGCGATCCCCAAGACCTCTTCGCTCGGCACGCTGCTGGTCACCGGCTACTTCGGCGGCGCCGTGGTGGCGCACCTGGCGGCGAACGACGTCGCCGGGGTTGTCCCCGCGCTGGTCCTCGGTGCGCTCGCGTGGGGCGCGAACTATCTTCGCAATCGCCAGATGTTCGGGTCGCTGTAATTGGACCTATTTTCCTTGGGCTCTTCCTGTGCGGACTCGGTGTTTGTAGTGTCGTCGCGCCCGTGGAAAAATACGCCGAGTTCTATGGCATTGCTGGTGACGGATCGGCGATTCGAGGTTGGATTCCGGCCAAAGGGCTGCGGGACTTCACGCTGGGTACAATTACGCTCATTATGACCCCGGTGCCCTGAAATACTTCGTACCGTTGATCCCAATGATTACCATTGGCGATGCCGTGATCACCTCGCGGTTCAGCAAAGCTGGCGCGAAATCTGCGATACCGCATCTTGGCGGAACATTCGTGATCAGCCTATTGGCGGTGTGGCTACTTTGGAAATGATGTGCCGATGCGTTCGGCCAGCGCCCATCGAGCATGCCGAGCGCGCCGCTCCAGTCGCCCTGCGCGATCAAGGCACACCAGGTTCGAGCGAACACAAGGAGCTGTACTTCAGGGTCGGCTCCTACGGCATTATTAAAGGAGTAGACCATGACGACCCAAGAAACCGCGATGAAGGGCTTCCCCGATCCCAGCCTGACGATTCAGCCGGTGCCTGTGGAGTCGCTCGACCTTACCGGCCGACGCGTCGTCGTCTTCTGGGGAACAGATGGTCTCGGCCGGGCCATCGCCAGGCTGGCAGCCTCACGCGGTGCCGAAGTCACCGTGGTCGGCCGCACCTTCCGGGACGAAGGCGTGAAAGGCCTGCAGTTCGTGAAGGCCGACCTCTCGTCCATGAAAGAAGCCCAGCGCGTCGGGCGTGAGCTGGCCGTTGAGTCGACCGACGTGCTGTTGCTGACGACAGGCATTATCGCCGCGAAGCAACGCAAGGTGACGTCCGAGGGGATCGAGCGCGATATGGCCGTCAGCTACCTAAGTCGGCTCGCCTTGCTGCAGGGGATGGCGCACCGACTTGGCACCGACCGCGCGGCGGCGGCACCCGTTCCGCGCGTATTCGTGATGGGCTTCCCCGGCACAGGCAGGCTGGGCAACCTCGACGACCTCACCGGCGAGCGCACCTACGACTGGTCGGCAGTTCACATGAACACCGTGGCCGGGAACGAAGCCCTGGTTCTCGACGGCGCACGGCGGTCAAGCGCCGTGCGCTACTTCGGCCTCAACCCCAACCTCATCAAGACGAACATTCGCGGGCCAGTGCTCGGCGGCGGCGGCATCATGCACCGCGTGGTCGAGTTTTTCATCGGCCTGTTCACGCAGTCGGCAGAGGACTATGCCAAACGCATCGTGCCCTTGTTGTTCGCCAAGGAGCTCGACGCTCGCAACGGCGTCATGTTCGGCCACAAAGCGAATCCGATTCTGCCGAGCAAAGGCATGACTGATGCTTACGTCGGGCAGCTCATCGACGCGTCGCAGCGGCTGGTCGAGAACGCGCTGCTGCGGTGATGACCTGAGCCCGGAGCGCCGTTTTCGAGCCGGAACACGAAGAGCTCGTTGTTGCCCTCGACTACCTCGGCGCCTGCGGCAAGGATGCGCGTACGGCCGGCCGAGGTCGTGCGAGCCTAGGCGCCTCGGCGTCTGCTCGAAGGGCTTCGAGGTCCGCCGTCCGCAGCCCGCGACTCCGCAGAAAGCCCCCGAGTTGATCCTCCGGAACGTGCGCCGCCTCCACGATCGCGTGCAACTTTTCCTTCGACGTCCACATCGAGAGTGGCTTCGGATCCTTGTCTTTCATACCGAACACGCGAGCGAGAATACTCGCGTCACGCAACCACCGTGAGAGCGTTGGCTGCCCAACGCCGACCTCTGCCGATAGCGTCATCGCGCTCATCGCCCTCGG
>CANJMI010000039.1 GCA_947475525.1 Polyangiaceae bacterium | reverse complement strand
TGCTGGGCGGTTTGCGCTTCGCTCAACCGTCATTGCTGCGTGCCGTTTGCTTTTCGGTTTGCGGTTTGCTGGGCGGTTTGCGCTTCGCTCAACCGTCATTGCTGCGGGCCGTTTGCTTCTCGGTTTGCGGTTTGCGCTTCGCTTAACCGTCATTGCTGCGGGCGGTTTGCTTCTCGGTTTGCGCTTGGCGGTTTGCGCTTCGCTCAACCGTGATTGCGGCGCAGGCGGGAACCCCGGCGCGGTTCGCTTGTCTTTTCGGGCATCGAAAGCTTCGTTGCGGTGGGTGGTTGATGCTTGTCATCAGCTTGGAACGGGAGCTACCCTTTGCGGCTATGACTCGCAACCGACGTTTTATTGGAATCGCGGGGGTGCTCGGGGCGCTTGGCTTTTGGAGCACACTGCCGGCGCGCGCGGAGGAACCCGCTAAGCCGGCGCAAGCTGCTGCGTTGCCGAGCGAGTCAGACGAGCTCAAAGCGCTTCGCCTTGCCGCTGAGAAAGCGAAGAAAGCACTACCCGCGGCTCAGGCTGTGGTCGCGCTTGAAGCGAAAAAACCTTAAAAACAGAAGGCGTGCAGCAAGCCTGCGTTATCCGACGGCAAGCAGCCTCGCAGGCACGGGAATCGTGCGACGCTCGGTGTGAGAGCGGGCACACCCAATGCTCTGACTACGCGCCGCACCAGGCCGCTCACCGAGCCTGCTCTCAGCAAAAGGAGAGCTGCGACAATCGCTGTGTTGCGACTCAAACCCAAGTCAATGCCGCGTGCGAGAAGGCCGTTGACGCCGCGAAGGCCTCCGACGCAATTGACTCGGAGCGATACCAAAACGCCGTCGCGAAGGTAGATAGCCTCTTCGACACGGTGCGTTCTTACATGCTTGCGCGCCCTTGGCCTGACGCTGCGCAATGTCCGACTGGGATGCTACCGATTCCGCCCGGCACCTTCACGATGGGTGATGCCGAGAATACCTCCAAGGCCGGGCAGGTGACCGTCGCTGGGTTTTGCATGGACACGACCGAGGTGACGACCGCGGCTTACGCGGCCTGCGTCAAGAGCGGCAAATGCAGGGTGGCCAGCACCGGCGGCGACTGCAACGCCGGCGTTGCCGGTCGCGACAACCACCCCATCAACTGCGTGGACTGGCACGACGCCAAGAGTTATTGCCGAGCGCAAGGCCGGTGGCTACCCACCGAGGAGGAGTGGGAGTACGCGGCGCGTGGCACGGACGGTCGCATCTTTCCGTGGGGCAACGCCGAACCGGCGGGCCAACTGTGCTGGAACGGCGAAGGCAACAGCCTTGGCAAAGGCAATCGCCAATCCACCTGCGCGGTCGCATCCATCCCCGCGGGCAACTCTCCTTTTGGCCTGTTCGACATGTCAGGCAATGTATGGGAATGGACGTCATCTACCTACAGTGCGACAGATGCAGCGCGCGTCTTCCGCGGCGGCAGTTGGTTCTACGACGACCCGTCGTTCGTCCGCTCCGCCTTTCGCGGCAGGTTCGTTCCCGCGGACCTGCGCGTCGACCTTGGCTTTCGCTGCGCCGGTTCTTTTTTCCCTTGACTCTCGGGTGGTGAACCCTTGACTTTGGACACGAATAGGGGCGGCACGTTTCTTGCTTGAGCGATAGGCCGGGTGCTGGGCTCTCCCGCTGACGCTGAACTGCCCGCCGCCTAAGCGGCGGTCGCCTTCAATTGAGCGGGTACCTAATCCCGTCATTGCGGCCTCCGCGGCAATGACGGTGTGAGTGCGTGGCTACTCGCAGCTCGGCTTGATCACGAGCTTGAAGGCTAGGGTCAGGGGTAGGCCTTCTGCGTCGAGCATGACGCTTCCGCTTTCTGTTACGAGCGAGGCTTCGACTGGGAGGAGGTTGGGTTGCCCGGTGCCTTGGTGGAGTTCTCCGTCGCGGTACGGGCTCGCGAGCTTGCCGAGAAGCAGGTCGACGACCAGCGAGGCGCCTTGGTCATTGGCGAGGCCGTCCGCTCGCAGCTCGATGATGCCGCAGTTGAGGAAATTCGCACATGCGCCGGGCGGCCGCAGGACGACGTTGTTCGTCGCGAACTCAATGGGCACGCGGGCGGTGACGTCGCTCCCGATGGCGCGACAGCTGCCGTCGGTCGGCGCCACCAGCGTGAACGACGGGGGTCCGACCGGGGTTGTGTTTTCGGCGTCGGTGCTCGCGCTGCTGCAGGCCGTGAGGAGGAGCGCGAGGCTCGCTGTCGCCGCGGGTCGAGTGAGCATGCGGGCGAGGGTAGTCATCCCAAAGTCGTTTGACAACCGAAGGGCCGCGACGCAGTGTGGACCGCGTGTCCCGCAAGGAGCGAATCACGCAGGCTTTGGGGGCTCTCGGGCCGGTCGGCCTCGACGTAGCGGATGAGAGTCATCGTCACAAAGGCGGGGTCGAGTCGCACTACACCGTCACGCTCGTGGCCTCGGTGTTCGAGGGGCTCTCGCGAGTGGATCGCCATCGCCGAGTGCAAGCCTTGCTCGCCTCCGAGTTCGCGGGCGGCCTTCATGCGTTGACCCTCACGCTCCGCACCCCGGAGGAGCACGAAACCTCGGGCGGCGCTGTGATCGCGTCTCCGAATTGTCACGGCGGCTCGGCTCCGTGAGTGCGCGGCGTGCGCTCGGCCTCGCTTGGGTCTTCGCGTTTTTTTTGGTGGCGTGCACACCGAGCGTGGCTTCCGTCCCGCGCACCGTCGTCTCGCTCGCAAAACTCGACTGCGCCGATTGCGGCTTGAAACTCGCGCACGATATTGCGGCGCGCCCCGGCGTTCAGAAGGCACGTTTTGACCGGCGGCGCTCCGAGCTCGTCGTTCTGGCCGAGCCCGGCTTCGACGTTCTCGCGGCGGCACGCGAGCTTGCCAAAGGAGAAGCGTACGAGCTTGTGCTCGGTGCCGGCCAAGGGAGCTACCTTCCCGCCCCGCCGATCCCGTCCGAGCTCGACGTCGTTTGGCTCGTGCGCGATGGCGCCGACCTCGCCGACTTGGCTTCGCATCGAGCCACGGACAAAGTGACGGTGATGGAGTTCGGGGCGGTGTGGTGTGAGCCGTGTCGAGCCGTCGATGCGCACATGGTCGCGCTCCTCGGGAGCCGCAAGGACGTCGCCTACCGCAAGCTCGACGTCGGTGATTGGGATTCGGCGCTCGCGCGGCATCACCTCGTGGGCGCTTCTGCGCTGCCGTTCATCGTCGTGTTCGGCAAAGACGGCCGTCAGGTGGACTCGTTCGGTGGACTCGATCTCGCGCGCCTCGACCGGGCCATCGCCGCGGGGGCAACTCGATGAGGATTCGCTGGTTTTCCGCGCTACTAGGCTTCGTCTTTTTTGGCTGGCCGACGCACGCTTACGCCGAAGGGTGAGGCGCTTGAGGCAATCCGAACCTGCCGGTCGGCGGGTCGTCCCTCTCTCCAATCGTCCAAGGTCGCTTGTCCGTGGACTTGCGTAGTTCGCTCGCGTATTCGCGGGTGCGACACGTCGAGGAATGTCCGGATATCGGGCCGGCATGCCTCGGGCTCCCAACGCCGGAGCCCTACCGCCACGACGTCTCGACGCTCGTCTCGGAAGTGCCTCTCGAGGTCTCCTATGGTGTCCTCCGCTGGCTTGCGGCTGAGGTTCGGTTGCCGCTTCGGATGGTCGGCGTGTGGCCACGCTACACGACACTCGGAGGCGCCGAGTTGCCGCTCGCGACCGACGGACATCACCGGCGCGAGACGCTCGTCGGGCCCGCCGATCCATGGATTTCGTTGCGAATCGCCGGTCGGGCAGGCGCATGGTTGGCAAGCACGAAGTTCGGTGTTTCGTTGCCGCTCGGGCGCACGGAGCCGGACCCTTTCGCGCTCGGGCTATTGGGCTTGCCCCACCAGCACATCCAGTTCGGCAGCGGTACCGTCATGCCCGTGCTCGGCGGTTTCGTCCAGCGTGCCGCGGGCCCGGTCGAGCTTGCCGCAAGCGCGGTCGCGCTCGTGAACTTCTCGAACAATCGGCACGGGTACCGTGCTCCTTCGCGGGCGTTCGGCTCGCTGCGAGTGACGGTGCCATGGCTCGCAAACAGCGTTCGTCCTTACGCGGCTCTCGACATGAGCCTCGAGGCGAGCGAGCGCTGGCACGGGGAGATTGGCCATGAGGGCTCGTCGGATCGCGCCGATCTACTCGCGGGCGGCGGCGTTGGATGGCAGGTTTTTCCTGCCTTAGCGGTGGATCTCGGCGTTCGCGCGCGCGTCGCGAAACTCAGCGCGGGCTCTGCGCTCGACTACCCCGGCTACGCTCAGCTCGGTGGCACATGGACGTTCGACACCTCCTCGTCAACGTCACCCGAAGGCGACGCGGGCAACTCGAACTGGTAGCGGCAGCTCTCGGCCCCGCGGACGTCGATCGAGATGCGGCGCGAGGTAATGCGCGCAACGGCGTAGGCCGCGGCGGCGCGCCCAGGAGCATCGTCGTCGAGGTTTTCGATCAAGCTTTGCACGGTGACGTACGGGATCCCGTGGATCACGTCGAGGTGGTTCCAGTGCAGGTGCCCGTTCAGGACGAGGACCACCTTTCCGCTCGATTCGAGGATCGAACGCAGCCGCTTTCGCGACTTTACGAGGGCCAGGTGCGGGGCCTTCGCGAACCACCGGTTGCCCGTGAGATCTTGATCGGCCGCGCTGTGGTGCATCAGGATCACGGTCGGTCGCGAGGTCGCGGCGAGGTCGGCGGCGAGCCAGTCGAGTTGAACGTCGTCTATGGTCACCGCGACGTCTTTCGTCTCGTGCGTAGCGAGGGTGACGAGGTGGACGCCTTGGCGATCGAGGCTTCGGTAGAGAGGGCCGTCATCGAGGCCCCAGAACGCGCGCAGTTCCGTCCGCGAAAGATGGACGACATCGTGATTGCCCGCGATGTCGAGGCGCTCGGAGCCCGCCTCCGCGAGCACCCGCATGCACTCGGCGTAGCGAGCCCGATCCGCTTCGTTGCACTCATCTTCGACGACATCGCCCAGGTTAACGACGAGGTCCGGTTTCACTTCGTCCCGCATTTTCCTTGAGAATGCGGCCGTGAGGTCCCCTGCGCAGTGGCTCAGCTTGCGGAGCTTGCCGCCGAAGTTTGCGCGTGGGCCGAAGTGCAGGTCGGTGATGATTCCGAGCGTGAGCGTCATGGTTGCGTGCTCGGAACGATGCCGCATTCCGCGAAGCTTCGCGAGCGAATCAGGAGGGCGCTGACATCGGCCCACGGCCAGGCTTGTACGGGCAAGCCACCCCTTGCACGCATCGGGCGAACGGGTAGACTGCTTCACGTAGGCGGGTTCGCGCGTGTCCGCGCTGAGCGCCAATTGAAGTTGAATGCAATGCGAGCCGTAGCGGCAGGCGTTTCCGACGTCGGGAAGGAACGCGATCACAACGAGGATCGCTTCATTCTCCTCCCCGAATTCGACGTGTACGTCGTCGCCGACGGCATGGGGGGCCATCAATGCGGTGAGGTCGCGAGCCGCATGGCTACGTCCTCGATCGCCAATTTTTTTCGCTCGAAATCGCCGTCCGAACACGACAGCAACACCGCGACGACGCTGCGTGCGTCGGTCGAGGACGCCAACCGGCGCATCTTCGAGCGCGCGATCAATTCGCCCTCCCATCGTGGCATGGGGACGACCGTGGTCGCGGCCGCCTTCCACCGTGGCCAGCGCAAATTCTACGTCGCTCATGCGGGCGATAGCCGCTGCTACCGCATGCGAGCCGGCACGCTGCTCCAACTGACCCGCGACCACTCGCTCATCGAGGAGGCGCTGCGTAGCCGCCCGGGCATCACGAAGGCCGAGCTCGCGTACCTCCCGTCGAACGTGATCACGCGCGCGCTGGGCGTCGATTCGTCCGTCGAGCCGGACGTCGCGGTCGACGACGTGTTGCTCGGCGATGTCTACCTTCTCTGCTCGGACGGTCTCCATGGTTTCGTGACCGATGAGCGGATAGCGGAGATCGTTCGCGCGCTCCTCGCTCCCGTAAGCTCGGTTACGCCTTCGCGCGCCCGTCCCGCCCTGACCGACGTGTGCGCCGACCTGGTGGCCGAAGCCAACAAGAACGGCGGTGGTGACAACATCACGGCTGTGCTCGTTCGCATCGAAGCGGTCGACGATCCCTGGTCGAAGGTGACGTCGATCCCGCCTCGTCCCGGCTCGAGCGTCGTGCCCCCCGAAGTGGCCGCAGCCCTATCTCCGGTGCCCGCGGCGCCGCGCGTTCCGTCCTTCGCGCCCGCGGTGCCTGAAGGCGACGGGGCCGACCGCCGCGTCGGTGGCTTCAGCATCGAGGACGCCCCGACCGAGGCGCTCTCGACCAATGACGACAGCACGACGCAGCGCCTGCCCGCGAAGGGTCTACCCCGGTTCGCTGGCGCCGGGCTGCCGTCGTCGTTCGACGAGCCGACCGTCACCAACGACGACGAGTAACGCGTCGCGGGTGCTACTTTTTCTTCGCCGGAGTGGCTGGGGCGGGAGCTGCAGTCGTCTTCGGGGCGGGAGCGGCCTTCGCGTCCTTCTTGCCCGATTTCTTGTCGTCGGCGGGCGCCGGGTTCGCGGTGTTGTAAAGCTGAATGACGCGGTCGGTGATGTCGAGATCGCCACGGAAGTAGGGCACGGCATCGCGGCTCACGATGACGTCGTAACCGTCCTGCGAGGCAATCTGCCGCACGAGGCGGTTCAGCTTGTCGAGGATCGGCGTCATCATCTCGTTCTCGCGCTGCTGCATCTCGCGCCGTAAAACCATCCCTTGATTCTGCAGGTCGAACGCCTGCTTCTCGAGGGTCGCATACTTCTTGCGCAGCTCGCCGTCGGGAGTCTTGCCATCCTTGGCGAGGCGTTCGAGCTCCTCCTTCGCCTTGGCGTACTCCTTCTCCTTGCCTTCGTATTCGGTCTGGCGCGTGTCGAGCAGCTCTTGCAACTTGCTCTTCATGCGAAGCCCGTCCTCGGTATCCGCGAGGGCGCGACGCAGGTCAATGACCCCGAGTTTCGCCTCGGAACGCGATGAAGCTGCGTCCGCAAACGCGAGCGTCGGGGGGAGGATGACGCCCGCCGTCAGGAGGGCTGAGACGACCGTGGCGAGGACGCCTGAGCGGAGTGCGAAACGGTTCGACATGCCGTTCGGGATAGCCACACCCTTCGAGACCGTCAAGAAGATGGTGTTGGCAAAAAACACGAGCCGCCTCGCTAGACGAGACGTTGCTGAGCGAGCGCGAGGATGCGGCGTGCTTCGTCGTTCTGTGTCGTGAAGGCGAGGGCCATCGCCGGGTCCGTGATTTGGGAGGCGCGATGCTGCACCGCAGCGTATGCGGCTCGGAGCGCTTCGTTGGCTTCCTCTTCGCGTCCACAAGCGATCAGCGCATCGATGAAGCTCAAACGGATGAACTCTTCGAGTTCCTCGACCGGCGCGTCGCGCAAGCGCCGGTGGGCTTCACGTGCGGCCACGAGGGCTTCTTGGAATTGATGGCGCGCGAGCTGGACCCGCGCGGTGCCGAAGAGCGCCACGGTCTGCAAGGATGGGTGACGCTCGGCGGCTTGCGTGATTTGACCCGCGAGGACATACGCGCGCTTGAGGTCGCCAGGTTCGGCCCGCCACGTGAGCATCAGAATTTCGTAGAGGCGCGAGTTGATCGCGAGGCGGACCGCGCCACACTCGTCCGCGATGCGAATAGCCTCGCGTTGAAGCTCGATGCCGCGTTCGACTTGCTGAGCCCGCGCGAAACTCATACTCAAATTGTGCAGCGCAGATGCCTCGAGGAGGCGTAAGCGGAAGCTCTGCACTTCGGGCAAGGCGCGTTCGAGCAACTCCCGCGCGCGGTCGTACACACCGAGGTAATTGAGTGCCGATGCGGTGTTGATGCGTGCGCGGGAAGCCAGGTGCGCATCGCCGGTGGCATCGGCGGCGGCGATGAGCTCGATGCCGTTGACGTACGCTCCACCGGGGTTGCCGATGTTCATCAGCGCGAACAGGCGCGCGTCAAGTGCACGCAGCACCGGCCCTTGAGCATGAGGACTGGCTTCGCGAGCGAATCTCAGCGCATCGTCCGCAACGCCGAGCGCCATGCCGGGTCGATTGAGGTCGACGAGGGCACGGACCCGCGCTCCATTGAGCATCGCACGGTTGCCAGGTGAGAGCCCCGGCCCTGCGCTCTGCAATGCCCATGTCAGGCGCGCATCGCCGTCGGCGGCGCGGCCAGATTCGATGAGACACGATGCGAGCAAGCGCTGGGCCTCGACCCACGGCTCCGAGCCCGGGGTGACGAGGTTCGAGGCTTCCTCGGCAGGTTCGAGCGCCTCGCCTATTCTGCCCGTGCGGCTGAAAATGTGGGCCAGCGTGATAAGCAGCCCCGCGCGCTCCGGACCCGCGGCGCCGCACTCGAGTCCGCGCCGGGCGAGCTCGAAAGCGAGGTCCATCTGCGCGAAGCTCGCCATGGCCTGCTGGGTCGCGCTTACATACGCGGACGCCGCACGCGGCAGGTCCCCACCAACGTGAAAATGATAGGCGAGATGACCGAGGTCCGAGCTGCCGATGTCCTCGAGCCAGTCGCCGGCACGAAGGTGCAGCTCGCGCCGATCTTCGTCGAGAAGCGAAGCGTACGCGGCGTCGCGGACGACGGCCTGCCGGAAGCTCCATTCCGCTTCTCCCGCGATGAGTGAGGCTTTCTGTAGGAGTAGAATCTCTTCGCGCTCCGCGGTGGCGAGGTCCTCGGCGATCGGGCGGCCGAGCAGCGCCGTGACGCCTCCAACCCAAAACGTCTGTCCAAACACCGACGCCGCATGCAGTGTCTCTTGAACCTCGTAGGGGAGGCGATCGAGACGCAGTTGAACCAGCGCTTGGACCGTGATCGGGAGATCGCCCCGACCCTCTGCGGCGCCGCGCACGAGTTCTTCGAGGACGAGCGGATTGCCTTCTGCGCGTCGTACGATCTCGGCGCGACGAGCGAGGTCGAGCTGCGGCAGAATGACTCCGACCAGTCGGTCCGCGGCCGGCGCAGGGAGTGGCGGTAGCGTGAGCCTCACGGTTCGCGGTGTCATCGCGAGTCCGAGCGGATCGGTGGCGGGCAGCGTATTTGCGCTCCAGAGTGTCGGATTGGCGCGTTCGAGTTCGGGCTGGGCGAACGCGAACACGAGCAGCCGGATGTCGACGCACGCGAGCAGCCATTCGATGAGCCCGAGCGAAGTTTCGTCGGCCGCGTGGGCATCGTCGACGATGATCACTTGCGGTGTTCGCCCGGCCTGGGTGCGCACGAACGCCTCGAGAGCCATGCGGATGCGGGCTTGCATCAGTTGGTCGTTGGCGCGGGCCGCACGCAGGGGCTCGTCGTCGTCATCCGGAAATGAAACCCCCGAGAATTCACCTAAAAACGGCGCGAGGAAGTGGAGGCTGCGGGGGAGGCGCGCCCGCGCGAATTGCTCGACGGCACGAACCTGCGCGTCACGCGGCGCACCATCTTGCACGCCCATGCGTCGGCGCAGTGCCGTTCCGAGGGCGGAGATGCTGGCGCCGCCGAGTGCGCGATCGCCTCGACACATGAGAATTTCTGGCGGAGCCGGCGCGAGCGCGAGCCGTTGCATCAGCTCCGACCGAACGCGGGTTTTTCCGATGCCGGGTGGGCCGAGCACAATCGCCGCTCGCGGGATGGAGTCGCGCACCGAGTCGGCGTAGACGCCTTGAAGCACGGCGATCTCGCGCTCGCGGCCGAGGGTCGGCGTGACAGTGCCGAGCACTTGCCGCGGAGCCATGTCGCGCGGGTCTTCTCGGATGAGGCGTGCACCGTCGGCATCACGAACGCACTCGAAGTTCATCTCGAGGGCGGCAGCGGCGTGGAGCTCCAAGCGGATGGTTCCAGGCGTCGTTCGCTCGAGCTGTTCGGCCGCGCGTTCGAGCGCTTCACCGGTGACGTTCGAGCGGTGAGTTTGTGCGTGCCCGTTGGCAACGACGACTCGAGCCTCAGGAAAATCGGCGAGGATTTGGAGTGCCGTGCGAGCGGCGCGCATGACCTCATCGCCGCGTGAGTGTTCGACTCCGAATACCGCCACGGTGTGGCCGCCGGCGATGCGCTCGATCCGTACATCCTCCCCGGCGATGTCCGACAGATTGTCGCTGATGGTGACGTCGCCCGGCATGGCCGAGAGATCGTAGAGCAAGCACGTGACCACGCGGCGCACGCTGAGGCCGGACCGTCCTTGGCGCGAGGCGGCGGAACCTGTTCCTGTCGCGCTTGTCGGCTCGGGGTTCCGGCTGGGGCGCCGCGCCCGCACCGCAGAATTGGAGCGTTCCGTGGCCGGAGGGTCGTTGTTGAGCTCGCCGCAGCGGGCGAGGGCACGGGCGAACTCGCCTGCGTGCAGATAACGTCCGTCACGAAGGCGGGAGAGCGCGCACGCGATCACTTCATCGAGGGCGAGCGGCACGTCGAATCGTAGACTCGCGGCGCGCGGGGCGTCTTCGAGCACGATGCGGCCGAGCAGCGCGATGGCATGGTCGGTCTCGAAGACATTGCGACCCACGATGAGGCGGAAGAGCACCGAACCGAGCGAGTAGACATCGGCGCGAGGGCAGACAGGCTCGCCGCGCGCCTGCTCCGGCGACATGTAGTGCGGGGTGCCGATGATGGTGCCCGGTCGGGTGGTGAAGCCATCGGGCTCGGCGGGGCGCACAACGCCAAAGTCGATAAGCTTTACCGCCGTGCCGCGACCCTTCACGAGAAACATGTTCGCGAGCTTCAGGTCGCGGTGAACGATGCCGCGCGCGTGGATCGCAGCCAAGGCTTGGGCCGCCCGGCGGATCACTTCGACCGCGTCACGCATCCCGAGCGGTTGGCGTCGAGTGCGCTGGGCAAGGTCTTCGCCTTCGAGCAATTCCATTGCTAGGAACAGGCGGCCGTCGGGCCATGTTCCGTGAGCCACGTACTCGACGATGTTCGGGTGGCGCAGCTCGGCGAGCACCGCCATCTCTCGACGAAACCGCGTCGCCTCCTCGGGGGTCGCGGTCGAGCGGAGAAACTTTAGCGCGACAGCCACGCCGGTGGTTCGGTCCGTCGCTCGGTAAATGTCCCCCGCCGCGCCTCCGCCGATGCGGGACTCGATGACGAAACGTTCTTCCGCTCGTTCACTCAGCACGGACCACTACCTCGGCAACGTGTGGCCTCAACGCGGGCCTCATTCGAAACGCTACCACGAGGGCACGGCCCCAAGGGGCCCGAACGGCGGGGCCTCAGGGAACCGGACGTGCTCGTCGTTCTTGCGTAGCGGCGCGACCGGAGTTAGAAGGCGCTACCGCGGTGAATGTCGCGGCAGACGTCCCCATCGTCTAGTCGGCCCAGGACACTGGCCTTTCACGCCTGTAACGCGGGTTCAAATCCCGCTGGGGACGCCATCTCTCTGCTCCGCGCCTCCTCGCGGCATCCTCGCGAAGACGTCGAACGCTTTCTTCAATCCACATGAAGATCGTCATCGCTGGTGGAACGGGACAAGTCGGCGCGCTTGCCGCAACTCATTGGCTCGCGCTTGGCCATGAGGTCGTCGTGTTGTCGCGTGGGGGGGCGAGCGCCGCGCGCGTCGTGCGTTGGGATGGCAAGACCTTAGAGGACGCGTGGGTGCGTGAACTCGACGGCGCGGACGTGGTGCTCAACCTCGCCGGTCGCTCCGTGAGCTGTCGCTACACCGAGGAGAATCTTGCAGAGATGCTGAGCTCCCGCGTGGACTCGACCCGCGTCGTCGGTGCGGCGATCGCCGGCGCGCTGAGCCCGCCGAAACTTTGGCTGCAGATGTCGACCGCCACGATCTACGCGCATCGATTCGATGCAGCGAACGACGAGGAGACCGGCGTTCTTGGAGGCCACGAAGAAGGAGTTCCCGCTTACTGGAAGCGCTCCATTCACATCGCGCTCGAGTGGGAGCGCATGCAGCACGAGGCGATTACGCCGCAGACGCGCAAGGTCGCCTTGCGAACGGCAATGGTGATGTCCGGCGCGGGCGAGCTTGCGGTAACCGACAATATATTTGCGGTGCTCTCGCAGCTCACTCGCCTCGGCTTGGGCGGAGCCATCGGCGGCGGAAAACAATACATATCGTGGATCCACGGCGCCGATTTCATGCGGGCGTGCGACTTCATCCTGGCCGATGATGCCCTAAAAGGTCCGGTCAACCTCGCGGCCCCGGAGCCGCTGCCTCAGCGTGAGTTCATGCGTGCGTTGAGGGACGCGTGGGGCGTGCGCATGGGCTTGCCCGCCACCGGATGGATGGCTTCGATAGGCTCTTTCTTCATGCGCACGGATCCCGAGCTCGTGATGAAGAGCCGCCGGGTCGTGCCGACGCGCTTGTTGAAGGCAGGGTTCGTCTTCGAGCATCCGAACTGGCCGGCCGCAGCCAAGAGCCTCGCGGTGAGGTCGTAGCCAACCTGGTGTAGGCTCCGCGGATGGCACTCGTCGCGTCCGCGCTCGTGGCGCTCGCGGCGGTGTGGGCGGCGTAGCGGCCGACCCGCGGCGTGAACCCACCCGACGGGATTCACGCTCGCTCTCGCGGTCGACGCAACTCTGTCTACTCCGTCCGGCTTTGGCCTGGGGCGCAGCCCATCCAAGAGCCTTCGTATTCGGTGGTCCAGACCCACTCCCCGGCGGGTGTGTTCGCGCAACGATCGCTTGAATCGTCAACACCATCATTGTCTGCGTCGTCGTTACCGCCCGCGTCGTCGCCGCCGATTGGGTTGTTGACGGACTCCCCGCCTGCGCAGCCGTACCATTCGCCCGGGCCCCATACGTGACTGCCGACTGGCGTCTTCGTGCAGCGGTCGTCTTTCGTCGGGACCCCGTCTCCATCCGGGTCGTTCGGATCGATGGGATCGCTCACCGGCTTGTCGCCGCCGCTGTCCGGCTTGTCGCCCCCGCTGCCGTCCGTGCCAACCATCTTGATGAACTGGGCTCGCACGCCGGCGATGTCGTCCGCCGAGAGGTCGTCACGCAGCAGGCCATCGCACATCACCGAGTGCGGTTGTCCTGCCGCACACGCGCCTGCGGTGCCGTTCACGTAGGTGTCGCCGAGGCAAGCGTAGGCATGACCGAATTCGTGGAGGTAGGTGCCGTCCGCCGAGCTCGTCTTCAGGTGGATATCGCCAGCGTAGGCGTACTCGCCACTGTTGTCGACGGTGAGCCGACCATCCGGATTGGTGCAACCGAAGACGACCTTCGTGGCCACGCCCTTGTGAAGGTCACGCACGGCGTCGAGCCACTGCATCAACGACTTCGCGGTGACCTGACGCGCGTGGTCGAGATCGCCGCTGCCGGTCACGCACATCGTGAGCTCCGGCTTCAGCGATTTGGTGATGATGCACTTCGCGGACTGTTGCCAGATCACGTAGGGCTCGGCCACGGGCGCCGCCGTAGCAGACTGGCCGCCCTCGTCGTGCCGGCGCTCATCGACGGCCGCACACGAGACACTGAGCACCGCGGGAATCGCAAACCCAAATCGCGTAATCATTTTCATGGTCAATCTCACGAGCAGGCCGGCTGGCCGGTTGTTGCGCGACACTACAAGCAATCCTTGGGCCGAGTCTTGTTCGTCCAGATTCGAGCGAACTCGCTGCAACATCAGCAGGGGAGTGGATCTGGCGCGATCCATTTCAGCCGCGAGGTTGGATCAAAAACTGACCGGCTGGCCGGTATGCGCGCGCTCAAGCCGGCGTCGCGGATGGCGCTCCCGCAGCCGTTAGGCGCAAATACCCACGCGCCGGCGTGAGAACCGGGGTTCGGTCCACTCGCGCACCGCCGAGCACGCCTTCGCGGCCTCGGCCTGAACCGAAAGTGACATGAAACGCGATCGAATGACGTTATGATTCGACGTGGATATTATTTGCTGCTAGGACGCTGCTCGTTACACCGCGTACGACGTCAAACGCTATCTCGATTACTCTGGGACCGCGAACCTCTCTGCAAAGTGCCGACACCGCACGGAATCCCGTGCAACCCTTCCTCCGGTCCCTCGCACGGCTCGCCCGGCAGAAGGCTTTTCGATTCTAGAAGAGCTGTGATCAAGCACGTGTCGTTTTATGGGCAATCGCCTCTACGTTGGTAATCTCTCCTTTCACACCACCTCGGACTCCATTCGCGCAGCGTTCACCGCTTGCGGCGAAGTGACGGATGTCCACCTCGTCATCGACCGCGACAGCGGTCAATCGCGCGGCTTCGCGTTCGTGACGATGGGCACCGGCCCGGAAGCCCAAAAGGCGATCGCGGACATGAACGGCGCGTCGCTCGACGGACGTCCGCTCAAGGTCAACGAGGCTGAAGAGCGCCAGAACCGCGGCGGCGGCGGCGGCGGCAGCAGTGGCGGCGGCGGCGGCGGCTTCGGCGGCGGCGGCGGCGGCGGCGGTCGTCGTGGCGGCAGCGGCGGC
>CANJMI010000038.1 GCA_947475525.1 Polyangiaceae bacterium | reverse complement strand
TGGAGTCGCACGGCGTGCCGGGGCGCATTCACGCGAGCGAGGCCTGCCATGTGCTGCTGCGACAACGATACCGGTTCGAGGCCCGCGGCGTGATCGAGGTGAAAGGCAAAGGCTCGATGACCACGTTCTTTCTCGAAGGACGCGCGTGAACCTGCAAGCGCGCGGCGCCCCGTGCCGCCCTGGCCGCTGCGACCGTGAGCGCGTCGCTCGCCTTGTTGGCGGGCGCTGGTTGGGTGGTAGAATGCCGCGATGATCGCGCCGCATCGCCTGTCCGTCGTGCTCTTCGTGTTTGCGCTCGCGGGGTGCAAGAGCGCTCCCGCGCCGGCCGAGAAGGTCGCCTTCGAGAGCGTGTGCGATGCGCGCTTCGATCCCGTGATGAAGCAGGGACTCGAAGAAAAAAAGCGCGTCGCGGTTGAAGGCTACCTCGACGCGACCAAGGGCTTCATGACGTTGTGCAGCGACACCTGCCAGCTCGCGCTCTACCCCGACGCGGCCAAGCAAGGCGCTCCGCTGCTCGTCAACCTGAAGGTTGGCGACGACGACGCGCGCATGGAGGAGCTCCCGAAGCAGTTTTCGGCGGCCGATGTGAAGGTGCACGCCGAGGGCGGCAAGGTCGTCCGTGCGGGCGCGCACGTGCGCGTGTCGGGCGGTCGGCTCGGCACCAAGGCGACGAACGATTGCCAGCTCGTCGACGTCGATCGCGTCGAAGCGCTGTGACGCGTGCGTAAGGAGCGCGTTCAACGGCGCGCAACCAACCGATCGAGCACGACGGCTTTCCCTGGAAAAAACGGGTGAAGGCCGTTTCGCTTCGGGCGCTCGGACGTTGATGGCGAACGAGCGTCGCCATGACGGAAGCCGATGGCCTCGTCAGGCAGCCTCGGCACCTCGAACCCGACCTGCGGCGCTATTTCTTCGTCCACACGAACCCGAGCGTCGCGCGGATGTCGTACGGCTCACGCGAGCGAACGGTGGCGGCGTCGTATTGGAAAATCTGCGTCACGCGAAACGAGAGTGGCTCGGCGATCTTCACGTCGAGCTGCGCGTCGAGGGAAAACCGCAAATCACGGACGTTTCCCGCGTTCGGAAGCGCCATCGCGATGTAGCGAAACGAGACCGGCCCCTCCGTCGTGCGAAGCCAACCGTTGGTCATGAGCCCGAATCGCCCGACCATGCGCATGCCATGGTCGTTGTGCTGGCCGAGACCGAGCTCGTCCTCGTTGCGCTGCGAATACTCGAATGCCGACACCACCGCCGCACGCACGAGGAGCGTCTTGGAACGAACCGGCGCATAGCCAACGCCCGTGCCCAACGTGATCCGGCGATCGAGCTTCTGGATCTGGCTCGAGTCGTAGCTCGCGAGCCCGATCAGGTATGCCCGCTTGACGAAGTACCAGAAGGGCAACGCGGTGACGTACGCATCATCACCGAGGACCTTGAACGCGTGGTTCGGCGTCGGCTTCCCCCAAAGGCGGTATGCGTTGAAGCCAACGTCGACCCCCTTCGTCGGCGACGAGAGTCCGTAGGTGCCCTGAAGGTTCGCCTGGAGCTGGTTCAGGTTGCCCGCGAAGAAGTTGCCGCCCAACGACAGGTTGAGGCGCGAGTACGTCTCCGGAGCGTAGGGTGACGCGGCACGCGCGGGCGTTGCCATCGTTCCGAGCGCGAGCGCCGCGAGACCGACGAGCGCCACGCGGAGCAGAGCGCCCTGGCGAACGGATGGAGGGTGCAGCGTGATGGCTCGGGAAACCATGTTCGGGCGCAGATTACGCCCTCCCGAACCATGCATCGAGGCTCGTGTGCACCTTCGCCAAATCCGACGCGCTGCCGCGCACGTGACGGGCGAATCGCGCGCGTGACGGACCTTCGCTCGTACCTCGCCGGCAGAAGCAGCCAACCGCCCATTCGACGATGTCCCGGACTCGCGCGTCGACGGTGCACATTCCGTGGCCGCCGCAGCGCGGTTCGGCAAAGACGCGACGCCGAACGCGACCGCAACACGAAACGGCAGGAAGCTCTGATGAAGGGCTAGGCACCGTCTTCGAGGGTCGAGCCGCGGGCGTAAGACTCCGCCAACCGTGCGAGACACGCCGCGAATGGCGCCCTCACGCGCACAAAACACGCCGCCCCCGCGAGCTCCGAAGACCAGGCGGGGGCGGGGTATTTTGTGAGCTCGCCTGTTCAGCCGAGGTTTACAACGTCAGCTTCTGAAACGCCGAGCCCTCGGAAACTTTCAGCGCCCGAGGGTTCATGTCCGTTGAATGCGTAGGTTCGAGTTGAACTTGGGGCTGTCGGTCGCTGCTTTGAATCTGTGAATTGGGTCGCACAGCCATAGGAACTTAAAAGTCGGGAGCGAAGCAACTGCTGACTTTCAACTCAGTCAGCGGGGGGGCCTGTGCTCCGTCAACTCGCAGCAACAAAGTTGCGCCATCTGTTGCCTACGTATTCACGCACTCCCACGTCACCGAGTATCCGAGAGTGATACCGAGGTCGTCGGTGCCCTGGTTGCCTCCCATGTCGAAAGTCTTGTCGCCAGGCTGCGAACAGGACGTTTCGTCCTCACAGTAACCGCAAACATTTCCGCAGTTGCCGCCGTACTGACCAAGAGCGACGTAGCCGAGCGCCTTGCAGATCGCCTCCGCGTGATAAAGTCCACCATCAAGCTGTGAAGAAATCCACGCACTCGATGCATCCGCCGAGCAAACAACGTAAGTCACGCTTGCGTCCTTCGGATCGCTGCCCTGGTCGCACGCACTTATATTATTCGCACAGCCACCGCTTTTGCAGCTCTGGCCCATGGCGCACTTGTTGCCGCAGGCGCCGCAGTTCTTTGCGTCCGTCTGCTCGTTGACGCACGCGCCGCTGCAGTCGGAGTAGTCCGCGTCGCACGCGATGCCGCACTTGCTCGCGGCGCATGCCGGCGCACCGTTTGCGACGCCTTCGCACACGTTGCCGCAGCCGCCGCAGTTCAGCGGGTCACCGGCCGTGTCGGTCTCGCAGCCGTTGACCTCATTGCCGTCGCAGGTCGCGAAACCTTCGTCGCACGCGATGCCGCACACGCTCGCGGCGCATGTTCCGTCCGCGTTCGGGGCGCCCGCGCACACCTTGCCGCAACCGCCGCAGTTGTTCGCGTTGGTCGCTAGGTTCGCGCACGCGTTGCCACACAAGAGCGACCCAATGGGGCACTCGACCTCGCACTTGCCGAGCGAGCAGACCTTGCCGGCGCCGCACGCGTTGCCGCACTCGCCGCAGTTCGCGGGATCGTTCTGCACATCGACGCACGCGTCATCGCAGACGATGAAGCCGCCGAGGCAGGTCAAGCTGCAGATCCCTTGCGAGCACGTCCCAGCGCATCCCAGACCGCACGCGCCGCAGTTGTCGCGGTCGGTCGAAACGTCCACGCAGCCGTCGTCACAGAGCATCGTTCCGCCGTCGCAGATCGGCGCGATAAACGTGTTGTTGGTCTCGTTCGTGACAGGCGTCGAACAGCCTCCGGTGGCTACCGCCCATGAGGCGAGCGCAACCGTGACGGAGAGCGCGCGCGTGGCGGCGCGGGTCCAGGAAGATTGGATACCAGGGGTCATGCGGCGCTCGTAGTACGGTGAGGTACTCGTGTCTAGGAGCAGCCTAGATTTTTCGGCGCGCTAGCCCGTAAAGGGTCCGCGGCGAGAGCAACGGCGAGGCCGGGGCGCACGTCTCCCTTGCGGCCCGTGTCGACTGGGCTGTGGCCTGCTGGAAGGCGATTTTATCGAGGGCCTTGCGGCGCAGGACGGTGCTTTTCCATTAGGGCGGACCGCGGCTCGAGGCGAGTCGGCAGAGCAGCGACAAGGGGGCCATCTCGACCGCCTGTGTTCCATCCGCGTAGGCGCGCTTGAGCACGATGCGCACGAGCCCGCCCTGCAGCGACTCGACCCGCTCTTGCGCGAGCAGCGGGCGCAGCACGTAGCGGAGCAGCTTCTCTCGGCCGCCAGAGTCGAGCGCTCCTGCCCGCGTAGCGGCGTGTAGGGTGAACCCGTCGAGCGCGGCGCACAGCGGTTTGTTGAACGCGAGCTCACTCGGTCGCAGCGGGGCTCTCGTCGTCGGCCACGTTGCTCTCGTCGGCGTCGTCTGTCGCGAGCGCGCCACGGCGGCGCAAATACCTTTTCATGCGGCGCAAAGCCCGCTCCAGCACCTCACCGACCTCACGGCTCTGCAAGTGACCGAGTTGCTCCCAGGCTAGCGCGCCGATTAGGGTGCCGAGCCTGTTCACGATAGCTCCCGTCGAGGAAGATGACGTGAAGGTGTGGGTCCAGGAGCAAGTCGGACGAAGTGCGCTGCACCACGGTGACCGCTCCCGTCTTGGGTTTGGGTGCGCCGAGCGCGCAATCGCGTCAGGAGCGGGTCGCCGCGGCTTGAATTTTCATCCGACAACAATGTTGACACTCACCGCGTCGGTCCCCGCATCCGTGGGGAGAGGCGGAGCGTCCACAACCGTTGCATCAGGTAGGACGCTTCCTGCGTCTGCGCCGGTGTTAGGAAAGAGCGATGGCTCCGAAACGCGCGCTTCGGAGTCATGGCTTCGCAAGTGCCTTCGAGAGCTACTTGCCGTGCGCTGCGCTCACCGCGCCGTAGCTGTGGGAGTCGTCGTTACCGCCGCCGCCGGTGTACATGACGCCGCCGGAACGATTGCCGAAGCCGTCATGCGTCGCGTAGCGACCCACGGACCAGTCGAAGTAAACGCCGTTGATGGCGCCTGAGCCCGTCGCTGTGTCGGTGGCAACGAAGGCGCCGGCCGCTGTATAAACCTCGTAGTTTAGGTTGTTCGAGCTGCCCTGATGCGTCGCAAAGTAGAAATAGGCCCCGTCGAACGCGAACGTGCTGCCATAGCATGCGTTGTTCGGTAGACATTCCGCGGCCATTGGCAGAGTCTGGCTAAGGTTGATGGTCGACACGTAAGTCAAGTTGGCGCTCCCCGCCGTCGTCGTATACTTCCGGACCGTTCCGCCGATGTAGCAGAGGAATTCCGTCGCGGAAGATGAGTGCAGATTGCAATTGCCCGCGTAGTTGTCGCTAAAAACCGCGGTTGCTTTACCGCTGAGAAGACCAGTGCCCTTGTCGATGGTGGCAACCATGATGTTCGCCGCGGTTCCCGGGCCGACACCGTCGAGCGAACCAGCCTTGCTGAAGATCACCGTGCTGGTATCGGGGACCTGCACCATGCGTGTGAAGGTGTTTGCCGTGTCGTTGTTCGGACTGTTCGGGTAGTTGCTCGTGGCGGCGGCGAAGCTCCAGTATCCCTGACTCGCGAAGTGTCCCGCGAGAATCTTGTTCGCCGGGCCGTTCCAAATGAGGTTCGTGAGGTTGTTGCCGAACGTGTAGGTCTGGTCGATGGTGTTGAAGACCGTGGTGTGCGTCGGATTGCCAGTGAGCAGGTAGTAGTCAATATCCAAGCAGGTCACGTCGATGTCGGTGATGTTCGCCGCAGCGACGGCGCCGCTTCCTTTGGTGACCGCGCACTTCTTGCCGGCGGGATGCGTCTTCACGGTCACTGCGTAGGTCGCGGCCGAAAGGAGCCGCGTTGCGAACTTGAATGCTCCATTTGCGGCAACGCTGAGGTCGTCGGCGCCATTGTTTTGGAGCACCACGGTACCGCCACCGAGACCGGAGGCCATGCCCCCGATGTCGAACTTGGCGGGAGCGCATGCGATCTGCACGTCTGTGACATCCGCGCTTGCGACCGTGCCGGTACCGGTGGAGACCGTGCAGGTTTGCGGCGGAGCGCTGGGCTGGGTCTTGACGGTCACCGCATAGGCGCCGTCGGAAGCCACTTTGCTTGCAAAGGTGAACACACCCGCTGCGCTGACAGTGAGGTCGTCTGCGCCGTTGTTCTGCAGGACGACGCTGCCGCCGGAGATTCCGGTCACCGTGCCGCCGACGGTGAAGGCCGTCGTTGCACAGGTCACTTCGACGCTGGTGACGTCGGCGGCGTCGATGGTGCCGGTGCCTTTTGCAACGGAGCAAGTTTGCGTCGGGGTCGACGGCTGCGCTTTGACGGTCACGGCGTAGGCCGCACCCGCGGCGACGGTCGTGGGGAACTTGAAGGATCCATCCGCCGAAAGCGCGACATCGTCGCCCGCATTGTTCTGGAGGATGAGCCCCTTGCCTTTGAGGCCGGTCACGGTACCGCCTACGGTGCGCTTCTGTTGTCCAGCGTCGCCGCCGGAGGAGCTCGTCGAGCCACCGCCGCTGTCGCCGGAAGACCCGGAGGACGAAGACGACGCAGTGTCGCCGCACGCCGCGATAATAAGGCCAAGGACAGGGATAACAAGGACTTCGCGATTAACCATTAGCAGGTCGGTAAACCTTGTCCGCAACGAGGTCAACTCGTACGTTGCGGCCGTGCGATACCGCGCACCGATGAGCCCCCGGCGCTCTGCCTCGGTCGGCCCGTGTCGACTGGGCCATGGCCTGCTAGAAGGCGACCTCATCGAGGGCCTTGCGGCGCAGGACGGTGCTTTTCCAGTAGGGCGCCTCGCGGCTGCGCGCGCTTGTGGCGGCCGCCGAGGCGTGACATCCTTTAAGTATAAGTTGGAGTAGAATTATGGAAAAGCGAACCCTTGAGCAGCTCGACGCCGCCCTCGAAGCGGTCAGCAAGGATCTGGCCCCGCGAGTCGAGAATCTCGCGCAGAAGAGCGCCGAGGGCGTCCTCACTCCAGAGGAGCACTCCGAGTATGCCGAGGTCGTGCGCCTGAACGACATGCTCAGCCTGCTCAAGCTGCAGGCCGAGGAGTTCTGGACGGTGCGTGCCGCGTCGTGAAGCTTTCGAGCGAGACGCGGGATTCCGTCCGGCGGCGCGCTCAAAATTCATGTGAGTATTGCCGGCTCTCCTAGGATGCTTCGATCCTGCCCCACCAGATTGACCATATCATCGGAAGGCAGCATCGAGGCCCGGACGATGTAATCAATCTGTGTCTATGTTGTATCCGCTGCAACCTGAAGAAGGGTCCTAATATTGCGTCGATCGATCCCGAATCCGGCGTCGTCGTCGCGCTGTACCATCCGCGACTTCACCCTTGGCGGGAGCACTTTTCGACAGCATCGGACGGTACGATCCAAGGGTTGACGGCTGAGGGACGAGCAACTGTCCAGCTCTTGAACATGAAGGAGAGCGATCGACTTTGTCTCCGCGCCTTGCTGTGGCGCCGGACTGGGCGGCCCTGAAAGCCGACAGCAGTCGCAAAGTCGATACATTCACGCACCCGTCGTCACAGAGCATCGTTCCGCCGTCGCAGATCGGCGCGATAGCCCGTGAAGGGTCCGCGGCGAATGAAGCCAATCGATTCATCGGCCTGCCGCGAGAGACGTGGCTGGCTGGACGGTTACGTCGTGCGGAGGGCTGGCGCTGGTTGCGTGCTCGAATTTAGCGGCGATCGCCGTGAAACGTCAGCAACTCGACGTCGAAGACGACTTGGCCTTCCGGACCTTGTCCGCGGTGGGCCGGGTCGCCGAAAGCGAGGCTTGAGGGGATCCAGAAACGTGCTTTGTCTCCAGTGGCCATGAGCCTAACCCCCTCGGACAAGCCCTTGACCAGCTGGTCCAGGGCGACGCTCGAAGGGTGCCCGCGCGGGATTGAGCTGTCGAAGAGGATGCCGTCTTTTGTCCACGCGCTGTAATGAATCGTAGCCCTGCTTTTTTCTGACGGGTGTTCGGTGCCTGGGCCCTTACTCAGGAATTGGTAAGCGACGCCAGAGGCCGTGATGGCTGCGCTCTTTGGCGGAGCCGTGACATCGGTTGGGACGATTGGAGTCTCCGGCTCCGTGAAGATGTCGAGCAGCTCGAGGTCGAACACCAACGGACCCGACGGCACTCCGGCGGGAGGACTGGCTCCGTAAGCAAGATTGCTCGGTACCCAGAGTCGGCGTTGCTCTCCGAGCACCATCAGCGGTAGCGCTTCGGCGAACGCTTTAATGGTCTGGCTGATGCGGAGGATCTTGGGTGTGCCGCGGGCACGCGAGCTGTCAAACATCAGGCCGTCGCTGCCCCATCCGGTGTAGTGGACTTTCAGTCGGTCTTCGAGCTTGGGCCTTTGTTTCCCGGTGCCGACCGTAAGTACCTTGAGCGCGAGTCCCGAGTTCGTGCGGAGCGCGTCTTTGGGTGCAGCGGCAAGATCGCTTGGCGCTGGAATAAGAGCGAAGTCCGGCAGCGCCGCCGATGGCTCTGCGTTGATGCTCGGGGCAGGCAACGACCGCGTCGCCCTCGGCTTGTGGTCATCGTCTTCTTGCTCGGGAGTTTTGACGACTCGCGTCGTTTCGACTTGCTCGGGTCGTGCCTTCGGCGCTTCGCAAGAGCAGGCGAGCTGCACCATCAGGAGCGGCGCAAAGCCGCGAAGCTTCAACGCCGCCACGTCGTCTCCGCTAGGGACATGGCACGGGTGAATTAACGACGGAGATTCGGTTGAACGGAGGCGCCGAGACCGGCGCGTTCAGCGCGAAGTAGTCCTTCAGGGCATCGACATCCAGGTCGCCGCCCAGCCGTTCGGTCCCAGCGTTAAAGACCACGAAGCCGTCGCCACCGGTCGCGAGGAAGCTGTTCACGGTGACGCGGTAGCTCTGTTTGGGATCGACGGTCACGCTTTGACCGTTGATCGTGAGCTTGATGGACTCAGGAGCGACCTTCGAATTTACGGGGGCGTTCGCGTCGAAGGTGTAAGAAAATCCCTGCGAAGGCTGAAGGAATTTGGGTGGTGAGGTCTTCCACTGCTGCTCGAGCGTCTGGTGGATCTGTTCGCCTGTGAGCGTCATCACGATCAGGCTGTTGCCGAACGGTTGAACGGTGAAGCCCTCGCCGTACGTCACGATGCCGTCCATCGGCTCGGTGCTCGATGCCTTGAACACGAGGTCGGCTCGCACGCCCCCCGGATTCATGAACGCGACCACGGCGTTTCCAAACATCGCGCCCTGCGTGGCGGCGAGCTGTGTGTCGGCGACCACCATCCCGAGCGCGGTTAGTCCGTTGCACGCTTCTGCGGTGGTGAGGTCGCCGGTGATGGTTCCGATCTGCGCGTTTGCGAGCGGTGCCGCGAGGTTCACGAAGTCTGTCACCAGGTTGTCGACGGCCATGTCGGGCGCAACGTCTCGCGTGACGATCACGTTGTGCGCGGACTTGTTCACCACGCGTCCTGTGACGTTGCTGATCTCGAGA
This sequence comes from Polyangiaceae bacterium, assembly GCA_947475525.1. Lineage (GTDB taxonomy): Bacteria > Myxococcota_A > Polyangia > Polyangiales > Polyangiaceae > SYFR01. Next base: position 6,528 of record CANJMI010000038.1, on the reverse strand, counting down.
TCGATATCGGTGACGAGGCGCCCAAAAGAGGCAGCGCTCGTGACGAGCTTCCCGCTCATCGTGCAATTGTAGGCTTGGTGGGTGTGCGCGCTGACGATCACATCGACGGCAGGCGAGAGGTTCATCGCGATGTCAACGATCGCCCCGTTTACGTCCGGGCACTCGTCGTAGAAGCCAGCCGAGCCCGGGTACCCGCCTTCGTGCAGGAGCACGACGATCGTCCCGACGCCCTTTTGCTGAAGCTCGGGGACGAGGTTGTTGACGGTGATAACCTCGTCCGCGAAGGTCAACCCCGCGACGCCGGAGGGCGTCACGATGGCCGGTGTTCCTTCCAGCGTCATGCCGATGAACCCGACCTTGACGCCGTCGAACTCGCGGATGCTGTAGCCCGGAAACAGCGTCTTATTGGTCTTCGTGTCGACGATGACGTTGGAGGCCAAGAACTCGAAGTTCGCCCCCGGGAAGAACATCCCGTTGACGCACCCCGTGGGACTGCAGCCCCCGTACTGAAGGCGGAGCAGCTGACTCGAACCTTTGTCGAATTCGTGATTGCCCACGGCGTGGAGGTCGAGGCCGATCAGGTTCATCGCCTCGATGGACGGCTCGTCGTGGAAAAAAGCCGAAGCGAGCGGGCTCGCGCCCACGAGGTCGCCGGCGGAGACCACGACGGTGTTTGGATTTTGCGCTCGGAGCGTGGCGACATGCGTCGCAAGGTACGCCGCGCCCCCGGCATCGACGCTCACTGAGCCGCCGTCGGCAGAGGGGTCCGGCTTCTTGATCTTGCCGCTGCCGCCGGAAGGCGGCTGGATGTTGCCGTGGAAGTCGTTGATGGCGAGGACCTTCACTTTTACCGTCGCGCCGCCGCCCGTGCCGCCCGTGCCGCCGTTGCCGCCCGTGCCGCCGTTGCCGCCGTTGCCGTTGTTCGGGTTCGTCGCGCTCTTGCAACTCGCTTCGAACATCGCTGGAGCGAACATCGCTGGGACGAGCATCGCGGCCATCAGGCTCCGCAGCCAAAGCGATTGCGTTTTGGAATGGTTACGCGGGCGCAAAGATAAAAACTGCATCGTCGGTTCTCGGTGAATCGGCCGTCATCGGGGGAAAGGTGACAGAGGCGGGTTGCCCTAGCACGACAAGCTGGCCTTGTCGGCGCGGCGTTCGCGGGCATGTGCAAGATGGTGCCCGTCCGGTGAGTCTGCTCGTCACTTGCTCGTCTGATCGGGGCCTACCGACTCGAGCAGGCAGTCGACGAGCGAGCCAAAGTGGAGCGAGTAGAGAAATCCGTTCGGAAGGTAGTTCGCTGGCACGGGTGCGCCGTTGAGATTGAGGTCGAAGCCCACCTGGCTCCACGCGTCGTACACGGCGTCGTTGGCTTTTGCCGCCGCAGCGAGCTCGGAGAACCAAGCGTTTGCGTTGTCGCCCACGATGCTTCCTTTGGGTAGCAGCTGCTCCAAGAGGCGGCGTCGCTGCGTGCGCACCCATGCGGGATCGATGACGACCGCATTCATCTCGGCCTCGTAGACCAAGCCGCGGTTGTTCTTGTTGGTCGAGCCGACGCTCATGAAATGGTCGTCGACGATCAGCATCTTCGAGTGCACGGACATGTCGACGAAGTGCGCATCCGTCTCGTCCCAAACGAAGAAGCCGTCGTCGATCGCTACGTCGAACGAGCGCAGCTGCAGCGTGAGGTACCTCGCGGGAAACTGCGTCGCGAAGAGCGTGTTGCTCTGGTGTGTCCAGGCGCATCCGGGGTCGAACCACTCGCCCACCGGCATCGTGATGACCACGAGGATAAGGTCCGGCTTCTCCTTCATGCGCTTCGCGATGAGCTCGTTTATCATTGGAGCGCGGAAGTACTGGTCTTCGATAAAGATGTACTGCTCGGCCCGTGCGAGCGCCTTCCACCAGCTCTCGGCGACGCCATGCTCCCAAAATGGCTGAGGCATCGTCGTTGTGATCTGCACTTCGAGGCCGCCGGGTTGTTCGGGTAGGTCGTGTGCGATCTCGAACGGTTTGGCGGCGCTGGCGTACTCGACGCCCGAGTCGAGCTGGAGTTGCCAGCGCTTCTGAAACACGTCGGCCACGTCCTCTACGGCGGGACCCTCGATCCGCAGCATGTAGTCCTTGCGCGGAGGGTTCTTCGGGACCGCCTTGTGATTCTGTACGTCAAGCCGCTCGGCCTCACTTGCGCCGAAGAGCAGGCGTCGCCGGTCGTAGACCGCGTGGTCGTCCGTGTCCCAGTCGGCTTCCTTCAAATTCATGCCGCCGACGAAGGCGACGTTGTCGTCGATCACCACGAACTTCTGATGGTAGGTGGCATGGTTCACGTCGATCTCGACAGGCCACTGCGTGAGATCGACTTCGCGCGCGGGCACCACCGAGGCAATAGGCGGTAGCGCGTCGAACGCTTCATTGCTGGCCCCGGGTACGGCTGCGCGCACTCGGGCCGTGAAGTCCACAGGGGTCGGCTCGAACCAAAACTTTCCGCTCGCAGGGTTGGCCTGGCCCATCACTTCGAAGCCGTCATTCTCGACGGGACCGTGAGCGGTGAGCGCGTCGTCCCAGGTGTACGATGAGAGCAGTCCGTCTTGGCTCAGGAACTGCCCGACCAGCACGCGCTTGGTCGCGGGGCTCTTCTCGAGCACGCCGAGGATCGTGTTTCCCCAGCGTGCTTCGGATGACAGCGCCTCGTTCGTGCGGGTGAGCTCGAAGTCACTCTGCCACCACCACGTGCTGATGAGCACGCTGTTCTTGGCGAGGTCGAGCTCCTCGCGCACGGCCTGCCAGGCGGTTTCACCTGAAGAGTAAAGTTCGATCGCGTTGCCCCGACGAGGAGGACGCGCTTGGGACGAGAACCAGTCATGCGCGAGCCCAAGGTGCAGCTCATGCCGCGCGATGCCAGCCTCGGTGCGATGCGAGAATGCCGCCGCGCTCTCGGAGGGTGCGCTGCCCGTTATCGCGAGCCCGTCCACGGCGGTCGAGCCGTCGTAGGCCAGGGCGAGCTCGATCGGTCGATGGTCTTTCGCCGCCAGGGACAGCGTCAGATTCGCAGGTTCGCGCAAGGGGATCTCGATCGACGCGGCGCCGGGCCCAAGCTCGAGCGGGAGGCCATCGATCGTGGCCGAGAACTCGGCGTCCGCGAGGGGACGCGCCCAGATGTCGCGGGGGTGGACCGTGAGAATGGCGGTGACGGGCTTCATCGGGGGCGTGACTTCGCCGCCGCCGCCGCCGCCGCCGCCGCTGCTCTCGTCGATCGGCGTTTCGGTGTTCGCTCGATCGGCCGCGCTGCTGCACGCCGTGAGCAGGAGGGCGAGGGCAATCCGCAGTCGAGCACACATGGTGCGCACGGTACTCTTCCCTTCCAAACGCGTCGAGGGAGGCGGCATGCGGGAGGATGCGAACCGACGTCCTCGCCCCGGACGATGCGCTTGGACGGAGACGATTTTTGCAGCTAAGAATCTCGGGGCGTTGGGCCGTAATTCTTTTCGGTTCCTTGGCGCGCCATCCTCCAGTTCGAAAGGAAACTCGACATGACTGATTCATCGAAGCCGAGCGCTTTAGGTAAGTGCCCCGTCATGCACGGCGGCAACACGACGGCAGCCGCAACCAACGTGGGGTGGTGGCCGAAAGCGCTGAGCCTCGACATCCTTCATCAGCACGACCGAAAGACCGATCCCCTCGGCGCCGCGTTCAACTACCGCGAGGAGTTCGAGAAGCTCGATGTCGCCGCCTTGAAAGCGGATGTGCACGCGCTGATGACGGACAGCCAGCCCTGGTGGCCCGCCGACTGGGGACACTACGGCGGGCTCTTCATCCGCATGGCGTGGCATGCCGCGGGCACCTACCGCGTGGCCGATGGTCGGGGTGGCGGAGGCTCAGGCAACCTTCGGTTTGCGCCCCTCAACTCGTGGCCCGACAACGGCAACCTCGACAAGGCGCGGCGCCTGCTCTGGCCGATCAAGAAGACGTACGGCAACCGCATCAGCTGGGCCGACCTCATCTTGCTTGCCGGCACGGTTGCGTACGAGTCGATGGGGCTCAAGACCTTTGGTTTCGGCTTCGGCCGCGAAGACATCTGGCATCCCGAGAAGGACGTTTACTGGGGCAGCGAGAAAGAATGGCTCACCTCGGCTCGGTATGAGGGCGAGGGGCGCGAGTCGCTCGAGCATCCGCTTGCAGCCGTGGAAATGGGCTTAATTTACGTCAATCCAGAGGGTGTCCACGGGAAGCCCGATCCGCTGATCACGGCACAAGACGTCCGGTTGACGTTCGCGCGCATGGCCATGGACGACGAGGAGACCGTCGCGCTGACCGCGGGCGGTCACACCGTCGGCAAGGCGCATGGCAACGGGGACGCGAGCTTGCTCGGCCCGAGCCCCGAGGCGGCCGACATCGTCGAGCAAGGTCTCGGTTGGAAGAATCCCAAAGGGAGCGGAGTCGGGCGCGAAGCGGTCACGAGCGGTCTCGAGGGCGCGTGGACGACGCACCCGACGCGCTGGGACAGCGGCTACTTCGAGATGCTCTTCAACCACGAGTGGGAGCTGAAGAAGAGCCCCGCCGGCGCGTGGCAGTGGGAGCCTGTCAGCATCAAAGAAGAGGACATGCCCGTCGACGTCGAGGACTCGTCCATCCGGCAAAATCCGATCATGACCGACGCCGATATGGCCATGATCAAGGACCCGGCCTACCGCGTGATTTCCGAGCGTTTCCACAAGGATCCGGCGTATTTCTCGGAGGTCTTCGCGCGCGCTTGGTTCAAGCTCACGCACCGCGACATGGGTCCGAAGGTTCGCTATCTCGGGCCCGATGTTCCGCAGGAGGACTTGCTCTGGCAAGACCCGGTGCCCGCGGGCAAAACCGACTACGACGTCGCCGCCGTCAAAGCGCGCATTGCGAAGAGCGGGCTCTCGGTCGGTGACTTGGTTACGACCGCATGGGACAGCGCGCGCACGTTCCGAGGCTCGGATTTGCGTGGTGGTGCGAGCGGCGCACGCATCCGGCTTGCTCCGCAGAAGGACTGGGAAGGCAATGAGCCGTCGCGCCTCGCACGCGTGCTTGGGGTGCTCGAGAAACTTGCGACCGACGTAGGCGTGAGCCTCGCCGACGTGATCGTCCTCGGGGGCAACGTGGGCGTCGAGCAGGCTGCAAGCGCCGCGGGCTTCGACGTCACGGTGCCGTTCGAAGCGGGCCGTGGTGACGCGACCGACGCGCTGACCGATGCCGAGTCCTTCGCAGTGCTGGAGCCGATTCACGATGGCTATCGCAACTGGCTGAAGAAGGAGTACCTCGTCAGCGCCGAGGAGCTCTTGCTCGATCGAACCCAGCTCATGGGGCTCACCGCGCCCGAGATGACGGCGCTCGTCGGCGGCATGCGCGTGCTCGGTACCAATTACGGCGGGACCAAGCACGGCGTGTTCACGGAGCGGGAAGGGGTCCTCACGAACGACTTCTTCGTCAACCTAACCGACATGCGTTTCACGTGGGCTCCTGCAGGCAAGGGACTCTACGAGCTCCGCGAGCGGGCCACGGGTGCGGTGAAGTGGACGGCGACCCGAGTCGACCTCGTCTTCGGTTCGAACTCCATTCTTCGCGCTTACGCCGAGCTCTACGCGCAGGATGACGGCAAAGAGAAGCTCGTGCGCGATTTCGTCGCCGCTTGGACCAAGGTGATGAACGCGGACCGCTTCGATTCTCCGACGCGGCGTTGACCGACGAAACGGCGCGGCGGCGTGGATGTCACGCTGCCGCGGCGTGAGCGACCGGCTTCGTCCGTCGGAAAACCGGAGCCGCCACGCTCAGCCCTCGAAGAGGTCGGCCGCGCTCGACGCTGACGAAGCTCGCACGATCCAGCGGTCGAGCTCGGCGATGTCCTTGGAGCCGCGGATCCGGGCGACGTCTCCGTCGGAGACAGCGCAGCCCCTGGCGTGGAGCAGGACGAGGAGTCCATCGGCCCGACCGGCTACGATTCCCTGCTGCATGCCCTGCTGCATGCCCTGCTGCATGCCCTGCTGCATGCCCTGCTGCATGCCCTGCTGCATGCTCTGCTGCATGACGTACTCCTGGGCCTCCTTCGCCATGCGTCGGAACCACTCGCTGCGGTATTCGGGTATTGCCACCGGCATCATCGCCTCCCAAAGATCCATCACGCGGATCCCGTGTTGTTCTGAAAGCATATCAAGGAAATGGGCGACGCGCTGCTCGTTGTCGAGCCCGGCTATGTGGGTCACCGCGACCTCGAGCGCCAGCTCCGCAGCGGGCCCGCGGGCGTGCGTCACCGCCGCGAGTACCGCCAGTTCGACCGAGAGCGGCGCACCTTTGGCAAGCTTTTGCGCCACGTCGAACGGGATCTCGTCCGGCCCGAGGACGTGCGGTTTTGGGACGACGCTGCCGTACTCGGGGAGCTTGCGCGCCCACGCCGCCACCGCGTGCGACGTCGTCACGACGATGAGCTTAGCCGGCGCGCGGAAGAGCGCGCTCGCGAGCGGACCGTAGAGCGCCCACGCGCGGATCTTCGTCGCATCGGGCGTCCCT
>CANJMI010000037.1 GCA_947475525.1 Polyangiaceae bacterium | reverse complement strand
CTTGATGTAATCGGCATGGCCCGGGCAATCGATGTGCGCGTAGTGCCGATTCGCGGTCTCATACTCGACGTGCGAGACGGCGATCGTGACAGTCTTGCTGTCATCGCGAACCGTGCCGCCCTTCGCGATATCCGCGTAGCTCTTCAGTGTCGCCATCTTGTCGCGCGACTGAACGGCGAGCAACGATGCAGTCAGCGTCGTTTTGCCATGGTCGATGTGACCGATGGTGCCGACGTTGACGTGGGGCTTGTTGCGTACGAATTTCTCCTTGGCCATCTCTCTCTCACTCGTTTGGTTTCAAAAGCACGGTCTGGCTCACCAACTGGTGAAGCCTTGCTGCTTCGCGATGATGTCTTCCTGAACCGCCTGCGGTACGACTTCGTACCGTAGAAACTGCATGCTGTGGTCGGCACGCCCCTGCGACTTGCTGCGCAGGTCGGTGGCGTAGCCGAACATCCCCGCGAGGGGAATCTCTGCTTTTAGTAAGCGGAGATTCACTCGCTGTCCCATTTCGGTGATGCGTCCGCGCCGAGCGTTGACGTCACCGATGATCTCGCCGAGGTAGTCCTCTGGCGTCACGATTTCGACCGCCATTAGCGGCTCGAGCAGTTGCATTCCGGCCTTGGTGGCGGCCTCTTGGAACGCGAACGAACCGGCGACCTCAAAGGCGGGGCCTGACGAATCGACGTCGTGGAAGCTTCCGTCGACCAAGCGCACGATCGTGTCGACGACTGGGTAGCTCGCGATTACTCCGCGCTCCATCGCTCCCTGAATGCCCTTCTCGACGAACGGAATGAACTCCGGAGGGATGATGCCGCCTTTGATGGCGTCGATGAAGGTGAGGCCGCTTCCAGGCTCGCCCGGCTCGACGTCGATCCACACGTCGCCGTATTGGCCGTGCCCGCCCGCTTGACGGACAAACTTGCCTTGGACGCCTGTGACCTTCGACTTGATTTTCTCGCGGTAGGCGACTTGGCGCCGGCCGACGTTGCAGTTGACTTTGAATTCGCGCTTGAGGCGGTCGACGATGATGTCGAGGTGCAGCTCGCCCATGCCGGCGATCACGGTCTGCGAGGTCTCCGTGTCGGTGTAGAAACGGAACGACGGGTCCTCGAGGGCGAGCTTTTGGAGCGTCTCCGACAGGCGGTCGAGGTCGGCCTTGGTCTTCGGCTCGATGGCGATCGAGATGACCGGCTCCGGGAAGGTCATCTGCTCGAGGACGATGGGGTGCTTGGGATCGCAGAGGGTGTCGCCCGTGCGCGCTTCTTTGAGACCGACCGCGGCGTAGATGTTGCCGGCGTAGCACGTCTCGATCTCTTCGCGCTTGTTGGCGTGCATGCGCAGGATGCGACCTGCGCGCTCGCGTTTTCCGACTCGTGGATTCAAGACGACTGAGCCTGCGTCGAGCTTGCCGGAGTACACGCGGAAGTAGGTGAGGTTGCCGACGTACGGGTCGTTCGCGATCTTGAAGGCCAAGGCGCAGAAGGGTGCCTCGTCGGTTGGCGTACGCGACAGCGTGCGGGCCTCGGCGTCGGCCTCACCGGACTTTTTCGAGCTTGCGGCAGCGTCGGGATCAAGGCCTCTCACCGCCGGTACATCGGAGGGTGCCGGTAGGTACATCACGATGGCGTCGAGTAGCGGCTGGACCGCTCTGTTCTTGAAGGCCGAGCCGCAGAGGACGGGCACGAACACGAAGTCGAGTGTGCCTTTGCGGATGGCGGCATGCAGCTCACCTTCGGTAATGGCCTCGAAGTTTTCGGCAATGTACTTCTCCATCACCGCGTCGCTGACATCCGCGCACGCTTCGATGAGCTCGAGCCGCTTGGCTTGGCAGAGCTCGACGAGGTCTGCGGGGATCGCCGTCCACTCGAACTTCGTGCCTTGCGATTGCACGTCGAAATTGCGAGCGGCCTTCATGCCTACGAGATCGACGACGCCTTCGAATTTGTCTTCTTCACCGATCGGCCAAGTGATGGCGACCGGGCGCGTGCCGAGGCGGTCGCGCATCGAATCGAGGCACATGAGGAAGTCGGCGCCGACCTTGTCCATCTTGTTGATGAACGCGATGCGCGGAACTCGGTAACGGTCGGCCTGGCGCCAAACCGTTTCACTCTGCGGCTCGACTCCGTTGCCACCGTCGAACACGGCGACCGCACCGTCTAGAACGCGGAGCGAACGCTCGACCTCAATCGTGAAGTCGACGTGGCCGGGCGTGTCGATGATGTTGATGCGATGATCGACGCCGTTGTAGGAGCCGCGGCTCGGCTTCCAGAAGACGTTCGTCGCGGCGGAGGTGATCGTGATGCCACGCTCCTGCTCCTGGACCATCCAGTCCATCGTGGCGGCGCCCTCGTGGACCTCACCGATCGAGTGGTTTACGCCCGTGTAAAACAGGATCCGCTCGGTGCAGGTTGTCTTGCCCGCATCGATATGCGCCATGATCCCGATGTTTCGGGTGCGCTCGATTGCATAGTCGCGGGCCATGGGAGGGGAGGGGGAGGAGAGAGAAGGTGGGCGCTGTCGTTCCGGACGCGGGATACACGAAACCCCCTCCGGGCCGAGGTGTCGCCGCCATTTGGCGAACCTTTTTCGGGGGCCCGAAGGGGGTCCGGGGAGCAGTGCTTCAATGAAGGTGCTACCCGGTCCTTATGTCGTGTTCTGCATCTATCGATAGATTCCTGCGGGAACAATACAGTCAGATTCGCGTCAGAGTCGGGGTCGGATCACCAGCGGTAATGTGCGAACGCTCGGTTGGCGTCCGCCATCTTGTGCGTGTCTTCGCGCTTCTTGACCGCGTTGCCGCGGTTGTTTGAAGCGTCGACGAACTCGCTCGCGAGGCGTTCACGCATGGTCTTCTCGCCACGGGCGCGCGAGTAGTTGACGAGCCAGCGCATGGCCAGGGCGACGCGGCGTTCGGGGCGAACCTCGACCGGCACCTGGTAGGTCGCACCACCGACGCGGCGGCTCTTGACCTCCAGCTTCGGTTTCACGTTGTCGAGGGCCTTGCGGAAGGTCTCGAGGGGATCGCCCTTGAAGCGCTCCGTGATGAGGTCAAAGGCTCCATACATGATGCGTTCGGCGGTCGATTTCTTCCCGCCTTCCATGATGGTGTTGATGAACTTGGCGACCAGCTTGTCCTTGTACTTCGGGTCAGGAAGAATCTGGCGCTTGGCTACTTCACGTCGACGGGGCATGGCGGCTCCTAATGCTTCCTGTGGTCACTTCTTCGGGCGCTTGACGCCGTACTTCGAGCGCTTGCGGTTGCGCTCTTTTTTGTTGGTCGAGCTCGGTCCGATGGCGCCAGAGGCGTCAAGGGTGCCGCGAACGACGTGGTAACGAACGCCGGGGAGGTCCTTGACGCGGCCGCCACGGATGAGGACGACCGAGTGTTCCTGGAGGTTGTGTCCCTCGCCAGGAATGTAGCTCGTGACCTCGATGCCGTTGGTCAAGCGCACGCGGCAGACCTTGCGAAGGGCCGAGTTCGGCTTCTTCGGTGTGGTGGTGTAAACGCGCACGCACACGCCTCGGCGTTGCGGGCACGACTTCAGCGCCGGCGATGCGGTCTTGTAGACCTTGTCGTGGCGTCCCTGGCGGATGAGCTGACTGATTGTCGGCATTGCTTTTACGGCTGTGGAAAGCGGGCAAATTGCGCCCACAAGATTGGGGACGCGGACAATAGTCGTCTGGTTCGGCAAGTCAAGTGTCGAAGCACGGCTCGGGTTCAGGTGAACTCGAGGAGGACGCTTGCCCATGACAGGCCCGAGCCTACGACGACCACCGCGACGTGCTCGCCCGGGTCGATGGTGTCCCAGTGTTCGGACAGCACCGTAGGCGCACCTGCGGCGGCCTGATTACCGAATTTGTCGATGTTGAACCAGTGGCGGTCCGCTGGCACTTCGCAGCGCTTCGCGACGCTTTGAAGCATCGTGAGGTTGGCTTGGTGGCCGACGTAGACCAGGCGGTCGGGCGCGATGTGGGGCAGCCTTGCGCGGGCGCCGAGGAACAACTCCGTCATGCGTTTGATGGCGAATTTTTGAACCTTCGAGCCATTTTGAGCGAAAAAACCAATGCGCGGGATGGTGACGTCGAGGGCCCCTTCGGGGGCTCCGCCAAGCTCGCTGTGGAGCATCTTGGCGCGGCCCGGGTGACGGGTCGAGATCACCGCGGCTGAGGTGGCGTCGCCGAACAAAATCGCACTTGAGCGGTCGGTGTAATCGACAATCCGCGTCGTGTTCTCGGGGATGACGCAGAGGACGAACTCGGGCAGCCCCGCGCCCATTTGGCCGAGCAGGTGAAGCTGCGCGCCGAACGTCGAGCAGGCGGAGTGGAGGTCGACGCAGGGGCCGTCGATACCGAGCTCGCGGGCGATGGCTGCGGCTTCCGCGGGGATGCACCAATCGGGTGAGCAGCCGCCGGCGACCACCATCCCGATTTGGTCGGCGGTGACCCCAGCGCGCTGCATCGCGAGGCGCGCGGCGTGGGCGCCGGTCTGAGCGTTCGAGAACTCGGCGGCCTCGGCGGCACCCCGCACGTCGCGGTTTTTGGTGTGGCGGAGGTAGTCGAGCGAGAGGACCGTGCGGCGCGAGAGGATCCCGACGCGTGAAACGATCCATTCTTCATTCGTGCCGATGTCGAGCGCTTCGAGGAAGGCGTTGTCGATCACATTCGGAGGGTGGAAGTGACCGACTCCGTGGAGATGAAGCATGGCGGTCGGTTAACAGGGTTTCCGCGCGGAAGGAATCGGCCTGGCGGCGGGCCCGCGCGTCAGCTACGCCCGGCATCGATGTCCTCGCGGCAATCGGCCCGGCTGGTGACTGCGGACGAGCTGTGTGCCCGGATCGACGGCGAGCGGCGCCTCGCGCCAGCGGGCGTGGTCGCGAGCGACGGTGACGGCACGCTGTGGCTGGGCGACGTCGGCGATGCGCTTTTTGATTCGGTGGCGGACGAAGGTGGATTTCGTGAGTGCGCTCGCGAGGCCCTTTGCGCGGAAGCGCGAGCGGCTGGGATCGACGCTTCGGGCGGCGCGAATGCGGTCGCGGTGGCGCTCCGTGCGGCGTATCGCGGGGGGACTTACGACGAGGGGCGTTACTTCGCGATGCAGACGTGGGCCTTCGCGGGCTGGGCCGAGGTCGAGCTCGGAGCGAAGTGCGCAGCGGTGCTCGACGCCTTTGGATTCGATGCGGCGGTTCGGCCCGCGATGCGGCGTCTCCTTGATTGGTGCCGAGCGTGTGGCGTCCCGTTTTTTCTCGTCTCGGCGTCGCCTGAAGCCATCGTCCTCGAGGCGGCGCGGCGGCTTGGGATCGACGCGGAAAATGTTGTCGCGATGCGGCCCGCAGCGGAGGCCGGCGCACTCACGGCGAGCCTCGCGGCTACGCCGACCTACGGGACGGGCAAGGTCGAGCGCCTGCGTGAGCGTCTCGGCGAGCTGACGCTTCTCGCGGCTTTTGGCGACAATACCTGGGATGCGGCGATGCTCTCGCTCGCGGCGTTGCCGGTGATGGTCGCGCCGAAGCCTGCGCTACGCGAGCGAATGGCGGCTCACGCGGCGGTAGTGGAGCTGGGTGACGCGTGACCACACGGCTCGTCCTCGAGGGGCTCTCGAAGCGATTCACGGGGCGCGGAGCCGTTCACACCGAGGCTCTGAAAAAGCTCGATCTCGAGGTGCGCGACGGCGAGTTGCTCGTGCTCGTTGGACCGAGCGGTTGCGGCAAGTCGACTGTGCTCCGTTTGATCGCCGGACTCGAAGAGCCGAGTGAGGGTCGCGTGCTCCTCGATGGGGAGGACCTCGTGCGCGTGCCGCCGCAAGCGCGCGACGTTGCCATGGTTTTTCAAGGCTACGCGCTTTATCCGCACCTGACCGCCGCGGAAAACATGGCGTTTCCGCTCGAAATGCGCGGCGTCTCGAAGGTCGAGCGCGAGCAGCGCGTGAGAGAAGCTGCGGCGATCGTGGGTCTCGGCGACAAGCTCGAGAGGCTGCCGTCCGAACTCTCCGGCGGCGAGCGGCAGCGCGTGGCGATGGGGCGCGCGATCGTGCGGCGCCCGAAGCTCTTTTTGTTTGATGAGCCGCTCTCGAACCTCGATGCGAAGTTGCGCGCCGAGCTGCGGGTGGAGCTTGTGCAGCTCGTGCGGAGGCTCGGTGCGACGGCGCTCTACGTCACCCACGATCAGGGTGAGGCGATGACGATGGCCGATCGCATCGCGGTGATGCGTGGCGGGGAGCTGATGCAGCTCGACACTCCTCGGACGATCTACGAGCGCCCCGCGAATGCGTTCGTCGCAGGCTTCGTCGGTACGCCATCGATGAACATGGTTTCTGTGGCGGACTCGCCGCGCGTCGCTGGGCTGACCCTCGGCGTCCGGCGCGGCGCAACGTGCGGCTTTCGTCCTGAAAGTGTGCGTTTCGTCAAGGACGGCGCAGACACCGCGAATCCGACCGAAGGGGTGCGCCTCGAAGGTCGCGTCGTGTTGGTCGAGCCGCAGGGCGCGGAGACGTTCGTGCACGTCGACGGCGAGGGCTTCGTCGTGCGGGCCCGGGTCGAAGGCTTTGGTGGCCCCGAGCTCGGGAGCCGGGTGGTCGCGCGCGTGGGGGCCGCGGAGCTCCACTGGTTCGATGAGAGTGGCCGGCGCGTGGAGCCCCTCGCGTGAGCCGAGAGCGGGGGCCATCGCGTCGGGTTTTTGCGCTCGGCCTCGGGGCACTCTTTGCGAGCGCGTGCGACAGGCCCGCTCGTCCTGCCGGAGAGGTCGCGTTTTGGTTCAGCTACGGCGGCAACAACCGCAAGGTGCTGCTCGAGCTCGTCTCCAGGTTTCACCGTGAGCAGTCCGCCGTGCGCGTCGTGCCGACGTTTCAAGGTGATTACTTCGAGGGGCTCGTCAAGTTGCGCACGGGCCTCTTCGTCGGCGCAGTGCCGACAATCACGCACGTCGTCGGCGAGGTGGTGCCGTACCTCGCGCGGGCCGGCGTGCTCGAACGGCTCGAGGGCGTCGGTGATGCGGTGCTCTCGGATCTCGAACCTGCGCTCGCACAATTCGGCACGTTCGAAGGCGCAGAGGATGAGCCTCTTGTCGCGCTGCCGTTCAATCGCTCGACGCCCATAGCGTTCTTCAATCGCACCATCTTTCGCGAGCTCGGCCTCTCGCCCCCGACCACGTGGGACGAACTCCGCGCGGTCGCGTCACGAGCGTCGCTCGTGGGGGAGGAGGCTCGTTGGGGCTTCGAGTGCCCCGTCGATTGGTGGTTCTGGACGGCGCTCGTTGGGCAAGCCGGCGGGCGTCTCGTCGAAGACGGTCGCATCACGCTCGGCGGTGAACCTGGCGCGCGTGCGCTCGAGCTGTGGCAAGCGATGGTGCACGACGACCGCACGATGCGTTCGCCGCCGGGGCGCGACTTCAACGCGTGGGAGGCCTCGAACGGGGACTTTCTCGCCGGCCGCGCTGCGATGATCTGGACCTCGACGGCGTTCGTGCGCTACCTCGAAGAGAACGCCTCGTTCCCGGTCGGGGCCGCGCCTTTGCCAGGCGATGTCCGGCGTGCGGTTCCTACGGGCGGTACGTTTTTCGTGATGCCCAAGGGTTTGCCCGCACCCGAGCGCGAGGCGGGGCTCGCCTTTTTGCGTTGGATGATGCAGCCGCAGCAAGCGAGCGAGTGGGCCCGGCGCACAGGTTACATGCCCGTGTCGCAGGCGGGGCGTCGTGAGCTTGAAGCGACGGGGTTCTTCCGCGAGCATCCGAACTTCAAAGTCGCCGTCGACCAACTGTCGGTTGCCCAACGTTGGCCATGGGCGCCGGAACTCTTTCGCGTGCAACGGGAGGCGGTGCAGCCGCGACTCGAAGCGGCCGTCTCCGAGCGACTCGACGTCCGCAAGGTTCTTGCCGAGGCACGCCTCGTCGCGGAGGCCGGATGAGCTTGCGGCCGACGAGAACGTTTCATCCTTACGCGATGCTTGCGCCGACCCTCGCGGTGCTCGCTCTTTTTTGTCTCGTGCCACTCGGCGTGGCGTTTCACAAAAGCTTTTTCGCTTGGGATCTGTTGACCGAGCCAGAACCGGTGGGCTTCGGAAACTACCGTGCTTTGTTGGCATCCGGCGAACTCGGCGAGCTCATCGTGCGCACGCTCGCCTACAGCGTCGTGGTTGTGTCCGCGTCGCTCACGCTCGGTCTCGCGCTCGCGGTCGCGTTGAATCGCGAGGGCCGGTTTTACGCGTTCGTGCGAAGCGCAGTTTTCAGCGCGTACGTCGTCTCGTGGGTGGCGGTCGCGCTCTTGTGGCTGTGGCTCCTCGACCCCCAAGCGGGGCTCATCGCGCGCGTCTCGAAGGGTCTCGGGCTCACGCCGGTGGACTGGCTTGGAAATCCGCGCGTCGTGCTTTTTACCTTGGCGGGCGTCACGGTGTGGAAGATCACCGGCTACGCGATGGTGATCTTTCTTGCGGGCCTTCAGGACGTGCCGCGTTCAGTACTCGAGGCCGCGGCGCTCGACGGTGCGGGCCCCTGGCAACGCTTCCGCTACATCGTGTGGCCGCTCTTGCGCCCGACCGCGACGTTCGTTGCGACGACGAGCCTCATTCTCTCGTTTCAAGCGTTTGATATCGTGCGCGTGATGACGCAAGGCGGTCCGGTGCGCTCGAGCACGATCTTCGTCTACGCAATCTATGAACAGGTGTTCGTCAACATGCGTGTCGGTCGCGCGAGCGCCCTCACCGTGGTGTTTTTCGTCTTGCTCCTCGGTCTGACGGGCTTGCAGTGGTGGCTCTGGCGCAAGAGCGCGGACTCGAGGGTCGCGACGTGAGGCCTAGGCTTGTGGACCGCCTCGTCACCGTCGCCTTGGCGCTCGTCGCGCTCGTGTGGGTAGGGCCGTACCTCTGGATGGTCGCGACGTCGTTCAAATCGCTCGATGAACTCGTGCGAGCGCCTGCTTGGCCTATCCCTTCGCGGTTTCGTTTGGATGCCTACCGTGAGGTGTTCTCTGCGCTCCCGGTGTGGCGTTACACCTTGAACTCGATCGTCATGGCAACGCTGATCGGCGTGCTGCAGGCGGCGCTCGCGCTGCCGGCCGGGTATGCGCTCGCGAAGCTCGAGTTTACGGGCAAGCGTGTCGCGTTTGTCCTCGTGATGGCGTGCTTGATCATTCCGCCGCAGGTGACCTTCGTGCCTGTGTTCACCATGCTCGGGCCTCTCGGTCTCGTGAACACGATGACCGCGCTCGTCGTGCCTTTCGCCGTCAGTGCGTTCGGAACGTTTCTCGTGCGGCAGGCGATGCTGTCCGTCCCGAACGAGCTGATTGAGGCGGCGCGGCTCGATGGCGCGGGAGAGCTTACGATCATCTACCGCGTTCTTGCCCCGCTCGTGCGGCCGACGCTCGCGGCGATGTTTCTCTTTAGCTTCGTCTATCATTACAGCGATTATTTCTGGCCGCTGATGATGACCACCGACGACCATATTCGCACGCTACCCGTGGCGGTCGCGCTCCTCCGCGAGCAGGGGACCGGCGTGCGCTGGCACATCGTCATGGCTGGCAATGTCGTGCTGACGATGCCGGTGTTGGTGCTCTTCATCGTCGCTCAGCGGCGCATTTTGCGAGCGGTCACGGCTCGCGCGTTGTCATGAGCCGCGTCACCGGAAACTCGTCATGGCGACGCGGTTGGATTGCCGTTGGCGTGACGCTCGCGACGGCGACGGTCGGCTTGCCAGAGCTCTCGCTCAACTGTGCGGTCGACGCTGCGACGGCCTGCTTTGACGCGTTCGAGTCGGGCGTGACGGCTCCCGCGGACAGCTGCCGTGACGGAGCCGCGCGGTGGGCGTGGCTCGCCGTCCGCACGCCATGGGTAGAGCGTCGGGCCGCGCTCGTATTGGAAGAACTCGCTACACGGTGGGCGGTTGCCCGCTACGTCGATGCCGCAGTCGGTGTGCTCGATGACGATGCGGTCGCGCAGGCTTACGAGGCGCTCGAGCCGGCGAGCGAGCGTGTGGCCGAGGGTTCGCGGCGCTTGCGAATGGACGACCTCGGAGCGCCCGTCGGGGTCCCGCACGCGGGGCGGCTCGCGTTCTCGGTTGGGGATCGAAAGTCCCTCGATGCGCACGCGTTCTCGTACGGTGCGCACGACGTCGCCAAGCATGCCATCGCGGCGGCACTCACCGAGGCGCGCGGTGACCGTGCGATTCGGCTTGCGGAGCATTACCATGGGCAACCGAACACCGATCTGCGGGTGGTGGTCGGTGCGCTCGACTGCATGTCGACGGAGCCGAAGTCCCACGAACTTCTGGTGGAGGTCCAGGCGGGGCGCGCCGAAAAACGCTCGGCGAATTTTGTTCGCAACTACGGTGAGGTTCGGGTCGTGTTGGAGGCGTGCGCGCGCTTGCGCCACGTGAGCGCACCGCCGTTGCCGACCGAGGAAGGTGCGGGGAAACTCGATCGGTACGAGCAGCGAATGGCTCTCGGGCTTCGACGTTGGGCCGACGAGTGCGAGCCGGGGCACCTCGCGGGGCACCCTTCGGGCGCGATGGGTCCATGTCGCTCGAATCAGCGCACGGCCGCCCTTCTCACGGATGTCGACACGGCGCTCTCGGGCCAGGGTCCGCTCCGCTACCGTCTCGAATTGCTCGCGCTGGTGACCCCTTGGTTCGATGACCCCCGCAGGCTCGCGCGGATCGCGCGGCCCCACAACGCGGAGCGCAGCCATCTCGACCGGTTGCCGTGGGCGATCGACGAGTGGGTGTGGAGCGAAGGTGCGGGCGAGCCCTTCGTGATGGCCGATGCATACGATGCCGCGGCCTCGCGCCTCGCTGAGATGGCGGTGTCGGGCGATCCCGACAAGGAGCTCGTGACCCTCGCCGCAGTCATGCGCATGCAGGCGGCTCGCGGGCATGCACTCGTTGGCCATGCGGAGCGTGCGGAGGATTCACTCGCGGGGGCGCTCGTCGAGTTGTCACCGATGAAGGGGCAGGCCCAGCTCGCACGCTCGAGCCTTGCGTGGGTGCTCGGTGACCGAAAGCGTGCACTGGATGCGCTCGAGCCCGGTGCGATTCGCTCGCCGGTCGACAGAGCGGCCGTGCGGCTGCAGCGTGCGCAATTGCTCTTGCCCGATGCGAAGGCGGCGCAGACGGAGTTGCTTGCTGCGCGTGCCGATGCCGCGGGCGATCCGGTGCTTGTCGACCGGATCCGGTGGTGGCTCGCAGCCACCGGCTGGACCGATGCCAACGGGGCGCAGCCGGGCGATGCCGAGGCGCTGCCGCTCATCGGTGCGCTCGTCGGGGTGACGCCTGAGGTTCGTGCCGCGAAGACGAGCGCGGCCCTTGCCGTATGGCAATCGTGGACGACGTCGCCTCCTGCGGCGATGCGGGCGAACCGCATGCGTGCGATGCGGGCGCGTGGTGTGGCGGCGCGGTTGTCGTTAGCGCCGGTGTTGATGCTCGCGGCAAAGCTCGCTCCTCCCGTGAAGGCCGAGCGATGGCTCGACGCGTTCTTCGCCATCGACGCGGGGCGCGTCCCGATCGCTTACGAGTGTTGGTTGCGGCAGCTGGCCGCGCGCGGCCGCGGGGACGATGCGGCCGCGAGTCGGTGGCTCGAGCGCTTTCAGTACCTGATGCGGCTCACGCATGATTCCGAACGCGCGGAGCTGTGGCGCGCCGCGGGAATTTGACGGCGCGAAGGAGGAAGGCGTCCGGAGCCGTGCCCCTGCGTCACGATCCCGCTAGCCGGTACAGCCTCTGTGTGGCCTCACGACCCCCAGGCGAACTCGGCCCGCGCGAGGCCTACGAAGCCGTGGGTCGGGCTCAGCTGCGAGTCACCGAGGAGCAAGAGGCGATAGCGGAACTCGGCACCGACGGACCAGTTGCGCGTGAGCTGGTAGCCGAGGCCCGCAGGAATTTCGACCCCGAGGTGGACGACCGTCGGGCCATTCTGGATGCGCATGACGTTCGGGCCGACGGTGACGCCGACGTAGGGAACCCAGCGTAGAATATCGATGACGTACTCCGCGCCCAATCCGCCGCTAACGAACACGGCGCTCGTTTGCGGCAAAGGTAAGTCGAAGGCGCTGACGTCGGCGTGCGCCCTGAGGTTCCACGCATCGCTGATGCCGTACGTTCCGTGAAGACCCGCGTCGAAGCCGCTCGTGTTCGCCTCGGGAAAGGCCGCGAGCGTGTAACCCCCATCGAGCCCGATGCGCCACTGGCGTTCGTAGGCATGAGCATCGCGCGAGTCGAGGGCGAGGCACGCGAAGCCACAAGCGACCGCAAGGGCAGCGGGTCGAAAAAGGACGGGGCTCGGCGGCACGCGCATTCTGGAGGAAGATTAAGCGAAGTTCGTCTGCGGCTCAGTCTTTTTCGGGAAAAACTGCGCACTCGAGATTCTGGCGGCCTCGCGGCGCATGGCTCAGTGCGCGCGTCCCGCGTCGGTCAGTCTCCGCACTTCGGAGAGCATCCACCGCGCGGCCTCGGTCGATCCCGCTCCGCCGAAGTGAAGACCATCCAAGCGCACGGGCTGGTCGTCACTCGTGAGGGTGCACACGCCGCCGGGGCAAACGTGCGCCATGAGATCGATCGTCTGTGCGCCGCCTTTGCGCGCCGCCTCCCGCAGGACCCCCGTGTAGCAGTCGACCTTCTCGCGGATCGCAGGGGTGTCCCACTTTCCGACGGGGTAGGGCGTGAGCACGAGGAGGCGTTGGGCGACGTGCGGCGCGAGCGCTTCGAGAAGCTCGGTGAGTCTCCGCGCGTAGGCGTCGTGCCACCCGGGATCACAGACGGATTGCCAGCGGTCCTCGAGCTTCACTGTCGCCAGAAACGCTCCGCCGAGCATCACGACGGCCACGTCCGGGTGGAGCTCCTTCACGTCGTTGACCCACGACTCGGCGCAGTTTCCGTGTCCATGGGGCTCGCCGCCGAACGAGCGGACCGGCGCGATATCTTCGAGGATGCTGCAGTCTCCGACGGCCCGCTGCAGGATGTAGGGATCGCCTCCGCGGCGCGACCAATACATGTGGATCCCCAGGGATATCGCGACAGAATCGCCAAGCACGAGGGCGCGCACGGCGTTTGATGGAAGCGCACTTGCCGGCAAAAATGCGTCGATAGGCGGCATCCCTTTTGGAGGGGCCATGCTCGCGCTCAAAGGCGCGATTCCAGCAGTGGGAGGAGCCGCGCCTCCGCGTGTCGCGAGGAGAACGACGCCGAGTGAGAGCGCACACGCGCTCGGGACCACCAGCGCGGGTCGGCCCCACGGAATGCCGCGCTCCCGGATCGGACGCTCCAAAAAGCGGTACGACACAAGTGCCACGGCGAAGGTTGCGACGAGTCGCACGCTGAGGAGCGCGAGCCCGCCGACGTTGAGCCGCTCCTCGGTGAGGACCACATAGAGCGGCCAGTGCCACAGATAGACTCCATAGCTCACCTCACCGAGCCAACGGAGCGGACGCACGGACAGCATGCGGGCGACGGGGCCAAGCGGCGCGCGGACGGTGCACGCAACGACCACGAGGGCTGCGAGCTCGGTCGCCCAGAAGCCGCCCCGGTAGAGAAAAGAACTCTGACCATCGAGTCGTGACCACGCGACCGCGAGGCCGACCGCCGACAGGATCCCGAAGGCGTTGAGCGCCATCTTTGCTCGCGACGGCGAAGCTTCCTCCCGCGCGAGGCCGGACGCCGCGAGGGCTGCACCCAGCAAAATGGCTGTGCCCCGTGTATCGGTGCCCAAGTACACGCGCGTGGTGTTGCCCCCTTCATAGAGCAGGCCCATCGCCACCGCGGAGGCGAGCCCGAG
The DNA here is from genome assembly GCA_947475525.1 of Polyangiaceae bacterium. Lineage (GTDB taxonomy): Bacteria > Myxococcota_A > Polyangia > Polyangiales > Polyangiaceae > SYFR01. Next base: position 2,202 of record CANJMI010000037.1, on the reverse strand, counting down.
CGTGAGACACACGACCATTAGCGCGCGCACGCGACCGCGAAAGAGCGCGAGCACCGCCGCCACCACGAGCGGCCACACCACATAGAACTGCTCTTCGATGGCGAGGCTCCACGTGTGTTCGAGTGGCGACGGAGCCGCGAACATTTCCCAGTAGCTTTGCTGCGCCACGATGGCGCGCCAGTTCGCGACGTACGCGAGCGTGGCGATAGCGTCGCCCCGAATGCGGGTGAGTTCGCTTGGCGTTGCGAGAAAAAACGCGTGGAGTGCGACGGCGGGCATCAGCGCCAGGAGCGCCGGCATCAGTCGTCGCGCGCGGCGGATCCAGAACGTGCGTAGCTCGATCCTCCCTGTCGAGCGGTGTTCCTCGACGAGGAGCGAGGTGATCAGGAACCCGGAGAGCACGAAGAACAAGTCGACGCCCAAGTACCCGCCGCGCAGAAGCCCGTTCGCGTGAAAGAGCAGCACGCCAAGGACCGCGAGGCCGCGAAGGCCATCGAGCCCCGGGACGTGGCGGATCTTGACGCGCGCGGGGCCGGGTGGACTCAAAGCGGGGCGAGATCTTTCATGCATTCAGAGTGTCCGCAAGAGCCGCGACGTACCGTGCTCGTCCTATCCTCAGCGATGGCCATTGCCCGTCTGCCGCGAGCTGGGTGGCGCGTGGTTTTGAACGACGCGGAAAACGCAGCGCGAAAGCTCGCGGGCGACGCGGGGGCCGCGGAGTCACGGCAGCCATGGTAACCGAGGTCGTCGTTCCGAGAGGTTGTCCCCCGGATGTTTCCTGTGAGGTGTTGTCCTCAGGGGCAGTTGCAAGAGGGGATTGCCTTGGCTGCGCTGACGCAATCCTTGTCCCAATCCACGTCGCAGCAGTACGAGTCCGCGGAGCAGATGCTCATCGCGCACGCGTTGCAGCTGCTCACGAGCTTCACGCCGGCCATGCACTCACTGTGAGCGCACGTGGTGCAAAAGGTGCTAACGCACTTCTCGTTCACAGCGCACGCCTTCCCACAACTACCGCAGTTCGCCACGTCCGATGCGAATGCTACTTCGCAGCCATCGGCCGCGAGGTTGTTGCAATTAGCGAAGCCCGCGTTGCAGGTGGAGACCGCGCACGTAGTGCCGTTCATGCAGGTCGGCGTCCCGTTGGCGACGGTGCACGCCTTGCCGCAGCCACCGCAGTTCGCGGTCGTGATGAGCGCGGCCTCGCAACCGTTTGACCCTATGACGTCGCAGTCACCGAAGCCGGCCTTGCAACCAAACCCGCACGTCGAGCTCGCGCAGAATCCGATCGCGTTCGCCGGCTGCGCGCACGCCGTGCCGCACATCCCGCAGTTGGCAGGATCGCTCGCCAACGTCACGCAGCTGTTTCCGCATTTCGCCGAGCCTCCGAGGCAGCTGAGGACGCAATTGCCGCCTTGGCACACGAGCCCGGATGCGCAGGCGTTGTTGCACGTGCCGCAATTGTTGAGGTCGTTGTTCTTGTCGACGCAGATGTCCTTCATCATCCCGTCCTGACACTTCGTGGTGCCACCCTGACAGACGATCTCGCACTTGCCGGCGACGCAGCTTTTGCCGAGCGGACACGAGGTCTCGCAGGTGCCGCAGTAAAGCGGATCGGACTCGGGCTTGACGCACACGTCGTTCTGGTTCGCGTCCTTGCACTTCGACGTGCCCCCGGTGCAGTCGGTGAGGCACTGACCGTCTTGGCAGACCTTGCCCTTCGGACACGAGGTCTCGCAGGTGCCGCAGTAAAGTGGATCGGACTCGAGCTTGACGCACACGTCGTTCTGGTTCGCGTCCTTGCACTTCGACGTGCCCCCGGTGCAGTCGGTGAGGCACTGACCGCCTTGGCAGACCTTGCCCTTCGGGCACGAAGTGTCGCAGGTGCCGCAGTGCATTGGGTCGAGCTGAGTGTCGATGCAAACGTCCATCATCGCCAAAGGCGGCGCACCACCCGCACCACCCGCACCGCCCGCACCACCCGCACCACCCGCGCCGCCCGCGCCGCCCGCGCCGCCCGCACCGCCCGTGCCGCCCGTGCCGCCCGCGCCGCCCGCGCCGCCCGTGCCGACAGGGGCAACGGGCACGGCGCACACGGTCGTGCCCGCGACGCACACGGTTTTACAGACGCCGCTCACGCACGAAAAGCCAGCGTCGCACGCCACGTCGCAACTGCCGCAATGCTGCGGATCGACCAACGTATCG
>CANJMI010000036.1 GCA_947475525.1 Polyangiaceae bacterium | reverse complement strand
GAGGTCGCGGACGTTGCGACGGTCGTGCTCATGCCGCCCGAGGTCGCGGACGTTGCGACGGTCGTGCTCATGCCGCCCGAGGTCGCGGACGTTGCGACGGTCGTGCTCATGCCGCCCGAGGTCGTGCTCATGCCGCCCGTGGTCGCGGACGTTGCGACGGTCGTGCTCATGCCGCCCGAGGTCGTGCTCATGCCGCCGGGGCCCACCGTTGCGCTGATGGGGCCGTTGATTGCACCGCCGACGCCTGCGAGCATTCCCGTCGTCGTCGTTCCGTTGGTCGCGATGGCGTCCGCGCCACCGACCGCCTCGTAATCGTAAGGGTCGGAGCTGCTACGGCCACCGCAAGCCTGTGCGACGAAAAGAACGGTGAGGCCGGTGGCAAGTGCAAAGCGAAGCATGGGACGACCGAATCACGTCACTCGCGGGCACGCAAGCGCGTACACGCAGGCCACGCGCTTCGGAAGGAGCGCCGCCCGCCATCCCCCTCGCGGCATCCCCCTCGCACTCGTCGATTCGCGCCTCAGTGCGGCGTGGTCGGACACCCGAAGAGTTCCTCGTCGACCAGGCCGTTGCAGTTGTCGTCGCGCCCGTTGCACACGTCGACTTGCGCCGGATGGACGCTCGGACGGCTGTCGTCGCAATCGTCGCCGCAGTTGCGACGACCTTGTGGGTCCACGTTGCATACCCGCGCATCGCAATAGCGATCGTTGTCGGCGTCGGCGCATCCGTAAGTGTGCCAGTCACAGTCTTCGTCGTGCCCGCCAAGGTCGGGGACTTCTGTACGGCCTGGGTAGCGATTGGCGTCGAAGTCATCGCAGTCGTCGCCGCTGGCCGACGCGTTACGGTGACCATCGCGATCGGCATCGTAGAGGTTCACGCCGAACTGCAAGTTTCCGAGGGTGGCGAGCACTTTGCCCGCGCCGTTCTCGAAGCTGAGCGTGGCATCGATTGCGGCGCCCGGGAGCGCCTGGCCCATCGCGTCGATGGTGGGCGCGAAAAAGCGAACTTGCTTACTCGACCACACCGATACGATGAGCGGTATCCGCCGACCGTTGGTGACGAGCACGATGCGTCGGTCCTGGGCGAGGTCGCCCATCCCCATTCCAGACAGGATCATCAAGTTTCCGTACGGGACGCCATAGGCGATCGGTCGCGCGCCCGCGGCGGGACCGATAGAGAAGAGCGCCACGTCTCCTTTCGCCGCCGTCAAGCCCATCACCGTCGCAAGCGGGGGCACCGCGACGACCGTCTTGTAGACGCTGCCCTTGGTTCGATCCGCGCTCGGCGTCGTCTTGCTCGGAGCCGGGGGGGCCGGAGGAGCCGCATTCGAGCCGCGCCCAACGAGAACCATGAGGGCCGCGGCGAACGGTACGGCGAGTTTTTTTGACATCACTGATTGCTTATTAGAAGCCGGCGTCGATGTCATGGGCGTCTTTGCTCCACAAGAAAACTTGTGGGCTCGCCACCTGGCCTCGAGTAGCTCGCCGAGCCGGTGGAACAGCGCAACCTCGCTAGGATCGCACGTTCGGAAACCGTTAGTGTGTGCCGCCGATAAGCCAGGCGTAACCCGGCACAAGGACTTCTTCGGGGCGCGAGCCACCTTGCTCCGCGCGCGAAGTTCGCTCAGCTCCGACGCCGCGGAGGTGGAAGCCGTGATCGCCGAATAGGTACAGCATTGTCCGAGGCGGCAGGCCTTCGGCAACCTTGACGACCGCATCGGAGACTTCGGCGGCGAGATCGTCCATGCGCGCTTCGAACGCTCCGCCCGGGTCGCGAAGACGCGCTTCGACGACGTCGAGCTTCAGGAGATCGCGTTGACCGATGCGCTCGCGTCGTGGAATGCACGCGGTGCCATCGCGGAATGCCGTGAGGTCGCGCTCGCTTGGAGTTTGGATGTCGCGCAGGCTGCGAGCGCCCTGCGAGAGGAGCTGCATTTGCACGGAGGTCACCGACGGCAGCGCCGACCAAAGTACGTGCTTCTCGACGCACGTTCCGATGTCACTCATCGAGGCCTCGAGCCGACGCTGAACCCGCTCGCCGAGCCCGTAGCGCATGGCATCGACGAGGAGGAGTTGCACCGAGCGCGCACCGTTTAGCTTGCCCGCGCGAATGGCTTCTTCGGGGGCATCGAGGACCATCTTGGGTCGCTTTCCGGTGACGCGAATCGACGCGAAGCTCTCCTGGTAGCTCTTCTCGAAAGCGGTACGCCAGCCCGTCAGCGCCCGTTCCGCATCGTGGTCGTCGAAGCCGGCGGAGAACGCTTCGAGGAGGGGCGCGTAGTGTTCGACATAGAGGTTCTCGATCTGCTTTACCGGGCGTGAGCCACGCGCCGCGAGCAGGGTCGCAACATGGTGGCGCAAGCTCGCGGTGTCGAAGCGTCGCGCCGGACGAGCGGGCAGGTCCGAGGTCTTGGTGTTGCGAATGGCATCGGTGTGCCGTTCGTGCTGGAGCCCGGACATCGCCGCATCGTCGAGCTCGTCTCCCGCGGCCGCATCGGGCTCGAGGGCGCGTGCCATCGCGCGTCGGTTGGTCGCTTGGCGGGGACGTTTCGCGGGATCAATGTTGCGGCCTGCGCGTTTCGTTGGCGTCACATCGGTCGCGACGGGCGAGGGCGTGAGGGCCGTGAACAAGCCGGCTTGAGGGACCTCGGACGCGGTGGGGCTGAGGCGCGCCACTGCCGTGAAGAGTTCATCGAAGACGTCTCCAGGGGTGGGCTCCGCGCCGTCGTCATCGAGGTCGTCCTCGAGCCCGGCCAAGGGATCGTGGCGCATGATGGTGTCGTGGGCCTCGCTCGGCGGACGGACTGCGGGTTTGGCTAAGCCGGCACGTGCAGCGTCGCGCAGCGTCGGGCGATCGGTGTCCGCGACATTGACGCGGCGCGCGGCCTCGTCGTGCCACGCTTGGTGTGAAGCGGCAGGCTCAACGCCGGCCTCGCCCTCGAGGACGAGCTCGTCCGGGTCGAAGTCGAAATCGTTCGGGCTATCGTAGCGCTCCTCGACCAAAGCTCGCTCTTGGGTCCAGCCAACCGACGTGGGCCCCGCGAGCGGTTGGACTCTAGCAAGCCAGTCGTCGAGCGCGATGGGGAGGCGTACGGAGACACCGCGATCGTTCTCGTCGAGGAGCAGCACGACGGGCTCGTCTTCCGCGAGGGCCTTCCATACGCGAAGCGCTTCAGAGTCGCGTTCGTCGAGGATTCGTTCCTCGTTCGCGATCCGCCGAAGCTCGGGCACGACGAGGCATAGCCCCTTCGCTCCGAGCGCGCGTGTTCGAAACAGTTGGTCGCTCGCCATGTCGTGGGCGCCGACTCCGATCCCGACGTTGGGTGGGACGGCGCCTCGAAGTGCGAGCGCCATTTCGATTGCGCCTTCAATCGCCTCACGGAGTCCACCACGTGCCGGGAGGTCCGGGGACGACGAGCCGTCGGCGGCGACGCGGTCGGTTCGTGCGAGAAGGAAGCCTGCGCGAGTGAGCTCCCGTGCGCGGTCTTTTTCGGTGCTTCGCGAGACGAGCTCGAGGCCCGGTCGGGGCGCGTTTTGCCGCTCACCGTTCGCGGTTGAGGGCAGGGGCAGCTTCGCGACGGGCGCATCGTGCATCAGAGACATAGGCGGAACCTCTCAAAGGCGCGCCACTCGGGCCGAGTTTTCGGCGAATTTTTTGCGTCCGCGCAGGAAGCATGTATCGCACCTTTGCATACGTTGACGCCTGCGTTCAGGGCACGGCGCGGACGGGCAACGGCGTCCATGGGCCCCGTTTGCAGTCGCATTCAAGCCGCGGTAAGCCGGCCGCCGATGATGCAATTCGTGGTGACGAAGGCTCTTCCCGTTCTTTTCGTGTCGTCGTTTCTCGCGGCGTGCGAATCGAAGCCCACCGAAGGCGCGCCGGCCAGTGCGGCCCCGGCGACGAGCGTGGTGCCGAGCGCGACCGCGGAGCCAGCGGGCAAGCGTGCGTTCACCGTCATGCCCGACATGTTCGTGGATGAACGCGGGATCGGCATCGGCCCCGAACGCATCGATCTGGCCGCCGCTGACGGTGCGACCAAGTTGTCAGAGACGCTCGAACGCGTGCCCCTCGATGGCAAGCAAGCGACGCTGCGCACCGCGACGAAGGCGCAGATCCGCGACGTCGGTGCCGTACTCACCGGACTCGGTAAGCGGGGCGTATCGTCGGTCCTCTTGAAAATGGACGGCGCCCGAAAGGACTTGCCTAGCGAGTACGTCGTCGTACCGGAAGGGCGCATCGCCAAGGCGGATGACTGTTCGATCGTGGCGAGCGTTCTCGAAGACTCGTCCACCGCGGTGTGGGCGGTCAAAGGAGGCGGCGGCAAGAAGGCACGCAAGGGACTCTCGGGGCCTGACCTCAGCGTGACGGGTGACAACGTCGCCTACCAGCTGAAGGGCTGCAATTCGAAGATGGGTTTCTTCTCGGCTCACGCGAAGCTCCGCTGGGAGCACGCTTTCCACGTCGGCGCGCTCGTCCGTAAGACGGACGCCACGAGCACGATCGAATCGCTAGTGTTTTTGGCGAAGGAGCCTGTCGCAGGGGTTCCGTTGAAGTTCGACAAGTGATGCGCGCGATGGAGCGTACGGGCCGCATCGTGACGTGGTTTGCCGTTCTCGCGTGTGCTGCTTTTGCCTTGGGTTGCACGGCCCGAGTTCCCGCAGCTGGCGCGGATGCGCTGCTGCACGCCCGTGCGCAAGGTCCGAGCGGCGGCGCCGAGGCGTCGGGTGAATGGTTGCTCGCCGAGCTCTTGTCACCGGGCGGTACAGCGGCCGGCGTCGCGGAGGCCCGCAAACGTGTCGCGACTTTCGCCGCGAAGGGTCTCATGGTGTCGCTCGCCCGCGCGATTGACGCCGAAGCTCACGGCCGATTGGCCGATGCCATGGACGCGCACCTCGCTGTTCTCGCGGCTGCGCAAAGCTCGAGTCGCAGCAACGCGCCCCTCCACGCGTGGTACGCAGCCTCGCGTGCCGAAGCGCTTCGTTCGTCCGTCGCTGGCTCGTGGCGGCACGCCGAGCCGATCGTCCGCCGTGCGGTCGAGGCGCCCGGCAATGTCGGTTGGAGGGCGCGCCTTCTTCTCGTGGACTGGCTCGCGCGCGAGTCGCATCGCGCGGCAAGCGGCGGCTCGAAGACCACGGCGGACCGAGACGTCGCGCGTGACTCGGGCTGCATCACCGAGGTCGCGTTCGCGGGCCCGTTCGGGCGAAAGCAACCTGGCGATCATCGCGTGCGGTTCAGTGCCGAAGGGGCGTTGCCATGGCCGTTGCGCTTTCGCACCGAGGGCGACTCTCGCCGCGCGGAGAAGCTTCAAGCCGCGGCTCGGGGCTGCGTCGTCTTCGCGAAAAATACCCGTGGCGATGGGGTCCACTACGTTCAGACCTTCATCGAGCTCGACATGGTTCGCGATGTCATCCTCGCCGTCTCGGGCGCGTTCGCCGTTCGTGTCGATGACGTGGACGTGTTCAATCGCGATGAGGCCGCTTGGGGAAGTTGGCCGCGCTTGGGCGTTGCGCTTCGGTTAACGCCAGGACGTCACCGCATCCTCGCGCGCATCGGTCGCCCCGAAACGAGCATTCGTCTGCTCGCCGCGGATGGACGGCCGGTGCCGTTCGTCGCCTCCGCCACCGATGACGCGGCCTACGTGCTCACCCCGCCGGAGCTGCTGGTCGATCCCAATCCGCTCGACCCGCATCTCCGCGCACTCGGAGTGCACGGCCTCGCGCCGAGCGCCGCTGAGACGACGACCACGCCGAGCGCGCGCTTCATCGCGGCGGCCATCGCTGCAGCCGAAGGGCACCGCGACGTTGCCGCCGTCATCGCTCTTCCGCTCGTCGAGCCGAGTGGCGCGACCCCCGTTGCGCTGGCGCAAGCGGCGCAGATCGTCGAGGGCGATCCGATCTTCACCCCGGAAAACGCGCGCACGCTCGCCCGTGAATTCCAGACTCGCGCGGTGCAGGGCGATGCGGAATTGTGGCGCTCCGCGCTGTGGCTTGCGCTCGATCGCGCGGGGCAGGCGCGTCCGGCGGAGACGGCCGCCGATCTTGCGCGGCTCGCGGTTCGGTTTCCCGAGGTTCCTACCGTCGCAGCCGAACTCGCGACGATTGAGGCGCAGCTTGGCTGGACGGTGGAGCATGCGCGCACGGTCGAAGGACTCGCGCGACGTTTCCCCGAGGACGTCCCGACGCTCGAGGCGTTGGTGGCGGTTGCCGAGCGCCAAGGCAAGCTCGACGAGACCGACAAACTCTCGCGTCGCATCGCCGAGCTCGACCCCGCAAACGAACTCGAGTTTCGTCGTGCGTTGAGCCGTGGCGACTTCGACGGGGCGATAGCGGAGCTCCGCCGGATCGAAGCGTTGCACGGCGATCGGCGAGAGTTGCCGCTGCGCATCGCCGAACTGCTCGCTCGCGCCGGGAAGTCGGATGGCGGTGGCGTGGGCCTCGTTCGCAAGCTCGAGCTCGCTCTCGACCGGGCACCCGAGAATGCCGCAGCGCGCCTCGCCCTCGCCGACGCGCGCCACGCGGGTGGCGACCGTCACGCGCTCGAAGACGCTCTCGTCGACGCGATTCGCACCGGCGCGGATACGTCCGGCTTGCACCAGGCCATCGAGCTCGTCGATGGTATGACGGCCCTCGAACCGTACCGGAAGGATGGCCTCGCTATCATTCGCGACGCCGAAGCGAAGGGCATCGCGCTCCCGGGAACGGCCGCGCGGATCCTCGACTACGCGGCCCTTTGGATCGCCGCCGACGGCAGCGCGCGCATGCTCGAGCACACCATCTTGCGTGTGCAGTCGCGCGAAGGGATCGCACGTCACACCGAGCAGCGCTTGCCTCGAGGCGCGCTCCTCACCGTCCGAACCGTAAAGAAGGACGGCCGACTCTTCGAGCCCGAGCTCGTCCCCGGGAAACCGACGGTGACGATGCCGCACGTCGAAGTCGGGGACTACGTCGAGATAGAGAGCATCTGGCAGCTCGACGGAGATGCCGACGGGCGCCGTTTTCGCGGGCCGCGATGGTTTTTCCGCGAGCCGAACGTCTCGTACCACCTGTCGCAGCTCGTCGTGATATCGCCGAAGAGTCGACCGCTGACGATCGAGACGAGTGGCCATGTGCCCGAGCCCACCGTCTCGAGCAGCGAAGGACTTCTCGAGCGGCGTTGGACCGTGACGGGCGCGCTCGCACTGCCCGAGGAACCGGGCGCGCCGCCGATCGAGGAGTTCTTGCCGAGTGTGCTCGTGGGCTGGGGCGCGGACTGGCTGTCGCAGCTCGAGCGGCTCTCCGAAGCGCGGGGTGGGGGGCGTCCACGCGACCCTCGCCTCGTGCGCATTGCCCGTGCGGTGGCAGCCGGAAAGGTCGACGGTTCGCTCGATGGCGTGTCGCATGACGTGAGGGCGCAGCGCATCTACCGCTGGGTTGTCGACAACATCACGCCCGGCAACGAGCATTGGCCATCGCGCATCGTCACCTCGCGGAGCGGTGACCTCACCGAGGCGTTTCTCTACCTCTGTGGACTTGCCGGCGTCGATGCGCGCCTCGGCGTAGTCAAGAGCCGGCTCGCGCCTCCGCCTCGCGGCCCGCTCTCCGATCTCGAGGCGTTTTCGTCTGCCGCAACCCGCGTGATGACCGAGCACGGGCCCCGCTGGATGCTCGTCGGCTCGCGTTACGCGCCTTACGGATTTTTGCCGAGCTTCCTTGCCGGCCAGCCGGCCATTCTCGTCGATGCGGCCAGCCTGCGAACCTCACCCGCGGTCGCTTCCCTCGAGCGCGAGCGAACGACGACGGGCGGCGTGGCCGATGGCGTCGTGCACCGCGGCAAGGTCGTGCTCGCCGCCGATGGCTCGGCCAAGATCTCGCTTGTCGAGGAATTCTCCGGACGTTACGCGATCGCGGTGCGAACGGCTTTGTCGCAAGTCGAGGCGCTCGGGGCCGCACTCGACGAGAAGCGGCGCGCGTTCGTCGAGCAACGCATGCTCGGACCGAAGCTACCAGGCGCGCACGTCGTTCGATTGACCGCTCGCAACCTCGAGGACCTCGACGCTCCGCTCGCGCTGGTCCTCGAACTCGATGTCCCGAACTTCGCTCGACGAAACGACCGCGGCCTGGAGTTCGACGTGCCGTTTCTAGGTTCGATGGCGGCCCTCGTCTCGATGCCCTCTCGGCAGACTCCGCTCTATGTCGACGAGAGTGCGCGCTCGCTTGTGCAGCTCGAGGTCGAGCTTCCGCCGCGGGCCCGCCTCACGACCATGCTCGAGGTGGCGAGCGTCGAGGACCCGCGGGTACACGTCCGAATCGGAGATCGCATCACCAAGGGGACGCTTCACTTGGAGCGGGAGGCGGACCTGCCTTCCGGTCGCGTCACGCCCGACGACTACGCGAGTTTTCGCGATGCCGTGCTACGTGCGGATCGCCTGCTCAATCAGCCCGTCCGCGTGGAATTCTGAGCACACCGCCGCATGCTTGGCTGAGGCCCGCCGTAGCCCAATCGTGCTAACGCGTTCCCTCATGCGAACGCTCCTCGGTGTGTCGATAACCCTCCTGCTCTCGGCCTGCTCTCCCCGCGTGCTCGAATTCGATCCGGCCCACGATCCGAGCAAAATTGCGACCAGCGGCGACCTCCTGCCTCCGGTCGATGACCCCCAGCTCGAGGCGCGTCGCCACTTCGCGAACTCCGGCGGCATGTGGACACCGGCGCAAATGCCTCAGCATGTCGTCACGCTCCGCGAGCTCGGCATGAAGCTCGATCCCCAGGTGCTCGGGGACACGCTCGCCTTTCCGCTCGGCGCGGTCGTCTGGCTTGGCGGCTGCACCGGATCGTTCGTATCCGAGGACGGCCTCATCGTGACCAATCATCACTGCGCCACGGGCGCGCTCCAGTTCAACTCGACCAAGGAGAGTGACCGCCTCCACGACGGATTCCTCGCCAAGTCTCGCTCCGAGGAAAAAAGCAATGGACCGGCGGCGCGCGTGTTCGTCACCCGAGACGCGCGCGACGTGACGAAGGAGGTGCGTGGCGACCTCGACGCCGTCGCCGATCCGAAGAAACGCTTCGACGTGCTCGAGCAGCGCCAGAAGGACCTCGTAGCCGCGTGTGAAAAGGATCGACCCGAGCTTCGCTGCAACGTGCAGAGCTTCTTCGATGGCGAGACCTACACGTTGATAGAGCAGCTGGAGCTGCGCGACATTCGTCTCGTGTACGCGCCCGCGGAAGGCATCGGAAATTACGGCGGCGAGATCGACAACTGGCGCTGGCCGCGGCACGCGGGGGACTTCGCGTTCTTCCGGGCGTACGTCGGACCCGACCAAAAACCAGCCGATTTCAGCTTGAAAAACGTCCCGTACAAACCAAAGCATCATCTCACCGTGGCCAAGGCACCGCTCGCCCCGAGCGATCTCGTCTTCGTCGCGGGCTACCCTGGTCGCACGTCACGTTTGAAGACCGCGGCGGAAGTGGCCGAGGCGGTCGAGTGGTTCTACCCGCGTCGCATCCGCTTTTGCGATGACTACATCGCGCTCCTCGACAAGCTCGCGAAGGAGGACAAGGAGCTTGGCATCAAGGGGCGCGCGCTTTGGCGTGGTCTCTCCAACGCGCTCACGAACACCAAGGGGCAACTCGAAGGTCTGGTGAAGGACGGCCTCGCTTCGAAAAAGATGGCGCTCGAGGGCGAGCTCCGGAAGTGGGCCGCCGAGCATCCCGAGCAAGGCCAGGTCGCCGTGGCCCTCGACGAACTCGGCAGCAAATTCGCTCGCTACCGGGCCGATCGTGAAAAAGAGGCTGCCATCTCGGAGGTGTTTTCGATGTCGACGCTCCTCGCTGCAGCGGACACGATCGTACGCATGGCGACCGAGCGGCCGAAGCCGGACGCCGAGCGCGACCCGAATTTTCAGGAGCGAAATCACCGGCGCTTGATTCAGGCGCAGCGGCAACAACAGCAGAGCTACGCCCGCCGCCTCGAGCATGAAAAATTGAAGCTCGCGCTCGTGCGTGCGGTGGCGTCGCCCGCGGAGAAGCGACCGAACGAACTCCTTGGTCTGTTCGTCCCCAAGGGTGAGGTGACGGCGGCGGCGCTCGACCGGGCGCTCGTAGCCATGTTCGCGAAGACCAAGCTCGAGGACGCCGAAGTTCGCGTGTCGCTTTTCGAAAAGGCCTCGCTCGATGAGCTCCGCAAAAGTCACGACCCGTTCATTGTGCTCGCGCTCGCAATGCGGGGTAAATTACAGGCGATCGAGGATAACGGTGAGGCGTACGTCGGTGACACACTGAAGCCGCGCGTGACCTACGTGACGGCGCTCCGCGCGAAAGCGGGTGGGGTGCTCGCCCCCGATGCAAACTCCACCCTTCGCCTCACGTACGGGACCGTGCGCGGTTACGCGCCGAAGCCCGGTGAGCCGACGTTCCACCCGTTCACCAAGCTCTCGGAGATGGTCGCGAAGAACACGAATGCCGACCCGTTCGCGGCTCCCCCGGGACTTATCGCCGCGGCGAAAAAGGGTCCGTTCGGTCCGTACGTCGATCCCTTGCTCGGCGAGGTGCCGGTCGATTTTCTCGCCGACCTCGACATCACCGGTGGCAACTCAGGCTCGCCGACGATGAACGCGAAAGGTGAGCTCGTCGGGCTTGTGTTCGATGGCAACTACGAGGCGATGGCTTCCGATTGGCTGTTCATGCCGCCCATCACGCGCTCGATTCACGTCGACATTCGGTATCCGCTTTGGATAATGGATAAGGTCGACGGCGCCGATCACGTGTTGCGTGAGCTCGGCATCGAACCTTCACTGAATTGAGGCGCGCTCAGGCACCCTGCCGAAACTCGTCTCAACTCGTCTCAACTCGTCTCAACTCGTCTCAACTCGTCTCAACTCGTCTCAACCCGTCTTCAGGAGCCCACCGATGCGTCCAAGCCGACTGACCGTAGCGCCCATTCTCGCGACCCTTCTGCTCGCGCCCGCCCTGGCCCAAGCCGACGACTATTACGTGTCGATCGCCCGCGGCAAGGGGAAGGAAGCCACCAAGGAAAACCCGGCGAAGGACCTCGGGAACATCGTCGCCAAGCTGAAAGACGGCGACACCATCCACCTCGCCGAGGGCGTGTACAACGGTCGCGACGAGGCCGGCGCCGATGCGATCGGCGTAGCGGTCAAGATTGTCGGCGGGTGGAAAGACGACTTCAGCGCCCGTGACCCCTGGGGTGCGCACAAGACCATCCTCACCGGCACGAACGCCATCAGCGGCTCCACCGCTTATCGGCTGCTCATCGAGACCAAGAAATGCGGGAGTGACATCGTCGTCGACGGCATCGTCTTCGACAACGGGCCTCGCAATCAATACTCGAACGATAAGCAAGTTGTCATCGTGCGCCAGGCCAACGCGACCAAAGGGTTGAATTCCTCACCCGAATCCGGAGCACTTAAAGTCATCGTCGGCGAGAACTGCAAGGTAGCGATCAAAAACAACGTCGTGATGAACACGGCCCCGACCGGCGGCGCCATCTACGCGCAAGGGCACATGAATGCCGATATTACGATCGAGAACAACCTTGTTATCAACAATACCGGCGAGGGCATCTTTGCGATGACCAAGTGGCAAGGGAGAGACTACAAGGATGCGCCGAAATTCCACATCGCGCGCAACACCATTCTTTTTAGCTGGAAGCACGATGCAATAGGCAGTTACGGCGGCAACGCGCTCAAGTTCGATACGATGATTCAGGCCACCGTCAGCCAGAACGTATTCGGATTCGGCGATTACGGCGGCGTCGACAACATCAAGAAGGCCCAAGGCGTCACGCTCAAGGATAATCTGTTCACCGGCAATCGACTCTACGACTACCGCGAATTCAACACCTCGGTGAAGGTGGACGAACTCGCGGACGAAGCGGACCTCCTCACCCCGGCCAGCACCGGCAACGTCTCCATGGCGATCAAGGTTCCAGTAAGCAATGCTTGGGCTGGCCTCTACGCTGGGCGGAAAGAAATCTCGCGCGCCGAGGTCGATGCCAAAGCCAAGGCCGCCAACTCGGGCGCCAATCAAATCCGCAGCATGCTCGGCCTACCGTTACAAGCCAACGCGGTAAACGTAGACGTCGATGTCTGGCTTCCCCGCATGCAACTCGCCGACGCCCTCGCCGTAGGTAAACAAGCTTACGAAGGCAAGTACGGCTGCCATAAGCCCTAAGTTCCAATGGTGTTTAGGGTGGTGTCGCCGCCAAAAGGCGCCACCCTTCTCCTGTGACGCGAACCTTCACCGAACCGAGGCGCGGCGGCGACTGACGAGGGCTACCGCGGCGGCGCCAAATGCGGCGAGTGCCCACGGGGCGCGCAGCGGGGAGGTTGGGCCGAGGGTGCAGGTGCATCCTGCCGCGCCGTCGCTCGGGACGGTGAGTTCTTCGCCAATGCGGAGATGCGCTATCGCGGCGCTCGTGCTCTTCGCGGTGCCGCCTTCGAAAGGAACGAAGCGTACGCGCGTCACTCGTCGGGGAAGGGCCGCTTCGGGGATGGTCACTTCGTGGAGATCACCGTCTGCCGGCAGCGCAAGCTCGATGCCCGTGTCGTCGAGGTAGAGTTTCGCGACGCCACCGGAATCGCCAGAGCGCCGCGCCAAAAGGGTGAGATCGCCGAGGCCCGCCGTGGTGATGTCGAGCAGCGCGGACGTCGCCGCCAGGTCGGGAGCCGCTCCGCTGAGGACGAGCTCGCCATCGCGTGCACCCATGCCGATCTCCGCTTCGCTCGTTACGGCGAGGAGTTGCTGCGACGTCCAACCCTCGAGGCGCTCGCCGTCGAATTCCCACCGCCGCTCGCTGTACACGTCGACCTTGGCCGTGCCTTGTGCGCTCGGCGTCGAGAGTCCGATTTCGTGCGGGGCGACCGCGAGCACCGAGTAGGCCCGCGCGTCGACTTTCAGTGAGCCCTTTGCCGTCTTCCCCGGAGAGATTGGCCCGGCGATGCTGACCGCCGCACTTTGGGTGCCTTGGCTCGCGAGCGAATCGGGCAACGCGATCGTGACGTCGAGTGCATCGATCACACTGTCTCCCGTGTTCATGGCGGTGATCACGAGCTCGTACGAGTGGCCCTGCACGAGATCGCTTACGCCTTTCGATGGGCCATCGGTGAACGTGTCGAACGCGTCCGCGAACGTCGCACTGAGCTGTGCGGGAATGGTAAGCGGGCTGTCTCCACCGGAGCCTCCTGTGCCGCCGCCGCCGCCGCCACCGCCGCCGCTACCACCACTGCCGCCGGATCCGCTGCTCGCGCATGACGGATCGAGGCCGACGGCAAAGCCACCTGCGGGCGCTTGTTTGAGGCGCGCTTCGGTCTGCGGTCCGTACGCCCCGTCTTCGCCGATGAGATCGTTCGGATGGTTCAAGTTCCAGAGTCGTTGGAAGGCCTTCACACCGACCGAGGCTTGGCTAACGGCGCCTGCGCCCGTGTAGTCGAAGTGCACCGGATCCCCGGTGCCAAACCACGTGAATCCGGTGGTCTTCAGGTGCGGCCTCCACGTATCGTAGTTCTGAACGTCGAGGGCGAGGCCCGTCTCGTGGTTCGATGTTCCCGGCTTCGCGGCGAGCCCGATTGAGCACTGTCCGTTTACATACCAGCGGTAGAGCAGGTACTGCTGAGCCACGCTGCGGAGCATCGAGTTGATCGTGAGGGTTGTGCTCTTGTTGGCATCGACGGCTTTGAGGAGTGCGTCGCGCGCGGGCTGCTCCATGTAGGGCAGTACGGCGCTACCGAAGACCATGTTCGGGCGTTTGGGAACTTCGATGAATGACCCCGGGCTCGCGCACTCCGCTTGCTGGACGATCTGCTTGCTCAGTCCTTCGACGATCTTCGTCGAACATCCGGCCGAGGCGGCCTCTTCGACGTTTAGCTGAAACTCCACCACGGCCACGCTTTCGGCGGGCGGGGCGGGCATGTCGGCGCAGGCGGCAGCACCAAACAGCGAGACTGCAACGACCTTCGCTCTCATCGCGCGGAACAATAGGCCACGAGGCGCGTCTACGGGAAGCCAAACTGGCCGACGGCGCGTGGATGCACCCAGGTTATCCGTCTGCGCGAAGAACGCAGCAAGTTCGCCCGACAATACCGTTTGCCAACCCCGCCGAAGTTCGCGACGCTCTCGGCGTGACCCGTCAGCCGGAGCCATGTTGCGCGTGGGCGGCAGCCGGGCACATTGACTCAGCGGCCCTCAACCAACGATGTGGCGCTAGCGAGAGCGTTCACAGCACCTTGAGTAGGATACCGCAGCCGACGTCAGGATCAGGCTGGCAGGCTGAGTCTAACTTTATCGTCGTGTTCGCACAGCGCCTCGAGCACAGCGCCTAGAGCGCAGCGCAGCCCGCCGCGACGTCGTTCAATTGGCTCGCGAACTCATCCAACTTGTACACGGCCCCATCGAACATCGCGCCAATGATGAACCAGTCGCCAATGGGCAAGTCGCAGAAGCCGCTCGCCACATAACAACCGGCGTGCGTTGCAAATCCGTCATCCCAGACCTCTTTGCACGCCGTGCTTGCCGACAACTGCACTGCGAGTTCTTTTTGAAGACACGGTGAAACGGCCCGGAAAAAATCCTGCCCGGCTGGACTCAACTTGTACCAGGTCACATCAAATGAACGGTCGGCGTACTTCGCACCGAAACCAAGAGGGTAGCCTTCGGTCCCGCAACCAGTTCCTGCCACGAGCGTCGCGTCGACGCAGCGGTAATAGTCTCCCTTCCGCTCGAGGATGTTTTCGGGTGTCGCCGGCGCGCAACTCTCGGGCCCCGGCAGAGGAGCGCTATCCGTCTCGGATACCGTTTTTTCGGCGGTCCTCGTAACCTCATCCTCGGGGGCGGCAGGCTCTTTTGCGCGAGGCTCGACGGGTGACGCGCAACCGCCGATGAGCGCGATGAGCGCGATGCATGGTTTGGCCCCCAGCGACATCGGGGCCGTGGGTACCTCGGCCCCGATTGAAAGGAAAGACTCGTGAATGGGAACAACTGGGCTTCTGGCCGAGCTGGATCACGCGACGTTGGCACCGAGAGGACCTCGCGACGCTGACCCCAGTGGAACGAAGCGCGGTGAAGTACCGTTGGGACCCCTTCGTACGCTATCCTCCACGGCAGGATGAAGGCCCCGCTTTTTTTTGGTTTCTATCCGGGCCATGTTCTGTGCCTTCCGCTCATGAGCCTCCTCGTGGGTTGTGCGCGGAGTCCGTATCCGCTCACCAATAGCTACTGGTTTGCCCCGCTCTGGCTCGTCTGCGGAGTGCTCGGTGCCTGGATAGCGACGAGCAAGGGGCGCGGCGGCTGTACCTGGTTCTTTTTGTGTGCGGTACTCGGGCCGATCGGCGTGGTGGTCGCAGCGATCGTTTCGAAGAAGGACAGCTGAGCGGCCTGACTCGCAGCCGACCCAGCCGGCGGCTCTCTACGAGCTGGGTCACTCGGCATCAAGGATAGGAGGCGCACGCCGAAGCGCGCGAGCGAGCGGACCGGACGCGCCACGTAGCGGCACAACCGCTCGCGATGCCCTGAGGTCGAGCCACTTCCGCTAAGGTTTTAGCTTTTCTTAAAGACGCAGAGCGCAGGTTCGTGGTTTGAGTGTCCGGTTTGGAGTGGCTGCGCGCTGCAGCGTTGGCCTCCCGACAACCAGAAGGTGACCTATGATTCGACGGCTCTTGGCGATGACTTCGCTGCGTTTTCTCTCGATTTCGCTGATGACCGCCGCTGGCCTGGTGGGGTGCGGCACCTCGAATGATACCGACGCCGGCGCGGGCACCGACATCCCCGACGCGCCGTCGAACGGGACGTGCACGTCGAACGGGGTGGGGTGCACCTGTAAGAACGGCACCACAAACGGCTCGACCTGCGCGCGCGCCGGCAGCGACTACGATTACAAGGAAGTCCTGACGAGCACGACGCGCACCATCACCATCAGCGGCTGCCCCAACCACGCCAACGTCGACTACACGCCGAACAGCGTCACCAAGGGAAGCCTCACGATGGTGGTCCCGCTCTTGCCGGGGTTCATCGACGTCACCGAGGCGAATGGCACGTCGCTCGTGGCGCAAGCGAACCGCATCGGCATCCTGTTCGACGGCAGCACGATGTACTCGGCGTACGGCGGGGCGACCTACGGCTCGCTGGCTGCTGACCTCTCGAACAGCTACGCGAACTCGGCCCCAAAGGCCGAGGGTTACAGCTTCGACATGTGTGGTCAGCACTCGTCCGGGAGCAATGTGGGCGCGTACCACACGCACGTCCCCCCAGCCTGCCTGCTCAACCAGCTCGGCGCGACCGCCACGACCATAAGCCCGCGGCTCGGTTACGCGGTCGACGGCTTCCCCGTGTATGGCCCCCGCGGACCGAACGGCGTTTACATGAAGCGCTGTTCCGAAGCGACGGCGGACAAGACCTACTGCCTCGACAAGTGCGGAGGTTTTTACGACGCGACCCAGCAGTTCTGGAAGGACGGCTACGTGTACCGTTACTTCATCCTCGGGCCCTACAACGGCACGGGCTCGACGGAGAAGTGCGCCAACGACCTGTGGCGCGACAAGAGCGTTGGCACATTCGACACCTGTTCCTACTCGTTCAACTCGACCTTTTTCCCGTTCACGCCCCTCTGCTTGCGCGGCTGCGTTCCGACCGGCACGACCGTCTCCAACTCGAGCCTCACGGCCGCGGTCCCGGCGTGCTCCACGAAGACGAACGTGATTCAGGGTTACACCAGCGCCGCGGCCGTACCGAAGGCAATGAATGCATTGGCCGTCTACAGCCCCCCCACTTCGTGCGTCACGAGCGCGTGCACCACGGTCGGCTCAACGGGCTACCCCGTGCCGAACGCCTGCGTCCACGACGCAACGACCGGCGCGCTGAAGTAACGCGGGGTCACGCGACGCGACGACCCGAACGACCACCACCGTTGGATTGTCGTTCGGGCGCCCGCACCGCCCGAGGGTCTGGCCTTCGACGGTCGCGATTCTATTTGGGTCGAGCGCGTGTGCCGCAACCGATCGTTTTCCAGGTTGGCTCATCCGGGTTTCAGGTGGCCGGATAAAGTGCGAGGCCGCCGCATCGAAAGAGTACGGCGACGCGAAAGTTGCTGAAGCTTCGGAAGCCGAACGCGCGTTTTTGTAGCCCGCGCACGACCGCATTGATGGCTTCGCTTGCCGCGTTGGTGATGCGGTGAGTGAAGTAGCTGAGGACGTTCGGCAGGTGACGCTGAATCATCTTCGCGACCTTGATGACGGGCGGCAGCCGCGAGTGTGTTGCCCAGAAATACCAGGATGACCACCACTCGCGAGCGCGGCGATCCGACTTGCAGTCCCATAAGCCGCGTAGGAGCTCCTTCATCGACCAGGCGCGCGCGGTTTTAAGGCCAGCGTCGCGCATGCTCACGAGCTTCTGACGGAGGTCCCCCAGTGTCAGCGTAGTTGTCGCATCGCCCGCGTAGAGCTGACGGTGTGATCGCCACCCTGGGGACGAGCAGCGAGATGAGACCGTGACCTTCTACAGCGAGGCTTTCAGGGCCCATATGGTTCGCAAGATGCTTCCGCCGAACCCGATCACCGCGAACGCCCTTGCCGCCGAGGTTGGTCTGCACCAGGCGACGCTCTCGCGTTGGTTTAAAGAGGCTCGTACAGTGGGCGTCATGGACAAGCCCGCGAAGAGTTGGACGACCATTGAAAAGCTCCGTGTCGTCGTCGAAGCGAGCAAAATCAGCAATGCCGCGCTCGGCGAGTTCCTGCGTCGCGAGGGCATTCACGAAGCGCAACTGAAGGAGTGGCGCCTCGCTGCAGCCGTAGGGTTCGAGCCGCCGCGTTCGAATAAAAAGTCGTTTGACGCGCAGAAAATCAAGGCGCTTGAGCGCGAGGTACTGCGTAAGGACAAGGCGCTCGCGGAGGCGGCGGCGCTCATCATCCTTAAAAAAAAAGCGGAGGCGATCTGGGGGGCATGGTCGACGACACGACGGACGAGAACGAGCCGTGACCATCGAGCTCGTCAACGAGGCTGTTATGGCAGGGGCTCGTCGGGAGAGCGCGTGCGAAATCGTCGGTCTCAGCGCGCGGACTCTCGAGCGGTGGCGCGG
>CANJMI010000035.1 GCA_947475525.1 Polyangiaceae bacterium | reverse complement strand
CGGGCCATCCTCGTCTCCGACGACTTCACGAGGTTCTAAATCATGCGGAAAAACACAGGGAACTGGGCTCTGCCCGGCATCGTGTTCGTCGGCGCCTTCGCGATGTCTGCGGCGTGCGGCTCCGAGGCCCCGAACCTCAGCGGGAGCGACTGCCCCGTCCAAGAGAACCCGAGCACCACCGTCACCTCGACGAGCGCCACGACAGGCGCCGGCGGGACGACGACCTCGGGACCAGCTTCGACGGCAGCGAGCGTCACCGTCACATCCACCGGCAGCGGCATGGAAGCGCCACAGTACGACGTGCCCGCCGCCGATGAGATCGCCGCGCGCCTGCACTCCTGCCACAAGCTGACGTACGTGCAGATCGGTAACTTCCTCCGCGCGCGCGGCGTGCTCGTGCCTTCCGGGGCGCCGTCGGACTTGAAGACGGCGATGGTCACCATCAACGGCGTCAACAAGACGCTCGGCTCGCTTTTCGGCGGGACCGGTTCCGCCTGCGAAATTCTGGCTACCCCCGGCGTAGGCGGAACTGACCCATTGTGTGGCGCGGGTGAGACCTGTTTCTGCAGTCAAAACGACAAAACCGACCTCGGCATCGCGTGTACAGACACAAACCAGTGCCCCACGGGCCGAATTTGCGACCTTGCCGACACGTTGCGGTGCGTCATCGCCAACCGCAACTGCGTGGACGTCGGCACCGGCTCGGGTGCGGAGGCGCCGGACGGTTATTGCATCGCCGCCCCGAAGACCGCTGGCTTCCTCTACTTCTCCGCAGGGGACGCGCTCGGTGTCGCGAAGCTCGACTCGCGACTCGGGGATGCGGATGAGCACACGACCGCGAGTGCAGCGAAGCTCTTCGACATCTTCGTGCAAGCGGCGCCGCAGATCATCGCAAACATCGCCGACCCGACGAAGGCGCCGGCCTGCACGCTGAACGGCAAGAACCTGCCGATGTTCGACCCGAATGACGGCAGCTGCGTGGAGCAGACATTGAGCTGCCTCCTCGGCATGCCGGCCTCCCAGGACCACCTGCTGCTCTGCAACTTGATGGTCCAAAAAGCGAACGTCGCGGACCTCGCCGACGTCGCGAAGAAACGCCACGTCGCCATCGCCGCGTTGTTGAGCGGCGTGCACGCATGTCAGTGACCGGAGGGTATTGAAATGGCCAATTGGAAACTCAAGGATCTCCGCGATGAGCGGCGTCGTACCTTCCTCAAAATGTGCACCGTGGCTTCCGCTGCGGTGGGCATCGAACGCAGCCGCCTCTTAAACTTCCTCTCTGACGAAGGAGGCTCAGGCCTCGCTGAGGCGGCCGGCGCGACCTATGGGCGCTCGCTCCTCGTCCCGTCGCCGAACGGCGTGTACGCGTGGTTTCAGGAACTCTGGCCCATGGCCGACCTGGCCTTCAAGGCTTGCGCGGACACGCCGGTCACCGGCCTCGGCAATCTCGGCAGCACGTCGACGTACCTGTACACCTCGCAACGCAACTTCGGCACGGCCGCAACCTACCGAGGCACGTTCACCCCTGGCAAAGGGCAACCAATGCCCTCCTTGCCAGGCGGTGTGAAGGGCTGGGCAGGCGGCGATCGCCCGTTCTTCTACGGGCCGGATGCGCCTTGCTTCGACCACGCGAACGGCATTCCGAAATACCCGGTGACCGCGTTGATGTCCGGCAAGGACGAGACGCACACCGAGTTCCCAACGTCCGCGCTCGCGCTCTCCGGCTCCTCGACGCTGCAGGCGGCGCTGGCGTCCCTCGGCGCTTCGGGCTCGAGCTCCATCGTCCCGGCGCTCGGCATCGATCCGGTCAAGTATGGCCGCGCGCCGGGAGCCCCCGACGTTGCCACGGTGCCGAGCGCGGCGGGCATGATCGATCTCTTCAACAGCGCGGCGAGCCAGTTCACGCTCGCGGGCAAGTTCGAGCAGGAGATGTTCGAGACGTATTTCAAGGCGGTCATTGGGCTACGAAAATCGTCTTCACGGAGCACATGGGCACCCCAACTCGCGGTGACGAAAAACGCCGCGCGCATCATCGGTCTGAACTTCGCGAGTCAGCTCACACCGACGAGCGACGACCTCAGCAGCTTCGGTCTCCAGGAGATGCTGACCAACGCGGTAGGCGACTCGGCTTTCATGACCCTCGGGCAGCGCAACGGCATCGAGGCCTTTGGTCGCGTGCTTATCGTCGTGGCGAAAGCGTTCGCGCTCGGCTTGAGCAAGACCGCGATCGTTGCCCTCTCGCCAGGATCGACCGGCGAGCAGACGTTCACCGACCCGCATGTCACGTTCAACGACGCCCTAACCTTGATGCAAGGTCGCAACACCACGAAATACCTTGGAAAGGCGATCGACGGATTCTACAAGTACCTGGCTACGCAGGTGGATCCGGAGAGCCCGACCGAGATGCTCGACAAGAACACCGTGTTCGTCGCTTACGGCGATACGCCCCACACTCCGCTCCGCGGCTCGGGGTGGGCCGACGCAACACCGAACGCGTGCAACTGGACGTACGTGATGGACCCGAAAGGCAACATCAAGAACGGCTGGTTCGGTCAGTGCTACCCGATCAAGGTCAACGGCATGAACGGCATCGGGTACGATCCGATCACGGGCGACGACAATTCAGGCAAGACCTCCGACCAGATGTCCTCGTTCTCGTCGACGGCGGCGGTGTTCGCCGTGGCCAAAGGTGACAAGAACAAGACCGCGGAGTACGGCACCTCGGCGAATTCGATCCCGGGTCTCATCAATTCGAAGTAGCGACGCGCAGCGGCGAGCCCGCGTGACTCCGCGCGACCGATGGCGGATGATTCCACAGTGAATCGCCGCCTGCCGCTGCTCGGCGCGCTCGTCTTCGGCGCGCTCGTCCTCACTGCGGATGCGCAGCACGCCTACGCGGCGCCGCCTGCCAAGCCTATGCGGTCGTCTCCCTTCGATGAGGAGGGCGCGGGGCGTCGTTCGCTCGTCGAGCTCACCGGCGTCGCCTACGCAGTCGAGCTCCTGTCGGAGGGGGGAATCGACGAACGGTTGCGCGGAGTCGAGCGCCTGGGCCGCACGGGTGGGCGCGAGGCCCTCGAGGCTCTCGGTGATGCGCTCGCCGGTGGGCCGATCCTGTCCGACCCGCGGACGCGACTCCTCGCGGCCCGCGTTCTCGCTCGGCATGCGTTGTGCGAAGAAGGGCGCAGCGCGCTGCTGTCGATCGTGGGTCATCCGACCGAGGAGGACGCGTCACATGCGCTTGGTGTCCTCGCGCGGGACGTGGCGGTGTTCGCCCTCGCGCGTGCGGCAGCGGGGAAAGCGGACCGTCCGCCGCCGCTTCCGGCTTCGCGTGATGACGGCAGTGGCGCCTCCCCCGAAGAGCGCGCCCTCACACCGCTCGTCGCCGCGGTGATCACGGGGTCACCGTTGGGAGACCTTGCGGAGCGCGCCCTCGTGCTCCTTCCGCCGGCGGATCTCGGCGCGTTTTTGCGTGGCGTCGCGACTGCCACGGCGCCTGAAGTGCGCCTCCTCGGTCAGCTCGGCGACCTCCGCGCGTTGCCGATGCTGCGGCGCTCAGTCAGCCGTGAGGATGCGGCCGTAGCGCTCGAAGCCGTGCTCGCGCTGGCGCGTTTGGGTGACCACACGGCGCTGTCGTTCGCACGCAAGCGGCTGGCCGAATCGACGCTGCCACCGCTCGCCCGGCTCCCGGCCGTGGAGGCCCTTCTCACGCTCGGGGCGCCCGACGCACAGGCGGCGCTCTTGCCACTCTTCGGCAACGACCTCACGCGGGAGGCGGCTCTCGGCCTCGCCGAGCGCTGGCCTTCTTCGGCTGTGCTTCCGGCGCTGGCGGCCTTCGTCGAAGGCACCGCAACGCATCCACAGAAGCTGCGCGCGATCGAGCTCGCTGGACACATCGGCGGTGATGCTGCTGTTGGTTTACTAAGTAAATACCTGGGTTCCGGTGATCTTGCGGCGACGGCGATGGTCGCGCTCGCGACGGTCCCAGGGCCGGCCGCGCACGGCCTTCTTCTCCGCACGCTCGATGCCGCGAAAGGTGACGCACGGCGCCTCGTGTTGCGCGCGTGGCTCGTTCGCTCGACCGCCTTCGGTGAGCCACCGTCGAAGGTCCTCGGCGAATTCGAGCGCGCCTTCGCCTCGGTGGAGCCTGCGGACCGTGCGCTTGGCGCTTATGCGTTGACCCTGCTCGGGCGCATCCCTGTGACGCAGACTCTTGCGAAGGCAGAGCCTGTCGTGGCGATGGCCGTGCTCTCGGCTGCGGCGTCGTTGGGCTCGCGCGCGATAGCCGAGCTCGCTCCACTGGCGCGGCGCGCGCTCGAGCGAGGACCGCGGTTCGCGATGGTCGTTCGCGATGAGTCGGAGCGCATCGACGAAGCCGCACTTGCGCTTGCACTTCTGGCCGTGCCGGAACTCGGCTCCTCGGCGGCGATTGCGGCGTGGGCCGAGTCGGGTGGGGTCGCAAGCCCGCAGGCTGCGTACCGCCTTGCCGCGCGTGATCCCCTGCCTTTTCGCGGGCGGCTCGACGCTCTCCTCGCGGGAACCTCCCCGCTCGTGCGTGTGCATGCGGCACTCGGTCTGGGTGAAAGTCCCGCGGCCGACGCAGCGGTCCGGCTCGCGATGGCCTACCGATTGGAGACCGAGCCCGAGGTCAGGCGTGCCGTCGTCCGTGCACTCTCGCGACGCCGCGAATCGGTTCGCGTGGCGGTGCTCGAGCAGGCAGCCACGTTGGATCCCGACAACGATGTGCGCGCGCTCGCGGCAGCAGCCCTCACGGGTACGCGGCACGCGATTGAACTCTCTGGCGGCGGCGCGTGGTCATGGCTCCCGCTCGTTCCGGCTCGAGCCACGGAGCCTGGGGTGGTTCGCGGCGCAGCCGTGTGGCACTTGCGCTCGAGTGGCCTCGCCATCACGACGCTGAGTCCCCCGGATGGAGTCGTGATGGCTTTCGGACAGTTTGTGGGCTCGCGCGTCGCGGCGTCTCGTTAGCGCGCGTGTCCGCATGGCACACCGCATTGCACACCGCGCCGCCGTAGCCTCCGCCCGTCACTCTTCGTCGATGTCAATCTGCGTGCCTTGTGGCAGCGAGGCCGCGAACGAATCGCGCGCGCGTTGCACGGCCACAGCATCGATTCCGTCGAAGGTGAGCTTCGTCTTGTAACGCGGCTCGTGCCACTTCGGGTAGGAGCCGACTTCGACCGCCGGATGCGCGGCGACGACGCGGTCGAGCAGGGGTTTCAGCAAGCCTTCGTCGAGCGTCGTGAAGACCGCGAGGCTGACGAATCTCGGGGCACCGCCAAGCTCCGCCGTGATGATGGGCATCTTCATCGCGAAAATTTGAGGGACGCCCGGAAGGATCCAGACGTTTTCTTTCACGATCGTGGGCCACGGATGCTCGGCGTTCGCGAGGAGGCGTGAGCCCGCCGGCGCCCGCGCCATCAGCAGGTGCCCTTCGGTGATCGTCTCGCGGTAGTACGCGCGAAGCTGTGTTTCGAGCTCGGGCATGACCTCGGCCGAGACGCCGAACGCGTCCGAGATAGCGTCGATCGTCACGTCATCGTGGGTCGGGCCGACACCCCCGCTCGTGAACACGACATCGTGCGCGGCCGAAAGCTCGCGGACCTCTCTCGCGATCAGTGCGCGTTCATCGGGGATCATCAGGACGCGTTCGAGCGCGATGCCAATGCTCCGCAACGTGCGCGCAAGAACCAACACGTTGAGCTCGGCGATTTTACCGCTGAGCAGCTCGTTGCCGATGACCAGCGCCGCGGCGCGCTTCGGGGTCACAGCGCCGTCACTCGAACGGCCGTGTGACGGGTTCGCCTTGCTCGTTCACACTGAGGAGCTCATCGACGCGGCGCTCCGCTTGCTCGAGGCGAGCCTGAGCCGTCCGCGCGACTTTCACACCTTCCTCGAAGAGTCTGAGCGCGTCTTCGAGTGGAAGCTCACCGCCTTCGAGTTGGCGCACGATGTCCGAGAGCCTCTCGGACGAGGCCTCGAAGGATTCCTCGGTCGCCGCGGCGGCGCTCTTTTCGCTGCCCTTTGCCATGCACCAACAATCGACCGTAATGGGCGCGAGTGCAAGTCCCGAGGACGTCGCCTCTCACCCTTGGAACGAGGCGTGAGCCGGGGAGCTTTCGTGGCCACGTGCGGCGCCGGCCACCCGTGCGAGCACCCGAGCGACATCGACGAGGCCCTCGGCGAAGCTTCGCTCGACGTAGGCCAGCCCGTGCGCTTCGCACAGCGCGCGGACATCGTTTTTGATCCGCTTGTGGTTGTGGCGCGGCATCGTTGGGAAGAGGTGGTGCTCGATCTGATGTTCGAGGCCGCCGAAGAACCAGGTGAACCCGAACGGCGCACGAATGTTCTGCGTGGTGGCGCACTGAAGCTCGCAAAAACCTGGCGCGTCGGTGCGCTCAACCATCGGACGAGCGTTGTGACCGACGAGGAAGACGCTCCCGATGAAGAGGCCAGACAACAGCTGGGCCATCACGAAAAAAGCGATGCGGAGGCCCCACGAGGGCAAGAGCGCGAGCATTCCGAACGACCATCCGAGGTGGAGCGCGAGGGTGGTGAGTTCGAGGGCGCGGCGCGGCACGCTCGGCGCTCGCAGTGCCCAGAGGAAGCTTGCGACGACCCAGTTGGTGCGCGCGGCGGCGAGCACCGGAATCGCGGTGACGGTCTGCGCTCGTACGAGCCACCGCGTGACCGGACCGATGTCTGCGAGGTCGCTTTCGCTGAACGACAAAAAGGGTGTCGTGTCGATGTCGGTGTCGACCCCCCGCACGTTGGGAAGGGCGTGATGGGTGTTGTGCTTCGTCTTCCACCAGTCGCCGGAGAACCCGAGAACCACGCCGCCGAACAACGTGCCAACGAGCTCGCTTGTGCGGCGCTGTGCATGCACCGAGTTGTGAAGGACATCGTGCGCAAGCCAGCCGCACTGCTGCCACCCGAGGGCGAGCGCCAACGCCGCGAGCGGCCACGCGGACGGTGACCAGACGAGGAGGCCGACCGAAGCCACGATAAGCCCCACGGTCCACGCGGCGTGCCCGTAGAACCAGCCACGCCGGCTCTCGAAGAGCCCCGCCTCACGCGCGCGCGTTCGCAGCGCCTCGAAGTCGGCTTCGACGTCCGCGGAAAACCCAGCCTCCGGTGTGAAGGAGGCCAAGTTGCGCGCCCGCATACCTTTGAGCATCTTGCGCGCGAGCGCACTGTGGAAGGCCGCGAAGGCTCCGGTCGCATCGCGCCCGAAGAAATGTTTCAGCACGTCGCCGCCGGGGTGACGCGGTGCCCATGCGCGAACGTCGTAGAGCTCGCCATCGATGCGTACGCAGTCCTCGACGCGGGAATCGGGTCGCTGTTTTCGGGCCATTCGCGCGGGATCCTATCATCGAGAGGAGTTACCGAGGAGCATCTCCTCGCGGGTCGTCACTTGCCAGGGGAGGGGGCCTTCACGCCGTCGGCGTTCATTTGCGCGGCGACCGCTTTCCCCGCGCGCGTGGCGGGTGGGCTCTCGTACCAGCCGCTCGGTTCCGCGGTGTGAGCGTTTTCTCGCACTTTGAGCACGGTGAACATCCCGCCCATGTCGATGCTTCCGAACGGTCCCGGGGTACCTTTCATCGGCAAGCTGTTCGGCGGCACGGGCATGTCCATCCCGCTCATCGCGCCCATGCCCGTGCTTCCCATCGGCATGAAACGAGGCTCCACGCGCGCCATGCGACGCTCGAGTTTGCGTGAGTCGACGCCCGTCATCGGCGGCAAGCCGTGCCCCATCTGCGTCATCGCGTGGTGCGTCATGTGGCAATGCATGGCCCAATCCCCGAGCTCCTCGGGAACGAACTCGATGACGCGGGTGCTGCCCACCGGCACGAGGACCGTCGTCTCGGGGTACTGCGCGGAGAGGGGAACGTAGCCTCCGTCCGTGGCCGTGACCTTGAAGTTGAGGCCATGCAGATGGATCGGGTGATGATCCATCGGGCCGAGATTCCCGAGCCGGATCCGCACGCGCTTTCCGCGGCCGACGACGAGCGGCTCCGTTCCGGGGAACGCCTTGCTGTTGAAGGTGAGGAGGTTGAAGTCCTTCATCTCCATCGGATCGGGGCGCTTGGCGCCGACGTCGAGCCGCCACTCGTGCGTCATCAACGCGAAATCGTGGTCGACCTTCGAGCCTATCGGCTGCTTCGGATGAACGATGAACATGCCCACCATGCCGAGCGCGATCTGAGTCATCTCGTCGTAATGCGGGTGGTACATGAACGTGCCCGGGTACTTCACCGTGAACTCGTACATGTACGTTTCATTCGGCGGGATCGCGTGCTGGGTTAGCCCCGCGACGCCGTCCATCCCGTTTGGGAGGATCACACCGTGCCAGTGCACCGTGGTGGGCTCGGGGAGTCGATTCGAGACGTAGATGCGGAGACGATCGCCCTCGATAGCCTCGATCGTTGGGCCCGGTGTGCTGCCGTTCCAGCCCCAACACTCCGCGCGCAACCCTGGCGCGAATTCGTGGCCGACCACTTCGGCAACGAGGTGCCCGACCTTCACACCGTCGACGACGCGCAGCGGCAACGTCGAGCCGTTCGGCGTGATGACGGCCACCTGTCCGCCCGCCAGCATGACGCTCGACTTTGCCCGTGGCGTCTCGGCGCCCGTTTGCGCGGCGGCCTCTTGCGCTTCGCTATCCGACGCGCGGGACACAACGGCGGCGCCTATGGCTGCGCCTCCAATATGAATAAAATGACGCCGATCCATCGTGTTTAGTGGCCTCCCGCTGACTGCTCTCCGCTTGCCGGCATGCGGACTCGGGGGGCCGCGCCGCTACCGGGTCGCGCGCCTGCGAGCAGTGCATCCAAGAGCGCGCGCGCGGTCCAATATTCACGCCGCATCTCCACCTCGGCGAGGTCGACTTCGAGGGCCTCGCGCCGCGCGGCGAGCACCTGATAGATACCGACCTGCATCGCGTTGTATTGCAGCAAAGTCTCATCGGTGACCACACGCTGCGCGGGGACGATCACCTCCTGGTATTGCCTGGCGCGCGCGTGAGCCGACACGACGCGTGCGCGCGCTTTGCGAGCCTCGGAACGGAGCTCCACCGCCGCGCCGAGGTACCGCTCGAGCCCCGCATCGAACTGCGCTTCCAGCGAAAGGCTCGTCCCCTGATTCCGGTTGAAGACGGGCAACCCCATTGTCACGCCAGCGCCGAAGCGCCATCCGCGTGGGTTACCCCCAGCCGTGCCGTCTTGGGTGTCCGTGAGAAGCGCGTGGGCATCCACGCTGAGGTCGGGGAGCAGACCATCGATGCGTGCCACGCCGGCCTTGCGGGCGAGCCCTTCGAGCTCGTGTCGCGTCTCGTGCATAGCGAGGTTCGCGCGGAGCACCGCGGCCTCGAGTGCGTCCGGTAGCGCGAGCGTCTTTGGAGCCTCGGGCAGCCCGCTTGCGAGGGTCCAGTTCGTCTGCGCACCGAAGACCCCTAAGCGTTGGTGCAGGTCCTCGCGTTCGTTTGCCGCTTCGAGCTCGAGCTCGGCCACCACAACTCGAGCCTTCTGGTAGGCGGCCTCGCGGCTCGCGCGCTCCAGATTCGCGACGTTGCCGGCCGCATGCATCGCCTCCGTCGCGTCGCGTGCGGCGGCGAATCCATCGAGGACGCGCTGCGCGATTTGGAGGCGCTGCGTTGTGCTCTGCACGCGGTAAACTGCGGCACGTACCTGATAGCCGAGCTCGATTACGCCTTGTGCGGCACGGTAGCGCGCGACCTCCAGCTCCGGTGCGAAGGCCTGCGCTCGCAGCGGAGCGAGTACAGCCCCCTTCAGGTCGTATTCGACACGCAATGCGAGGAGCGAGTCCCGCTCGGGTACGAACTCGGCTTCGACAAGCGGGTTCGGCAATAGCCCGGCTTGGAGCACACGTCCGCGCGCCACTCCAACATCGCGCAGGACCGCCCGCAGTTCGCGGTTCTGAAGGATTGCGATGCGCACGGCGGCGTCGGCGTCGAGCGGCTTTGCCAGCAATTTACCTGCGTTTTCGGACGCGGCGAGTTCGAGGTCGACGTTGGCGATTTCGGCGACCTCGGGTAGTGAGGGCACTCGAGTCAGCTCGCGCACGCGGCTCACGTCGGCTCCGCTCGATGAGACGACGCAGCCACTCGACGCGATGGCCGCGCCCAGTGTCAGCCAAGAGAGTGTCAGCCAAGAGAGACGTGGCACGCCGGCGCTCATCGGGCCCCCGGCGTCTCAGCGGCCTTCGGGTGGTGCTGATGATGCTGATGATGCTGATGCGAAGGCTCCGATCCGGGCTCAGCCGAGCCTGCCGGACTCGCGAGCCCATCCCATCCTCGCGTGTCCTCACCGGGTAGTGGCGGGTCTGCGTCGAGCGCCGTCGTCACTGCCGCGGGCTTTGCTTCAGGAGCCGCTTCCGATGCGGCCGACGTCACGGGAAATGCCGCCGGTACCTGCCGCGGTGCGCAGCTCTGAAGTGCCGCTCCGATGCCGAGCGTGGCACACCATCGAGTCCAGGGGATCACCGGGTCATGCCTCAGTAGGCGAGTAGCATGTCGGCCCGGAGGGAGGCCACCCCTTTTGCGACAGCGTCGCGCGTACGCTCACGCAGCGCCGCGAGGTCGCCGCTAACGAGCCCCGCAGTTGGGATCACCGGGAGGACCCGCGCGCGGGCCTTGGCGATACCGAGCCACTTCGAGCCTTTCTTCATGCAAGCGCGTGTGCCCGCGAGCGCAATCGGGAGAATCGGCACGTTCGCCGCGAGGGCGAGCTCGAACGCGCCGTCCTTGAAAGGCAGCAAATTGCCGTCTTTGGACCGCGTCCCCTCGGGGAACATCATCACGCTCATGCCGCCTTCGAGCGTGCGCCGGCATTCGGCCAGCATCTCGACGATGCTTTCTTTTTTTCCGCGCTGCAGTGGAATGTCACCGCCATAGGTCATCAACCGGCCGAGCACGGGCAGCTCGAAGATCTCCTGTTTCGCGACCCAGCGCATGTCCCAAGGCAGGGAGCACAACAAGAATGGGTCGGCGATCGATTCGTGGTTGGCGACGACCATGTAAGCCGCATGCCCGATGTCCTTCGGGCCTTCGCCTTCGATGCTGAAATCCCAGGCCGCCGAGAGGGAGGATGCCGTGCGGCCGAAGCGACGCATCCACCGGCCGGGCACGCGCTGGGTGGGGTCACTGCGGTGGAGCCGTGAGCTGACAGCCATGATTGGGAGAAACGCCGCTGTGCACGCGCCGAACTCGGCAAACGCATAAAGCCCCATCGCGACGTCTCTCGGCTTCATCGGGGGGACCGTAAGTCGGCTTTGCCTTCGACCGTCAACACGATTTGGTCACGCTGCGCTCGTTCGGACACGCTCGTTCGGACAGAAGTCTCACCGACAGAAACTCTGGTAGCTTCGGCGCCTATCATGGCACCCACCGAGTCACCCAAAGAAGGTCGCGAAGTTACCCCGCTGCCCCGTACGTCGCGCCTTGACAATCCCGTTGCGGTCTCCCGTGGTGAGCGCAGCCTCCACCCCGTCGCTGACCTCTTCCACGCGCTGATGACGGCCTCGTGGTCGAAGACCATTGTCATCGTGTTTGTAGGCTATTTCCTGGCAAATATTCCGTTCGCGCTCCTCTACATGGCCCTCGGCGACAGCATTCAAAATGCGCGGCCCGGTAGCTTCGAAGACGCGTATTTCTTCAGCATCCAGACGATGGCGACGATCGGCTACGGGTCGATGAGCCCGCGGGGCACGTTGGCCGATTTCGTCGTGTCCGTGGAGGCGATTTCGGGAATCGTCGCTACGGCGGTGGTCACCGGTGTGATCTTCGCGAAGTTCTCACGTCCGACCGCACGGCTACTCTTTTCACACACGGCGCTCGTCGGGAAGATGGACGGCCGGCGCGTCTTGATGCTGCGGCTCGCAAACGAACGCGACAGTCGCATCATGGGGCCTACCGCGAGCCTCGTTTTGCTCCGGGATGAAGTCACGAGCGAAGGGCAGCGCTTTCGGCGCATCCACGATCTCAAGCTGCAACGCGAGAGGAGCGTCGTCTTCGCGCTCACCTGGACGATCTTTCACACCATCGACGAAAACAGCCCGCTTTTCGGTGAGACCCAAGAGTCACTGCTCGCGAAGAACGCGGGTCTCATCGTGTCGCTCTCTGGCACCGACGAGACGCTCATGCAGTCCGTCCACGCGCGGCATGCGTACGACGCGGAGTCGCTCGTTTTCGGGGCCCGCTTCGTCGACATCCTCGTGCCCTCTCCGGAGGGACGCATTCTCGAGCTGGGCCGACTGCACACGTACCTTCTCGACGACTCCGTTGATGAGGCGACCTCGGCGTGACGTGTGGGCCCGCGACGTTCGTGGTCGAAGGACAAACGATCGCGCGCGCACGACGTGCTCGACATGAAGGGGAATAAGGCCGCCGATCAGGTGCGCGGCATCATCGAAGCGATGCACGCCACCGAGTTGCGGCTGCCATCGCATGACAACGACTCGCGCTCGCTGATTCGCGAAGGGGGAAATCGTCGGCGTCATGTCCAAATGCACATCAGGACAAAAGTTGGGCTGTACATCAGAACATTGGGACCATTGGCCCATGCTCACGATAGCCGTTGCGAATTTGAAGGGGGCGCGGGCAGGAGCACCGTGGCCGTAAACCTCGCCGTGGCGCTCCACCGGGCTGGGCACCGGGTGCTCGTCGTCCATTTTCGCGAGCATGCCAAAGAACTCCTCGAGCATGGCATGGCGATGACCGCCGAGGCCGCTTTGGGCCTTGCCGCACATTAGGGCCTAAACGCCCCTCGACGAGCCCAGGGCGACCGGGAAGCCAAGGACGACCACCGGACGCCAGGAAGGCGGCCTTGGAGCGCAACGTGACGAGCCCTTCGATGCGTCGGAACCTTGCTCCGCTTGCAACGAAGGCTGCGGGGCTGCAGCACGGGGTGCTTACTGCGACGTGTTGAGCAGGATGCTGACCTTACCGTTGCTGTCGGCGTTCGCCACAGCGAGGTCGGGCTTGCCGTCGCCGTTCCAGTCCCCTGCCGTCACTGAGAGGGGCTTCGTACCGACGGCATAGTCGACCTTGGCCTGGAACGTCCCGTTGCCGTTGCCGAGCAGGATGCTGACGTTGTCGCTGCCCTCGTTCGCCGTGGCGAGGTCGAGCTTGCCATCGCCGTTCCAGTCGCCCGCCGTCACCGATTGGGGTTTCATAGCGGTGGGGTAGTCGACCTTGGCCTGGAACGTCCCGTTGCCGTTGCCGAGAAGAATGCTGACGTTGCCTGAGTTCGCCGTGGCGAGGTCGAGCTTGCCATCGCCGTTCCAGTCCCCTTTCGTCACCGAGCTAGGAACGTTACCGACGGTGTATTCGACCTTGGCCTGGAACGTCCCGTTGCCGTTACCGAGAAGGATGATGAGGTTGCCGTCGTCGTTCACCACCACGGCGAGGTCGGGCTTCTTGTCGCCGTTCCAATCCCCCGCCGTCACAGAGCTGGGACTCGAACCGGTGTCGTAAGCGACCTTGGGCTGGAACGTCCCGTCGCCTTTGCCGAGCAGGATGCTGAAGGTGTCGACGAAGACGTTTGCAGTGGCGAGGTCGGGCTTGCCATCGCCGTTCCAGTCCGCTGTCGTCACCGAGATGGGGCTCGCACTGTAACCGACGGCGTATTCGACCTTGGCCTGGAACGTTCCGTTACCGTTGCCGAGAAGGATGCTGACCTCGTCGCTCTCGGAGTTCGCCACGGCGAGGTCGGGCTTCTTGTCGCCGTTCCAGTCCCCCGCCGTCACCGACCGGGGACTTTTACCGGCGGCGTAATCGACCTTGGGCTGGAACGTCCCGTCGCCTTTACCGAGCAGGATGCTGACGGTTTCGTCGAGGACGTTTGCTGTGGCGAGGTCGAGCTTGCCATCGCCGTTCCAGTCCGCTGTCGTCACCGAGAAGGGATCCTGACCGGTGTCGTAGCTTACCGGCGCGGCAAAGAGCATCGGGGGCATCCCGCCTCCGCCCATGCCGCCCGAACCCGTCGCCACGCTGGACGTCGCGCTGCCCATGCCGCCCGTGCCGCCTCCGCCCATACCGCCCGTACCGCCTCCACCCATACCGCCCGAACCCGTCGCCACACTGGACGTCGCGCCGCCTGTCCCCGACGTCGAGGTTGCCGCTACGGCAGGTGCCTCCTTGGAGCAACTGACGAGCGCAGTGCCCGCGCCCGTCAGCACGAGGACGCAGGCCACTCCGACCATCCAACCCGACCCAGCCAGCCGAAACGTCATGAACCACTTCTAAGCCGAAACCGCATCACGGACGACTAGTAAATGCTAAATATCATGCCCGTCGTGACCGTCAACGGCAAGACGCTGCGGCGCGATCTGGCGCATGTGGCGCGGGGGTTCGATGCGGTGGTCATCGACACGCCGCCCAAGATGGCGATCGAGGCGCGGGCTGCCATGCTCGTGGCCGACCTGGTGTTGTTTTTGGTGTGTTTAGGGGTGTTAGATGTGTGGGTGTTTGTTGATATTGTGGCGGTGCTCGAAGACGCCAGGCAATTGAGGCCTGAGCTGCTCGCCGCGGTGGTGCTCAACCGAGCGACCCGAACCGGGCTCCTGCAGGCAACCAAGGCCGCGGTGGCAGGGCTCGGCGTGCCCGTGCTCGAGGTGGCGCTAGGCAACCGCGTGGCGTTCGCCGTGGCGTTCGCCGTGGGCCAGGGCGTCATCGACAACGCCGCCAGGAGCGAGGCTGCTCTCGAGGTGCGGCGCATGGTGCGTGCCGTGCTCGCGTTGCTTGAAGCGAAGGCGGTGGCCGCGTGAGCCGCTCGTCCTTGGCCGCAGGGTTCGCACCGAAGCCGCTACCCAAGCTCGCCGCGCGCACGGTGGTGGCTGAGCTCGTTGCTGGCCGGTTCGAGAATGCCGCCAGCTTGGCCGACGATGCCCGCCTGGTCGTGAACATGTTCGAGGTGCTTTATTGCAAGGTCAAGCTACGCGCCGTCGAACGGGGGATCACGATCCGCGAGTACGTGCTGGGCCTGCTCGCCAACGATGGCCTTTTGTAACGATGTACCGATGTGCATCGGGACACGAGGCTTTTGGGATCGTGCTTGATGAGCATGCCGCTTGATTTAAATCGGTGCGAGGGCGTAGCGTCCCGACATGCGAACGTGGCGGCTTTTGCTTGGGCTCGGTGTCGGAGTGTCATCCATGGCTCTATGGGGAGAGCTCCAGGCTCGAGCGGAGGCGCCCGTGAAACCAACGACAAAGGTGAAGGCCGTTGTTAAGGTCGACCCACTACCTAAACTACGATCGGCCAAGCCCGCTGAAGCGGCAAAGCCAGCTGCACCGGCCAAACCGGCTGAAGCGGCGAAGCCAGCTGCACCGGCTAAGTCCGCTGAAGCAGGAAAGCCTGCGGAAACCACCGCCAAGCCCGCGTCGCCAAGCAAGGATGTGGCGAAAGCGAGGGAAGCTGCGAAGGGCTGCCCTCCAGACGACCTTATGTGTTTGATGCGCGCAGGCAAAAAGCCTGTATTGGCGAAGCCCGCAGAAGCCGCGAAGCCTGCGGAAACCACCGCCAAGCCTGCGGCGCCAAGCAAGGATGCGGCGAAACCGACGGAAGCGGTGAAGAACTGCCGTCCAGGCGACCCCACGTGCGAGGTGAGCGAAAGCGCGAAGTCACGGGCGATGCCAGCTGAAGCCGTGAAGCCAGCGGAGACTGCTGCCAAAACTACAACTCCGAAGACGCTGGAAGGCGCGAAGCCGAAGTGCAAGGCAGGCATGGTAGCAATTCCGGCTGGCGTGTTAACAAGAACGCCCGACGGGTATGCTGATCTCAAACGCCGAAAAAAATTAACCGAGCAATTTGGGGGCGTTGGCGCGGATGTGACGATGCAAGTCAGCATTGCCGGCTTCTGCATGGACCTCACGGAGGTGACGATAGCGGCGTATGCTCGGTGCATCAGGTCCGGAAAATGCGAGCAAGGTGCGGCGCATGATGGAGAGACCCTAAAAGGGTTACTGAAAAACATTACCGCCCGCGAGAATTACCCCATTACCTTCGTGCAACGTGGTCATGCAGATGAATACTGCGCTACCCAAAAACTTCGCCTGCCTACGTTGGATGAGTGGGAGTACGCGGCGCGCGGTGCGGATGGCCGGATATATACCTGGGGCAACGAGAAGCCGACGAATCAGCTTTGCTGGAAGAGCAAAAACACTTGTGCCGTCGGCTCCCACCCGAAAGACAAATCCCCGTTTGGAATATTGGATATGGCAGGAAACGTAGCGGAATGGACCTCGGACACCGGCGGCCATTATGGGTACAACCCATACCTGGCCGGTGGCTACTGGGAGACTGACCACCCGTCGATCGTCCGCGGCGACACTCGCGCTGACAACGATCCCACCTACTCGAGTGAGCTCGTCGGCTTCCGCTGCGCCGATTCGCCTCTCAAGGACATTTACAACGATCTCTAAGCGAACGGTCTGCGGTGCCCGGTCTGCGCCATGATGGCCCGCTCACTCTTGCCCGCCTTGGCGGGTGTGGTAGCCAGGCCAGCCCGTAGCGAGTGGTCCGCAAGGTCGCTTGGGTCGAGGTCGACCACGAGGGCCGTGTGTTTGACGATCAGGGCGACGGTGCGATCGGTGAGGCGCTCGTCCTTGGCCGCAGACTTCACACCGAAACCACTACCCAAGCTCGCCGCGCGCACGGTAGTGGCCGAGCTCGTGGCTGGCCGGTTCGAGAATGCCGCCAGTTTGGCCGACGATGCCCGCCTGGTCGTGAACATGTCCGAGGCGCTTCACCGCAAGATCAAGCTACGCGCCGTCGAACGAGGGATCACGATCCGCGAGTATGTGTTGGGCCTGCTCGCCAACGATGGCCTTTTGTAGCGAAGTACCGATGTACGTCGGGACAAGAGGCTTTCGGGTTCGTGCTTGATGAGGATGCCGCTTGATTTAAGTCGGCGCGAGAGCGTAGCGTCCCGACATGCGAACGTGGCGGTTTTTGCTTGGGGTCGGGGCCGGAGTGTCATCCATGGCTCTATGGGGAGAGCTCCAGGCTCGAGCGGAGGCGCCCGTGAAACCAGTGGAAGCGCCACCCGCGCAAGCGGAAGCGCCCGCGAAGCCAGCGCAAGCCGCCAAGCCAGCGGCGCCTAGCAAGGCTACGGCGAAGCCAAAGTGCAAATCGGGCATGAAACCCATCCCCGCCGGTACCTTCACGATGGGTGATGCCGAGAATACCGAAAAAGCGGGCACAGTGACCGTCGTCGCGTTCTGCATGGACCGAACCGAAGTGACGACCGCGGCTTATACGAAGTGCGTCAAGAGCGGCAAGTGCACAGAAGCCGTCAGCATTCAAGATGGGATCTGCCACGGTGGCGTCACTGGAGACGGCAACCACCCCATCAACTGCGTGAACTCGGGTCAAGCGACGGCGTACTGCGAGGCGCAAAGCCAGCGCTTGCCCACCGAGGAGGAGTGGGAGTATGCAGCGCGTGGCACGGACGGCCGTATCTACCCGTGGGGCAACGCCGAACCGGACGGTCAACTATGCTCGGACAGAAGTGGCAGAGACAAGCCCAACAATACCTGCACCGTAGGCAACTTTCCAAAAGGCAACTCTCCTTTTGGTCTATCCGATATGGAAGGAAATGTATCGGAATGGACATCATCGGCCGCCAACGCCTCGAATACAGTCTTCGTCATTCGCGGCAGTAACTGGACGAGCGGCTTTTGGAACTCAATGGGCCTCCACTCCGCCTGCCGCTCTAAAAGTGTGGGCGACCTGTCGTATCAAGACAACACTCTTGGCTTTCGCTGTGCCGGTTCGCCTCTCCCTTGACCTGCTACAGCCCGAGGCCCGCGGCCGCGTTATTGCAGAACAAGTTCGCATCGCGAATGTAACGCCGCACCATCGTCACCGAGCAGTGCCCGGTCTGCGCCATGATGGCCCGCTCGCTCTTGCCAGCCTTCGCGGCTGGGGTCGAGGCCAACCACGAGGGCCGCACGCTTGACGACCAGGGCGACGGTGCGATCGGTGAGCCGCTCGTCCTTGGCCGCAGGGTTCGCACCCCCCTGCGTCAGGATAGTTGCCGCACCGATCGGATGACGGCCCTGGGGGCACAGGATTGAGGACGATGGAATACAGCGCGGCGTTTCGGAAGCGGATGGTCGAACGGATGATGGGCCCGAGGGCGATGAGCGCGATGACGCTATCG
>CANJMI010000034.1 GCA_947475525.1 Polyangiaceae bacterium | reverse complement strand
GCCACCCTGAGGAGGGCCACCGAAGCCGCCACCCTGAGGAGGGCCACCGAAGCCGCCACCCTGAGGAGGGCCACCGAAGCCGCCACCCTGAGGAGGGCCACCGAAGCCGCCACCTTGAGGAGGGCCACCGAAGCCGCCACCCTGAGGAGGGCCACCGAAGCCGCCACCCTGAGGAGGGCCACCGAAGCCCGGTCCCGCGGCGGCACCCGCACCGCCAGCGGCGAGGTCATTCAGGTCGCTCGCCATCGCGTAGACCCAAAAGAAAAAGTACGCAACCCCGCTCCGCGCGGGCGGAGCACCGGCACGCTGCTTCGCTTGCTGCATGCCAGGGAGCACCTTCGTGAAGAGGATGATGAGGTTGTAGATCGGGACGAATACCGCCCATTTCGGGTACGACGTGTCCCCCGTGACGCCCTGGAGCTCGCCGACCATGCTCTGAACGATCAAGCAGTAGACGACGTACCCGCCGAGCGAGAACAGCGCGGAGATCAAGCGAAAGATGCCGACCAAGCTGTCGTTGAGGTTCGGGATGATGATGATGACGATGCTGATCAAAATCGCGATGACGAAGCCGGCCATCGATACGCCGAAAGTCATCAACACGTTGCGCTGAGTGGGCCTGCTGCCGCCGCCCATCGCCCCAGCGAACGCCGCGCCGGCCGCCGCTCCCATCGGCTGACCACCGAAGCCGCCACCTTGCGGCTGACCTTGCGGAGGACCGCCGAAGCCGCCACCTTGCGGCTGACCTTGCGGCGGAGCGCCAAAGCCGCCACCTTGCGGCTGACCTTGCGGAGGACCGCCGAAGCCGCCACCTTGCGGAGGACCTTGCGGAGGACCACCGAAGCCGCCACCTTGCGGCTGACCTTGCGGAGGACCGCCGAAGCCGCCACCTTGCGGCTGACCTTGCGGAGGACCGCCAAAGCCGCCACCTTGCGGCTGACCTTGCGGAGGACCGCCGAAGCCGCCACCTTGCGGCTGACCTTGCGGAGGACCGCCAAAGCCGCCACCTTGCGGAGGACCTTGCGGCTGACCTTGCGGAGGACCGCCGAAGCCGCCACCTTGCGGCTGACCTTGCGGAGGACCGCCAAAGCCGCCACCTTGCGGCTGACCTTGCGGAGGACCGCCAAAGCCGCCACTGCCCGCGGCCGGACCGGGAGTCGGAAAGGCCCCCGGGGCACGCTGCTGCTGGGCGGCGTCGGCGAGCTGCTGATGAAGCATCAAATCGGGAAGCTGATCGATCGCGACCGTCGCACCGAGGCCCGGGTCGGGTGCGCCGCCGAAGCCTCCGTTTCCAGGTTCAGCCTGCTGCTGCCCCATCATCATCGTGCCTTTGAAACGCGGCGCGGCGGTGCTCTGAAGTGCGAATCCACACTTCGTGCAAGCCGCGACGTTATCGGGATTCTGTGTGCCACAGTTCGGACAGAACACGGGGAACCTCGCAAGGCTCGACGCGGCGACCACCAGCTGGACGATGCGCGAGTCGGAGTGGGAGGGTACCGAACGAGCCCTAGTAGCTCAAGAAATACTCAGCGCAGACGCGATTCCAGGGACGTCCGCCCGACCGCGACGGTCTCGACGGCGCCCCTCCGCCCTTGACCCGTGCGGCCGTGGAAAGTAGCTTGCGCGGCACGCGGACGAGACTCAAACCCGCTCGTCCCCCCCCTGCCGCGATGGCCTTTCAGTTAACACCCGAGCGCGAGCAAGAACTCGCGGAAATCTTCGCTCGCTATCCCAACAAGATGGCGGCTTGCTTGCCACTGCTACACCTCGCACAGGAGCAGCACGGGTGGGTGTCGGACGAGGTCGTCACGTGGGTGGCCGAGAAACTCGACGTCTCGACGGCTCACGTTTTTGGCGTAGCGACCTTCTACTCGCTCTACCACACGCATCCGGTCGGCAAACACCACGTCTGGGTCTGCCGCACGCTGAGCTGCGCACTTCACGGCGCCGACGACATCGTCAAACACTGCGAGAAGCGTCTTGGCATTCACGTAGGCGAGACGACCGCGGACGGCGCGGTAACGCTCCACACCGCCGAATGCCTCGCATCGTGCGGCACCGCTCCAATGATGCAGATCGACCGCGAATACCACGAAAACCTCACGCTCGCGAAGGTCGACGTGCTGCTCGACCGGCTGCGTAAATCCTGAGCGCAAATCCTGAGCGCAACTCCTGAGCGCAACTCCTGAGCGAACAGCCCCAGCGCACGCCCTGACGGACCCTTCGACGGAACGAGACACACTACTCCGCGGCACGCTCACGATGGCGAGGCGCCGCACCGAAACCCGACAAAGCCATGCTCCAACGTACCGACCACCTCACCAAACGCTACGGCATTCCCGACGGCTTCACGCTCACTCGGTATCTCGCCGACGGCGGATACGTGCAGGCGCGACGCGCGCTGTCGATGACGCGTGAAGAGCTCGTGAACGAGTGCAAGGCCGCCAACCTTCGCGGCCGCGGCGGCGCGGGATTTCCGATGGGCGTCAAGTGGAGCTTCATGGCCCCGACGGTCGCTCCGGGACGCCCTCACTACCTGGTGATCAACGCCGACGAAGGCGAGCCGGGCACGTTCAAAGACCGCTCGATGATGGAGGGAGATCCTCACGCGACGGTGGAGGGCTGCATCATCGGCTGCCGGGCGATCGGCGCTCACGTCGCTTACATTTACGTACGCGACGAGCTGCATCTCGCGAAAGACCGTCTGTGGGCCGCGATTCGCGAAGCCAAAGCGAAAGGCTTTCTCGGCGCGAAACCATTCGGTGTCGACTACGCGGTTGAGGTCTACGTTCACTCCGGCGCCGGCGCTTACATCTGCGGCGAAGAGACCTCGCTACTCAACTCGCTCGAAGGACGCCGCGGCGAGCCACGCTTGAAGCCACCGTTCCCCGCCCAGGCCGGCGCGTTCGGCATGCCGACGACGGTCAACAACCTCGAGAGCATCGCGACGGTGCCCGCGTTGATGCGCCTCGGTGGTGACAATTTCTCGAAAATAAGCTCGCTCCACCCGAAAGAAGGCGGCAGCCGCCTCTACGGTGTCAGCGGGCACGTCAACACGCCGGGCATCTTCGAGTGCGCCGTCGGTCTGACCCTTCGCGAGCTCATCTACGACCTCGGTGGTGGCGTAAAAGGCGGCGAGCTTCTGGCCGTAATCCCGGGCGGCTCCTCGACGCCGATCCTCCGCGCGGACGAGCTCGTCGAGGCCCCGAACGAGTCGCACCCGCTTCACGCGTGGCACGGCATGAGCGTGCTCGATGTCCCGATGGGCGTTGAGACTTTCCGCGGCCTCGGCACGATGCTCGGCACCTGTTGCGCCACCGTCCTCTCGGATAAAGCGTGCCCGGTTCTCGCGATGCACAACCTGATGCGCTTCTACCGACACGAATCGTGCGGGCAGTGCACGCCATGCCGCGAAGGCAGTGGATGGCTCGAACGGCTGCTCGACACCATCGTCGCCGGCAACGGCACCATGGACGATTTGAACCGCCTTCACGAGGTTGCAAACAGCATCATGGGCAACACCATTTGCGCCTTCGGCGAAGGCACCGCGATGCCAGCGCTCGGCTTCCTAAAGAAATTCCGCCGCGAGTTCGAAGAGTACATCCGCACCGGCGGCCGCTCGTCGACCAATCGCCTCGCACTCGCTCAGCCCGCCGCCGAGTGACGGCGCTGTAGTTTCTCGCGATGAGCCACGAAGGAACCGATTGATGACCAAGATGCAATTGCTGGAGTGGGCGTTCTTCGCTATCGCCGCGCTTCTGTCGCTTGGCGGCGCGATCGCGACCGTCGCGGCACAACGCCCGATTCGCAGTGCAATGGGGCTCCTGATGACCATCCTCGGCATTTGCGGCTGCTACCTGCTGCTGCACGCCGAGTTCCTCGCGACGATTCAACTGATCGTCTACGCGGGCGCGGTCGTCATCCTCTTCATCTTCGTCGTGATGTTGCTCGGCACGGCCGCGACTTCACCTTCCGACGGCAAGCCCTCCTTCACCCGTTACCTCAGCGCGGGCGTCTTCCTCGCGTGCGTCCTCGGCGTTGGCGGGCTGATGCTGCGCGTCACGTCGGCGCAAACTCGCAAGACCGCGATCCCCACCGCCGACGCGAGCTACGGGACGATCGAGAAGGTCGGTCATGAACTCTTCACCGACAAGGTGATCCCGTTCGAGCTCACGGGCGCGCTCTTGCTCGTGGCCGTCGTAGGCGCACTCGCGGTCGGCCGCGGAAAGCAAGTCGACCCCACCCGCGCGAGTTCCGGAGAGAGCGAAAAAGAAGCATGACCGTCCCAATCCACTACTTCTTGGTGCTCGCCGCGGCCCTCTTCGCGACGGGCGCGGTGGGCTTCCTCGTGCGGCGCAACCTCCTCATTCTTCTGATGAGCATTGAGCTCATGCTGAACGGCGTAAACCTCACGCTGGTGGCCTTCAACCGGCTTTATCCGGCGAACCACGCCGGTCAACTTCTCGCGTTCTTCGTCATCGCGATCGCCGCCGCCGAGGCCGCTGTTGGCCTCGCGATCGTGCTCGCTTTCTTCCGGTTGCGCGGCTCGGTGCGCTCCGACGAAGCCACTGCCCTCAAGCACTGACCCTCCTGGCGCTGAGATCGACGATGGAACAGCTTCAACTGCAATTCCCCTCTAGCGACTTCTCGCTTTTGGCGCTCATTCTGCTGCTGCCGCTCGTCGGCGCCTTCGTGAACGGCGTCTTCGGCAAGCGACTCGGCAATCAAGGCGTTCGCGCCATGGCGCTGACTGCCGTCGGAGGCTCCTTCCTCCTCTGCCTGGTGGCGTTCGCGATGTTGGTCGCGGCGCCGCACGGTCACGGTCACACCGCCACGCGTTTCACCTGGAACGCATGGCGCTGGTTCACCATCGACGGCGGCACTTCGGCGGTGCCGCTCGACGTCGCGTTCAGCATCGACCCCCTGAGCGGCGTGATGATGCTGGTCGTCACGGGGATCGGCTTCCTCATCCACCTCTATTCGACCGCGTACATGAAAGCGGATCCCGGTTATTACCGGTTCTTCGCGTATTTGAACCTGTTCATCTTCTCGATGCTCGTGCTGGTCCTCGGTGACAACCTCGCCGTGTTGTTCGTCGGCTGGGAAGGCGTCGGCCTCTGCAGTTACCTTCTGATTGGCTTCTGGTTCAACGACGAGAAAAAATCGAGCGCAGGGAAGAAAGCCTTCATCGCGAACCGCATCGGTGATTTCGGCCTGCTCGTCGCGATGGCGATGCTCGTCTACTACGCCGGCACGCTCCGCTTCTCGACCCTCGAAGAGAGCCACGCATCCCTCGGTCAGATGCGCCAA
This sequence comes from Polyangiaceae bacterium, assembly GCA_947475525.1. Lineage (GTDB taxonomy): Bacteria > Myxococcota_A > Polyangia > Polyangiales > Polyangiaceae > SYFR01. Next base: position 13,229 of record CANJMI010000034.1, on the reverse strand, counting down.
CTGTGGCCGATCGCGGGGCTCGAGCTTCCGTCGTGGCTCATTCCGACCGAGCCTATTCGAGCGAGCGTGCCGACCCTCGTCGCACTCGCACTCTTCGTAGGCTGCATCGGAAAAAGCGCGCAGCTTCCGCTCTACGTCTGGCTCCCCGACGCCATGGCTGGCCCAACCCCCGTCTCGGCCCTCATCCACGCCGCGACGATGGTCACCGCAGGCATCTACCTCGTCGCGCGCACCTCGTTCATCTTCGTGCAGTCCCCGTTTGCGATGGCCGTCGTAGCCGGCATCGGCGCGTTGACCGCCGTGTTCGCCGCGACCATCGCCTTCGCGCAGACCGACCTGAAGAAGGTCCTCGCGTACTCGACGATAAGCCAGCTCGGCTACATGTTCATCGGCGTCGGTTCGGGCGCGTTCGCCGCGGGATTCTTTCACGTCCTGACGCACGCGTTCTTCAAAGGCTGCCTCTTTCTCTGCGCAGGCTCGGTCATCCACGCGATGCACCACGTCATCCACGACGAAGAGCAATCGCAGGACATGCGCAAGATGGGCGGCCTGCGAAAGCACATGCCCATCACCCACGCGACCTTCCTCATCTCGTGCCTCGCCATCGCGGGTTGCCCGATGACCAGCGGCTTCTTCTCGAAAGACGAGGTGCTCTTCAAGGCGTTCTCGAGCCAGATCATCACCGCCCAAAAAGGCCTCTGGGTCGCGCCCGCGTGGTACGGCCAAGCTATCTACGCGCTCGGCGTCATCGGCGCCGTGTGCACCGCGTTTTACATGTTTCGAGCGTATTTCCTCACGTTTTGGGGAGAGTTCCGCGGCTGGACCATCGTGAAACAAGCGAAGAAGGCCCACGGTCACCACGCCCACGACGCTCACCACGAAGGCGAGCCGCTCCGTGGCCAAGCCCCCCACGAGTCGCCCTGGCAGATGACCCTCCCACTCGCGGTGCTCGCCGTTTTCGCGCTCTTCGGTGGCCTCGTTTACGCGGAGCCCTTGCACCTCACGGCGCTCGAACGCTTCTGGCACCCGGTCTTCGCGACGGCCTCCACGCACGTCGTCGAGCGGGCCGGAGCCCACGGCATGATGTTGCCCCTCTTGTTCGTCGGTGCCGCGATCTTCGCGGTCGGCACGGGAGCCGCGTACGTCGTCTACGTCGTCAAGAACGGTCAGCCCGCCGCCGCGTTCGTCTCGGCAATGCCGGGGCTGCACCGCATCGTGCGGGACAAGTGGCGCATAGACGAGCTCTACCAGGCAACGATTTTGGGCTTTTTCGACGCGCTCGGCGAGACGGCTGTCGCGATGGACAAGTGGCTTATCGACGGCGTGATCGCTCGCGCCACGGCGGGGATAGTCCAGGTCTTCGGTGCGATTCTCCGCCTCCTGCAGACCGGACGGGTCCAAGTTTACGCCGCGAGCATGGTACTCGGCACGGCGGGGATCGCCTGGTTCGCCCTCGCTCCCCACGCCACCGCCGAGCTCGACTCGAGCAAGCTCCGCTCGAACGGGGAGCTCATCTTCACCGCCGCGCCGGGGCATGGCTACGCGTATCGCTGGGCCGAAGGTGACGCCGCGATGCCGAGCGAATTCGGCTCGAAAGCGGTGTTCACGACGCAGGTCGATCGCTGCGCCACCAAGACCGTGCGACTCGAAGTGAAGAACGTATTTGGCAGCACGACGGAGACGAAGTTCACGCCGTGCCGCGAGATGGGCAACAACTGCTGCGCACGAATAGCCCCCTCGCCCCAAGCGAGCACGACTCAGCCCGTGAAGGTTGCTCCGGTGGAGGGTTCGCGATGAGCCTGATGTCTCTCATTCCTGCGCTGCTCGCCGGCGCAGTCGCCGCCGCCATGCCGCGTGAAGCCAAGGCGAAATACCGCCTTTCGCTCGCGCTCATGTCGTTCTTTCTCATCGCGAGCATCACCTGGCTGTGGCCGAGTGCCGCCGCGCCCGCCACGACCGCTGACGCTCCCCCGCCCGCCGAGTGGCCGTACCTGCTCGACGTCCTGATCGGGCTACCGATCCTCGCTGGGCTCTTCGTGTTGTTCCTACCGCGACAGATGCCAGGCCTCTTGCGCGGCTTCACCTACGCGGTCTTCGCCGTCAGCTTTTGCGCCTCGCTGATGCTGCTCGCGGTGCCGATGACGGCAGGCTGGCACTTCCAGCACATCGTGCCGTGGATCGAGGCCGCCGGCATTCGCTGGCACGTCGCGACCGACGGGATGAGCGTTTGGCTCATCGTGCTGACGACCTTCACGACACCGATCGCGGCGTTCGCGTCATTCGGCTCGATCAAGACCCGTCACAAGGAGCTTTGCGCTGCGTTTCTGTTTCTGCAAGGCGCGATGATCGGGGCCTTCGTGGCGCTCGACTTGTTCGTCTTCTACGTCTTCTGGGAGTTGATGCTCGTACCCATGTTCCTCCTGATCGGGATCTGGGGCGGCGCCGAAAAAATCAAGGCTTCGGTGAAGTTCTTCCTCTTCACGATGACCGGCTCGGTGCTGATGCTCGGGGCGATGCTCTACCTCGTGTGGACCCACCACGAGCTGACGAATCAATGGTCATTCGACTACCTCGCCCTCTCGCGCGTCGTTCTTCCCGACACGCAGCAGCCCGTCGTGATGTCGCCTCAGTTTCTCTGCTGGTTGGCGTTCTCGCTCGCGTTCTTCATCAAGGTGCCGATGTGGCCGCTCCACACGTGGCTGCCTGACGCGCACGTGCAAGCGCCGACCGGTGGCTCGATGGTCCTTGCCGCCGTGATGCTGAAGCTCGGCACCTACGGATACCTGCGCTTCTCGATGGGGCTCTTCCCCTTCCGCTCGGCCATCTTGGCGGGCAACCTCGGCGCCTTCGCGATCATCGGCGGCATCCTCTACGGTGCGCTCTGCGCCTGGAAGCAAGACGACATCAAGAAGCTCGTCGCCTATTCGTCCGTCGCCCATCTCGGCTTCGTGATGCTCGGCCTCTTCGGAGCCACGCCGAGCGGCATCCAAGGCGCCATCCTCCAGATGGTCAATCATGGCCTCGCGACCGGCGCGCTCTTCTTGCTCGTCGGCGTGCTCTACGATCGGCGCCACACGCGCGAGGTCAGCGAATTCGGCGGGATCGCGAAGGTGATGCCCGTCTACACGGTGCTGTTCATCATCGTGACGATGGCTTCCATCGGCGTGCCCGGGACCAACGGCTTCGTCGGTGAGTTCATGGTGATCGCCGGCACGTTCGTCTCGAAACGCCTTGCACAATTCGGTGCCATCGAGGCCGTCGGTGCCGCGTTCGGCGTCATCCTTGCGGCCGTGTACATGCTCGGCATGGTGCAAAAAGTCTTCTTCGGTCCGCTCTCGAATCCGAAAAACAAGAACCTCCAAGACATCACCCCGCGCGAAGTCCTCGCGGTCGCCCCGCTCGTCATCATGATCTTCGTCATCGGGCTCTTCCCGTCTTTGCTTCTCGATCGCATGCGGCCCGCCGTGGAAACGTACCAAGCGCAATTCGTCAGGCTCTTCACCGACACGCCGGACACGCCTCTCGCGGCCAGGCTCCTGCCAAAAGAGCAGTTCGCCCCGTCGTTCCTCGTCGGTGCACCAGACTTCGCGGCCAACGTCGATGCGCCCGTCGCGGCACGAGCGCCCATCGAAGCCCAAGCCCCAATGGCCGCACGACCCCCAATCGAAGCGAAGGCCGCGGGCGGCGCTCAAGGCGACCGTACCGGCGGAGGTCGCCCATCCCGTGCGGACGCCATGCGCGATCCACGAGTGCGAGTGACCGCCACGACGGGAGGTGCCCAGTGAAAGACGCCCTGCTCGCTCTCGCCCCGATCTTGGTCGTCGCCTTCGGGGGCCTCGGCCTGATGATGACGGAGGCCTTCGGCACCCGGAAAAAAGGCGGCCCTGCGTCCGACCTCGCGCTCGGCAGCTTCATCGTCTTCATGGCCGGCGCGGTCGTCTCCGCGTCGCTCTGGGCGGCTGGACCCGAACAACTGCCGGGAGCTTCGAGCACGGCACCGTGGCTCATCGTCGACAGGTTCACGCTCTTTTTCGATACGGTTCTCTGTCTTGGCGCGGGTCTCTCGGCGTTGATGGCCGGAGGCTACTTGCCCGAGCACCGTCTCGACCGCGGTGAGTTCTTCCCGTTGCTCGTTTTCTCGACCGTAGGCGCGATGATCCTCGCGGCCTCGGGTGATTTGCTCTCGCTCTTCATCGGCCTCGAGACCATGTCCATCGGCGTCTACGCGATGGTCGGTTTTCGTCGCGGTTCCCTGCGTTCGACCGAAGCGGCGGTAAAATACTTCCTCCTCGGCTCGTTCGCGGCGGCCCTGCTCCTCTACGGCGGCGCGCTGATCTACGGCATCACCGGCAAGACCGATTTCGCGAGCATTGGAGCCGCCATCAAGAACGGACTCGGCGGACGCCAGGCCGACTTCGGGATGCTCCTCGTGGCGATGGTACTCGTGCTCGCCGGACTCGCGTTCAAGGTGAGCTCGGTGCCATTCCACATGTGGACTCCCGACGCCTACGAAGGCGCACCGACCCCGGCGACGAGCTACATGGCGGTCGCGGTCAAGAGCGCCGCCTTCGCGATGATGTTGCGCGTGCTTCTCGGGGTTTTCGGCGACAGCGCGAGCATGTCCTGGGGCACCGGTTGGCCGCCTGTCCTCGCGGCCCTCGCGCTCCTGACGATGACCGTATCGAACCTCATCGCCGGTCGCCAAGAGTCGGTCAAGCGCATGCTCGCCTACTCGAGCATCGCTCATGCGGGCTACGTCCTCGTCGGCGTCGTCGCCGTGATCAAGCCGGGCTCGGACGCTCAGGCCAGCGTGCTCTTCTACCTCTTGAGTTACACCGTCTCGACGGCAGGCGCGTTCGCGGCTTTGATTCTTTGTGGCAGCCGTGGCCGCGAGGCCGTGAGCTTCGAAGACCTCGCGGGGCTCGGCAAACGACACCCCGTCGCGGCGTTCGCGCTCTCGTTTTTCCTGCTGTCGCTCGCGGGTATGCCGCCGACGGCCGGGTTCTTCGGGAAGTTCTACATCGCGCGGGCGGGCATCGGCGCGGGCCTCAACGTCCTTACGGTGCTCCTGCTGCTCAACAGCGTGATCGCCGCGTACTACTACCTCCGCGTGATGGTGTTCATGTACATGCGTGAGCCTGCACCCGGCGCGCCGAGCGCGATCCCAATGCGCTCGGGTTACGTGACCGCGGCCATCGTGCTGAGCGCCGTGCTCGTCGTGCTGCTCGGCGTGTGGCCATCGACCTCGCTCAAGGTCGCCATCGACTCCGCGCTGACGTTTCGCTGATCGGATGGCCCCTTGATGCGCACACGCTCGATTACCCTCGCTCTCCTCCTCGCGTCCTTCACGAGCTGCAACGCGCCTGGTCCAAACGAGCGTGCCGCCACGAGCGCGCAGCCGAGCGCAGCGTTGCCCGCTGTCGCATCGGCAACGGCGACAGCAACGGCAACGGCAACGGCCCCACAACCTACGCCCTACGCTGGACCCACCGGCACGGTGCGCGGCATCATCCGCATCAAAGGCGACCCTGCCCCAGCCACGCCGCACGTCTACCCGAAAGGCTGCGAAGGCGAAGCCGCCGCGATGTACGGCAAGCTCTTCCGAGTCGGTCAAGACCGCGCGCTCGCGGACGCCATCGTCTCCATCACGAACTACCAAGGCGTGGTTCCCGCACAAAAACCAGCGATCGCGATACGCGTAGGGCACTGCACCTATTCGACTCGCAGCATCGCGATGACCGATGGACAGCACATCGAAGTGCGCAACGTCGACGCGGACACGACGAGCTATCTCCCCTGGCTCGACGGAGCGAAACTTCCGGCGGGCATCGTCGCGGTTCCGCAAGGCGACGTCGTCAAGCTCTACTCACGCGGCTACGGCCGCTATTGGTTGCGTGACCAACTCGCGCGAACCTTCATGGTCGCCCACGTCTTTCATTTTCGGTACAGCACGACTGCGGTCACCGGTCTCGACGGCGCTTATCGAATCGAAGGCGTGCCCGTCGGCAAGGTCAACGTGAGCGCGATGCTCCCGCAGGCGAAGCTCCTCAGCGTCACGCAACCCTTCGAAGTGAAAGAAGGCGACGCCAATCAACTCGACCTCGAGCTTGCCTTCGACGCGAAGCGCGACATCCCCGAAAAATCGGAAGACACGCTCTCCGAGAGCGGAAACATGCCGCACGGCACAGCGCCTCGCGCACCCTGAAGCGCCTGCCCGGCCCACGGTGCTGGTGCTGGCTGGGCCTTGCGCCGAATCTCAATCGCCGCTTGCGTCGGGTCACGTGCGCGTGAGGCTTTGTCGCAGGCGCTCGAGTCCCTGAGCGGTAGAGATGCGCGGCTCGAAGCCGAGATCGCGTCGGGCAGCAGAGAGGTCGAAGTAGTGAGCAGTGGCGAGCTGCTCGGCGACAAAGCGCGTGAGTGGAGGCTCACCCGCCCGGCGCAGCACCGACCACACGAGCTCACAAATCGCACCAGCGAGGTGCGCGAGCGCGGGAGAAATCGAGCGCCGGCACTCCGGCAGTCCAGCGGCTCCCAGAATTCCGTTGATGAGATCGCGCTGAGGCATCGGCTCACCGTTCGCAATGAAATACGCCTTCCCCGCGCAAGCTGCCCCGCGCGCAAGATGTTCGAGCGCCGCCAGATGGGCCTCGACGGCGTTGTCGATGTACGTAGCGTCGATCGTCTTGTCACCGCCGCCGACGAGCCGCAGGCGCCCGCTCCGTGCTCTGGCGATCACGCGCGCCGTAAGCTGCGGATCACCGGGACCCCAGATGAGATGCGGTCGCAGGGCCACTGTCGCGAGCCGGTGGCTGTTCGCTGCGAGCACCATCGCCTCCGCGATCGCCTTCGTCTCCGGATAGGCGCACGCAAAGTGCGTTGCCACGGGCGCCGACTCGTCGAGCCCGCAAATGTCGCCGCCGGCGTGCACCACCGACGGCGTGCTCGTGTAAACAAGTCGCGGAACTCCGTGCAGTAGGCATGCTTTCAGAACGTGCTCGGTCGCCCTTACGTTTGCGGAAACAAATTCGGATCGCGGGCCCCATATCCCTGCCTTGGCGGCCACGTGAACGATCGCGTCGGCGCCCTCGAGCGCGCGCGCGGCCGCGTCGGAGTCGGAGAGGTCCGCCCGCACGACGTCGACGCCGAGAGCCCGTAGGTCGGGGCAGTCGCTGCGCTGAACGGAGCGCACCCGATCGCCCCGCGCCGCGAGGGCGCGCACGAGGGCACCCCCCAGAAAACCGCTGCCGCCCGTTACCACGATCATGGCAGCCTCGCCTGCGCCCACACAGCCACCTGCTCGCGCCCGATCTTAGCGTTGTGTCGAATGTCCACGGGAAAGCCAGGATGAACCAGAAACGTCTGGACCCGGCTCGTCGTGGTGTGGAGCGCGGCGAGCCTGCGCAGGTCGGTCATCAGCTCGGCCTCGGGCATCGACGCGAGCGGATCGCGCTCGATGCAGACGACCGGAGTGGTCACTCCGCGGAGGGTGACGCCGACGAGCGCCGAACGGAATACGGCGGGGTGGGTGTTGAATACCTCCTCGACCGGCGCGGTAAATAGTGTGCAGTCTGCAAGCTCTACGCGGTGGCTCTTTCGGCCGCAGAACCACAGCCGGCCTTGAGCATCGAGGTAGCCGGTATCGCCCATGCGGTGCACGATGTCATCGCCGCGCCGAATCTTGCTCGATGCCGTAGCCTCGGGTCGCTCGAAATACGCGTCGGTGGTGGTCGGGCCGAGCACGGTGATTTCGCCGATCTCCCCGCGCGGGACTTCTCGCGCGTCCTGCCACCGGGCGATAGGCGCGTCGGAAATCGCGATGATGCGCACGTCATTGGGGGCGACGACGTGGCCCACGCACACCCCTGCGCCGCGGTCGGTTTTGTCACGGGTTTCCGCTAAGATCTCGCGGCTTCCGATGCTCGCGACGGGCAAGCACTCGGTGGCCCCGTAGGGCGTGAAGATCTGCGCGTCTTCGCTGAGAATGCCCCGCATGCCGGTGAGCGCGGCGATGGGTACGGGCGCGCCGGCAGACAGCACACGTCGCACCGTTGGCCATCGCACGTCCTTGCCCGACGCGTGGCGCGCGACCGTGGCGAGCACCGCAGGAGAGCCGAACACGTTGGTGACGCGCCAGTCGGCGATGAGCTCCCGAAGCATCTCCGGATCGACGCGAGCGGGGCGGGCGAAGTCCATCTCCGGCAGCACCGTGGTCATGCCGAGAGCTGGGTCGAAGAGCGCGAACAGCGGGAACGTCGGCAGGTCGATCTCGCCGGCCTGGATGCCGTACGTGTCGCGGATCATCTCGACTTGCGCGACGAAGTGCCTGTGCCTGTAGACGACGCCCTTCGCGATGCCCGTGCTGCCACTCGTGAACAGCACCGCGGCGACATCGTCTGCGAGCGTATGGGGGAGCGCGATCGCGGAGGATGCTCCCAGTTCTCGAAGCTGTGGCAGGGTGCAGCCGCCCCAAAATAATCTTCGGCCGACCGTGACGAGCTTGCGCACTGTCGGGCGCCCCCAACCGAGCGCGATGCGCGCAGCGTGGGCCGCGGGTATCCCAATGAACGCATCGGGCTTCGCTTCGGCGAGGCACTGCCCGAGCTGCGCGCGACCGAGTCCCGGATCGATCATCACCGGCGCGATTCCGGCTTTGAACAGCGCGAACGTGAGCGAAAAAAACTCCAGGCTCGGGCGAACCATGAGCACTGCACGCATCGACGGAGAGATGCCGGAAGCAATGAGGCCGCGAGCGATGACGTCGCTGTCGCGGTCGAGCTCGCCGTACGTCAGGCGCGCGTAGATTCGCCGCCCGGCTCGGTCGCGCCCGCTGGGCGTGACGACGGCGAGCGCATCCCGTTGCTTGGCCGCCATCTGCGTAACGGCATCTGCGATATTGCAACGCGCGCTCAAGGTGCGTTCGCCTAACCCTCGCGCACGAATGCTGCGATCGCAGGCACCAGCTCCGCCGCCGCGTCCTCGAGAACGTAGTGCCCAGCGTCGCGGAGGTAGGTCACCTGCGCGTGCGGCAGGCGTTTTTTCCACTCGGCAAGGAAGTGGTCGTCGAAGACGAAGTCACGCGCGCCCCAACCGATGAACGCGGGCACGTTCTCGAATCCGGCGAGCGCCGCAGCCGTCGACTCCACAATGCCAAAGCCGCGCGCCCCGGCAACGAGCGGGATGTCCTGCACGAACCGAAGCGTCGCGATGCGATCACCCCAGTTTCCATAGGGTGCGAGGTAGCCGTCCTGCACTGCGCGCGGCATCGCTGTTCGGGTCATCCCGGTCACGGTCGCGCCCCACGCGAACGCGTTCATGCCGCGCACGAGCGCTGCCCCAACGGGAGTGCGGGTGAGCTTGAGCTGCCACGGCAACTTCTTCGAAGCGGGCAGAGGAAAGGCCGCCGTGTTGAGGATGACGAGCCGCGCGATGCGCTCCGGGTTGCGGGCCGCCCACGCGAAGCCGATCATCCCGCCCCAGTCGTGCACGGCGAGCGTGAGCGGCGCGCGCACGTCGAGGGAGTCGATGAGCTTACCGAGGTCGTCAACCCGCTGCTCGAGTGAGTAGTCGTAGGCGTCGTCTCCGGGCTTGTCAGACAGCCCCATCCCCACGTGATCGGGGGCGATGCACCGATGCGTCGACGACAGCTCGCGCACGAGGTTTCGCCAGTAAAAAGACCACGACGGGTTGCCGTGAACCATGAGCACCGTGCCTGCGAGATCGCCCGTGGGGCGTTCATCGAGGTAGTGCATTTTCACGCCGCCGCCGCGGTCGAAGTGGTGGGGCGCGAACGGAAAAAGTGTGGGATCGACGCGTCTCACCAAATGACCTCGGCCATGCTGCAGTTGAGCCCGCTACCGATGCCGAGGAGGCCGACGCGGCTGCCCTTTTTCACGCGCCCGGCTTCGACGGCCTTGGAGAGCGCGATGGGTACCGAGGCCGGCCCGATGTTGCCGAACTCGGCGTAAATCGCGAGCACCTTTTCGCGCGGGAGCCCGAGCTGCTCGCACAGCATGGTGGTGTGGGGTCCGCTCACTTGATGGAGCACGAACTCGTCGATCGCTTCTCCCGACCATCCTAGCTGCGCTTGCGCCTCGGCCCACGTGGTCGCAGCGACTGCCAAACCTGCCAAAAGCAGCGTTTTTCCGTCGGTCTCCATTTTGTCGACTTGGCCTCTGCAGAGGTGGCTGTACTCGGTCGCTGCTTTCGACACCGTGCCTACGAAGCGGTGCCCGTCCGGTGCGAGATCGCTCCTGCACAAGAGCATCGCCGCCGAGCCCGAGCCGAGGGTCAACGTCGCGAACTGATCGCGGAACTCCTTCGGCGTGGTCTCAGGGAGCAGGAGTCGTTCGATGGTGCGGTCCTGCACGTAGCGCGCGCCTTCGCCGTCGACGATGAGGCCGTAGTCGACCTGACCGCGCTCGATCATGTTGCCTACGATTTGCATGCCGTTGAGGAACGCGAGGCAGGCGTTACCGATGTCGAAATTCATGCAGTCGGGTGACAGCTTGAGGTTGCCGTGAACGAGGCACGCGACGCTTGGCTCGACGTAGTCGCGGCAGACCGACGTGCTCACAAGGACGCCTATTTTCGAGCGATCGACGCCCGACTCGGCGAGCGCCTTCTCGGCGGCGAGGGTGGCTGCCTGGCTCGGTTGCACGCCCTCATCCCAGTATCTTCGGGCCACGACACCCGAAGCCGATTCGAGAACATCGGGACGGATGCCAAGCCGGTTGAGCGCTGGGCTCAGGCGGGCCGACAGCTCGGCAGAGGTCACGCGGTGGGGAGCGTCGACGTGGGCGAGAGTCCTGATGGAGACATTGGCGAATTTCATGGCGAGCTCAAGCGCGTGACGCGTGCACGAAGAGGAAAAGACGAGGAAGGCACGTCGCGGAGCGTAGCACCCCGTTGGCGCCGCCGCCGTCGAGCGGACGAGCGGCTGTGTTTTTCCATGGTTTCACGCTGTTTGGCGACTCGTCCGTCCACGCTGTTCTCGACCCTCGCGAGACTGAACGGTGGCCGCGACTTCATCGTTTGCGCTTGAGTGCCGCTTCCGTTGGCACTGTGCCATACCATTGTGTGCCACCGTGCCCGCGTCGGGGCGCGCGCGCCATGGCACACCTGGCACAGTTAACCTATGTACATGAAATTATTGCGTTGTCCGGCTGTTTCTTGGTTGGCACTGCGTTTGCTCTAGTCTCGGCTACCAACTCAGAACCCCGAATCAGGAGGCTATCCCCATGACTGACCGTGCCAATCTTCGTTCTTCCCGCATCAGCACCTTCACCCTCGCAATCACCGCTATTCTCGGCCTCACGGCTGCGAAGGGTGGCTGCAACGGCACGGTGATCACCCCGGAGCCTATCGTACCGCCCTCGGTGTGCCAGGTCGGCTACCACGTCGAGGAACAATGCTTCGGCGGCAGCACTGGCACGGGTTGCACCTACGAGTCGTACGGCAACGGCGACGACGAGAGCGGCAACGGCGGCTACCTCTGCGACCCGGTCCAGCCAGCGGTCGAGGAGTGCAGCAACGTGTGCGTGCCCGATGCGTGCCCCGCGGGCAGCGAGCTCATCGAGGTCTGCTCGGCTTCGTCGCAGGACTCGGCCGAAGGCGGAACGACCGCGAGCACCAGCGTGACCACCGGCGGCGGACCCGACGTCATGCCGCTGCCGGCTCCGGGCGAATGCCACTACGAGTGCGTGCCGTCGAACCCATGCGGCTCCGGCTTCCACTACGAACAGATGTGCGATCCGACGGTGCTCGGGTTCGAATGCCCGGACGACGCCGACTGCGTGATGCCCGAGCCTTCGTGCCACAGCGAGTGCACCCCCGACATCTGCCCGCCCGGGACCCGCGAGGAGCGGGTTTGTTATGATTATGATTGTGTTGAGGGCGAAGACTGCATCGGCGGCGGCTGCGAGATCCAGTGCATCCCGGATCACGACTGCGGCGGCGAGGGGCTCTGAGCCTCCGCACTCCGATCGACCACAAAAAGTGGGCGTTCGAACCGCGTGCGAATGCGGTTGATCGCCCGCAAGACAGTCGGCCGGCGGACGTTGGCGAACTCGAAGCCGCGCATCGCAGCCGTCTGCTCCGGAGTGAGGCCCGCGATCGTCAAGGATCCATGCTCTGCGCGATGAGCCACTCGTGCAGGCGCTCGAGCGCGGGCAAGTAGCGTGCGTGCTGGAGTGAGAGCGTGACCGTCGACGGACTCACGGCGCGGATCGAAGCGCAGATGGCCGAGGCGCGTGACCGAGCGTCCCGATTGCGCGCGGCGGTGCCGATGCTGGCGCTGGAACTGCGGCTGCGGGGGGCGACGAAGGTCGTGCTCGTAGGCTCGCTCGCGCGCGGCGACGAGCCGAACCTTGGGACCGACGTCGACCTCATCGTCACGGGCCTCAGCCTCGGCGACGCCTACGAAGCCGGGTGCGATCTCAGCGTGAAGGTCGACGGGCCGGTCGAGGTGATCCCGGAGGACATCGTCGGCCCGCGCTTGCGCCACGCCGTCGAGACCGAAGGAATCGACGTGACCGACAGGGCCGACGATGTCGCCGGGTGAGGTGTCGCGGGCGGTGAAGCTACGCCTCGCGGGCGAGCTTCGCGTGGACCTGGATTCGGTGGAACGTCGAGCGTGCCGGTGCCAACCATACGCCCGGCGCTGATCAACGCGGACACCGCGGCGGCGTTGCGTGACGTGCTTGGCTTCCGCCACTTCGCGCGCCACGCGTACGACGCGGATCCCGAGCTGCCGCGGCTAGCGGTGCTCGCTTCGCGCGTCAGTGGACTGATGCCTGCGCTCCGCGCGTCCATGGGGGCGGTGCTCGTCGAGTTGGAAGCCCAGAGGTAAAAACGCAGCGCCCTCTCCGTTCGAGGGAGATGAAAAAAGTTTGGCGTCCTATGAATGCCGCACGGCACAGCGCCTCGCGCACCCTGAAACGCCTGCCCGGCTGTCGAACGCCGGGTGGTCAGCGGGAGGGGTCAGGCGGCGTCGTCGGTCGGGTCGCGGGCGCGAGCCATCGTCGGGGGGTCCGGGTCGAGGTCGAGGTGTGTGAGGATGGCGACGACTGCGTCGCGCTCGTTCCTCGGTTCATGTGGAAGAGCGGCGACGACGTAGCGGCGGCCGCCGCAGGGACACGAGAGGACGTCGTCCAAATAAACTCTGCGCAGCAGCGTCGCCCAGTCGATTCTCGCGTAGCAAGAGGGCACGACTCCCGCGCCGAGGCTCGTCT
>CANJMI010000033.1 GCA_947475525.1 Polyangiaceae bacterium | reverse complement strand
TGGCGTTTCGCCGTGGTCCGACCGCGACATCCGACGGTTCGCGGCCGACTACGCCCTACTAGAACTAGCGAAGCGTGAGCCAATCGAGGACTGGATCATCGACGACACTGGCTTTCCGAAGCAGGGCACCAAGTCGCCAGGCGTGCAGCGCCAATACAGCGGCACGGACCGATTCAACCGAGATGCAAGCGCGTCGGTGGCGTCGTTCGTCTTACGGTTACGGAGGTAAACTGCGACTCGATCAAGGGGCGTACTCCCTTCGGGTCGAGGCGCTGCTGCGGCGCTCGAGATGACGGACCTTCGCCAGACGATTTGTATTCGGACGAGGTTTAGCTTCGAACCTCGTCGCAATAAGGAGACTGGTGCGGCGGCCTGGGCACGGACCTGGCGTCGCGCTCGGCAGGCGGATGGCGCGCGTATCAGCCGCCGGACCAACGCTCGAAGGATTCCTTCAACGATTGCGTCGACTCAAGGCTTTCCTCGGACAGGCTCTCGTTAAAGGTGCCCTCCGAATGGCGCGCGCGAGCCTCGGGGGAGGAGAGGAGTGGAACCTTCCCCATGAGCGTGTAGTGATGTGAAGTACGCCCTTTTTCCTCCACGCTTCGCACGACTTCTCGGAGCTCAAGCTTGTTCAACTCCGCCATCTCCACGACCGAAGTGCGCGTCAGCGAGATGCTGACCTCGAGGAGTCGGTTTGTCTGGACGTCGCCCACGTAGAAGTACTCGAGCGCCTTGAGTCGATTGAGGAGGAGGCAGAAGAAGACGAAAGCAACGCCTGCTCCCTGAGCGGTCCGGAAAACGTGATCGGTATCGACTAAGAGCCACACGCCGATGACGACGATGATGTAGAGCACCAGAACGGTGAGACCGGTCGTCTCCGGGCCGCCGGTCTTGTCGAAGATCCAGTATCGCTCCTTCTCCGCGAGGTATTTCTTGAGTCGTCGGCCCATCCATATGTGAAACCCGGATACGAGAAACGCGAGGAGCCCGAACGCCGACGCCAAGCAGGCCGTGAGGTATTCCCGTAGGAGGGTCTCGTGAGGGAGAGACGCGAGCAAGAGGCGCCCCCCATCGGTCGGCGCGATCGTCACGGAGCCATCACTTGCGGTCGTGGGACGGCCGTAAACCGTGACCGTCGACGGATCGAAGATCCGAACGTGAACGCCGGTCGAGGCATCCACCTTCGGAAAGTGCACACTGAACTGCTTCAGCAATCCGGACGCAAGGTTCATCGATCGATGCGAGATGTATTCCGTGGCGCCCGGGCGCAACAACGCGGTCGAATCGCCGTTCTTCAGCCGTAGGTTGTTGCGCAGATCGAACGTCTCTTCGAAATCAACGACCTTTTTTTTGTTGCGCCCTATTCGGGAGCCCTTTTTGTGCGACGCCTCGACGTGGGCGTACACAAGGTTCGGAGCAGTCAGACTGTCCTGAATCTCGCGCTGGGATTCCGACAGATCGTGGAAGGTAGGCTGCCCGGAAAAACGAACGATGCCGGCGTCCATCCCCGGCGCATAGGCTACCGAGCTCGTTAACATTCGATACGTTGCCAGGTCGCGATGCAGGTTGCATCCCATCCCGACCGCGCCGACAAAGGACGCCACAGTACAAAGCCAAAGAAACCCCCAATAGAAATCAACTGTGTGGGATGACGGGTTCAGCTTCTCGCGTACTTCGGCGCTCGGCTTTGGTTTCGAGAGGTCCAAGGCTGGCGAGATGGTTTCGGTGTGCGAGGCTTCCGATTTGTTTGTGTCTGCGGAGTCGGAGTTGGGGTCGTTCATCGAAGTCGCTTTCGGTGGTTGGAAACGGGAGGCTCGCTGGGGTTGCTGCGTCGCGGCTTAGGCGCGGGGCTGTCGTCCGAAGCCCGGAGCACGAGTTATATCCATTTGTCGAGGTCGCGCGGGAGTCAATGGGAACCAATGGTGGGCGCACTCCTGCGTCGGAGGTCAAGTCACGGCCACTGACGGAATGGCCGAGCTCGCGGGGCGTTACATGGCGTGCGTCAAGCCTAGAGGCTCACGACGAGCTCGATGTCTCCCGCGCATGAGGCTTGGAGAAGCCCGGCTGCAGCGGCTGGCGGCGCACTGCCAAGCGCGCGAGGCGAATCGCCCTTCCCGGCTTCCCCGCACTGGCCGCCGCTGCGCGGGAGAGAACGGCCACGTAACGTTGCCGTCGACCTTCCTGCCGTTTGGCCTTGGTCATCGAGGTCCCTCCTGCTCATGGGCGATGAGAACGTGGAGCCCATCAAAGGAAATAATCGAGGCCGGTCACCGGGCGACACGCCCGGAAGCTAGGCCCCAAGCGCCGTATCGGAGCGGACGAGTGATGCTGGAAAGAGAGGCATGACTTCACGCCGAAGAGATAGGGCATGCCCGCGGTGAAGAGCGGGGTAGGTATGAAAGGTGCCGGTATCGGGGCTTGCGCGAATCGGACCACCGGACCCCGCCAGGGCTCCTGCGCGCGGCGATTGCCAGAAGACGCGTTCAATGGTTTCCAGTTGCGTGGCGTCGCCGACGCGCCGTGTGGTGCCGGAGCGCGGCCGCGACGCGCTATGCGGTCCTCGAACTCGACGTGATGCTCGACTGCATCGGCATTACCCGCACCCCGCCCAACAACCCTCACTGCCGTGTTCCGCCGTGAACTCGACGCACTCGTCGTCGTCGCCACAGGCGGCCAGCTCTCGTTGGTGAACGCGGCTGCACTCCGCGAGGCATTCCTGGCGCGCCTCCGCCGCGGCATCGTGGGCTGCGTTGATGCTCGCGATCTTCTTGTCCATTTCTTCAGTCCATCGCGAGCCGAGCAGAGCTGACCATCGATCTTTGAGCCCAGTGGCGTCGCCGTAGTCGGCCGCCTTGGCTTTGTCGACGATCTCCTGCGTCGCCCGGGTCTTGACGAGGCTTCGCCCCGCGTTCGCGGCGCGATGTAGCGCCGAGATTCCCTCGCAATACCTCCCATCCCACCAGCCTACGTTCGCGCTCGGGACACACTTTTCGGTGGGGAGCTTCATCGCACCGATGGCGCCCTCGATCGCTTCGCTGGACTGCGCCTTCCATAAACCCTGCAGCGCCTCGGAGAGCTTGACCCGAGCCGAGGTGTTGCAGGTGAAGGCTTCGGGGGTCGTGGGAGCATTGGCGCGCCGCTCGAGCTCGGCCGCGCGTGCGCGTTCGAGGAAGGAAGTCGCATTCCCCGCGTGCGGAGTACGCATCGCTTCGAGCTGCTCGCAGGTCGCCGTCACCGTCTCGGTCGCCTGACGGCAGACGTCGAACGCCTTAGCCTTCGCGCACGCGTCGACGGCCATCGTCGTGTTTGCGCGACGTTGCGCGATCGCCTCGGACGACTTCGCTCTCCACGCGCTCGGCGTTCGGGGGGAGTCGAGCTCGAGGAGACCCTCGGCCTCCACGAAACGGTCCGCTCCGAGGAGCGCCTTCAGGAACCGACTCGAAGCAACCCCGAGCGCAGCATCGACGGTGGACAAGGCCTTGTCGAGTGCGGCCCTTACCGCTGGGTTCGTCTCCGAATGTCTGGCGCTCTCCGGAGTTGCCGCGATGGCGCGCCATCGCGCGTCCAGCGTGCGAAGGGTTTCGAGGTCGGCGGCTGCCGCCGGTTTCGCCGAATCGGCCGGGATGGCGATCGGCGCGGCCTTCACCTTCGACGTCGCGTCGGCCCGACGAGCCAGGCTTGCGAATTGCCCGGCGATCCACTTGGCGTCGAGGTTCGCCTCGCGTGCCTGTCGGTCGATGAGCGTGGGAACCTCTTCAAGCGATCCGCCCGTTATCGCGTTGGCGGTCTGGCGCTCAGCGAGAGCCCGGAGCCTTATTCCGATGGCCTTGTCCGACCCGTCGAAAGCCGCCTTCCCCCCGGCCACCAGCGCATCGACCTTCGGACGGAGCGCGACCAGCTCGTCGAAGCTCATCGTTTTGTCGATGGCCGTCCGAAGTGCCTTGGCAGCGGTCTTCGCTTCCGGGGTGCTACAGACGCCCTCCGTACAGCAACCGGCGGAGCTGCAAAACGGTGTCAGGTCGACCACGGCACCATCCGCCAGCGCGACACGAACCGGTAACGTCGCCAGGAGGCCACCAACGAGAATCGGATGAAATCGCATTTGCTTATCTACGCGCCATTTCGTCGACATCGTCAACCATCGCGGTCCGTGGACGCCGTGCTCCGGCGGGCCCGATCGGCGAGACCGGATTGAATCCCCGCCCCGGTCCCGCCGACGACGCAGCGGACGCTCTGTCGAATCAGAACGTGGCCAGCGCAGCGGCGACTACGTCACGGTACGTCGCGCCTTCCGCGGGCTGACCAATCGCCTAGAGCTTCCACTCGCCCTGGTGACAGTAGACACGGACAAGGACAAGCGCGGTGTGTTCACCCGAGCCCGACATGTCGAACCGCGCCAATTCAAGACCGATCGCGGCATCGACAAGCCAGCAGAACACATTCTTGATCTAGTTGAAATCGTGACCGCTGAACGACGTTATGACGAAAACCAGATGTTGGATTTCTTGTGGAACCTTCCCCAGGTCGACGGAAATGATCTCGCCGTCGCCCGCACCGGTCAGGTTGTCGCCGCCGTGCTGAACGCTGGCGTTGCTGTTCTCCTCGTTGGCGACTGACCCATCCCCTCAAATAATCCCCAAAAGCTCGCAGAAAAACGCATGTTCCTTGAGGACATCGGCGTACGCCGTCATGAGCAAGACGAGGCGATCCTCGGGGAGCGCGGGGATCGCTGAATACCAATAGAGCCCCTGACTATCTTTTCCCCCCTCGGCTGGACGGCCGCGTGAAGACGACGCGATCGAGGCAGCGGCCTGAACGTCACTTCGAGGACTCCATCATCACCTTCGGCCTCGCCGTCAGGCGAGCGCTGGTGCCGTGGCTGCGCCGACGGCGGTCGGAGCTGCTGCGGCAACGACTTGCGCGTGTGTTAACATCCAAGGTGCGGCAGTAGTGCTAAGCACGGCGACCTCGGCGGCAGGTACGTCCCCCGCCGCTGCACGGTTGTAAGCGTGGCGTTTCGGTCAGCGCGCTGCCATCACGATGGCTTCTTCGGTCTCTTTGTCGCTGAGATCCGACGCGAGCGCATAGCCGACGCCATCTCGCTCCGATGCGGCCACGGCGTAGCCACGGACGTGGCCGAGGTAGACGTGGCTGTTGCCGACCATCCGCGATTTCAGCCGATTGGCTTGAACAGGGACTCGCGCCGGGTTGAATACGTAGAGCGTCATGCGGCGTCGATCGCCTGTCGCGTATTGCAGCATCGCCGCGTGACGCCGATGCATGCGAGCGCCGAGGTAGCGAGCGCCGAGGGCCGAGAGTTCGGGACGCGGCACGCGCACGCCGACGAACGGATTGAGCCGGGTGAGGCCGTCGTCGTCGGTCACTTCGGGGGGCGCCGGTTGGATGTGCGAATCGACGAGCTCGTCGATGAATCGATCGAAGGTGGAGGCCAACTGCACCCCTCCAGGTGGCTGCTGCGACGCGTCGCTGGCCGATGATCCCGCCGGGACCGGTGCGAATGAAAATACCGTGCGTGGGTCACGGAACTGCAAGCCGCCGAGGATGAGCGCGAGTGCGGCGGCCACTGCAAGCGGCGCCACGTAACGGAGCCTCACGAGCTTCGGTGCGGCCGCGCGAGGTGACGCGTCATTGGCTTGGTCCGACGACGGACGGGCGGCACTTGGTGGCGACAGCCCTCCGGTACTTGGCGAGGAAGCCGCGACGATGACGGCCTCGGCGAGGAGCGCCGCTGCCGCCCGTTGTCGCAACGAAGCGGAGGCGACGGGTTTCGTTTGACGCAGACTCGTTCGCACCGCGCGGTCCCAGAGGACGCGTTCGTTGCAGCCTTCGCATGCGGTGAGATGGTCCTCGACTTCAAGCGCGTGAACGGCATCGAGCTCGTTATCCGCGTAGGCCGTGAGCCAGCGATCGAGGCGCGTGCACTCCTTCGTCACCGACACCGCGTTCACGACTTCTCTCCTCGCACGGTCGAGGTTTGGCCGCGACCCTTTCGATAACGTGCCAGATCGACAGGCCCCGCGCCGTCACCGACTGCGGCTCGCCGAGCCGTGGCTTCGACTTCGTCGTCTTCAACGATGCCGAGCGCGACGGCTTGGTCCCGCAGCGCCTCTTGCAAGAGCCGCCTGCCGCGATGGAGGCGTGACATCACGGTGCCTACGGGGCAGCCGACGGTCTCGGCGATCTCTCGGTACGCGAGGCCCTCGATGTCGGAGAGCACGATGACGGTTCGGAAAGCGTCCGGCAACGCGTCGAGTGCGGCACGAACTTCCGCTTCGATCAGGGGAGCCAACGCATCGCGTTCGGGATCCCGCATGGCGCGCAGCGTTGCCGCACCGATCCATCGGTCGGCGAGGGGGGTCGCGTCGGGGCCTTCAAACACGTCGCGCTCGAGGCCACCGCGCCGATGGCGGTTGATGAAGGTGTTCGTCAAGATGCGGAGCAGCCAGGCCTTGAGGTTCGTTCCGGCTTGGTACTGCTCGCGTGCCCGCACAGCCTTGACGATCGTGTCTTGTACGAGGTCCTCCGCGCTCGGTTCGTCGCGCGTCATGCGCATCGCGACTCCGAACAGGGCGTCGAGGTGGTCGAGTACCTCGACCTCAAAGGCGGCGGGGCGGCTAGCGTCCCGCTCGGCGCGGGTGAGCGGCTTCAAGTAGGTCATTGGTCCAAAGAACCTAGCCATCGTCGCATCTATTCCAAGGCCCACCCCGATTCGCCGGGGCCTCGACGTCACAAACCTTCGGTTTTATCGATTTTTTCCTGAAGATCCGGCGTCGGCAGGCCGAGTTGGCGCTCGATTGCTTCGAGCCGGCGGTTCATCGCGGCCAGCTCGGCCCGCAGCCCGCGGATGAGGCCTAGGCCAGGCACGACTGCCTGAACCCGGTCGTCGAGGGCGGCTTGAAGCTGCTCGAGCGTGTGGCGCGAGGTCTCCACCAGGTCATTGATGCGTGATTTCGATTGGGTACGGCCTACTTCTTCGCCTGACGCGCTCGTGGCGTCGTCGGTCTCGGGCATCGGCGCCGCATCGCTCGCGCGCTCGGCCTTCTCGTTGCCCGGGAGCAGCCGACCGATCGGACCGTCGCGCAAACTCGATAGAAACTTCTCGCTGCGCTCCTGCAACAACGTTCGGAGTGCGCCGCGTTGTCCGTGATTCGGCTCCGCCTTCAGGTCTTCCGAAAGGATCAACGCGAGGGTTGCCTCGGTTTTGTCCTCCTTCGAGTTGTTGTCGATGACCTGAACGTCTTCGCCACGGCGCACCATCTCGCCGATTTGAGCCAGCGTGACGTAGCGGCTGTCGCGGGTGTCGTAGAGCTTGCGATTCGAGTAGCGCTTGATGATGCGCTTCGTCGAGGGCCCGTGCGTGTGCGTGTCCATTTCGCTTGCTTGAAGGCTCCGTAAGTCCTTGAAAGTCTGGCGAACATGATCACCACTTGCCGACGCCCTCCGCAAGGTCGCCGTGCTGCGGTTTTGTCGAATTCGGGGTACGGTGCTCGGGTGGCGATGGTGCTCCTCGAGTCGGTGTGCGCGAGCCATGGCGCCCATCCGGCATTGATTGACGTGCGGTTCGCCGTCGAGCCCGGAACGCTGACGGTGGTGCTTGGGCCAAACGGGTCCGGCAAGAGCACGCTCCTTCGGGTCGTGGCCGGTCTCGGTCCGACGGTCACGGGCCGGGTGTGCGTCGCGGGTGACGAGGTCTCCGCGTTGTCGCGACGCGAGCTCGCAAAGCGGGTCGCCTTCGTGCCCCAAACTTCTGACGTGCCGGTCGGTTTCACGGTGCGCGAGGTTGTCGCAATGGGGCGCGCTCCGCATCAGGGCGCGTGGCTTCAGGCGGGGCCGGATGACGCCCAAGTCATCGAAGAAACATTGGGTTCTTGCGAGCTTGAGCGCATCGCGGACCGCCCGATCGAGGCCTTGTCCGGAGGTGAACGGCAGCGGGTCCACATCGCTCGCGCCCTTGCCCAGGCCGCACCCGTGCTGCTGCTCGACGAGGCCGCGGCCCACTTGGACATTCGGCATGCGCGGGCCTGCCACGAGCTCGTCCGACGGCTGGTTCGTGAGCGCCGGCTTGCCTGCCTTGCCGCGATGCACGACCTCGCCGCCGCCGGTCGCTATGCCGACCGCGTGGTGCTCCTCAGCGAGGGAAAACTCCTGGCCGAAGGGCCCACCGACGAGGTCATGAGCGCCTCGCTGCTCGAGCAAGCGTTCGGCGTCGCGGTAACCATCTCCGACGCGGCCGACGGGCGGCGCACGTTCAGCGCCTCCTGATACTCGACCTCGGGCGGGGCTCGGTCTATAAGTCGCGGGCAATGCGGCGAAATCTCTCTTCGATTGGCACGCGGTCCGCGCTCGTTTTCTTGCTCGCCATGCTCGCGCTGGTGGTGGGCTGCAAGCGCCAGGATGCGCCGAACCTGCTCGATTTAGTCGATGTGATTCCGCGTGACGCCGAGGTCGGCGATCACATCGAGGTTCTCGGTACGCGTCTGCCCGTTCAAGAGGCGAAGAGTGCGAAAGTGTCCTTCGACGGCAAGCTCTACCGTCCTGGCAAGAGCTCGGAAGGCGAAGACGCCCACATCGTGATCGATGGCGCGAAGCCCCACGCCGATAAAGTAAGCTTCCCGCTCACCGACGTCGTTGTCGCCAAGTTCTGTGGCCTCGGTGACGATGCCGCACACACGACTTTCCGCGGTGACGTGACGGTCGAGCTCGCTGCGGCGGCCGCCGAGGGGCAGCCAGTGCTTGGCAAGGTCGTCGGAGTCACGCTCGATTTTCGCTCGCCGTCGGTTCGGCGCATCGCGCTGGAGAAGCGCAGTCAGGTCGGTCACAAGGCGCTCGAGCACCTTGGCGTTCGCCTGGACGAGGAACACGCGCCGACGGCCGGTGGGCTGCTTGTCTCAGGGGTGGCTGCAGCCGGACCGGCTGACAAGGTCGGCATCGCTGCGGGTGACTTGCTCGTCTCGTTCAACGGCGTGTCGATCCTCTCGGTCGGCGATATCGTCCCGGAGCACGGCGCACGGTTCGCCCAGCTCGGCGTGAAGCGCGCCCAAGGGTCGCCCGAGCTGCGCCAAGTGTCGATGTCCGGCTTCGATGGCGGTGGGCTCCCGAATGACATCCTCGCAGCTGCGATGATCCTCGGGGTCGCCGCGGTGATTCTCCTGCTCTTCATGGCGCCCACCGCGGGCATCATCACTTGGGTCGAGCGTCGCGTGTCGGCGCGCATGCAGTCGCGCGTGGGTCCGAACCGCGCAGGTCCTCAGGGTTTCATCGTGTGGATGGCGGACGGCATCAAATCGATCGTCAAAGAGGACATCATCCCGACCGAGAGCGACGAGCCGCTTTTTCGTTTCGCGCCGTACCTCGTGTTCATCGGCGTCTCGGCGACCTTCGTCGTCATGCCGTTCGGTCAGTACCTTATCGCGGCGGATCTCGATGTCGGCATCTTGTTCGTCGTCGCCGTCACCTCGCTCGTTGCGATTGGCCTGATGACCGGCGGCTGGGCATCGAACAACAAGTGGTCGCTCCTCGGTGGCGTCCGCGCGGCGGCCCAGGTCATCAGCTACGAGATTCCAGCGGCGGTGTCGGTCGTTTGCGTCGTCATGATGACGGGCTCGCTCCGAATGCAGGACATCATCCAAGCGCAGGGCGGCATGGGTGACATGCTGCTCTCGAAGGGCGGCTGGCCCTGGTATTGGTACGTGTTCCGCAACCCGGTAAGCTTCGGTCTCTTCTTCTTGTTTTTCATTACGGCGTTGGCCGAAGGCAACCGCGCACCGTTCGACCTCCCCGAGGCCGAGAGCGAGCTCGTTGCGGGTTACTCCACGGAGTATTCCGGCATGCGCTACCTGTTCTTCTTCTTCGCGGAGTGGGCGAACGTCTTCGTTTTCTGCGGTATCGCAACCGCGCTCTTCCTCGGCGGCTGGCAGCTACCTGGCGTCTCGCCAAGTCAGCAGGAAGCGAGCATGGCGCTCCAAGCGGCCGGTGTGTTCACGTTCCTGCTCAAAGCGTGGATCCTCATCTTCGTCGTCGTGTGGATTCGCTGGACCTTGCCGCGCGTCCGCATCGATCAGCTGATGAACCTCTGCTGGAAGTGGTTCGTGCCGATGTCGTTCGCGGGCTTCGTCTTGACGGCGCTCTGGGTGATCGGCACCTCGCCGTCGACGCTCATGGGCGCGAACGGGCTACCCGAGCATGGCGCGCCGCTGATCCCGATCACGCTTCAGACCGCTGTCAGCGTGGCGATGTTCGCCGTGGCTGCGTGGCTCACCGTCTACTTTGCTCGCCGCGTCGCTTACAATGTGCGCGAGAGCAGGCAGCCGATCCACGTCAACCCGTTCATCTGACGTTTGCTCGTGCAGGCCCGGGGGGGCAGCGCCCGATCACTCCGGGTGCTCTTGCTCGGCCGGCGCCCGCTCGCGCGGAGCCCTGCTGTCCGCGCCGGGTGGTCGTACTCGAACATTGTTGTTCGGCCGCAGCCCGGGAAGGCCGGTCGCGCCGGGGCGTAGGGTCGTCAACGATGCGCCGGTACGCGTCTGTCCGGTGTTGCGCAGAAGCTTGCCGAGGGCGCGGTGGTTCGCTTCGACGATACCCGCGACTTCCATCATCACCTGGAAGGTCGTTTCCGTCCGATGCTTCGGCTCGTCGAGTGCGAGCTGCGCCTTTGCGCCGGCGTCCATCAGGCGACGCAAGCGACCGACGAGCTCGGGCGGGTGTGGCGCTTTCGGATCGTCTTTGCCGTCCTTCTCGAGCGCGTCGCGCCCACGCGTCACGCCGTCGAGAGCGCTCTTCACGGCCGCGCCATCAGGCTTTGCCGCGAGGAGTGAAGCGGCGAGGGCTCGCGCTTGCTGGAGCGCACCAAAGGCGGTCTCGCCCGATTTATCGAGCTTTTCATCAGGTTTTTTGAGCGCGGCATTCCACGCGAGGAACGCCTTGTCGAAGGCGTCGAACTTCGCATCGAGTGAATCGAAGCTCGTCATCAACTCCTTGTGGATGCTCCTGCCGCGTTCGAACTTGTCGGCGCTGTATTGTTTTGTCGCGTAGTAGCGATGCGCGGCCATCAGCTGGCGGTTGAGGGTGCTGGCCCACTGCTCGAACTCGCTCGTCGCCTTGTCGAGTGCCTCGTCGCTCGGCGCGTTCGGCTCCTTGCGCGCGGCGAGGGTGCACGAGCCGAGGAACCGCGTATACGGGAGGCGCTCGTACGACTCCGTTGCGGGGCGCCCCGCGAGGGGAGCCGACGATCCGGGCACGCTCGCGCTTTTCGCGGTGACGGATGACGCTGGCCTTGGGGTAGCTGCGGAAGCCGACGCGGATGGGCTTGCAACGGCGAGCATGGTGGTGGCCCCGTCCTGCAGCTCCGGGAAGCGCCCGAAACTCGGCAAGAGGTTTTCACTCGGCTCTTTGCCACCCAGGCTTGCGACGTAGGCCTCACGCGTCACCTTGACGCCGTAAGCGCCATAAAAGCAGAGCTCCACGCGGAAGCGCTTCGTCGTAGCGTCAGTGTATGCGGGTAGTTGATAGCCCGATGCCGCGGCGCTCGTCGATGCCGCTGAGGTGACCGGCACGGGGGGTGGGGCAGGATCGTCTTTGCAGCTCGCCGCGAAGGCACCGAACAGGAC
This sequence comes from Polyangiaceae bacterium, assembly GCA_947475525.1. Classification (GTDB taxonomy): domain Bacteria; phylum Myxococcota_A; class Polyangia; order Polyangiales; family Polyangiaceae; genus SYFR01. Next base: position 11,285 of record CANJMI010000033.1, on the reverse strand, counting down.
GACCCCGACGAGACCTGTGAGTGCGCGCACTTTCATCGGCCGAGTTTTTGGCATGCGCACGCCACACTGGCAAGAGAACCCGGGATCGAGCACTGTCGCGCCATGACGCCGCTGCGAACCTTGTCGCTCTCGGAGCTCTCGATCGAAGACGAAGGCTCGTTTCGCCATGTCGGCATCTACCGTGAATTGAAGCAGGCAATGCTCGCGCGCGGAATGCGCTTTCTCATTCCGAACGAGGGGAGCGGCGTCGAGAGCTACGAGTCCGTCTTGCTGCTGAATCTCGCGTTTTGGAGCCCCGACGAGGCGGCCGAGGTGCTGGTTGATGATCGCCTCACGGCCGACCAACTCGCGCACAACGCATGGCATCGACTTGCGCACGTCGCGCTCGGTGAGCACGCACGCACGGCCGAGGGGCTGCTCCTCGCGGAGTGTGTCGCCAGCGCCTTCGACGTCTACGCTGTGGGTCGGCTCGTGGGTCACGCGGTCGAGTCGGATTTTCTCGAGACGCAAGTTCCCGCGATGCGCGATGCTGCTGAGGCCGCGGGCCTATCCCAAGCCGGCTTCGAGGCGCTGCTCGGGCGCATGGTCGAGAATCCAGAGCGGGCCTTCGAAGACTTGCGGCAGCTCTTGTTCGACACGACGAGCGCGCTTGTCGCCGCTCCGACTGTCGAGCGCGCGGCCGAGATTCTCGCGGCGAACTCGAAGCATCCGATGGCGCCGCTGCTCCACCACTACGAGCTGCCGACGTGGGTCCTCTACGCGCGGGCGTATGGCACAAGCCAGGGGCCTTGCGAGGCGGTGCGGGCGATCGACCGCGAGTTGCGGGCCGCAGTCGACCCTATCGCCTGGCTCGAGACTCACTGGATCGGTTGAGGTGTCGGGCTCGTCGTTGCGGCCCGTTGCAGCGACTTGTCGTCGGCGCTCGCGAGCCTTCGCTGCTACCTCAAAGAGCGGACTCAGCGGTTGCGTCGAATGGAAGCCGAGCCCGCCATCTCGCATGGCATAGTCGATGCAGTGGTTTCCACCGGTGACAGCGCTTGGACCCCCAAGAAGGAGTCGTCATGAGCGACGTCTACGTCAACGATGTCTACGTCAACAACGTTCGTAGTTGGACACTGTTGAGGGGTTCGCGGACATAGCCGTGAGCGAACCGGCTCCCCCAAACGCAGCGCCGCCATCGATCACCCGACGGTGGCTGGTCGCGCTCGTGCTCTCGTTGTTGATTGCGGCTGGCTTTGCCTATCTGCTCCACCTCGGCGCGCTCCCGGTGGTGCCGCCGCGCGAGGCGTTCGCGCACGTCGCGTGGTGGACCGTGGGAGCTTACAGTCTCATCTGGCTCACCGCGCTCTTGGTGCGGTCGTACCGTTGGAAGTGGCTGCTCGAGCCGATTGCTCCGGTCACCACTTCGAGGCTGATGTCGGTCTCCCTTATCAGCATGGGCGCGCTGGTGGTTCTGCCGCTGCGGATGGGTGAGGTGGTCCGACCTACGATGATTCGCGGCCCGAAGCTGTCGGCGTGGGCGGCCACCGGAACCGTAGCCGCCGAACGGGTGATCGACGGCCTGGTGATATGCCTGCTGCTCTTTGCCGGGCTCCTCGTGGCCCAGCCGCTCGACCCACTGCCGGACCACATCGGTGACCTGAGGATCCCTGTCGCTCTCGTGCCGCGCGGCACCTACATTGCCCTGGGCTTGTTTGCGGTGGCGTTCCTGCTCATGGCCTTGTTCTACTTCGGGCGCGAGCGGGTGCGGCGTGCGGTCCTACGGGTGCTAGGGAGCGTCTCGCCACGGCTTTCTGCCTGGGTGGCAGCCAAGGTCGATGGTGTGGCCACCGGTCTCAGCTTTTTGCCGAGAGCGCGCTCGATCAGCCCGTTCGTGGCGGCGACCGTGCTCTATTGGTGGCTCAACGCTGCGGGCGTCTGGCTTATCAGTCGCGGTGCCGACATCCCTCTGACCTTGCCGCAGTCGATGGTGCTCGTGGGCGTGCTGGCTCTCGGCGTGCTGGTGCCCAATGCACCCGGCTACTTCGGGACATTTCAACTCTCGCTGTACGCCGGCTTTGCCATGTACAAGGCTCCCGGGCTGGTCGTGGAACGGGCGAGCGTGGTTATCTTCTTAATTTACCTGGTGCAGATCCTCGGAACGCTGCTGCTTGCCGCGGTGGGCTTGTGGTGGTTCCAGCGCGCATCCCGCAGCGAATCGCATGCGGAGCGGGCGAGCGCATGAGCGACGCGAACAGGCATTTGCGCGACGCTTTCGGGATGGCACAGCCGGAGCATTACGCCTGGCAGACCGGAGCACCGTACGTCGCTGAGCAGGAACGCGAGCTATGCGAGCGGGCATTTCTGCCACTTGGCCGGCGCGTGCTCGACGTGGGCTGCGGTGAGGGCGCGACTCTGTATCACCTTGGCGGTCCGGAGGGGGCGGTCGGGATCGATCTCTTCGAGGAGAAGATCGCTTTCGCGCGCGCTCGGCTACCGCGTTGCACATTTCATGCGGGGAGTGCCTACGAGCTACCGTTCGAGCGGCATGAATTCGACCACGTGCTGGTGCGCGACGTCATCCATCATCTTGAACAACCCGAGCGATTCCTCAGCGAATGTGCGCGGGTACTCGCACCGGGAGGCACAGTCGACGTGCTCGAGCCGTGCCGCTACAACCCGCTCATTCTGTTGCATGCAATCACCCAACCGGCCGAGCGCGGCGAGCTGCGTTCGACGCCGAGCTACCTGCGGAGCCTGCTCTCGCGTGAGTTTCGCGTCGAGAGCTCCCAGCGAATGCAGGCGATGCCCATCCACAGGATTGTCTTCCACCCCCGGCTCGGCTGGCCATTGGCCGGCAACAACTCATGGATCCGCGGGGCGGTTGCGATGGCAGAGCGTACCGCGGAGCGCGTTTTCCCGCGAGCTGCGTGGGCGTACATACACCTGCGTGCTCGGAGCGAAGAGAGATGAACATGGCCTCGCATTCCAACAACCATCGTGACGAGAGCAGTTACCGCGAACAGGCGAGGAGAAGCGCATGAGCTCCACTGAGAACAGCGAATTCGAGCGGCGGGAGCAGGCGCGCCGCGAAAGCAAAGTCACACAATACAATCAGATCGCCGCAGAGCGCGCGCGCTGGCTGTCCAAGAATCGTTATTATGCCGAGCAGATCGAGCGACTCATCGGATCGCTTGTGCTGCAGGGTGCTAGCGTTCTCGAGGTGGGTTCCGGCGCCGGTGATTTGCTGGCCTCGTTGCGTCCACATCGCGGGATCGGCATCGACGTGTCGCCGGCGATGGTCGAGTTGGCGCAGGAGCGCCATCAGGCCCGGTCCGAGCTATCGTTCAGCGTCGCCGACGTCGAGCACGATCCCCTGCCCGAGGGGCCCTTCGACGTGATTGTCCTCTCCGACACCATGGGGCTGCTCGAAGACATCGAGACGGCGCTTCGGCGGCTGCGCGCGCTGCTCAGGCCCGGTGGCCGAATTGTGGTGACCTATTACAATTTCTTGTGGGAGCCGGTGTTGCGGCTCGCCGAAGTCCTCGGTCAGAAGACGCGTTGGCCCGAGCAAAACTGGCTCAGCATGAACGACATGGGCAATCTGCTCTACCTTTCCGGCTTTCAGGTCGTGCGAAGTGGAACGGATGTGCTGGTGCCGATGGATGTTCCTGTGTTCTCGACCATCGCCAATCGCTTGGGCGCCAAGGTGCCAGTGGTCAAGGAGACCGCGCTGGTTCAGTATTTCGTGGCGCGCGCGGTGGAGGAGCAGTTGCCGGAGCCGCTACCAGGCGTAAGCGTTATCTGCCCGTGCAAGAATGAGAAGGGAAACATTCTCGAAGCCGTGTTGCGCACGCCGTTGATGGGTAGCGCAACCGAGCTTATCTTCGTGGATGGTAACTCCACGGATGGCACCTATGAAGAGATCGAGAAGATCATCCGCGAGTACCGCGGCCCGTTGCAATTGCGACTCATTTCCCAGGGCGGCGGAAAAGGAAAAGGTGACGCGGTTCGCAAGGGCTACGACATCGCCGTTCACGAAGTGCTGATGATTCTCGATTCGGACCTTACGGTTCCGCCGGAAGACCTGCCGAAGTTTTTTCATGCATTGGTGACGGGTAAAGGAGAGTTCATCAATGGTGTCCGCCTGGTCTATCCAATGGAAGGCGAGGCCATGCGGTTTCTCAACTTGCTCGGCAATAAATTCTTCTCGCTCGCGCTCTCCTGGGTTCTGGAACAGCCGATCAAGGACTCGCTGTGCGGCACCAAGGTGCTCTTTCAGCGGGACTATCGCCGCATCGCAGATGAACGGTCGTTCTTCGGTGACTTCGATCCGTTCGGTGATTTCGATCTATTGTTCGGTGCAGCGCGGCTCAATATGAAGATCGTCGACCTGCCGGTGCGCTACCGTGCGCGCACCTACGGGGATACCAAGATCAGCCGCTTTCAACACGGATGGCTGCTCCTCAAGATGACCGCCTTCGGTTTCAAGAAGCTGCGGATGGGGCTATAGTCGGGTCAGATCCAGCACCACGGTCGAGCCCGAGCGGAAGCTCGCCTGCGGCACGAGTCGCAATAGCTGGTAATTGGCAGCGCTGAGACCGCGGGTGCGCTGGACGATGGCGCGATCGAACGGTTTGAAATACCTGGGCGGTGTGTGCAAATGATTGATATCGAAGACCAAGTGAGTGACGTGGAACTGGTCGCGTAGTCGCTTGAGCGGCGCATCGTCCTTGGCGAAGTAGGCATCGAACAGCGCGTACACTCGCAGGCGCATGTGCTCAGCAAAACCTTTGCTGAAAGGCATGTGGTCCTCCTGAGTGAGGAACGCACGACGTGCGGTGATCAGTGGCACGCTGTCCATCGACGACGGCCAGCCGGCAATCAGCACGTCTCGCGGGAGCGAGGCGATGTAGCTTTGAACCGGCGACATCGGTCGGGTTGGCGTGTTGAGCCCGGCCTTGGCCGAGCCGCGCGTGCCGAACAACGCGAGCACAAGCACGAGGCCAGCAGAGCCGATAAGGCCCGCCCATCGACGTGACGACAACCGCAGGAACGCCAGTGGCGCGGCGGCCAGCAGCACCACCGTGAGCACCGGCACGGGAAAACCGATGTAGCGTTGTGGCAAGTAGAGCCACGGCGCCGCCACCGCTGCGACGTGGTAGCCGACGACGATTACCAATACGTAGGCGAGCACCCGGCGTGCGGCGCCGTGGCTGCGTAGTGCGAGTACCGCCACCAGCAGAAGCGCGAGCGACATGACGGCGAGGCGGAGCTGCGTTAGGCGCGTTTGGTCGCCTTTGAGCGCTTGGATCGATTCAACAAGTGGTCCGCTGCCGCGGATGACGCGCGGAACCTCACCGCTGAGCTCGTCGAGGAAAGACTTGAACGGCGGGTGATCGCTGCCGTAAAAGCGGCCACCGGGACCCGCTTCGGGATAGTTCTTGATTTCGGACGGACGAATGTAGCCACCGTAAGGTCGCATCGCAATCGCGGTCGGAGCCAGCATCACGCCGGCGGCAAGCGCTGTTCCTGCGACCAGCGCGAGCCGCTGCGGTAGCCCCGCGCCCTTGAGATCACCGCGATGTTTACGCCCAAACAAGAGCGCGACCACGGCCAGCGTCATACCGAGTGGCAATGCCGCCGCGGCATAGAACAGGGCGCCCAAGACGGTGACGAGCGACAGCGCGCGGAGTCGGCCATGGACCAGGGCTGCCATGCCACATGCCGCGATCGGGTAGGCAAAAGCGCGTGGGAGGCCGCCCGCCATCCGTTCGATGAATACGTCGCTGGACAGGCACAGTGCGACCGCCGCAAAAGCGCCGGGGGCGCGAGCAAACTTTGCTGCCGCGATGCCGATCGCGACAAGAAAGATCGCGTACAGAGCATAAGGTAGAATGCTACTTACCAGCTGCGGGTGGGCCAGCTGCGCGAGTGCCATGTAAAGCAGTCGATAGCCCGGCGCCTCGCATGCCGCCGCGTATTCCTGCAGCGCGTCGTTCTGCAGCAGCGTACTGTCGTAATTGCGCAGAAATGGTGTGATCCAGACCCGCGAATCATCGTTGACGTAGCCGTCCACTATGGCGCGACGAGCGTGCGCCCAGAGGTTGGGTCCGAAGGTCCAGGCGAGTAACACGAGGCCCACGAGATACAGCGCATAGCGGCCCGGCCTGCGGCGGAGCGCGTTGCGGGCGCGGGCGATCATGGGGCGCATCATTCGGATAGCCTCATTCGGATAGCCTCATAACCAGACCTGCTCGAGCCAGCCAGGAAGGAGTTACCTGCTCACCAATGGGCTTCGCCGCGAGAACTTCGGTGACCCGTACGAGCGCGCCGGCGAGGCGGTCTTGCTCGTTGTACGCTGGGATGATGACGGAGAGGTGGGTGATCGGCACGGGGGCGGATAAGGCAGGCTAGAGGACGCGAGACGTCTACCAGCTCTTTCCACCGACGCAAAGACGTCCCCGGCTATCGTTTGCGGTACCATGCGCCCGCCATGCTCGATGTCGAAGGTGCCCGCTTCCTCATCGGTGTGCTCTCCGTTTCGTGGCTCGTGGCGCAGCTTGCCTTCCTTCTGCCCGGCGGCCTAGGCCTTCGCGAAGTGCGGCTCACTTCAATGGTGGAGCTGCGCTACGGTGCGGCTTTCGCAGCCGCGCTCGCAGTCGGTTTTCGGCTCGCTCGAATCGTCTTTGAAGTGCTCGCTTTCGCGCTGCGGCGCCCACCATCTTATGCAGCTTAATCCGCGTCGCTTCGTCGATAAACGCACTCCGTTGAAAGTGGCGCTCGCGCTTGTGCTGCTCGGTGGGGCGGCTCAGTTGTGCCGCGCCGTACAGCCTCATTATCCGGTCGCACAGTGGCTCGGCTGGCGTTACCTCGGCTATTGGGCAGCGTCGCTCGGCTGGCTCGCATCCGTGGTGTCGGTCGGACACCGGATTGTCCGCAAGGTGGCGCCGGCGCCGCTGCCGCTCTTCGAGCAGCTGTCCCTGGACTTCGTCGTTGGAGTCCAGGTTTTTGCGCTCGCCGTGTTTCTCGTCGGGATGGCGGGCCTCCTCTATCCGGCGGCGTTCTTCGGTATTCCGCTGGTGCTCCTCGCCGCCGGAGGCCGGGGACCGTGGCGCTATCTGAGACGTGCGTCGCACCAGCATCGTCGGCAGGGTGGCCTTGCGCACGGCATCGGCGGCTGGGGCTGGGTTGCCATTCTCTTCGGCGTGCTCGCGCTCGGTCTCCTCTATTTCGGGATCTTGTCGCCGGGCAACATCTCCTTTGATTCGCGCTGGAAGCATCTCGCGATGGCGCAACATTACGCGGCCGCCCATCGCATCGAACGCTACCCGGAAGGTTGGTTTCCGGGCACCGCACCGCAGCTTGCGAGCTACCTCTACACCTGGGCGCTCATCCTTCCGAAGGCGCGCTTCTTTGACCGCCTCGAGCTCGCGCAACACCTCGAGTTCGTCGGTTTCGTCTTCTCGCTCCTGGGCATTCCTGCCCTCGCGCGAAGGCTCGCACCCGAGCTTCCGGTGGCAGCATCGTGGGCGACGCGATTTCTATTCCCGGGTATTTTTCTTTACGATTCGAATCTCGGGGGTGGCGCGGACCACATCGCGGCTTTTTTTACCGCATCGATCGTCTTGCAGTTCTTTCGCTTTCAGAAGCGGCTCGATTCGAGGCACGCCATCCTCTTCGCGCTCCCGATCGCAGGCGCGATCCTCACGAAGTATTCGTCCGCGTTTGAACTCATTGTGTTCCCCGTTCTGGCGATCGCTGTTCGCTCCGTCATGCTCGCCGTTCCACGCTTTCGCGTGCGCACCGGAGCGTCTAGGCGCGCCTGGATTGTGGGGCCGCTGGTCTGCATTGCATCAGGGGTTGTGCTCACTGCGCCGCTCTGGTTGAAGAACTGGATCTGGTACGGTGATCCCCTCTATCCGCTGCTCAACAAGGTGTTTCACGGCCGCCCCTGGAACGCGACCGCCCAGGTTCTCTACGACAACGTCTACCGCACCCAGCACTGGAAGCCTTCGCGGGATCTCGCCGGGCTGAAAGAGTCGCTTGGGGCGCTCTGGACGTGGTCCTTCGTGCCGCACGACTGGAAGTTGTTTCACGGTAAGGTGCCCGTCGTTGGGTCGCTTTTTACGCTGCTCTGTGTGGCTACGCCGTTGCTCGGAAAGCGCCTGCGGCTGTGGGCCGTGATAGCGGCGACCCACTGTGGAATTTTCGTTTGGTATTGGACCAACCATCAGGACCGTTACCTGCAGACCCTGATGCCGTGGATGGCGGCGGTGACGGCGGTCATGTTGGGGTTGCTCTGGAAGCAAGGACTCCTCGTGCGGATCCCTCTTCTATTTCTGGTCGGGCTTCAGCTCGTCGCGGGAGGCGACGTCCCCTTCATTCCCGCCCACGTGTTTCTCAAGGTACCGCTCCGTACGTCGATCGATCTCATTCAAGCCGGGTATCAGAAAAAGTACGAAAGCCGGTTCGCGCTCTTCGACTTCGAGCAGATAAGCCAGGTGTTGCCCGCGGATGCGCGTGTCCTATTGCACGAGACTCACCCTCATCTCGGGCTTCAGCGTCCCGTCATTCATGACAACGCGGCCTGGCAGGCCGGCATCGATTACGCCGCACTCGGAACTCCAGCCGGCATCGACGCCTACCTCCGTTCGCTCCGGGTGACGCACCTGCTCTGGACCGAGAGGGGAAGCGGCGCAGCCAGCGTTGCGAGCGATCTTCTATTTCACGTCTTCGTACGTCGCTACGCGCACAATCCTCGTAAAATTGCAGGAGTTTGGCTTGCGGAGCTGCCCGACGTGCCCGTCTTAGAGGACGCGCGATGGAACGATGAGGTGCTGTTTCTCGGCTGTGCAGAAGCCGGGCTCGTCAAGCTTCAGGGCCTGTCGGCTCTAGGTTACGGACCCGCGAAGCACCGCTTTTCGCGACCCCATATTTTTTACGTCGAAGCCCAGGCCGCCGAGCTCGCCGAGCGAGCGAACTTCCTCGTCTTCGAGTCGCGGTGCCAATCGCGCTTCCTTGCGGCTCGGGCCGAAGAAGGCCGTTTTCCAGTCCGCGTGACGGCAAAGGGCTTCGAGCTTTACGTCAAGTGATGGGCTGGCGCGCTCCAGTTGGGCTCACACTGGAGCGTTCGTGCCATCGCTAAGCTGACTCTGCCCGATAGGGGCAACACAGCGACATGCGTTTCTCGACGTAACCGTCCGGCCAGCGACGTCCTGACGACGCACCTACACTCCGGCACGCTCACGCCGTGGCGGGACATCCAAGGGAATTCTGGGCGAGACTCTGCGGTGAGGTCGAGCGCGGAACCGCGATCGGCACCGTGGCGCAGCGCTCCGGCGTGAAGTTATCGACGTTGCGCTGGTGGCGCTCAAGGCCGCGGCGCGGCGACATCGACGAGCTCCTTCCCGATCGCTGGCGACCGTCTCCAGGCGGCTAACGGCTTTTCGGATGCAGCAGCACGGACCGATTCAACCGAGATGCAAGCGCGTCGGTGGCGTCGTTCGTCGTACGGTTACGCTGCGGCAGCAACTCGCGCGTGTGCCAGCATCAAAGGTGCGGCAATAGTGTTAACGTGTATGGCCCAGATAGTGCCGCTGGATTGCCGTCCACCGGTCCGAGGCCAGTACTTCTAGCAACGCACGGTTCACCGCCTCGCGCCGCGGCGTATCCCGCGGCAACACGATGGCGTAATCCTGTGGTGAAAAGCGAACCGGCGCCAGCGTAACTCCCCGCGCCAGCGAAATTTCCCAAACCAGGATCGGCTCATCATGCACAAAGGCATCGATTTCGCCGCCCGTGACCGCCTTCAGTCCAGCGGACACATCGGGATAAGCCCGCGGGCGCACACCATAGCTTTGCAACGCCGCACCCGACGCCGCGTTAGCCACATTACCCACGCGCATTAACGCAAGATCGGTTGGGTTGGTGACTTGATGCTGGATAGAATTTGTAGTCAGGGATGCCGCAAGCTGCGCCGTGAATCCTGCTGTCACGATCAGGGCCGTGAACATCCACACGATCGCCAGGATGCGCCCGCCGACCGTTTTCGGGGCCTTGTCGCCATATCCGGTCGTGCTCATCGTGACAGCTGCCCACCAGAATCCGCTGAACAGGCCGCGCGTTGGATCGCTCTCGAACTGTGCGGAATTATGCTTTCGTTCGAACAGCCAGACCAGCGCGCCGACCAAGAACAGCATCCCAGCCAACACCCCCACAATCGACAGGAACGCGCGCGAGGTCAGCGCATCCCAGATCGCCGCTGGTCCCGCCTGTCGCTTTTCGGCGACAGCGACCCCAAGGCCCGAACGGAAGAACGCATAAGAAAAGTCGATCAACTCTTCACGCGCGGGGGTCATCGTCATGGCTGCGATTGAGGCATCGAGCTTGCCGTCGGCCACGTTGTCGATCATGCCGGCGAGGGTCGTTTCCTGCAGTTGGTACGTCACGCCGAGCTTGGCGGCGACAGCCGCCAGCAGATCGATGCTTATGCCCTCCCAAGTGCCATCCGCGGCCTTCATCGCAAAGGGCGGTGCCACCCTGGTCCCAATCCGCAGGCTTATACCAGAAGGGTCGGCCTGCTGCGCCAGCGCGCCCGTCGGGTGCGTGATCGCAAGCATCATCAGAACGAGACAGAAACGAATCACACTCGGAACCCGCAGGCAAAATCTTCTCATACCTGATCTCCTCCAGCGAATCGGCGGCCCGTCATGCATGGCCAAAGCGACCGCTCTTTAATGTATGGGCCCGCGTAGTATCAAGGAGCGGCAGGCGCTGCACGCCGGCATGTTAAACCGCCCCGAGTTTACCGGAGAGCAAAACTCTTGGAGAAGTGCCGGGGTAATCGGGGAATTGACAGGCGCCGCGACGGGGCGGAACCATACGCCAATCGGCTGCTAAGGAGAGTAAAATCAGAAGACGGGCTGTTGGCAAGGTTGGATGGACCGCGGCTCGGCGCCCTTGGGGCTTCACGGCGACGGCACGAGGCTCAGCAGCCGGTGATTCGGGCGGGAACGGCGGTGCGGCCGGGACCGAATGCGAGCCGCGAACGCGCGAGTGCCTCCGGTAAGCGTCAAGATAGTTGCCGCATGAGTCTTCACGCTGCGTGAGCCTCGGTAGAAAGATTCCTCGTTGTCGAGTGTGCTCCGCAGCGGAGCGCACTCGACACGCGAGTTCGAGTGGCAGAGTCCCTCGGGTTCAGGGCCACGAGGGCGGGCGCGTCCCAGGCACGCGGTAGCCCACTTCATCGCTTCGGATGTCGCGCGCGAGCGGCCGCGTAGACCTCACGGCGAGCGGCGAGTACG
>CANJMI010000032.1 GCA_947475525.1 Polyangiaceae bacterium | reverse complement strand
GTGGTGTTGATGCCGGTGGTGCCCGACTGCATTTGCATCTGGCTCCAGTGAATGCCGGGCTCGTAGTCCACAAATTGCCCGGCCAGCCACTGCCCGACTTCGCGCCAGTGCAGCCACAGGGGGTAGGCCGCCACCGACACCAGCATGGCGCGCATACGAAAATTGAGCCAGCCGGTGTGTTGCAGCATGGTCACGCAGGCGTCCACCAGCGGCCAGCCAGTGGTGGCGGTGCGCAAGCGTTCAAAGTGCGCTGAGTTCCAGTCGCCTTCGCGCAGACCGTCGTAACCCCGGTGCATGTTGCGGTACTCGATGGCGGGTTCGCTCTCGAGCTTTTGCATGAAATGGCAATGCCAGTGCAGCCGGCTGGTGAACGCCACCAGGCCCTTGCGGGTCCACGGGTCCAGGCCCGGCTGAACCAGGGTTTGTTCGGTGGCCTGAACCACTTCGCGCATGCTCAGGCACCCCCAGCTCAGGTAGGGCGACAACCGCGAGCAAGCACTGGTGGCGCTCAAGGGCGATGAAATGCCGCCCCGGTATTGGGCGCTGCGCGTGTTCAAAAAACTCTGCAAGGTGTGCCAAGCCGTTTGCCTGCCGCCGGTTTGCCGCTCGGGTGCGGCGTCAAGGGCCAAGCCCCAGGCTTGCCAATCGGGCCAGCGCTCTGCCGGCCAGGGCCACGGGGCTGGCGTGAGGGTTGGGGTTATCAGCTGGGGCGCTTGCATGCGCTGCTTCCACAGCGCGCTCCACTGGTTGCGGCTGGGCAGTCGGCGCACCACGCCGTTTTGGCTGTGCTCTTGCCACTGCACGATGCGCGTGGCGCACCAGCGGGCGACGGCTTTGTCACGCTCGTAGGTCAGCGCGTTGCCGGTTTCTTCATGGGCGTGAAGGTGGCTGAAAGCTTGCGCTCGGTGGATGCGATCGAGCACTTCTGTGACTTCGCCGGTAACCACGTGAAGGCGCACGCCGCAGGCCTTCAGTTGCACAAACAAGTCGCGCAGACATTCATGTAAAAAATCGAACTGTCTTTGCGAAGCGTCCGGGCTGCGCCAGTAAGACGGCTCCACGATGTATACGCACATGACCGGCCCCAGGGCAGCGGCATGCGTCAGAGCCGCGTTGTCGTGCACCCGCAAATCGCGTTTGAACCAAACAAGCTGCGTGCCCATGTCAGGGGGCCACTCCAAATGCCCCGTTGCTTAACGACCCATTCAGCACCGTTCTTTTGCATCAGCGGATAGCAAGAGTGAAGCCGGAAAGGGGCTCGCGCGCAAGCGCAAGAACCACGCGGAATGGCTCGCGCCATCGTCACCCGTCGGGCCCAGCCAGCCCCATGTTGCGCAGCATCATTTTGGTCGAGCGCATGGGCCCGTGGCGCTCGGGGGACCGGGGTTCTAAGTCACTGCCCTTCGCGAGCCGCGCGGACGATGCCGACGATCGGCTCGCCGTACTTCGTCGCGCCGTGAACGCCCATGCCGTGCACGTCGAGCAGCTGGTCGATGGACTCGGGCCGAGCGCTGGCGATGGCCGTGAGCACGCGGTCGGTGAGGATCCGGAACGCGGGTACGCGAGCGTGTCGTGCCTCCTCGAGTCTCCACGCTCGCAGTGCATCGGCGATGCGGCTGACATCCGGAGTTACAGCGGTAGCGCCGCTCGTCGGTCGAGAGCCACGCGCCTTCGGCGGGACGCGCTTCCGCTCCGTCTTCTTGCCGGTGCGCGCGCGCTCGATGGTGACCCGAGCGGTCGTGACGCGGCGACCCGCGTCGGTCAAGTGGGCCCGTTGAAACTCGATGCGTTTACCGTCCTTCTCGAATGCCGCCTGCGCCAACCGTACCGAACCCGAGCGAACGAGCCCGCCGAGCAGATGCTCAAAGGAGCGCCGATCGAGCGAAGTGTCGTCGCTGAGCTCGCGGAACAGGCGGCCTGTGGCTTGCCCGTCGACGGCGCGCAGCGCCCCAAGAATGCGATCAATCGCTGAGTTTTCGGATGCGCTCGGCGCGTGGAAGGTTCGCGCGATGCACGCGTCGGGGGCGCAGGCGTCGCACACGCCGCATGGCTGGCCGCTGTCTTCCTGATCGCCAAAATGCCCGACAAGCCCGAGCATGCGGCAGGTGCTCGCTTCCGCCCACCGCGCCATCCCGATCAGGCTCGCGAGCTTGTGATCGCGTTGCGCCTGAAATGCCGCACGCCAGGCCGTGCTCCCCGCGCGGACGTTCTCCTCAAAGTCGACGAGCGCGCCACCGTGGATCCACAATTTTTCGAGCGCCTTGTCGAGAACGTCCGGAGCCGCGAGCTCGGGGTCCTCGGCGAGGCGCAGCCGCAGCGCCTCTTTGGGCTCAGGCGTGGCCGCGCAGGCCGCAAAAAGTCGGTCCATCACGGCGAGCTCGGGGTAGTCGCGACCGTGGAAGTATTCGTGTGTGCGGCGGTCGACGAACGAGTGCATCAGCAACGCGCGCGAAGGCAGCCCGTCACGCCCAGCGCGACCTATCTCCTGGTAATAGGCCTCGATGCTTCCTGGCAGCGCGGTGTGCACGACCGTTCGCACGTCGGCCTTGTCGATGCCCATGCCGAACGCCACGGTCGCCACCACCACCTCCGTCTCACCGCGCGCGAAGGCAGCCTGGATGCGCTCGCGGTCGGGCGCCCGCATGCCCGCATGGTAGGCCGCCGATGCAAACTGCGGCGCGAGGGTGGCGGCGAGCGCCTCGGCTTCTTTGCGCGTCGGCGCGTACACGATGGCGGGTCGTCGCTCGCTCTCGCGGAGCAGCTTCACTATCGCGGGTCGGCGCTCACTGGGGCTCATCTCGATGGCCTCGATGGCGATGTTGGTGCGCCGGAAACCGTGGATGAAACGCTGCGCATCGGCGATCCCGAGCTGGCGGACAATGTCGTCCTGAACCATCGGCGTTGCGGTGGCGGTGAGCGCCACGATCGGTGCCGGACGCAGGATCGGCAGCCGCTCGCCGAGCATCCGGTATTCGGGACGAAAGTCGTGCCCCCAGTGCGAGATGCAGTGCGCTTCGTCGACCGCGATGAGCGCGGGCCGGCGCTTCGCAAGCATCTCGGGGAACCCCACGACCGCGAGTCGCTCGGGCGCGATGAACAGGAAATCGAGCCTGCCTCCGAGGTAATCGGCACACGCTCTCCGCGAGCTCTCGCGATCGCGGCCAGAATGGATGCGCGCGGTGGCGAAACCCAGCGCCGCGAGCTTGGTCGCCTGATCTTCCATGAGCGCGATGAGCGGGCTCACCACGAGCGTCGTCCCTCCACGCGCGATGCCCGGGAGCTGATAGCAGAGCGACTTTCCGGCTCCGGTCGGCATCACCAGGAGCACGTCTGCGCCGAGGGTCGCGGCTTTGCACACCGCCTCTTGATGCGGGCGGAATGAAGCGAAACCGAATGCGCTCGATAAGAGCGGCGCGAGCTCACTTGGCGCAGTGGGCGTCCTGTGATTGACCGTGCCGTGGGCTTCGGTTTCGTCGGCTCGCCACATCGGCTCGAGGTTCTTATCGTTCATGCGTTCCGTGTCGTGGCAGACGCTATCGCGTGTCGGTACCGTCGCGCGAGAAGCACCGACGCGCTCGTCAACTCGGCAGGCCAAGCTCCCGCCACCGAACCATCCCGCCGGCAAGATTGGCGCAGCGCACGACGCCGCTCATCTCGAGGATCAGCGTCGCCATCGCCGAGCGTTTTCCCGTCTGGCAGACGACGACGACGGGTTTGGTGGTGTTCACTTCGGTAACGCGCTCGCGGAGCTCCTCGATTGGAATGAGCTGCGCGCAAGCGAGGTGGCCGAGCTCGCCCTCGAACTCGGCTGCCGTGCGCACGTCGAGCACGTGCACGTCATCTCGACAGCGCGCGACCCACTCTGGGCCAATCTCTTTGAAGCCGCCGTAGGTCGTGATGACCGGGCCCCACTCAGGAGCACGCGGAGCCTTTCCGTCTTCGGGTTCCCCGGCGCGCAGATTCGCGGGTACGGCTACCGCGAGCTGCTTCGGATGCGGCAAGCCGAGATTCTCCATGTAGCCTACGAAGTCTTCTTCGCGCGCGCCCCCGCCGATGCGCGGGTTGTGGATGCGCTCCTCGCCGATGGTGCTGGAGGTTCGGCCATCGTAATCGTGTCCGGGATAGACGACGCAATTGTCCGGGAGCGTGAAGAGCTGCTCGCGAATCGACCGGTAGAGTTGATGGGCGTCGCCTTGCTGAAAATCCGTTCGACCCGCACCGCGCACGAGCAACGCGTCGCCCGTGAACGCCATCGTATGCTCGGCGGTGACATAGGAGAGGCAGCCCGCCGTGTGGCCCGGGGTCGCGCGCACCTCGAGCGAATGGTCGCCGAACCGAATGACCTGACCTTCGCGGAGCGGGAGGTCGACGTTGTTGGCGAGGTAGGTCGGCGATAGTCCAATCTGGCTGCCGAGTGCGGCCTTCATCAACCACGCGCCCGTCACGTGATCGGCATGACAATGGGTGTCCAACGTGCAGGCGAGCGTGAGCCCAAGCTCACGGACGAGTGCGGAGTCGCGCGTGTGTTGCTCATAGACGCAATCGATCAGGACGGCCTCGCGGGTGCGTTCACAGGCGAGGAGGTAGCTGTACGTGCTCGAAGCGTGGTCGAAAAGCTGACGCAAAATCATCGGGCTCCTTTGGGCATCGTCGCGACGAAACTGCGCTCGCCGCGCGCGGCATCGGCCACGCCAGTCGAATCGCGCGGGGTACCGTCAAGGGGCGAGCAGCAACACCTTGAGTTGCGACGGCGTGACCCGCGCACCTACGCAATTTGTGGCATTTTGCAGAGTGCTGCTCGTCATTCGCGTCGCCGGCATCCCCGCGACGAGGCAGGTGAACGACGCCGTCGTGTGACGAGATGGCCCCATGACAACGCCGGAGGAGACGCCCTGAACGCCGGGCACATCGCCGGTCGTGAGCGGCACCACGGTCGACAAGTTGTGTGCGGGAGCGGCTCCGAACAAGACGGCATATGCGGCGGGGATTCCGATCGAGCCGTTCGCGGCGTTTGGGTACGGCACCGGCACGAGGACGGCCCCAACCGGCGTGAGGCACACGTCCGGAAAGCTCGCGTCGATGCCACCTTTTTGATTGTTCGCGAACACGCTGCGTCCTCCCTCAACCTAGGTGACCGAGCCTCACCCAACGTGAATCTGCGCGCCGTCGATCTTGACGAGCTTTTCGGCCGTAACGGTGGCGTGCTCGCCCTGCAGCGAGGCCATCCCGCGGGCTCGGTAGTCCACCGACCCGGCGCGCACAGTGTCCGCCTCATCGATGAAACGAAACGCGCGCTTCACGCGGGACACAGCCCGATCGACGACGGCCTCGAGCACCTCGCCGACCACCTTCACGCTGTCGACCTGCGCGAGTATGCGCGCGCCGACGTGCGACAGCTCCCCAAGCGTCGTCGACGCTCGAGCCGCGGTGAGCACGAGCTCGGAAGCGAGCAACGAGACCTCGCGGGGGGAGGACAACGTCACGCCGTCACGCGACGAGAGCTCGAGTTTTCCGCGCGGCACCGCGATGGTGAGGCCACCATCGACCGACAGGCACGTCGGCGACGAGGCGTCTTCGCGACGCAAGATGGCGAGAACAAAACACGCGCCACCATCGATACACGCCAGTAAAACCTGATCACCGAGAATGGGCTCGACGAGGCAGCTCACCGCTCGCTCGGCTTCCATCACGCCGCTCGATGTCCGCACGGCGAGCCGGCCTGCGTCCGAACGGGTGACGGTGCCGCAGTCCTGTAGGACCCCATCGTGACTTCGTGGCTTCGTCGCAAGGGCTCGCATCGCTCGAGTCATACTAGCCTGTCTCTCGTCAGCGTGTGGCTCGGAAGTCTTCGGCAAACGCGAGCTCCGCGTCATCACCGAGAGCCGCGGAGCGGTCGCCAAAACGAGCGTCCACGTCATGCAGTCGGTGGAGCTTCGTGCGCATCAGCGTCGCCCCTACGAAGTCCGCGGCGGTCGCATCGGCATGCGCGAGGTCGGCCTCGGTGAGATCGGCGAAAGTGAGCGTGGCACGAACGAGCTTCGCGCGGTGAAGGATCGCTTGCACGAGCCGCGCGCCCCGGAGGTCGGCCCCTTCGAGGTCGGCCGAGACGAACACGGCTTGCACGAGCGAGGCGCCGGCGAGGTTGGCACCGCGGAGATCGGCACCGACGAAGAGCGCGCGATCGGCTCGTGCGCCTTCGAGACAAGCCCCCGCGAGCCGCGCATCCTTCAAGTTGCAACCCGTGAGGTCGGCGTCCCCGAGGTCCGCACCCGTGAGGTCCGCCCCCATCAACTGCGAGCCAGCAAGCGATACCCCGCGCAAGCCTTGCCGATGGAGGTTGACCCCGTGGAGGATCGCGCCGTCGAAGCGGACACCTTCGAGCAACGACGTCGTCAGATCGGCGTCGAGGAGCACCGTCTGGTGCAACACCGCGCGGGAGAGATCGAGCCCAAGGACCGAGGATGACACGACAGTCGCTCGGTCGAGCGTCACCCCCGCACAGCTTGCCCCGCGCAGGTCGCAACGTGCGAACGACGCGAGCGTGAGGTCCCCATCGGCGAAGTCCACCTCGGACATGTCGCACTCGATCGCACGCAGCGCCGTCGCGCGGATCCCTCGTAAAATTGCTCGTTTTGCGCTGCATTCTTGAAGCACGGTATGCCGCAAGCTTGCGCCCGTGAGGTCGGCCTCCGAGAGATCGACCCGTACGAGAATCGCTTCGTCGAGCCGCGCGCCTGCGAGCCGTGCGCCGCGTAGTTGCACGTTCTCGAAGAGTGCGCCCGAGAGGTCGACATCCGCGAGGTCGAGCTTCGAGAGGTCAAGGCCGGAGATGAGCTCGCCATGCGCGATCCCAAGGAGCAATTGCTCTCTATTCACGGGGCGCCCTCGCCGGAAGGACGCGCGTTCGTTTCACGTTTGCGCCGTCGAGGATCGTGGATTCGTTCGCGTGCATCCGGGCGAGATCCGCGCCAAACAGGTTCGCCCCTTCAAAATCGGCAGCGCCGACATCCGCCGCGGCCAGCGTCGCCATCATGAGATCGGCGCCGGAAAAATCCGCGCGCGCGAGCGTTGCGCGAGTGAACCTGGCCTCGACCGCACAGGCGCCCTCGAGCGTGGCATCCGACAGATCGCACTCGGAGAGATCAGCGCCCGTCAGATCCGCACGCTCGAGGTAGGCGCCGAGGAGGCACGTGCCGCGCAAATTCGCGCCGCGGAGGTCTGCACCCGTGAGGACCGCGGACGCGAGCGAGCTCTTTTCCACCACGCGAAGATTGTCCGCAATGGCCCCGGTGAGCTTCACGCGCTCGGCACGCACTCCGAGAAAGAGCGCCGAGGTCAGCGTCGCACCCGTGAGATCCGCGCCGGTGAGATCCGCTTCGAGAAAACTCGCTTTCGTTAGATCGGCCCGAGAAAGCCGAGCCCCTCGAAATTGCGTCTTGTCGAAAATGAGCTCGCGCGCGAAGACACCTTCGAGATTCGCCGCGTGAAGACGCGCCCGCGTGATGTCGCATTTCTCGAGACGCGCACCCGTGAAGTCTCCGTCCGCGAAGTCGGCATCGACGAGGACCGCACCTGTCAGATCGGCGGAGTCCACGCTCGCGCCGGCGAAGTTCGCGTAGCCGAGATTCGCGTCCCGCAGCCACGCCCCCGTGAGGACCGCGCCTACGAAGTTCACACGGGCGAGGACGGCTCGCTCGAGGTTCGCCCCCGTCAGCGTGGCCCCGGAAAAATTTGCCCCCTCGAGAAACGCACCTCGGAGATCGGCATGCGCGAGGTCGAGACCCGACAGATCGGCGCCGGTGAGATCGCACGCCTCCATCGGGAGTCCGGCGGCCACTTTCATGACGACCTCACCTCGTAGTTCGAGGGCACGCTCGCGTGAGATCGGAGCCGGCGGAGCCTGAACGTGCGCGAGTCGGCGGTAGGTCTCTCGTTCGCGCAACTCGATCTCGGCGAGCCTCCGCGCGAAGGCCGGATCCGCAAGCTTCGCGTCGACGTGAGGGATCGTCGTTCCCGCATGATTCGCGAGCGTTTGCGTTGCGCGGAGTCGTTCGAGCTCATCGTGTGCGCGAAAGCTCGGGGGGCCACCAGCGGGAATGGTTGCGGCGCCCGACTCCCCAGCGAGCGCCTCCTTTCGGGCCTGCGCGTCGGCACGCTCCGACTCGGCCGTCACGCGCATGTCGGCTATGAATGCCGGCAATTCATCGAGCGAGAGGGGTTTTGCAGGAGGCGGCAACACGGGCACCTGGTCGGCATCGTCAAGGCCACTGAGCGCGCGCTCCGCACGCTTCTCGGCAAACTCGCGCTCGGCACCACGGCGGGCATTGCGTTCGACGTAGCCTTCGCGTGCGAGGAGCACCTCCATGTCCGACAAGGGCTCGTCCGGCACCGCGGCCTCGGCCGGCGTTGGCGCAGGCATCAGGTCGGCGTCGCGCAAGAACAACTCGGGTCGCTGCCTGTCGCGTCGCTCGGCGAGCACCCGCACGTAGTGCTCAAGCGACTTTGGTTGTTTTAGCCTTTCGGCGGCCACCACGAGCGCTTGAACGTCGGTCGCATCGTCTTCGGTGACCCGAACGACCCCGCGAAACACGAGCACGCCGCGCTCTCGGCCTGGAAAAAAGTGCACCGTATCGAGACGCATCGGGACACCGCGCAGCTCGGGCTCCCCGCGAAGCTCGACGAAACACCGCGCGACGATGCCGGGCAATTGGCCGTCGATGACGGGAAGGTCAGGGTGGAGGTTCTCCAAACGGAACGCCTCGTCGCCTTCGAAAAAGCCGTCGAGCTGCTGGTCTGCCGGCGCCTCGTTGAACATCGTCCAGTCGAGATCGTCCGGAAAACCCGGAGCGGCATCCCGTAACCAGGCCTCGTCGTAGGTGCCGCCCTTTGCCGCGCGCTGGGGCCACGCAAGCTCAACGGGGCCAAACCCCGCGGGGAGTTCAGGCCGAGAGGAGGGCTCGGTGAGAGGCTCCACGGTGGACTCGATGTTCGGAAGCGGAACGCCGTCGGGATCGCTTGATTCGAGCGCTGCCGCGCCTTTTCCTAAAGGATTTGCAGGGTATCCTGGGCCTCCGAACGCGCGCTCGTACGAGATCGGCATCGTGACGAACGGCTCGGGCTCAGTGGCTGCGCCGTCTTTCCACACGCGCTCGCCGAACACCCGCAGCGTTTTTTTCACCGTGCCGCAGCGCACGCTTACGGTCGTCATCGGAGCTGGGACGCCACCTGGTTGATGACACGCGCCGTGCACGAGCAGCTCGCCGCGCGCTTTGTCGATCGCGGCATCGATGGGGCGATCGCCATGCACCTCCGCGAGGAAACGCCACAGGGCAAGCTCCGTTAGCAGGCGCGATGGCGCCCCAAGAGTGAAGAACGCGACGACCCCGATCGCCAGGTGCGGGGCCCGCTCGCGCTCGTACGTTCGACACAAGACCCCGAGTTTGAGGGGCTTGACGGTTTTCATCCGTGAATCGCGAGGGCGCTAAGTTTGATCGACACTTGTGAGACCGACTCGATCTTCACGCCGACTCCAACGTCGAGCTTCAGCGTCGCCCAAAACTCCGCTTGCGCCGCGGCCTTCAGGCTTAGCTGCGCGCCAGCGAACACGTCGAGCTTGGTGCCGAAAAAATAGCTTTCTTTCGAACCGATGAAGACGTCGACCGAGTGGCCCATCTTGACCGATTTGGAGCTGCCCATCTTCGTCTTCATGACGTTGCCTTGGATGAACTCCTTCATGTTCGCGCCGATCTTGACGTCGTAGTCGAGACCGATTTTGTACATGGAATTGCCGTCGGTCTGAAACACGAGGTTGTGCCCTTCAAACGGGGCACCGAGGTGGATGGTCGTGTTCGTATGCGGCGTCTTCAGGCTGATGTGCTCGAAGGCGTGTTTGTCCTCGAGCTCGAAGCGGTTGCGCCCGCCAGTCTGCAGCACGTTGGCCGTGTGGTTCGCGCGGGTGACCGGACTCGGCGTGTGGGCGTTCGGTACGACCGCGGCAATTACCGGGCGGTCGGGATCGCCGCCGAGAAACGTCAGCAAGACTTCGGTGCCTTTCCGCAGTGGAAAGTGAAAGCCCTCGACTGTGCCTCCGTGAGGCTGCGCCATGCGCACGTAGGTCGACGCCGCTCCAGAGCGGAGCTCGCTCTCGTCGAATCGGAATTTGACGCGATAGCGGCCATGTTCGTCGAGTTGCGCGTAGTCGCTCTCGGCCTCGCCATCGACGAAGCCGTTCTCGTGGCCGTAAATGCGCGGCCAATCGGTGCGGCGCGCCGCCCGAAACTGAACGTCGGCGGGGATGGCCGTAAGCTCGACCTGGTACATCTGCCCTGCATCGAGACCGGTCAGGCGTTGCAGCTCAGGTGTCAGCGCTCCCTGATTGCCGACATGCTCGAGCTCGGTGACGAGGTAGCTCGTATTGAAGGCAGCGCGCGGGTGGTCCTCGACCACGACGAGGTACCCCGAACGCACGTGCAGCACGTTGCCCGACGCGTGAAACACGACCTCCTTCGCGCGCAGCTCTTCGGAACGTAACCTCGCGATGCGGCGGCCATCGTTCGGTGAAAAGACGCGACCCGCGTGCTCGGTGACCTCGCCCAATCCGCTCGACGAGACGGGAGCTACGAGGGCGAACTCGAGTGACGGTTTGAGGTAGTCGTAGTCGACGATACGCACGCCCGCCGGGAGCGCGGCGCGCCGGCACTTGAAGGCGGAAAAACACTCCTTCGCGCTGCCGTCGAACGCAACCGTAGGATGGTAACGCACAGGACCGCTGCGTAGCGCCTCGTGGAACGCGCCTTGATCGACGAGGATAAGCTTCTCGCAATCGACGCCTTGCTCGAAGAAGTAGTAGATGCCCTCCCGCTCCATCCAGCGCGACAAGAAGGCGAGATCGCTCTCCTGGTACTGGCAGATGTGCTCCTCGACCGGGTACTCGCCGTCGAGCTTGAGATCAAAATCGGCTGGCGTGAATCCCGCGCCGGTGAGGACCTTCGCTATCACCTCGGGGAGGGTGGAGTTCGTGAAGAGACGGCTATGGCGCGAGTGCGCGAGGCGGTCGAAGGCCGGAACGACCTCGGCGCGAAAGAGCGCGCGACCGTGGGCCTCGAGCTCGAGCTCGAGCACCGAGACGACACCGTGAATGAGGTAGGGATCGCGCCCGAGAGCCGTTCGCGCGATGACCAGGGAGACGCGCGATCCAACGGCATCCGCCATGTCGAAGTCGTCGACGACGGTCGGGATGGAGAGCCAGACGTTGAATCGATACGGCGTCGAGAGCGCCTCGGTTCCCCTGAAACCGACGACCTCGGTCCCTGCCGGGAAACTGCTCGAACGCAGAGAAAAAACGTGGGCCATGTCGGACACTGCGGTGTCGCGGGAGCGAGAGTCGAGGCCGGCTGATTACCGACCTCGACGCTCAGCGTGCGAGGAGTATCACTTCTGGTCGAGGAACGTCACGGTCTTCTCATCCAGCACGTCTTGGACGGGGCGGTTGGTTGGGCCGAGCGAGTCGACAAGCGCGTTTATCTGGGCCTTCGACGCCTTGATGGGCGTCGTCATGATGTAAAAGTGCACCGTCTGGGTGCACGGCGGCGCGGTAAGACCACCGTCGTACTCGTAGTGCGACGCGTCCTTCGGGAAGAGGGCCGTGATGTCGAGCGTGGTGCCCGCCGGAAGGGCGTCGGCGGTTTCTTGCGGACACACGTTGAAGTTGTCCCAAATCTTGGCGAGCTCGGGATTGTCCGTCGCGGCTTCCTCGAAGAAGACGCCGACGGCGACACCGAACGCGCCTTTGCCACCGACGTGGACGAAGTGGACCTCGAGCGGGTAGCTCTTTCCGTCCACCGTGTGCTCGCTGGGGGAGTGGAAATGGAACTGGGCGAGCGTGTACGCCTCATCCTTGTACATGACGGTGCTCGCCGGCGAAGCGGCGAACGACGCCTGCCAGGTGTACCCCTTGTTCATCACGTCCGTCACGACGGCGGCCTTCGACCAGTTGAGGGTCATGGCGTCGAGCTTCAACCCACCGACGGCCCACGGAGCCGTGATCGAAGGGAACGCAACAGGCGCCTGTTGAACGGTTACGTCGCCGCAGACCGGATACGCCGGCTCGCCGTCGCCGTTCTTGATCGTTCCCCACGCGTCGGGGCCGTCCATCGTGTTGGCCGGGTCATAGCCGAAGCTCGGATGGGCCGGGTCCTTCGGGATGGCCGGGCACGCGCCGCCGCCGGCCCCGCCGGTCCCGGTGGTCGTCGTCGTGGTCGTCGTCGACGTGTCGCCGTTGGTGTCGTCGTCGCCGCTGCACGCCGCAGCGCCGGACAAGCCGAGGATAAAGAGCGAACCTAAAGCCGTGGTCTTGAACATATTCATGATGGATTCCTTAACTTGGGAGAAGGCGCGAACCGGTCCAGGCGTAAACGCCAAAAACTGGAAAGCGCCAAAAAACGAAAGGTAACGTAGGGTTATCTTCCGCTTCGGCACAAGCTTTTTGCGCAGAGCCCCCTCCAGAGCGTCGCCTGTTTCAACGATGGGGCGCGGGTGATACCTTCCCGCGCTCTTCCTCTGAGCCCCCATGCGCTTTCCCGGACGACGCAAACACAAGCACTACTTTCCGGTTCACGCGCGCGACCCGCTCTTTCGCCATGCTGGCATCGTCGAAGCCGCCGCGAAGACGCACGTGGTCGGCATCGACCAGACCCTCGTCGACATCGATGCTCGCGTTCCGGAGAGCCTCCTCGAGCGGTACGAGCTTGCGAAAGGAGCGTCGGTCGTCATCCCGAACGAGAAGGCCTCCGAGCTCTACGAAGAG
Organism: Polyangiaceae bacterium; assembly: GCA_947475525.1. Classification (GTDB taxonomy): domain Bacteria; phylum Myxococcota_A; class Polyangia; order Polyangiales; family Polyangiaceae; genus SYFR01. The sequence continues at coordinate 14,129 of CANJMI010000032.1, read as the reverse complement.
CTCCTTGCTCAAAAGCGAATCTCGTACGAGTTCGCGGGCGGGACGGTCGGCAACACGCTCCACAACTACTCGCTCCTCGCCGACGATGCGTCGATCCTCCTCGGCGTGATGAGCCAGTCCATTCGGGTAGGCACGTCGGGTTACCGGTACCTTTCGAACACCTCGAGTCGCGTGAACCTCGATCACCTGCAGCCGGTCGACGGACCCATCGGCCGATGCTTCGCGCTCGTCACGCCCGACGGCGAGCGCACGTTCGCGATAAGCGAAGGCAAGATGAACGCGCTGCTCCCCGAGAGCGTGCCGCCCAGCGTCTTCGATGCCGCCTCATGCCTGGTGATTTCCGCGTACTTGATGCGCTGCAAAGCGGGCGACCCGATGCCCGATGCGACGCTGCGCGCAGTCGCCCTCGCGAAAGCGCGCCACATCCCGATCGTGCTCACGCTCGGCACACGTTTCGTCATCACCGAGCGGCCGGAGTTCTGGCGGACGTTCATCGCCGAAAACGTCAACGTGCTCGCGATGAACGAGGAGGAAGCCGAGGCCTTGACGGGCTCGTCCGATCCGCTCCTCGCCTGCGCGCGCGCGCTCGACTTCACCGACATGGTGCTCTGCACGGCAGGTGCGACGGGTCTCTACCTTGCGGGCCACACCGACGACACCGTGAAACGCGAGACACGCTACGCGCTCCTGCCCGGTGCGATTCCCGAGTTCAATCGCTACGAATTCAGTCGCCCGATGCTGCGAGAGAATTGCGAGGCGCCCGTCAAGGTCTACGCCCACATCGCGCCCTACCACGGTGGCCCCGAGCGCATCACCAGCACCAATGGCGCCGGCGATGCCGCACTCGCGGCGCTGCTCCATGAAATGGCGGCGAACCTCTACCACCGCGCGAGCGTGCCGAATTCCGCCAAGCACGTGCGTGCCTTCCTCACCTATTCCTCGATGAGTCAGGTGTGCCGCTACGCGAACCGCGTGAGCTTCGAGGTGCTCGCGCAATCCTCGCCGCGCCTTACGCGGGGACTGCCCCAGCGCGAAGAAGGCCTCGACGACGAAGCGTACTGGGCGCACTGACGGGGCGCACGGCTGCGGCGTCGCCGTGATGTCGTGACCGGCCCCACGAAGGCAACGGGTCACTCGTCAGAGCGGCTCGAACCCCGAGAATTCCCGCAGCACCCGCGCGCCTTCCGCAGGTCGGCCCTCGGCGTCGCGCAAAGTCATCGTGTCGATGCGAAGGCCCGTCGTCGCCGGCTTCCGGCTGAAGGTCCAAACCGAGAAGAGGCAGGGCTTTCCCGTCTTGGGAACAACGTCGGTGCGCGCTGAGACGTAGAGCCCGCACTGCGCCTGCGCTGCCATCACGCGCGCGTCGGCATCGCTGTCACCGCAGAGCACCACCGTCCCGTCGGGTTGAACGCACCGCGACGCCGCCACGAGGTACGCCTCGATGCCACCTCGATTCTCCATTCGCGCAAAGGTGCGCTGCCGATCGTCCGAGTCCACGGCCGTGCCCGGTGGAAAGTAGGGCGGGGTTCCGGTGACCAAGTCGAAGCCCGAGCCGCACGCGCCCGTAAGGCCAAACTCCCGCAAATCACCGTGCCGAATGTCGATCCGCTCGCCGAAGCCACTGCGCTCCACGTTGCGCTCGAGGAGCGTGAAGCTCTCGGCTTGAGCTTCGATGCCCGTGCTCACAAGGTTGGGGCATCTCCACGCGAGGAGCAGCAGCACGGAACCTAGCCCGCAGCCGAGATCGAGGTGCCGCTCTGCATCAGGCCGCGCGCGCCACGCGACGTAGGCCGTGGCCACGTCGTCGGACGAGAACCTGTGGCCGCTGCGACGCTGCCACACGCGCACCGCGGGGGTGAGCCTATCGTCCGTCAGCGGACCCAAGACAGGGTCATCGAGCGCAATCGTCTTCGCCATTCGAGCCGCATCCGTCGTGCTGAGCCGAGCTATCCACGAGCGTGGCCGTCAGAGACAACGGCGGCCAACGTACGTCACGGTGCGTCGATGCACGCGGCCTTGCCGTCGACGATCCCGCACGCCTGCCCGAGCGCGCTGCAATCGGTCTTCGTGAGTTTTTGCGGACCTTCGTTCGAACCCACGCAGCGCACGGCCGTCTTCGCTTCGACGCACCGGCCTTCGACCGGCACGCCCTCGCAGGGCCCGGTGGCACTCTCGAGCACAGGCTGCATTTTTTCCCCGAGTGTGGCGTACGCCTCGCCTACGGTACTGCACGGGTAGGTGCCTCCTTTGAACGACCCCGATACGACGGCCACCACGGTCAGCCTGCCGTCGATGTTCGCCACGAGGGGCCCGCCCGAGTCACCGCTGCACGGCTGCGCATCGCCGTCGCCGAGCCCGAGGTACGCCTCGTAACCGGCGAGCAGCGTGAGGTCGTAGAACTTATCCATGCGCGTCGTATTCATGGCGATCCAGTCCTCCGACTCGGTCTTCGCCATGTGTGCGTAAAGGGCTTCTTTCATTGGAAAGAGTCGATGCATTGGCTGCCCCTCGATCGCTTGCAGCGTCAGCGTGCCCGCCTTGCGCGTGCCGCTCGTACGGTCACGGTCCTGCACTCCGAATCCGACCGCGGAGAACTTCTTGTCAACATCGTCCGCCACGAGGTGCGCCTTCGCCCAAGGCATTGGCGTCACGTCTTTCACGGGCTCGGCCAAGATGTAGACCGCGACGTCACTGCCGAGCTCGACGAAGCCACCGTCATCGACCGGCGACAAGAGCACGTCAGTCGCTTCGACCACCTGCTTCGGCGCGCCGGTGTCCGCCCCGACCGCGAAGTAGATCTTCTCGTAGTTGAGCCGCGGAGCCTCACCGTGACCGCCCGTCGCGCAGTGCTTCGCGGTCAAGACGACCTTCGGGGCGATCAGCGTCGCGGTGCAAAAGAAGTCGTACTTTCCCTCGTAGTCCTTCGTGCCCACGGTCCCGATAGCGTCGAGCTTCGCGCTCTTCGCGTCGACTCCGCCGATGATGCTCGCGTCCTCGGAGGCGAGGTCATCCGGCTGGCAAGCGACGTGAGCGAGGACCAACGCGGGCAGTAGGAGGAGGTAGGACTTCACGCGCCGCCGGTATACACGAATCGCGCCAGGGAGCCCACGCGACCGAAGCCTCATCGGATCGCGCACTTGGCGCTAAAGTGGCCGCGGCCGCTGGGGAGCTTGTCGTGAAACTCGGATCGCCGACGATCCATGTCGGCCGGTCCGAAGAGCGGGTTCGCGCGTCAGGGGCCGGGGCAGGTCGTTTCACACACGACGAGCTGCTTGAATGCGCACGGAACATCATTCCATTGAGCGCCGAACCGATTCAACTCGATGCAATGCTCGTTGCCGCTGTTGTTGCTCGGCTCGCCGAAGGCAAAATTCGTGAAGCTAAGTTCGGTGCCATCGAGCCACGCGAACGCGCACGTGGCACCGGGGCAGCCGCTCGGATCCTCGATGCCGAGCCACGGATTGGCCGGAACGATCGAGGCCAAGAACGTGTTCTGCAAAGAGGTCTTCGGTTGCGCAAGATCGGTCCCGAACGCCTGGCAGAAGGCGCGCCCCTTCGGCTGCTCGAAGCTGCCGCAAACGTAATAGGTGCGGCCTTCGTTTCCGTACTGAGCCTCGCCGGAATACGCTGTGCAGCCGTCCGGTGCCGGCGGAGTTTGCATGGCGCCGCCGGTGCAGCCGCAGGTGTTGCTCGCCGCGCCACCGATGGCGCAGCCGTAGAGGGGCTTGCACGTGGACGGGCAGGCGACACTCAACGTGCACTTGTCGGTGACGGTGCCGCACGCGACGCTCGCGCAGGTGACGGCGGCATCAGGCGAGACGCAGCCGCACGCGTTCGCATTTTTCTTCGCGTTGTCGCCGCACGTATCGGGCGCCGTGCAGGTGTCGGGGCACATCACGGGTTCACCGCAGTTGTTCGTCGTGCCACCGCACTCGAGACCCTTGCAACTCGCGTCGAGCGCCTCAGGCACGCAGCATTTCGTAGGCGAATCACCGGGCGTGCAGCCGCAGAGGTTCGCCTGCTTTGACGCGTTGTCGCCGCACGTATCGGGCGCCGTGCAGGTGTCGGGGCACATCACCGGTTCACCGCAATTGTTCGTCCGTGGGCCGCACGCGACACCTTTGCACGTCGCGTCGGCAGACTCCGGCAGGCACGCGTCGACGAACTCGAACCGGTCGAGCTTCGAGACCTGAGAGCACGCCGCCACCGCGACCGTAAGCCCGGCTGCCCAGAGAGCACGGCGCGTCACCATTGGACCACCACGCTGCCGCCGGAGGGCGTCACGGACAACGCAACCGACGCTCGCTTTGGGGCATCAGCGGCCTGTCGGCCGGCGAAGTGAAGGGACAATAGGAGCGCGCTCGCCGCGATTCCGACGCCGCCTGCGATGAAGCCCGCGGTCGACACGGTGGCTAGAGTGGACGCGGAGTTCTTGTCGCCTTCGAGCGCACGCGGGCACGTAAATCCCCCGCATTTTGCTTCGAGATCGTTAACGCGCCCAAGCACAAGCCCGCCCGTGACCCCGCCGAGGGCGACACCGGCGATACCGAGCCCCAGGGTCGCGAGCCCGGGGGCAAGTCCGAGCGAGGCCTTCGCGGGCTTGTTGACGACGACGATTTTTTCTTCGAGACGCCGCAGCGTGAGCGACACCGTTTTGTCGGCGCCCTCCGCGACCGTGAAGCGCAGCTCCGCGGCCTCGGCTCCCGTGGCCTTCGCCTCGACGTGATGTTCTCCCGGATCGAGCTCGAGCACCGCGGGAGCGAGCGCGACCGGTACCGAGTCGAGCGTGACCTGCGCCGTTGCGGAGTCGATGTCGGCGAGCGCGATGCGCACACGTGCGATGCGCGGCTTCAGTAAGGCGAGCTGCGCCTGCGCGTCGGCTTGCGCCTCAAGGTAAGCCGGCGGTGCGTTCGACTTCAGACGCTCCTCGAAAACTCTCCGATAGAGCACGCGGGCCGCCAAAAAGTGGCCGAGCTCACGCTGGCAATGGGCCATCCGCATCAGCAGCGACGGCGCGTGAAAAAGCTCCTCGGCAATGCGGAAATTTTCGTAGGCTTCGCTCCAGCGTGCTTGCTGAAAAAGCGCGAGCCCGGCTTCGGCTTTCGAGCGCGCGGCGTCCGTCAAAAGCTCGCTCGGGGCAGGCTCGGCCGCGTGCGCGAACGAGGGGCAAGCGAGCGCGGCGAGGAGCAAAACTGCAGGCGTGCGTATCATCATTAAAAGCCAAGAACCGGATTCGTCTTGTTCGTTTTTGGAACAGCGCGGGTGTCGGAATTTACCGGCTCGGACTTCGCGCGGGGAACCTGCGACGGGACCGTAGCCGAACTCCGCGAAGACGGCACATTGGTGCGCGCCGCAGCTTGTGCACTGGGGCTGAAAGATGGCGCAGAATCGGCGATGGCAGCCACCGTCGGCGACCCCGTAGCCACGGTGCTCGCGATGACAGCCACCGTCGGCGACCCCGTAGCCACGGTGCTCGCGGGAGGCAGCAAAGCGGGGGTAGCCTCCCGCTCCGGCGGGCTCCTCATGACGGCAAACGCAACGAGCGACGCCACGACCGCAGAACCTACCGCGAGGAGGGGCAGCCGCCACCGATTCGGCGATGCCGAGCTCGCCTCGGCCGCGAACTCCGCCATAACGGCGACCTCGGTGTTCGCCACCGAACGTGGTGCACTCTCGCCCTCGGACATCGGCGGGAAGGTGGAGCTCCGCTGTTTTTCGAAGACCCGCGTTAACGCATCGACGGCCTCGGAGACCTGCTGTCCAGAGGCCGCGCCGAGGAGCGCCTGCTCGAGGTCGTCGAGAAGCGCACGCGTATTTGGATAGCGCGCGTCGGCCTTTTTCTCGAGACAGCGGGAGAGGAGCACGTCTACGGCCGGCGGAAGATCCTTCCGCAACGACGAGGCGGGCTTCAGCGGATCACGTGCGATCGCAATGATGATCTCCTGCCAAGTCTCGCCCTGGAACGGACGCTGCCCGGTCACCATTTCATAGAGCATCACACCGATGCTGAAGATGTCGCTCCGAGCGTCGACGGTGCGGCCCGCCGCCTGCTCGGGCGACATGTACGCCGGCGTGCCGACGATGCTGCCGTCTTTGGTCGCGTGAAGCGTCACCTCGGAGCTCGCCTCCTCGGTGCGTTTCGCGACTCCGAAATCGAGGATTTTTACGACCTGATCCTCGCCGTACATCACGTTCTCCGGCTTCAAATCGCGGTGAACGATCCCCGATTCGTGCGCTTTCACCAGGCCGCGAACGACCTCACGCGTGATGCGCAGCGCCTGAAAGAGCCGCAGCCCCGCACCACCACTTTCCTCGAGAAGCGCACCGACCGAGCGCCCTTCGACAAGCTCCATCGCGATGAAGAGCCGCTCGTCGGCCTCACCCACTTCATAGACCGCGGCGATGCACGGGTGGGTGAGCCCCGCGGCGAGCCGCCCCTCGCGCAAAAAGCGGTAGCGGCGATCCGGGTCACTCGAGATGTTGGCGTGGAGGACCTTGAGCGCCACCGTGCGCCCGAGCCGCGTGTCCTGGGCCACGTAGACCATGCCCATGCCCCCCTCGCCGAGCTTCCGGCCAAGGGTGTAGTGGCCCATGAGCGTCCCGGCCGGCAGTTCCCGGGTCGAAAGGGGGCTTGATTCGCTCATGAAAGTCTCGCTGCGGCGATGCGCCCACGCCGCGGCGCGGAGCCTACCGCCGTCCTTTGCCGAGGGAAAGCCGCGTCGGCCTTGCCACTAGGGCGAGCTGGCCTTGCCGCCCTCCGTGCGCACCATTACGCTTACGCCATTGCGATGCGCCTCTCCTCGACGATCCGCGGCGTCGCTTACACTTTTGCCTCGGTGAAAGACGTGCTCGCGAAAGCGAACGCTCCGAAGTCTGGCGACGCCCTCGCGGGGATCGCCGCACGCGATCCGGTCGAACGCGTGGCAGCGCGGGCTGTGCTCGCGGAGCTCTCGTTGCGCGAGCTGCGCGAAAATCCCGTCATCCCCTACGAGCTGGATGAGCTCACCCGCATGGTGGAAGACACCCTCGATGAGCAGGCCTATCGCGCCGTGTCGCACCTCAGCGTCGGGCAGTTCCGCGAGTGGCTCCTCGACACGAAGACGACCGGACCTGTGATGCGCTCGATCGCCCGTGGCCTCACGCCGGAGATGGCCGCGGCCGTCTGCAAGCTGATGTCGAACCTCGATCTGATGGTCGCCTCGAAAAAGTGCAGTGTGGTCGTTCGCGCGAACAACACCTTCGGTCTTCCAGGCCGCCTCTCTTCGCGGTTGCAGCCAAATCACCCGACGGACGACGTGCGCGGCATCCTGATGACCTTGCGCGAGGGGCTCTCTTATGGCTGCGGAGACGCGGTGCTCGGCGTCAACCCAGCGACCGATACGCCCGAATCGACGGCCGAAATTTTGAAAGCCATGACGGACGTGATGGAGAGGAACGGCATTCCCACGCAGCAATGCGTCTTGTCTCACGTGACCGTCCAAATGAAGGCGCTCGAGCTTGGCGCGCCGATGGGACTCATGTTTCAGTCGCTAGCGGGCAGCGAAAGGGGCAACCGCGCGTTCGGGATTTCGCTTGCCCTGATGGACGAAGCCTACGCGGCGATGAAGGCGAAGCGGTACGCACGCGGGCCGAACTTCATGTACTTCGAGACGGGTCAAGGCTCGGCCCTCTCCTCGGCCGCGCACCACGGCGCCGATCAGCTCACGCTCGAAGCGCGCTGCTATGGCTTCGCGAGGCGCTACGAACCTTTCCTCGTCAACACCGTCGTCGGGTTCATCGGTCCCGAGTACCTCGAAGACGGCCCACAGATCACGCGCGCTGGCCTCGAAGATCATTTCATGGGCAAGCTGCTCGGCCTCTCGATGGGCTGCGACGCGTGCTTCACCTACCACGCGACCATGAGTCAAGACGAGCTCGAGGGCCTGAAGGTGTTGCTCGCCGCGGCGGGCTGTTCGTACTTGATGTCACTGCCAGTTGGCGACGACATCATGCTCAATTACCAGTCGACCTCCTTCCACGACATCGCCTCGGTGCAGTCGCTCCTCGGCAAGCGGCCAACGCCGGAGTTCGACGCGTGGCTCTCACAAAAAGGCATTTGGGATGACGGCCCTGGCGAGCGCTTCGGCGATCCGGAGGTGATTCGATGAACGGCACCCGCGAGCTCATCGCCGCCTTGAAGGCACGCCTCGACGCCTCGTGCCCGATGCCGCCACCACCGCCGATCGAGCGGGTGCTCGCGCCCCCTCACCGCGTTTTTCCAACGCCGCGCACGCGCGGACAATACGCCTCGAGAGCCGCGGCGCACACGACGGCGCTCGTCGGCATCGGCCACGTCGGCACACGCTACGCAACCGAGGTCGTCTTGCAATTCCAAGCCGAGCTCGCCGTCGCACACCTCGCGGTTCATACCGAGCTACCTGAATCGTTTGCGGCGCAGAACGGCCTCCTGCCACTTCAATCCCGGGTAACCCACCACCGCGAGTTTCTGCTGCGCCCCGATCTCGGTCGCCGCCTCGACGACGCCTCGCTTGGACGCCTTCGCAAAGAGGCCGCGAAGGGCGTCGACGTGCAGCCGATCCTCGCCGACGGGCTCTCGGCGATCGCATGCATGGACTCGGGCGTGACGCTTTTGCAGCATTTTATAAGGGAATGCGAAACATTGGGGCTGCGCGTCGGGACCCCCGTCTGCGCGCGATTCGCACGGGTGTGGCTCGAAGACGAGATCGGTGAAGTCACCTCCGCGAAGGTGTCGGCCATCCTGCTCGGCGAACGTCCCGGCCTCGGCACGGGCGATGGTCTCTCGGCCTACCTCGTTCACGCACCGGCGGTTGGCAAGACGGACGGGGACCGCAACATGATGTCGAACATTCACGCCCGCGGTACACCGCCTCCCGAAGCCGCGAAGCGCCTCGCCATCCTCGCGAAGGCGATGATCGACCAGCGGACCTCGGGCGTTTCTCTTGAGCTCGGCAAGCTCGTAGCCGAGCTCGGTCAAGCCGGCAGTCGCGGCTACCGCGCGCCGCAAGTGCGCGTACGACTCGTGGAGGTGGGAACGTGAGCGTACTCGAACCTATCCAGCCGAAAGTTCTCGCGGTGCGCCGGCTGCTGGTGGCCGATCCAGCCGTGCTCTTGGCCTACGGAGCCGACCCCGCGCGGCACGTGTCGCTCGGCCTCGTGACGTGTGACCAAGACGATCCGACCTACGTCGCGCTCGACGAAGCCACGAAGCATGCGGCCGTCGATGTCGTCTTTGCGCGCTCATTCTACGCGGGTTCAGCACACGCGTCGGGGCGACTATCAGGCGAAATTCTGGGTGTGCTCGCCGCCGCAAATCCGGACGAACTCGAGCACGGACTCCGGGCGCTGCTGCGCTGCCTCGAACACGACGCGTGCTTCTACACCGCCGACGTTCGGGGCACGGTGACCGTCTTTCCGCACGTCATCGCCTCGCTCGGTCGCTACCTCTCGGCACAAGCTGGACTCGCCGAAGGTGAGGCGATGGCGTACCTCGTCGCGCCGCCGATGGAAGCGACGATTGCGCTCGACGCCGCGCTCAAGGCCGCGGACGTGCGGGCCGCCAAGATCTTCCCGCCGCCCACCGAAACGAACTTCGCGGCAGCGTGGCTAACGGGGAGTCTGCACGCCTGTCAGGCCGCCGCCGAAGCTTACGCCGAGGCCGTCGTGCGCATCGCGAACGAGCCGCACGACCCGCGAATCCGCTAAAAACTGCCGCAAAGCAGGACAAAGCGCGACAAAGCGCCGCCACCAAAACCACACACTGTTGTAGAGTCGCGGGCGTGCCCCGCCTCATTCGACGCCTCCCCGAGGGCCCGCTCGACATCATCGGCGACGTTCACGGCGAGCTCGAAGCGTTGCTCGCGTTGCTCCATCGACTCGGCGTTGATGTCGATCGCAGAACGGCACCGCGGCACCTCGTCTTCGTCGGTGATCTCATCGATCGCGGGCCCGACAGCGTGGCGGTCGTCGCGCTCGTCGAGTGGCTCGTGCACGCAGGCGTCGCCAGCGTCGTCGCGGGAAATCACGAGCTGAACGTGCTCGCGGGCGACCACAAGGAGGGCAACGGTTGGTACTGGGGGGACGCGAGCGATCACGTCCAATTCGACCAGAGACGCGTACCGTTTTCCTCGAGACTCGCGAGCGCGACCGAGCGGGCGGCGATCGGCGCATTTTTATCGGAGCTGCCGCTGGTCCTCGAGCGCGACGACTTACGGATCGTCCACGCGTGCTGGGACCCCGTCGCCGCAGCGAAGCTGCCGCAAGAAGGGTCGATAGCAGCGCTCGCCGCGGCCTTTCAGCAGGCCCTCGACGCCGAGCTCGTGTCCTCGGGGCTCCGTGAACGCGCCGCCGAAGAACGTGCCGCCTTCGCGCAGCTCCAAGACCAACGCACCGAGCCGACAAGGCACCTCGCGGCGGTCGCCGAAGAGGACTCCGTCTACCAGCTGCGCAACCCCGTGAAGCTCCTCACGTCGGGCGCGGAGGTCGCGGTGCTACCCGGCAGCCATTTTTTCATCGGCGGAAAATGGCGCTTCGTCACGCGGGACCGGTGGTGGCGTCGCCCCGTCGATCGTCCTACGGTAGTCGGGCACTATTGGCGGAGACGCGACGCACCGATCGAAGGACGCGCCGACGTCTGGGACAACCTTCCGCCGTTCGATTGGTCGGGGAACGTCTTCTGCATCGACTACAGCGTCGGTCGGCGCTTCTTGGAGCGCCTTAGGGGACGCGCGAGCAACTTCAATGGCGGGCTCGGCGCGCTGCGCTGGCCCGAGCGCGAGGTCGTATTCGACGATCGTCCCGCGCCCGAACCAACAAGAGCCTGAGGCCTGCTCAGAAGGTGCAACGCGCAGCCAAGGGGACACTTGCGCCATCATGTGCCAGGTTGGGCCTTCGGGCTCGGGTTGCTGCATGTCCTCGCGACACACGGTCCGTTGCGAAGTGCGTTTTTCGTAACAAATTCAAGCTATTCAACCATTCGCTGGAATTGGCACGTGTCCTGCTAGGTCGTCCAGTATGACCCACCCACGATTCAACCGGCGCTCGCTGAGTTTCCTCCTGGCCCTCTTCGCCCTTCCGGCAGCAGGGTGCCTCGCCTCGACCGACGGCGAGACCGCCGGCGAGACCGCCGCGCAGCTCCTTGAGCCGGCGTGCACCGTCGGTAAGTTGCAGCTCTGCGACCAGAATGAAGACACCGACCACCAGGGCATCTCGACCTGCGTCGAGTCTCCCGTCGACGGTGTCAGCGCGTGGAGTGCCTGCGAGGTGAACCTCGAACGGGGCAAAGATGACTGCGTGGCGAATGAGACTTGGACGGGTTATTGCTGCATGAACGACATGAACGGCTGCTGCGCGGGCGAGTCGTGCAATACGCCGCTCGTGCTGTCCTTCGATGGTGCGCCTGTGCGCTATTCGGCGGTGCAAGGCGCCAGCGTTACCTTTGACCTGAGTGGGCACGAACTCAGCCAGCGCTTCGACTGGCCCACGGCGGCCACACCCTGGCTGGCCCTCGATCGTGACGCAAACGGCGCCATCGAGAGCGGGAGCGAGCTCTTCGGTTCAGCCGTCCAACTCACGTCGGGCGCGCTCGCAAAGAACGGCTTTGAGGCGCTCGCCGAGTTCGACGTGACCCGCGACGGACAAATCGACGCGCGCGACGCCGTGTGGTCACGACTGCTCGTGTGGCGCGACCTGAACGGCGATCGAACGAGCACTCCGAATGAACTCTCGGCGCTCGCGGCGAGCGGCGTCACATCGATCGATGTTCGGTACTCGATCGCACCGAATTGCGATGAGCGGGGCAACTGCGAACTCGAGCGCGCGGGCTTCGCGTTCGTCGACGGCGGGGTGTCGAAGCAGGGACACGTTATCGACGTTCACCTGCAGGTGCGCTGACCCTTCGAACCCGCCGCCAGAGGTCCGCGATACCTTCGAAGTCCACCGGCGACATCGAGGATTCGCTGGCCTCTCGCACGTTTGTCCCTCATCGCGTGACGCAGCTCCCGAGGCAAAAGCGCCCGCTCGCCCGGTCGTGTAAGAAGCAACGCATGTCGACGCCATTCGTCTCGAGATATGGCCCGTGGGCCGTAGTCGCCGGCGCTTCCGAGGGGCTGGGGGCCGCCTTCGCCGAGGCCCTCGCCGCTCGCGGAATGAACCTGCTGCTGCTGGCACGCCGCGCGGAGCTGCTGGCCGAAGTCAAAGAGCGCCTCAGCGTTACCACCACCGTCGAGGTTCGCACCGCGGCCTGTGATCTTGCGCAAGCCGATCTCGCGGTTGTGCTCGAAGGCCTTACCCGCGACCTCGAAGTCGGACTCGCGATCTACAACGCCGCCTACGCCCCCATCGGCCCGGTGCTCAGCCGCTCGACCGACGAGTTGCTGCGCGTGATCGACGTCAACGTGCGCGGTCCGCTGGTATTCGCGCGTACGCTGGCGCCCGCGATGGTCGCCCGCGGGCGGGGCGGGATCGCGCTCATGTCGTCGCTCGCCGGCTTCCAGGGCGCGCCGCGAATCGCCACGTACGCCGCGAGCAAGGCCTTCAACATCGTGCTCGGCGAGGGCCTGTGGAGCGAGCTTTCGCCGGCCGGCGTGGACGTGCTGGTGTCTTGCGCAGGCGCCATTCGCACGCCCGGCTACGCTAGGAGCAGCATCAAGGGCGACGCCCCCGGCACGCTCGACGCAAGCGTCGTGGCCGAGAAGACGCTAAACTCCCTTGGCCGTGGCCCCACCGTTGTGCCCGGGGCGACCAACCAGCTTGCCCGGTTCTTCCTGGGGCGCTTGCTGCCGCGCCGCGCAGCGATCGCCATCATGGCGAAGAACACCAAGGATCTGTCATGAACGCCGCCGCAGCGCTCGCGCCTTTGGGCATCTACTTCGCCATCACCCTGCTTCACATCGCGTTTCCCGCCCGCCACGTCGAGGGCTATGTGGTCGATCCGGAAACCCGAAGGCCCTACCGTTACCGCCTCAACGGGTTGCTGGTTTATGCCGCGACCGTGGGCGCCTGGGCGCTTGCGTGCAGCCGCGGGTGGATGCGTTGGGACTTCCTGTGGACGTACCGATGGGAGAGCCTCGCCGGAGCCTGCGCACTCGGGCTCGCGTTTACCCTCGCGGTCGTATTGCCGGCCCCTCCCACCGGAAAGGGTTTGGTGGCCGACCTCTTTCTAGGACGACACGAGAACCCGCAGTGGTTGGGCGCCCGCGTCGACGCGAAGATGTGGCTATATTTGGCAGGCGCGACCCTGCTCGGTCTCAACCTGTATTCGTTTGCGATGCACCATCGCCTCGCGTTTCCCGAGGACCCCTCGCCGGGGATTGCACTCCACGCCGGCATGTTCAGCTTCTTTCTCTGCGAATACCTGCTGTTCGAGCAAGTGCACCTGTACACCTATGATATTTTCGCCGAGCGGGTCGGGTTCAAACTCGGTTGGGGATGCCTGCTGTTCTACCCGTACTTTTATGCAAGTGGTTTGTGGTCCACGGTGCACCTTCCCAACCCGCACACGCCGCTCGCGTGGCGGCTGGGGGCTGCAATCGTGTTCTTCATGGGGTGGTCGCTTTCGCGAGGTGCCAACATGCAAAAGTTCACCTTCAAGCGAGCGCCGCACGCCACATTCCTTGGGATTTTCGCGCCTCGCGTGGTCTCCGACGGCGAGAGGAGTCTTTTGGTGAGCGGCTTTTGGCGGGTATCCCGTCACGTGAACTACCTCGGCGAGATCCTCATGGCGACCGGCCTGACGCTCGCGCTCGGCCGCCCCGAAGTGTGGACCACTTGGCTCTACCCGCTCTACTATGTGGCGCTGCTCGTTCCGCGTGAGCGCGACGACGACCGCCGCTGCGCCGCCAAGTATGGTGCACTCTGGACGCGCTACTGCGAGCAGGTTCCGTACCGAATCATTCCCTGGGTGTACTGATGCGGCGCCCTGCCAATGGCCGCCAGCCATCCGCGAACGGCCACCAATCCGTTAGCGGCCGCCACCTCTCCGTTAACGGCCGCCACCTACGTTAAGCTCGAAACAGAGCAAATAACCGCGTTTCCATGATGGCACGCGCGATGCTCAGGCAAGGGCCGATGCCTGGCCCCACGCACTCCGCGATCGTCGATCTCCTCGCCGG
>CANJMI010000031.1 GCA_947475525.1 Polyangiaceae bacterium | reverse complement strand
GGGAGGCGATGATGCCGGTGGCAATACCCGAATACCGCAGCGAGTGGTTCCGACGCATGGCGAAGGAGACCCAGGAGAACGCCATGCAGCAGGGCATGCAGCAGGGCATGCAGCAGGGCATCGTAGCCGGTCGGGCCGATGGACTCCTCGTCCTGCTCCACGCCAGGGGCTGCGCCGTCACCGACGGGGACGTAGCTCGGATCCGCGGCTCCAAGGACATCGCCGAGCTCGACCGCTGGCTCGTGCGAGCTTCGTCAGCGTCCAGCGCGGCCGACATCTTCGAGGGCTGAGCGTGGCGGCTTCGCGGTGACGCCGCGGTTGTCGCGGTCAATCCGGCGCGCGTCGGGCTTCACCAAGCCGGTCGGGCTCGTCTTCGAGGACTCGGGTCACTTGCTCGTGACGGACGAAACGTTGAACGCGCTCTTTCGCATCAGCGGCGACTTCTGCTCGCTCTGAAGCCGCGCCCCCTAGCCATCAGTGCGGCTTTTTAGCGAGCACGCGAAACACCTCCGCTGGGCCGACGTGGTACGGCCCCTCGGAGAGGCTGGTCGTGGTCTCTTCGATAACCTCGAAGACGGCGCCAGGCAAATCACCTCGCAACATCGCTGCTGTGAACAGCATCGCCACGTCCTTCGGCCCTCCACTCGTGCGCTCCAGGAGCACTTGCGCGGGCGAGAACCCTTCGAGGAGAAAGACGCCCCCGGGCCGCAAGGACGCCCAGGCCCGCGCGTGCACAGCGGCGCGCACGGATGGCGGGAAGTGAGCATAAATGCTGACGATTGCGTCGCACGGAGGGAAGGGCCAATCCCGCAAATCCGCACAGACGGCATGGTACCCGTTACAGCCACGAGCGTTCGCGCGGGCGACGGCGACTTCGCTCGAGTCCACGCCCGTGACGGAAAAGCCACGGCCCGCGAGCCACCCGCCATTGCGCCCATCCCCATCCGCGAGGCACACGATCTCGCCGGCGACTGGAACTGCGGCGACGTGCGCCGCCAGAAACACGTTGGGCTGGTCTCCGTAAGCCGGGGGCGCTTCGCTCCAGCGCCCGTTCCAAAAAAGGTCCATGTTCGTCTTCCTGATGGGTCTTTACGCCAACCCTTGCGTGAAACGTTACGTGCGGCTTCTTTGCGTGAAGTTGAATCCAGCCATCGCCGTACGCAAACGGTCACAGTGCGTCCATGGCGTCAACGAGGGTAGGGCTATCTCCTCGGTGGCGAACGGGACACCCGGAACCGACGGGTGCGCTCCACGCTTCAGCTACCGACCGGCAGTTGCATGAATCGAGGTCGGCCTGAAAGACGTGTTTCAGCAGCCATCCCCACCTCGAACGCCGGGCACGTGGCTCGTCTTCCTCGCCGCGACGGTCCTCCCATTCGCGGGCGCTCCGGGTATGACCGCGGTGAGGCTCGTTCAACTCTTTGTTTTGGTGCTCACGTACCGCCGTGTACGCTGCGCGCGGGTCCTCGAGGCCGCCTTGCCCAGGGCGATCATCCTCTTCGCGGGCACTCGGGGTGGAACCGCGGTGGGCTTCGTTGGAGTCGTGATGTCATGAGCGCTTGGCACGACGGGAATCCCCCTCCGCTGACGGTGTCGCCACTGCCGGAGGGGCCTCGCAGCACGCACCCACCGCACGTCCTCGTGCTGTACGGCTCGCTCCGCGAGCGCAGCTACAGCCGACTGCTCGCAGAAGAAGGCGCGCGAATCCTCGCGGGCCTTGGGGCGGAGGTGCGCTTCTTCGATTCGACCGACCTGCCGCTCTACGGGCCTGGCAAAGACACGCACCCGAAGGTCGTCGAGCTTCGCGAGCTGTCGGTCTGGTCGGAGGCGCACGTTTGGTCGTGTCCTGAGCAGCACGGGACGATCACGGGCGTGTTCAAGAACCAGATCGACTGGATCCCACTGAGCCTTGGTGCGGTGCGCCCGACGCAAGGTCGGACGCTTGCGGTGCTGCAAGTGAGCGGTGGTTCGCAGTCGTTTAATGTGGTTAATACGCTGCGAATTCTCGGTCGGTGGATGCGCATGCTGACCATCCCCAACCAGTCGAGCGTGCCGAAGGCGTACGACGAGTTTCATCCCGACGGTCGCATGAAAGACAGCGAGTACCGTGACCGGCTCGTCGACGTGATGGAGGAACTCTACCGGTTCACTTGGCTCACGCGCGACGTTCGCGAGGTCCTCGTCGATCGCTACAGCGAGCGGCGTGAGGCTGCGGCGAAGGCTGCCCCGACCCCCAATGCGGACCCACTGCGCCCGCAAGACCGGATCGGCAAGGGACTGTGAAGAGCGCGCATCGACTGCCGACGAAAAAAGCATCGAGCCGTGCTGTGGTAACATCCGACGATGATGTTGCGACGCTTTCTCCCCCTCGGATTCCTCGCGCTCACCGGTACGTTCACGGCGTGCGGCTCTTCAGACACCACAACGGGTGCGGGCGGAGGCAGCAGCCAAGCGTGCGTTCCCGGCCACCAGACGAGCTGCAAGTGCTTTGGGGACATCGACGGCACGCAAGCCTGCCTCGCGGACGGTTCCGGCTTCGGCTCGTGCAACTGCGACACGATGTCCACGAACGTGACCGCGTCGTCCGGAGCCGGCGGAGCTCCGTCGCTGTGCCCGAACAGCGTCTGTGACGACACCGAGAATTGCCACACGTGCGAGGTCGACTGCGGCGTCTGCGAGCCGTGCGACATCGCACCGAAGTGCGACAACGTCACCATTCCGCCGGCCATGCTCACGCCGCTCCCGCAGCTCAACGTCACGATGGAAGGCCGCGTGCCGCGTGAAGAGGACCTCGCGCGCTTGACCAAGTGGGTCAGCGACGCGACCCCGGCGATGCGCCTCGTGGCGGCCGCGCTCGACAAACCCCTCGCCGGCGAACCCGCCGAAGTGAAGGCGTTCCGTCAGGCGTTTGCGGACTCTCCGCAAGATACGAAGCTCGTCCGCGCGCAACTCGTGCGAGCCGGTCTGACCTCGGTAGCCGAATACCGCACGAAGTTCCCGGTCGTGACGACCCCGGTGCCGGTGCCCTCGCTCGGCGACGCCGACCCGCCTGGCGGAACGCTCGAGTGTGGCGCACCGCTGCTCCGCATCGGTATCTCGGAGGTCAAAGTTCCGAACAAGGACTCGTACCTCGGCGGCGACACGATCTACTGCCTCACGCAGGCCGAGGCTGCGACAGGCGGTGAAATTCGGATCGTTGGCCCAACGGGAGCTCTGAGCGACGGCGGCTCGCAGACGCTCTCGATCAGCTCGGGCATTCTCTGGGGTCAGAAGAAAGAGACCACTCCCGGCGGAACGATCCAGATCACCTACGACTGCTTCAGCCAGAAGGACACGGACGGCTATAAGTCGCTCGTCGATGGGATCGGGCAGGCGGCGATGAACGCGGGGAACGTGGTCCCCGGCGATGCGGGCTACGTGCTCTCAGGCATCGGCGCCGTATCGGGGATCGTCTCGGGGGCGCTCGGCCTCGTCAAGGATCTGCACTTGCTGAACAAGCAGCAGACCATTCCGCTCGACACGCAAATGCAGATAACGAACGGCGCCACCTGGACGGTCACTTCGAAGGGCGCCTCGAGCCCGTTCGGGACCTACGAGTGGCAGCTCGTCATCAAAGCCTGGGGATGCGCCGAGTACGGAACGCTTTGAAACCGGGTGCTCCAGCCCTCCTCTCGGCGTACCTCGTCGTCGCCGCGGCATCCGTCGTGGCCTGTGCGGCGGCGGATCGCGACGGGCCCGCTTCATCGGGGGCCGGCGGCGGCAAAGCGTGCGTCGAGGGCTATGCGGTAGCCTGCGACTGCGTAGGAAACCAGCTCGGTCGGCAGGTGTGCCTTCCGGATGGCTCGGGGTTCGGCGTTTGCGTGTGCGAAAGCGACACGAACTTCGCAGCTACGGTCAGCGTCGGGGCCTCGGGCAGCGCCGGAGCGTCGACGAGCACCAGCGCCTCGACAGGTTCGGGGAGCCCGGACATCACATGCCCGAACAAATTCTGCGGCGAAGACGAGAATTGCCACACGTGTGAAGTCGACTGCGGCATTTGCAAGCCTTGCGACCTTGCACCGAAGTGCAACGACGCGGTGATTCCGAAAGCGGATCCGAAGTACCTACCCGAGCTCGATACGTCGATGGTCGAGCTGTCAAAGTCACAGCTTCGTGAGCGCCTTCAAAAAGCCTTCGACGACGCGACCCCCGAGGCCAGGCTCGTCGCCGCCGCGCTTGCCCCAAGCGAGCCGGGCGAACCGGAGGGTCTCGCGCAGCTCCGCCAGGCATTCGCCGACAACCCCGCCGCGACCGCAAAGCTACGAGACGCGCTCGTGCGTGTCGGCGTTACGGAGGTTCACGCGTACCGGAAAGCGCACCCCGCGCGGACGCGATCGACCACCCGAGACGAACGCGGCTTGCCGCTGCCACCGGCGCGCTTCGGTGACGCCGACCCAACGGGGGGCACGCTCGAGTGCGGCGCGCCGATCTTGAACGTCGCGATCGCACGGGTCGATGTGCCCAACCGCTACGGCTTTTGGGGCAATGACGTTATTTACTGCGTTGTGCAAGCCGAGGCGGCGACCGCGTCGGAGATCCACATCCTCGGAAAGACCAAGCCGCTCGGCGACGGACAAGGCCAAGTCTTCTCGCTCGGTGCCGGCCGGGTATGGGGTGGCAAAGAAGAGCCCCTCGCCCCGAAAGGCGCGCTCCTCGTCACCTACGATTGCCTGGCAGAGACGGCCGCCGGCGACTACGCGAAGCTCGTCGAAGGGGTGTCCGATGCCGCGCTTGCCATCGGAGCACTTCCGCTCGGCGAGGCGAGCCTCGTCCTCATCGGCGTCGGCGCCGTGGGAACGATCGTGTCCTCGGCGCTTGCGCTCGTCACCGACGCGCACCTCGTCAACGCGCAGCAAAACATCCCCGCCGAAAAACAGCTCGAGTTGACGAACGGTCGCAAGTGGTACCTGAATGCGGGTGCACCGGGCAAAAGTTGGTTCGACAACGGCTGGGCTTGGAAGTTCACGATTCAAGCGTGGGGCTGCGCCGAATACGGAACGCTCTGATGCCTGTTCGCAAACAGTCACAGTGTGTCCATGGCGTCCACGAGGAGAGCTCGTAGCGCTCTAGGAGTCGGTGCCCGCGACCCGACGGCCGACGCGGCCGCGCTCTTTCCCGGGGGTGTTTTATAGACGGCGCTTGGAGCGATGCGATCGAGCTATAGGCCACGGTTTAGGCTGCTAAACTCAACCATAAAATGATACGGCGCTCAGCGCCTTAAGTGCGTGTCCGGCAGGCGCGCATGAACCCACCCAAAGACGACCCCGAAACGACACGACCATGAAACCCCGGCCGGAATGAGCGAGCAAGCCTCGGAGGAAGTCCACGTTCTCTCACGCCCACACGTAGCGGGCTATCGGGAGGTCACCGCAAGTGCTGCCGCCCCAAAACTCGAGAGGTTTCGACTGATCGATGTGCGGGTGGCCGCTGACTACTTGGGTCCCCTCGGCTACCTTGCTCGAGCCGCGATCGTACCCCTCGCTACGGCTCGGCCGCTTTGACGTGACATCCTTGAGAGCGATTCTCCTCCTACAGCTCGCTACGACGCTCCCGCTCGTTGGCCTCATCTGGTTCGTTCAGGTGGTCGCCTACCCACTCTTTGCGCGTGTCGCTGCGGCGGACTTTCCGGCCTATCACGAGGCTCACTCACGCCTCATCACGTACGTCGTCGCGCCGCTCATGCTGGGCGAGCTTCTTGGGGCGATTGCGTGGCTCTTCTGGCCGCTCGACGGGGTCCCGCAGGCGGTCGCGTGGGTCGGCGCTGCGCTCGCGGTGGGGGCGTGGATCGTGACTGTCTTCGTGTCCATACCGCAACACAACCTTCTCGCCCGGGGCTTCGACGCGCGCGCACTCGACGTGTTGCTCGTCACGAACTGGAGCCGCACGGCCGCATGGACGGTGCGCGGCGCGATGCTTCTCTGGGTGCTCGCCGTCGTGATGAAGACGCGCGAGTGATCGTCCGCGCGACTCAGTGTCCTTCGCACGCCTTCTTTGTCACCTCGTGCCGATAGGCAAACAGACGTTCGAGCTCGCGCCGCGCGAAACCCCCGCCGAAGAGTCTCCCGAGCGCGCCCAGCGGAAGCTCGTACTCGATGTCGTCGGTCAGCGTCGATTCGTGAGGACCGCGCGGCGTGACGATGTGCTTGTGCACCCAGCTCGCGAAAGGTCCCCGATTCATCTTGTCTGCGAACATTCGCCCAGGCTCGTAGGCGATGTGCTCGGCCTCGATCGTCTGCCAGAGGGGGCCAATCCTGGTTCGGAGTACGACGCGCGTCCCGACCGCGAGGGATGACGGAGGAGTGACGATCTCTGTCTTCTGCCAGGGTGGCTGAAGGCGCTCGAATGCATCGTTCTCCTCGTGGAACGCAAACACTCTTTCCGCGCTGGCTCCGAGGTGGCTCTCCTTTACGAATCGCATCATCCACCCGTTACCACGGAGTGGCTGCCAACGAGCGCGTCGTGCAGTTCCGACGGCAGATCGCGCGCTTTCACCACGCCGAGTAGCCGACCCGCCGCAGCCACGCCGCTCGTGAGAGCGCCCTCGACGCGCGAGCCATTCACCCAGTCGCCGCATACGGCAAGCAGGGTGGTCGCGTCGAAGAGCGCGCCCCGCGCTTCGGGTAGCTGCCCTTGAGCGTAGCGCCAAAGGTGGGCGCGAACGCGTAGCACCCGGACGCGCACGAGAGCGCCGTGCTGCAAGAGGAACGCTTCGGTCAGGGCTTGTGCCACCGCCTCAGGCGCAGCGTCGAGGTGCGCTTCGGACCATGCGGCCGACGCGTGCAGAAGCCAGCGCTCCTCATCGACCTCCGACTCCCGGTCCTGTACGAAGCCGGCACGGCCTGGTTTGCTCGCCTCGCGAGTGGCCCAAGCGATGGGACCTTGCCCGTCCTCGAAGGCATCGCCGCCAAGATCGCCGATGCCGCGCGCCGTCAGCATGACCGCCCAGCAGGGCGTCTGCTTCGCCGATGCGGGCAAGCTCGCCCATTCGCTATCGACGGCGCCGAGCAAGAGGGTGGCCTGCGCGGCGGGCAGAGCAACGACGACCGCGTCTGCGAGGAGCGGCGCAACTGGGTCGCCGTCGGGCCCAGTCGCTAGGATCGACCACGCGCCGTGGTCCGTTCGCGAGAGGCTCGTCACCTTGGCCCCCTGCTGGATGTCGAGCCCCCTCGCCAAGTGGGCGGCCAGAGCGCCCATCGAGGGCGTTCCGACCCACCAAGGCTGCGCCTTGCGCGTGCGCGCCCCGGGCATCTGTACGAACCGCGGAGTCCAACGCGCGACAATGCCGTCCGCCTCCCAGGATGTCACATGTCGCAAGAGCCATTCGCTGCGAGCGGTAAAGAACTGCGCACCGTGGTCAAACACGTCCGCCCCATCGTGGCGGCTTGTGGCGCGCCCTCCGGGCCGCCTTCCTTTGTCGACGATCGTGACCATCAACCCTTGGTCTGCGAGCGTCCGCGCGCACGCGAGGCCCGAGAGCCCCGCGCCCACGACAACCACGCGAGTGGGTCTGCCTGCAGGCGCCATGCATCGCGCCCGATACGCCGCTACATCGAGCCTGCTTTCGTGTGCGCTCGTTTCGCGCGGGCGCACGGTACCGAGGACGGAGAGCTCCGGCGAAAAGGGTCGATCGAACTGGCCAAGGCACCAGAGAATGCCGCCGTACGAGGCGGGATCGCGGCCGTCGAGCGCATACCGGTGATTCAAATCGATCAGCATCGCGAGGGCTGATTGGGGATCGCGTGTCCACTTGAGCAACGCCTTGCCCCACGTCATCCGAGTGTTGTTGTGGAGCTCGCCGTGAATGCGGAGGCTCGCCTGCGCCGCATCCCAGAAGGTGTCGCCAGTCCGGCCGCGCGCGAGGGCCTCCCACGATAGCGTCATCGCGCGTGGATCGGTTGCGTGGGACGACAGCGTTGCCTTTGCCCAGTCAGGGAGCGCATCGAGCGTGTCTACAGCAGGCGAAAACGCAGCGAACGCGTACGCAAGCTCACGCCACGTGAGGAGCTCGTCGAGGTACTTTTCAGCGCCAGGTCCCCCTGCCTTCGCGGCGGTGCGGGCGATCCGCAGCGGCGAAACGTGCCCATAGTGCAAGTAGGCCGACATGCGGCTGACGCCATGGCGCTCGCCGGCCAGCGGCTCGTTGCGCGTTCGATGGTAGTCGCTGAGAGCCCCGGCAACGAACGCGTCGAAGCGCCCGTAACCCGCCACGCTCCCGCCCCGCGTGTGCGCGACGGGCCCAACGGAGTGATCGATCGCAGCCGTCGCGACGAGCTCGCAAATATCCATCGTCGCTGGGTCCACGCTCGCGAAGGGCAACTCGGGAAGCCTCATCGCGAAAGCGGGCTCCACGTCCACCCACGGGGCGTCGAGCCGCCCGGCGCGGAGGCTTTTGGTCGCGCGTTCAAACGCGAAAGCGCGATCGTAAGCTCGGCCCACGAGCGTCATCGGGACAACACACGCGGTGTCGACCGCCGCTACGAGAGCATGCTCCGCGAGCGCCTGGGTCCACCCTCGCAGAGGGTCGAGGGGGAAGTCCTCGGTCACGACGGCGAGCGCCTGCTCCGCCAAGATTCGGAGGTGAGGACCGCGATGCAGCGGCCGCTCGACATGGAGGGCGTAAGGGATGCCCCGCGCAGCGAGCTCGCGGGCAACATCGCGGGCGCCTTGCAGAATGAACGTGTGGTGACGGTCGCTGGCGTACGGGTAGCGTTCCGAGACGGCGTGGTAGACGAGCAGGGGAAGCCGCCGTGCGTTGGCGAGCGACAGCGCCACGTCGAGCGCGGGGTTCTCGTGACCGCGCACCGCCGTCCGCATCCAGTAAAGAACGAAGCGTCCTTCATCGTTTTCAGGGCGCGTTCCGATGCGACGGGTGCGCTCGGCGAGATGGGAAGGCAGCGCGTTCATGGCGTCTTCAGCGGTCTCGCGCAGGACGTTCGCGCGAGCTCGCCCCGGACGGCTTGCCCTCGAGCGTGGCTACCAGCGCCTCGTCGAGTGTGGGGTGCGCGAACTCAAAGCCAGCGTCGAGCGCGCGCTTCGGGACGACACGTTGCGAAGCGAGCACCACGGAGGCTAGCTCCCCCAGTGCAAGCTCGAGCGCAAAGCGCGGCGCACGGAGCAACGTGGGCCGATGGACCGCGCGACCGAGCGCTCTCGTGAACTCCGCGTTCGTCACGCCTGCGGGCGCCACCGCGTTCACGGGACCGCGGAGTGTGCCTGTGGCGGCCGCAAAGCGGAGGAGCCCGACGACGTCGTCGACGTGGATCCACGGCATCCACTGGGCGCTGTTGCCGAGCGCAGCCCCGAGGCCCAACTTGAACGGTGTCAGCATTTTCGCTAGCGCGCCGCCCTCTTTCGCGAGGACGATCCCGATGCGAAGCGACACCACGCGCACTCCCAACGATTCGGCACGGGCAGCCTCGGCCTCCCACTCGCGACAGACGTCCGCGAGGAAGCCCTCCGCGGGCGCAGCGTCCTCGTCGAGCACCTCGTCGCCTCGCGAACCGTAGATACCGACCGCCGACGCGCATACGAAAACCCGAGGCCGTGCACTCGCGTCAACCTTCTCGATGGAGTGAACCAGCGCACGCGTGCTGTCGATGCGGCTCGCGCGGATCCGCTCTCTTTTCGCCTCCGTCCAGCGTCCTTCGGCCACGGGCTCACCGGCCAAGTGAAAGATCGCGTCGACGCCCGCGAGTGCGTTCGAAGGCAGCGTCGATACCGTGTCCCACGTCACGAGGTCGCTGGCGCCGTCGAGGTGCCCCGCCTTTCTCGGCGCGCGTCGCGTCGTCGCGATCACGTTGCCGGCGAGCGCGCGCAAGAGCGCACGACCGACAAGCCCCGTCGCGCCCGTCACGAGGGCGCGGCCCTGTGGCGTGCTCTCCCATCGTTCGTTCATGAGTTTCTCGGGGCGTGCCCGCACTCGGACGCGGCGTTGTGAACGATGAGGAGCGCACTTCCGGAGAAGGTCAAGAAGGAGGCGTGCGTTCCGTCGATGCGCTTCATGGTCAGGCCAGGGATTGTGAGGGCATGGACCGACGCTCCGCTCGAGCCTCTCACCGCGGGCGCTTGCGCGGATCTTGCGGCATCGCTCCGTGCTGCGTTTGGGCTCTCGCGCCCGCCGAGCCAGAGCAGGCTTCCGAGGAGCGTCGTCGCGGGTCGTTCGAGCGTCATCGATGGTTCTACGGGTGGAGTGCGGAAGCGCGCCAAACTACGTTCGAGAGGTTCGTAGCGCCACGCCGTCAGAAGGCAAGTGGCGACCTGAAAGACCACGAACATGAGCTCATTTTTTCAGCCTTGCGCGCGGCGACCTGGAACGCGGCGACCTTTTCGGTGCTCGCGGTAGTCACGCCGCTCATGGATGCACCGATCACGACCTAGGTCGTCATCGGGGGCTTCATACCCTACGAATCAACGCAGATGTCGCTACTCAACGAGGGTCTGCCCCATGAAGCCGCCGCCTTCGTGATTGCCAATGTGGCAGTGGTCCATGCACGAAGCCGCCGGGCTCGCGTCGCTGCTCTCGCCGGCAAGGTGGTCGAGGCGCGCAAGAACTCCGATACAAAGACGTAAGTCGAGACTCGCATTTCATTCGCTTGCTCTTGCGCGAGCGGGTTAGCCTCTCGAGACAATGACATCAAAGCTCAGTGCTTTTTCGTTGGTGGGCGCGTTCGTCAGCCTCTCTCTCCTCGGCGCATCGATTCTGGCTGCCGATGCGTGTGGAGGCGGCAGCAGCGGTCCAAGCGTTACTTCCGGCGGCGGAACAAACCACGGAGCCGGTGGGACGACGGGCACGGGCGGCACGGGCGGCATCGGCGGCGCGGGCGCGGGAGGTAGCGACACGCCAGTAACCGTTCTCGACGTCGCATCTTCTCTGCACCTCGCCCTCGAGACGCCAACCACGACGCCGGGCGGGCTCGTCGCGACGACGCCGTCGATCGACGTGTCGGGCACGACGTCCATTGCGAACGCGGAGGTCTCGTATGAGCTCGGGCCGTCGGTCGGCTTCGCGAAGACGGACTTCATCGACGCGAAGCGGTGGTCCTTCGGCGTGCCGGTGCCGGTGGGGCTGTCGACGCTGAAACTCAAAGCAAAGAAAGGCAATCTGGAGACCGTCCGCGCGGTCGAGGTCGTCTACTACGACGACATCACCTTCGCCGGCCCGCCGACTCTCTCGCCCGCGGAGCCTGCGCCGGGCGCCGACGTTGCGGTCTCCTTCTCCTTCACGACTGCTTCGCCCGTGGACGCTGCCACCGCGGAAATGACGTGCGAAAACGTGCAGCAGTCCATGCCTATCCCGTTGGCGCTCGCCTCGAACAACGGCACGGCGTACCGCTACGTGGGCAAGCTCACCGCTCCATCCGCCGACGCCCGCTGCCGGGTGCGCGGGACCGTCACTCTCGGCGGCGCGAAACGCACGTCACTCGCGGCGGGCCTGCGCGTGTGGCCAAAACTCGAAGTCGCGCGAATGAAAGAGCTCAGCGACCTGCACGACGCCGTCGTCGCTGCCATGAAGAGCGCAAAAGGGACCTTCCATGAACGTCTCGCGGTGGGAGCCGCGCTCTTGCCAAAGGCAAAGGGAATCGCTGCCGCCGCGCTCGGCGCAAACGACCTTTATTGGACGAGCGTCGAAGGCGTGACCACAGGAATCTTCCTCAAGAATCCCGATGAGCGCGGTGGTGGCTCCGACTACGAAGTCACCAAGTCTGAGGACACGCCAGCGTCGTGGCGCTCGAAGGAAAAGCCCAAGTCTGTCACCGTGCGTCCCAAGACCGTACACATCCTCCGCGGTACGAAAACACAAAAATTCAAAATTTTAGACGACGAGGTCGCCGCCAAGTTCAAAGAGCGCACCAGCGCGGAGTGCAACGGCGCCAGCGCCATCCCAATCATCGATGAAGAGCTGAAGCTCGAGAGCCTGAGCGCGCTCGGTGAGGACGAGCTCGTGTACATCTCGAGCCACGGCAACGACATGACCAACGCCCTAGATGCAATCTGCTACGACCTCCCCGGTCAGCCTGCGTTTTGGATCGATTGCGCGGACCCGGCCGCCGGATCCATCATGACGGCCGACCCCTGGCCCGAGAAACATGAGGACAAGGTCGCACTCTTCGACAAGTACGGCAGGAGCAGCCTGCTCTGGGTAACCGACTGCCCCAGCGCGGACCTCCAGATGCCACTAAAGAGCGAAGTCCACGTAACGGCGGGTTTCTTCCTCGCGCTCGCTGGCGTCGTTAGCAATGAGATGGAACCTACCCCAAGGCTGAAGGGCAGCGTCGTCGTGCTCGACGTGTGCAGTTCGGCACGCGGCAGCAGCATCCCCAAAGCGCTGATCGCGAGCGGTGCTGCGGGCGCCTTCGGTTACCGTTACCCTGTCCCGGTCTCCATATCTAACAAACTCTCGACGCCGATGATGCTCGCCTGGCTAGACGACGGCGTGCCGTTCGCGGACGCGCTGTTCCGAGGACAAAAACTACGCAACTTCGCCGCTAATCCTGGCTTTACCCTCGGTGAGAGAACACTGCCATGTCCTGAAAACCTAAAATTAAATTGCCTGTTTTCATGCATGGACGACAACGGTTGTAAAACAGCTGGTTTTCCCGACGAAAAGAATCCACTATGCTATGAAGAGACTTGCGGCCAGGGGTGTGTAGAAAATGGAAACTGTTTATTTGGTGAGGAGTGCTACGCTGTCTCAAACTCAATGTACCCAGGTGTATGTGTCAAGGCTTACACCACCGTGCCCGTCGCGCGCCTCGATGGCGACCTCGAGGGTATCGGACTGCGCTTGGTTCGCGCCGGAACCTTCGAAGACGACCTGAGCGGTTGGATTAGCTATCCCGGTAAGGAAGATGCCGACAGCGCCGGCCTCGTCGGATTTGAGCAGAGCTACACTGCGCTCGGGGTCGCCGTCACGCCGCCGAGCGGGTCAGGGCACTTCGGCCGCATCCGCGTCAAGCAAGCCACGGGCGTGGGCAAGAGCTACAGCTTCGGCAGTCTTTCGCAACAGCTCATCACCCCGCGTCTCGCGGATGCGGATCGCCATCTCTCGTTCAAGTACCGCATCGTCGCGGCGCCGGACGTCTTGAACGCCGTGAACAAGCCCTACATCGCGGTGCGACTGGACTCGAAGGTCCAGGGCAACAAAACCATTTGGTACCGTGAAGACACTTCGAAGAATGGCTTCACGTGTGGCGCGACGGCGTGCGACACGGGGTGGCTCTCCGAAAGCGTTTCGATCGACAAAAAGCTCGACGGCAAGGTCCTCGAGGATCCCTCATTCACCATTCAGACGGGACACGCGCCGCTGCCGAGGAATTACTTTCTCTTCGTCGATGACGTTCGCGTGAGCGCCTGCGCTCCGCCGATGCCGTGAGGGTGGGGACGGCACGTGCCGGGCGATGGCACGTGGCAGGCAATGGCACGTGGCACTCGCGGCTCAGCTCAAGCCCTCGGCTGCAAGTACCGCTTGCACGGCGGGGCGGGCCACGCGCGAGCGGTCGATGAGGCGATCCGTCCCCATCGAGCCCATCGAACCCATCGAGCCAGGACACGTCGCCGTGCGCGCTCGCCGGCGAAGTGAACCGCGCAATCGCGTCGAAGGTCGAGCCGAGTAGGTAAGCCCTAGAGCTTGCCTTGAGGAACAAGCTCACGGGGAGCATCCCGTGAACCCTCTGTGCCAACGTCGCGTGAGACAGCTCTTTCTCGAAACCTATGTACGAATGGGCGGAGAACGGATTGACGAACATGCCTCAACCATCCCGAAAACCCCGCCTTATGAGCGATGCCTCCGCCACGTGCGCGGCCACTACCGGTAGCCTCGTCGTCCGCAGCGAGGCGCCACTCCTTCAGTTGCGCTTCGTGAATGCCCTCGCGACGCAGGAACTCGCCGAACGCGGCATTGCTGAGTTTGCTCGCTTCGACGACGACACGGAGCTTTTCAATAGTCGTCCAACTCTTCGCGGGCTTGTCCATGACGCCCACTGTACGAGCCTCTTTCAACCAACGCGAGAGCGTCGCCTGGTGCAGACCAACCTCGGCGGCAAGGGCGTTCGCGGTGATCGCGTTCGGCGGAAGCATCTTGCGAACCATATGGGCCCTGAAGGCGTCGGTGTACACGGTCACGGTCTCATCTCGGTGCTCGTCCCCAGGGTGGCGATCACACCGTCAGCTCTACGCGGGCGATGCGACAACTACGCTGACACTGGGGGACGACGTTGCGATCGAGGGCTCGAGACGGCTCTCGACAGCGATACGCGATCAGAGGGCGGAGTGCTGCTGCATGCAACGGGCGGCGCGTGGCTGGCCGTCGCAGCCCATGCCGCGACGATCGCCTCAGGGCCGAGCATCGCCCGACGCACGTTTCAATGCGTGTCGACAGCGATGCCGTCGTAGACGTCGTCGACCGCGAACGAGATCTTCGAGGCATCGATGACCACCGTCTCACCGCCCCGAAAGTCGCGCTCGGTCCAGGCATGGTTGGTTCGCTCGACGACGGTGATGCGCCGCGCGCGGTGCGAAACGAAGATCACCGCTTCGAGAGTCGTCAGCTGCTTGTAGTGACTCAGCTTGTCACCGCGGTCATAGTCTTCGGTCGAGCGGCTGGTCACCTCGACCAAGATCGAGGGATTGACGACCGCGTTGACGTCGACGGCGGCCGTCCTGGCATCACCGCAAATGACCGAAGCATCGGGGAAGGTGCTGAGGTCCGATGATTCGATGCGAACTTTCACGTCCGAGGTTGCGACGCGGCAGCCCTTCGACAACACGCGCCCGAGCGCCATGATGATGGCCGCACTCAGCTGGCCATGGGCCACCGTTCCGCCTGCCATCGCGAAGATCGCACCATCGAAAAATTCGAGCTTCAACGGGCTCACCGCGAGCGACGCAAGATAGTCCTCGTAACTGTAGTGCAGCCGCCGCGCCGTGCTCATGACGGGCAGATTAGCATAGGGCCTGCCGCGCTCGCCGACGCTCGTGGGCGCTTCGAACGCGATGAGCCTGCGATCGCCGCGCCGGGCGTGTCTGGGGAGAGCTTCCCTGCGCGATGGGTGGAGGGCCTGCACCCCGAGAGCGTTGGTGCAGCCCTCGCTGTCACGATGCGGAGGCGCGCGCTATCGTCGTTGCGTGAGAGAGTTCGACGATGCCACCCACGCAGCCCTTGCCGCAATCCGGGCCGCCGAACGGCTCGACTGGTTCCCCGGCGTGCCGATGCCGCCTGGCGCGTTCGACCCGAGGGCCGTGCTGCGCGCTGCACCGCGGGCGGCAACGGTTGCAGCGCTCGCCGCGCTCAGCCGCGAAGCCGCACCGGCAGGGCGCGTGTGGGCAACGCAACTGCTCCTCGAGCTCGACCCCAAAGAGGGTTGGGTCCAGCTCGAAGCCCTCGCCACCGACCCGAGCCCAGTCGAGGTCAACACCTGTCTTCGTGGCTACCGCACCGTCGCCGAATGGGCGCTGGACGCGCGCCTGCGAGCGCAACCCGCACCACGCCGTCCTCCACGGCGGTGGTGGTGGCCGTGGTGAACCCGCGACGCAGTCGTCGCCATCCTCACACACCTCGGCCTCGACCCGGACCCCCCGACGATTGCTCGCGCCCGCGACCCGACCGACGCCGCCGCCTGACCCCTCCCGCTGGCCTTGCGCGATCTTAACGGTATGCACCCTGCGCAATGGGCGAACCTCGTCGGCTACTACGTCGTCGGCTTGCCGGTCGCAGGTTTGCTGGCGTTTCGTTACCACCTTGGCGCCGTGGGTTTGTGGTGGGGGCTCTCGCTCGGACTCGCCATCGTCGCCGTGACCCTCGTTCACCGATTCGAGCGGAGATCACGCGGGTCGGTCGCCCGAGTGGCATGATAAAAAGCAAACGGCCGTTCGGTGATCTCCAAAATTTTCTGAAAAAAAGTCTAAAAATTGCAGTTCGTGTAGACACAGGCGATGACATTGACTCGCTGGAGCGGCAGAGCCGCGGTCGTCGGTTCGTGCCTCGTGCTCGCGTGCAGCGGGAAAGCGCTCACGGACAAGACCTCCGGCTCCGGCGGTGGGGCTCCAACGACTGCGGTGAACGCGAGCAGCTCGAGCGCGGGCGGCGCTGGTGGGATCGCCGGCGCCGGCGGCTCGGCGAGTGCTTGCACGAACGGTCTCACGTCGTGCGATGGGACGTGCGTCGACACCAGCATGGCTCCCAAGCATTGCGGGGGATGCGGTCACGAGTGCAGTCCCACGAGTCGCTGCGCGAGCAGCGTATGCAGCGTGTGTCCGATGAAACTCCTTGCGAAGGTCGACGTTGCGACCGGTACGCAACCGATCTTCGTCATCGCTGGGGACGTCGACGGGGACGGCAAGACCGACCTTATCTCCGCAAATAACGGCGGGAAGTCAATCAGTGTGCTGCTCAACGCGGGCAACGGCGCTTTCAAGTCGAAGCTCGATCAGGACGTGGGTGCGTCCCCGAGGACGGTCGCGCCCGGCGATCTCAACGGCGACGGAAAACTCGACCTCGCGGTGTCGAAGCTCTCGGGCAACGCCGTTGGCGTCTTGATTGGCAAGGGAGACGGTACGTTCCTGCCGGTGATGGATGTTCCGGTGGGCAAGGGGCCTCTCTCCACGCTCGCCGCGGATCTCGATGGCGATGGGAAGCTTGACCTCGTTGCCGCGAACTTTTCGGCGGACACCGTGAGCCTTCTGTTTGGGAACGGTGACGGGACCTTCAAACCGAAGCAGGACGTTCCCGTAGGGCAGGGGCCGCTCGGTCTTGCGAGCGGTGACGTCGATGGAGATGGCAAGCTGGACCTCGCGGTTGCGAACGCCGACGGCGCATCGGTCACCGTGTTGCGCAACCAGGGCGGAGGCGTCTTCGGGACCAAGGTTGACTATTTCCCGGTAGGCATCGCGAGCGCCGTAGCGTTCGGCGATCTCAACGGCGACGGCAAGCTCGACCTTGCCACGGCGAATGGGTCGTCGGGGACGCTCAGCGTCTTCGTCAACGACGGAATCGGCGGGTTCAAGAAATATGGGAGCAACATCGGCCTCGGCCTGGGCGCCTACCCGACCACCGTCGCGCTTGCCGATGTCGATGGCGATGGCAACCTCGACCTCGTCTCCGCTCATAGCTTCGGGGCGATTGCCTACGTGCTCCGCAATCAGGGCGATGGCACGTTCGAGCCTCAGGTGGAGCATTCGGTTGGCGCGAATCCGAACTCCGTTGCCGTGAGCGATTTCGACGGCGATGGAAAGCTCGATGTTGCGGCAGCCAATCTCCAGAGCGAGTCGGTGAGCGTGCTGCGCAATGCGGCTTGTCAGCCTTAGCGATGTAACCGTACGACGAACGACCCCGGAAGCTAGAATGCCGCGTCGCTAAGCCGCATGACGGCACCGTTTCCGAGTCCAGTTCCGGGATGTGGGGAGTGATGGCCGATCAGCTTCAGGAACTCGGCTGGAACGGGCGTCGGCGACGGCGGGGTCGACGAGATCGTCGCGTCGATCGCGGCCCGCACCCATGTGTTTCAGCGCCTGCTGCACCACTTCAACTTCCGCCTCGCTGACCACCCCGAGGTGCCGTCGTCCGGCTACCCGGGCGGCATGAACGTCACGCCAATCAACGACGTCGCCATCATCCCTGACCCGCAATAAACGCCCGGGAAATGGGGCTCCGCTGGACTTTTACCGACGCACGGTAGCCGGCCGAGTTCGCTCGAAGTTTAACATACGCGTTCGTATGTGAACGCTTGACGAGGGCCGCGGCGGTCGTCATAAGATTCCGCAACAAGCTGGCGCGCTCGTGGGGCACTTGAGCCCAGCGCCGTCGCCCCAACCCTTCGCGGAGAGACAGCCATGAGAACCAACCTTGCACTCGCCACGCTCTGCTCTTTGCTCGCCACCGGTTGCGCCATCGGTGACGAGAACCTCGGAACGAACGAAACCGACGTCCAGGAATCCAAGGTGGAAGTCGGTGTGCTGCTCGGCTCGCACTGCGACATCGACGACGTCGAGACCGAACTCGAACCGTACGTGAAGGCGGCGTTCCTTAAGAACGACGGAATCCCTCTTCCCGACTGGATTCGCCCGCCCCTCAGCGACCTCGCTTACAAGCTCTCGTACGACACAGTGGCTGGCCAGTACGAGCAAATCGGCAAAACGAACTACCGCAAGAACGCGAGCCTTCAAGTCAACGCTGCGACGAAGGCGCTTCGCGCCGCCGGCATCAAGGGCAAGGCCTACCTCGGCTGCGACTTCACGACGCCGTCGATCCCGTCGGCACTCGACCAGATGAGAAAAGACGGCGTCTCGAAGGTCGTGCTCTTCAACAAAGGCGCGCAGTACTCGCTCGCGACGGGCGGCGAACACATGCAAGACGCCGTCGCGTATCTGAAAGCGCATCCAACCTGGAAGCCGAAGCAGTTCATCATGGTCAAGGAGTTCTCGAGCGACGAACGCTTCCGTAAGCTGCTCGGAGACGTGATCGAGCGTGACGTAAAGGCAGCGTTCCCCGATGCACCGAAAAAGGACGTGTGCATTCTCGTCGCCTCGCACGGGCTTCCCGTACGAATGGTCGAGGAAGGTGACCCGGCGACCGAGCAAATGCTCGCGGTCGTCGACGTGCTGAAGCAGCGCTTCAAAGACTACGACCTACGGCACGGGTTCCTGAACGACGACTTTTTCCCCGGTGCGCAGTGGACGACGCCGAAGGCACTCGACGTCGCTTGGGAGCTACGTAAGGAGAGCTGCCCGAACGTCTTCATGGACGCTCGGCTCTCGTTCACCACGCACCATCGCGCGACCTTGTACGATTTAAACGTGGAGGCGCGTGCCGTCCTCGAAGAGCCAGACCTTCAGCCAAACGGCGAGCCGCACCCGCTCTACAAGGCCCCGAAGGTCCTGTTCGGCCGCAACTTCGACGACGAGGCCGGGCTCGCGAAGCTCTACGCTGCCATCAGCACCGAGGCTCTCGCAGGCAAGTATCCAGGCGTGGTGAACGTCACCGCGACCTCCCCGATCCCCGTTCGCTGAGGGGTGGTGCCACGACGTTCCCTTTGTCGCCGTGGGACCCTACGGTCGATGAGCTTGAGGGCAATGGTCGAGCTCATCGACACTGGGACCTGCGCGCAGCTCGCGACGCTGGCGTAAAGCGTGTGATGGCGGGAATTCGACCTCTCAAACGCAGCGCATAGGACCGGACCGCTCAATCCTTCCAACTTTACACACACCTGCTCCGCCCAACGCCTCATTCGGAATAAGCCCAGCCCGACCTCATTTTGCCCAGCGATCCGCGTAAACATCCCTCATCGATGCGCTCCGCCAGAACTTTGCTTGGCACCTCGCCCACGCACCATGAAATCGCTCTACAAAATCGCTCAATCGCTCCCTCATCGCCGCTTCGCCGCCGCCTTCTTCCTCGCGCCCCTCGTTGTCGCTGGCTGCGTCTCCGAGGTGCCGGGCGACCCGGCCAGCGCCCCTGGTGAAGCCGACGCGCACGACGAAAACACAGGCCAAATCGCTGAGGGGCTCTCAAACAGCACGGTCGCCGCCGCCGCCGCCGCGTCGTGCGCCACCGCCAGCGTAATGGGCCTCTCGTTCCAGATCATTGAAGAGGGCAATTGCATCGAGCCTGGGGCTTTCGCTCCTCTCTCGCTCCCGTCAAGCGCGCACGCGGGCTCGAACATCTTCCTTTTCATTCAGAAGCCCGCGCGCGACAAACTCGCGTCGCTCCTCGCCGCGAACCCAGGCAAGTCATTGACGATAAACTCGATGCTCCGCACGGTCGCCCAGCAATACTTACTCTGGAGCTGGTATCAATCCGGCGACTGCGGCATCTCGCTCGCCGCCGAGCCCGGCAACTCGAACCACGAGACCGGCCTCGCGATGGACATCCAAGAATATTCCTCGTGGAGGTCGACCCTTGAGTCGAGCGGCTTTGATTGGCTCGGTTCCTCGGATCCGTGGCATTTTGACTGGGTCGGATCCTCTGTTGTTGACCACGGGGGGCTCGATGTCCTCGCCTTCCAGCGCCTCTGGAACCGAAACAATCCGAGCGATTTGATCAGCGAAGACGGTTCGTGGGGCTCGTCTACGGAGAGCCGTATGCGTAAGGCCCCGGCGGATGGCTTCCCGAAAGGCGCCTCGTGCGGCCCAGCGAGCGAGCCCGCGTGCAAGGCTTCGTTCTCCGATATTTGCGGATCACCGCACCGGAGTTCCATTGACTGGATGGCGAAGCAAGGGCTGACAACGGGGTGCGGCGGAGGTAAATATTGCCCTAACCAGACGGTCACGCGCAGGCAGATGGCTGGGTTCTTGGCGTCGGCACTGAAGCTACCGGCTGGCCCCGATAAATTCACCGACGATAACGGGACGCCCTTCGAAGCCTCGATTAACGCCGTCGCTGCGGCTGGTATTACGAACGGATGCAACGTAGCCGGCACCAAATACTGCCCCGAGGAGGAGGTCACTCGCGCCGAGATGGCGACCTTCCTTGCAAGGGCATTCAAGCTGCCCGCGTCGGCCTCGGATGCCTTCCGCGACGACGAGGCGTCGATGCACGAGGCGAAGATTAACGCGCTCGGCGCTGCCGGTGTCACATCTGGCTGTGACGCGGTTAAGAAGCTCTACTGCCCTGACAGCCCCGTGACGCGAGGCCAAATGGCGACGTTCATCGATCGCGCGATGAAGTAATGCGCACATCGGTTATTTCCATGCACGAAAGTATCGTCGCGAGCGAGCGTAAGGACGGATCGGCTCACACCGGAGCCATCGTCAAAGGCTCTCACAGAGGAACGACTGCTGGTAATGGCCGTAAGCCGTGAGCTTACCTAGAGGAACAAGCTCACGGCGAGCACCCCGTGAGCGATGTTGGTCCACGTCTTTAGCGTCACGTTGACGGACCCACCAGGTGACGAGCCGCAAGAATTGTTGGCATCCTACAGATCCACAATCGCGCCAAAAAAGTTCACCGATTCCTCGGCCTGAACCTCGGTCAACGTGCTCGCTTTGATCAGTGGAGAATGCAAGGTCTGTCCGCAGTTCTCAATCGCGATTCCATTGAGGGTAATGCCAAACTTGGTGACCACGATGAAGTTCGATCCAGCCTGAATCTTGACTCCCGAGTCGTTGATCGTGATGTTGGGTACCTGCGTCGGCGAGAAGAGATTGACTGCGTCAGCGGCCTTCTTGAAGCACTTTTCGACCACGAAGAGAACAATGCCGCCGACAAGCGCAAGCACCTGCAACGCCATGATCGCGGCGTAGACTTTCTCCGCCGCGAGCATGCGCGCCTTGATCGTCTCGTCGTCGTTCTTCGCGTTCGGGTCGAAGGTCGCGCCGAGAAGGTAAGCCGTATAGGCTGCCTGAAGCACGTTGGTAGCGACGATCATCCCTGTGAGCAGGTTGGTCCAGGTTTTTTTGGTCAGTTTTGCGGGATTCAGCGGGGTAGGGACCGAGAACTTGAGCTCATTCGCGATGAGACTTTGCTTGTTCTCGTGCTCATCGGTGCGTTCCGCAGTCGAGTCGCTCGAGGTCGCCGACTTGGAATATTCGTGTTCTAAGCCAAGTGAGGCCTTTGACTCGAAACCCCCCTTCAATTCGAACAACGCGCTGCAATTGCTCTCGAATTTGGTCCCGAAAGTAGCGTTCATGCTCGAGGACGCCGATAGCGCGCCCGAGTCGCTCATACTGAATTTCAGCTCCTTCGAGCGATCGATCGTCGTCGTACGCCAGTTCGCGGCTTTTCCCTGTGCGCCAGGGATCAACGAATCGCGGTCGACCCGCGTCGCCGTGACGAGCTTCTTGTCCGTGACGTCCGCGAGGTTCGCGATCTCGCCGCTCTTGATCTTCGCGATCGTCGCGTCGTCCACGCTGTAGACGAGACTGAATGTCGGGCCGAAGACCGTGCGCGAATCCCCCCCGACCGTCACCGTGAGTTCGGCGGGGGTGTTCAGCGCGATGCCGCGGTCCGAATAGAGCGCGACGCCGTTGCCGAGGGTGTAGCGGTCGAGAAGCTCGCCCGACAGCTTGTCGAGTTCTTTGAGATGGCTCCCCGCTTTTTCCTTCGCGGCAACGACCCAGGCGCGGACATCCTGCGGCGTTCGATTGACCATCAAGCCCGACGGCACATCGTCACCCGTGGCACGGGTCTCGGCGACGAACGCGATCGCTCGCCGCGCGGCTCCTTGATGGGCAGGCTGGCCGCCGTCCTTCGCGTACGCAAGAAGCTTGGCGCGGCTACCCCCGGGTTCCTCGAGGAGGTACGCGTTGCGAAGGTGGAAAGGCAACTGCGTCCTCAGCACCCCGTCGGCCCACGACTTCGCGTCGGCCTGCTCGGCCTCGTTTCCGCCCCCCCTTTCGTCGAACGCCATCAAAATACTGTCGAGCGCGCGACGATCCGCGTACCGGGCTTTCGTTTCGAGGGCGGTCCTTGCGGCGCTTATGCAGTCCGCGGTCGTGGGAGCGTCGTCCCCATTCGACGGCGTCACTGGCACCACGCCGGAGTCCTCTCCCGTCACGGCTTGGATGAGCAACCTCGCGCAGTTTACCGCCGTCTCGTGGGTGCTGAGCGCGGTCGGCAAGAACTCGCCGACGAGGGCCCGTGCGTCTTCGACCGCCACCGTGCCACTGAGCACGCTTTCGAGGGGACTCTCGGGCTTTCCGAGCCGGAAATACGCTCGGTACGAACGGTTGTCGCTACCGCCCGCGGCTGGGGCGTCGCTGCTGGCCGTCGCGTCGGTTTCGTGTAAGCCCGCGATGGTCTCGTCGTCTTGCACGTAGACGTAGTAGTTGCCGTCGAGGATCCGCGTGGCCGCGCTCCGCTTGACGACCTGGACGTAGTCACCGTCGGTTCCGAAAAACACGCCGTTGGCCTTATCGGGCGCGTGAGGAACGCAGAGGTCGAGGTACCGCGATTCTTCGTCGCGATTGCGGTAGCCGAGGCGGAAGTAGGATTCACTCGCCCCGGGTACTTTGAGCGTTGCCCACGGCGTGATCGACCGATCCGTGACGAGGTTCGGCTTAACTTTAGTGTCGCTCATGGTCGTCTTTTTCCGTGTTGCGCTTGCGGGTGAGCGGCTGCGTTCACTTCACAAGACTGGTCAAGCTTTGCCTGACGCACCAAGTATCACGGGAAAAGAGAACCGGCGCAGCGAAAGCCAAGGAAGTCATACCGGTGCGTAGGAACGTTATTCCCGCGCCCACGCTTTCGCCCGACGTACACCGTCAGCAGGCGCCTGCTCCTGACGGACGGGTTCTCGTGGTGCATCTACGAGAAGAACGAGAACGTGGACGTGACCGCGCCCGTCGTCGACCAAGAGCACGCGTTCACCGTCGCGCGCCGCCACTGTGACCGCGACGCAGGCGTGTGGACATCGCTGACACGTGGCGGTCAGGAACCAAAAAACATAAAGTCGTCTGCGCCATCAACAAGCGACGCCGCGAAGCTTACCGCGCTGGCAACGTTCACGGGGCTTGCGGGGCTCGGCACCGGCACCGGAGCGACCAGTGTAAGGGGTGAGTTGTGACTGAGCGTCGTTCCATTGAGCTTGATTCCGGTGGCCGTAATTTCGATGTAGGACGTTCCTACTTGAAGCTTGATTCCGGCACTGTTGACGGTGACGTTGGCCGCCTGGAACGGCGCGATGACGTCCTTGGCAGCCTCCGCCTTTTCTGCAAGGAGCTCCATGACGTACAGTACGATGCTGCCGAAAAGTCCGATCGTCTGCAACATGGTGAGCGCCACGTAGACTTTCTCCGCCGCGACCATGCGCTCCTTGATCGTCTCGTCGTCGTTCGTCTCCTTCGGATTGAAGGTCGAGCCGAGAAGGTAAGCGGTGTAGCTTGCTTGGAGCGCGATGCTGGCGGCGAGCATCCCGTGAACGACGTTCGTCCACGTCTTTCGCCATGCGTTTATGGGCTTCTGAATCGTGTCGGTGTTCGAGATTTTTACCTCGCCACCGGAAAGCTTCGCCTTCTTGTCGGCCTTCTCGATCACGCTTCCCGAGCCTTGGAGCTTGGAGTGCGTTTTGAAGTAATCGTAAGCCAAGGCTACCGAGGCCTTGGCGGTGAAGCCGTAGCTCGACTCGAACGTGGCGCTCATGCCGCTATTGAACCGGGTCCCGAAGGTCGCGGTCGTGCTCGACGACGCCGAAAGCGTGCCCGTGTCGTTCATGGTGACGTTGAGTGTCTTCGCGCGAGAGATCGACGTCGTCCGCCAGTTCGCGGCTTTTCCCTTTGCGCCAGGGATCAACCCATCGCGGTCGATTCGCGTCGCCGTGACGAGCTTCTTGTCGGTAACGTCCGCGAGGTTTGCGATCTCGCCGCTCTTGATCTTCTCGATCGTCGCGTCGTCCACGCTATAGACGCGGCTGAAGGTCGGGCCGAAGACCGTGCGCGAATCCCCGCCGACCGTCACCGTGAGTTGGGCGGGGGTGTTCAGCGCGATGCCGCGATCCGAAAAGAGGGCAACCCCGTTGCCGAGGGTGTAGCGATCGAGCAGCTCGCCGGACAGTTTGTCGAGCTCTTTGAGATGGCTCGTCGCTTGTTCCTTCGCGGTGACGACCCAGGCGAGGGCTTCTTGCGGCGTTCGATTCACCATCAAACCGGACGGCATGTCCGTCGCGGTTCCACCCGTGGCGACGCCCGTGG
Organism: Polyangiaceae bacterium; assembly: GCA_947475525.1. Taxonomy (GTDB): domain Bacteria; phylum Myxococcota_A; class Polyangia; order Polyangiales; family Polyangiaceae; genus SYFR01. The sequence goes on along the minus strand of CANJMI010000031.1, from coordinate 3,953 downwards.
CGCGGGTCTCGGCGACGAACGCAATCGCGCGCCGCGCGGCCCCTTGACGGCCAGGCTGGCTGCCGTCCTTCGCGTACGCAACGAGCTTGGCGCGGCTACCCGCGGGCTCCTCGAGCAAGTACGCGTTGCGAAGGTGGAAAGGCACCTGCCGCCTCAGCACCCCTTCGGCCCACGACTTCGCGTCGGCCTTTTCCGCAGGGTCCCCCCCCGCCGTTTCGTCGAACGCCAACAAAACATGGTCGAGCGCGCGACGATCCGCGTACCGGGCCTTCGTTTCGAGCGCGGTCCTTGCGGCGCGCTGGTAGTCCGCCTTCACGAGGGGCTCGGTCGTGTCTGACGGCCCCAGGACGCTGGTCACCGTCACCAAGTGAGTGTCCTCTCCCGTCACGGCTTGGGTCAGCAACTTCTTGCAGTTTTCCTGCGTCTCGTTGCTGCTTAGCGCGAACGGCAAGAACTCGCCCACGAGGGCTCGGACGTCCGCGACCGCCACCGTGCCACCGAGCATGTTTTCGAGGGGACTCTCGGGCTTGCCGAGTCGGAAGTACGCGCGGTACGACCTGTTCGCGCCCGTGCTGGTTGCCGCGTCGGTGGTTGCTAGGTTCGCAATCGTCTCGTCGTCCTGCACGTAGACGTAGTAGTTGCCGTCGAGGATCCGCGTGACCGCGCTCCGCTTGACGACCTGGACGAAGTCACCGTCGGTTCCGAAAAACACGCCGTCGGCTTTGTCGGGCGCGTGAGGATTGCAGAGGTCGAGGTACGGCGATTCTTCGTTGCGATTGCGGTAGCCGAGGCGGAAGTAGGATTCACTCGCCCCGGGGACTTTGAGCGTGGCCCACGGCGTGATGGACCGGTCCGCGACTAGGTTTGGCTGGTCTTGGTCGTCGCTCATGGTGAGTTCCGTTTCTCGATTCGCGGGCGTGTTGAAAACGGGCGAACGCGCTGAATCGCGACGCCCTCGTTGAAGGCCTTCAGGTGAGGTTGAGGGACCCTGGGATGGTCGGCGAGGCTTCGATCATGCCGCCCCAGATGCACATGCATTTACTCGCGACGGTCGCAAACGGTTGCCCCGACGCTATCGACGAGATTGCAGGCGGTACCCACGGAGCGACGACGTTGGGGATGCACGGCATCGGCGTGAGCGCCCCCATCGCGGCGGCGGTGGCAGCGATGACCTGAGGGTTCGCCATGCTCTGGCACATGCCGAAGGGCGGGATGTTCACCATGGGAAGAAACTGATCGATCGTCGCTGCGGGCAACGCCCCGTTGACCAGGGGGAGCCCGGGTAGCGGGGTCGCCGCGAACACTGAGGGTGCCACGCCCATCGAGCATTTCAACAGGGTTCCGGTAACGAGAGGCTGAGGCATGGTGGCGGATCTCCTGGGAACGTTACGCCGCGTCGGTCGCGAAACTCAGTCGCCGTCGTTCATCTCGAAGACGACTCCGCTCGCGTAGAAATCGGAAGATTCGAGCACCACTCCGACTGACTGCATGAGGCCAGCATGGTATCAGCAAGGGCCGTTTGTCAACGCAAGGGGCTGCCTGCGCGAGAACCAATTTTTCGACCGGAGTGTTCATGGAAGTCGTCACCGAAACCGCGTTGTCTGTGTTTCCCCTCGACACCACCCAGGTTCCTGCGCGGCCCTCGGTGACGCTCATCGTCAAGGCGGCCTTCGCGCTCTGCCCGAACGAGCCTGCGACGGTGCTCGCGGTCGCGAAACAGCCCCCGCTCGCAGGCGACGAAATCTTCCTCGACGATGTCGGCCGTAGCCTTCGCTACGCGTCGGACCTCGTGGCCACGAAGCTCCGCGGCGAGGTCACGCTGAGCGCAGTTGGCCACCCTCTCCACCCGACGAAGAGCTGCGAGGTCGGCTTCGCGCTCGGGAACCTCCGGAAGTCGCTTCGGGTCAGCGGCGACCGCGCCTGGCCCAACCCCACGACCATCGGACTCTTTGCCACAATGCCGATCCGGTGGGAGCGCGCGTTCGGCGGCCTCGCGGATCCTCAGAACCCGCTCGGCCGCGGAGTCGAGCCTTGGCCAACACCCGAAGGGCCCGTCCACTTTCTGCCGAACATCGAATACCCGAGTGAGCTCGTCACGCGTCCCGAGGAGCGCCCGCGCGCCGCGGGTTTCGGGCCCCTCGCACCTCAATGGAGTCCGCGCCGCGAGCTCCAAGGAACGCGGGATCAACGCTGGGCGATGTTCCGCGCGCCGCTGCCCCCCGAAGATTTCAATGCGCTCTTTTACCAGGCCGCGCCGAGCGATCAGCAACTCCCGGACGGGGTGTTCTTTCGCGGCGATGAACTCCTGGAGCTTTCGAACCTTCACCCGAAACTCGCGTCTTTTCGCGGTTCACTGCCAGGCAAGCGGCTGCGCCTTTTTCTGCTGCGCCGAGCGACGAAGACCACGCCGGCGACGTTCTCCGAAGTGCCCCTCGCCCTCGACACCGTGCACATCGACACCGAGGCCGAGACCGTGGCCCTCGTGTGGCGGCAAGCGGTTCCGCTCAGCCGCCCGCTGGCCCTCGAGATCGAATGCGCGTACCTCGCCGAAGAGCCGCTGAGTGAACCGGCCGCGCTCCTCGAGACGCACGAGCGACGGTTTCACGAGCTGCGCGGTCCGACCCCGCCGCCGCTCTCGGAACTCATCGACGCCGACGTTGCGGAGGCGCGTGCCGAGATGAAGAAGGTCGCCCTCGAAGGTGGCCTTGACCCCGCGCTGGTCGAGGAGCTGGCATCGATCGAGGATCCTCAGGCACTGATGAATCGCATCATCCAACTCGCCGAAGCGAAGATGAAAGAAGTCGAGCAATTGACTGCGAGCTTGAAGGGCTGACGCACGCGTGTCGAGTTGGATAGTCGAGTGTTGAGTTGAAGAGAAATTGGGATGCATGATCGAAACGCAGTAAGTTTTTAGCCCGTGAGAAACTCGAAAGCTCGGTTGTTAGGGATCGCGTTTTTATTGTGCATATCCGAGCTCGGCTGCGTACGCATCGGACCGCGGGGACGCGGCCCAGGCGGGGCGCGCGTCGTCGGGCACGCGGGCCCACGCGCGGGCGTTGGACCCCATCGGCGCACGGTTCGCCGCGTTCACCGGAGGGTTCGACGGCGCGTCCGACGGCGCGTCGTATTCCGTGCGGTTGCAGGGCGACCCGTCATGGTGGTCCCCGCGGCCATTGCCGTAGGCTGGGAGCTCTCCCAGGCTGACCGGGTGCTCGTCGTGAGTGAGGTTCGTCCAACCACCCTCGTGGTCATCGATTCGAAGACGGGCAAGACCGAAGAGCTGCCGATGCTGCAGGAAAATGACGCGACAAACTCGGTGGAAGAGTCAGGCTCGGAGCTCGGTCCGACCGACACCACGACGCCCGGCCTCGAGCGCGACGAAGACGTTGACGTCGCCGAGTGAGCGGAGCGCTGCGCCGGACGAGCTTGGCACGTCCAGGCGACGGTCGGCAGGTACCGATCGTTGAACTTCAGTTGTGCACCAGCTTCCGAGACCGTAATTCCATGAAAAACACGCAGCATTCACTCCCCACGCGAACCGCTGCCTCCCGCCCGTTCGTTTACGGAATTCTGCTTTTTTCGGTGGTCTTTGGAATCGCGGCGGGCTGCGGGGACACCGCAACCGACACCGGCGCGGGCGGTAGCAACACGACCGACACGAGCAGTGGAGCGGGCGGCGCGGGCGGCGCGGGCGGCGCGGTGGAGCCAACGAGCGGCAGCGGTGGAGCCTCGGCGGAATGCGTGATCGCGAGCGATTGCGGCGCAATCACCGAGTGCGTGAGCTACGCCTGCATTGCGGACGCGTGCCAGGTGACCTTCACCCCGAAAGGCACCGTGTGCGGCAACGCGAACGCGGATACTTTGTGCGATGGCAGCGGGACGTGCGTTCTCAAGTATTGCTTCGACGGCAAGCTGAGTGGCTCCGAGACGGACGTGGACTGCGGCGGCCCGTT
>CANJMI010000030.1 GCA_947475525.1 Polyangiaceae bacterium | reverse complement strand
TTCCTCGTCGCTCTCCACACCGCATGCCAGGGCGAGGCACAGAGCGTAAAACCACCACCAACGCTTGCGTGTCATCGTGGGCATCACTTCGCGGCTGGAGGGCGGTTACCCTCACGCTGAGGACTACACCTATCACGAGCGCTGGCGGCTGTCAGGAGTGCGCGCTTCCATGTGGGATCACGGGATCACACGGGATCACGGCTTGTCTGCGGGGGTGCCAATGATAGTGACAAAATCGCCTCCCACCGGTGGGAGGTAGTCACAACGAGGAGCAACGGCATGCCGAAGAGGCCCATAGCGGAGGCGGCGCTGGCGCGGGTGCGCGAGCGTCCAAGAGTGACGACGCAGCTCTCCGATCCGCGCGTACAGGAGCTGACGGCGCGTTTCATGGAGGTGCGCGGGCAGGTGTGCCGCTACATGGCGGACGTGTCCCGCCAGCTCGGCATGGTGCTGGAGGACGGTCGCACGGTGTTCGCCGAGCCGGTCAGCTACAACCGTTGGCTCGATTCGCTCGACGTTTCGCGAGCGTCGGCGTCGAATTTCGTAAACACGGCGCGATTCGCGCGTGAGACACCGGGGCTCTACGAACGCTGGCAAGGGCTCGGGCCACGGCGAAGTCGGGCTTGCCGTCACCGCTGTAGTCCCCCACCGTCACCAAGAAGGAACTCATACCGGCGGGGCAGTCGGCCGCTACCTCGACTTCCACCTCGAACGCACCAAAATTATTGCAACAGGCGCCCGAGCGGACAAGCTCGACAGCAAGGTCGTGGAGATCGCACACGGCAAGAACGCGTTCCGCAAGCGTCTGGGGTCGCCCCGCAGCTCGCCGACGCTGCGCAGTGTGGGCGAGATCGCGACGTCGCGTGATCACTTCTCTTCGATCCTGAATGTGCCCCAGCAAGCGTGGCGACGATCGTGTGCGGACAGGCAAAGATCCGCAACGTTGCCGAAAGATCCGCAACGTTGCCGACGGACGACCACGTCTTGTCAGCCGAGGTCAGCATGGGGCCGCCTACTGCGACGTGTTGAGCAGGATGCTGACGTTGTTGCTGCTGTCGTTCGATATGGCAAGGTCGGGCTTGCCGTCGCCGTTCCAGTCCCCCGCCGTCACCGCGATGGGACTCGTACCGGCGGCGTAGTCGACCTTGGGCTGGAACATCCCGTCGCCGTTGCCGAGCAGGATGCTGACGTTGTCGCTGCTGTTGTTCGCCACGGCGAGGTCGGGCTTGCCGTCGCCGTTCCAGTCCCCCGCCGTCACCGAGAAGGGACCCGTATCGGCGCCGTAGTCGACCTTGTCCTGGAACGTCCCGTTGCCGTTTCCGAGCAGGATGCTGACGTTTTTGCTGCTCTGATTCGCCACGGCGAGGTCGGGCTTGCCGTCGCCGTTCCAGTCCTCCGTCGTCACCGAGCGGGGATAAACGCCGACGCCGTAGTCGACCTTGGGCTGGAATGCCCCGTTGCCGTTGCCGAGCAGGATGCTGACGTTCTTGCTGCTGAAGTTCGCCACGGCGAGGTCGGGCTTGCCGTCGCCGTTCCAGTCCCCCGCCGTCACCGAGAAGGGACTCGTACCGGCGCCGTAATTAACTTTGGTCTCGAACGTCCCGTTGCCGTTTCCTAGCAGGATGCTGACGTTGTTGCTGTTGGCGTTCGCCACGGCGAGGTCGGGCTTGCCGTCGTCGTTCCAGTCCCCCGCCGTCACCGAGTTGGGGTACGCGCCGACGCCGTAGTCGACCTTGGTCTGGAACGTCCCGTTGCCGTTGCCGAGCAGGATGCTGACGTTGCCGCTGTTGCCGTTCGCCACGGCGAGGTCGGGCTCGCCGTCGCCGTTCCAATCCCCCACCGTCACCGAGTTGGGGTACGCGCCGACGCCGTAGTCGACCTTGGTCTGGAACGTCCCGTTGCCGTTGCCGAGCAGGATGCTGACGGTGCTGATGCCGACGTTCGCCACGGCGAGGTCGAGCTTCTTGTCGCCGTTCCAGTCCCCCGCCGTCACCGAGCGGGGACTCGGGCCGGCGCCGTAGTTTACCGTGGCGGCAAACAGCATCCCGCCTCCACTCGCGCCACCCATGCCGCCCGCCCCGCCGCCCGCGCCGCCCGCGCCTGGCGTGTCGAGCTCGCCCGGCTCGACGCCGATGAGGAGGTGGCAGCCGGCAGCACCGACGACGAAGCCGGCGACGATGGCGCGTAGCTTGGCAGGCATCACCACGCGCCTCGAACCATCACGCCACTCGGCCCGAGCACGACGGATGCCGAAGTCGTCGCGTCTTTCGAGCCGGAGGGCGCCGTCACGATGAGCGCGACGCCGACCGCGGCGAGTGCGACTCCGCCGACGAACATCCCGGTCGCGACGTACGACGCGGTGAGGCTCGAGGCTCGCAAATCAACGCCTTCTTGGTCGCACCTGTTGCCGTTCGGACAGTGCGGCTCGGCCGCGTTCTTCCTCTGGATCGCCATGCCGCCAAAACCCGCGGTGACGCCGAACGCCACGGCGCTGGCGGAGACAGCGGTGATCCCCGCGATTCGGCGCAATAATGTTGACTGCTTGGGCACATCGGTCTTGTCCATGCAGAGTGCCGCGAACTTGACCTCGTTGTTGCCAACCTCGGTGGCGCATAACGCGTCGATGGCTACCCGCGTGCAGTGTGTCGCCAATTGGATGTGGGTGCCTATCATGATCTGGCCTTCGGCGATTAACCCCATGCTCGCGAGGCAGCTGCACTCCTTCAATTCCTTCTCCCAGGGCGCGTAAGTTTTAGCGAACTCGTCCTTGTACTGGGACTTCTCCTCCTGGGTCACGACACTGTCGTCGAATTTGAGTAGCTGTGAGAGCTTTGCGTCGTCCTCGCCGTGCCGCGCCCACACCTTGGCCATCTGCTTGCGGCGCTCTTGCTCCGCCGCTCCGACCTTCTTCCACTGCTCGCGCCGCGCCTCGGCCGCGCGCCGGTTCGGGTTTTCGCCCTCGTACCTGGCGACCCCGTCCCAGGCGGCGGCCTTCTCTTCCGGCGATAGCGTCTCGTCCGTGTCGGCGCGCTTGGCTGTCTGCACCACACGGAGGAGCTTCAAGTCCGCGCTCGACAGACCGCCGGGCGCCCGCATCTCCGGCAGCCCGCCGACCGACGGAACGTCCGTCACCGAGCCGAGGCCTTCGCCGAACTTCGGCACTTTGCCCGCCGACGCGAGCGCCGCCGACGCGAGCGCCGCGTCCGAGAGCATCTTCGCCAGATCTGGGCCTTGCTCCTTGGCGCCGTGCGCCAGCGGCATGTCTTCGCCCGTCCGCTCCGGCGTCTGCGTGCGACCCATATTCGACGCCATCGCCGTCAGCGAGCGTTTGGCGTAAGCGACTGCGCTCTTGGCCGTGACGACGCCGGCCTCGTTCGCCCAGCCGCGCATCGCGCCGAGCACCAGGTAGCTGAACGCCGGCCGATTCCCCCCCGGCAACGAGCCCGCGAACTCATGTCCCGCCCCCGCGCTGAGCAACGTCACCGTCCCGAGCGCCGCGGCGCTCGACACCACCAGCATCGGCTGCAATCCCTTCACCAGGCTGCCCGCCGCGCTCTTGCCCGAAAAACACGCGTCGATCAGCGCGAGCTTGTGCGCCGCCTTGCTCGTGCCCATCAGCTTCAAGATCTCGCTCTGCCGCACGCTCCGCTTCGTCAGGCCGTCGACGGTTTGCTTGGCGTCCTGACCAACGAGCACGCCCTCGTTCTTGCCGTCGAACGGTAGCGCCGCGCCGTGGCCGATGAATATGAACCACAACGTACCGCCCTCCACCACCTCCGCCGCCGCCTTGTGCAGCGCCTTCATGATCGCAGTCTCGTCGCCTTGGTCGTTGGCGAGCAGGTTTACGCGCTCGACGGGGATCTGGCGGCTCTCGATCAAAAAGTTGTACCAGTCGCTGCCGTTTTGCGTTGCGCCAGGAATCTGCGGCACATTGGCGTAGTGCTCGATCGCCACGATTACCGCTGCGTCCTTCGCGCCTTCCTTCTCGACGAGCGCCGGCGTGTTGATCGCGGGCCACGGCAACGCCTCCTCGCCGCGCTCGGGCGACTTCGCACCAACGCCTCCGCACGCCGCCACGAGCGCCAACCACAACACCGCCATCCATCGTTTCATCGGCCGCTACCTCCGGCGCGATGATAACCCCGGGCCGCAGCCAAACGCCAGCGACGGCTCTCCGCGGGCAAGAGGGCAAGAGTAGGTTGTTGCTCATGGCCAACACGAGCAAAGAACGCACAATGTCTCTCTACAATCAGGGGCTCTATTGGTGTTCAGCGAGCCCCGCGCTCCGCGAGGCTCGCCTCGTCTTGCTCATGACGGCATACGCCAATGTCATCAAGGAACATGCGATTTTCTGCTAGCTTTTTGGGATTATTTGAGGGGATGGGTCAGGAAATTTCATCTTCGTCGTGAGCTGCGATGGTCGAAGGAACGGTAATCGGTGTGGTGGGTAGGTTTGTGTCTGTAGCAACTGTGGAGTTATTGGTTGTAGGGTGCCTGGCTGCAACAAGCTGTTTGCGACCGCTTTGCAGTCGGCCTGCCCCAGATGTGACAAGCACGGCACGCTCAAGCTGACGTGGTGATCCAGCGTGGACGAGTCGTTCGAGCTGTGGGTGGACGGCAAGAACATAGGCTCGCTCACGATCGACGACCTCCGACGTGGATGGCTCTCGGGCCGGATCCCACAAAACGCGTAAGTTCGAACGGTCAGCCCGTGACAGCCGACGAACGCCGTCTCCGGTTTCTATCTCACGCTCAGCGACCATGTCTTCAGTGTTTTTGCCTGAGCGCACGGCGGGAACCTTCGAGATCTGGCTGACATCCTTCAGGAAGCCTTCGAGCCCGCCCTTCGTCATCTCGTACCGGGACGAAGGCGACAGCACAATGCGTTGCCGCGAGCGGCGATGCTCGGCATGAAGGGGACCAACAACGCCGGGGTCGCTCACGACGTTTTGGTCGAGGACGAAGTACTTGGGTTTAGGTCTCCTCTTCACTCGGTGGGATTTCCGGTCGCCCGAGGAAAGGAGCCCGGCGAATTTTCGCGCTCTCAGCAGCAACCGCCGCCTTCCATTCGGCCTGCGTGGAGAGACGCTGCGTAAAGGTGGTAGTCGTGCCGTCCGCCAGGTGGTTCGTGAACACCACCTCGCCATGACCATTCGGCACGATGGTCCAGGTCCCTAACGACAGCAACACCGGCGGCAGCTCGATAGCCGGCGGCGCAGGAGGGACCGATGCCTTAAACGATCGGCGCATCGCGTGACTTGTATCGCCGCGCGGCAACTCGCTCGCCCAGCGGCGGCCCTCGCGGACCAGCTTCAGCCGCTCATCGTGCGGCCAGCGCAGGACATCGAGAACGTAGGCGACGCAATCGGCCTGCTGAACGAGCTCCCGGCGCACACGGCCTTCACCCGCTCGTGCGGCGAGGTCGTGCGCATGGCTCAACGTCAAGGTGCCTTTCGACAAGAGCTTCAGGGCTCGCAACTCGTCCTTCGTCCAGTTCTCGAAATACTCGACGGTGCTGGTGCTGTGAGCGACCAGGGCGATGAGCGCCACGAGCGCACGGCGCATGGTCGCCAATTTCTCTCTGCCCGATGCCACTGACCCGGAAAATTCGAAGTTCGGGGCCGAGGGCAACAACGGCGGATGCGGGGCCGGCCAGCCCAAGTATTCACGCCCAACCCACGTACGCACGAGATCATGGCGCCGATCGCGCGGGCACCCGAGCAGCTCCAGCAAGTAGGCAACGACGCGCGGCGGCGGCCGGAAATGCTCGACTCGGGAATGGCCGAAGAAGTTGCTGTTCGGTAACACCGCCAGCGGATACTGGCCGCCGCGCAGCTTCTCGATCTGGCTCGCCGAAACCGGCCCCGTGACGATTGCCCGATTGAAAACCCTAGCGAGCGCTCCGGCGACAAAAGACAGGGGGCCCCGGTGTCGCGTATCGCTATCACGCTCCTTCCAGCCGTCGAGGCAGGTGCTCAGCGTGTTCACCTGGGTGGCAGTGAACGCGAACCTCGTGGCATCTGTCAGCCACTCCCTCACTTCTGCTTGCCATAGATCAATCGGCCAAGAGTCACGACGACGTTGTTTTTCGAGCGCGACAAACGACTCCAGCACACCAGGCTTCACTGCAACCCACGTCAACTCGCTCTTCATCGCTCGATCGTCGAACGCCACCGCCTCGCTTACCGACAACGTCCCATCGCAGAAGCGCTCAGCCAACGTCTGCTCATCCTTGGTCGAGTCACCTCCACGGGTGCGCTGTGGGGCCTCTTGTTCGCCACAGGCCGCCAGATTGATAATGAGCAGCAGCCCTCGACGAATATCGAGCGCGTTACACGTCGGTGGCGACGCCGGGTTCGGACGCCGAGTTGATTTGGCGTGTTTTTGCCAGGCCACATTCTCCAGAGTCGGCGCTGTCGGCGGTCGGTTCGCTTCCGGTGACATCCCCGCTCGCGACGATGTTGTTGAACGAGTCGGCTTGGCCGACGACGGCCGCTTCCCCCGCGCCGCAGTGCTCGAAGCCGGCCTTCGCGCTGGTGGTGAAGGCTGTGCCGGCTTTGCTGCCCGTGCTCTCGGTACTGGCCGCGAAGCCTTCGCGACCTTCTTGTCCGACGTCCCTTGAGCGAGAGTCGTCGTCTTTCGTCGAGCGCGCACCTTCGATCGTTTCGCCACGGGCCACCCTCGGGCCACAGCGTGGCTTTGCTACCCAAGCGCGGCAAGGTTGACGCCGTCTCGAAGTGACGTAACATCGCGACACACCAGTAAGACAAGGCGTGCAAGGTTCGGCGAGCCCTCTTTTAACCCGTAGGTCGCGAGTTCAAGTCTCGCTGGACCCACCAGTACTTAGCCGCTGTCGGCAGATTTTCGGGCCAGTTTTCGGGCCTTCCTGCGATGCATTCTCACCACCGTGAATCGACTGCGCTCGCAGGCTTGGTGGCAGCGTCGCTTCTTGGATGCACGGTCGCCGCGCCGCCTGTGGAGGCGCTCGCCGAGCCCATCGACACGCTCGCATACAGCGTGGCTGAGCCGGGACCTTACCAATGCGGCCATCGCGTGCTCGAGACCACTTACGCGCCGCCGGGCGGCCTAGCGGAGCGAGCGATCACGGTCGATGTCTGGTATCCGTCGCTCGCCGTCGAGGGTGAGCATCCTTCCTACTTGCACATCTTTCAGGACAAGTTCGCGCTCGACGATGTGCCACCGGCACAGCCGGCCTTCGGTGCGGGCTTGCCCGTGCTGGTCCATTCGCACGGGCACAAGGGTTTTCCTGGAAACAGTGCGCGGTTGATGTGCCACGCCGCCTCGCACGGCTGGCTCGCGGTCGCACCCGAGCACGTGGGCGACACGCTGAGCTTTGCCCCGGATCCGTTGCCGCTCTCCGTCTACCTGCAGCGCCCGCTCGACGTGCGTGCCGCGCTCGATCGCATCTCGGCCCTCCCTGCCGGGGACCCACTCGTGGGCATGGCCGACCTCTCGCGCGTCGCGTTTTCGGGCCATAGCTTCGGTACCTATTCGGGTTGGGCAGCTGGGGGCGCCGCATTCGAGGTGGCTCGGGTGCGCGCGGCGTGCGACGACGGCTCGGTAGCAGACTGCACGGAGGCCCAACTTCAGGCGTTTTCGGGTGACCTTTCCGAGCCGCGCCTTTCGGCTCTTGTGCTGATGGCCGGCGCGCAGCGGGCGTTCTTCGCGAACGGCGGCTATGACGCCGTGAAGGCGCCGGTCCTCATGATGTCGGGCACGTTGAATCCCGTTGGCAACGACGTGATTTACGAAAGCGCCTCGAAGCTCGACATCACCTGGGTCGAGGTCGATGGCGGCTGCCACCAACTCTTCGGACTCGGCAACACGATGCTTGGCGGCCCCGAGTGTGCCGTGCTGCCCGACGAGCCTGGCTTCGCCGTCGTCAACCCGTGGGTCCTCGCGTACGTGCGGTACCACACGCTCGGCGACCGCAGCGCCGAGGTAACGGGCATCGTGGAAGGCACGACGAGCTTCTCGCCGCTCGTCCACGTCAAACACAAACGGCCGTGAGCCTCGGGCCGACGGCCACGGTTGCGCGTGGGTCCGCGTGGGCACGTGGGGTGAGCGGTTCCATTGAGGCTCTTCCAATTCCGAGCCTGCGGGCGTAGCACGTGGCGGTGCTTCTCTCGGTGGTGGTCGTCAACTGGAACTCGAGCGACGACCTCGCCGCGTGCCTTCGTTCGCTGACCGAGCAGACGTTCCGCGAGCTCGAGGTCATCGTCGTCGATAACGGGTCCCACGATGGCTCGGTCGCGATGATGCGCGAGGGGTTTCCGTCTTTCAGAGTGGTCGAGGCCGGGGAGAATCTCGGGTTCGCGGAGGGCTGCAACCGCGGCATCGAGCTCGCCACGGGCGAATGGGTTGCGCTTCTTAACAACGATGCCGTGGCCGACCGTCGATGGGCCGAAGCGCTCGTCGAAGCGGCCGAGCGTGCCCCCGCGCGTTGCGGCATGCTGCAGTCCGCGATGTATTTCTTGGATCGCCCCGACACGATCAATTCGATGGGCCTGTTCTTGACCCGTTCAGGCGGCGCCATCGACAGGTTCGAACACGAGCCTCGGCGCGCGATCGAGGATGGCGAAATCTTCTGCCCCACGGGCGGAGCGGCGGCCTATCGCCGGGCGATGCTCGATGAGATCCGGCTGCCGACGGGGTGGCTCGACCGGGAGTATTTCATGTACTCGGAGGACTTCGACATCGGTTGGCGCGCGCAGCTCGCGGGCTGGACTGCGAGGCTCGTGTCGCGTTCGTTTGTCTTTCACAAGTTTCACGGCAGCACGGTGCGTCGCGGTCGCGCCTGGTTCGTGGAGATGACCCGCGTCAACCGGCTTCGCACGCTCTTGAAGAACGCGTCGCCCCGGTTTTTGCTCGAGACTGCGCCCTATACGGCTTACGAAATTGCCGAACTGTGGTGGGTTGCTGGGACGCGCGCGGTCGCGGGTTTGCCGAGGGCGATAGCCGAGAGCCTACGTCAGCGTCAGCGCGTCGATGCGCTCGTGCGAGCCGAGCGCCGGGCCGTCGAAAAACGCTGGGTCGGCGTGCGCTAGCGTCCGACAAGTTTGCGCAGCTGAATCGCGAGTTCGCGGCGTAGCGGTTCGGGTGAAGTGACGGCCCAGCGTTCTTCCACGGCGCTTCTCGTCTCGCCGGTTGCATGGGTGCGGAGCGCGACTTCGCGACGCTGCCGGGCCCCGTCGACGGCGGCATTGGCGAGTTCCGCGAGGGCCTTCGGACCACCCCAAACGACGAGCTCGCACGCGTCATAGAGTGTTTTTGGTAGCGTTTTTACAATGAAACCAAACGAGCCGTTCTTGAGCACCATACGCAGTCGATTGCGGCGCAGGTGCGTTCCCACAAATCGCCCGGGTTGCCGTTTCGAGCTCGCCTGAAACGCGTGACGCACCCGCGCGCTCGGGACGTAGCGTGCCTGCCAGCCGGCGAGCGTGCAGCGCCATCCGAGATCGACGTCTTCGAAGTACATGAAAAACGTGCGGTCGAACACGCCGCTCGCGAGGCGGACATCCTCCAGCATGGCGCGGCGGTAGAGCGCGGCTCCGGCGGTTGGGCAAAACACGTCCTCCTCGACATCGCCTTCGCGCGGGCTCGCGTAGGCGTCGCGATCGCACGCGCCGCCGTCTCGATAGAGCAGCACTCCGGTCGAATTCAAGCGTGCATCTTCGCCCATGAAGGCGACCCGCGATTGCAGCATGCCGAGGCGCTCGTCGCCCGCCCGTGCCGCGCGTCGCAGCTCGGCTACCCAGTGAACGTCGGCCACGGTGTCGTTGTTAAGCGTGGCGACCCACGCGCCGGAGGTCGCATCGATGCCGCGGTTGCACCCTTCGGCGAAGCCGAGGTTCAGGCCGGTCTCAAGTACCTGAACGAGCGGGAATTCGGCGCGGATGGCTTCGAGGGAGCCGTCCACCGAGCCGTTGTCGACGAGCACCGTGTCGAAGTCGGTGTCGGTTTGGCTGCCGAGCGAACGAAGGCAGCGCAGGGTGTCCTCTCGGCTGTTCCAGTTGACGAGCACCACCGAGATCGAGAACGCGTCACTCATCCTGCCCTCGAATTTGTGCGAGCGAGCGCTGGAAATCAAGCACGACGCGGCGAGCGGGGCAGGTCGCGCGGGTCCGTGTTAGAAGCGATCCGTTGCATCATGCGGGTCGCGTTGCTTACCTCGTACAGGCAGAAATGCGGCGTCGGGACGTATGCCGAGAATCTCGTCGAGGCTCTTGCCGCCGCGGGGATCGAACCGTGTGTGTTCGCTCCTAAGCTCGGTGTTGGTGAGGTTGAGAGCGACGCGCCCGTTCCGTCACCGCCGCGCCTGTGGGCGGCGAATCGCGCGTTCGGTCTCGAGGCGCTTGGGGTCATGAGAGCGGTGCGTGCCGCGGGCTGCGAGGTGCTTCACCTCAACGTCAACCTCGCCCTTTTTTCTTCACGCATCGTGCTGAATCTCGTGGCGCTTGCCGGGCTCGCGGGGATGCCGGTCGTCGCGACGCTGCACGGTCGCGATGGCGGCTCGTTCGGCCGGCGCTTCAAGGTCTGGCGGCTCTATCGCGCGCTACGCCCAGCGCATGTCGTCGTTCACAATGCATCGCACGCGATGGAACTCGGTGAGTTCGGTCACCCGATGGAGCGCGTTCACGTGATCGCTCACGGGATGCCGGCCGCAGCCCCGCCGCGTGCTGCGAACGATGCGCGGCGTGAGCTAGGTCTCGAGCCTGGGCGTCGGGTGCTTGCTCACTTCGGCTTCCTCGTTCCCGACAAGGGCGTGCTTGAGGTCGTGCGGGCGGTGGCGGCGCTGCGGCGGCAAGGTCTCGGCGATTTGTTTTATTGGATTTGCGGAGCTGTGAACCCGCGCGACGAGTCCTCACGAGCGTATCTCGCGACGCTTCGCGCGGAGATCGAGCGCCTCGGGATTGCGGAGCACGTCCACCTGACGGGGCAATTCGTGTCGCATGAGCAAGCCATCGCCGCGCTGCAGGCGGCCGATTGGATCGTGCTCAACTATGGGACGGGCACCGCCCAGGCAAGCTCTGGCGCGGTGAGCCGTGCGTTTGCAAGCGGCCGTCCGGTCGCCGTGAGTGAGGCCTCCGTGTTCGATGACGTCCGCTCCGCCGCGCACACGCTAAAGGGGCCGCTCGAGCCTGCGATTGCCGCTCTGTTTGCAAACGATGCGCTCGGGCGCCACACCGCCGAGCGTGCGGCCCGCCACCTCGAACAGGCGGCCTGGCCCCGCGTCGCGCAAGCCTACGCCGAGCTCTACGGTCGCGTCGTGCCCTCTCGTGGCCGCTAAGTGCTCAGCGGCGGAAGGCGTCAGCGAAGGGGACACACGTCGTGGTAGCCTCCGACATCGTGTCAAGCCGCAGACTGTTGCTCGGGGTCTTCTTGGCGACCGCTTCGCTCGGTTGTGGGGGCACGACGGCTTTGCCTGCCGCTGCAGGATGGTCGCCGGGGACGGCGCTCGCGAGTCTGCCGGGCCTGAGCCCACGCGGGTTGCTCGATGTGCGCGGCCTGATTCACGCCCATAGCGTTTTCTCGCACGACGCGTGCGACAACACCCCGCGAGACGAGAAGACCGGCAAACTCAATGCGGCGTGCGTGGAAGATTTTCGCCGCGGTGTCTGCCAGGCCCGACACGATTTTGTCATGCTCACGGACCACGCCGCGCATTTCAGTGAGTACGAGTTTCCCGAGGTTCTCTTGCATCAGCCCGAGCACGGCGACGAGCTTGTCCTGCGGGCTGGTACTGCCGTGGCCAACTGGGCCGGATGCGAAGCGCTCGCGACCGCCACGCCCGAGAATCACGCTGACTGGAGTGGACGCGCGTTGGTGTTGGCCGGCAGCGAGACTGGAGCCATGCCTGTCGGCCTCGAACGTCATGTTGGTGCAACACCGGAGGCGCGTGTCGCGGCCTACAAGGCGAAGTCGCCTGACGCCATCGCCGCGCTTCATCAGGCCGGCGCGTTGGTGCTTGCGGCTCACACCGAAGAGTGGGCACCGGACGAGCTGGTCGGGCTGGATGGCTTCGAGATGTACAACCTCCACGCGAACGCCATCCTCGGCGCGGGCGGCGTGTTTCAGGTCGCGAAATACGCAAGCGATCCGGAACTTCGGATCACGCCCGATCTTGCGCTCTTGCCGATCGTAAGCGAGGACCATCGCTACCTCGAGCACTGGGGCTCGGTGCTCGCACGCGGCGGTCATCCCGTGACGACGATGGGGACCGATTGCCACCGCAACAGCTTCCCGATGCTGCTCTCCGATGGTGAGCGGATCGACAGCTACCGACGCATGATGATGTGGTTCTCGAATCACGTGCTCATCCAGCCGGCAGCCGACGGCAGTTGGGACGACAGAAACCTCAAGGCAGGACTGGCCGCGGCGCGCCTCTACGGTGTGTTCGAGGTGT
This sequence comes from Polyangiaceae bacterium, assembly GCA_947475525.1. GTDB lineage: Bacteria > Myxococcota_A > Polyangia > Polyangiales > Polyangiaceae > SYFR01. The sequence goes on along the minus strand of CANJMI010000030.1, from coordinate 18,967 downwards.
TCGGCTATCCCGACGGGTTCGATTACCGGGCGGAGGCTGGCAGCCTCGCTCACGAGATGGGGCAGGACGTCGCGCTCGCGGCGGGCGCAGAGTTGGTCGTCACGCGGCCGCGTATCCGTGAACTCGCCGCGTCAGTGGAGCTACCGGAGATTCGGATTCGTGTGCTGCGCGCCATCGAAAACGGATTCGAGGTTGCCTTCGACGAAGGCGCCGATGCGTCAGCGTCGGAAGTACGGTTCACTCCGACGAAGCCCGGCGCCTACCGAGCGGAGGTGCGCATCCGACCGCGTCATCTGCGCGGTCAGTTCGGCGCGTTCACGGAGCTCGCCGACGCCGACTTCGTGTGGATCTACGCGAACGCAATCCACATCACGAAGTGATCGGCCGCCAGCTCGAGGTCACTCGACCGTGATGCACGCGCCCATCGACGGCGCAACTGCCGGCACGTCGCACGCCGCATTGCCCGCGCCGTCAAGGCACAGGCCGACGCTGACGCCAGGCCAGAGAGCATCGCCGTTGGCGTTCGTTTTCATGCACGTGCCGCTGCCGCAATCCCCGTCGTCGCAGCAGTACTTCGCACAGCCGTTCGCGGCCCCGCAGGCGTAGCCACCTTGGCAGAACGGTCCGGCCATGTTGTCGCACGGCTTGCACACGGGGGTATCATTGGGTGGCGCGAAGCACTCGAAAGTCCCAGCTTTTTCCGCGTCGCACGCTTCTCCTGTGGCGCAGCCCGTGTTCGTCACCGGGTTGCAGTGGGCGACGAAAGTGCCGGAGCCCGATGACACGGTGTTGGTCACGCTCTGGGCCACCGTGCTGGAAGCTGGCGTCGTGCTCGTTTGCGTTACACCGGTACTCAGCTGCGACGACGAGGACGCCCCTCCGGCGCCCGACGTGCCATTCGAGCTGGATGAGGTCTTTTTGACCGTGCAGCCTGCGGCAGCAAGGATGCCGGTGACGGTAAGTCCAACAAGGCGTGCGCGTGCGTTCATGGATGACTCCTGTGTCCCCCGAGTCCCCCTCGTGGATTCAAAAAACCTACCTGCCGCGGCGGAGCATTGCAAGAGCGGCGCGGGGCGCAGAGCACGTGTCAGCCAGTGGACCCGTAACCGCCAGTGCCGCGCGTCGTGCCGTCGAGTGTGGCGACCACGTCGAACGCCGCCTCTTCGTAACGCGCGAAGATGAGCTGCGCGATGCGCTCACCCGGAGCCACGACGAAGGGCGCGTCGCCGTGGTTCACGAGCACGACACCGATGGGGCCGCGGTAGTCGCTGTCGATGGTGCCGGGAGCGTTCAGCACCGTGACGCCGTGTTTTAGCGCAAGTCCGCTGCGTGGTCGCACTTGGGCCTCGTAGCCTGCGGGCAGCTCGATCGCCCAACCCGTAGGCACGAGCTTTCGCTCACCTGGGGCGAGCGTGACCGACGTGGCGAGGGCGGCGCAGAGGTCAAAACCGGCGGAGCCGACGGTTTGTTGTGAGGGCACGGAAACGGCGACGTCGCCGACCGCTGTGATGCGAACGCGCAACATGGTGGATCAGTCTTTCGGTAGGAGCGCTGCAACCGCGTCGCCGTGCGCGGCGCAGAGCTGCGCGAACGCGCCGTCGGCACGAACGCGGGCCATGTCACTGAAGCCGGCTTTCACCGCTTTCTCGAGCAACGTGAGCGAGGCTTTCGTGTCGCCTTCGAGTGCTCTTGCGCGCGCGGCGGCGAAGGCGTCTTCGGTGTCGCGACTCCGCTCGAATGCGGCTTCGTGGAGGCGCGCCGCCCATCCGAGGGCGTTCTGGTCGAGCGCGATTGTGGCCATCTGGCGGACGTCGTCGTGGCTCAGCGAGTCAACGATGTCGAGCGCGAGCGCGGCCGCGCGGGCGACCTCGCCTTGCGCGATTAGGATTTGAATCAGCGGGCCAACGACTTCTTTTCGGTCGTCACCAATTGAGCGTGCCGCCTCAAACACCGCGCGTGCGGCGCCTAGATCGCCGCGGGCTTGGAGCAGCCCACCGGCGAGTGCGGCGTCCGAGCGGCCGTGCTTCTCGATCGCGCGGACGGCTTGGGTGGCTTGCTCGATCGACCCTTCGAGGAGGTGCGACCAAGCGACGATCTCGAGGGCACGAATGCGCCCGGTTCGCGGTGGCTCTTGGGCGAGCACGGTGTCCGCGAGCGTGCGCGCTTCGAGAAAGCAATTGGCGTCGAGGGCGTCACTTGCGCGCTTGAGGTCGCGCTCGATCGCCGGCGACATCGGTGGCTCCACCGGACGCGGGTCGGGGCGCCGCGTCGTTGACGTCGAGGTCGTCTTTTCGGCCTGCCAGCGCTGAAAGCTCTGTAGAGCGCACATCGCAAAGAGGAAGCCCATCCACTGACTGCCTGCGTAAAAAGCCCACACCGCCACCGACGCGCCAAAGGTCATGGACACGGCAGCGGTCATCCGAGCGCGCTTTGGACCGAGCGCATGCTCGAGGATATGGCCGCCATCGAGCGGCAGTACCGGCGCGAGGTTGACGATGCCCCAGAAGAAATTCACCGTCATTAGGAACCGAAGAGCGTAGAAGCGCCCGAGCTCGGCGGCGCTGTCGTTCGGGGCGAGCAACTCGGGCCGAATGCGCGTGGCTGCGTACACGGTTCCGGCGACGAGAAATCCGGCGAGTGGGCCCGCGAAGCTGATGATGATGCGCTTCATGCGCGAGAGATTGCTCCCGCCGCTCCACGAGGTGAGGCCACCGAGCCATTGGAGGCTTATCTCGGGCTCCATGCCGAACGCGCGGATCGCGAGCGCGTGCCCAAACTCGTGCGCGAGCACGGAGAGGAAAACGACCGCAACCCAGATCAGGATCATGGGCTTGAAGTCCGCCTGCAAGTAAGGCAGGCCGAGCATCAACGCCCCGAACCAGAAGCTGAATTGCACCTCCGTCGGGATGCCGAATATGGAAAAGCGCATGGCATGCTCTCGAAAACGAAGGCGCGTGTCGCGGCGCCGTCTTCAGAAGGCCGTAGCACACCTTTGGTGCGCGTTCAGCGACGAGTCGGGCGTCGGTACGGGCAGGACTTCGCGGAGCGACCAGCGGCTTCAGGGCGAACGCACCCCACGAGGGTCGCAAGCGCGGCCAGTGCGAACAACGCGGAGAGGAGTCGGCGGAGGGTCACGGGCGTCATCGTCTGCGGCGCCGCCTAGAGTGGCAACTTTCCGTCAGCCGTTCATGGGCTCGTCACGACGTCGGTGACCCAGCCGCGCGCGGCCCAAGCGGCGAACCAACCGCCGAGCTTCGCTTCGACCTCGCCGGGATCGAGGCTGTCTGCACCCGGCATGCGGTTCTCGTTGTCGGCTGCGAGCAGTGCACGCTCGCATGCGGCGGACAGCGGCGCGCCTTCACGGAGCGCGACGAGCAGCGCATGCTCGGCCACCGTGAGCTCAGCTTGATGCACACGCAAGTCGGTGCCGCGGTAAAGCGCGAGGCGCACCGGGCGCGCGTCGATGCTCTTCGGTTGGGGGTCCTCGCCCTGCCGCACCGCTGACCGAAACTCGTGAATCGCGTGTTTGAACGTGAACAGCGCGAGGCCGGGTTGCAGCACGATGCGGGCGCCGGCCCATGCCTCTTCCGCGATCGCGGCGACCTTAGCGGCATCCACAGGCGGTGCTGCCGCGGCATCGAAGACGGTGATGAATCCGAGATCGAACCTAGCGAGCTCGCGGGCGATGGTCGCCGATCCCTCCGCGAAGCCATCGTGGCCGTCGGCGAATTGTGGCAACGCCAGGCCGAGGTCACGGAGGGTCCATGAGCTCGGCGGGACGGCCGCGAGGTAGGCCCGCGCGAACGATTGAAACGCGTCTGCTCCGAGAAACTGCGCGAGCGCGGGAAAATCCTCCTCGAGGGAGTCCCGGTGGCGCAACCAAAACTGCTCGCGGTAGATCTCCGCCTGCTCGAGTGGCGTGAGGCGCTCGTTGCCGGCGACGACGGCGAATACACACGCGTGCAGGTCCGTATCGCAGTTCGAGCCGAGGCTGTCGGCGCGACGCACGAGGTCGCCTAGGAAAGCCTGCGTTTCGGCGAGCGTTAACCTAGGCGCCATGGCTTTCGGCTCGCACGGCATCGCGAATGGCGGCGGCTTTTTTCGCCTCGCCCCAAAGGGTGTCGAACTCGGGGATATCGGCGTCCCACTCGACGAGCGTCGTGACGTCGCCGACGCGGGAGATGACGTGGCGGTAAAGTTCCCAAACACGGTCAACCACGAAGTCGCTGTGCGTGTCGAGAATGTAAGCGCCCTTGTTGGTGTGCCCTGCGAGGTGGATCTGCACGATGCGCTCGTGGGGGAGGGCCTCAAGGTAGGTGTACGCGTCGAAGCCGTGGTTGTAAGCCGACACGTAGACGTTGTTCACGTCGAGCAGGATCCCGCAGTCGCCTTCAGTGGCGATAGCCGACACAAACTCCCACTCGGAAAGCGTGCTCGCGCGGTAGGTAAGGTAACTCGACGTGTTCTCGAGACCGACGCGAAGCTCAAGGAAATCCTGGACGATTCTCACGCGTTCGGCCACGTGGTGCACGGCCTCCTCGGTGTACGGCAACGGCATGAGATCGTGTAGATCCGCGCCGGGTACACGCGTCCAGCAAAGGTGGTCGGTGAGCCACGGCGTGCCTGTGTGCCGTGTCAGCGCCTTCAGGCGACGAAGGTAGTCCCAGTCGAGCGGGGTCGATGCGCCGATGCCGAGCGAGACGCCGTGCTGCACGACTCGCCAGTCGGCGAGGGCACGGTCGAGATTTTTTAACGGAAGGCCGCCGTCGACCATGAAATTCTCGCTGATGATTTCGAGAAAGTCGACGGCGGGCTTGGTATCGAACACGTGCGCGTAGTGCGGGATGCGAAAGCCGATCCCACAGCCGAGGTCCGGCAGCCCGAGACGGGCAGGGCGCTGCGTGTCCGTTTTCGTCACGAGTGGCTAGGCTCCGAAGGGCTCAGCCGGCTTTGCAATCAGGAGCCTTGCAGCCGCCTTTGCCCTTGCATTCGTTGTGACCGGCACAGTCGTTCTTGTCGGTCTTGCAGTTGCCTTTTGCTTTGCAGTCGTTCTTCCCCTTGCAGCATTCCTTGTCGCCGGCGGGCGCCTCGGCGTGGGCGGCGGGCTCGGCGGCAGGCGCCTCACCGGCTGCGGTCGAGGGGTCCTTCGCGGGCTCCTGATGTCCACCACAGGCGGCGAGCCCGGCGACGAGTCCAGAGGCGGCGGTCAGAGCGAGCGACTTACCAATATCAATTCCCATGTTCTGAATTCTCCTGAGTCGGTTGTGAGCGCCAAGGGGCGCATCGATGCATTGCTCTACCATAAGGCCTGTCGCTTGCGAATCGGCTCATTGCTTCAAGGTGAGATATGCTGCGGCCTCATGACGGGCCACGACGGCGTGTGTAGGGCGGCCCGCTGCCGGAGCACCGGGGCGCGAGCGTGTTGGCGTGTGGTCACGCTCGTCGTGCTCGCCGAGGCTGGAGGATGTCGGCGCGGCGACGAGCCCAGCGACACCGAGAAGACGGCGACCGCGCCCCCATCGTCCAGCGTCACGTCCTCGCCCGGGGTGGCGCCGCCTGCGCCCGAGCTCGTGGCCGCACCTGACGCGGAGGTCATGCCCGAGCCTCGCTGCCGCCCCGACATGGTCAAGGTGACGCCCCACGATGGGCCCCGGTATTGCGTCGATCGTTACGAAGCCACCCTCGTCGAGCACGCGACGTCGAGACCGCTGTCTCCGTATTACACCCCTGTTCGGAAGTGGGCTGTGAACGCGTTCGACGCCTGGAGCAAACAGCGCTTCGAGTTTGGGCCACCGGAGTCGCAGCAAGTCGAGCTTCCCGAGCTGCCCGCCTGGCAGCGGACGGTCGACGTCGAGCCGCGCGCGTTGTCGAAAAAGGCGCTCTGGCCGAATGGCCACGTGACAGGGGTGTTGGCGGCCACAGCCTGCAGCCATGCCGGCAAACGGCTCTGTACGCCCGCGGAATGGCGCACGGCGTGCGGCGGCGAGCCTGGGCATCGATTCCCCTACGGAGCGAGCTACGAAGCGGGCGCTTGCAACGTGTTTCGTGAAGCGCACCCGGCCGCCGTCTTGCACGGAGACGCGTCCATCGGCCACAACGACCCGCGACTGAATCGCGTCAACTTCAAGGGAAAACCTTTGCTTCGCAAGACGGGCGATACGCCTTCATGCGCGAGCCGGTGGGGCGATGACGCCATCTTCGACATGGTGGGCAATCTCGACGAATGGGTCGAGCACGAGCGCGGCTCGTTCGCGGGGGGATTTTACGCGCGCAGCACGAAAGACGGCTGCGACTGGCGAAGCACGGCTCACCCGAAAAGCTACGCCGACTATTCGACCGGCGTGCGCTGCTGTTCGGCGTTGCCGTAGCCCCGGCGCGGCTCGACGGCGTTGGACTTTTCGGTTATGAGACAGGCTGGCGGGGCGGGCGGCCGCCGAGGAAAGACAATGAGTACCCTGGTCGCGAGCTTCTCCGTACAGCCGTTCACGCAGTTCCGACGGAGCAAGTACTTCTACCTCTGGTACGACGGCTCCTACGCGATCGTTTGCCTCGCGGTGATCGCCGCGGTGCGGCTCACGGGTTGGCACGGCCTGACGAACGAATGGGACCCGCGACTCTTCGTGCTCCTGCCACTCGCCTGCCAGGTGCAAATTCTCTGCAGCGTCTGGATCCACAACTGCACGCACGGCAACTTCCCGCGCGCGATAAACCGCCTCGTCGGCGAACTGTGCGGCGTCGTTGTGCTCACGCGCTACGCCTCCTGGGAGATCATCCACCAGCGGCACCACAAGTACTCGGATGACCCGGTGCTCGATCCGCATCCGGTCCTGCCGGGGTTTACCGGCTACTGGGCCTTCACCTTGCGGGGGATCGTCTCGGTCGAGCAGCAACTTCAGCAGATGTACTTCGAGCTTTACGGCGGCAAGACGCCCGCGAACGTCTCCTTCCAGCTCTACCGCGCGGTGCTCAGCTTCGGGACGATGCTCCTCCTCGCAGCGGCTTGGTTCCTGGCACTTGGCGCGCCGGTGTTCACGATGCTGTTTTTGCCCGCGACACTCGTCGGTGTCTTGCATCTCATGCACTTCAACTGGTCGACCCACAACCCTTGGTCGAAGGTGAACGATTTTCGGCCGGTTAACCTCAACCATGGGTTTTACAAGGTCGGCAACCTGATCTGGCACGGCATCTATTTTCACGGCAACCACCACCAGAAGTCGGGCATGTTCAACCCGATGAGGATGGATCCGGCGAAGGCTCTACCTGTCATACAGCCGGGGGACCTGACGGATCACTACCCGCGCAAAAAGAGCAAAGGCCGAGCACCCGGGCAGCTCACCGCGGACGAGTCCGAGAACGAAGCGGCCTGACCGCACCGGTACACCGGTGGTTTTGGCGCGGCCGCTCGCGCGTGTTCACTTCGCGGGCGGGGCCGGCTCTGCGGCCGGCGCGGGAGCTGCGGGCGAGGGGGCAGCTGCGGCGGGTGCCGGAGTCGCCGTTTCCGCGAGCAGGTCGCGCAGCTTCTTTTCACGCGCGGGATCTTCGGCCTCGGCGGTGAGCTTCGAGGCGTCGAAGGTGAGCAGCGGCAATTGGCCCCCGGCGTTGTAGACCGGGAGCTTCCCGTCCCAGCGCTCGAGCGCACGGTACTGCAGCACGGCCGGATTCGTCGACAGACGGATGATCTCGTTCGCCTTGGCTTCGGAACGGGCGCGAATCAGCTGACCATCGGCCTCGCCCTGGGCCTTTTGCCGCGTGGCTTCAGCGAGACCGTGTGCCTGCGTGACGGCCTGGTCAGCCTCCGCGCGCACTTGCCGCACGCGGTTTTCACTTTGAATCGCATTTTGCGTCGCTTCCATCGCGCGGTTGATGGCGTCGGCGACGTTTTGCGGCAAGCGAAGGCTCCCGTTGATCGTCAGCTGATCGATCACGATGCCATCTTTGCCGAGGCGCTCACTCACCTTCGCGGTGACGGCGGCGAGCATCTTCGACTTGCCACTGCCGTAGATCTCTTGCACCGGGACCGCTGACGTAACCTCGTTGAAGGCCTCTCGTACGACGCTCCGCATGTAGCGATCAGCGAGCTCAAGCATGTTGTTTTGGCGGAACCGACTAAAGAGCTTCGGCGCCATCATCGGATCGACGTGGAACGACAGCCCGACGTCCGCGTTCACGTTCACGCCCTCGGTGGAGGAGAACGACACCGATTCATCGATGGCTCTTCCTTCATGCGGGCTCGCAGTCCACACGACGTTCTGCACACTCGTAGGAAACACAATGATCTGCTCAGTGATCGGGTTGAACCAGACCCAGCCTGTCACCACTGGCATGTCGGCTACGCCGCGCTCGCTGCCAGCCAGCCGCACGCGAAGGCCGACGTGTCCCGTGTCGACGCGCGTGGTCACAGCCGAGCCGACGAATAACGCGGCTAGCAATGCTCCTGCTGCGATCAGCGGGCGCTTCAACGCCGAGGGATTGAACTCAACTCTGGGCTGAAATCGATTGGCCATGGGTGTTTCTCAGGCGGTCTTGCGGAAAGCGTTCATGAATTCAACCAGCACCGCTACGGACTCGAGCGGGACGGCATTGTAGATCGAGGCGCGAATGCCGCCGGCGGAACGGTGACCCTTCAGCCCCACGAGGCCCTGCTTGGTGGCCTCCTTCACGAAGCGCTCTTCGAGGTCCTCGGTTGGGAGGCGCCAGACGACATTCATCGTCGAGCGGCTATCTCGCTCGACCGGGCCGCGCCAGAAGTCCGCGTCGGCGTCGATGGCTCCGTAAAGGAGGGCAGCTTTCGCGCGGTTGGTCTTCTCGACGGCCGCAAGCCCACCGTTCGCCTTCATGTGCTCGAGCACATTGCGGACCATGTAGATCGCGAAGGTGTTGGGCGTGTTGTAGAGCGACTGGTTCTCCGCGTGCGTGTCGTAACGCAGGATCACGGGGATGTCCTTGCGGCCCGAGGCGAGAAAATCCTTCCGGATCACGACCACCGCGAGGCCGGATGGGCCGATGTTCTTCTGCGCGCCCGCGTAGACCATCGCGTAACGGTTCATGTCGAAGGGCTTCCAGAGGAAATCACTCGACATGTCGGCGATGAGCGGCACCTTGCCAAACTCCGGGTCGTAGTGAAATTGTGTCCCGAAAATGGTGTTGTTCGTCGTGATGTGAACGTAGGACGCTTCCGGATCGAGGCTCAGCTCGTCCTGGCGTGGGACCCGCGTGAAGACGCCGTCCTTCGAGGTGTCGGCGGCGACGCGCGGCTTTCCGAGGAGCTTCGCTTCGCTTAGCGCTTTTTTCGACCAAACGCCCGTGAGCACGTAATCGGCGCTCTTTCCGGGGTGCAGGAAGTTCATCGGGATGGTCGCGAACTGAAGGCTCGCTCCGCCTTGAAGGAAGAGCACTTCGTAGTCGTCACTGATGCCGACGAGCTCACGGAGGAGGCTGCCCGCCTGGTTGTGGACGGTCTCGTAAACCTTCCCGCGGTGGCTGTGCTCGAGCAGGCTCATGCCGCTGCCTTCGAACTCGACCATCTCGCGCTGAGCGCGCTCGAGAACGGGAAGGGGAAGGGCGGCGGGCCCGGCGTTGAAGTTGTGCAAGCGTGTCATTGCGGGGCGCAGATTAGCAGAATCCGCGAACTTAACATCCAAGGTTGCGGTCGTTCTGACGTCGCTCGGTTTCGGGTGGCGTGCTAGCAACTCGGCGATGCCGAAGCTCAACCCCACCGATGTGCTCTACGTGCGCGGCGCGCGTGAGCACAACCTGCAAATAGACGAGCTTTCGATCCCGAAACATCGCTTCGTCGTCTTCACGGGAGTGTCCGGCTCGGGGAAATCGTCGCTCGCATTTGACACCATCTATGCCGAAGGACAGCGGCGCTACGTCGAGTCCCTCTCGACCTACGCGCGGCAATTCATAGGGCAGCTGGAGAAACCGAAATACGAGCACATTCGAGGACTTTGTCCGACCGTCGCGATCGAGCAAAAGTCGGCGTCGAGCAACCCGCGTTCGACCGTCGGCACGACGACCGAAATCTACGATTACCTCCGCGTGCTTTTCGCTCGCGTCGGCGAACAGCGTTGTCCGAGTTGCGGTGGCGCGGTCGTGGGGCGGAGCGCGGGCGAGATCGTCGCCGAACTCGGCGCGCTTCCCGAGAAGCTTCGCGCCACCTTGTTTGCGCCGATCGCGGCGCATCGCAAAGGCGCCTTCGAAGACGAGCTCGCCGACTTGCGGCAACGCGGTTTCGTTCGTGTGCGAATCGACGGGGAGACGCGTTCGCTCGATGAGGCCATCGCGCTCGACAAGAAAAAGAAGCATTCGATCGAGGTGGTCGTCGACCGCGTGGTGCTCGGTGCCAATGCGACGGCGCGGATCACCGACAGCGTCGAGACGGCTCTTCGTGTGGGCAAGGGCCGCATGACCGTCGAGGTCGAAGGGCACCCTCCACGCCTTTATTCCGAGTCGAAGACCTGCCCGAATTGCGAGCTCGCGCTGCCGGAACTCAGCCCGCAGGCGCTCTCTTACAATTCTCCGCTCGGCATGTGCCCAGACTGCAGCGGGCTCGGTACGAAGCTCGAAGCTGACCCCGCGCTCGTCGTCCCGGATCCGTCCCTCAGCATTGACGAAGGAGCGGTCGATCCGTGGCGCAACGTGGCCGCGGGTTCCGGTTGGACGAGCCGCATCGTAGGGGCTCTCTGCAAACATCTCGCGATTCCGAGGAACGTTCCTTGGCGCAAACTTCCTCAGAAAAAACGCGATCTCCTGCTCTGGGGTGTCGGTGAGCAACGCATCGAGGTCGCCTGGACGGGCCAGCACTCGAAGGGGTCCTGGGCGATGAAGTGGGAGGGGCTCGCCCCGCAGCTGATGCGCCGCTTCAACGCGACGACGTCCGAAGCGATGCGCCACAAATACCGGCGCTACCTTCGGGAGGCACCGTGCCGCGCCTGTGGTGGCGCGCGATTGAGGCCGGAGGCTCGAAGCGTCATCCTCGAGGGCAAGACGCTCGTCGAGGTGGCGGCGATGACGATCACCGAGGCGCACGCGTTTTTCAGTGGGCTTCGCCTCATCGGAGCGCGGGGCATCATCGCCGCGGAGGTCTTGAAGGAGGTCCGCCACCGGCTGACGTTCTTGCTCGACGTCGGTCTCGAGTACCTGACCCTCGAGCGGGGGACGGCTACGCTCTCCGGTGGCGAGGCGCAGCGCATTCGGCTCGCAGCGCAGCTTGGCAGTGAGCTCTCGGGCGTGATGTACGTGCTCGACGAGCCGAGCATCGGCCTTCACCAGCGAGACAACGCGCGACTTGTCGAGACGTTGAAGCGCCTCCGCGACCTCGGCAATTCGGTGATCGTCGTCGAGCATGATGCCGAGACGATCCGCGCCGCCGACCACGTGATCGACTTCGGTCCCGGTGCCGGAAAGCTCGGAGGACACGTCATCGCGCAGGGGACCCCGCGGGAGGTCGAACGGGCTCCGCAGTCGGTCACGGGGAACTACCTTTCGGGGAAGGTCACCTTGCCGACTTCGGCTACGCGGCGCGCTCCGACGGGATGGCTGTGCGTCGAGGGCGCGAACGAGAACAACTTGCGCGACGTGACGGTGCGCTTTCCGCTGGGCGTCTTCTGCTCCGTCACCGGCGTCAGCGGCGCGGGAAAGTCGAGTCTCGTCGGGCAGATTTTGGAGCCGGCGTTGCGTCGTGCGCTTCACGGTTCGCTCGATCCCGTCGGTAGGCATCGCGCGCTCACGGGGATTGAGCAACTCGACAAGGTGATCGTGATTGACCAGCAGCCGATCGGCCGCACCCCGCGCTCGAACCCCGCGACGTACACGAAGGTCTTCGACCTCATCCGCGATTTGTACGCGCAGACCAAAGAGGCGCGCGCGTTCGGCTACGGGCCCGGGCGCTTTTCGTTCAACGTCAAGGGTGGCCGTTGCGAGGCGTGCGAGGGCGGGGGCGTCCGCGCCGTCGAGATGCATTTCCTCCCGGACGTTTACGTCCAGTGCGAGACCTGCCGGGGCAAGCGTTACAACGAGGCCACGCTGCGCGTGTTGTGGAGAGGCCGGACGATTGCCGACTTGCTCGAGACAAGCGTGCGCGAAGCGCGGGACCTCTTTGCGAGCGTGCCCGCGATCTCCAAGCATCTCGCGACGCTTGACGAGGTCGGTCTCGGCTACATCGCGCTCGGCCAACCGGCGACGACCCTCTCGGGGGGCGAGGCGCAGCGGGTCAAGCTCTCCCGGGAGCTCGCGCGGCGCGGCACGGGGCGGACGCTCTACGTGCTCGACGAGCCGACGACGGGACTTCATTTTCAGGACGTAGGGCACCTCCTTGGGGTGCTGGAGCGCCTCGTCGCGGCTGGAAATTCGGTGCTGGTCGTCGAACACAACCTCGATGTGATTCGGGCGAGCGATTGGGTGATCGACCTCGGTCCGGAGGGAGGCGCGGGCGGTGGGCGGGTGGTCGCGCAAGGTACGCCGGAGACGGTGGCGCTCACGCCAGGCTCGCACACGGCGCGATTTTTGGGCGCCCTTCTCGGCGCAGCAAAGCCGGGCACGCGGGCAAAAAAAGCACGTGGGAATTGACCGGCAATCGGGGTTCACAAAAGGTAATCGGCATGAAGCCGCTCGCGGTTGCGCGAAATCGTCCGAGCTCGGCCCTGCGCGCGGCCCTGCGCTCGGCCCTGCGCTCGGCCTTGCTCCTCGGGACGACCTTCGGGGCGGCCTTGACCCAACCGGCGTGCTCGTCGAGTGAGTCCGCTGATTCCGTCCTAACGGCGACGGCCGCAGGTGCGGGGGGCTTTTTCTCCGCCTCGGTGTCGGCGACGAGTGGCGCGGGTGGTGAGGGTGGCGAGGGCGCCCCGACGAATGCAACGCCCGAAAACCTGCGAGTCTTTGCGCGTGAACTCCTCGGACGTTGGACGAACACGGTCGCAACTCCACTTGCTCCGCTCCGCATCACGGGCACCGATCTTGGCGTGTCCTTCGAGCGTGACGGAGCGCTCACGTTCTTGTTCGGGGATTCCTGGACGCTCGACAAGCCTCGCACCAATCAAGACTCGACGGCGCGGGCAGCGCTTGCATTCCCGACCGACGGCTCACTCCCATTGCTCGACTGGGCAAAGCTGGCGAACGGAAGCTTTCAGGCGTTGACCGTCCCGATGGTCAACCTCGCCGCGATGAATGTGCCCGTCGAAGGGCTGGTTGTCGACGGCCGGACGTTCGTCTTTTTCTCGACGGGCTACGCGGTCGCCACCAAGCGCCACACCCACTCGGTACTCGCCCACTCGGATGCCGGCACGCTCGGTGCGCTCACGTTCGATCACTCCGTCAAGACCGACCGCTTCATCAATGTCAGCGTCGTGCGCGAGGGCGATACTCTTTACATTTACGGCAGTGGACCTTACCGAAAGAGCGCAATTTACCTCGCGAAAGTGAAAGCGACCGAGCTCGCAACCCGCGCGGCGTGGACGTATTACAAAGGCGGGCCGTTCGTCGCGAACGAAGCCGCGGCCACGCCCATCATCGACGCGGCGTGTGTTGGGGAACTCTCCGCGCGCAAGCATCCCGGGCTCGGCATGGTCCTGGTTACCTACAACTGCGACGAGCCGCGTGGGGTCTGGCTGCACGCGGCGGCTGGCCCGGTGGGTCCGTTTGCCGAGGGCGTGAAGCTCGTCGATCCGGGCTTGCTCGGCGGGGTCGGCTATGGCCATTCGATCCACGCAAGCGAGAAGGTGGTCGCCTACGACGACGGGCTCTCCGAGAAAGGTCGAGAGAACGAGTGGGGTGGCGAATACGGTCCGTACCTCGTGCCTTCGTGGTCCGGCCCCGCGAAGGATGGGGCGCAGGATCTCGTCTTCCTCATGTCGACGTGGAATCCGTACCAGGTGAGTCTCGTGCGCGCCTACGTGGGCGCCGAAGGAACGCCGTTTTCGCTCGCGACGAAGGGCGCTGGACGGCCCAAGGCCGAGCTCGTGAATGGCGCATTTGCGGCTGGAAATTTTTCCGGATGGCAGAGCTCCGGCGACGCCTTCGCGCTTGTGAAAAACGGGGACGGCGATTGGTCGGTGACGAGCCATGTTCTCCCGAAAGGCGTCAAGACGGTCGGCAAGCTCTGGCAAGACTTCACCGTCGATGCGGCAACCGGCGAGCTGCGCTTCTGGGTACGAGGTGGACAGGCGTCGGTGCGGCTGCTGCGTGGCGAAGAGGTCATCCGTGAGACGCGCGGCCGCAACACCAACGCTACCGAGACGCTCGTGCGTTGGCACTTAGAGACGCTGCGTGGACAGACGCTGCGGGTGCAAATTGAAGATGACCTGACGGACACGTGGGGCTTCATCGCGGCGAGAGGGTTCGAGCTCCTCTGACGGCTCGGAGGTCCGCGCCTCGATACGTGGCTCGGCGTCACCCGCACGACCAGCGTGGGTTTGAGTGCGGCTCCCAGTTTCACAAAAAGAAAGTGAGTACTCACTTTGTTTGCGACGTGCTACGTTCTCGGTGTGGCCGTCAAGACCGTCGTCCCCGTTCGTTCGCCGAAGAAGCGCGGCCCCACGATGATTCCTGTCCGGCGCACGCAAGAGCAGCGCCGTACCGCGACGCGTGGCGCCTTGCTCGACGCGGCCCTCGACAGGCTCGTGGCTGCGGGCTTGTCCGCCTTCACGACGCCCGAGGTGTGCCGCCGTGCCGGTGTGAGCCAGGGCGCGCTCTTCAAGCATTTTTCAACAAAAGCGGAGCTCCTCGCCGCGGTTGCCGAACACCTCTTTGAGCAACTGCGCGAGCGTTACGCGACGGCATTTCTCGCGTTAGCCCCGAAAAAGCGCAATCTCCGAGGAGGACTCGCGCTCCTCTGGAACCAAATGCTCGACGGCCGACTCGCGGCCGCGTTCGAGCTCTACACCGCGGCCCGCACCGACCCCGAATTGCAGGGGCGGCTTGCTCCGGTCGTGCGCGCCCACCTCTCGCAAATCGAAGCGTTCGCCGCGACGCTCGTCGACCTCGGTGATCCCGCGCGCGTTCGCTCGATGACGGGCCTCGCCATCTCGGCGATCCAAGGCATGGTGCTCAATCAGTTGGCGTTGCCGGACGCCGCGCAAGTCAGGCAGCTGCGGCGGGACCTCGACGCGCTGGGGGCGCTGCTGCTTGCCGCGCCGGCCCTGAAGGCCCGCGATTCGCGAAAATCCGACGTCGTTTCGTTTTCACGGAGTCAACCCCATGGATAAGAATCTCGATCCGACCCTCGTGGCGATCCCGTTTTTCGTGGCAGCGATGGTGTGGGAGTACCGAGCGACGAAACGAGAGGGTGGGGCAGGCGCGGCGCTCCTTGGCTACGAGCGGCGTGACACGGTCGCCAGCCTCGTCACCGGGGGGATCTCGGTTGTCACCGTAGGTGTGCTTCACCTAGGGATATTCGCGCTCGCAAGTCTTTTCTATGAAAGGCGGCTCTTCACGCTTGGGCAAGGCCCGCTCGCCTGGGCCGTTGGCATGATCGCTTGGGATTTTGCGTACTATTGGCTCCACCGCTGGGAGCACGCGTCGCGCATCTTGTGGGCGACGCACGTGAGCCACCACTCGAGTCAGCGCTACAACTTTTCGACTGCGCTCCGTCAGCCGTGGGCGCCCCTCCTCACGACCGTGACGTTTCCGCCGCTCGCGCTCCTCGGGCTCGAGCCATGGCTGCTGATGGCCTGCGGCGGACTGAACCTCATCTACCAGTTTCTCGTTCACACCGAGACCGTCTCGAAGCTGCATCCGGCGCTCGAGTTTGTCTTCAACACGCCGTCGCATCATCGCGTCCACCACGGGTCGAATCCGCAGTACCTCGATAAGAACCATGGCGGCATTTTGATCCTGTGGGACCGCATGTTCGGCTCGTTCGAACCGGAGGTGGAGCCGGTCGTCTACGGTCTCGTGAAGAACATCGAGAGCTTCAACGTCTGGACGATCTTCGTTCACGAGGTCGTCGCGATCGCGCGTGATGCGTGGCGAGCCCCTTCGTGGGGCGACAAACTTCGCTGCGTCTTCGCCAATCCGGGATGGAAGCCGAAGCCGCGAGCCGATTGACTGGCTACGGAAACAGGCGTTGCTCGCGCCAGCTTCCGTTCGAGGGCTCGAGGTCGTACACGATGCGGTCGTGCAGGCGGAATGCGCCTTCGCTCCAGAACTCCAGCCGGTCGGGGGTTAACCGGTAGCCACCCCAATGGCTGGGGCGCGGCACGGGCGCTCCGGCGAATTGGGCTGTCAGCTCTTCAACGCGCCGCTCAAGCTCTCCTCGATTCGCGAGGTGCTCGCTCTGAGACGACGCGTGCGCGCCAATCTGACTTTCGCGTGGGCGCGCGGCGAAGTACGCGTCCGATTCGGCGGCACTGACCCGCGAGACCGTTCCTTCGACGCGGATCTGCTCGCGCAACGTTTTCCAATAAAAACACAGGGCAGCGAACCGCTGATCGTCGAGCTCGGATCCTTTGCGGCTCCGATAGTTTGTGTAGAACGTGAACCCGCGTTCGTCGGCGCCGCGCACCAAAACGATGCGGGCGCTCGGGCGTCCATCCTCGCCGACCGTAGCGAGCACAGCGGCATCGGGGTAGTCGGGTTCGGACTGCTTGGCGCGTTCGAAGGCCTCAAGGGTTCGCTCGATCGGCGTCACGACCACAACATGAAGCATGCGCGCCGCGCTGTCGAGCCGCGAGGCGCTACGAGGCTTTCGTGAGGATGCGCATGTTGGCGTCGTGGCCGCTCATCCCGATTGTGCGCGACCGACGCCCGGCTCACTTTGCCTCGAAGAGGCAGCGCGTGACGGGTACCGCGATGTCCTTGAGCACGTAGAGGTAGTACGTCTTGCCAGGGGTAAGTGCCGCGGCCTTGCCCATCGCGGGTACGCGCTGAACGAGGTCTCCGCTGAGCTCGCCGTACGTCAGACCCGCGGCAACCGGACTCGCGGCGGTCGGGACGTCGACGAACCAGACGGTGCCGGCGGGCTTGTCGAGGTTGGGCGGAACGGCGGGGTTCTTTGAGCCCTGCTCAAGGACGTAGACGTAGCGGGCGGCACCGCCGCTCCAGGTCACCTTGCCGCCGTCCACACCTTCGCCATTGGCGCAGGCTGCCGGAACGAAGTCGCGTTGGTCGACCAGTGGACCGCCAAAATCGCCTACTTTCGCGGCGTCGGCGTCTGTGAAGCCACGTCGCTTCCACTCACCGAGGAAGAGCTTTTCCATGCGCGGCACGTCGGTCGTCGGCAGGGCCGTGGTCAGTCGGTCGAAGCCGTTGTTGTCCTTCGCGTCGAAGGCGCCGAAAACTGCAGAGTCGGCGAGGCCCGCCATGATCGCGATGCCGGAGTCCGTGATGCCGTCGAGCCAGATGCCCTTTTCGTCGTCGGCGTCCCATTGGGCCGCTCCGCCGTTCGGCGCCACCGTACTGGAATGGCAGCAAATGCAGGCTGAAGAGCGGACCTGCGCACGGGCCCACTCGACCTCTTGCATGTAGGCCGCATCCTTCAAGCGGGCCTCGTTGGCCGCGGTGCTTCCTGCGGGCGTGGCGGGGTAGTACGGGCGCTGCGTGAGCACATCGGCGCACGTTGCGTACTGATCGAAGCGCCGGTTTTCCTCCGTCGCCCCGGAAATGAGCGTCCACGTGCACACCTTGCCCCCTTCGCTCATGCCCGCGGGCTCACCGGCGAGTGGCTCGCGGCAGTCGAGGTACGGCTGAACGAAGGGCGTCGTGCCGAAGCCACCGGAGCTCGAAGAGCCGCCGCTGCCCGCACCGCCATCGCACACGCCAGGTCCGGTGAAGGTGCCCATGGCGAACACCTCGCACCCCATCTTGGCGCCGTCGCACTTGGAGGCATCGCTTCCCGCGCTCTCGAGCACGTAGCCAAGCCCGTCGCCCGGGTCGACCGCGCAGTTACCGAGGACGGACTCGAAGCCACATTCGCCGCTCGCCGAAAAGGTTCCGGTCGCGCCTGGCGAGGGTGTCTTGCAGTCGTCCATCGCCGTCGCTTCGGTCCACGCCGACCCCGTGTAGCGTTTGCACTCCTCGCCTTTCGAGAAGGCGTTGACGTAGACGCACGCTCCCACCGCAGCCACTTCGCCTCCACCCGCGCTGCTCGTGGCTGCGGACGTGTCGCCCTCTCCACCTTTGCAAGCTTCGAGGCTTGTGGCCGCGGCGCTCGCGAAGAGGACCGAGACGGCAAGCGTCCGAGTGAGGTGCGGACGGGGAAGGAAAGTACTTGGAGGCAAAGTTCGCGAACGCGTCATAGTAAAACAGTATACAAACAATGTACAAGGAGTCACCATGAATCGCCATCCGCGCGCTGCTGCCCACTGGCAGCGGAGCGATTCAGACTTCGTTTCAAATGCAAAAACATTGCTCGTTCAGGCTTAACGCCCCATTCGGCTCAGCGCCTTCTGGCGCACAGGGTTGGTTCTGCGCGCTCTCCGCCTCAGCGTGCCCGCCGTGAAGTCGGGCGCATTCGTTCGGCGACGTCACGATGACCACCGCGTCGCCGCGGCACGGAGTCGCCATGGGGACCGACGCGCCCAGTGCTGGGGAGGCGTCACCCCTGGGTCCTTTGACGGAGTACACGAGCATGGATTCAAATCTCTGTGATTTGTAAGCAAGAAAGCAAGTGACGGGACCTTTCCGCTCGAAGTCAGATAGGCTCCTCGGATGAGCTTTCATACCGTTCGGCGCGGAGCTCTCGTCAGCGTGTCCATCGGGGCTATGGCCTGCACGAGCATCCTCGGGCAATTCGAAACGGGCGGCGGCGCAAGCGGCGAGAACAGTGGTGGCGGAGACGGTAGCGGCGGAGACGGTGGCGGAATCTTCACGCCAAGCGCCGAGTGCGACTTGCCGGGCGCGACCGAAGCCTGCTTTGACGGCAACATTTCCCAAATCAATGTTGGAACGTGTGTGCCTGGCCAGCGCAAGTGCCTGAGTTCGGGCGAATTCGGCAATTGGGGTCCGTGCATCGGGGCGGTCAATCCGAGTG
>CANJMI010000029.1 GCA_947475525.1 Polyangiaceae bacterium | reverse complement strand
TGGCTGGCGGCATAGTCACGCTTCGCGCGCGATGCAGCGTCTCAGACCCGGTACGAAGCTCACCGACGTATTGACGCTTGTCCGCATCCTTGGCGAAGGCGGGATGGGCACGGTGTGGCTCGCCAACCATCGGATGCTCGGCACCGAGGTCGCGGTGAAGGTGATGCATCCCGAGCTTGGGTACCGGGATCCCAGCCTCTTGGAGCGTTTCGCGGCCGAGGCGCGAGCGGCCGCAAAAATCCGGCATCCGCACATCGTGCAGATGTTGGACCACGGCAAAACCGAAGACGGAACGGCCTGGCTCTCGATGGAGCTTCTGGAAGGCGAGAGTTTGGGGGCGCTCCTACGCCGCGAAGGCGCGGTGCCAATACCCTTCGCCGTGACGGTGATCGAGCAAGTTGCAAGCGCGGTCGCCAAGGCGCACGCCGCAGGCATCATCCATCGGGACTTGAAGCCAGAAAACCTGCAGGTGCTGATGGTTGCGGGCAAGCCGTTCGTGAAAGTGCTCGATTTCGGCATCGCGAAAGCGACGACTCAATCGAGCGGGATGACGGCGACGAGCGCGGTCTTCGGCACCCCCGCGTACATGAGCCCAGAGCAGCTCCTCAGCACCAAGAAAGTGGATGCAGGCACAGACCTCTGGGCGCTCTCGGTCATCGCCTACGAGCTCTTGACGGGGCAGCTCCCGTTCGAAGGCGAGACCTCGTCTGCCATCGCCGTGGCCGTGGCCATGGGTCGCTTCGCGCCACCGAGCAACCTCAAGCGTGACCTCGGCACCGCGCTGGATGCTTGGTTTTTCCGGGCTTTCGAGAGAAACGCAACCGCGCGCTTTCAGTCGGCCGAAGAGCTAGGCGCGACGTTTGCGGACGCCGCAGGCGCACAGGCGGCAGGTGCACACGCGGCGCCATCGCATCTTAAGCCGCAAAACAGCGGGCAGCTCGTGGCAAGCGCGGCGCTGCCGAAAACAAAGCTTGTCGCGCCAGCGTTTCTTGCCGAGCGCGGCGGGACCGACGTGGCGTCATCTCCGCGCATCCCCGAAGCGCCAGAGGCTACGTTCTCGAAACGAGAGGAGGACTCTTCGGTCACGCTCCGAATTGGCCTTGCCGTCGCAGGAGTCGCGCTCCTCGGAGTGCTCGGGGTGGTTTATTTGAACGGTGAGAGGGACCCCTCCGTGGACGCGGAGGTCGCTCCGTCAGCGAGCGTATCGGCCGCTGCCGCATCGAGTGCGACTGCGGCTTCGAGTGCACCGACAGCACCAATGCTCAATTTACCTCCGCCGGGACTCCCGCCGATCACGCCAGCGGTGCCGCCGACTCCGGTGGTGCCCGCGCCAGGTTCGCTGCCGAGGCCGACGGTCACACCAACGGTCCTGCCGACTCCGGCGCCCGTCACACCGAGGCCTGCGCCGAGGCCTGCGTGGTTGCCCCCCGGCGACCCCTACGGTTGAGTGTTCGTGAAAGGCGTTTTACAAGGTGTCTTTCGCGTTTTTGTTCTCGAGTACAAGTTCGGCTCTGCCCGGCGACGGTGTACTGCGGAGCGCAAGGCCAACGTTTACCCTCCGAAGAAGAATGGGAATAGGCCGCCCGCGGCACCGATGGTCATATTTATTTAAGGGGTAATGAGGAGTTGTCCGCACAGCTTTGCTGGAATGGTGAAGGCAATGATCTTAAGGGCAAGCGTGTTTCCACCTGCGCCGTAGGCTCCTTCTCTAAAGGGAATTCCCCTTTTGGTCTCGCTAATATGGCAGGCAAGGTGTGTGAATAGACGTCATCTGCCTACAGTGCGAGAGATGCAGCCCGCGTCTTTCGCGGCGGTAGCTGGAGCAACGACAACCCGTCGTTCGTCCGCACCGCCTCCCGCCGCTGCGGGATCTACCCGTCGAGTCAGTACGGCAGCCTGGGCTTTCGCTGTGCCGGTTCTCTTTTTAAAGTCGAAGGGCCCACCGGCGATGTAAGCATCAACAATACAACGAATAAAGATAAAAAAAACTGAAATCAAGGGAGCCAGTCCCACAACTCCCACTCAAAGAAGACCCCGGTCCGACGGCCCCGGGATTGAAAAGCCCCGGCCGAAGTCCACCGAGTTCGATCACGGCTTTCGAAACGCCCCGCGATATAACCCCGGTGACATCTGACCGCGTCGACCCTTGGTGAATCTCCAGCCGCACCACAGGCAATTCCAAGGTGGCGCTGGCGAAAATAGCGCTTTAAATCATTCTACAACGCGCTCAAACGGAAGAATTGTTGTTGTATACCTGTCCAAATCATACTGTACAATATGATGCTCGATGCGGATGGCAAGGCTGATCTTGTTGTGGCGAATTACGCTGTCAATCATCCTCTCAAACAAATGCTAGTAGCGGCAGTGCTCCGGAGCTCCAAAACCTCGTTGCGCCCGTCGAGTACGTTACGTAGTGTTGTTGGGCTTTTTCAAAAGTGCAGCACAACTGCCGACTCGCACGAAAGATCAATGAAACCTACAAAGTCGCTGGGTTTTGCGGCTGTGGCTGCGTGGTTTGCCATGTCTTGTGGAGCCCGTACTCTGCTAAACGCAACTGGCTCAACTGGCGCGGGTGGCGCGGGTGGCGTGAATAACGCAACGGGCGCGGGTGGCGCAACGGGCGCAGGTGGCGCAACTGGCTCGACTGTTACGGATAGCGCGACTGGCGCGGGTGGCGAGAAGCCCGGCTGCCTCGCCGACCAACTCGAATGCGGAGGCGTGTGCGTCGAGCCTGCGGTCGATCCGCTTCATTGCGGCAGCTGCGACAAGGCGTGCAGCGCGGCCAATGCATCGTCGTTGTGCACCGACGCGGCCTGTGCTCTTGGAGCCTGCAACGACGGCTTCGGCGATTGCAATAAAAGGAGCGCTGACGGTTGTGAAACGGCGCTCACGTCGGACGGAGTGAACTGCGGCAGCTGTGGCAAGGCGTGCGGCATGGGTCAAGTCTGTGTCGCCAGCGCGTGCGCAGCCTGCCCGAGCGGTACCACCACCACCTTCGCGGCAAAGGTTGATTACGTGACCGGCGCGGCCCCTCGGAGCGTGGCCGTCGGTGACTTCAACGCGGATGGCATGCCCGACCTCGCGGTTCCGAACCAGAACGCCAATACCGTGAGTGTGCTCCTCAACAACGGCAACGGAACCTTCGCCGCGAAGGTGGACTACCCCACCGGCTTGAACCCTCCGAGCGTGGGCGTCGGTGACTTCAACGCGGATGGCAGGCCCGATCTCGCGGTCACGAACCACTTCTCCAATACCGTGAGCGTGCTGCTCAACAACGGCGCTGGCACCTTCGCCGCGAAGGTGGACTACCCCACCGGAAAGTCCCCTCACGGCGTGGCCGTGAGTGACTTCAACGCCGATGGCAAGCCCGACCTCGTTGCCGCGAACCTCAACGCCAACACCGTGAGCGTGCTGCTCAATAGCGGCAACGGCACCTTCGCCGCGAAGGTGGACTACCCCACCAACGGAAACCCATACGGCGTGGCCGTCGGTGACTTCAACGCGGACGGCAAGCCCGACGTCGCCGTCCCGAGCTACTTCACCAACACCGTGAGCGTGCTGCTGAATAATGGCGACGGCACCTTCGCCGCAAAGGTGGACCACGCCGCCGGCGCGTTCCCTTGGAACGTCTCCGTCGGTGACTTCAATGCGGATGGCAAGCCCGACCTCGTCGCCGTGAATGAGACCGCCAGTGCCGTGAGCGTGCTGCTGAATAACGGCACCGGCACCTTCGCCGCAAAGGTGAGCTACACCACCGGCGCCTCTCCTCTCGACGTGTCCGTCGGTGACTTCAACGCGGATGGCAAGCCCGACCTCGCCGTCGCGAATCTCGGCGCCAGCAGCGTGAGCGTGCTGCTCAATAGCGGCAACGGGACCTTCGCCGCGAAGGTGGACTACGTCACCGGCACGAAGCCTCTTGGTGTCGCCGTCGGTGACTTCAACGCGGATGGCAAGCCCGACCTCGCCGTCGCGAACTACATCGCCAACACCGTGAGCATTCTCCTAAACGGGTGCCAGTGACGGTGGCGCCCCGGCATTTCACAAGCTCGTTGCGCTGATGCTTGGCTATCGAAACATTCTGAAAGAGCCCGAGCTTTGCCGTGAATGACGGGGTGTCGAACACCCCCGCGGCGGCGTCGAGCATCCGCATGGAACCCGAGCGCAACCCGTACTAGCCTCGAGTGACATGGCTGACATCGACGTGATCCGCCAGGCTCTTCGAGCGCCCCTCGAAGGTACGTCCTTTGAAGGACTTGGCTCGAAATACCAAGGAAAAGTCCGCGATTGCTACGTTTCCGACAACTCCCCTGACACTGGGGGTCGCCGCACGATCATCACGACCGACCGCATCAGTGCTTTCGACCGCGTCCTCGGCACGCTGCCGCTGAAGGGGCAGCTCCTGCAATGGGTCAGCTCGTTTTGGTTCGAAGAGACCAAAGGCATCGTGCCGAACCACGTCCTCTCGGTACCCGATCCGAACGCCATGATCGTCAAGGAGTGCCGCGCGCTCGGCGCGGAGATGATCGTGCGCGCCTACATCACCGGTGTCACGGGGACGAGCATGTGGACGCACTACGCGAAGGGCGCACGAACCTTCTGCGGTCACGCGTTGCCCGAAGGCCTCCAGAAGGACCAAGCGCTCGATAAGCCGCTGCTCACGCCGAGCAGCAAGGCGCCGCAGGGTGAACACGACGTCTCGATGTCCAAAGATGAGCTCATCCGACACGGCTACATCACGGGAGATGATTTCGACGCCGCCGAGGAGCTCGTGATGCGGCTCTTCGCGGCCGGGCAGCGGCATTGTGCCGAGCGCGGTATCATCCTCGTCGATACGAAGTACGAGCTCGGCAAAGACGCCGAAGGGAACATCCTCGTCATCGATGAGATCCACACGCCGGACTCGTCGCGATTCTGGTTTGCGAAGAGCTACGAAGAGCGGTTTTCACGCGGGCTTTCGCCTGATTCGTTCGACAAAGAGTACGTGCGTCGCTGGCTTAGCGATCAGGGATTTGCGGGAGAAGGCCCGATCCCGGCGATCCCGGATGACGTGAAGGTGGAGGCGATTCGGCGTTATGCCGAGGCCTGCGAGACCATTGTCGGCGCGCCGTTCGTTCCCGATCTTTCGGAACCCATCGCGCGGCTCGCGAAGAACCTTGGAGTAGGTGCAGTATGAAGGCCACCGTTTACGTTCGCCTCAAGGCCGAGGTGCTCGATCCACAAGGCGAGGCCGTTCGTCGCGCGCTCGCGCACATGGGCGTCGATGGTGTTCGCGGCGTTCGCGTCGGCAAGCTTATCGAGCTCGACATCGAGGCCGCTGATGTCGACGCCGCCCGCGCGATGTTGAAGCGCGCCGCCGATGAATTGCTCGCGAACCCGGTGATGGAAGATTACGAAGTGGTGGTTGGCTCTAGCGCGTAGCGCAGGACGATCGCGTCTTCGGCGCCGAGCGAGCGCAAGGCCTCCGAGAGGCGCCCGCGATGGATCGACACCATCGTAGGCATCCCACCGGAGAGCCCAAAACGCTGGAGGAAATCGACGCCGCTATCGTAAGCCGCAGCGAACGTCGCGGTGTCCCCATCGACGACGACCGCCATCGTCGCGAGCCCCTGGCCGAGCAAAAGCAGCCACGTTTTGTCATAAGGCTCAGGCCTTTTGGCGGCCTCGATGTCGATCAGCACGAGCTCCCGCGCCGCGTTTTCATAATGGACCGCCAGCCGCCCGGCCGCCTCTTCTCGCGGGCGTGCTTCCTCGGCCGCGCTCTCGATGATCGGCCACGCAGCCTCGACGCGGTGCTCCGTCAGCACGTCGAGGATCGCGCAAAGCACCCCTTCGTCGCGTGGTCGCGCCCGAATGGCCCGGTCGCAAAGGAGGGCGATGGGACCCGGCGTTCCCTTGCGCGTGTCGATCGCGCGGGCGTCGTCGTCGCAGCCTGGGTACGGCTCCACGCCACCGCGGAGCCATTTGGCCGCGCTCGCGAGCCCGTCGAAATCGGTGTGGCAGACGATGGTGTTGACGACTCCCGCGTTGGCGACGACCTCGGGCGTGACCAACTCGGGGCACGCTCCGTGTTCGGACTTGGTCGTCAGCAAAAATCGCAAATCGCCCGCAAATCGCTGGTGATGAACGCTGTCGTGATGGTCTACCCAGGCCGCGAGCCGTGGTCCGAGCGCGTCGATGAAGTTGAGGGTCGTGTGTTCGAAGGCGTTTTTCGACCCGCCGCTCTCCGACGCGAACGCGATGTCGAGGACGGCCACTCGCCCGATGAGGTCGCGAGGCCGCGGTAGCTTGCGCGGCGTCCCGAAGGCGACCGAAATACCTGTCGTCGATGTCCACATTCCGGAACGCTCTGTCATGGCAAACCGATGCTAATCTACGCGCCGATGTCGATTCGAGCCATGAGCTTGGGGTTCTCTTTCGCGGTGGCGTGCGCGCTCGTCGGATTCGACGCGACCGCCGAGGAAGTGGCGGCCGGTGAAGCGGCGGCATGCACGCTCAGCGACACAACGTCGCCGGTGCCCAACGCCGAGCTTTACACGGCGGTGAGTGGGGGCGCGCCAATCGCAAAGTTTACCGGCGTGCTACTTGCTGTGCGCGTGTCGGCCTTCGTGTCGCAGCTGGCGGGGTCACGTGTTCGCGTCGAGACCGGTGACAGCAAGAAGCCTTACCTGCGGATCGGGGGCTTCACGAGTCCCTCGTCGTTCCGTTACTTCGCGCGAGAGAACCTTGCGATCGTCCCGGGTCATGTGTGGTTGACGAAGGGCCTGGAGTTCACGCCGAGGGGCGCGAAAGGCGCGGAACTCGAGTTCGAACACGCGGTGCTCGGGACGCGCACGTCCGACGGTGGACCCCTCAAGCTGCGCGCTTCGATCCCGTGCGGGGCGGTGGCTCTTCTGCCTCCGTCGATGGATTCGGCCGAGGCGCCGAAAGGCGCGCGTTGGTATCACATGAAGACGGATTCGGTGACCATCCACGACGAGGCCCGTGGAAAGTCCGTGCTCGAGCTCCGCATGGACGCGGACGTACGCAAGGTGTTCTGGAGCACGCAGACCCGTGCCGACTGGGTGCACGTGATGGCTCCGGGGGACGTCATGATTGACGGTTGGGTGCGCGCGGCCGAACTCGAGCCTCTGATCCATGCCGAGGTGTTCGACATGAACTCGCTCGCGCCTACGCCCCTCGTGGCCCCTGGGCTCGCACTCGCGGAGCCGCCGAAGGTCCTCACGTCAACCACGGCGCTCCCGATTTTGGCGAAGGCCGACGCGGCGGGCTTAGCGCTCGGCTCGGTCGACGTTGGCGCGACCTTCTTCGCGATGGATGTCTCGACGGCGTGGACGAGTGTCGTCCCGACGGACCTCGCGATCATGCCGACCGACGGTTCGGGATTCTGGGTGAAGACGAGCACGCTGCCGAAGCCATGAGCGTCCGCCGTCCATCCAAGCACTTCGCCAGGCTCGCGAGCTCGCCGCTCGCCGCCGCAGTCTTTTCGTTAGTCGTTGCGTTTCCTTTGGCGGCGCAAGCGGGGGGGCCGTCTTTGCGACTCTCTGCGACGGTGGATGGCGGCAGCGTGCAGGCGGAAGGGTGCCTCGGATCGCGGTGCAGTCGGCAGTCGTTCGCGTGGCCCGAGGACCTGGCAACGCCGCGCGTCGTACACGTCTCGCTCGAGGGTGGGCGTCCGGCGCTACTCGTAGAATCCGAGGGAAAAACCGGGGTTGGACGCTTT
Source organism: Polyangiaceae bacterium (assembly GCA_947475525.1). Lineage (GTDB taxonomy): Bacteria > Myxococcota_A > Polyangia > Polyangiales > Polyangiaceae > SYFR01. The sequence goes on along the minus strand of CANJMI010000029.1, from coordinate 23,808 downwards.
GTGGTGGTGCTCGCCGCCAACGATGAGGGTGCCGCGCAAGAGCTCCTTCGCGGTTGGATCGATCGTCCGAAGGGTGGGCCCGGAGCGAGCCAGACGCGCGTGCTTCTCAGGGAGCCTGCACGCGGTGGTGAGAGCATTTCCTTCGCGACCCGTTATGACGCGGTAAGCGTATGTGGGCGGCCCGCGCTGATGCATGTGCAGCAGTTGGATGCGGCGTCGCTCGAGTGGACCCGGACCCCGACGCGGACTCTTTCAGCAGCAGAACGCGACGCCGCCGCTCGGTTGTTCGCGACGCGCACACAGAAGTCACTCGATGGGCTGCCGCGGCTCTTCGTGTCAACCGTGGCCACGAGCGCGGTCGGCGCGAGCCATTCGGGGCTGACGGACGGCGCGTTGGAGCACGGCTGGACGGAGAAAGTGGCCGGAGTAGGGACGGGGGAGGCGGTCGTCATGAACTCGTCGAGCGACGTGACGATCGATGGTTTTCAGTTCGTTTTGCGCGGACGTGGGGCGAGTGATGTCGCGGCGCCGCGCACGTTGTTTGTCGTGACCGATAGCGAGTCGTTTCTCGTCACGATGCCAGAAGATGCCGCGTTGCAACCCGAGGGGACACTCTACGAAGTCAGCCTCGCGTCGCCGCTGCGGACAGAATGCGCGGCCGTCGTCCTCGAGGCTGCTTATGACGCTCGAGGGGACGAGGTGGGGCTCGCCGAGTTTCGCGCGCGCACGACGCTGGATGGGGCGGGCGGATATCCGGAGCTCGTGGTGCGCCTCGAGCGCTCGGGCGAGGAGGGTCGCGCCGCGGCGGCGTTGCTCGCGCGGAGCGGTAGCGCCGCGGTGCAAGCGGCGATGGCGGGGTTCGATGCGCTGTCGGAGTCTGGCCGCGAGCGCGCCCTCGACGTGATCGACAGCGGCGCGTGTGAGGAGACGGCGCGGTTTCACGTCGAGCACCTTTTGGGGCGCGGGCGAGCCGCAAACTGGGATCCCGACGGTGATGAGTCCCTCGACGCGACGCGCGAACGCGTACGCCGCTGTCGCGAGCAGAGCCTTGGAATTTTGGGCGAACTGACGCATGCGGGAGGAGACGATCGCTCGCGGGGTCTCGCCGCGCGCGAGCTTGCGACGCTTGCGCCGGCAGCCTCGATCGCGGCCATCGCAAGCGCGCTCGACGGGGCATCGGCTCCGCTCCGTGCGCGGTTCAGAGATGCGTTTGCGGCGGCTGCGCGCGATCCTCGCGCAAGCACGGCGCTCGGCGAGGCGTTCGAATCCCAAGCGTTCTCGGCCCGCCCTGTTGCCGTGCGGCTCGAACTCCTGCGCGCGCTTGGTGCGCACCTCGGAGCGGTGCCCGCGGCGCGGCTCGGGTTTGAGTCGCTCACCCGCGAGACGTCGTTTCGGACCCGTTATTTGCTGCAAGAACCTGCCGCGCAGCTCGCACGCGCGGGTGACTCCGTGGCCGTGCGGTTCCTCACCGAGAGCATCGTCCGCGATCCGAGTCCTCACGTGCGCGCCCAGGCGGCGCAAGCAGCGGCCGCGCTTCCGGGGCTCGTCGAACCGCTCGGCCTTGCGCTCGATGACGCGTCTCCTCGTGTGCGCGAGGCGGCCCTCGGTGCGCTTGCCACGGCCAACGCTCCGCTGGCTTCGCCCCGCGTTGCGAAACTCCTCACCGCCGATCCATGGACCTTCGTGCGCATCGCAGCGGCCACCGCGCTCGGCGCGCAAAGCCCCACGGATGCGGGTGCTGCGGCGCTCGTTCGAGCCATCGACGATCCGGCGGTAGCGGTTCGGCGTGCGGCTATCCTCGCGCTCGGCGCAACCCGCGATTCCGCCGCGGGTGAGCGCATCGCCGAAGTGGCCGAGAACGCCAGCCAGGACACCGAGGTTCGCATGGCAGCGGTCACGGCCCTCGGGCGCACCTGCCATAGCGAGTCGCTCGACTATTTGTACAAACTCGCCTTGCGCACCGGCGCGCCCGAGCTCGGTTACGACAAGCAGCTCGGGATGGCCGCGCTCTCCGCACTCGCTGAGCTGCGACCGAGCGACAGAGCCGAACGCCTTCAGCCGATCTTGCGCGACGGGCGCGCCTCGGTGCAAGTCAAAGCCATCGTACGCGAGGTGATCGCGCGCACGGGTAGCTGCGGTCGCTAATGACGCCCTTCGCGCGCAGAAACGCGATTCACTTGCTCGGTTTCGGTGCGACCTTGGCGGAGCTGCCCGTCTTCGGGGGCTTCTTCGCGCCCTTCTTTTCGGGCGCTGGCGCTGGCGAGAAGTAGCTCTTGAGCTTCGCGATTTTTTCGTCGCGGGTGAGGCAAACCGTGGCGCGCTCGTCGTGGCTCATGCCGTTCCGGAGCACGTACGTTTCATCGCCAACTCCGAGCACGACCGGCCCCTTGCGTGAGAACAGCCACTCGGTCTTCGTTTCGCCGACCACCGTTCGAAATCCCGTGTCACCCAGCTTTTTCTCAGGGGCGCCGCCACTCGCCAGCGCGTGCAGCGACTCATGCGCCCGCTCGTCGTTCGACGAAGCTACCGCCACGACGCGCCAGCGCTTGGCACCGTCGCGGTAAAATCCAAACGCGCCCGGCCCGGCTCCAGGTGCAAGTACGTTGGGCAGCTCGAACTTGATGCCATTCGGCAAGCGCGCCTCTTCCGGCAGGAGCCTCGCCGCTCGTGGCAGCTCGATCGCACCGACGAGTTTGTCGCCGAGTGCCTTCGCGAGCGGCGGCAAAAGCTCGTTCCCATTTTTTTGCAGCTGTTCGGCCGACAGTTCCGCATCGTTGACCGTGAGCTCCGCGAGCGTCGTGTCGCGCCAAACGTAGGCGTTGCCAATGCCGAGCGTGGCCATCGCGCCGGCGTCGATCGGCTTCGGCGTGTCGGGGTGCGCCGGATCGCCCGCGCTCAGTGTTCGCTTCGTGAACATCGCGAGCGCCTGTTCCGGTGTCGCGAAGGTCGAGAGCTTGACGTCGATGGTCGCGCTCGTACCTTTTCCGTCGACGTAACGGGCTTCGTTCACACGCTTGACGCCGAGCTTCAGGTAGACCGCGCACTCACCATCGAAAAGGTCGCAAATCCCAGGCTCGAGCGGAGCCATCGCCCCTTCGCCGTAGCCGTGGTCGCTGCCTGCCGGATCGAGGCAAAATTCCCCCGCCTTTGGGGGAAGTGCTGCCACGTTCGTCGGGTCATTGAACTTTGGCGCATTCTCGCACGTGGAGGTGCTCGGTTTGGCCTCCGGAGGCGGTGGCTCGCGGTGCACGGCCGGCTCGGAGCCGCTCTTGCAGCCTGCAAGCGCAGCGGCGAGGATGAACAACGAGACGCGAGCCATTCTCGCCGGGGGTTAGAACTTTTTTCATAGCCATGCAATCGGTTCGTGATTGGTCGCTCCAAGGCCCGAGGCAGCAGCACCTAAGCGCCCGTAGTTATTGAATGGAATTTGGGCATGAGTATTGCGTATGATTCCGCAGCTATGCGTTTGTGCCCCGCCTCCCGTCGCCGCCAAGCAGGCTTTACGCTGATCGAGATGATGGGTGTCGTGGCGTTCATCGGGATTGTCGTCGCGGCCGCGACGCCGTCGTGGATCGAGCTGACGAAAGACCGCCGCGTGGAAAGTGCGGCCCAAAACATCGCGGACCTTTACCGCACGGCGCGGACGCGCTCGATGGGCCGCGGCAGCGCGGTGCTGGTGCGCTGGGACGGCAACTCGGCACAGCCGACCGACTCGAGCCCGGCGGGGCACTTTACGGTGCGCGAAGCGGTCGCCGGTCCTACGGGCGCGTCCAACAACCTGCCGTCGGCGAGCTGCTTTGCAGCCGACTGGGCCGACACCGGTGCCACCAGCAAATTCGTCGGGGCCTTCGATGAGCGCCGCAAGCGCTACGAGCCGGCCGAAGCGAAATTCCTCGACGACGCGGGCAACATCCAGCAGTTCGCGAGCATCTGCTTTACGCCCGCGGGGCGCACGTTCGTTCGGTACACCGCAGCGGGCACGTTCAAAGTGCTCGCCGGTGTGCCCCGCGTGCAGGTCGCGAACACCACCACGAAGTTCAATCGGTTCGTCGTGTTTCCGCCGCACGGTTCGGCGCGTGTCGTGTCGCAAATGTGAGGGGACGAGGACCACGCGTGCATCAATCCAATTCAAAGCAGGCGCGCCGCGGCTACACCATGGTCGAGGTGATCATGGCGTTGGCTGTCCTCGCGGTCGGCGCGACCGGGGTCGTCGGCATGCAGAAGGCCACGCTGCTCGGCAACGTACGCGCGCGCAACCTGTCGACAGCTTCGAGCATCGCCGCGACCTGGATCGACCGGCTGAAGATCGACTCGCTCACCTGGCGCAGGACCTCGAGCGGCGGCACTACGATAACCGACACGCGTTGGCTGACCGCGATCGGCGACGACTATCCGCAAATAGCCGGCAACGAGAACACGTGGTTTCGCCCGGACATCGACACCGTGCTCGGTTACTCGGCCGCATCAGACGTGCGCGGATTCGACATCACCGATGCGGCGAAGACCAAAGATGCGGCGTTCTGCACGAACATTCGGGTCGTGCAGCTGCTTCCTAACCTGGCGCGCGCCGACGTGCGCGTGTTCTGGCTGCGTAACCGCGGCACCAACGTGAGCAACAGCGAGGCGGGGACCGTCAACGGTGCCGAGCTCTGCTCCGGCGACACCGGCTACGTGACGAAGGTGGGCGAGTCGACGTCCCGCTACCACTTCGTCTACATGAGCGCGGCGGTCATGCGCGCGGGGACCAACCTATGAACGTCCGAGGTCGAAAGCGCGGAGCACGTGGCTTCACGTTGATCGAGTTGATGGTCTCGCTCAGCGCCGGTCTCGGTGTCGCGGCCGGAGCTTTTCTTCTCGCACGGAGTGCAACCGCGTTCTTTCAAAACGAAGCACGCCTGACGAACGCGCAGTTCGCGAGCATGGTCGGAATGACGCGCCTCACCTCCGACATTCGACGTGCGAGCTACAAGTCCACCCCCAACGCCAAGCGTGATCCGAACGTGTGCGGTTACTCCGCGACGTGGCCGTCGGCGCTGCAATCGCTCGCAGGCATTCGCATCGTCGAAGGCGGCTCGAAGCTCGATCACGCGGGCGACCACACGCTCAGCACCACCAACAATCTCAATCCCGACTCGCTCTATTTGAGCGGTCTTATGAACTCGACCGAACACTTCAGCGTTGCGGTGATGCAGGCGGCCGGGACCGGCGGCTACGACATCTACCTGAACAAAGACGGCGCGTACTGGCGCACCAAGCTTGCGACGCAGACGGGGAGCAACATCTTCGACCGCATCTTTGTCGTTGGCGGCATGATGCGGCTCGTCGATCAGGAGGGCCGCGCCACGTATGGGGTGATCTCGGGCATCGACGAGTCGGGGACGAAACCACGCATCACCGTGTCGGGAACGCCGAAGCTCGCAAAACGCGAGACGCAGAAAACCTGCGGCTGCACCGGGCTCTGCCTCGGCAGCCTCGTCAACCCGATCTCGACTGTAAAGTACGACCTTCGCAAGGTCGATACGACCGTGTACACGCGCTACGCGGGTATGTTTCCGAACGCGAACGTCAATGGATCGAAGCCGCTCCAATTCAAAGGCGAGGTCGAGCCTGAGCGCACCGAGCTTGTGCGCGTCGAGATCGACGTCGATGGCAAGGAGCTCAACGACACGCTCGAGGTGGTGGCCGAGTACGCGGTCGACTTGAAGTTCGGTGCCACGCGCACCGACAAATCGACGACCGCGAACCAGACCCCGGTCCTCGCGCGGTACGCGATCGCCGACAAACGCGTCTATGAGAAGAACGCGTCGATCAACTCCGCCGGCTCACCGGAGTACACGAGCGCCGTTCAGGTGCGCCTCAGTACGCGGGCTCCCGGACCCGACCGCACCGTGGGCCTCCCGACGACGACCGACGGTGGCCTCCTCCGGTTCAAGCTTGGTACGGACGGCGGTTTCGCTCGCATGCGGACGATGATCGCCGACGTCTATCTCTCCAATCAGGCAGGTATCACATGGTGAGCGTGTCCGTCTGTGCGCGTCGATCCCGCGTTTTTGCTGTGCGTCGTGCTCGCCGTGAGCGCGGGGCTGCGATTTTCATCGTGTTGCTCGTGGTGAGTTTGCTGAGCGCCCTCGGCACTTACGCCGTTCGTTCGGCGAGCCTTGCGGGTCTAGCGAGCGGCTATTCTCGCCAGCAAATCCAGACGCATTACGTCGCGGACTTTGCGGTGTACGCGCTGTCGGCCGATATCGCCGCGGATCCGAATAAGCACTCGCAAAACATGGAGAGGGGCAAAAACTGCCTTGGCTATGACAAGGTCACGGCCCCCTCCTGCGCGAAGTACTCGTACACGGACTTGCAGACCGCGGTGAAGGCCGCCTCGAACTCCTCCGATCTGAAAGTACTCGAGAAAAGCTCCGCGACCGTGGCCGGGAGTCTGTCGCAGCCGGCGATCTACCTCGAGGGTGACATGAAGATCGAGATGACGGACAAGCACCCGGCCTGGCCCCCGGTGCAGGGAACGCAGGTAAGCTCGGTCGGCGGTAGCGCGACGCTTGGCTACGTCATGGTGACGATTTCGGCTGAAGGCATGGTGCGGCCGAAGCAAACGACCGCCGGAACTTGGGACACGGCGTCCGCAACGGCTGCGGGCGTCGAGCAATCGCGTGCGAACGTAATCATGGGACCTGTGCCGCAATGAACGCAAAGCGACCATCGTATCTACGGCCGTTCTCCGACAACATGAGGCATCGAATGAGCCAATCGCATTCACGCGCCCTTCCTCGTGCGGCCGCCGCGCTCGCTGCCACAGCAATGGCACTCGGACACCCCACGTCGGCGGTGGCCCAGCTCGACATCAGCCCCCCGATACCGAACGTGCTGCTGCTCATCGACAGCTCCGGCTCGATGGAGCGCATGCCGGACGGAAAGATGCCGGCGACGTGCGGCGCGAGCAGCACCGACAACTCGGACCTCAACAAGTGGGGCACGCTCGTCTCCGTTCTCACGGGCACGGTGAAGGGACGCGGCTGTTACAAGCTCGATCGCAACAGCAGCGACTTCAAGGACGAGTTCAGCATCGCAGGCGTTGCTCCCTATGACTTCGGCTACGCGACGCCACACCACCGCCTCGTGTCGAACAACTGCGTTGCAGGGCCCGGTACGCTTCCGACGAATACCTATGCGTGGAGCGCCGATGGCATCAAATTCCACAACTACAAGAACCGCTCGTCGGTCTGTTCGACCTTCGACCAATCGAGCGACGGCATCCTCGACGCCTACCGCGATCGCGTGCGCTTCGCGTTGATGACCTACGACTCGACGCCCGACAAAGGGACCGGCGTCTCCGGCACCAGCCACGATGCGACGACCGGCTTCAACGGCCACTGGAGCTATTTTCTCGACTGGAACGCGGGAGGCTCGGCCGTCAACGGCTATCCGCCCGGCTGCAAGACCAGCGTGCAAGAGGTCGGCGCTCGCAATCAAGGAGCACCCCAATGGGAGGGTCGACTGATCGCGCCAGGCACGCCCGATGCCGGCCTCGACGAAATCCAGACCATCAACGATCACATCCAGCTCGCCCTCTTGGCGATGCGGCCTTACGGCGCGACCCCGATCGCGGGGCAGCTCGCCGACGCGCATGTGTTCTTCCGCACCGACAAGTCGAAAGATCAGGTCGACACCGCGCAGTACTTCGCGCCGGCGGCGGATGGCTATTCGACCGGCGGCTGTCGCGCGAACTACATCGTCCTTCTCTCGGACGGTGAGCCGAACCTCGACCTTCGCCCCTTCTGTCAGGAAGACGGCGGCAGCTGCCCGTACAAGAAGCCCCACGAGATCGCCCACGATCTCGCGTTCCCGGCCGATCCGAAGACCGCGATCAAGGTCTATACCGTCGGCTTCGGCTTGTCGGATGCGTCGGGCACCAACTGTCGTACCTTGAAGATGCCGGGCGATTTCGAGAGCGGCGGCAAGTGCGTCAATGCCGCTGGGGCGCTTGCGGCGTGTTGTACCCTGTCGCGTATCGCTTACGAAGGCGGCACGGACAGCGCGTACTTCGCCGATGACGTCACGGCCCTGAAGACCGCGCTCTCGGATGTGCTGTCGAAGGCCTCGGGCAGCACCACGAGCCGAACGACGCCGGTCTTTGGGAGCGCCAGCGGCCTCATCGCCGTCAAGAGCAACGCCGATGCGGTCGCGTGGGAATTCACGTCGTCGTTCAACGCCAAATCGGACAAACTCTGGACCGGAAACCTCGAGCGGCATCGCTGGCAGTGCAAGACCGTCGATGGCGCGTTGAAGGCCTCACTGCAAGACTTCGACGGCGCGAAAGGCGACGATTTCGCCGACAACATCAACTCGGGCAAGAGCTCGACTGCGCGCCGGATCATCACCGTGCTCCCGAACGATGCGGGCGCCGGTGCGCGCAATTCCGTGCGGTCGATTCGGCCGAATGTGACCATCGACGATGGCGCTGGTACCTACAGTGGCACGACGAAGGACGGCGACGTCGCGACGATTGCGGACGTGGCGAACACCTATCCGAAGGCGTTCGACCTCGACCCCATCCCCGCAGGTTGCAAAGGCAAGGATCTCGCCGCGTCCTCCGCGGGCGATTGCGGCAAGCGGCTCGTAAAGTGGCTGCTCGGCGGCAGCAACGGTGCCGATTTGCCAACTCGAAACGGCGCCGAGTTTGGTGCGATCTACCGCTCGAACCCGGCCATCTCGACCCCCCCGGTCGCACGACTCCGCGATGCCGATTACGAGGTGTTTGCTTCGAACTACGCGACCCGCCCCGTGGTGCTCTACAGCGCGACGACCGACGGGCAGCTGCACGCGCATAAGGTTGCCGCGACCGATTCGACTGACACGAAGCTCGTCGACAGCGTTCAGAACAACGAGCTTTGGTCGTTCATCCCGCCCTTCGTTCTTCCCCAACTCCTCGGAGTCTACCCGAACACGCAGAAGTCGCTGTTCGACGGCACGGTCATCGTGAAAGACATTCCGTTTGAGCGCACGCTCGGCCAAGCCAAGGCGTCGGGAACCGTTACGGGCGCCGGTTGGGCCACCGTGCTGGTTGCGGGCGGTGGTGGCGGCGGCGGCTACTACTTCGCGCTCGATGTCACGACGCCGAAATCGCCCAAGTTCTTGTGGCAGCTCTCGACGAACAAGGGCGGAGACAAGCTGTTCGGTGACGCCGGCGGCACGCCCGCCCTCGCCACGATCTCCGTGCAGGACGGGACAGACGTCAAAGAGATCGCGGTCGCAATCTTGCCCGGCGGCAGCGCGACCAAGACAAAGTCGGCGAGCTGCGTCTCGCGCAAGCAGACCGACTACACGGCGATCACGGGCGCCTTCAAGCCGCGTCAAAAGGCAGGCTGCTGGGCCGCCTCCAAGGATCGCATGGTTTACGTCGTGCGCCTCAGCGACGGGAAAATCCTGCGCGTTTTTGGTGACGACTCGGCCAACCTGCCTGCGAGCATCGACTCGACGTTGTTCACCAAAGCACCTTTCGACGCCCCGCTCACGGGTGTACCGGTCGCCTATCCCAACGCCACGGGTCAAGTTGCGAATCGCGCGTTCATCGGTGACGCCGGCGGCGCAATGTACCGGCTTGATTTTTCGAACGCCGACTCCGCGAAGTGGAAGGCGGACATCGTGTGGGACGCGTTCGCTACCTCCGACGACAAGGATGACGACGGGCAGCCGGTCCAGGGCTGGCCAGTGCTCTCGGTCGATGAAGTCGGCAACCTCGTCGTTATCTACTCGACCGGCGATCAGGAGCTCCTGAACTACAAAAGCGGCGCAAAAAACCGCATTTGGTCGTTCACGGAGAAGCCAGTGGCCATCGGCGCGTTCGACTACACGATCTCCCCGAACTGGTACCTGCCTTTCGCTGATGGCAAGCGCGTGACGGGTCCGATCGCGGTGTTCGACGGGGTGGCGTACTTCGCGACGTACACGCCTGCTGCGCCCTCGGGTGCAGACGTCTGCTCGGCCGGCTTTGGCTCCGTGTGGGGCGTCAGTTACAAAGCGAGCGAAGACAAAGGCTCCGGGCCGCGTCCACTCGCGCGGCTGCCGAAGGATCCGGACGCGGCAACGACGACCTTCACCGACGAGGTGAAACAGGATAACGGGTCCGTCGTGTACGGGCTCTCGATCCAAATGGAGCCATCGTGCATCGAGACGTCCAGCGTCACCGACTCGTACGTCGGCTCCCACACGGCCTTGTCGAACTCGAGCCCGCCGCGCTTCAACTTGCTCTTCCACACGGGCAATTCGGGCAAGAGCTACGGCGGCGCTTCGACGACCACGAAGGCCAGCACGGTGCGTCTCTCGACCCCGCGCAATCAACTCCGCTTCGACTCGTGGGCGTCGGTCGCCGAATAGTGAGCTTGGCTCGTAGGCGCTTCGGCTGATTGCGTTTCACGTGCGACTGACGAAGAGTCACGGGCGGTCCATGGGTCGGTTGCTCCTCGTCGCTTGTGCCGCGCTGCTCTTCGCTTGCAAGGGCGAGAAGCGCGCGCCAATCCGCGAGATCCTACCCGTGCCGATCGGGACGATTACGGTCGATTCCGTTGCGCCCGGTGAGCTTGCCGAGGGGCAGCTCGACGCCTTCGGTCTTCGGCTGCCGCGGGCGATGCGCATCGAGGCCCGCTTCGACGATTCGGTGTTCGCGAACGCGGCGCTGTCACTCGAGCGGGTGTCGAACTACGTGCGGCAACGTGTCGACGCGGAGTTCGTCGAGACGACACCGAAAAAGACGGTCTTCCGGCACGCCAAGCTCGAAGGGACGAAGGTGCGACTTCACGTCGAGGTCATCGCGACGAGCGCGAACAACGTTCAGTTGGTGGTGCGGAACGAGACGCCGACGCCGGCCGTACAAGGTTTGTCGGTGGAGCAGCGCTGGCAACGAGTCGGCCTCACGCCGAACGGTCAGGTGCTCCCCGAGAGCAAGGAGTGAAGGCGCGCTGGGGCCGGTCTCTCGCGGGCTAGGCGCTCCCGACTTGACGAGCCGACGCCGCGCGTCAAAGACCGTCAGCGTGAAGCCCGAACACACCCCGACTCACGTGAAGGCGCCTCATGGCGCGAGCACCACCGAGATCACGTGGGGGGACGGCGCGCGTTGCGTGTATCCGAACACGCTCCTGCGGGGTTTCTGTCCGTGCGCGCACTGCCAGGGGCACGGCGGGACCATCGAGTTCGTACCTGGCGGCAACTCCGATCTCCGCGGGCTCGAGACCGTCGGGTTTTATGCGCTGAAACTGGTCTGGGGCGATGGCCACGAAACGGGGCTCTACACGTTCGAGTACCTGCGCGGCCTCTCGAAAAAGCCCGAAGTCACCACGTTCCGTACTTCGGAGTCCACATGAGCGCCAACGCTTGGGACATCGTCGAGGCCTCGTTCGAAGCCGGCGCGCAAGGGGCTGACCACCTGCCTCCGGATACAATCCCCGAGGTCGCCTTCGCCGGTCGCTCGAACGTTGGCAAGAGCAGCTTGATGAATGCGCTGATGGGGCGCCGCAATCTCGTGCGCACGAGCGGTACGCCTGGTTGTACGCGCCAAATTAGTTTCTTCGGAACCCGGGCACGCGATGGCGCCGAGCTGCGAATGATCGATCTGCCAGGGTACGGTTATGCGAAGCGCAGCAAAGGCGAACGCGACGCCTGGGCCGAGCTTATCGAGCACTACCTGTTGCGGCGTGAATCGCTTCGCGCGGTGGTTGTGCTCGTGGACGTTCGACGCGGCGTCGAGGCAGAAGAGCAGCAGCTCCTCGACTTTCTTGGAACGCGCAACGAGCCGCGTCCGGCCACGATCATCGTCGCGACGAAAGTGGACAAGATACCGAAGAGCCGACGCCGCGCCGCAATCGATACGATCTCGCGCGGCACGCGAATCATCGGTGTTTCTGCAGTCGACTTCGAGGGGATCCCCGAAGTCTGGGCGGCGATTCGTCGGGTCAGCGCACCTGCCGGTGAACAGCCACTACGCCCCGCTTGAACCCAAGCGCGAGAACGATGCGCCTTGCGTGCTCAATTAGCCCACGGGCTCCGCGCTGAGCGAGACGCGGTGATAAGCGTAATTGACTGAAACTCTTGGGTAAATATTTGAAACGGTCCAATCTGTGCCGCACGGGAATGGCGCACCCAGGACATGTGGCCCATCCTGGCACAAAAAGAGCCCCCTTCGCGCCCCACGATCGAGCCCGTGCACTCCGAATCCTCGCACAGTCTGCTTGACCCGGAGGGGCCAGTCACCTAGCGTCGCCCCCGCCGAAATGCCCGAGTTTTCTGGAGAGTTGACGCACGTGGAGCTGGCCAAAGTGCCGCTCTGGTACATCGCACTTCTGCCTTTCCTCGGCGCCGCGTTGAACGCGGTGTTTGGGCGAAAGTTGCAGGCAAGCGGATGGCAGAAGGGCTTGCGAAAGTCCCTGCACATTGGCCCGCCCGCAGTGACGGCCGTGGCGATTGGCGCGATGCTTGGAGCGTTTCTCTTAGCGCTCACGGACGTCGTCCAGCTCGTGTCGCTGCCAGCGGAGCAACGCTACCTCTACACGTTCGCGTGGAAGATGGTCCGCATTGGCACGCTCGACGTGAACTTCGCCTTCGCGATGGATCCGCTGAGCGCGATGATGACCCTGATCATCACCGGCGTCGGAACGCTGATCCACGTCTACGCGGCTTCCTACATGGAGAACGAGCCGTCCTATTGGCGCTTCTTCACGTACTTGAACCTCTTCATATTTTCGATGCTGTTGCTCGTCCTCGGCGACAACTTCATCGTCATGTTCTTTGGCTGGGAAGGCGTAGGCCTCTGCAGCTACTTGCTGATCGGCTTTTGGTACAAGGATTACAAAAAGGCGACGGCGGGCATGAAGGCCTTCATCGTCAACCGAATCGGCGATTGGGGTTTCGTGTGCGGAATGGCGTTGCTGTTCTGGGGCCTCGGCGGCGCGTGGGTCGATGTCGTCGGTGCGAATGGGCAGTCCGGCACGGAGTTCATGTCGGACTACCGAGCTCGTTTCATCGCGGTAAAGAAGGAAGCGCTCCCGCACGGTGAGCACGGCCCTCATAGCGACCACGCGAAGCCGGCCCATGACGACGCGGACCACCAGCCGAAACCCCACGGTTTCTTGGCGCCGTCGAGTGACGACCGCCTCGCGCAAGAAGCTCACGACCACGAGCACGGCCACGACCACGACCGCCGGCCGGCGCACGGCGAGAAGTCAAAGCACGACGCGGCCGGACCCGCGAAGCCCGGCGCGCCCCTGGCGTCTCACGGTGGTGGCATGGCTCTCTTGACGATGACGAGCCACCCCGGTGCGCGCGTCTATGTCGACGTCAGCGAAGCGGGAGCTTTCGCCAAGCTCGACCTTCCACCGTGCAACTCCAAGCCCGCATGGGCCAATGCGTCCGGCACGGAACCGCAGCTGCGCGCCGACTGTTACGCCGTGGCACCTTTTCTACGCAAGCGGATCGCATCCGGCCCCGGCCACCTCGTCATCGTCCCAGGCGATGGCGCGGTCGTCTCAGGCGACGGCGAAGAAACGGTTCTGATCAGCGCCGATCTCTCCCGCGATAACGAGACGATCATCGCGGCCGTGGGTCCTACGCTCACGTTCCGCGAGCTTCACGATCAACTCGTCACCAAGGATAAAAGCGGCAAACTCTTCCTAAAGGAAGCGCTCAACGCGAAGACGGTGTGGGGCATCGCGCTGATCACGCTCGCGTGCATCTGCTTCTTCATCGGCGCGACAGGCAAGAGCGCCCAGCTGCCGCTCTACGTTTGGCTCCCCGACGCGATGGCCGGTCCGACCCCCGTCTCCGCGTTGATCCACGCAGCGACAATGGTGACCGCGGGCGTCTACATGATCGCCCGGATGAATTTCCTCTTCTCGATGTCGCCCACTGCGAGCGGCATCGTGGCCCTCGTCGGTGCGCTGACGGCTCTGTTCGCCGCGACGATCGGCTTCTTTCAGTACGATATCAAGAAGGTGCTGGCCTACAGCACGGTGAGCCAGCTCGGTTTTATGTTCATCGGCGTCGGCTCCGGTGCCTATTGGGCCGGCGTCTTCCACCTGATGACCCATGCCTTCTTCAAGGCCTGTCTGTTTCTCGCGTCAGGCTCGGTCATCCACGGAATGCACCACCTGATCCACGATGACGTCGGGTCTCAGGACATGCGCAACATGGGCGGTCTCCGCGCCGTGATGCCCAAGACGGCGTGGTCGTACAAGATGGCCTGCATCGCCATCACCGCCGCACCGCCGGGGTTCGCGGGCTTCTGGTCGAAAGACGAAATCCTCTGGAAGATGTACAACCAGAACGGCTACTTCGTTCCTGGCTGGCTCGTCTACGGCATTGGCCTCGCGGCCGCGCTCGGGACGTCTTTCTACATGTGGCGCAGCTATTACCTCACGTTCGAGGGCAAGCACGCGCACAAGGAAATTCCTAAGAAGGTCCACGAGTCGCCCAAGGCGATGACGCTGGTTCTCCAGATCCTTGCGGTTCTCGCGATTGTCTCCGGTGCGCTCTTCGGGCTCTCGACCCACATCCTCGGCGGTGCCTTCGCGGGCCTCCTGCCGGCCGAACCGCTTCTCGAGCAGTGGCTGCACCCGGTGCTTGCTCACAGCTCCGCGGTGATCGCCGATGCGGGTCTGAAGACGGAACTGCTGCTGATGGCGGTCTCGGTCTCGGGTGCCGCGGCGGCATGGTCGATTGCGAAGGCGCGCTACGGAGCCGAACGCCCGAGCGACTGGGAGGCGATCGAAAAGAAGCTGCCCGGCTTCACCCTCATGCAGAACAAGTACTACGTCGACGAAATTTACGGAGCCACCGTCGTCGCCGCCTTCATGAAGCTTCGATTGGTGTTCGCCGCCATGGATCGGTTCGTCGTCGATGGCATCGTCAATGGCGTATCGGTCGCTGCTCGCGGCACCGCTTGGTTCGCTTCCATCGTCGACAAGAACGTTGTCGATGGCACCGTCAACTTCGTCGCGGACGGCACCTTGGAGATGGGCGGCAAGCTTCGCCAACTCCAGACCGGTCGCATCCAGAATTACATCTACGGGGTGCTGGGTGGCGTCGCGGCACTCGCGATCGTCCAGTACCTCGTTCGCTAGTACCTATCGTCTTTCCGTCTAGCGCCGCATCGCTCGCTCGCCCCGTCTCTTCGTCCCGCGCCCCCTTATCCGCGCACTCGTAGCCTCATCATGAACACCCGCATTCGCTCCATCGTTTGGGCACTCGCCCTCGCGCTCATCGCGGTCGTCGTTCCTCGCCGCGCCTTCGCGGACGACCACGCTGCCGTCCCCGGCTCCTCGGCTGGGGCACCAGCGCAGCACGTCGCCGCCGGCGAAGCCAAGCCCCGCGGCGCCATCGAACTCTCCTCGGAGTCAGGTGGTCGCTTGCTCGAGTTGACGAGCGAGGGCGAAGGCACGTTCAAGGGGACGTTCGTCATTCGCAATGTCGGCGAAGGGCCGCTCCACATCGCGCGCGTTGCCCCCCGCACCTCGCCAACCGACCCGCGCCTGCCAGCCGGCGTTGCGGTGAAGTTCGATACGGCGGCAAACAGCCTCGAGCCCGGCCAGGAGACGAAGGTCGAAGTCAGGTGGGTGACCGCAGGCTTGCGCCGGGTCGCGAGTGAGCTCTATGGCCACGTCGTCGTCGAGTCGGATTCTGTCTCCGACGAGGGCGCGAAGGGCTTCCCCCACGCGATCGGGATTCACGCCGAGAAGCACGGCTTCCTCGGGCGCAACATCCTCTCGATCATGACCTTCCTGCCGCTGCTCGGGGTCATCGCGATTTTCCTCCTGCACCTCGCCGGCTACAAGAAGGACGAAAACATTCGCCTGATGACGCTCGGGCTGATGGGCGCTGAGCTCCTCCTCGCCGTTTGGCTTTACCTGAACTACGACGCCTCGTTCACGAAGGTCGACGGCAACGACGGCTATCAGTTCATCGAGCGCTGCACATGGGTCCGGTCGCTCAACATCGAATACTCGCTCGGCATCGACGGCATCAGCGTGTCGATGGTGCTCCTCACCGCGCTTATTTCCTTCGTGGGATGCATCGCGAGCTTTAGCGTCGAGAAGCAGCTGAAGGGCTACTTCGCGATGTACAACTTGCTCGTTGTCGGCATGTTCGGAACGTTCGTGTCGCTCGACCTCATGCTCTTCTTCGTCTTCTGGGAGGTCATGCTCCTACCGATGTATTTCCTCATCGGGATTTGGGGCGGTCCGCGCCGGCAGTACGCCGCAATTAAGTTCTTCATGTACACCCTCGCGGGCAGCGTCTTCATGCTCCTCGCGTTCATCTTTTTCTACCTCAACGCCGACCCGACCT
Organism: Polyangiaceae bacterium; assembly: GCA_947475525.1. GTDB lineage: Bacteria > Myxococcota_A > Polyangia > Polyangiales > Polyangiaceae > SYFR01. The sequence continues at coordinate 7,467 of CANJMI010000029.1, read as the reverse complement.
ACCTCGTGGACGGTGAAATCGCGACGCGCACGCTCTCGGTACCCGAACTCGCTCGTATGGCGTGGGCCTCCAAGGAATTGAAGATCCTCGGCGTCAGCGCCGTGAAGATTTGCTGGGTGTGGCTCTTCGTCGGTTTCGCGATCAAGATCCCGATGTTCCCCTTCCACACCTGGTTGCCGGACGCGCACGTCGAGGCGCCGACTGCCATCAGCGTCATTCTCGCCGGCGTGCTCCTGAAGATGGGCACCTACGGGATTCTCCGTATCAACTTCACCCTGCTCCCCGAAGCGACCCGCTGGGCGGCTCCCGCGATGGCGGCCCTCGGCGTCGTCGGTATCCTCTACGGGGCGTTCTGCGCGATGGCTCAGAACGACTTGAAGAAGCTCGTCGCGTACTCGTCCGTGAGCCACATGGGCTTCACGCTCCTCGCGCTAGGTGCGCTAACGCCGCAAGGCATCGAAGCTTGCCTCGTGCAGATGTTCAATCACGGGCTTATCACCGGGATGCTCTTCACCCTCGTCGGTGTCGTCTATGACCGCGTCCACACCCGCGACATCGACAAATTTGGCGGACTCGCGACCGAGATGCCTCTCTACACCGCGCTCGTTGGCTTCGCCTTCATGGCGTCGCTGGGCCTCCCCGGTCTGTCGGGTTTCTGGGGTGAGGCGCTGACTTTTATCGGTGCGTTCCCACGTTATCGTGGCCTCACCATCTTGGCTGCGACCGGCGTGATCGTGACGGCCGCCTACCACCTCTGGGCGCTCCAGCGCATGTTCCTCGGCAAGTTCCGCGAGGAGTGGCGTACGAACCACTACCTCGAGGCGACCGGCGGCAAATTCCCCGAAATCAACCGTCGGGAACTCGCGAGCATCGCGCCTTTGGCATTCCTCATCCTGCTCTTGGGTTTCTGGCCGCGACCGCTGCTGACCCTGATCGACAAGGGTGCCACGCAAATGCACCGTTGGATCGATGCGGCCGGGCCGACACAGGTCGCCGCGGTACCCACGGGTGGCGCTTCCGAATCCTTGGCTGACGCTGCATCGCGACCCTCCACGTCGCGAGTTGCGAGCGCCCCGACGACCCAGCTAAGCGGGCTCTGATCATGCCGTCCCTCGACAACCTCCAGAGCCTCTCGTATTACGGCGCCGAGCTCGCGATCATCATCGCGATCCTCGCCGTCATCGTGTGGGACCTGATCGCGAAGGACGACCGCTCGAAAATCTTCGGCAGCATCGGCCTCTGCCTCGCGGGGCTTGGTTTCTCCGCCGCGTCGTCGCTCGTTGCGTTGCAGCGTCACGCCGAGCCGAAGAACCTGTTCTACGGCATGCTGGCCTTCGACGACTTCGCCAACACGTTCCGTGTCCTCTTCGCGTTCGTTACGGCGCTGATTCTCGTCTTCGCGGCGCCTTCCTACCTCGGGGAGCGAACGCGGCCCGGCGAGAAGAAGAACGCATCCGAGATGTTCATGCTCCTGATGGTGCTGACCCTCGGCATGAACATGATGGCGTCGAGCCGTCACTTGTTGATGATCTACCTCTCGATCGAGATGGTGAGCATCATCAGTTTCGTGCTTGCTGGCTTCAAGCTCGGTGACCGCAAGTCGAGCGAAGGCGCGCTCAAATACGTCATTTTCGGCGGCGTCGCTTCGGGCGTCATGCTCTACGGCATGAGCTGGATCTATGGCGTGACGCACTCGCTCCATCTCGGAGAGATCTCGGTCGCTATCGCGGAGCTCACGAAGACTCAGGGCCACGTGCCCGAGGCGGTGTTCGTCGGTGTCGTCTGCATGCTCGCAGGCTTTGGCTACAAGATCAGCGCGGCCCCGTTCCACATGTGGACGCCCGACGTCTACGAAGGTGCGCCGACTCCGGTGACGGCTTTCCTGTCCGTTGGTCCGAAAGCGGCGGGTCTCGCGGTGATGACGCGCTTCTTCATGGACGCCCTCTCGGCGAAGGGCGTCGCCGATGCGGCCGCTTCCGTCGATCCAGGTGCGGCACCATGGGCGATCGTCGCCGGTTGCCTCGCGATGGCAACGATGAGCGTCGGGAACCTCTCCGCGCTCGGCCAGGATAACGTAAAGCGCCTTCTCGCTTATTCGAGCATCGCGCACGCGGGCTACATGCTGCTTGGCGTTTCGGTGTTCAATCAAGCTGGCGTTGCGGCGATCGCGTTCTACGTCGTTTCGTACTGCTTCATGAATCTCGGCGCCTTCCTGGTCGTCATGGCGCTCGCGGAGGCCAATGGTGGCGACGAGTCGATTGGAGCGTTCCGCGGTCTCGGGAAACGTGCCCCGGTCGTCGCGGTGGTGATGACCATCTTTTTGATCTCGCTCGCCGGCATTCCGCCGATGGCGGGATTTATCGGCAAATTCTATCTGTTCGCTGCACTTTTGAAGTCCGCGAGCATGTGGAATTGGGTACTCGCCGTGGTCGGTGTCTTGAACAGCGTCATCTCGCTCTTCTATTACGCTCGCATCATCCGAGCGATGTACCTCGAGGAGCCGACGGCGACGGGCGAACTCGGATTGCGTAAACTCTTCGGTGCCGTCACCGTCGCACTCGCCGTGCCGACCTTGGTGCTCGGCGTGTATTGGGCGCCGGTATACGATTTCCTCGCCGCATCGCTCGGGATGATTCACTGAGCCGCGGATGCGCGTCTTGCTCACTCCCGCCGGCCTGAGAGTCGGAGACGAGGAAGTCCCGCTTCTCTCGGGATCGGTTCACTACTGGCGCATCGAGCCTCGCTTCTGGCGGAGTTCGCTCGAGGCCGTGAAGGCCATGGGCCTGCGTCTGGTCGACGTGTATGTCCCTTGGGCGGTCCATGAAGTCGCCCCTGGAGAGCTCGAACTCGGCCAGACGGATCCCCAGCGCGATGTCGTCCGCTTCTTGAAGCTGGCCCACGACATCGGTCTGCTAGCGATCGTTCGGCCTGGGCCACACATCAACGCCGAGCTTACGTGCTTCGGTATTCCGGAGCGCATTGTATGGGACTCGCGCTGTCAGGCGAAGAGCCCTCGTGGCAATCCCGTCATCCTCCCGGCACCGCCCCGAATGTTCCCCGTTCCGAGTTATGCGAGCGAGGCCTACCGCGATGAGGTCGCGCGCTACTTTGAGCTCCTAGGGCGCGCGTTGTCGCCGTTGCGTTGGCCGGATGGCCCCATCGTCCTCCTTCAAATTGACAATGAAGGCGCGATGTTTTTCCGCGATGGCGCGTATGACCAGGATTACCACCCGGACGCCCTGTCGCATTTTCGCGAGTTCTTGCGGCGCAAGTACGGCTCCGTTGGCGCGTTGGCGCGCGCCTATTCCGTTGAGGCAGGGAGTGCGGAGTCTGGCGAGGGTTCCCCCGAGGCCGGCCTGGTCCCGTTCTCCGACGTTCAGCCTCCGGTCGAATTCGCGGCGACCCGGACCGATGAGCTTGCTCGCTACCTCGACTGGGCGGAATTCCACGAGCAGATGCTCGCGGACACGTTCACGTGTTTTCGCCTGGCACTGACGTCGGCGGGCCTCGGCGACCTCCCGACGATTCACAACTTTCCGCCTGCCCAGGAAACGACGCCGCTGAACGCCGCTCGAATCGTAGGCGCCGTGGACATGATTGGGCTCGACTACTACGGCAAGGCCACCGCGGCGGCGCGTCGCGACATCGCCCGCCGCACAAGCGAGCTCGCGGTGCACGCGACATCGCAGGGCTTTGTGCCGTTCGCATGCGAGATGGGGGTCGGCTTCCCCCCGTTTTTTCCGCCGATCGAAGAGCGCGACAGCCTCTTTACCGCGTTGTGCGCACTTGCGTACGGCTTGCGCGCCTTCAACCTCTACATGGCCGTCGATCGAGACCGCTGGATTGGCGCGCCGGTCGACGAGCAGGGGCGGGCGCGGCCGTACGCCGAGACGTGGAAGAAGCTCGTGGCGGCCATGGTCGCGACTGATTTCGTTCGGCTGCGACGCCCCGTGCCTGTTCGGCTCGTTATGCCCCGCACGGAGCGTCGCCTCGCGCGCGTGATGCACGCCTTCGGACCTGCGAGCGGGGCCGTGCTGGCGGTGATGGGCAAGGGCCCTCGCGAGGGCTGCCTCGAGGACGATCTCGGTCTCGGTTACCCCGTCGCGGTCGAGGCGGAGGGTTTCCTCCGGTCGTTTGAAGAGGCGCTCGAAGGTCGCGGCATTCCCTACGCATTCGTAGGCGGCGAACTCAAGGCGGCCGCGCTTGAGGGCGCAAGCTGGGTCGTGTGCGCGACTTCCGGCGGCATTGGTTCGGAGCTCGTCGCTGAGCTAGCGGCGGCGTTAGCGAGGGGCACCCACGTCACAATAGGTCCGCGGAACCCCCGCTTCGACGGCGCGTGGAAGCCGACGACGGACGCGGCCCTTCTCGAGGGCTTCGACTTGCTCGAACGGCACGACCCGTCGACCGTTGACGCGCTTGTCTCGCGTATCGCTGCCGCGCGGAGCTTGCCGCGTGTCGCGTGCGATCCGAACTTCATCCACGCCACCGCGCACGAGGATACCCTCGGGGCCTTGCGGGTCGTCTTCGTCATCAACGCAGGCGCTGAGGAGACGGTGGCTCGCGTTACGGTCGGTGTCGATGCGGCGTGGTCCGACGCCCTGTCCGCGTCCGAGTTTCGCTCGGTCCAAGGTGTGCTCGAGCTGCGCATGAGGCGCCACACCGTGCGAATGCTCTGTCGCCGGTAGACCCTTGAAACGCGACGGGCCCGCCCAACTGGACGAGCCCGCTCGCGTCATCGTCGTCGCCGACGGTTACTTCGAATTGATTAGACCCGGAATGATGTTCGGCGAGGTGCCGTATTCCGCGGTCTTGTTCTTGTCACCTTTGGCCACCGCGAACACAGCCGCCGTCGACGAGAACGACGACATCTGGTCGGAGGTCTTGTTGGGATCGTCCTGGCCCGACACGGGATTGTAGCCGATGCCGTTCTTGCCGTTGACCGTCATCGGGTAGCACTGACCGAACCAGCCGTTCTTGAGGTTGCCCCGCGGGTCCATCACGTAGTTCCAGTTGCATGCGTTAGGTGTCGCGTCCGGCCACGTCGCGCCGCGGAGCGGATCGTGGGGGGTATCGCCGTAGGCGATGAAGACCGTGCTTTGGTCGAGCTTCTCGGTCGGGCTTTCCGGATCCACCTGCTGGGAAAGGTACTTGTAAAACCCGTCGATTGCGCGGCCGAGATGCTTGGTCGTGTTGCGACCTTGCATCATGTTTTGAGCGCTGTCGAAGGTGACATGCGGGTCGGTGAACGTGGTCTCGCTCGTCGGACCGGGCGAGAGGGCAACGATTGCCGTCTTGCTCAAGCCAAGCGTGAACGCTTTGGCCACGACAATGAGTACGCGCGTGAACTCCTCGAGGCCCGCCCGCTGACCCGTCGTCAGGTAGGTGGAGCTGCTGCCGAGGCTCTCGACCATCTCTTGAATGCCGAAGTCGAAGAGATCCTGGCTGGTCGGCGTTAGCTGAGAAGCAAAGTTGAGCCCGATGATGTGCGCCGCGTTCTTCGTCACCGCCATTTGGGGAACCCAAGTGGACCGGGAGGAGGACTTGCGGAGGCCCACAAGAGCTTTGTAGTAGGTCTCGAACAACTGCTGGTCGACCGTGGAGGAGAGCGTGAACTGGCTCGCCGCACTGTTGAAGAGGTCGATCATGCCCGCAGAGCTCGGCACAGTGGCAACGTCAGGGGCTCCCGGCGCGCGGCCGTACTTGACCGGATCGATGCCGAGCACCGGTACGACGGCGCTCGAACCCGAGGCGCCGAGAGAGGCAATCGCCGCCTGCATCGTCGAGGAACCCGAGAGAACTGTCGCCGATGTTGGGAACTCCGTGTGCGTCTCGTCCTTGCCGGACATCAACGCGGTCACTGGGTATTTCGGGATGCCGTTCGCGTGGTCGAAGCAAGGCGCATCCGGCCCGTAGAAGAACGGGCGATCGCCGCCTGCCCAGCCCTTCACACCGCCTGGCAAGGAGGGCATTGGTTGCCCTTTACCGGGGGTGAACGTGCCTCGGTAGGTTGAGGCCGTACCGAAGTTGCGTTGCGAGGTGTACAGGTACGACGACGTCATGCCGAGATTGCCTAGGCCTGAGACCGTCGTGCCGGCGCAGGCCTTAAAGGCCATGTCGGCCATGGGCCAGAGTTCCTGGAACCAGGCGTAGACGCCGTTCGGCGACGGGACGATAAGCGAGCGCCCGTACGTCGAGCCGGCCGCCTCAGCGAGGCCGTAGCCTCCTTCATCGGCGAGGAAGTTTAGCAGTTGGCTGCGTTCGATGCCCACCGCGGCGGAAGCCACGGTGCACATTTTGAGGAAGGTACGACGCCGCTCATCGCGGAGATCCTTGAGTTTCCAATTTGCCATTGCTTGGTACCTCCCGTTACTGGCACGAGTGCGCGGCGCTCAAAAGCACTGCGACCGCGATGTTGCGCTTCTTGGTTACGTCGGTCACGTCCGCCACGTTCGCCTTCTGGACGATTAAGTTGCAGAGCAACATGTGGTCCTCTGAAGCCGGCATGCCGAGGAGGCAGCTGACGGACTCCTCGACGCAGCTGCCGTCATTGGGGTCGAACATCGGCAGGTTCTTGCCGTTCAGCGTGCAGGCGGGTGCCTTCGTCGGATCGGCGATGTTCGCGATAATTTCCGCTGCCGATTGAATGAAGATGTCGAAGAGCTTCATCGCCGCGGACGTCGAGTGCTCGTCCTTTTCGCCCTGTCGCGAGTCGAGTTTAGGCACGCCCAACGCGTCCTTCCCGTTGAAGTAGAGGAAGCCCGGCGTGGCGATCTTCTTCACGCAGTAGCCGTTTTTCGCATCGGCACCGTTGTTACCGACGTCGAGGCAGGTGCTGTTGAGGTCAGTTAACTTGTCGGATTGGTTGCAGAAGCAGGTCTCACCCATAGCGCAGAGCGGGTCGTTGGCGACGCCGCTGCCATTGGCGACCGTGTCGGCCATCTCGCAGCCGGTGTTGCTGCCGCCGAAGATGGATCCGAGCGTTTTGTTGACGCCGTTGATGGTGACCATCGTGCTCGAGAGGTCGGACACGTTGCCCGGCGGCACGAGCACGCCGCGTGCACGGAGGAAGTTACCGATCTGCGCGTACGTCAGCTTGTGGCAGGAGTGCAGGCGCGCGGTGATCTCATCGGCCGCGGGCACGTCATACTGTGGCGCTTCCATGCCGCTGCCGGTGGATGCGCCGGTTGTTACGGTGACGCTCGCTGCCGTCGAAGCTGGTCCCGAGGTCGTCGTCCCGCCGGCGCCTGTCGTGGCGCTCGTCGAGGTGACGGTGGTGCTCGGGTCCTCTTGGACGGGGCAGTCGCTCCCGCTGATGTTTGGGGCCTCGGAGCCGCACGCCGCAGACATCGCGAAGGCGCCGACGAACACGATGCCGGGCAGAGCCCAGTTCCCTGTGTTTTTCCGCATGATTTAGAACCTCGTGAAGTCGTCGGAGACGAGGATGGCCCGAAGAACGCTCTTCAGGTT
>CANJMI010000028.1 GCA_947475525.1 Polyangiaceae bacterium | reverse complement strand
CTTTAATAATCGGATTCAGCGTCGATGAAAGACGATGCATCGCTATCGGGCGGGGCGCGGCCGCGAGGTGCTGACTTCGACTGGCGGCATGAAATGCCCAGGTGGTCGAGGATCGCGCGGATGGCCGGCGGCGAGAGAATGAGCGCCAAGAAGCGCATCCGCCCGCCGCAGGTGGGGCACGCGAGCACGTCGAAGCCGAAGGCGCGCCGCATCCGTTCAGGCCAGCTGTGGTTGCGGCCACGTTGGTCAGGCTCGGGCGCTCCGAGTTCAGGCGCTCCAGGCGTCGCTTCCACCCGCGCGGCCCCCGATGTCGCAACCGTTGGGATCGCCTCCGGGCTACGCGGAGGCGCCACAGTTGCTGCACGACAGGTGCTCGGCGCTCACGAACCACAGTCCACGGCAGTAGCCGCAACGAACGGCTTCCCCGCGCGTCTCCGCTCCAATCGTCCCGCGGGGCAGCGCTTCCGCTACGCGCGCAACCACGCTGGCGAACACCAGCGCCGCGTCTCCGTCGTCGTCGATGTCATTGAGGTCGAACACGCAGGCCCGCAGCATGCCGTTGGCGAAATGAACCTCGCCGATCTCCAAGCTGCTCATCTGGGCGACCAGGGCGTCGAGGAGCTCGGCGGGGACCGCCTGGAGAATCGCCGCCTGTTCGCGCGCGATGGCCTCGGGTCCAGCCACGAATGTGGAGGGGCCGAAGAACACGTACTGGTGCGCCCGATCCCAGTCGTCGTCCGAGACGTTCTGCTCGATGGACACCTCCGGGTCGTAACGGAGAGTGACCTCACCGCGCACGCCGTCGGCCAGGACAGCAACGTGAAGTTCGACCTCATCCAGGTTGATCACCAGCCGCACGTTTGATCGGCCATCCATCCAGCGCACATCGATGCAGTCGTCGTTCTTGCGCTCCACCACCCGGCTGCCAGGCACCTGCGCCGCCACCGTTCCGGCAAAAGCCGACCCAAGCTGCTGAAGGGTGCCCTCGCCCTTGAAGGGGTGCCTCGGCTGCACCTGCTTCGCCGCCCGACCGCGAGGGGTGGCTCCGCGCGCGCGAGCCACATCAGCCGCGAGCAACAGCGTCGCCACCATCGAGCCCACCGCGTCGGTCGCGTCCCGGGGCTCGTCCCAGAGCGTGAGGTTCAGCTCGTCGTTGCGCGAACGGAAGTACCGGATGCGGTGGGTGACCATTCCGGCGAGCACCCGCGCCTGAAGCTCGGCCGGCAGCTCCCGAAACGCGTCGGCCTCCTCGTCCGCTTCCTCGCGTTCCACAAAGATATTCGGCGAGAGGAACACCCTGTGTGGTGCCTCGTGCTCGTCGTCGGCGACATCCTTTGCCCACTCCGGATCGTACTCCAGGTCGAATCCAGGGGCCGCCAACGCATAGCGGAGGCCGAGAGCGCCGGTGGTGCTGCCCACGTCGGTTATTGTGAGTTGAAGTGGGAACCCGTGGAGCGTGCCCGCGAGGGCGGAACCATAGTCTTCCGGGCGGGGAATTACCAACGCACCCGCCACGCCCGCACGTTGGCCCACCGCGGCAAGGTAGGCCGCCGTGGTCCGGGCACGAGTCTCCTCCGCGCCCGAGTGCCATCCCTCCGTAGTCCGGTCGGGGGACACCTCCAGGCCCAACAGCTCCTTCAGCCAGCGCATCGGAGATTCAAACCACGAATCCGCCCGCCGCGTCTTCAAGCAATTGCTTCAACCGTCTCGGCATTCGGTCGATTTCCGCCCATCGCGGTTTTTGGTTAAAGCTCGGGCCGCGCAGCACATCGGTTCCACGAGCGTATTTCCTTTTTAAACATCACTCTCCCAAATTCAGACCACACGCTTTCCCACCACCAACCGCTTCGCTTGTGCGAAGTCCCGCAGCGTCGCTCGATCTCCGGTCGCCCTCACCGAAACGCGAACATCAGCTGCCCCGGCCAGCAAGACCGGACCGAGCCAAGTGGAGATCAACGCGTTATTGGTTACGGTATGGGCATGAGCATGAGCGCGCCTTGAATGGCTGCACGATGCGTCTTCAGGTCGAGCGTGAGCGTCGACGTCGGCCCGAGAGCCGCCACCATCAGCGCTTGACTCGGCGCCAACGCGGCGAGCGGCAAGGACGGCAAAGGGAGCGCTATCGGGGTGAGCAGCAACGGAACCTGCTTCAAGATCAACGCCTGAATCACGGCACGGAGCGAAGGCGCGACCTGGTCGGCGTCGAGCCAGGTCAACGAAATCTGCGGGCTCTTCGACGGGGCGAGCGTCAACTTACCGGCCGCTGCGCTCAAGCTTGGCGTGACCTCATCGATGATCGACACCGCCGCCTTCCATGGATTGCCTGCGAGTGCTGCCTCGACCACGACTTCGCCGAGGGCGGCGATGAGCTTGCCTTCGGGCGTCATCGTCACCACGGGCGGCAGCATCGGGGTCAGCGTGACCGAGCCCACGAGCGGCACGTTGTCGATGGTGCGTGTGAGCGCGTTCTGTCCCCACACGGTAAAGAGCGCCTGATTCACCGCATCGAGCGCAAGCGTGACTCCATGAGGTGACGTCGTCGCCAAGGTGAGCGGCTTCGAGCCGACCTCGAGCCACCCCGGCGCGGTCGCCCCCGGAGCGTCCGCGGCGTACTTCCCGGTGAAGTGAAGCCGGGCCGTCAGCGTGGCACCGGAGGCCGTGAAGGAAGCCCCATCAAAAACCTGTTTGATGCCTATTTTTGCAGGGAAACCGGTGCTCGACAGGTCGATCGTCGACGGCAGGCCGAGCTGATTCAGCGCGAACGCGACCTTGCCCTCCATGACCTCCTTGACCTTCTCTTTCACCGCCGACTCGATGTTGCTTTGCATCACCTTCGTCAATATCCAGTCGACGCAGCAAGGGAACCCCGCGTTGTTCGAGTCGTAGCTAAAGCCGAGGAGTTTGCTCGTGATCGATGAGCCTTTTGCGGTGAGTGCACCGTTCACGAGCGCCGCATCGATATCACCTCGCACGGTCGTCGAATCCACGGCGATGGTCGCGTTGTCCGTCTTGGTGAACAGCACCTTCACGGCGAGAACGCCCTTCACCGCAACCTTGTTCACCGCCGCTTCGAAGGATGCGCCACCGCTCCTGGGTGCGAACGAAACCTGCACGCCCGCGTAGCTCGTGCTCGACACCTTGTACGACCACGAACCACCGGTGAAAGTGCCCGAGAACGTCTGGCCCTTCAGCTGGCCGAGCAGATCGATGTCGTCCACCGCAAGCTTGGCTAGGCGCGTCAACGTTGCAATCTTCGGATCGGCGTTTTTGAAGCCGCTCGCGTTGATGCGAACCGACAAGGCCGCCGGCAGCGCTTTCGAAGGCGCTGCGAAGGTACCAAAGAGAAACGGACTGTCCACGCTCGACAGCTCGTCTTCTGCATGAATCACATTCAGCCCGGTGTGCGCCGAGATGACCGTCTTCCACGAGCCATCCAGCAACGGCGTGACGGACTCGCCGTTGACCGTCAGTCCAGGCGAAGCTCCCCGTCCGACGACCTCGATCTCGGGGCCCTCGGATGCGGCGATGAAGGCCGCCCGCGCAGGCTGTAGGAGCTCGAGCTTCAGAGGTTCATTTTCCTCGACGACGGGCGCCGAATCCGGAATCGGCGAAGGCATTACGGCCGCATCGCTATTGCCACCGCACCCAAACGCACCGAGCAGCACGAGCGCGCCACGGGAGGGCAAACAGCAGGAAAAAACCGAGCGAAAGATGGAGCGATCCACGGCCTTCAAAGTATCAGGGAACCACGAAATGCTCGCTAAATTCAACGCCGTGCGCGCACGTCACGTTTCGCAGGCGTCCCCGAGGGCACTCCGAGAGGCGCTCGCTCGATACGTTGCAGCTCAGCGAAGAACCCGCCCATGTCGACGTCACGACGGCCGGTAACGAGGAGAGCGTGTTGCTCGGCGAACCCCGAACGAAAACGGCCCACCTCCCAAAGGAGGCAGGCCGCTCACCTACGCTTGCCGTCGCGCTCCGAGGAGAGCGAGCCCGCGTCACCCTCTGGTCAATTGCAGATGGCGTTGTTCGTCGCGTTGATTTCCAAGTTGCCCTTGCACTCCTTGGTGCTGCAAGAACCCTCGTCCTTGCAGAAGTCGCAGCTCGCGAGCGTCGCGGCGGCGCAATCCGGATCGGCGATGCCGCAGCCGCAATCGCAAACTTTCGCGGTCACTCCGGGCTCGTCTTCGTCGTAGAAACTCGGGTCGCACTTCCAGCCCATGGGAATGCATTTGCCCGCGCTGCAGCTCGCGCCGGCGCTGCAGCCTTCGACGGCCTCGGCTGGCATCAGATCGCAGTCGGGATCGGGGACGCCGCAGCCGCAGTCGCAGCCGTTGCCGACGCCGCCGTTGAACTGGTCCGGCATGCACGTCCACTTCGCGGGCACGCCTTCGCAGGTCGCCTTGGTGCCGCAGGTCTGCCCTGCAAAGCAGCCGTCGATCTTGTTTGCCGCGCTCGCGCAATCCGGATCCACCGCGCCACATCCGCAGTCGCAGAAGATCTCCGACGCGCCCGCCTTCGTCTCGTCGAAATAGGACGGATCGCAGCTCCAGCCGTTGATTGGAGCCTTGATGTCGAACGCGAATTTTGCGAAGTGCACGCATTTTCCGCCCACAACTGGAGTGACCGCAGCGGTTGCATCGTCGACGGTGACCTCTTCGAACGTCACGTCGGTCAGGCTACCCGTGGCGTAAAAACCACCGTCGAAAGCCGTGAGCTCGAGCTTGCCGCTCTTCGCGAGGAAAAGCGCACCCGTCGCCGTCTCGGTTACGTCCGTCTGCACGACGGCGCAAACCTCGGTGGCACCACAGACCTGCGCATCGATGATGGGCTTGAACGTCACGGTGCCCGTCGTCATCGGCGGGACCAAGATCCCGGCAGAGTCGGGGTCCATCCCGAAGATGTTCGGGGTGACGTTGCCAGACAATTGGCCGTCGCCGGCTTTGAAGCCGGTGAGAGCGGTTACCTCGACGCAGCCGCTGCTGCCGCCGCCGCTGCCGGTCGTCGACGTGGTCGCGCCGCCGGAGCCGCCGGCAGAGGTGCCGGTCGTCGTCGTGGTGGACGCCGCCGTGCTCGACTTATCGTCGCTGCTGCATGCGGGTGCCAGCATCATCATTCCAACCACGGCGCCGATGACGGCCGTGACAGCAATCGTTCTCATTCGAATCGTCTCCTAGGGTTGATGGCTCGCGTACTTGAGCTCGCCACGCGCTGATAGTTCATTCAAAAATGACGCGAAGGGCAGCGCGGAAATGGTCCTTGCGCGTCGGTGTTCAGCCTCGATTGAAGACGAGCTTCGGCGACGACTTCTCGCTGCCGGCGCACGTGAGCTTCGAGCCCGCGAGAGTGCAGGTGACCTTCTTGCCGCCCTCGACGATGACGATCGTGTCGCCGTCCTTCGACCACTTGCCGGGCGCCGCGTCGGTCTTCGGGGCCTCGCCTGCGCCAACGCTCGCCGTGCTGGCCTTCATCTCGGCGGCGCCTCCGGGCTTGAGCTCGATGCTCATGTCCATCGAGTCGAACATCCCGAGCATCAGCTTGGCCATGCCCTTCTGATCTTCCGGAAGCTTCTCGAGCTCCGCTTCCATCGACTTCTTCGTCTCGGCCTTGTCGAGCTTGTAGGTGCCTTCGGCTCCTTTGCAAGCCGAGAGGAGGAGCGCGCCAAGCGCGATAGCGCAGGTGCCAAGCCGGGTTTGTGCGTTCATGTTCGAAGTCCTCTCGGTCGCCCGGCCGAGAGGCCAGGTCGTTGGGTTTGGGGGCGTTTTGCAGCGCACGCGACCCTCCATCGGATTTTCGCCGGCGTCGATGGCTCGCAGAATTTACCGCCGGTTTCGCAGTTTTCTGCGCCCGAGAAGGGTGGTAGGCACCTCGTTTCGAGCCACCAGGATGTCCCGCCCCCGCACGCTCGATCTCTCCCTCATCGACGCTCAAGGCTTCTATGCGGAGGTCCTCGAGTTGCGCCGTGAGATCGAGGCGTCGCTCGGCGCAGACGACGTGGCGCACCTGCAGAGGGTCGAGTGGTGGGGGCGACTCGCGACGGGTGTCGGACTTGCAACCGCCGGTCTCGCGCCGAACCCCGTCAGTGCGGTGTGCTTGAGCGTTGGCCGTTCGACGCGCTGGCTCTTGATGCACCATTGTGGGCACCGTGGTTACGACAAGGTCCCTGGGACGCCCGCGCGCTACACCAGCAAGGTTTTTGCAAAAGGTTGGCGCCGTTTCGTCGATTGGCCCGATTGGATGCTCCCCGAGGCGTGGACGTACGAGCACAACGTGCTTCATCACACGCACACGGGGGAGGATACCGATCCCGATCTGATCGAGCGCAACACCGAGGCGCTGCGTGACTACCCGATGGCGGTCCGCTACGGCTTGATGGGCGTGCTCGCGCTGACGTGGCGTGCCTCTTATTACGCGCCCAAGACGTTGCACGCCCTCTTCGACCGCGATGAGAAACTCGATCGAAAAGGAGCCGCGGCCGTCGACGCCACGTCGCGCACGAAGGCGCTGTGGCTCCGATGCTACTTGCCTGCGGCGGGCTATCACTTCGTCGCGCTGCCGCTCTTGTTCGCGCCGCTTGGCCCTTGGAGTGTCGCATCGGCGTTCGTCAACTCGCTCGCGGCCGACCTGCTGACGAATGTGCACACTTTCTTCGTGGTCGCACCCAACCACTCCGGTGAGGACTTGCCCCGTTTCGATGAGCGGCCCGCATCGAAGGCCGAGCGCATGGTGCGCCAAGTTGCAGGCTCGGTGAACTACGCGACGGGTACGGACATCGTCGACTTTGCCCACCTCTGGTTGAACTACCAGATCGAACACCACGTCTTTCCCGATGTGTCGATGCGCGCCTACCAGCGCGTGCAGCCGAAAGTCAAAGCGCTCTGCGCAAAGTACGGCGTGCCCTACGTTCAGGAGAGCGTGCTCACGCGATTCAAAAAGATGCTCGACGTGGCGGTGGGGCGAACCTCGATGCTGCGTGGGAAGACCTCGCCGCGCGTGCGCGTGGAACTCTCACTCTGAGGTTGAGTCTTGCTTCCACGTTTGCATAAAGGCGCGGTCTTTTTCGCCGAGAGCCGCGATCGCCGCCATGACGCGCGCCGAGGCTTCCGTTTGCGCGTCGTGATCGTCGGGGCGCTCGTAGAGGTCGTCGAGGGGAACAGGAGGCCCGATGAATACGCGCACGGGCTCGACGCCTGCGGTTACGCGTTGGCGGAGCACCGTCGCAAATGAGCGCGGCAAACCGTTCACGAAGGAAGGCACGACAGGCGCGCGCGAGGCGAGGGCGATTCGAGCGATGCCCGATTTCGGGGGCAAAAATTCGTAAGGGTTGTCACTCGGATTGCGACGGCCTTCGGGGTGCATCACCACCACGGTGCGCGGTGACCAGTTCAAGACGCGCACGGACGTGTCGATGATCGTGCGATTCAGCCCAGCGCCGCGGTCGTTACGGAACACGGGCGGGTACATCGCGTTTCCAGCCACGGCGAGGTTCATCAGGAGACCGAGGGGGCGCTCGTAGAAGAAGGCGCTGCGCACGGGGGCGTAGACGTAGGGCGGTTTTTCGAAGTGCTCCCAGAGCGCGATCAAGAGCGCGAATTGGTCGAAGTACGTGCGATGGTTCGACGGCAGCAGCATCGAGCGTTTCGGTAAATTTTCGACACCGAAAAGGCGGATGCGACTGTTGATCGTCAGGGCGAGACCGGGCTTTGCGATCCAATGACCCCAGGTCATCGAGAGTTGCTTGCCAAGATGCGTCTCGTTGATCTTTTTGCCGACGCCGTAGGCGAAGCGCTCGAAAGGGCGCAGCTCGTCGAAGGGGTTCGTGCCGTCCTTGAGCTTGGAGTTCGCCATCGAGGCCTCTATGCGTCGTAGCGTCGATGCACGCGGCGCGTTCCGCGAGCGGTCTCCGCCCGGCCCGTGGTCAACGCCACCAGGCTGTCATCCAGACCTAACGCACGGGGGCCTGCGCGTCTTTGGAAATGGCGGATCCCCCCCAAGGCGCGCGCGCCGCTACGGTTGCGGCAGCATCGTCATCGAGGCGAGGGACCGCTGACGGCCGAGGCGAGCCAAGGGCACACCGAATGCTGCGGCTCAACGCCTCAGAACGCGAAGCGCCCGACCACCGGGTAATGATCGGAAAGGTCGCGGCGCGGGGTCTGCCAAGGAAAACTGCGCCACTCGGAGCACGTAGGCCGCAACACTTCGTTCGATGCGCGATCGGGCAAACGATGCGCGCGCGAGAACAAGACGTAGTCGAGATAGAGCCGTGCACTGCCGAGCGCGAGCGGGTTGTGCGTCGGGTCGTACGTGGCGTCGTGCCCTTCGGTCTCGGGGTGTTCCGCATCGAGGACGTCGAGCATCGCGCGGTAGTCGGGCACACACTGGCGGTGGACGTTCAAGTCGCCCGCGATCAGCACCGGTTCATCTGCGCCGATGGCACGCGCGCGGATGAAGTCTCGCATGATTTCGAATTGGTGAAAGCGCACGTCGTGCGGGCGAAACCGCGCGTACACATGGGCCGCAAAAACATGGATAGGCTGGTCGCCTTTGCGGATCCGCGCGTAGACGACGCCCTTGTTGACGAAGCGCTCTTCGAGCGGCGCGCGCGGTTCGAACACCCGCTCATCCTCGTCTTCAATTGGCCAGCGCGACAGGATCATCACGCCGCCGTTGCCGCGCAACCAATTGCGGTTGCGGGCGCCGACGAGGTGGGTCCGGTGTGGAAACGCATCGCGCAGCGCATCGAGTAGCAATGACCGGCTCTCGTGGTCGAAAACTTCCGAGAGAGCGATGGCGTCGAACGACGGATCGTCGAGAAAGCGACCGAGACGCTCGGCGCGCGCACGCTGGCCATCGAAGAATACCGGCAACCGCCAGCGAAGAAACACGTTGAACGCCGCGAGGTTGAATTCGAGGCCCAGCATGCCGGGCCCGGTCAGTCGTTGTGGCACTGGCAATCGCCGAGCGCGAAGGTTGCGCCTTTCTGGCCGGCCGCCTTGCAGCAACTGTCGCATTGGGCGCGATGGGTCGAGTCGAAACACTTCGCGGCAGCGGCGGTGCCGTCGCGGCAGTTCACGAGGGAAGGAGAGAACACCAGCGCGAGTAACGCGGCGTTCATCGCTACCCGTCGAGTGCTTCGATTACCCACCTTCACCCTTCCAACTATGCACGAGCAGGGTTCATCGTTGCAATCATGCACGCGCAAAGTCGCGGCGACGACGGACCGCCCAAGCGGCAGCGGCCAACGTCAGCCCCGCGCCAACGAGGCCGCCCGGCAGGCTCGGAGTCCCCGCGCCTTTCGTTCCGCCGGGTGCCGCCGCAGAAGCACACGGATCGTTTATCGTCTTGTCGACGAACACACGGTGCTGCACGAATGCTTGGGCACTGGCGGGCTCTACCACGAGATCCTGCGACAACGCCGCCCGCGGCAGATTCGCCTCGAGCCGGGTCACCCACACGTCGGCTGCGTTCATGCCACCGAGCGCCACGGCGAGATCGTCGAGCTCACCGCAAACGAACGTGCTCGCGGCAAGCTCGTTTGCTCCGACGGGCGAGCAGGTGCCGTTTTCGTCGCAATTGTCGACCACCTGCTTCGAGATGTTCGCCGCCGCGCTCGCGGCCGACACGCAATCGTTCACGTTACTGACCTTGTCGCCGTTGGCGTCACCTTGATAAAAGTAAGCTGCGGCGATCGAGTCGGCTTGACGATTGTAGGAAAAGTCTTCCGACCCGATTTGGTAGGTGAGGGGGCCTAAGTCGTCTTGCGCTGCGCCGAGAAGGCTACCTTGGCGAGCGTAGCTCGTGAGGAAGGTCTTGCCCCCGTTGGCCGCGAGCGCCGCGGTGCGCAGCGTCGAGAAATTCGATGACTGGGTGTCGTAATTCCAAACCAAGTCGTCGTGGTTCAACACGGGGTTCTCGAATCCTTTCGCGGTGTAGCGGCCCTCCCCCAGCACGAAGAGCTTGATCGCCGTCTCGGCACCGGTGCCCGCCGCGACCATGCGCAGCGGCAACCCGAGCACGGCACCCGGCGTCACGACGCGCACGGGACGCATCGCCTGAACGCCGGCGCCGGGGATCAACCGGAGCGCGATGAAGTCGAAGCCCTCGTTCACGTACGCGGCCACCGTGGGCTTGATGTCCTCGGGCAAGTTGTACGCGTGATCGGCGAGCCATTTCTCGAGTGCGCTCGGATCGTCGGCCGCGAGCGTCACGGTCTCGTAGGGGCCCACGGTGCCCTCGTGCACGACGGTGACGGTGGGCTCAAGGTATCCCCTGCTGTCGGCGGAAGCCGTCTGGAAGTCCGAGCTTCCACACGCGAAGAACGGACCGCCGAGGTTCGAGGACCCGCCCCCGCCGCAATTCGCCATCGGCCCCTGGACAACGCTCGACGTGGCGGCGTCCAGTGCCTCAAACCATGCGTCATTCGCAAGCTCGACGCGCGCCCCCTTCTTGACGGGCAGCACCCAGGAGAACTCCTCGGGCTTGCCCGCGTACTGGATTTGGTCCCAGAGCACGCTCTGCTTCATCGAAATGGAGAGGGCCATCCGATGCCCCGTGACCACTGTGTTGTCCGTGTTCGGAACGAAGCACCCGCCGCACGCTTGCGCCGGCCGCGCCGAAACGAGCAACGTTGTGGCGATACCCAGGCCAAGCAAATAAGTCGTAGTTTTCATTCGAAGCTTCCTCATCCACGCTCGTCCCAGTTACCGCGACAACCGAGTCGCGATTTCCCTGGAATTGTCCCAAATGCCGCGCTTTTTGATGCGCTTTGCTACAAACAGCAACGAGCATGCCACAAAAAAACGGCGGACCGCGAGGCCCACCGGTTATGCGTGATGAGGCGTCAGCCGAAGAGCCACACAGCACCGCGCGTGAACGAGCGGGCGACTATTCGCCGGAGCGCGATTCGACGATCTCGGCCAGCCGCTCGGTGCTTTTGACCGCGAGCTTCGGCGAGAGCGTGATGCCGCCCGCTTCTTCGAGCTTGCGGAGCACGCGCGACAGGGTCTCGGCGCGCATGTGGAGCATGCGGGCGAGCACATTCTTTGGTAGCGCGAGCATCATGGCCGCCGGAATCTTTCGCTCGGGCTCGCCATCGACCGACGTGATCATCAACCGTGCAAGCCGCGTCGTTGCAGAGCCGTGGAGGGCCATCTGCTCGATCAGGCAGAGTCGCAGCGCATCGACGGAAGCTCGAATCAACGCCTGGGTCGGATGCGCAGTGGTGCGCAACCACTCACGCGCCTGCGTCGCCGATGCGATGGAAAGCTCGACGTCGGTGACCGTCCACAGGAAATACGGCAGCACCATTCCCGAGAGTGACTCGAGCCCGAGGATGGCGCCGCCATCACGCAGGACGCACAGCGTCTCCTGCCCGGACTGGTCGACGGTGGTCGCGAGGACGCGGCCCTGTCGCACGTGGATGATCACGCCTTCGGGCGCATCGAGTTCAATGAGCTTTCCGGCTTCGTAGCGGTCCGTCTGAAAACGAAGGATGCTGTGGAGTGCATCCTCGTCCGTCGAGCGGGACTGCGCCTCTGGTTTGAACTTTGGCTTGGGCATTCTGGTATTCCGCTCTCTTAGCCCCCGTCATAGTCGCCCTTGTGAAGCGATGGCTATGACCCGGGTCAAGCTACGCGACTTGCGCATCGAATGCCATGGGTTCCGTCATGGAGCTCACCTCCTCCGGGCGGAGCGTCGGCACGGCGCTGGCTCTGTCGAAAGTCGCGAGCGCTGGCATGTCGCCGGGCCCGAGACGCTCTCGCGGGCGCTGAAAGAGCTCGAGCAGCGGGGAGCCATCACGCTCAAGCCCAGACTCAAGGTCGTCAACCCGGACGCCTTGCGGCAGGCAATCGGTTCACACTGAGCGCGGCGTGTCGATTCAATCGAGGGGCGCGAACAGGTCTTCGACGTCCTGGGCCGAGAGCGGTGCGGCGGTCACGCCCGTGCTGAGAATGGCATCCGCGAGTGCTTGCTTACGCTGTTGCAGCCGCAGCATTCGTTCTTCGACGCTGCCCGCGACGATAAGTTTGTAGACGAAGACGGGCTTGGTCTGTCCGATGCGGTAAGCGCGGTCCGTCGCCTGCGATTGGGCGGCCGGGTTCCACCACGGATCGTAGTGAATCACCGTGTCCGCGGCGGTCAGCGTGAGACCCGTGCCACCCGCCTTCAGGCTGATGAGGAACACGTCCGCGCGACCTTCCTGGAACGCGTCCACCTTTGCCTGGCGGTCTGTGGTGGCGCCAGTCAGCGTCACGTGGCGAATCCCCTCGGCGAGGAGCGCCTCGGAGAGCAGCGTGAGCATCCGCGCGAACTGCGAGAACACGAGCACGCGCCGCCCCTCGCTGACGAGGTTCCGCAAAAGCTGCGTCACCATCTCGAACTTTGCGGCCCCCACCACCTCGTCCGCGCCCGACAAATTGACGAGTTTCGGATGGCAACACACTTGGCGAAGCTTCATCAGTGCAGCAAGCACCGGGATCGTGGATGCGGCGATGCCCTTCTTGCGAATCGCCGCGCGAACGTCTGCGTGCGCCGCGACTCGGATGCTCTCGTAGAACTCGCGCTCATCGTCACCGAGCTCGATCGGCCTCACGATCTCGGTCTTGGGAGGCAGCTCCTTTGCAACGTCGCGCTTCATTCGGCGCAAGATAAATGGAGCCACGCGACGCCTCAGAACGTCGAGCTTGTCCGTGTCACCTGCCTCGACCGGCTGCCGAAAACCAACGGTGAATTGCTCCCGGCTGCCGAGTAGTCCCGGCAGTAAAAAGTCGAACAGCGCGAAGAGTTCGCCGAGGTTGTTCTCGAGTGGCGTACCCGAGAGACACACCCGGTACTTCGAATGGATCGCCCGCACCGATGCGGCCGCGCGGCTGTGTTGGTTCTTTATCGCTTGTGCTTCGTCGAGCACGAGCAGGTGAAACTCCTGCGTCTCGAAGGTCTCGATATCGCGCGTGAGCAGCGGATAGCTCGTCACCACCACGTCCGCTTCGCGCACCTCTGCGAAACGCTCGTGGCGCCGCCCGCCTTGCAACAACAACACGGAAAGTTGCGGGGCAAATTTGGCGAGCTCACGGCCCCAGCCAGGTACGAGGCTCGTCGGCGCGATCACCAACGCAGGTCTCGTGAGGCGTCCGGATTCCTTCTCGAGCAAGACGTGCGCGATGGTCTGCAACGTCTTGCCGAGCCCCATGTCATCGGCAAGTACGCCGCCGACACCGAGCGAGGCGAGGTGCTGGAGCCAAGCTACGCCCTCGCGCTGGTACGGACGCAGCTCGACTTGCAGTCCGCGGGGGAGCACCGAATCTTCGACTGGGCGCGAGCTCAACGCGCAGCCGAGTTCGCGCAGTTCCACGCCGCCGCGACGGGACACCGGAACGCCGACTTCGCCGAGCGCAGCGTCCAGTTCGGTGAGCGCCACCGCCCGCAATCCATCGACGGCCAGCACCGGCTCACCGTGTCGCATTCGGGGCGTGCCCGTGCCCTCCCACAGATCCCGAACTACCATTAAAATGCGGCGCAAACGGTCAGCGGGGACCGCCACGTAGTGACCCTCGCCCACCGGCAACGCAAAGCAACGAGTTGCCATTCGCACAAGGCTCGCCATCTGCCCGTCGTCGGGCATGCGGTCGAGCAACGCGAGCATCGCGGGCAGCAGGCTGACGCGTCGTCCGTCGATCGCGATTCCGAGCTCGAGATTGAACCAGTCGGGCTTCTGCTCGTCCGGCGCGACATCGACGTACCAGGGCACGTCCCCGTCCACGACGCGGTACGGGTAGTCTTCCGCGACGTCCACCTCCCAGCCAAGCTGCCTCAGTTGGGGTATCGCGTAGGCCGAGAAGGCACAGAACCCGTTCACGCTGCCATCGACATCGACGACGTATTGCGCCGACGAACCGTAGGGCACGCCAAGGTGCTCGAGACACGCGATCTCGACGGCCCCGAAGCTCTCGAGCAGACGTTTCGCGTCGCACTCCGCGCTGGGGTCGAGGCCGCTTCTTCCGACGCCTTCGAACGACAGCTCGAGCACCGGCATCAGGCCTTCATCGTCTTTGTCGAGCGCGAGCAACGTCTCCATGCGAACGCGCAGGGACGGTCTCGGCACGATTTTGAGGCGATTGACTTGCACGTACGTACGGCAAAGGGGGCAAGGAGGAAGCCCAGACGTATAGGTGAATGGGAGGTGGATGGAAAGGATGTGTCGCAGTAGCGTGCGCGGCGATGAAGACCGTTGGCGGCACCAAGCTCCAAGATCGCGCAGATGAGCTCGCCTCGCAGGGCGCCGATCCGATGCGCATCGAGGCGCTTCACCGTGCGCGAAGGTTCAAGCGTTCGTGGCTCGAGATGGCCGAGGCGCTCTCCGAGATCAAGGTGCGCAAGCTCTACGAGGCGTGGGGGTACATCGACCTCTTCGCGTACTGCGCCGAGGAACTCTCATTGAAGCGCGGCACGGTCGAAAAGCTGACAGGTTCTTACCGAACGATCGAGCGCTATGCGCCCGAGCTCCTGCAGGCCGATGGCGATGAGGCGAAGCTCCCGTCCTTCGATTCGGTCGATTACTTCGCACGTGCGCTCGGAGAACGCGACAGCCGACGCGCCGAGGCCCCCACTCCCGAAGTGCTCGACGCGCTCCGCGATGCGGTGTTCGACGAAGCGCGCCCAGTCTCTGCGATTCGCCGCGAATTCCACGCGACTCTTTACCCGAAGAGCGAGGCTGAAGTCGCGACCGACTACGCCGAGCGAACACGCGCCCAGGTCCGCCGGCTCCTCGACGCGCTGCCTCTGGTCGGCGGCCTCGCCAGCAGCACCCTCCGCGACGCGACCGCGACACTCGAGCGACTCGACCGCGAGCTCAACGCCATCGCTACCCCGGCCGAACAAGGTAGCCTCGTCGCGATGGCGTGAAGCCCGCTGGAAGTTCGAATGGCCAAGCCCCACCCTGATACGAGCGTCACGAGCGAAGTCCGCGCGCGAGTCGAGGCGCTCGATCTCCCGTTCAACCGCTACGGCACCGACGCGTTCGGCGTATCTCGACCGCACCTGCGCCAGGTGCTCCGCACCTCTGGGTGGTTCTACCGGCACTACTTTCGCGTGCGCGCGCACGGCCTCACCAACGTCCCGAACCGCGGCCGCGCGATGCTGGTTGGAAACCACTCGGGCGGTGTCGCGCTCGACGCCGGGATGGTGATAACTTCGCTCATGCTCGATCACGACCCGCCACGCCTCGCGCATGGAATGATCGAGAAATTCATCGCAAACGTACCCTTCGCCTCCAAGTGGGCGAGCCGCTGCGGCCAGTTCACGGGACTCCCGGAACACGCGCTCCGATTGCTCGAAGCCGAGCGGCTCTTGCTCGTGTTTCCCGAAGGCGCGAATGGCACCGCGAAGCTTTTTCCGCAACGCCACGCGCTCGTGAAGTTCGGCACGGGGTTCATGCGCCTCGCCTTGCAGACGCGCTCCCCGATCGTTCCGCTCGCGTTTCTCGGTGGGGGTGACGCGATTCCCACCGTCCACAACGCCTACGGCCTTGGAAAATTATTCGGCGTCCCATACCTACCCATCACGCCCTACGGTGTCCCGGTTCCCTTGCCCGTGCGACTCGACGTGCTCTACGGAGCGCCAATGCTTTTCGAGGGTGACGGCAGCGAAGACGACGAGATTATCGCCGAGCAGGTCGAGCGCATGAAGAAACGGATCGCAGAGCTGATGGACCTCGGCACAGCCTTCCGTCGCGGCGAACTCCGCGCACGCGAGCTCGCGGACTTGCTGACGGAAACGCGCTCGTGAAGGTCCTCATCCCAGGGATCTCGGGCACACTCGGGCAGCAACTCGCGACGCGACTCGTCGAATTGGGACACGTCGTCGAAGGCATCGATTCCCGCCCATGGCCGGGCGCCCCCAACGGCGTCACCGTCCACCTCGTCGACCTCCGAAAGCGCGCGACCGAAGACGTCTTTCGTCGCCTTCGACCCGACGCGGTCGTTCACATGGCGACAGTGAACCACCTTGCGGAACGCGGTGAAGAGCGCCATCGCATCAACCTTGGCGGAACGCGCGCCGTCTTCGAGCACTGCAAAGCCTGGGGTGTCGCGCACTGCGTGTTCGTCGGGCGTCACACCTATTACGGCGCCTCGCCCGAGTCGCCGCTCTACCATTCGGAAGACGAGCCGCCGATGGGGCTGTCGACATTCCCCGAGCTAGCCGACCTCGTCGCGTCCGATCTTTACGCAGGCTCGGCGCTGTGGCGCTTACCCGAGCTCACGACCACCGTGCTGCGATTTTGCTACACGCTCGGTCCCACCGGCCACGGCACGCTCGCGACGTTCATCCGCGGCGGCATGGTCCCGGCAGTCCTCGGCTTCGACCCGCTCTTCCAGTTCATGCACGAGAGCGATGTCGTGCTCGCGCTGGTCACCGCCCTCGAGAAGAGGCCGCGTGGCGTGTTCAACGTCGCCGGTCCGCAGCCCATTCCGCTCAGCATCCTCGCCCGTGAGACCGGCAGGCGCCTGATGCCGATCCCCGAGCCGATCCTCGGTCGCATGCTCGGCCACTTCGGGTTACCGAAGCTGTCGCCGGGCGCGCTCGCGCACATCAAGTACGCCATCGTCGTCGACTCGAGCGCGTTCCGTCGTGCGACGGGCTTCACGCACCTCGTCGATGAAGCGCAAGCGATGTTCGAGTATCGGCAGGCGTTTCCGCATCCGTCCCGTCGGAGTCACGGCGGCGACCGCTAACCCGCGAAGCGTCAGCCAAATAGCGCGAGCAGGTCATCCCGCGTGAGCGCTGCCGCCATGGCCGCATCGTCGAGCGCCACGTCTGCGAGTGCGCGCTTTTTCTTCTGGAGCTCAAGGATGCGTTCTTCAACGGTGTCCTTGGCGATCAACCGATGGACGAGCACCGAGCGGGATTGCCCGATGCGATGTGCGCGATCCGCCGCCTGATCCTCGGCTGCGGGATTCCACCAAGGATCGAGCAAAAACACGTGATCCGCCGCCGTCAGGTTCAAGCCCGTTCCACCTGCCTTGAGGGAGAGCAACATCACCGGGGGGCCGCCCTCGCTCTGAAACTCGGCGACGACCTGAGCGCGATCCCGGGTCGAGCCATCGAGACGCGTGAAGCGAATGCCCGCGCCATCGAGTTCGCGTTCAACGCGATCGAGCATGCTCGTCCATTGGGAGAACACCAGGGCTTTGTGACCGTCCGCCGCGGCAACTTCGAGTGCGACCATCAGCCGCTGCACCTTCGAAGACGGCTCGGAGCGCGCCCCCTGACCGGGAACGAGCGTGATGTCGCAGGCCGCTTGCCGCAGCCGAAGTAGCGCCTCCAGCGCCTTCATCACGTTGCCCCCGGCTTCGAGGTCACGCACGACCGAGGCGCGCGTCGCGAGCAACACGGCATCGTAGACGGCGCGCTCATCGGGCTCGAGCTCGCACGACAACACGGACTCGATCCGCGGAGGCAGGTCGGTCGCGACTTCCGATTTTTTGCGGCGCAACAAAAACGGGCGAATTCGCTCGCGAAGACGCTTCGCGGCGTCGGGCACGCCATCGGCGATCGGGCGTTCGTAGTCTTCGCGGAACGCCCGCAACCCGCCGAGCAAGCCAGGATTGCAGAAGTGCATCAAGCTCCACAGCTCCTCGAGGCGGTTCTCGACCGGAGTTCCGCTCAAGGCGACACGAAAGGTCGCTTTGATTCGGTGCGCCGCTTCGGCGACCAGGCTCTCCGGGTTCTTTATCGCCTGCGCCTCGTCGAGCACCACCGCATCCCATTGGATGGCCGTGAGCGCGTCGATGTCGCGCCGCAGGAGGGCGTAAGTCGTCACGACGACACCCGCATCGGGAAGCGAGCGCTGCACGCCGTGGTAGACGCCGACGGCGAGGCCCGGACGAAAACGTCGCAGCTCGTCGACCCAATTGTGCACGACGCTACGCGGGCAGACGACGAGCGAACGCCCTCGCAGCGCGCACAAGGTCTGCAGCGTTTTGCCGAGGCCCATGTCGTCGGCAAGGAGCGCTCCGAGACCGGCTTCCCTTAGAAAACACAGCCAATCGACGCCGCGGCGCTGGTAGGGACGGAGCTCCGCTTGAAGGTCGTCAGGCAAGGTCGCGCAAGGCAAGCCGTCGAAGTCGCGCACGAGCGGCTCGAGGCGAGAGAGCTCGACGGGGACCGGATGATTGAGGTCCGCACAGAGTCGAGCGAGCGCGGGCTTGCTGTAAGCGGCGACGCGTCCCGAGGCATCGCGCGCGGCGAAGAGTTCGCGCAAACGGTGGCCG
The DNA here is from genome assembly GCA_947475525.1 of Polyangiaceae bacterium. Taxonomy (GTDB): domain Bacteria; phylum Myxococcota_A; class Polyangia; order Polyangiales; family Polyangiaceae; genus SYFR01. The sequence goes on along the minus strand of CANJMI010000028.1, from coordinate 14,186 downwards.
TAGCGCTCGAGCCAATCGGTCGGCAAAGGGGCCCAACCGCCGCCGAGGAGCGGCACGACACCGGAGCCATCGCGCCAAGCCTCGAGAACGGCCGACGCCTCGACGCGCCGCACGTCCCCGGCCGCCTCGCCCGAGAAGACGACATCGAAGCGCTCGGCATCGACGTTGAGCTCTACCGAAAGCGCCGCCGGATAGTGAACGTCGTGGGCATCTCCGAGCACCGTGAACCCGTGGAGCGCGCGTAACTTTGCCGCCATCGCGACGGCCTCACGACCTGAAACTTCGGCTGCTCGCCCCGGTACCAAATCGAGGGCCTCGCGCAGTCTCTCGGCGGCGCGCCGCTCCGCACGGGGGTTGCGCTCAATCACCGGGAGCCTCGCGCCGGCAACGCGCTGGAGGCCGTCACCGACAACCCGCGCGAGCAGCGGATCGCCGTAACCGATCGACGCGACGACATGGAGCCGAGAGCCTCGCTGCGTCACCTCGACGAGCGGTCTCACGGCAAGCTCGCCCTGGAGTGACGGGAGCGTTGTGCGCTCTTCGATGTCGGTTCGATTGCGCCACTCGGGAACGATCCTTGTTACGAGCTCCGCTACCCGGTCGCCTTCGAAACGCTGTTCACAGGGCAGGCGCTCGAGCCGCGAGCCGACGATCTCCGGCACGCCAACGGGCAGCACGCGTTCGCCGTCGACGCACGCGATCCCCGGCACCACGATCACGACTTCGCCTTTGGGTCGCTCGAAGCGCAGCCGATACCCGCGACCATTCGCTTCGAGGATCACGTGGGGCCAGAGGGGCGTCTCGCTCACGCTGACTTTGGCGCCGTCGAGGCTTACGTCTTTGGCTTGCGCGAGAAGCGGGAGCAAGAGCGCGAACCGCTCAGCGGGTAGACTTCTTACGCGATTTTGCAGGAGAAACTGATCGATGGTGAGATCGGCTTTCGTCGGCTCGAGCTCCGGTCCGGGCTCGCGTCCCGCCAAGATCCCGCCGAGCGTCCCTTCGATCGCATGCTCCTGTCCCGCCCGCACGGCGACACGAGAGACGACCATCCGATCGCCATCACGTAGCAGGCGATAACCGATCTCGGCCCCTGCCTTCTTCGACGTCGCAAGCTCGCGCCCTTCCTTGCGCGCCTGCCGCAGCGCGAGGATCCCCGCGACGACATGCTCGCATGGGTCCTCACCGTCGCAGGTGCAGCTCCACTCGGAATCGGCGAGGTGGAGCGTCACCGTCGGGGCGACCGTTCGGTCCTTCGTGCGCACACGGAGCTCGACGGGGTCACCGACCACGAGTGCATCGACGGCATCGCTGCGCTGCAGCTCCACGCCGCGTGACCAGTCCCGCGGCTCGCAAGCTTCGCGGATCGCAGCGAACACAGCTTGAAGCGGATCGTTCACGTGGTTACGCCAGCGGGTATGCCGCGGACCGATACCGTCATCGAAGCTGGCAAGCTCGTCGAACTCAAATTCACGCTGCGCGACACCGGAGGCAAATACCTAGACGGCTCGGGCGACGCAACGGAGACGTACGTGCACGGATGCGGCGCTGTCGTTCCTGGACTCGAACGTGCGCTTGAGGGGCGACGCGCCGGAGAATCACTTCAGGTCACCATCGGTGCCGAAGAAGGGTACGGCGTTCGTGGCAAAGGCCCCGGTCCGCAGCCGATCCCGCGGGGCACATTTCCCGAGAACGCGGAGCTGCGCATCGGCATGAAGTTCCAGGCGGAGTCCCCGGATGGGCGACCGGTAGAGCTCTTCATCTCCCACCTCGATGCGCGCGACGTTTACGTCGACACGAACCACCCGTTTGCTGGGATGTCCCTCGCGTACGAGATCGCGATCATCGACGTCCGCGAGCCGGCTTGAGTGACATACGTCACGCCCTCGAACGGCCCGCGGGCACAAGACCTTGCGACCGCGATTCCCCTGCGTGACATGACGAAGCGAGTGCGACTAGAGTCCGACCGCATGCGGCGGCTCGTACCGTTGTTCTCCCTCGCGCTCTTCGGTTGCGCCGCACATGGCGCAGCGCTCGATGGAGCAGAGCTGCACGGCCCCGCCGAGCTTCCGACGATCCCGGTTGAGCCTCGGCTCACGCGAGACTGCATCACCGCGCCTGCCCCAAGTGCTCTCCCGACACCGACGCCCATCGCGGCTGTGCCAAGCGCCGCCCCGCTCGACCCGGCGCCCGCCCCGACACCGACGGAAGAAGATCCGAGCCCAGGCGGCGACGAAGCGCCCTACGAGACAGGTGGCATCGACGACGGCGAGCCGGATGCGCCCCGTGCCTACGACGCCGACGCAACGGCCCCCCCATCGACCGACCCACGTTTGGCGTTGCCCGAAGCCGAGCTTCGACGTCGAGTGACCGCGGACGCAGCCTCGCTCGGCTCGTTGTCGCTCGGCACGCCGGCCGCCGGTGGCCTCTTGAACCCCGTCGCGATGCAGTCTGCTCCGCACTGGGTCGTCGTCGATGGCTCCGCCAACTTTGGCACCCAGGAGACCGTCGAGTTTCTCACGCGCGCGATGTCGAAAGTCTACGAGCTCCACCCCGCGGCACCACCGCTTCAGGTCGGTCACTTGAGCTCGCGACGCGGCGGCCCACTCAGCCCGCACCGCAGCCACCAATCAGGACGCGACGTCGACCTCGGTTACTTTTACGTGGGCACGAACAACGCTTGGTACAAGCGTGCGACGGCCGAAAACTTCGATGCCGCGCGAAGCTGGGAGCTCGTGCGCGCGCTCGTGACCGAGACCGACGTCGAATACATCTTCGTCAACCTCTCGGTCCAGAAGCTGCTCAAGGCGTGGGCACTCTCGGCCGGCGAGGACCCTGCGTGGCTCGATAGCCTGTTTCAATACGGAACCCACAACGCGAATGCGCTCATTCGGCATGTGCACGGCCACGATACGCATCTTCACGTGCGCTTCTTCAACCCGATCGCCGAGGAGCTTGGGCGCCGGGCGCTACCGTATCTCCCCGATCGCCGGCTGGTCCTGCGGCGCGAAGAAGAAGGCCTCGTTCCGTACCGCATTCACAAAGGCGAGACGCTGGCGGTTCTCGCGAAGAAGTTCAACACCACGGTGCTCGCCATCCAAAAAGCGAATCGCCTGCGCGGGTTGAAGGTCGTCGCGGGCCGCACCTACCTCGTTCCACAAAAGGTCATCGTGCAACGCACGCGACCGATGCATGCCGCGCCGCGGATCGCCATTCCCCCGCGCCGCCTGCCCCCTCCGCATCACGCTGCCAACGGGTGACGGCGTCTTCGCTGCTCCTACGGGACAACCCTGCTATCTTCCACTCGTGCTTTTCCGCGCCGGTAGCCGCATAAGCGAGAGCCTGACGCTGGTGCGTCCGCTCGGGCGCGGCGGTATGGGCAGCGTATGGGTCGCTCGGCATGACAAGCTGGAGACCGACGTCGCGGTAAAATTCGTCGCCACGGGCCTCGAAGCTCAGGCCCCCTCGGTCCTCGGGCGGTTTCGAAAAGAGGCGGCACTTTCGGCTCAGCTTCGAAGCCCCCACGTCGTCAAGACCTTCGACTGCGGGGAGCTCGACGACGGCCGCCCGTACCTCGTGATGGAACTCCTCGCCGGAGAGACGCTGGGGGCACTCCTCGCCCGCCGCGAGCGACTCGAACCCGCCGAACTTACGACCCTGGTCGCGCAACTCGCCGGCGTCCTCGATGAAGCGCACGGCCTCGGCATCGTTCACCGCGACATCAAGCCAGATAACATCTTCGTCCTCGACTCGGGCCATGAGCTCTTCGTAAAAGTGCTCGATTTCGGTATCGCGAAACAACTGCCGAGCAACCAGGCAAAGGACGTCACTAGCCCGGGGGCGCTGTGGGGCACGCCGGAGTACATGAGCCCCGAGCAGCTGCTGAGCAGCCGGACGGCGGAGCCGCAATCGGACCTATGGTCACTCGCGGTGGTCGCCTACCGCGCGCTCGTCGGTCGGGTCCCGTTTTCAGGCGAAACGCTCGCGGCTTTGTCGCTCGCCATCTGCCACTCGGACTACGGACCTCCGAGCGAAGGAGGAGACTTCGCGGTCGACCTCGATGCGTTTTTCGCGCGCGCATTCGCAACCTCACCGAAGGACCGCTTTGCTACGGCCGCCGCCATGAGCGAAGCGCTCAAAGCCACCTTCTCCAACGCCTCGCTGCTGGGTGGCCCAAGCCCTCCGCGCTATGCGGCTCCAAAGCCCGACGCAGCGGCACAAGCGGACGCTCAGGCGCGCGCGGCGACCATGTCGGGCTCGTCGACCGAAGTCGGAGGGGGCCATCGCCGGAGCCGCAGCAGCTCGCCTCGTTTTGTCGCCGCGACCCTCGCGTGCGGCCTCGCCCTCGCCATCCTCGCCGATGCCGCGCTGCGCCGCGCCGCTCCGGCCCACGTGGCGAACGCGCCCGTCGCGTTGCCATCCGTCGGCGATCCATGGGCCGACGCCGCGCCGGAACCATCCGTAGAACACGTTCTACTCAGTGCTCCCGTCGAGCTGCCAGTTGCGACTCCGCCGCTTGCGCCCTCGGGGACCTCGAGCTCGCCGCCTCCGCGCGCGTACACCACACCCGTCGTCGTCGGCCGTGAGGCTCGCGGAAGCAAGACCGACGTCGATACGGCGACCACTCAACCTCGCGTTAAGCCCGAGTGTAAGTATCCGTACGAGCTCGACCGCGAGGGCGATCTGGTACCCAAACCTGGCTGCATGTAAAACAGCCGCCGATGAGTTTCGACAGCGTGGGTTCGCGCCGCATGCCTGCCGCTTCGGCGGTCACGGCAATCGCGATCGTGCTCGCGACTTTCGTAAAACCGGCGTTTGCCGAGCCGCCCCCCGTGAACGCGACCGAGCCGACACGCGAGGGCGCCGCCTCAACCGACGAGGCGACCAAGCAGCGGTGCGTTGGCTCATTCAAGCGCGCGCAGCGACTGCTCCGGCGCAGCCAGCTTCTATCGGCACGCGCCGAGCTCTACGTTTGCGGACAGCCCGAGTGCCCGGACGTGGTTGAGGTAAAATGCGTCGGCTGGCTCGAAGAGGTGCGTCGGGCGATTCCAACGGTCGTGGTCGCAGCCCTCGACGAACACGGTCACGACGTCGTCGATGCCGAAGTCGCGATCGACGATGACGCGTTGGCTTTGTCACTCGACGGGCTCCCTCTCGAGCTCGATCCTGGGCCGCATAACGTGCGAGTGACGCACCGCGGCCGGTCGGTGTCGCAGCGCATTCTCGCGGTTCAGGGCGCGCAAAATCGCCCGATTCAATTGCGTTTCGAGGTGCCGCGCACTCCGGTGTCGGACCGTAGCTCGCCTGGCTTTCAGCTTCCGGTGCTGAGTTGGCTTGGATTTGGTCTCGGCGCCACGGGTCTTGTTGTCGGCACGGCCACGGGCATCGCAGCCATCCTCGAAGCCAAGGCGCTCGATTGCCCGAATGACATCTGCTTCCAGTACCAGGAAGACGCCCTATTCCGAGGCCGCGCGCTTGCCCACACCGCGACCGCAAGCTTCGTTGTCGCGGGAGTCGGGAGCCTCGTCGGAGTGGCGGGCTTGACCTGGCTGCGCCCCAAGGGTGCTGCCCCGGCTCCGCTGCGAATCGGCCTCGCCGTGACGCCAGGGTCGCTCGGCCTCGAGGGAACCTTCTGATGACACCACACGCGCGCATCCGAGGAGCCGCCCTCATCGTCCTGGCCACGCTCGGGGGCTGCGATATCGTTGCGGGCTACGACAGGCTCACGCTGCGCGACTCCGCGCACGTCACGTGGTCCACGGCGCTGACGGGCAGCGGTGATGCCTCCGTCCGCGTCCTGGGTGCGACCTCAGCCGGGACCATCCTCGCCGCAGGCACGTTCGAGGGCGATCTCCAACTCGGGGCCGCAACGCTCGGCACAAAAGGCACGACCTCGGCGTTCGTGGCCTTGCTCTCCCGCGAGGGCGCCGTTCAACAACTCGGCGCCCTCGAGTCGACGGCGGTCGCGCGCCCACTCGCGGCTTCAGGCTCGAAGCTCGCTGGGATCTTTACAGGTGAGCTTGTCACCCAAGCGGGCACACTGGCGACAGCCACCGGCGACGATGCGCTCTTTCTCCTCGACGTGAGCGCGACCTCGGGCGCCATCGAGTCGGCCCGCGCACTCGGCGGCGCAGGATTCGTTTCACCTGAACAAAAGCTGGATCTCGCGGTGGACTCGGCCGGCAACACGCTGCTTGGCGGAAGCTACGGAGGCTCGCTCACGTTCAGCGGCTGCGCGCCTTACCCGGCGAAAACAAAGCCGAATCTCTTTCTCGCGAAGCTCGACAAAGCGGGCATGTGCCTGTGGTCGATTCAGAACGACGACGGCGCGCCTCAACGAATCGAGAGCGTCGCGGTCGACGGCCTCAATGACTTCGTTGTCGTCGGCGGTGAGTTTGTCGGCAAGCTCGAATTCGCCGGCATGCCCGTACTTCAAAACAGCGGAGGCGTGGACCTGTTCATCGCGCGATTCGACGCTGAAGGCACGGCGCAGTGGAGTCGCAGCTTCGGCAACGGACTTGCTCACGGCGGCGCGCGAGTGGCCGCCGCTCCGGGTGGCTATTCGGCCCTCGTCGCGTGGTTCGACGGCACGCTCGACTTCGGTGCGGGGCCACTCGTCGCGACGCGTGGTCACGATCTGGTTGTCGCGAATTTTCGACCGAACGGCCAGCTCGAGTGGCAAAAGCAGCTCGCTATCGTTCGCCCTGCGTGCGACCTGACGACGTGCGAGTTCGACGACGTGCGGGCGATGTTCGACCCGGAAGGAAACTTGGTCGTGAGCAGCGCGTTCCGAGGTTCGGTTAGCATCGACGGGGTGTCTCTCGGGACCACCGATGACGCGGCGGGGTATCTGCTCGCCAAGTTCGACCGGTCGGGGCACTTGCTCTGGAGCGGGCACTTCGGTGATGCGAACGACGACTGCAGCGAGCGCGGGCACTGCGAGCTCGCGCTGACGATCGACGCCGAGCGCAACGTCTACCTTGGCGGGTCTTTCAACGGCGCGCTCGATTTTAGCGCGGTCGTCCACGACGGTGCATTGAGCAACGCGCCCCTTTTCGCCGAAGATGGTCGCGACGCCTTCCTCGCGAAGTTCCTGCGCTGAGGGCCTTTCGCTTCGTAGCCGAGCGCGCTCAGTTCACGGTGTCACGGTGATGCACTTGCCCATGGACGGCGCTACCGCCGGCGCATCACACGCGGCCTTGCCAGTGTCCTTCACGCAGAAACCGACGTCGACGCCGCCGAAACGGACCCCGCCCTCGCTGTCCACCTTCGAGCAGGTCCCGGTGCCGCAGTCACCATCGTCACAGCAGAACTTCACGCACTCCTTGTCGTCGGTGCACGTGAGCCCTCCTGTGCACCACGGACCCTCGTTTACGTCGCACGCGCCACACAGGGCCCCATCGTTCGGCGGCTCGTAGCACATGAACGTCGATTTGATCGACGAGTCGCAAGCGTAGCCCGGCTCGCAACCCGCGTTCGTGACGGGGTTGCAATGCGGAACGTAAACGACGCCGCCTCCGGTGACCGATACCGTAGCCACCGCCGCGGTGGTTGACGACTGGCTCGATGAGTTCGTGGAGGACTGGCTCGACGAGTTCGTGGAGGATTGGCTCGACGAGTTCGTGGAGGACTGGCTCGACGAGTTCGTGGAGGACTGGTTCGATGAGTTCGTGGAGGACTGGCTCGACGATGCAGCTCCGCCGGCACCGGCCGTGCTCGACGTTTCTTCGCTCGTGCAGCTGACCTGCGCCACGAGAACGAGCCCAGACATAGCCATTAAAAATATTGGTGCATTCATGATTCTTACTTCTCGCTCACGCCACGTCGGCACAGAGCGACCCCGCGCTGAAGCTCACGCCGCGGACTTTACCGACTATGGGTCATGACATTCAAGAAGTCCTTCCTTTCGAACGTAGGGTCCTCGGATCGACGCATGCTCTCACGAGCGAGGGTGTACGTTTTCTCGTGGGGCGGCGTTCCGCTCGTCTCACGAACGACTGACGAGGCACCATGTCCAAACGCACCCTGAATGAGATCGCCAACGCCATCATCGGCGGGTACCGCGGCGTGCTCGCGGCCGACGAAAGCACGGCCACGATCGGCAAGCGTTTCGCCATGTTCGGGGTCGATAACAACGAAGAGAATCGCCGCGCTTACCGCGAGCTGCTCGTTACGACGAAGGATGCGGCCGACCATGTTGGCGGCGTCATATTCTGTGAAGAAACACTCGGTCAACGCACCAAAGACGGCCGAACCTTCATTGAGCTATTGCAAGAGGAAGGAGTGGCCGCGGGTATCAAAGTCGATAAAGGCATACAGCCTATGCCCTTCGCTCCGGGGGAGAGCATCACCGAGGGACTCGACGGCCTTCGTCAGCGCCTCGACGGCTACGCCAAGCGTGGGGTGGAGTTCGCCAAGTGGCGTGCCGTCATCGACATCGCGCCGGGGCTCCCGAGCGACCTTTGCTTGCGCGCGAACGCGGAGGCGCTGGCCCGCTACGCCGCCCTTTGTCAAGAAGCGGGAATCGTCCCGATAGTCGCGCCGGAGGTGCTGATGGACGGCGACCACGGCCTCGACCGTTGCTACGAGATCTCGCGCCACACGCTCGCATTCGTCTTTGAGGCGCTCTACGAACACCGCGTCGCGCTCGAAGGGATCTTGCTGAAGCCGAACATGGTGATCCCCGGAAAAAAGGCGAGAGACCAATCCACCACCGAAGACATCGCGGACGCCACGGTGAGGCTGATGAAGCAGAGCGTGCCCCCGGCAGTTCCGGGCATCGTGTTTCTTTCGGGTGGACAGAGCGAGGCGGAAGCCACCGCGAACCTCAACGCGATCAACGTGCGCCACAAGAACCTGCCGTGGAAGCTCTCGTTCTCGTATGGGCGGGCGCTTCAGCAATCGGCGCTGCGAGCCTGGTCGGGGAAAGCGGCCAACGTCCAGGCTGGCCAAAGTGCGTTCGCACTCCGCGCGAAACTAAACGCGCTCGCGGCCCGCGGAGCCTACTCGCCCGCGATGGAACCTTGAACTTCGCAGGCGCTCAGCGGCCGAGCTCGATGCCGTCGAGCAACGGCTGAATCGGTCTCATGAAGAGCTCGCACATGCCGCGAACGAGCGCCTGAAGCTCGGGGCGTGCAGCGACGGCAGGCACCGCGAGTGCACGCGCTTTGCGGTCGGTCATCTCCTGAAGCGCGAAACGCCGCGAGCCCGTCGCGATGAAGAGCGCCGCGGCACGGTCGATTTCCGGCTGGGTCGTCGCCGCACGGTCACGAGCGAGGACCTCGCGGAGCCAGCCCGCATCCGACTTCGATCCGTGTTCGAGGGCGTGGACGACGAGCACGCTGCGCTTGCCTTCGGCGATGTCGCTGCCGCGTTGTTCGCGGCCCTTCTCGCCGTAAAGGTCGAGCATGTCATCCTGGATTTGGAACAAGACCCCCATGTGGCGCGCAGACTCGGCGAGCCCCGCGCAGAGTTCCTCGGGGGCGTCGCACAACGTCGCGGCACCCGCCATCGGAAGTGCAAAGAGCCCACTGGTCTTTCCTTCGACCATCGCGAAGTAATCATCGAGCACGACGACCGGCTTGGTCTTCAGGCTGAATTCACGCTCTTGGCCATCGATCACCCGGAGTGTCTCGAAAACGAGCAATTTCGTTGCTTGTTCGCGCCGGAGCGCAGGCGCATCGAGCTGTTGCGTAAGCAGCACCGCGAAGTAGAACATCGCGTCGCCGAGGTTCACGGCTTGAGGGATGCCGTAGCGATTCCATACGGTCATGCGACCACGGCGGAACAGGTCACCGTCCTGCAAGTCGTCGTGAACGAGCGTTGCGTTGTGGAGCATCTCGCATGCGGCACCGAAAGGGACCATGCGCTTCGGGTCGACGCCGAGTGCCTCGCCGACGAGCAGGGGCAAGAGCGCGCGCAGACGTTTTCCACCCGTCGTGAGGTGGTAGTCGCACATGTCGACGAGCGTCGAGGCCGCGGGGGTGGAGCCGCGCATCATCCGGCCCATCAGCTCTTCCATCTCGGGCCAGTGCGTGTCGCGGAGGACCCTAAATCGCTCGAGCAGAGCTATCGAACCTACGTCGCCTGAGTATATCGGCGGGATGGTGCTCGCGGCGCGGCGTTGGATCTCGAGCTCGGCGAGCGCTTCTTTCGCAGCGGCGAGGCTTACGTTGCGTTGACTCGCGATTCGATCGGCGACCTCCTGGATGCGCTCACCGGTCGCGCCGGCTTCGACCGCGACGTTGCGTGCGTGAAGACGCATGTGCCCGCGCTGAATGCCCTCGGCGACCATCGCACGGAGCGCGCTCAAGTTCTGCGCGAGCCCCACGGCAGCGCCGATAGAAGCGAGCTCCGCGGCCCCGTTCACCCGGGCCACGCGCCGCGCGACTTTCACTGTTGGGTGCACGCGAGCGATACCCCCGACGGTGCCCACCGCGAGGGGCATCTCCAGTACCCCGACGAGAAACTCTCCTTCGACGCGCCAGCGCGAGAGCGCCGTGTAGCGCCCGTCGCGAGCCGCATACGCATGGGCGCCCGCCTCGACGGCGCGCCAATCCTGGCCGAAGGCGAGCATGACGGAGTCCACGCCGTTCATGATCCCCTTGTTGTGCGTGCACGCTCGGTAGGGATCGCGCTCGGCGAATACCGAGGCCTCCTCGATACCCCGCGCGAGCTCCTCGGGGCTGCCGCAGCCACGCCCCGCAAGTGCTGAAAACGGCACGCGTCCACGCGCGATTACCATGCGACGATCGGTCAAATTCGAGAGGATTTTCAGCCCCGCTCGGCCCCCGGAGAGTTCACAGATTCGAGGGGCTAGGTGCTCGCACATGGAGTTGATGGCGTTCGCTCCCATGGCATCGCGCACGTCGACCACGAGGTGGACGATCATCATCGGGCCGCACGGATCGTGGAAGCCGCCCGTGACCTCGGTCAGTGGCGCGAGGTGCTTGACCTCGAGATCGATGGCACCGCCACCGGCGGCGACGAGGCTTGGATGCCCCTCGTTGGCGGCCGCGAGGAGCTCGGCCTTGGCCGCGAGCACGGCGGCTTCGGCGCTTGCAACGTCGGGCACATCGAGGAGCTGGATTTGCCCAATCATGTGCGGCGGGGTGACTTCGGTGGTCACGCCGCCGCCGGCTCGCAGGAGCTTCGACGCGAAGCTCGCCGCGGCGACGACGCTCGGTTCTTCGACCGCCATGGGCACGAGACATTCACGGCCGTCGAGCAGCAAATTCACGCACAATCCAAGCGGAAGGCTCATCACGCCGAGGACGTTCTCGACCATGCGATTCGCTTGTTCGTCCGAGAGGCCTCCGTCGGAGGACAACATATCGAGCTCGCGCTCGCTCAGGCCTATCGCCTCCGCGAGGCACGCGCGGCGCTCCTCGAGCGAAAGCCGGTGAAAGCCGCTGAACTCACTCGAATGGAGGCGCACGTTTACAGGTTCGGTGTCGATGAAGGTGGCGTTCATGGTGAGCTCAGATGTGGCATCAGCGGCTTTGGTGCTCGGGACCGGCGATAAGCCTCACGGTACGGAGCTCGCGGATGTTGCGGACGCCGGCGCAAAAACAAACGACTCGGAGCTCGTAGATCAACGTCTCCAAGGCGTGCACGCAGGCATCTTCACTAAGCTCAGCGGCTTCGAGCAGCGGTTTCGCGAGCGCCCCGACATCGGCGCCCAGGGCGATCGCCACGGCGACGTCGTAGCCGCTCCGCAGGCCGCCCGACCCAATGACAAGCCTGTCGCCGAATGCCTCGCGGCAGTGTCGAATCGAGTCGGCGGTCGGAATACCGAAGCCCGCGAGCCTGCGCCCGACCTCGGCTTGCACGCTGTTGCCGGGCGCTCGAAAGCTCTCGACCTTCGCCCACGACGTTCCACCGACCCCCGCAGACTCGACGCCTGCAAGCGGCAAGAGCGCAAGTTTTTCGGCCGCGCGACGCGAGATCCCCGCGCCAACTTCCTTGACGAGGACGGGCACTCGAAGCTCGGGGATGAGCGCCGTCATGCGTGCATGCAGCCCAGAGAAGCGCGTGTCGCCCTCTGGCTGAATGGCCTCTTGAAGTGCGTTCAGATGGAGGTTTACCGCGTCAGCGCCAACCGCCTCGAGGGCCGCGCGGATCGCCACCGCGCCGACGCCGTAGTTCAACTGAACGGCTCCGACGTTGCCGATGAGCAACGGCAACTCGGGCGCGGCCTCGCGTCCCGCGAACGTGGCCGTCAGCGACGGGTCGACGATCATCGCGCGCTGCGAGCCGAGCGCCATGCCGACTCCCGTGCGCGCCGCTGCGCGTGCCAAGTTGCGGTTGATGGCCCCGGCCCGCTCGGTCCCGCCCGTCATCGCACCGATCAAAATAGGCGCGCGGAGCGGCCGCCCGAGAACCGTTACGGCGAGGTCGACGTCAGCGAGATCGATCTCGGGCAGTGCGTCGTACTCGATCGCATAGCCGCCGAGGCCAGTCGATCGGGCGGACCCGACATCCTGCTGGAGGCAGATGTCGATGTGGTGGTCCTTGCGATGAACGAGCGCCGTGGCGCCCTCGGCCGGCGGAGTCGAGCGGGGGTCTTTGACCGTCATCGCATCTTCCTCGGAGTGGTTCGGCGCGTGTGCATCACGGACGTACCACGCCTAAGCCCAGGCTCGGCCTCGTCAATTCGATTTGTCAGCGCGCACGAAGGAACACGGCAGCCACGGCAGCCAGAACGAGGATAACGAACGCAACAACTCCCAAGCTCGCTCGGCCCCTTCGCTCCGGTAGCGAGGAAGGTGCCGAGGAGGGGGTTTCCTCGAGAGACGCAAGCTCGTCACGAACCACGACGGCAATCGCCCCACGCTGCGATGCGCGCTCGAACACTCCCGGCGCGGAGGTTTCGCCAGGATGCGAGTCGGTCGGTGGCATGGACATCGACTCGGTGATCCACTCGTCTATCCGCAGGTCTGGTTCGAGTGGAGGGGCCGCAAGAATCGCGCGCTTCTGTTGCGTGGCAGCCGCGTCCGCGGCAGAGGTGGCGGTCGCGGCTTCCATCAGAGCGAAGGCATCGAACTCGCCCGTTGGCTCGAGCGCCTCGTTGGTGGATGCGTCGTCGAGTGCCCGCACCTCCCGCAGGACGAGGTCGAATTCACTCACGAGTGCACGACCGCTATCGAAACGATTCGTCTTCTTCGGGCTCAACGCAGATTGAAACCAGCGGTCGAAAGGGGCCGCGAGTCCGACCTCTTCGAGCGGGCGATAAGCCCCGCGACATATCGCGAAAAAGAGCGCGTGAGGTGACGCGCCATCGAACGGTGGAACGCCGGCAAGCGCTCGGTAAGCGACGACCCCGAGGGCCCAAAGGTCGGATCGGTGATCGACGTCACGCCCACCGAGCACCTGTTCGGGACTCATGTACTCGGGCGTACCTACCGCGACGCCCATGGCCGTCAGCTCGCTCGTGGGATCGGTCCCGTCCGTCTGCTTCGCCATTCCGAAATCGAGCAATTTAACGAGTGGAAAGTCGTCGGCGCCAACGATGAAGATGTTGTCGGGTTTGATGTCGCGATGGACGATGCCGAGGCGGTGGGCCGCGTCGAGAGCGGTGGCGATCTGGCGAACGATGGCTGCAACGTCATCGAGGCCGAGGCGACCTACACGCGTGAGCCGCTCGCCAAGTGTCTCGCCTTCGAGCAGCTCCATCACGATGTACGGGGTGCCGTCCTCGGTCGCACCGTGATCGAAAATGCGCACGACGTTGGGGCTCTCGAGTTTCGAGGCCGCCGAGGCTTCACGCTGGAAGCGCGCGAGGGCGTCGCGGGAGGGGCGCGCGGCCAGGAATTTGACGGCCACCGGTCGCGGCGAGCCCACGCTGTCTGCAACCCAGACGCTGCCCATCGCTCCCTCCCCGAGAAGGCGCACGAGCGTCAACTTCGCGGAAACTGCGGTGCCAGGAGCCAGCAACATGAGCGGGCTCGCAGCCTACACCGGAAAGCGCGTTCGGTCGCGAGGGCATGAGCCAAGGCCCCCGGACCCATTCACGGAAAACGGCGAGCCCCCGAAGGAACCCGCCGTCATTAGCGCATGGCTGCGCTGAGGGAACTCACCAAGAATCGCCGCCGCCGCCGCCGCCGCCGCGACCACCGCCGCCGCGACCACCGCCGCCGCCGCCGCGACCACCGCCGCCGCCACGACCACCACCGCCGCCGCCGCCGCCG
>CANJMI010000027.1 GCA_947475525.1 Polyangiaceae bacterium | reverse complement strand
TACTCTCGCGAAGAGATAGACGCCGTCGCAGCTGCGCTTAACGGTCGGCCACGAGAAACTCTCGGATGGAGAACACCTGCAGAGGCGCTCCGAGATCAATTAGTATTGATAAATCGAAAATGTGTTGCGACGACCCCTTGAACTCAAGGGGTCCTTTCACGTCGTGCCCGCATAGAATTCAATGGCGCCGATTAAGCGGAGCGTGGCTTCGTACTCGATGGACCATCCCGAATTCGCAGGCATGCCAAGGACGGGGCTCAGCAAGATGTGCCAATTGGAGGGTAACTCAATGCGACCGTTCCCCAGCTTGGGACATCCGCCCCCTGAACATTCGCACCGCGCACTCGTAGCGACAGGCTCGCGTTGACCGTTCAACCATCGACGCCGTCGTTCGAAACCTCGACATCCTAGCGGTGCTCAGCCCAGCGTTCTCACCCCGTGAACGGTCGAAGACCGTCGGGGCCGAGCTTCTCAGCGAAACTCAGTCAGTACACGTCGCCAGGCATTTGTCGAGTGGTAGCTCACTCTCTTTGCACTTCTTCATGCACGCCGCGGAGTACTTGCAAGTGCAGTCCGGTCTGAATGAATCGACACGATCAGCATTCACGTAGGCATTTGGAGACCCAGGTTCGGCACACTTGGAATTGGGGGTCAGACTGATCCAAGGGTAAGCTTTGATATCGGCCACTTTATAGAAGGACGAACCGATGCATATCGAGTCTCCCTCCTTCATCGGAAATTCCTTTGGGGGCGCCCCTATTGCATTGCATCCCGCGAGCGCAACACTCACGAGAGGAAGCCCAAGAACCGTCGCACCTGCCTTGGATGTCGTTTTCGATAGCATCGTGGATAGCCTTTCATCGGTCGAACGGCGCTCGGTTTAAGCGCGGATGACCGATATCAGGCACGAATGGTGCTCTCTGTCTCTCTCTCTCTCAAGTTTTTTTCGGCTTTTTCTGAACTAAGTTCGGGGTTGATCATCGACGAGGAACGTAAAGCGGAGGAGCAACAACCTCCAGTTGCCCCATGCCGAGCCGCTCCTCGCGGACGACGGTGACGCTTAACATTTGGCTCGCTGCATGCGCACGAAGACCTTGGGCGGACTCACGGTTCGGATCGCGGGGGGCAGCGACGGTGACGGTGGAGGCGACGGTCCGGTGGTCGTCTTGCTCCACGGCTACGGCGCGCCAGGAGACGATGGCGTCGGGCTGGCGTACGCGCCTGGTGGCACATCGACAGGATGGCGTTGCAGCCATGGCCCTGGTGGCGCGGCATCACGCGGCGCTGAAGGCTACTCGACGCGTACGCAGCCGCCACTCCCGACGGCTCGGCGCTTCACTGCCCGCCCATTCCGCCCATTCCGCCCGTTCCACTCATTTCCGGCGGCCCGGACCCCATGCTCATGCTCGGGCCGGACGAACCTTGCAGGCACTCCTCCGGCAACGTGGCCGTGTAGCGAAGGTCGCCGCGCGTCGCGCCGACGAAACAGCTCATCAGATACGGGGCGTCGGCTGACGCATGGTAGTGATAGCCGCGCGTCGCGGTCTCGTGTCCGTGGCACGCGTCGAGCGGCGGCTCGCCGGCAATCGTTGGGGTCGCGAAGAGCTCGAAGCCGTCGAGCGCAAGCCCGACCCGCGCGCCGTGGCCATCTTTTTCTAGGTGTTTCGCGACGTCGTCGCTGGCTCCGAAGATGCAGGGCGAGAGCGAGCGGTACTGGTAGGTGCAGCCGACTCCCGGCATCCCCTGACACTCGTCGAGCCCCATTGCGTTCTTCACGAGGTCGTCGCCGTTGGTGTCGAAAGGCGTGAAAAAACCGACGCCGTTCAACATCAAGCCTTGGGGCACGTTGCGTCCTTCGAGCTTCTCACGAGCGGTGGCGCAGCGCGGCGAGAGCGGCACGAGGAACTCCCAATCTTGTGCCTCGAGCTTGGGCATCGTCACGTCCGCTTTCTCCGGCGGGAGTCCGCTCGCGCGCACGGTGAAGAGCTCGTCGGCGTCGTTGCACTCTACGGTGACCGCCTTGCTCCATGCGTAGCCTTTTACCTCGGCGCACGTTCGCTTGACGGATTGACACAGCGGAGGCGGGGGCGGCTCGGGTGTGCCTGCATCCTTCGATGCGCACCTCGCGGCTCCCCAAACCAGAGCGGCCAACGCGGTCGCCCGACGGATTGCGGTACAAGGGTTGCTTCGCATGGTGGGGTGCATCACGGCTTGAAGATCTCGGCGAACGTGTCTTGGGTGGCGTTGCCGTAGGCGCCCTCGTTGTAGAGCGAGACGTGCGCGCCGGACACCGTGCTGGCTATCGACTTGAACAGGTCGTAGGCGGGGACGCTCGTTCCACCGCCCTCGAAGAGCGTCATGGCGAGGCGATCCGCGAACTGGTCAGCGACCCAAGCCTTCAGCGTCTTATCGTACTGCGCCGCGTACGACGACTCGACCGTGTTCGCGGCGGTCATGAGCATCACGCCGAGCAACGGATCGCCTGGCGTTACGCCGTCGCCGTTGCAACCGAGCAGCAGCCCGCCATTGAAGACGCTCCCAAACGCGCCGCTGTAACATGCCTCGATGGCGACGAGCACGCGCCGGTACCGCTTTTCGTCCTGCATCGTGCAGAGCGTCTCGCGAAAGTCCGCAGGGCTGAGGGTGGTCATGGTGCCTCCTGCCAAGCCTTCGGAGACCGAGCCTGCGCCGACGGGCATGCCGCTGGTGCCGCCATGACCGCTGAAGAAGACGTAGACGTTGGAGGCGTCGGTCGACCCAAGCACCGTCGGTGTCGTTGCGGTCTTCTGCCCCTTCAAGATGTTGAGGACGTCGGCCGCCGTCACGTCGTTCAGCGTGTAATCGTACGTGACGTTTGCGTAAATGTTGGGCCCGTTGGCTTGGTTGCGCACTTGGCCTGGCAGCGTGTTGTTCGGAGACGTCGCGAGGTCGTCGGCGCCGATGAGCACGATGTGGTCACGCGGGATCCCAAGTGCGAGCAGCGCTTGGAATTGGCGCAGCCCATCGGCTTGGTGCCGGTAGTTTTCCCAGCCTCCCGAGAAGCTCATCACCAGCGCCCACGTGTCCGATTGTGGTTTCGCAGGCGTGAAGCCTGGCTTCAGATTCGGGGCCGCGAGCGTCGCGTCGCTCGGGAACGCGAGCGCTTTGGCTGCGGATAGAAACCCGGGTTCGCCGGTCCAGTAAGTCTCTTTCGCGATGTAGCCCCCGTACTCGTAGCTCCAACGGCCGTAATGAGCGTTCGCCGGATCGACGTAGAGCCCAGACAAGTACTCGAGCTCGCCCGTCTCTCCGGTGATGTCGGGGAGTGCGCCCGCTTCGATCGCGTTGAGTCCCGCGGCGATCCCGCTGACGCTCGCGTCCACCTTCGTTCCGCGCGTGTCGACCAGCTCGCGGAGCGCGTTGTCGAGGGCTGCGCCACCGACGCCGTTCGTGCGGTCGAGGCCGTATGCGAGCAGGAGCACCGCGTCGTGCGAACTGCGGCCGTTCGGGCCCGACCCGGCCTTGCCCGACCCGGCCTTGCCCGCCCATGCGGCGTAGTCCTCGTCGAAGGTGTTGCCGAGCGGTCCGACGGTCGCGAAGCCTTCGAGGCCTTCGGCATCCTGTCCTGCGCTCATGCCGTACTGCGTGTAGTCGTAGCCGGCGTCGGCAAAGACGAGGCGCGGGTTCTTCGTGGGGTTCGCCTTCCGATAATCGGCCCACGCGTGAATGATGCAGTTGCCGGCGACCTCTTGGGCGGCGCCGACGAACACGACGTCGGGGGCGTCGGCGAGCACGGCGGCCATCGGAGCTGTGCAGTCCGCATCGGCCGTGAGCGGTTCGATGTGGAGGTCTTTCGCGTCGTAGCCGTGTTCGGTCGCGAAGAAGCCCATCCATGTGAAAAACGTCATTCCGCCGGTGTCGAGGCTCGTCACGAGCCCGAGCTTCTTCGCGTGAACCCGCTTCGCGTAGGTGACGAGGAGCTCGGCCTGACCGATGTCCGATGGCTTCGTCCGCCAAAAATACTGGCCGCCGCCGAACGCACGGAGGAGTTCGTCGGCCGTCGCATTCGGGGCGATGAGGAGACGCTCGGCGCCGATAAACGATGGCGCGAGCGTCATCAGTTGGCTGCTCTCGGCGAGCCCGATCGTCGCCACCACATTGGGGTCCGCGAGGACCTCGGCGGATACCGCGTCGAAGTCGTTGTCCGTCAAGCTGAACGTGTACGGCACGAGCTTCACGGGGCGTCCCCCCGCGATCCCGCCGGCTTCGTTCACCTTCGCGACGGCGTAGTCGAATGGGCTCTTGCCTGCGTCGGGAATGCCGCCGTCGTTCGGTAGGGACGGCGCCAAGAGCGCGATCGTCAAGGGTTCACCCGACGCTAACGGACGGACGCGGCTCTCCTCCTCGCCGCCGCAGGCGCTCACGATGAGAGCGGCCGCGAAAAGTCGCGCGAAGGCGTAGTGACGGCGATGGGTTGAAAGTGAAAAACTCATAAATAAACAACGACTAGCGAAGCGGGACCAAAGGCAACGTGACAGCGCACGGACCCTAGCAAATGAGGGCACAGCGTGCTTGCTCCGAAAGCGTTCGGTCGCCCAATTCGAGGCAGGCAAGGCCTCCTGCTCGAGGTCAGGGCAATCGCATCTTCCCGCGCCTGGTGCTCTTGGTCTTCGCTTCCGGGCGCACCTAGTGAGAGTTGTAGGCGCGACTCTAGGCGCACCTCGTTGACGCCGCCATCACGGAGCGGCACAAGCTCCGCTAAGCCCGATGGACAACCGCTCGACGCTTCCTCTCTCGCATTCGACCCCGCCCGCTCGTCGCGACTTTCTCCGGACTTTCCTTGGTGCGGTGGCGAGCCTCGGTGCGAGCGGCGCCGTCAGCGGCTGCGCTACGGCTGAGTCGGCGTCCGACTGTCCGTCCGACGGGACAACGAAGCCCTTCGACTACCTCGCAGCGACGCCGGATGGAGCGCTCGACGTCTCGGGGCTACCGCTTCGTCAGGATGATCCCGCGTGGGGCGCGGAGGTCATGTGGGACCGCGACCTCGTCATTCAGGCCGCGACCGAGCTCGATGGCTACTCCACGGCAGAGGCGGCGTTGCTCCTGCGCGAGTTCGACGACGGCAACAACATCGCCAACGAAGGCTGCATGCTGACGTGCCTCGCGATGGTGTTGAGGTTGCTCGCGGCGCCTGCGACCCCGCCCTGGACGCCGAGGACGCTGAACGACGCCGCCCACGAAGCGCTCTACTACTCGCTGTCCGGTCTCTCGATGACGACGCTCTACGCGGACCTCGTCGCGGAGGTGACGGGCGGTGCGGTGCAGCTCTGCTTGAAGGAGGAGTACTTGCCAGGCGAGCCGGGTTGGCCGCGTATGCGCGCGAGCTCCTCGGCCCTCGTACGCGCGTACCGCACGCTGTCGCCTGAAAAACGCGCCAATTTCGTGGTCATGCTGAAGACCGGAACCTATGACGATACCGTCGCGTCGCACTACGTCCTCCTGCACCCGAACGATGCGGGCTCGGTCGATGACGATGACGTGACGGTGCTCGATCCGGCTATGCCCGCGGACGCGAAGGTGCCCTGGCGCCTGTCGGACTCCGCCAAAGTGATCACCGAGGATCCGGACATCGCGGCCGGCTGGCAGGACGCCGCCATCGAGCCCACGCAGCTCGGCGGCGCGTGGGTCTTCGTCCGCTGGGGCGAGAACCGCGACCGTTCGCTTCTCGCGCCGCTCGTGCATGCGTGGGCCTCGGAGCTCTCGACGCGCTCCACATGAGTGCGCCCCTCGGCGACGCTGCTCATGGCGACTCCGCGGTCTCTTTCGATCGAACCTGAAGGCTACTCGATCCGTACCCAGCCGCGACGGACGCTCTGCCCGCCTTGTTGGTCGCGCGTGACTGCCCATAACGAGACGAGGCCAGGCTCGGCGGGTGTGAGCCAGGTCGTCTCGTGCTCGGCCTGGTAACCTTTCGACGAGTCGCTGACGAGCGCGACGCCGGCGCCGACAGTGCCGCCATCGCTGAAGTAGCTCACCCAAATTGTCTCACGTCGCGCACCGCCAACGTCGGCCCCGGAGTCCGGCAGCAAGGCGGCGACGTCGGGCACCGTCGCGCTGAGCTTGTGTTCTTCGCAGGCGTCGAGTCCGATCGGTGCGGCGCATCCGCTCAGCCGGCGCTCTTCCGTAGTGACGGCACAGCGCGCGAAGATCGGGGCGTCGTCGGGTTCGCTCGGCAGCTCGACGCCGTCGAGTGTGAGGGCGGTCGTCGGTGGGTTTTCATTCGAGCGCCCGTCAGAAAACGAGTAAATTTGCGTGTAACCAGGCACAAAGCTGTCCGCGCCTTGTGCGTTGCCATCGGCGTCGAGGCATTTGAGCGGGAACTCGGGCGCCGCACCCGTCTGCGTGAAGTCGGCTGGGGCGATGGTCCCCGCGCACGCCGCGAAGAACACGTACTCGATGCCATAGTGCGGCCCTGCGTCCGGTACGGGCCGCTGCGAGACGATGTCCTCGGGCACCACGAAGGAGAACGAGCTCGCACCCCGCTCGCCGTCTTGCTCCGGTGTCGCTACGGCAAATTTAACGAGGTCTGAGCCTGCGCCGCCTGGCAGAGCTTGGCCAAGGAGCGCCGCGAATTGTTGGAAGCACAAGTAGTATTGGTCGCCGACGGGATTCACGCAGCCGCCAATCCACACGAGCTGCAGTGGGCGCGGCTTTCCGGCCGTGTCGCCAAGGCCGTCGGTGACCGTCATCGTCAACGTGACGGTGTCACCGGGTTTCGCGTAGGGGAGGTCAGCCTCGACTCCGAGGATGCGCAGACCGTTGACTTCGCTCGATGGCTCGAAGCTGGCAGCGCAGCTCGCCGCGATGCCGAGTGCAGTGAGTGAACTCAGGATCAAACGACGTCGACGCATCACCAATCACCTCGTATTCCAAGGCTCGGCAAGATCGGTAGGCCCGATACGTACTGCCGCTGCGTGAAGTTGAAGTTGTAAGACAATCCCTCGGTGTTCTGATTGTTGTAAGTGTTCTGCACGTCGAGGTACGCCGAGAGTTTCCACGCCTGAAACTGCCACGCTTTGTCGACTCGGATGTCGAGCGAGTGAAAGAGTGGAAGCCGCTCACTCGACGTCGTGCCGAATGGAATGGCGGTGTAAGCGCCGGACGCGCCGTGGAAGAGCCCGCCGATGCGAGTTGGATCGCAGGCGATGGCCGCGGAGTTGCACACGTTTGGCGTGATAAGGTTGCCGCTTATGAGGCGGAAGCGCGCGCCGAGTTCCCACCCGCCGCCGAGCCGGTAGCTGCCAAGCGCGGTGAGGATGTGCGTCTGATCGAAGTTTACGAGGTACTCGGGCTCGTTCGGTCCGTTCTGTCTCGCCGAGCGAGAGAGTGTGTAGGCGAGCCAGCCGAAGAACTTGTCGTCGGCTTTGTATTTCATGAGGAGCTCGCCGCCCACGACGTAGCCCGTGACGGAGTTGTCGTACTCGGCGCTCGTGCCGCTCGCGGAAGGTTTCTGACCGACGAAGTTGTCGAGCTGCTTGTAAAAACCCTCGACGGAGAGCTCCACTTGCCGCGTCACGTCTTGCTCCACGCCGAGCCCGTAGTGCACCGCCCGATTCGACTTCAGGTTTGCGGTCCCGAGCGGCGGCAGAGACTGCTGCGGCGTCGGTGGTTGATAGAATACGCCGGCGCCAAACTTCGCGGTCGTCTTGGGGAACGTATCCCGGATCACGTAGCGCGCGTTGAAGCGCGGGGCGAAGTCGTTGCGCTTGGTGAACTTGTCGTAGTCGAAGCGGAAGCCCGGCACGAGGCGGAGCCGGGGGGTCGGCGTGAGCTCCATCTCGACGTAGCCGGCAGGTCGGTAGTTCATGCCGCGATCGGCGAAGGTTTGCGGGGTGCGCGTCGAGAACGGTTGGTTCGGCGGCTGACCGGGGGCGGGTGGGGCAGGCAAGCGAACGGCGACGTCGTAGCCGCCGGCGAGCATGTCCATGCCGACGTGCATCGTCGCGTTTCGTGCGAGTCGAGTCGTGTACTCACCGCGGCCGTAGAAGCTCACGGACTGGACCTTGAAGTAGAGATCGCCCAGGCTGAACTGCAAGAGATCACGCCCGACGGAAAGCGAGCTGTCAAAGCGCGAGCCCTCGCCTAAGTCCACGTCGTACTGCATCGCGGCGCGTTGAAATTGTGTCTTCAGACCGAGGCTTCCGCTTAGGCCTGGTTCGTTGGCCGAGGGCTGTTTCAAGAGGAGCTCGATGCCGTCATCCGAGCCGTAGAACGACGTGCGGACGTGGTGACCGGTCTTCGGTTTTCCGTCGAGGATTAGCTGGTAGTCGTAGTAAACGGGCGCTTGCGTGACGCCCGCGCCGGCTTTCTCGAGGACGGGGCCGAGCCACGTGTCGAGGTAGCTTCGGCGTGCAGCGACGGCGAAGGACCACTTCTTGTTGGTGTCGGGGATCGGGCCTTCGATGAGGCCTCGCGCGTCGATGAGGTCCATCTGTACGAGGCCATGAAAGCCGTCGTTGCGCGGCGCACGGAGGCCCGCGTCGACGATGCCGCCGGTGGCGCGGCCGTAGCGCGCGCTGAAGTTGCCGGGGTAGAAATCGATCCTGTTCAAGAGCTCGGTCGGCACGACGCTCGACAGTCCCCCGAAGTGATAGATCAGCGGGACGAAGGTCCCGTCGATGAAGGTTTGGGTGTCCTGCGGTGCGGAGCCGCGCACGAGCAGGAGGCCGGCGAGGCCAGGCGGTCGCGCGACGCCGGGGAGGTTCTGCAGCGCACGGAGCGCGTCGCCGTTCGTGCCGGGGATGCGCTCGAGCTCACGCTTCTCGATCGAGCGGCGGGTGACTTCGCGCGGGGGACGCTCGCCCGTTACGTCGATTTCGATCACTCCGGGGGCGGCCGCAGCGGCAACCTTGGCTGTGCGTGTAAGGCGGTAGACCGCGACGTTTTCTTCGTTGGCGGCAATCGGCTCGATGACGACGAGGGTCTCGAAGCCTTCTGCCGAGACGGCGACGCGGTACTCCCCCACGTCGAGCGAGGGCACGACGAAGCCGCCTTTTGCGTCGACCGGAACCTCGGTAGACGGCGCAGGCGCGGTGAGGGCAACGGCCGCCACCTTCGCGAGGCGGACCTTCGCCGTGACGAGGGGAGCGTCGTCGTCTTTTGCGAGGATGGTGACGCGGAGGGCGCCGGTCGTGCGTGCCGACTCGACAGAGTGCTCCTTGAAGTCGAAGTCGAATTGGTAGCGAATCGTCGCGCGAAATGGTTTTCCCTTCCGCTTCGCGGGGACGAACGTGAGCTTCTTTGCTGCGGCGATGGCGCTCTCGTCGAGACCGTGGCCGAGGCCCTGATCGACCGTAGCGGCGACGACGGTGCCATCGACGTCGATCGTGATCTTGAGAAACACCGACCCTCGAATTGCGGCGTCGAGGGCTTCTTTCGTGTACTCGGGTTGCACCTCGCTCGTGCGTTCGGGCAGCGTCAGATCCTCGGGCTTCGGAGGGATTGCGGTTGGCGCAACAGGACGGCCTCTCGAGTCGAATCGCGGGGCATCTTCGGGAACACCCGCCTGCTCCTGCGCCTGCGTTTCGCTCGCCGCGAGGAGGAGCGGGAGCGCGCACGCGCATGCGAGGCGACGGACGTTCAGCATGACGGAGGGTCTCTTTAACACTGCGGTTGCTGAGTGCCAGGACTGAAAGCGCGGCTTCGTCACATCTGGTCGCGGCGCCGCAAGAGCACGAGCACGGCCCCCAGGAGCACCACGGTCATCGTGCTGAGCACGAGGAACGGGATGACGGCTTGGTCGTAATTCGTAAACGACCACGCGCCGTTCAGCGAGTCGGAGGCGACCTGCGCGGTCGCGCATTCAAAGTTGCCTCCTTTGATGAAGTCCGTGGCGCTGGACTGCTCGGGTGAGCCCAGGTTGATCAGCCATGCCGCATCGTTCTTGATGGCGGCGCGCTCGGGGACCACCGCGGCCTCGAAGCCCCAGCGCGCGGGGATCACGTACATCAGCGCCGATAGCTTTGGG
Organism: Polyangiaceae bacterium; assembly: GCA_947475525.1. Classification (GTDB taxonomy): domain Bacteria; phylum Myxococcota_A; class Polyangia; order Polyangiales; family Polyangiaceae; genus SYFR01. Next base: position 40,125 of record CANJMI010000027.1, on the reverse strand, counting down.
ATGGTGGTCGCCGGAACCATCAAGCCACCGAGGACGACTTGTGGAATGAGGGCGATGGGCGTGAGGGCCATGGCGGCCTCGGACGAGGTCACGACGGTCGATAGCAACAGGCCGACTGCTACCGATGCGACGGCGGTCGAGACGAGCGCGCCGAGCTCCTGGGCGAAGGCCGCGGCCCCGCCGTGAAAGCCGAGGGTGAAAAACACAATCGCGAGGAGCGCCGTGCACTGGACGATGCAGAAGAGCGCAAGAAGCACGAACTTGCTCATCACGTAGTTGAGCAATCCGAGATTCACCATGCGCTCGCGCACGTAGATCGAGCGCTCACGGACGATTTCACGCGCCGCGTTCGAGGTGCCGAACCACACGGAGCTCACCACCAAAAAGAACATGGCGCCGGTGTGATCTTGCGTCGCCGTCAAGTGATTCAAGATGTCCCCGCCGCCGGTTTTTCCCGTGCGTTTCGCGATGTCTTGCAGCGCGCCGATGCACCAGGCGGGCGAGGCCTCCGTTTGCCCGCCGAAGACGACCGCGAGCAGCACCCCGATGATAGGGGCCTGCGCGAACATGATCGCGGTACCGGTGACGTCGCGAAATTTCGTTTTGAGGTAGCGGGAAAAGAGCAACCCGAACTGCCCGCTGGTCTTTGGACGCGATGCGGGGATCCCGCGTTGCCCGTCGGCGGTGCCGATCGAGCGGGTTCCTGAATACATCCCCTTGCAGATGGGATTCGTGTCGGAGAAGTACTCGGCGCGCCACAGCCTCGCCGCCTGGTTTCGCGCGGCTGTACGCGGGGCGAGCGGGTTCTGCGCGAGGAGCTGCTTGTGAATGGGAATTTCACGTTCGGCAATTTTTCCGAACATGTCGCGAGGGTTATTGACGACCTCGCTCGCGGGCGGCTCTACGTATTTTCCCTGGGTTCGCAGCTCGTAGCCACTGAAGAAACGATAGCTGTCGGGCAGGGTCGGTCCGAAGAACATCGGCACCCCGCCGTAGCCGAGGACGAGCGCGTGAGTGAACTTTTCGTACTCCTCTTTCGCGGGCTGATGGATCGTCATGATGATCGTCTTGCCAGTCGCTTTCGCGAGCTCGCTCAGCAGACCGATCAGGCTCGCCGCGTCGTCGGAAGCGAGCCCTGAGGTGGGCTCATCGAGATAGAGGATGACCGGGTCGGTGACGAGCTCGAGTGCGATGTTGACGCGTTTTCGCTGTCCGCCCGAGAGGACCTTCCGTTCGGGCGCTCCTATCTCCAGATGCGAGATCGAGTCGAGGCCGAGATCGCGCAGCGTCTGATTGACCTGCTTTTGTATCTCGTCGTCGCTGTAGTCCGGCGGCAGCCGCATCTTGGCGCTGTATCTGACGGCCTCGAAGACCGTAAGTTCGGAGTGCACGAGGTCATCCTGCGGGACGTAGCCGATTGAGCCGCGCAGCAAATCGTAGATCGAATAGAGGTCCTCGCCGTTGATTCTGACGAGCCCATGGGTCGGTGGGACGTAACCGTTCAAGGTCAGCAAGAGGGTGGTTTTGCCCGCGCCGCTCGGTCCCATCAGCGCGATCATATCGCCCGGTAGCGCCTTGAACGAGACGTTATCGAGCAGCACCTTCATGCTCGCTTTGTTGTCGCGATCGGGGACCTCGAGGCAGAGCTGCCAGGCTTCGATCTCGTAGAGAGGTCGGCCAGCCCAGCGCTCTTGGCTGTAGCCTTCATTGACGACATCGACCGCGCCGGCGGCACCGACCTGGAGCTGCACCGGCATCGGCCCGATGTAGATTTTCTGGCCGTTGGCGACTTCGACGCGCTGCCCGGCCGTGAGCCGTTGGCCGTTGATGTAGGTGCCGTTGGCGCTTCCGAGATCGGTAACGTACACGCGACCGTTGGCTTGCTCGACCTGCGCGTGGCGGCTCGAGACCTGGGCATGCGCGATGACGATGTCGTTGTCGGGGGTACGGCCGATCGTTCGAATGGCGGGGCCGCCGGGAGTGAACGCGAGCTGACCGAAGACGGTCTTGTGCTTTCCCATCGCCGCGCCTGCGTTGCCGGCACCGCCAAGCGCCGTCGGGGGGTCCACCTTCGGGGTTGCTGCCGCTAGGGCGACTGGGGCGACCGCGGAGGGTTGCGCCGCTCCACCTGCGGCGAGCGCATGACCAAGCTGCAACAAGACGTCGATGCGAACGGGCACAGGTCCGATGAAGATGGAGCCTTGCGGCGGTAGCGGGGTCGGTTGCCCGCCGACGAGCCTCGCGCCGTTGACGTACGTGCCGCTCGTCGAGTCGTGGTCGATCACCATCATGCGATCCAGCGCGATCGTGCAGTGGAGGCTCGATACGCTGGAGTGGCCAAGCACCAGCGAGGCCCGCGAGGGATCCCGTCCGATGATCAGGCGGCCCGGCTGTGCGGTCTCCTGGCCAACCGACAGCAGGCTCGCGGTGATTGCCGGATGATCGAGCGGAAGGACGACGTCGCCAAGACGAAATGCTTGTCGGAAATCAAAATTGACCGTTTCGTTCGGCGCGAGTTCACGGTCACCGGCGAACGTGCGACCTGCCCCGCCGTTGAGAAAGACGAGCTTGCCGCCCCCTTGGTTGACGAGCCTGCCGTGCTCCGCAGCCACGTTTGCGCTTTGAAGCACGACGTCGCACTGAGGGTGGCTGCCGATGGTGACGGTTTGTTTTCCGAAGCTTGGGATCATGGGGCTTGCTCGGGGCGAAAGTCGCGGGCGCTTGGGGGCTGGGATTCCAGGGTTGGGGTACCGCGCCAGTTAAAACACAACAAAAACGCAGGTCAGCGCAGCTTGAGCGCCCAGATCAGTGCGGCGACAAGGAGGCCGATCAGCGCGGCCATCGCGACGACGAGGTTCATCAGGGGGTTCGGCCCGACGGGCGCGGGTGCGAGGTTTTGCGGCGGGCCGTGCTGACCACCGAATGGCGGCGCCGCATAGCTGGGAAGGGCGGAGGGCCCACCGACGAGCGTGTACGGGCCAGCCTGCAGACCGGGCGACAGCGCATCGTTCGAGTCCCCCGATTGGGGAGCGCCGGGTGCGGTGTGGCCGGGTGGTCCTTGAACGACGGTTGCCGACGCGGGACCCCTACCGGCGGGCGGCGCGTCGACGTGTGTGGAGATGAGTTTTGGTCCAGTCCGTACGACCCGAACCATCTGCACGGTGATGTTGTCGTGGCCGCCGCGACGGTTCGCGAGCGCGACGAGCTCGTTGCAGGCGGTCTGAAGGCCGCCGGATTTGAGGTACGAGAGCGCGGTGACGAGGATGTCTTGGTTCTGGGCGAGGTCGGTGAGGCCGTCGGTCGCGAGGATGAAGACGTCGCCATCGAAGAGCTCCAGGGGTTCATTTCGCGTCTCCACCCGGACCGTCGGCGTCATTCCGAGTGCGCGCGTGATCTTGTTCGACTCGGGGTGGCCAATCGCCTCTTTTTCGGTCAGGCGGCCGCTGTCGATCAGCTCTTGAACGAACGAATGGTCGCGGGTGACCCGCTGGATCTGCTTGCCGCGAATCATGTAGCCGCGGCTGTCTCCGACGTGCGCGATTTCGAGATACCCTGCTCGGAACAGCATCGAGACGCAGGTCGAGCCCGGGCGTTGGGGGTTCTGGGCCGGGCCGCCGAGCTCGAAGACGCGCAGCGCCGCTTCTTGGATTGCCGCAACGAGCGCGCGCACGGGTTCCTCACTTGGACTTGTCGCCCCGACGCCATCGACGATCGTCTTGACGGCGAGCTCGCTTGCTTGCTTGCCGCCGAGGTGACCCCCCATGCCGTCGCAGACGACGAACAGATGTCCGACCCCTGAATCCAACTGGCCAAAAGCGTCTTCGTTGACGCGTTTGTGCGGGTCGAGGCCCGCATCGGTAGCCGTTGCGAACTCGAGTTGCATTCCGCTCGGCGGCACCTAGGTAGTCCTATTCCAGATGCGTGACGCGCAAAAGAATTAGGGTTGTCGACGGGCGACGATGAGGTTCACCGTGAACCCGCCAAACCTCACCTGGTCGCCGTCATTGAGCGCGGTGAGGACGTTGGGATCGAGCCTACGACCGTTCACGTAGGTGCCGTTCGTCGACTTCATGTCCTGAAGCGTAATTTGTCCGTTTGTGCAGCGCAGCGATGCGTGGCGGGTCGACGTCGTGCCGTGGGCAACGGGCACTTCGCATTTCACGTTGGTCTCGGCGCGGCCGACGAGGTTCTCGCCTTCGTAGAGCACCCAGTGTTTCCCGAAGCCATCTTCCTGGAAGGAATAGATAAACCCTCCGAGCACACGCTTCGGCTCGGCATCGACCACGTCATCCGGTCGCGGACCCGTGGCTGCGGCCCCTCCGGCGATGCGCGGAGCTTCGACGCTAGGGACGGGGCTCATCGGGCTGAAGCTCGAGGGCCCACGACCCTGGGCGGGCACGGGCGGGTACGGCTCTCGTGGGGCCGATTGAGGCTGGCCGAAACCCGGGGGCGGTCCGTAGTTCGAGGGCTGCGGGAATGCGGGGGACGGCGCGTTCATGTCGCCTCCCGCTCCAGGCGCGCCCGGGGGCGGCGGGTAGCCGGGATTGGCGGCCGATAAGCCTGGTGGCGGTCCGAAGCCTGGCGGCCCTTGCGGCGGTCCGAAGTCTGGTGGCCCTTGCGGCGGTCCAAAGCCTGGTGGCCCTTGCGGCGGTCCAAAGCCTGGCGGCCCTTGCGGCGGTCCAAAGCCTGGCGGCCCTTGCGGCGGTCCAAAGCCTGGCGGCCCTTGCGGCGGTCCAAAGCCTGGCGGGCCTTGCGGCGGTCCAAAGCCTGCCGGCCCTGGCGGCGGTCCGAAGCCTGGCGGCCCTGGTCGCGGTCCAAAGCCTGGCGGCCCTGCCGGCGGTCCAAAGCCTGGCGGCCCTGGCGGCGGTCCGAAGCCTGGCGGTCCTGGCGGCGGTCCGAAGCCTGGCGGCCCTGGCGGCGGTCCGAAGCCTGGCGGTCCTGGCGGCGGTCCGAAGCCTGGCGGTCCTGGCGGCGGTCCAAAGCCTGGCGGCCCTGGTGGGGGTCCAAAGCCTGGCGGCCCTGGTGGGGGCCCAAAGCCTGGCGGCCCTGGTGGGGGTCCAAAGCCTGGCGGCCCGGCCGCGGGCCTACCAGCGCTGCTGGGCAGCGGGGCGCCGCACGTTTGGCACTGGCCCGAGGTCGGGAGGTTATCGGAACCGCAACGCAGACACTTGGTCATCACGTCCTCGATGGCCCCCACGTGGCGGCATCGAAAGCGCACCCACAACAGAGACCGTACGGAAGCAGCATAATCAAGACGCTCCCGCGCGGATCAATAAAGAAAGCCGGCGCCGAAGGATTCCTTCCGGCACCGGCGCTCATCGCTTCGGAGAATCAACTTCTCCGGAGGTCGATCAGCGGTCTTTGACGTCGCGAACGCGAGCAGCCTTACCCGACAGTTGCCGCAGGTAAAACAGACGCGAACGACGCACGAGGCCCCGCGAGGCAATCTCGATCGACTCGATGCGCGGGCTGTTCAGCGGGAACATGCGCTCGACGCCGGTTCCGAAGCTCACCTTACGCACCGTGAATGTCGACCGCGCTCCGGCGCGATGACGCTTGATGACGACGCCCTGGAAAACCTGGACGCGGGTCTTGTCGCCTTCGACGACCTTGTAATTGACCTTCACCGTATCGCCGCAGCGAAAGACGGGTAGATCACTACGAATGAGGGAGGCTTCGAGGGCTTGAACGACCGGGCTCTTCATAACTTGCTCCGCAATCCCCTTTGAAGGGGCGGCGAATTATGCACGTGCCCTCCGTGGCGTCAACCTGTCCCGTGGAATTCGGTCGTTTCCGTTCCGAATCCCCACGCGCTCGCTTCAGGCTTCCGCGCCGCTTCGCTCGGCGACTAGCCGCACGGTAGCCTCCCAGAGCTCATCGGCCAACGCCATGTCAGTTCCTTGCGGGAGGGTCTTTGCAGGCGCGCAGTCCGAGAAATAGCTACCGGAGAGCGCGTCGAGGCCGGGTTGGGTTGCGACGTAGAGCGATGTGGCCGCCCCTTGCTCGATGGACTTCATCGAGGTCGCCATCGAGCCAAGGAGCGTCTCGGCATCGTCGATGTGACGCGTGAGGTTCGTGCGGATCACGCCGGGGTGGAGGGAGTAGGCCGTGCGTCCGAGGCCATCGGTGGCGAAGCGCGCGGCGAGACTCTGCGCAAAGAGAATGTTGGCGAGCTTCGAGCGGCCATACATGCGCCACGGATGGTAGTCGTTCGCGCCGTCGAGGTTTTCGAGCTCGAGGCCAAGCTGTGCGGCGTAACGGTGCGCGCCGCTCGACACCATCACGACGCGCGCGTTCGGTGCGAGCCGGTCGATGAGTCCCGTCGTGAGGACGAAGTGACCGACGTGATTGGTAAAGAATTGAAGCTCGACCCCGTGCGCTTGGTGAAGCTCGGGGAGGGCCATGATCCCGGCGTTGGCGAGGATGCCGTCAAGCTCGATCTTTGTCGCGTGAACGGTGTTCACGGCGGCTCGAACCGAGGCGAGCTCCGACAGGTCGCACGCGAGAGGGATGCCGTCGATGCCGAGTTGCGCGAACGTCTCGCGGGCCTTCGCCTCCGTGCGGGCCGCACCGATGACGCGAGCACCGCGTAGCGCGAGTACCCGTGCCGATTCTTTTCCGATGCCCGAGTTGATTCCCGTGACGAGCCAGGTTTTGCCGCGCAGATCGACAGTCGCGGTCACTTCCTCGGCGGTGGAGTGGAAGCCGAATCCCGATGCATTCATGGAGGCGGTGTTAGCCCACGATGAGGGTCGAGGCTAGGCGGAAGACCTTGCGCCGGGCGAGCCGAGCCCGTACCCCAACGGGATGATTGTCGTGACAAACCGAATTCCGGTAGCCGAAGGGCATCAGATCGATTTCGAGGACCGCTTCCGCCATCGCGCGCACCTCGTCGATACCGCGCATGGATTCATCCGCAACGAAGTGCACCGGCCGCGCGCAATTAAACTCGACCACGCGACGGGCACCTTCGTTGACGATCCCGATACCCAAGGATTTTACGAAGTAAAGACGTGGTGGCACACCCTCGAGGACTTCGTCGCTTGGACCAAGAGCGCGGCCTTTGCCGAGGCGCACAAGAACCGCGCGCCCAAGGAAATGTTCGCCGGTCCGAATGTGCTCACGTTCCACGACCTGTTCACCAGCACCGACCTCGACGTCGGTGGCGCGGACAAGACCTGAGCGGTCACGCGCTCGAGCCATGGAGAGAACGATGACGAAGCGAACGGTTCGTGCCGCGCGAGGCTCCACGCTTACGTGCAAGGGTTGGGTTCAAGAAGCGGCTCTGCGGATGCTGCAGAACAACCTCGATCCGGAGGTCGCGGAGCGTCCCGAAGATCTCGTCGTCTATGGCGGAACGGGCAAGGCGGCGCGTTCCTGGGAGGCGTTCGACGTGATCGTTCGCGAGCTGACGAATCTCGCCGATGACGAGACGCTGCTCGTGCAATCGGGCAAAGCCGTCGGCGTCTTGAAGACGCATGCGGATGCGCCGCGGGTGCTGCTCGCCAACTCGAATTTGGTGCCGCGCTGGGGCACGTGGGATGAGTTCCGCCGCCTCGAAGCGCTCGGGCTGACGATGTACGGGCAGATGACCGCGGGGTCATGGATCTACATCGGATCGCAGGGCATCGTGCAGGGGACGTTCGAGACGTTCGTCGCCGCGCGCAAGGCCTACATCGACCGCACGGGGACGAGCTCCGGGCTCTGGCTGCTGACGGCGGGGCTCGGTGGAATGGGAGGGGCGCAGCCACTTGCTGCGACGTTCGCGGGGCTGCCTTCGTTGTCGATTGAAGTCGATCCTGCGCGCATCGAGAAACGCTTGGCGACGCGTTACGTAGATGAACTTGTCGGCTCGCTCGACGAAGGCCTCGAGAAGGTGCAACGCGCGGCCGATGCGGGTGATGTGCGGTCGTTTGCACTGTGCGCGAATGCGGCCGATGTGTACCCCGAGATCGTTCGTCGGGGCGTCGTGCCCGCGCTGGTGACGGATCAGACCGCAGCCCACGATCCGCTCGTCGGGTATGTGCCGCAGGGGCTCTCGCTCGAGAGCGCAGGCGAGCTCCGTGCAAGCGAGCCGAAGGCGTACGTCGAGCGGGCGAAAGCTTCGATGCGCGTCGAGGTCGAGGCGATGCTCGAGCTTCAGCGGCGCGGCAGTGAAACGTTCGACTACGGAAATAACCTACGAACGTGCGCGATGGAGGCCGGGTGCTCGAATGCGTTCGACATCCGCGGCTTCGTGCCCGCCTATGTGCGCGAGCTCTTCTGCGTAGGGAAAGGTCCGTTCCGATGGGTCGCGCTCTCGGGCGATCCGGCGGACATCGCCGCGACGGATGCGGCGGTTCTCGCCTGCGTACCGAACGACGTCGACCTCGCACGGTGGATCACGATGGCGCAGCAGCGCATTGCCTATCAAGGGCTCCCGGCGCGCATCTGTTGGCTCGGCTACGGTGACCGCGCGAAGGTGGGGCTCGCCATCAACGAGCTCGTTCGCACCGGTAAGGTGAAGGCCCCGATCGTGATCGGGCGCGATCATCTCGACTGCGGCTCCGTGGCGTCGCCGTTCCGCGAGACCGAAGCGATGAAAGACGGCTCCGACGCGATCGCCGACTGGCCGCTGCTGAGTGCGCTCGCGACCACGGCGTGCGGAGCCTCGTGGGTGAGTCTTCACCACGGCGGCGGAGTCGGTATCGGCAACTCAATCCACTCCGGTATGGTCATCGTTGCGGATGGCACACCCGAAGCGGCGCGGCGCCTCGAGCGGGTGCTCACCGCTGACCCTGGAATGGGCGTATTTCGCCACGCGGATGCCGGCTATGAGACGGCGATTCGCTGCGCCGAGGAGAAAGACGTCCATGTGCCGCACTTGCGCGGCGCGACGTAATAACTCAATGTTTTGAGGCTCATCCGCGCGCGCTAGGGTTTCGAGCGAATGCGGAAAGTTGCGATGAACGCGTCACGCGAGGCCCGGCCGAGGACCTCGTCGAGGGGCAGTTTCGCGGGGCATACCGCGACGCACTGACGTGCATCGCCGCACTCATGGATGCCACCTTCGTAGGCGAGGGCGAGGTGGCGGTTCGTGTGGGCGGTCGTCGACGTGTGGAGCGCGCTCTGGCTTTCGCTCTGTGCGAGGTCCCGCGCATCGGCGAGCTGGCTTGCGACGATTGCCGCCGCCCCGACGAACCCGCCGCCTGTGCGCGTCTCTGGGCATGCTTCGATGCAGGCGCCACAACGCGTGCACGTCGACAGTAGGAGCCCGAGCGGCGAGAGCGCCGGTGCGTTTGCGGTCGAGTCGAGTGCGGTGTCATTTGGCGCGGCGGGGGTCGTGAAGGCGAGCAGTTGCGCTCGGGCGCCGCGGAGCTTTTGCGACTCGACGAGGAGATCGCGCACGACGCCGAGTTTCGCCATCGGTTCGAGGACGAGTGTGCCGCCCCCCGCCACGAGTTCTTCGACTAGAGTCTCGCAGGCAGGGACGGGGCGCCGGGCCGCAATCAGCATGCAGGAGACGCAGCCAGGGCCGGTGCAGCCCCACGTGTAGCTGACGGGTGCGACGCGTTCGCGGCGCGCGTTGAGCGGCAGGAATGCGAGCCTGTCGAGGACCTCGGCCAACGTCAGACGCGGCGCCAGCGGCACCTCGAATACCTCCCAGTGGGGCATCGCCGCGCGCGTGTCCTGGCGACGGATGCGCAGGGTGATGCCTGCGCGGGCAAGTGCACGAGTGCTCATGTTTCCACCGCGTAATGTCGTGGGTAGAGTTCTTCCGTGACGCCGTCTTCATCGATGGTGGCCGCGAGGTCGCGCGTCTCGGAGAAGAGTCGCACCCGTACGCTGTCAGCCAAGTTCAGGCCGAGGTCGTCGCGGCGCGCGAGCGTTAGTCGCGGCGTAGGACGGCGCGGAGGCTCGTCGTCGATCGACCGGCGAGCGTCGTGGTCGCCGCGATGATGGACTCCGCGACATTCCCGGCGCGCGAGGGCGCAGCGGGCCGTCACGGCAGCGAGGAGGACGGCATGTTCGAGGTCGCGCACGAGGGCGATCCCCCGATTTGCCGTCTCGTTTTCGTCGCGCGGGCGCGCTTTGCCCACGGCCTCGGCGAGGTCATCGAGGTCCTGCACGAGCTCGGCGAGCCCGCTGCGGTCGCGGCTGAAGCCCGCCTTCGCGTAGATGAGCTCCCGAAGTCTTGCGTGCAGCGCGAGAGGAGCTTCGCCGCCCCGTCGACGCTGGATGTCTTCTTGAGTCGCTTCCGCGGTGGTGATCGCACGTGCGAAACACGGCGGCGCGCCACTGTTGCTTAATCCTTCGCGGTAAGCACGGACGGCGTTTGCCGCGCAACGGGCGCCGAACAAATCCGCGAGCAGGAGGTTGCCGCTCAAACGGTTTGCACCGTGGTAGAGGTGTGCCGCTCCGCCACACGCGTACACGCCTTCGATGGTGGTTGCGTGGTTGCGCGGGGAGTCTTCGCGCACGTTGCCGTTTTCATCCACATCGAAGTCGACCCAGAGGCCACCGAGTCGGTCGGAGAGCGCCGGATGAATCGGGAGGGGCCCGCGGTAGGGATCGGCGCCGGAGAGCTTGCGGTAAAGGTCGAGTTCACTGCCTGCGCGTTCGCGGAGGTGCGCTTCGGGCAGGTGGCTCACGTCGAGGTACGCGAGCGGTTGATGCTTGTCGCGGCGGCGATCGTAGAGGCCGCGCGTCAAGACCTCGTGGCGGACGACGTGTGTCGCGAGATCGTGGGGGGCGGCCGAACCCCAGCCCGGAAACGCGTCTTCGAGGAAGGCCCTCCGGTCGCTCTGAGGCAGGTCTCGTCCGAGGCGCACGTCATCCGGCTCACGCGGCAGCCAATAGACGGCGCCTTCTCCGATAAGCGAACTCGACGGAACGATGGCGCGCCTACCGCGGGGCGAGTTCTCCACGCGCGGGCCGAGCCACACCGCCGCGGGGGCTGTCTGGATGAACTCCATGTTCGCGAGGGTCGCGCCGGCGTCGAACGCGATGGCGAGCGCGGCTTCCGTGGCAACGGCGGTAGGCGATGCCGCGAGGGTGAGCTCGGCGCCGCCGAGGGCGAGGATCATCGCGTGGGCTTCGATGCTCACGAAGCGCATGCTCACGCGGTCTTGGACGACGGCGCCCGCGAAGCGCTCCTGGTCGTTCGCCACGAGCGCCTCGAGTGCGTGATGCGATAGCCGCTCGACGCCGAGTCGGGTCGCCTGATCGTCGAGGGCGTCGACGACCGCTCGCGTGGTTCGGGACTCGACGAACGCGGCGCGTGCGGAGCGCATCCCATCGAGCCTGCGATGCCGAAGCTCGCGGCCGTCCCGCGCGAACGGTACACCGAGACGCACGAGCTCCTCGATTACCCCCGGAGCCGCGCGCATCATGGCGCGAACGGGCGCGCGTTCTGCGAGGAAATCTCCGCCGATGATCGCATCGAGAAACGCCGCCTCGACATCGTCCGCACACTCGATGCCGCCGGTTGCAAGCGACGGCCACCGCGCGGCGTCGACTGGGCCGACGAGGAGCACGCGGCACCCTGTTTCCGTCAGCTCGATCGCCGCTCTCAGCGCCGCGGCCCCTCCGCCGTAGACCATGGCGTCGCATCGAAGTGTCGTCACGGGGCCGTTCCGTTTTGCGGCGCGCACGCGCCCCCTGAAGGTTCGCTGCCGAGCGCGAGTGGGCTCCAGCCTGTGGCGAGGGCGATCGCGCCATGGGCCCCGAAGGCGAACGCGAGCGTTCCAACAAGCGCGCCGACGGCGGTCACAACGAGGCGATGCCGCCGCGTCGGAGCGAGGCCAAAGCGAAGCGCCGCGAGGACGATGCCGTGGCCTAGGTGGAACGCGATGGCGGCAAGCGCGAGCAGCCACGCGTAGGCGGCGAGGGGCATTCCGTTCCAGGTCGTTGACGCCCACGCGACCCACTCGCTTCGGACATCGCTCGCGACGGATCCGGGGGTCCAAAGCGGCAGCCAAAACGTCTTCAGCCGGAGTCCGACATAGACGAGCGCGATGAGGCCGGTGACACGCTGCAGCACATGCCGCGGACTCGGCGAGGTCGACGTGGGAAATTGCGAGAGCGCGCGTACCGCGAGCCACAGGCCAAAGATCGCGTGGAACAAAATCGGCAGCGCCAGTGCGATCAAAGCGCTTAGCGGAACACGCCGGGGCCAGCCCATGGCGTGCTCGAAAGCCGCCGGGCCTTCTGCCGCCTTGGCATTCGCCCATAGGTCGAGCAACATGAACGCCGTGAACGGAACGGCTCCCGCAAACGCGTGCAGCAACCGCAGGCGATACGAAAGCTTGCTCACTCGAGTTTCGGCGCGCGGAGAATGAGACACGCAGGGTCATTGAGTAGCGGGCTCGGTACCGCGTCAAGGTTCGTGGTCGCCGCTGCGCTCGCGTCGTGCGGGGGCGCGCGGTTGAACGATTCCATTCCGGAGCCGACGCTTGGCGCGACGTCGGCAGCCGAGCAGGCCATCCGGCCACTCGCCCGCCGCTGGTTGCTCGCGTCACCGGTGGAGCGGCACGCGCTCGAGCGCGACCTCGGGGCCGTCGCCGAACGCTTTCGGGGTGACCCTCTCGTCCGCTACGTCGACGTGCTGCGAGCATGGGACGCCCTCGAGCGTGGGCAGCGCGACCGCGCGACGGCGTTGGCGCGACCGCTGCTCGATGGGCCTAACGGGACTGTGCGTGACCTCGCCGCGTTGGTGCTCGGCGCGACCGAGCGGCGCTCCGGTCACGCGAAGGAGGCGCTCGCTCGTTTGATGCCGTTGCTTCACAAGATGCTCGATCCACCCGCCACCGCGTTGCTCGACGAAGAACTCGTGCGTGCGGCGGTCGCTGCGAAGGAGTGGCGGCTCGCGCTGCGCCTCATGGACGGGTGGATGCTCGAGTCTTCCCCGGGCGAACGCGAGGCCGTGGTCGGGTCGATTGTTCAGCTTTTTGCCTCATTTCCTGAATCATCATTGATCGTCGAGCTGCGTCTGCGAGTGCAGCGCGGCATCTCGGTGTCACACGAAGAAGGTCGTCTTGCGGAGGCCCTTGCCCATCATCTTGCCGGGCTTGCGGTGGCCCAGCAGGACGTCCGGCTTGCGCGCCTCTTGCTCGAGTACGCCGGCCCTTTGCTCGGTGGCGCCGGCGAGGAAGTTGCGCGCCTTGCCGGCGATCGAACGCGTGGTCGGGTGACGGCTCGAACGGTTGGCGTGTTGCTCGCGCTCGGTTCGCCGTCGCTCCAGAGGCGTAGCGCCGACGTCGTGACGGGGATGGCCTTCGGGCTGCGCATCGGCGATACGGACGCTCGGTTGGTCGCGCGCGACGACGCGGGCGATCCGGCACACGTTGAACGGGCGCTGATGGAGCTCGCAGCGGAGGGGGCGGCCATCATCGTGCTTGGCATCGACGCGCGTCACGCCGCACCCGCGTTACAATTTGCACGCACGCAAGGTCTGCCCGTCGTGCTCTTGACGTCGGAGGCGGCGTCGGCTGCGGCGTCGGTTGGCCCGCCCGACACGGTGGCGTTCCGCCTAGGCGAGCCTGCGGATCGTTCGGTCGGCGCGCTTGCTTCGGCGCTGCGTGCCGAAGGCGCGAAGGTCGTCGCAGGGCTCGGCGCCCCGGTCGTGGTCACGGTGGCAGGTGCGACCGTCTCCGATGCCGCGACCGGTGGGATTGGCATGGAGATACCGTGCGCGCCGCTGCCTCAGGTGGATGCTCTCCGTCATGAGCGCGTCGATGCGTTGGTCGCACTTGACGGTGCGCATTGTGACAGCGGCGTGCTCGAGCTCGCGCGCGCGCTGCATGCGCCCTTGGCCGTTGGGCTGGGCGCGATGGTCAACGTGCGTCTTCCCGAGGGAGCGTGGGTCGCCTCGGCGGGTGTTTTTCCCGTTGCAGAAGAGCGCCCTACAAGCGATGCCCGGCTCGTCGGCTGGTTCGAGTCCGGTCGACCGACGCCGACGTGGTGGATGGCCCTCGGCCGTGATGCCGCGGTGCTCGCGGTTCTCGCGGTGCACGACCTCGCCGCCTCGGCGAGCGACGCCGATGTGCGGGCACGCCGCATCGAAGCTGCGGCCGCACTCGCCGTGGCTCGGGCCGATTTATGGACGACCGAAGCGCGCGGATTTGACGCGGCGCGGGCGCTGCCGCGTGAAATCAGAATCGTCCGTCACGATCGAACAAAGCCCAAGCCGTGACGATCCCGACCCACGATGCGGTGCGGAGTTTGCTGCCGACGCGGCGTGCCACGGTGCGCCTCTCGCGGATGCTCGCATGCGAGCTTCAGCCGGGCGATCTCGTGCTCTTGAGCGGTGGCCTCGGGGCAGGCAAGACGTTCATGGCGCGAGCGATTTGCCGTGCTCTCGGTGTCCCCCATGAAACGCCCGTCCAGAGCCCGACCTTCGCCATCGTGCACGAACTCGTGGCGCGCGTGCCGATTGTTCACGTCGATCTGTATCGACTCGGTTGCATCGACGAGGTGGAGCAGCTCGGCTTGCGCGACCGCCGGGCGGACACGGTGATGCTCGTCGAGTGGGGCGAGCCGTACGCCGATGCTCTCGGTGGAGGCGCCCTCCGCGTTGCGCTCGAGCTCGGGGCTGAGGGGCGTGTTGGATGGCTCTCGGTCGATGCCGCAGCGCGTCCGGGCATGCACGCGCTCGTCGGCCGGGTTCGCGCAAGCGCGCGATGAGCCGCGGGGGCAGGGGGAGCCGCTCGCGGGTGGTGCGCTCGTCCCCTTGCGTGCCGTGCTAAGAACGTGCGCGTGAGCGGGGACACCCCATTGGCAAATCGCACCGGACTGCGTGCTGCGCTTGGCCCCGCCGTGCGTGCGGTCGAGAACGTCGGCCTGACGGTGTCCTTGACGTGGCGAACGCTGCTCTGGTTATTCCGCCGCCCATTTCGCTTGAGCCAGGTGCTCGCGCAGATGGAGTTCATCGGGGTGCAGTCCGTCTTCATCGTTGGCTTTACGGGCGTGTTCAGCGGCATGGTGGTGGCGCTGCAGACGAGCTACGCGCTCCGGACCTTTAGCGCGGAAGGACGCGTTGGAGGTATCGTCGCGGTGTCGCTCACACGCGAAGTCGCGCCGGTCTTCGCGGCGATCATGGTGACCGCGCGTGCCGGTAGCTCGATCGCGGCCGAGCTCGGCAACATGCGCGTCACCGAGCAAATTGACGCGCTGACGACGATGGGCGTGAGCGCGGTGCAATACCTTCTGTCGCCACGTCTGCTCGCGAGCGTGCTCATGGTTCCGCTCCTCTGCGTGCTCTACTCGGCGGTGGGGATGGCGGGCGCGTACCTCGTCGCGGTGCGCTGGCTCGGCGGTGATCCCGGCGTCTTCGCGCAGAGCGTACGGGACCTCGCGGTCGTCGAAGACCTTCGCATGGGCGTCATCAAAGCGGCGGTGTTCGGCTTCATCATTGCGGCGCTCGCGAACCGCCATGGATTCTATGCGGCCGGCGGCGCGAAAGGCGTCGGCCTCGCGACGACGCGTGCCGTCGTCGAGACGTGCGTGACGATCTTGGTCGCGAACTACGTGCTGACGCAGGCGCTGCTCGACGGCAGGTATTGAGCGCACTCGGCTACACGCGTTGACAACCCGGTGCGAGCGGATCGCCCAGCGGTCGTGGTAGGGTACCCGCGCGAAGGCGAGGAAAACCTATGAAACTTGAGCTGCAGGTGCGTGATCTCCAAACTGGCGTAGCCGCGCCAAAAACATTCGAGTCAGTGGCCGACGCCAAGGCCTGGCTGCAGGCACGACCCAAATTCACCGAGGTGCTGGGCATCGCCAGTCACCACGTCTCGTCCGACGTCAGCCAAGAGTGCAAGGCCTGCCTGCGCCCGCTCGATGACGACGAGCACGCGCTCGTGCGGAAGCTCAACGAGGCGGTCGAGGCCGAGGCCTCCGCTCGCGTCGCGTACCGCGCCAAAAAGGAGGAGGAGGCCGCGGCGAAACATCGCGACGAGATGGCCACCGCCGATCCGAACCGACCGATGGAAGTGCGTTATACCTTTCGCGGCGACATCAGCCCGGGCGACGGCACCGATCCGCGAGTCGTGACCGACGAGGCGCGCGCCGCGGTGCGCGAGTGGGTCGACGAGCGCAACGACTGGGTCAAAAGCCGAGGCCAGGTGGTCGGCGAGGCCAAGCTTCAGGTCTATCCCGGGCCCGTCCCGAGCGGCAAAGAGCGCGTCGCCTCTGGCAGCTTCATCCCCGTCACCGCCGACACCCCGAACTGACCGCGGCGTGCTTCCCCTGCCTTGACACGTCGAGCCTATGCCCGACACAGTTTTAGCCGCATGTCGACGACACCACTGACCGTCCCAGCCACGCGCCCGAAGGGTCGCCCGGACGGCTTTCAGCGCTGGCGAAGCCTGCTCTTTCTTCACTGGCGCGTCGCGCCGCAGGTCATCCAAGCGCTCTTGCCCGCCGGCCTCGAAGTCGACGTCTTCGAAGGTGCGGCCTACGTCGGCGTCGTCCCGTTCACGATGCGCGACGTCTCCCCGTGGTGGGCGCCGTCCGTGCCCGGGATCTCGAATTTTCACGAGCTGAACGTGCGCACCTACGTCCGCCACAAGGGTGTGCCCGGGGTCTGGTTCTTCAGCCTCGACGCCGCGTCGAGCGTCGCGGTCCTCGTCGCCCGCGCCTTTTGGCATCTGCCTTACCACCGCGCGTCGATGGCCCTGACGTTCGAGCACGGCGAGGTTCGTTACTCGAGTCGCCGCCGCTGGCCCAAGCCGTTGCCCGGGGCGCTCGAGGCCTCCTACCGCATCGGGGTCGCACGCGGAACGGCGACGCCTGGCTCCGTCGAGCACTTTCTCCTCGAGCGTTATGTGCTCTTCGCACAAAGGACCAACGGGAGCATCGCGCTCGGCCGCGTCCACCACGAGCCCTACCCGTTTTACGACGTCGAGCAGCTCTCGATCGAGCAAACGATGACGGACGTAAACGGTCTCGGCCCTTGCGGTGATGCGCCGGCGTTCGCGCACTTCAGCCCGGGAGTCGACGTCGACATCTACGGCCTCGAGTGAAGCGCCAAAACTAACCGCCCTACCGGAAGCTCGATCGACTCGAACGGTGCGATGCGCCCCATGTCCGGTTCGTCGAACGCGCGTGCTCCGCGAGTGCGTTTCACGTTCGATCGAACTCACGAAACACGATTAAAAAGCTGGAATAAGCACACGAAAACGTCACGTCATCGTGCGCCGCACATCGACGAGGACATGGTCGGCCTCGTCGATGCGGATCCATCCTGCGCGCGGGTACTCGAGGTCGAGGATCACGAAAACGGTGCATGCCATGATCCCGGCGAACGCCAACTTATGCAGCCAGTTGCGCTCGGGGTTTGGCGCCGCGCCGTAACCGAAAAGAAGACTGCCGACGACACAGAGCACGGCGAGTAACACGAAGATCGCGACCGGCGGATGGTTCTCGTTGCCCGTCGCGCGCGTCGTCGTGATGTCGAACATCGCGTTCAGCCCTGGGACGACCACTTGCGCCGCGCCCGCCACCACGTCGGGTCGCCTCAACGCAGCCACGCTTTTCGCCCAGATAGCATCTTGAAGCGCCGCGGCCTCGGCGCGCTTTTCTACCACGCCGCCCTCGCCGGCCTTGGCTCCGTAGCTCGCGATGCGCGCGTCGGCATAGAGACGAAAGAGACCACGGAGTTCGGGCTGCGTGTCGGCCGGAAGCATGTCGATACGCAGCCACGCAGTCCCGATGTCGTTCGCCTCCTGGGTGATCAAGTAGCGCCGCGCTTCGAAGCGGGCCGCCGCCCCCGAGAACGTGAACGCGACGAGCAACCCGAGTAGCGCAAAGACCGCGCTCTCGGCCGGAGCCACTCCCCTCCCGAAAGCCTCACCCTCCTTGTCGAGGCGGCGCCGACCGAACCTGCGCCCGAGCTCGACGAACATCAGCATAGCGAGAAAAAGCAGGACGGCGCCGTACCCGCCGAGAAGGAAGTCGAACATCGAGCCACCCTAACGAACTTCAGCGATGTTTTGGCGCGCGATTCGAGCACACCGTCGCAACGTGCCTCATGGTCCCGACGAACCACGCGGTCGAAGTTCGTGCAAGCGGGCTCACACGCGCAGCCAACGCGTGCTACGGAAACATTCGTGCGCGGACACTTCGATGCTGCGCCGAGAAGAGCCCACCGCCATGCTTGAAGAGCACTACAAGAGCAACCTTCGCGACACCTTCTTTAACCTCTTTGAGGTCCTCGAGATCCAGCGCACGACGCTTGGACGCGGCCCGTTCGTGGGGGTCGACGAGGAGACCGCTCGCGAAGCGTTGAAACAGTCGGAGAAGCTCGTCTTGGGCGAGCTGCAGCAGAGCTTCGTCGAGAGCGATCGGGTGCCACTCGGATTCGACGGAAAAGGCAACGTCACTGTGCCGGCGAGCCTCGCGAAGGCCTACAACGCGTTCTACGACGCGAGCGCACACATGTTGACCTTGCCCGAACACATGGGCGGCATGGGTCTACCGCCGAGCGTGGCCTGGGCCGCCTTCGAGCAGGTCGTCGGCGCCAACGCTCCGCTCGCCTTCTACTTGTTCGGCGGCTTCGCGGCCCGGACGATCGATCGGCACGGAACCGAGTCGCAAAAGGCGCGTTTTTTGCCGGGCCTGCTCGAGCGACGCTGGGGCGGCTCGATGGTTCTCACCGAGCCCGACGCCGGAAGCGACGTCGGCGCGGGCCGGGCGCAGGCGCGTCACCTTGGCGGCGACGAATGGGCGATAGAAGGCACGAAGCGCTTCATCACCAACGGCGACTTCGACGTGCCCGAGAACTTGGTCCACCTCGTGCTCGCGCGGCCCGAAGGCGGGGCCGTCGGCACCAAAGGCATGAGCCTTTTCCTCGTCCCGAAATTCTGGGTCAATGAAGACGGGACCCTCGGCGAGCGCAACGGCGCATACGTCACGAAGGTCGAAAAGAAGATGGGCATCAAAGGCTCCTCCACCTGCGAGATGGTCTTCGGTGATGGCGTGCCCGCGCGCGGCCTCCTCGTCGGCGGCGTGCACGACGGGATCCGTCAAATGTTCCACGTGATCGAGCAGGCCCGCATGGCCGTCGGCGTCAAGAGCATGGCGACGCTGTCGACCGGCTACTTGAATGCGCTCGGTTACGCGAAGGACCGCGTGCAAGGCCCTGACCTTCTCCGCGCGGTGGAGAAAGACAGCCCGCGCGTCGCGATCATCAAACACCCCGACGTGCGCCGCATGTTGATGAGCCAGAAGGCCCACTCCGAAGGGCTGCGCGCGCTCGACCTCTACACCGCGTGGGTGCAGGACCAAGTCGAGATCCTCGGTGGGCACAATTCGAAGGAGGCGGCTGCGTTCGACAAACTCAACGACATGCTCCTCCCGCTAGTGAAAGGCTACGGCTCGGAGAAGGCGTACGAGCAACTCGCGCTGAGCCTGCAAACGTACGGTGGCTCAGGTTACTGCCAGGACTACCCAATCGAGCAGTATGTGCGGGACCAAAAGATCGACTCGCTCTACGAAGGCACCACCCACATCCAGTCGCTCGACTTCTTCTTCCGCAAGATCGCAAAAGACGGCGGCGCGACGTTGATGGGGCAACTTGCCGAGATAGAAGGGCTCCTGACGAGCGAGCGCGGCGGGGCGGACCTCATCGACGAACGAGCCGCACTCGGGCGCGCCTTGAACGATGTGAAAGGCATCATGGCCGCCATGATGGGCAAGGTCGGCGAGTCGCTCTACCATGTGGGCTTCCAAGGAAATCGCATCCTCTTCGCGGTAGCGGAGCTCATGATTGGGTGGCTCTTGACGCGCCACGCGGCGGCGGCCCTCACGGGCAAGGTCGAGCGCCCGGAGGACGCTGCGTTCTACGACGGCAAGGTTGCCTCGTGTCGCTTCTGGGCGAAGAACGTGCTGCCCGGGCTTACGCTGACACGCAAGCTCATCGAAGGCTCGAGCCTCGAGCTGATGAGCCTCTCCGACGACGCCTTCTGACGCACACGCGAGCGTCGGAATCTCGCTTTCGGCAGAGGACGTCGTCCAAATAAACTCTGCGCAGCAGCGTCGCCCAGTCGATTCTCGCGTAGCAAGGGGGCACGACTCCCGCGCCGAAGCTCGTCCGCGGTCCGCTCGGAGGAGGCGGCGGAGTCTCGTCGCGAACGGGGGCCACGTCGGGCGGTGCGGCGGCCCAGCTCGTGCTCGTGCTCGTGCTCGGCTTCTTCTTCTTGCTCGTTTGTATGGGGTCCGCCCGTAGGCTGCACCATTCTCCTTCGTGATCGCGAACCGGCTACACGAGCTGAACGCGGAGCGTCTTCCCAACCGCCTTCGCGTAGCGTCGCAGTGTTTCGAGGGACGGCCTCTTTCCACCTTCGAGCCGCGCCACGACCGCCTGGTCCGTCCCCATCTTCTCCGCGACCTCCTGTTGCGTCATCTTCGCCGCTGCCCGCGCCCTGATGAGTGTACCAGCAAGCGCAAACTCCTCCTCGAGGGCCTCGTATTCCTTCCGGAACTCGGGATCCTTCATCATCTTGTTCTTGAGTTCGGCGGTGGTCATCGTCTGCTTTTTCATGGCTACGTCACTTCCTTCGCGCGCTTCTTTGCCAGCTTCAAAATCTTGTCAGGAGTCTTCTGGGTCTTCTTCCTGAAAACCAGTACGACGACCACGCGACGCGCTCGGGCCGTCACGTAGATGGCCCGAGCGATCCCGTCGTGCCCGCTCATCCGGATTTCGTAGAGGCCATCTCCGAGAGACTTCGTATAGGGCTCCCGGACGAGACTCGGACCGTTTGCTTCGATGAGCTCAGCGATCCGCACGTACTTCGCGATCATGTCGGCAGGCAAGGCCAGCAGCTCCGCTTGGACCCCTGCGTCTAGGAACTCGACCGTCCAACTCACCAATTCAATATATGACTTTTTAGTCATTCGTCAAGGTCGCGCCGTCACACAGGCTGGAATCAGGCAGACGCCAGACGCGCGGCCGGCAAAACCGATAAGCCCGTGCTTACGGCGACGCACATGCTGCCGCGTCGACGATGTCGTCTTCCGCGGGGAGAATTCCTTTACGCAAGGTGCATGAGCCGGCATCGATGATGCCAAGCTTGCGCACGCGATAAGGCATGCTCGAAGCGCGGAGTGGCGCGAACACACCCATAGGTGTGTGTGGATGGCGACAACTGCGTCGCGCTCGTTCCTCGGTTCATGTGGAAGAGCGGCGACGACGTAGCGGCGGCCGCCGCAGGGGCACGAGAGGACGTCGTCCAAATAAACTCTGCGCAGCAGCGTCGCCCAGTCGATTCTCGCGTAGCAAGGGGGCACGACTCCCGCGCCGAGGCTCGTCCGCGGTCCGCTCGGAGGAGGCGGCGGAGTCTCGTCGCGAACGGGGGCCACGTCGGGCACGCGGGGAGACGAGGTTGAGGAGAATGATCCGGAGCCTGAACCTGTGAGTGCGACGGGTGATTTGCCGTGCGACGCCTTCTGACGCACACGCGAGCGTCGGAATCTCGCTTTCGGCAAGACATGTTCGGAGGCTGACCCTACACTCCGTCGATTAGGGGAGACCACCATGCGTATTGCAAGCTTGCTCGGGTTGATGGGCGCGACGGTTGGATTCACGATGGCAGCGCCGGCATGGGCCGAAGGCGTGCCGGAGTGCGGCGGGCTGCGCTTCGAAGGACTGTCGAACTGCGAGGTGCAAGTCAGTGCAGGGTGCACGGCGGGCTGTAGCAAGCTCGGCGTCTACCAGGTTCGGTGCGCCACGAAGCTCGTGAAGGTCTGTGATTCGCAGTGCACGGTGACGGCCGACAGCGGCTGCTCCGGCACCTGCAACACCCAGTGCAAGAGCGACTGCGACAATGGCGTGAACGTCATCTGCGCGATGAATTGCTTCGACGAGTGCGCCGTCGGGCGCGACGCCAAGTGCAACGGCGCGGCCGATGCGGGTCAGTGCAAGGCGACGTGGGACGCGAACTGCGACAGCAAGTGCGACTCGAAGTGCGTCACCGTGGACGGCGGCTGCTACACGCACTGCATCGAGTGCTGCGACGGCTCGTGCACGGCGAGCGCGAACATCGACTGCCAGACCACCTGCCAGGACAAGCAGTTCAAGACCTGCGAGAACGAGTTCCAGGCCGATTGCAGCGCTTCGTGCAGCGCAGACGGCGCGCTTTTCTGCGACGGCGTGTTCGTGATCTCGGGCTCGCAAATTCCGGCGTGCATCAGCGCGCTCGCGACGCGCGGCCTCACGGTCAACGTCGAGGCAAACATCAGCCTCGGCGCAGACGGACTGAAAGGTGACATCGCGGCGGGCCTCTGCACGTACAGCCCGGCACGTGCCGCAGGGCTCGCCGCACCCGCCTTTGCTCTCGCCGCGGCTACCGCGCTCGCAGCCCGACGCCGCCGGCGTTCCGGTTCGGCGTCGCGCTGAATTACGGGCATGCGCCTGTCGGTAGTCGGCGCGATCGTTTCGAGCCTCGTCGCGTGTGCCGGGGAGCGTGAGCCGTCCGTGGTGCTCGGGCTCGCAACCGATCTCGCGGTCGGCTTCGAGCTCGAGCGGGTTGAGGTGACGACGACGATCGACAGCGTGCAGTCTGCCTTCACGACGCTCTCATTCCGCGAAGGAGAGTTGCATCTTCCCGCCATATTCATTGGAAAAACGCTGACCGAAGGCTCCACGGCGGCGTTCGATGTCGCGGGCTTCGAGTTGAACGCGCTGAGCCCGTCCATCCTCCGCTCGGCCTCGACACGAGTGGCCGCCGGACGACGCGTGCTCTTGCCGCTCGCGCTCGACGCGGCGTGCCTAGGCGTGCCTTGCGATGAAGCCACCACGTGCATCGAAGGCGTCTGCTCACCGCGTAACGTTGCGCCCGACGCGCTCGCCGAGTTCGACCCGAACTGGCTCGTATCGGCAAAAGACGCGTGCAAGCCCGAGCACGCACCGCCACCCGAGCTCGAGCTCGGCCAGGGCCGGACGAGCTTCGCGACGCTGACTGACAACGACATCGTTTCCATTGAGCCGGGCGCCCAGGGTGGTCACCACGTGTGGCTTGCGCTGCGCGTCGCCGGCCTCAGGCAGCTCGGCTCGCGCGTCATCATGAGCGGGCGGTTTCCCGACCTCGCGAGCGAACTCCCTCCCTTCGAGGTCGGGCTGACGCTCCGCCGCGGGCCCGCGCAACGCTGCGAGGTGTACGGACTCCGGTTCCAGATTGACCGCTCACGACCGGTCTCGGAGCTGCGCGGTCGCGCGCTCGAGCTCAACGTCACGCTGAGCGATCCCGATGGCAATGCGGCTACGGCAATGAAGCGGGTCGTCATCGAAGCGGAATGAGTGCGGCGACGGCGGTTGTGTCAGAATAGAGAGATGTTTTTTTCGAGCCGCCTCTCCACACTCGCAAGAGTCCAGCATGCGGCCCTCGCTTGTGGCGTGCCCATCCTTCTTGCGGGAGGCTGCGCGCAAGGCACCTCCGCTAAGGAATCGAACACGGGTTCGGGTGCGAACGCATCGGGCAGTGGTGGCTCGATCGCCGGTACCGGCGGCAGTGATGGTGGAGCTGGTGGCGAAGGTGGTGGCGAAGCTGGTGGTGAAGGTGGTGGTGGTGAGACCTGTGCCAAGCCGCTCACCGCGTGCGGCGGCGCGTGCATCGACCCGCTGACGGATCCGAAATATTGCGGCGCGAGCGGGACATGCCTCGGGCCGAACGCCGGAAAATCCTGCGATCCAATTGGTGAAACGTGCGTCGCTGGCGCATGCACCTCGATCTGCGCGGCCGGCGAAGTCATGTGCGACGGCTCCTGCGTGAGCCCCCTAACGGACAGCGCGCACTGCGGCGCAAGTGCCAACTGCATCGGCCCCAATGCCGGCGTCGTGTGCAAGCCCGAGCCGAACGCATGCCTGGGTTCGCCGGAACAGTCCTGCATCGCCGGCAAGTGCGGGAGCGCGTGCGCGAGCGGCGGCGAGACCTTCAGCTTCACGGGCGGTGTCGTGACCTACGTGCTGCCGGCGTGCGTAACGGCCCTCAATGTAACTGCCTTCGGCGCTCAAGGTGGAAGCTCGTCGGCCGGGAGCGCAGGGGGCCTTGGCGCCACGGTCTCCGGCGCACTCTGCGTAACCCCGGGCTCGACCCTCACCATCGTGGTAGGCGAGCAAGCACCGAGCGCGCCTTATCCATGCGGCGGAGGCGGCGGCAGCTTCGTCGCGACCGGAACGACTCCGCTCTTCGTGGCGGGCGGCGGCGGCGGCGGTTACTCGGACTGGATGCCCGGAGGCGCGGCCACTCTGCTCGCCACGCTCGGCCAAGGGATCGGTGGAGTGAGCTTCAACGACGGTGGTGGCGGCGGCGGCTTCAGCATGAACGGTGCGGGCTCAGCGAACTCGGGCGGGATAGCCTTCCTCAACGGCGCGATGGCCGGCGTGGAGTTCCCCATGGGCAACACGAACGCGTCGCGTGGCGGGTTCGGAGGAGGCGGAGGCTCGAGTCAATCGGGCTCGTTCAACGCAGGCGGCGGCGGAGGGTTCGACGGCGGCAAGGCTGGCAACGGCAACGCCTCGACGGGCGGGACGAGCTTCATCACGACCACCGCCACCAATCCGCTCTTCGCGCCCGCGGTGCGCGCGGGCAACGGTTCCGTCATGCTCACCTGGTAGGCGGCATCACTCGACCGCGGCGGCTCAACTGCCGGAGGGCCCGAGCGCCGCTATCATCGGTACGCCGGTCGGGAGCACACTGACCGAGAGTGTCTCGCTCTGCAGCATGTTCTGCGTCTCGAGCACCTCGAAGAGAGCCGAGGCGATCACCTTGTCTTCGGAAATCTTCGCGAGCGCCATACCGACAATCCGAGGGCGCGTCGCCGCTGCGCGCGCGAACTCGATCGCGGCCTGACGTTCCGCCGTGGAGCGGATGACGTTCACCCGATTGGTCCCGTCCTGCTGGATGGCCGCCGTCACCTGCCGCAAGCGATTGACGACTTTTTGCTCGATTTGCTGGATCATCCCCGCATCGCGAAAGTGAACTTTGCGCACGTAGATGCTCCCGACATCGTAGCCCCACTCGCGCGACTTCGCGGAGACCTCGGCGCGCACGGCCCCACTCATGACGTGGCGATTCTCGAGCATGTCGGCGAGTTTCATGTTGCTGAGCGAGCGCACGGTCGCATTGGAGATGTTCGCCCGCAGCGAGCCCGCCGGATCGGCGTTGCGGTAGATGTACGAAACCGGATCGCTCACGAACATCTCGCACCACACACCGATGCCCATCGGCGCTCCCTCCTCGGAGTTGACGGGCTGGCTGCGCAGGTAGGTTTGATCGAGCCGAAGATCGACGACGAACTTCTTTCCGAAGAACGGCACCAGCGGCGCGAAAGGGCCCATGCTGAGCCACGGACAATGAAGGCCAGGCGTCATGAGAACCGCGCGCACCTTGCCGAAAAGCTCGAACACAACGCACTGCCGCTCGCGCACCACGACGTAGAAAGCGAATATGCGAGCGAGCCCAAGCAAGATGGGCACGGCGATGAAACTTCCGAAAAAACCAACCATCAGCGCAACGAGGAAATTCATAGCTTCCCTCCCGTTGACTCGCCGATGACGACGTTCTTCGCGCGGCGGTAGAGCGCGATCTTCGCGTTGCGTACGTAAGCCATCACCGCATCCGGCCCCGTCGCCCGCAGAAGGCTCAGTTGCTCAGCGAGCGTCAAAAGCGGCTCGACCTCCGCTTGCGCATTCAGCGTCTCAATCTCGACGGCTCGCTTGGACTGCACGATGCGCTGGTCCGCCGCGGCCTGCGCGAGGCTTATCTCGCTCGAGACGTGATTGTGAGCCGTGTTGATCGCGGCGAGCGCGGAGTCCACTTCGAAGGGGGGATCGATGCCGGTGATCAGGGCTGCGTCGAGCCGAATTCCGTAGCGCGCCGCCGCCGCCGCGCAGGCTTCATCCATACGCTCGTTGAGGTCGCGGAGATTTTTGCGGAGATCGTTTATCGAGATCCCCTGAACGCCACCGCCGGCGTCGGAGATGCCGGGCTGACCGAAGGCGGCGACCTCAGTCGGATCGGCTGGCGCTTCGAAGTTGGCGATGCGATCACGAAGCACCGAGACGAAGTACCCCATCACGTGCGCGGTCGGATTCTTCACGCCGAACAGACACGCGTAGAAGTTGTCCTCCGAGAGCGTGAAGCGGATCTGGCCACTAAGACCGGTGTTCAGCTGGTCCTTGGTGACCGCTTGCAGTACCGAGCCGCCAGCATTCGCCGCGAGATTCTCCGGATCGAAACCGATCGACACGGTCTGCGTCGCGATCGACGCGCGGTGCAGCGTTTGCCAAGGAAACTTCCAGTAGAAGCCCGGACCAATCACGCGGACCTGCGGATAGTTGTAGCGCTCACGTTCGTCGGGCTTGAGCGGGAACGACACCGGCGCGTGAAGGGTCGAGCGATCACCCAGGCGCGGTGCGGCGCCGAAAGACGCGAGCACGGCTCGCTCACTTGGACCAACCGTGTAGAAGCCGCCGAATCCATAACGCGCGACGAACCAACACACGAAACCAAGAACCAGACCGAGCACGACATCCATGCCGCGCACTCTACGTCTTCGCTCGCGCATGCACAGCAAATCGCGCAGCCAACACGCCGTATCGACTGCGACGAGACGCTGATGGGGCGCATTGCGCCGGGGTTGCACTCGAGCCGGCCCACCCCACACAATTTCTATACGAGTTCGCCTGGACCCAACACACGAGGTTGGCCTAGAGCGGCCTGCCACCCGAAACTACGTGCCCCTTCCCGGGTCGACGCTCGCATTCGCGGCCTCGCTGTGACACGGTTCGCTTCGCGTAAACAGCCACGCGGGCTCGAGGATGATGACCATGTCGACGATGCGAACCACATTGAGTCTTGCGAGTGTTTTCCTTGGCGGAGTCGTCCTGTCGCAGGCTTGCTCGGCCAACACGAACACGAGCGGCAGTGCGACCACGAGCGAGTCCGCGACGGCAACCGGCGGCTCGACCGGTGTCGGCTTCACCGGAGCTGGCGGAGCGGAGCCCGGCACGGGCGGAAGCGCGAGCTGCGCCGAGACTTCGGCCGTGGCTAGCGAAGGCACTCTCCCCGCCGACATCGTGTTCTTGGTCGACAACTCGGGGAGCATGACCGACGAAGCGAAGGCTGTGCAGGCCAGCATGAATGACTTCTCGACGATCCTGACGATGAGCGGCATCGACTACCACGTCATCCTGATATCGGAGGGCAGTGGCGATCCCCAAGGTGTGTGCGTCCCGGCGCCGCTCGGCAGTGGCAAGTGTGTTGGCGACGAGAAGCTCCCGACCTTCCGCCACGTGTTCGAAAACGTCGGCAGCAATTCCGGCCTCGAGCAGCTCTTGAGCACCTATCCGAAGTGGAAAGACTCGCTGCGCCCGAACGCGAGCCGCACGATCGCGATCATCACCGACGACGACTCGAACCTCTCGGCCGCGGAGTTCACAAAGAAACTGCTCGCGCTCGACCCGAGCTTCGCTGGCTTCAAGTTCGATGGCATCTTCGCGCCTCACGAGGTCGATCCGCTGAAGTGCGCATCGTGCACGTTGCTGAATCTGCCGTGCGCCAGCTGCGACCCTTGCTGCGGCAAGGACACGTTCGTAAACCTCCTCTGCACGGCGCTGCCTGCCGCAGAAGGCAAGGTCTACAAAGAGCTCACGGCTCAAACGATGGGCGTGCAGGGCAGCCTCTGCCAGCAGGAATTCAAGCCGGTATTTTTGGACATCGCGAAGGCCGTCGTCAACGGCGCGAAGGTTCCGTGCGTTTACGCGATCCCCGCGGCCCCCAACAACGAGACAATCGACTTCGGCAAGGTCAACGTCGACTACAAAGGCGACGCGAACACCCCCGCGACGTCCATTCTTTACGTGCCCGAGGGCAAAGCCGGATGCGATGCCAACGGCGGCTGGTATTACGACAACCCGAGCTCGCCCAAGGCGATCCACCTCTGTGAGGCGAGCTGCATCGACGTGCAGAAGACCACCACCGGCAAGGTCAACGTCAAGTTCGGCTGCGCGACCGTGGCCAAGTAGCCGCGCTGCGCGATGACGCATCCGGCGACAAGCCTGGGAGCCGCGCCTGCGACGTCGCAGCTCGCGCGCACGCTCGACACCCTCGACGCCTTCTCCGACGTCGTCGAAGGAAGAGTCGCGTCAGCCGAGCCCCCAGCGTGGTGCGAAGCGCGCGGCTGGACCGAGTACCTCCGCCACCTGACGACGGCCGAACTTCAGCGCGCCGAGCTCGACGTCACGGGCTGGATGCTCCACGCCGAGGGCGTCCCGGATTCGCTCCGTAGCTTCGCCGCGCAAGCCGAGTCCACGACGCGGCTCGAGCACTTGAGTACGTCTCTCGTGCGGCCGGCCTTGCCCGAACGTTTCGTAAAAGAGCGTAAATTGCTGCAAATTGAAGCGCTCGTTGCGACGCTGCGGGAGCTCGCGGAGCCGTGCGTGCGGCTCCTCGACGTCGGCAGTGGCAAGGGTCACCTCTCGCGGATTGCGTCCGCACGGTGGGTCCTCGCAGCCCTCGGCGTTGACCGCAACCAGGACCTGCTCGAGTGCGCGACGGACCTGGCGGCAGGGGGTCGTGCCGAGTACTGCGCCATCGACGTGCTCCACGAAGCGCTGCCCGTTCACGCGGCCGACCTGGTGCTCGGGCTGCACGCGTGTGGCGAGGTGACGGACATCGCGCTCACGGCAGCCGTCGAGGCTCGAGCGCGCGTGGCCTTCGTCTCGTGTTGCCTTCAGAAGGTGCGTTCCCCGACCCGCGTGGCGCTCTCGAGCTTTGGTCGTGAACGAGGATTTTCGCTTTCGCGCGAGGTGCTTGGTCTCTCCAACCTGATGGGCCGCGCCGAGGGGATCGAGGTCGCGCAGTCGGTCTCCATCGAGGCGCACGAGGCGCGACTCGGCCTCCGCATGCTCCTTGCGGTTCGGGGCATCGCCACCCTGCCGGGCGAAGAGATGCGGGGCGTCAACCGACGACGTGCGCGCAAAGGCTTCATCACTCTGGCGCGCGAGTCCTTCGACTCTCGCGGCCTCTCGCCACCGACGGACCTCGAGCTCGTTCGTGCGGCTGCCAAAGCGCACGAGGAACACGGCTGGATGCGTCGCTGGTCGCTCCCGCGCACGCTTTTGCCTCGCGTCATCGAGTGCGCCGTCGCCTTCGATCGTGCGTCATTTCTCGAGGAAAACGGTCACATTGTTCGCGTCGCCGTGGCGTTTCCCGCGGAGGTGAGTCCGCGGAACGTGCTCGTCGTCGGCGTCCCTGGCGCAGCCATCGCGAGTCGGTGATGGGTCGCGTCGAACCGGTGTCGCTACGCCGTCACGGCAGAAATGTGACGACGGCGCGAGCGACGGCGTTAATCCGATCGACCGGGGTCATCGTCTCGTTGAAACGCGCTGCGATTTCGCGGAGCAAGCTGCCAAGTCGCGTGGGGCTCGTCGCCTCCACCGCGTTCAAGAACTCGACGAAGCGAACACCGTGCTCGATCCAGTTTGTGGCCGAATAACGCGCCTTGTGGGAGCAATGCAGCGCGAGCGGCGGGTCCGCACCGAGTCGCTTGGTCGGGTACCCCAAGGACAGCGCGAGGAGGGGCAGGACGTAGTCCCACCAAGGCTCGCCAACGCGGAATGAATCCGGAAACTCTCCGAGGCGGTTTACGGCGCGAATGAAGTTTGGCGGCATGAAGAAGTAGTCGAAGCCGTACTCGTAGGGGCTCGTCGGTAGAAACTGTGGCGGGTCGCTCGCGTCGGCTTCGACTTCCGTGCGGTTTCCGTAATAGAAAACGGCGGGGTCGAGCCGCGGGAGCTGCGCCTTCAGCGCGGGAGTGAGCGAGATATCGCCGTTGACGAGAATCGCATGGCCCGTGGTCGTCGATTCGATCGCCGCGAGAACCTCGACGAGCTTGGGTTTCGCGGGCGTTTGGTGCCACGCGATCTCCGCGAGCGGCGGCGCCACTTCGGACACCGAGATGACGCGCGCGCCGGTCTGTAGGAACGACGTCAAGCAGAGGTGTTGCCACCTCGCGCCGAGATCGATGCCGTCTCTGGTCATTCGGACAATCGGCCCACCGAGTGACGTGAAGACGTCGACCTGCGTTATCTCCGGGTTGGCGGCGCCGCGCGGGGAGGGCGCCGCGCTTTCGCTTGCGAACGGAGGGCGCGCAAGCGTTGGAGCGTCACGGTGGTACACGGCCGCGAAACGCAGCGTCTTCGGCTCGGCTGCGGCGGAAGACAGCTCGACGTGGGCCCGCTCGAAGCCGAGCTTGCGGACGAGCCAAGCATCGAGTGCCCATGGGTCGAGGCGCGCCGAGCCGGTGGGATCGTCCTCGAGCTCGAGTTGGAGGACCGCCAGTCCCGGGTGGTCGCGCAGCAGTGGCTCGAGGACCCCGCTCGTCATCGACGTGAGCTTTACCCGCGCTCCGCCGAGCTCGGTCGCGAGTGCAGAGTCGAATGCCCCGTCGCTACTCGGGGCGGCGTTCGGTGGATTGGACGGCTTGCCTCGGCGCAGCACGACCCACCGTGGATCGTGGAGCCAGGGCCTTTCGCGCCCCGACGGCCCACCGAGGTTTCCACTTAGCCGAGCGCGCGCTTCGGCCTCGTCGCTCAGCGTGACCGCGGAGAACAGCACGCCGTCAAAACCCTTTTCACGGAGAGCAACGCCGAAGGAGGCGGGTGCGCTTCCGAGGTCGAGCACGCGGTGGATCGCTAGTCGAGCGAGCGAGGCCGCAAACACACTCGTTGCGCGGTCGCGCAGTCCTGCGAAGGCATCGGGGATCACGGCGTGAGTCTCGAGTACGGGTACGTGCCGCGAAGCCTAACACAGGCGAAGCGAGCGGCACGCTGGAGCTTGCTCCGAGAGTCGAGCCAAGGCACGGCCCGCGACTTGGGCCAGATGGGTGTCGATCTGCCTGCGATCTTGCTGACGCTCCCGAAGCCGGGAACGCCTCGGTACTGCGATTTGCTGTGATTTTGCTAGTGATTCGCAGATCCATCACGCTACCTTGTCGAGCCATGCTCCTCGCTTTTCTTCGCAGTTCCCCCGAGCGTCTCCGCGGCGCGCTTTTTGGTGTTGCGCTTACGTCACTCGGCGCGAGCGCATGCGGCACGTCCGGCACGGTCGCCCCGACGGGCGCATCGTCGACTTCAGCGGGCGGAGCGAGCTCCTCGGTGTCGAGCTCCTCAAGCGCGGCCAGCGTGGCTTCGACCGCGACGTCAGGACCTGGTGGCGGGGGCAGTGGTGGCGCGGGCGGAGGGCCCCTCACGGTATCTGGCTGCTTTGCGGATGACTTCGTGAAGCCGCCTTCGTTCGGTCCCAACTACGATCAGTTCTCGCCGATCGTCGGTAGTCATTGCCAGGGCACGAACCACCAAGACATCACAGGCGTCGAGCGGGTGGTGTTCCTCGGTGACTCGGTCACGGTCGGGACGCCGCCGACCTTCAGCGAGGACTTCTACCGCGCCAAGCTTGCCGATGCGCTCGCGGCCAAGTTCAAGTTGGCCCCCGCGAATTTGGTCTGGAAGTCGGCGAACCTCTTCGACGGCACCGCGATCGTAAAAGAGTCGGGCGATTTTGCGAGCTGCTCGAAGTGGGGGGCGCGCACCGATGACCTCCTACCCAAACAGCTGCCCGATTGTTTTGGGGCAAGCACGCTCAGCAAGAAGACCCTGGTGGTGATGACGATGGGCGGCAACGACATCCACGCGCTCACCAAAAAGGCGATCGCCAACGGCACCGATGAGGAACTCTGGCAGCTGACGAAAGACTTCGTGAAGCGCCAGCGCGAGGCGCTCGACTGGTTGCAGGCGCCGGGGCGATTTCCGCAGGGCGTCTACGTCGTCTTTGCGAACATGTACGAGTTCACCGACGGCACCGGCAAGGTCGAGTCGTGCAACGTCTCGGGACTCGCGGGCTTCGACAAACCGGTGCCGGCTCCGGCGAAGCTCGCGGAGATGGTGGTGTGGGCGAACGAGCAATTCATCAAGATGGCCGTCGAGACCAAGACCGACGTGATATTTCTGCTCGAGACCTTTTGCGGCCACGGGTTTCAGGCGAACAATCCGGATGGGCCGTGTTACCGCGGCCCAGGCAGTGAAGTCTGGTTCGACCTGACCTGCATTCACCCGACGCCGAAGGGCCATGCGAAAATAAGTGAGCTATTTTACTCGGTAATCGACGAGTGACGCGCAGCGCCTAGCCGAGGAGCACCCGCAACGCTGCCGGGTGTGCGATCACGTGGTGCGCGCCCGCGTGTACGAGTTCCGTCTCCGGTCGGTAGCCCCAGGTGACTCCAACGGCGAGTGCGCCCGCGTTTTTCGCCGTCGTGACGTCGACCCCACTATCGCCGACCATCGCGAGCTCGTCGGTCCGTACGCAGAGCTGCGCCGCGATCGCATGAAGGGCCGCCGGATCGGGCTTCATCGGAACGTCGTCGCGCTGGCCGTATACAGCAGCGAAGCGCTCGGGAAAGAGTTCCAGGACGATGTGTTTCGTCAGCGCATCGGGCTTGTTGCTCAAGACCGCGAGGCTCACTCCGCGCGCGGAGAGAGACGCGAGCATAGGCTCAACGCCGTCGTAAGGGCGGGAATCGACGACGAGTCGCGCCGCGTAGAATTGCTGAAATCGCGCGAAGACCTCGGCACTTCGGTGCTGCTCGTGCGCAGGCGTCACGCACGCCGCGAGGTGGGCGGCGCCGCGACCAATGAAGCGACGCAACGCGCAGAGCGCGTGCGTCGGCAGGCCCGTCGCTCGGAGTGCCGCGTTGATCGCCCAGGCGATGTCGGCGAGCGTGTCGACGAGTGTGCCATCGAGATCGAACACCACCGCGCGGATCGCCATGCACGCCAACAATGGCACGGGGCGCTCGCGCGCGCAGCGTCACCGGCGAGAGAATTAAAAGGGCGCGCGTTCTGAGTCGGCGCTCACCCGATGTGCACGGCGATCGCAATCAGGTGGGTTTCATCCACGCGCAGCCGTGCTGCCACCAACGCTGTGGCCGAGGGTAGAGGCGGGCGCATCGCCTTCGGCCGGCGCATCGCCTTCGGCCGGCGCATCGCCTTCGGCCGGCGCATCGCCTTCGGCCGGCGCATCGCCTTCGGTCGGCGCATCGCCTTCGGCCGGCGCATCGCCTTCGGTCGGCGCAGCGGCCTCCGCGGCATCTGCAGCCGACGGCTCCGTAGGCGCGGCGGCCTCGGCAGCTTTCAGCTCTTCGGTTTCTTGTGCCGCGTCGGCCCCCTGCGCTTGAGCGGTCTCATTCGGTGCGTCGGTGGCTTCGGCGGTGGGCAGCTCGACCTTGTTCGCCGCGAGCGCCTGACGGGCGAACGTGCGAGCGCCAAGGCTTAACTTGACCGCAACCTTCGGGCGGCCATGCTTCATCGCCGAGCGCGCGGCCGCCTGGTGCTCGAGTGCCTTGCGCAGCTCGACTCTACCCTTATCGCCCTTCTTCACTGCCGCCGCGGCGCGCATCACGACGCGACTCGTGCGCGCGAGCAGATGGCGGGCGGGCTTCGAGTTTTTGGAAGATTTACTGTGTTTTCCGGCCTTGCCCGGCTTCCCTGGTTTGCCGTGATCACCCGGCTTGCCGGCCTTGCCCGGCTTCCCTGGTTTGCCGTGGTCACCTGGCTTCCCTGGTTTGCCGTGGTCACCTGGTTTGCCGTGATCAGGCGGGCCCTTCTGCTGCAACTCCGACGCGCTCGGCGGCACCTCGGCGCGCGCAACGTAGGGCGCAACGCCAATGGTCGTCAGAAAAAATATCGCAGCGACAGTGAATTGCAGAACAGCGCGAAGACGCATGATGGGCTCCTAATGGATGAACAAGGGCCAGGCTACCGTGCCCGCAGTGAGCGTCAAGGTCGCCAGTGCAAGCGAGCCCGTTTACGACGCACAGGTCTGTCTCGCCCTGCGTGACACAGGACGGGGGCTGCGATCCCCGTGTGCGTGAGCGTGTGGGTGCGAGGGCTCAAGGAGAAGCCGATGCACGACGCCGCGGAACTCTTCTCTGCCTTATCCGCGCAGGTGAGCTACGCCGCGGAACGTCGCGCGAAGAGGCAACGAAGCTTGGCTTTCGTCGACGGCGCTGCGCGCACATCGGCTGCGAGTCGCGACCATGGAGCGAGGTTCGCGGTAAGCGGCGCGAGCGGTGAAGGTTCGCCCGCGACGCCGAAGGTGGGCTCGTCAGCGTACGGCGCGAAGGTGCCGCCAAGTCGATCGAAAACCAGTAAAACACCGCCGAAATTGCGATCGATGAACGCGTCCTCCGCGCCGTGGTGAACACGATGAAACACTGGCGCGTTGAAGAGGCGACCCGGTCCGAAGGTAACCCTCGTGCGGGCGTGCAGGCCGAAGAGCAGCGCCGCGTGCAGCGCCGCGACGAGCGCGTACGTGGTGGTCGAGACCCCCGCGAGGGCCAGGCTCGCGTGGAAGAACGCCGTCGGGATCGCCGCGAGCACGCCGACCCGCAGCGACACCGACAAGTTGTAGTCCCGTGACTGGTGATGAACCGCGTGAATGGCCCACAGCACGGGCACGCGATGCTCGAGGCGGTGCTGCACATAATAGACGAGGTCGAGCAGTACGAAGGCGAGAGCAAAGGTCGCCACGCTATCCGAGAGCTTCCATGGCACCCAGTCGGAAGCGGTGGCGTACACGCCGATGAGCGCACCGCGAAGGGCCGCCTGCGAAAGCAAGAACAGCGTGCCGACGCCCACGTTGGAGAGTGTCTGCTGCAGGCTACCTGTCCCTCGAGCGAAGGCGCGCGCCCCCGGCGACACGAGGAGCGCGACGAGCAGCGGCATCAACGCCGCGACCACCGCAAGTGCAATTTTCATGGGGCGATCTGCAATTGAAGTCGACTCTGAACGCGGCCCTCACCCCACGTCTCCCACAGGTAGAACGTGTCGGCTTGGACCTTTAGCGCGTGCTTTTGAACATAGTAGCTGACGCCACCGCCGAGCTCTCGCTCGGACTTGAACCCGCTGTCACGGTCGCCGGTCGCCTGGAGAATGCCGGCGCGGGTCGACAGCTCGACGTGTTCACCGAAGAGCTTTCCGACCTGGAAAAAACCGCCGTATCCGGAGCGTGCGCGGTCGGTGACGGAGGCGTTGTTCACGACCTTCGAGCGTCGGTCCTCCAGTCCGTCCCGCAAGTAAACTTCGCCCGTCATCGAGAGGCCCGAGTACTTGAAGCTCGTGTCGGCTCCGGCGTGCGCGTAGTCCGCCCACGGGCCTGTCGCGAACACCGCGCCCACGGTGCTGCGCTCGCGATCGGTCTGGTGATTGAACGCGCCAGAGAGGCCGAACTGAAGGCGAGGCTTCGACCGCGTGAAGTCGACCTCGTCGAGATCGTCACCGCGGTCACCGCCCACCGGGCGAATCGCGATGCGGCCCGCGTAGAGCAGGCCGTAGCCGCCCGAGACGCGGTTGCGGCCGTCGCCGCCGAAGACGCCGACGTTGTAGCCGAATAAGCCGCCAAGGCCCCCGAGATCTTCCGAGAAGGCGGTGAAGCCAACGTCGCGATCGAGGTTCAGCTCGCTCGTCACCACCGAGCGGTCGACCATCTGGAGGCTGCCCGAAGATACGACGCGCTGCCTGCCATAAGGCACCTTCATCTGACCGACGCGGAACTTGAGATCGCGCATCGGCGAGATCGTCACGAAGGCATCGCGGAGGGCCGAAGGCGCAACGGGGTCGAGGTCCGGCGTCGCGACCGCGAGCTGCACGCGTAGCGTGACGAGTTTGTCCCACCCGTGCGCGTCGATGCTGATGCGCATGCGTCGGATCTGGAAATCGGCGGAGGGGTCCTTCTCCTCGTCGTCGGGCACGACCACCGTCGAGCGGATCTGCGCGCGCGCCTTTAGATTCATGCCGAACGAACCGTCCGTGGACTCGACACCGACGCCTTCACCGAACGCCCCTTTCAACTTGAGCGACGGCGGCGCTTCCTGAGCCAGCGCATGGGGCGCGACGAGGAAGAACACGATGGGGAGCGCGGACAAAAAGCGGGGATGTAGGGTCACGGGGGGGCTCTGTAGTCCCGGGTTTGAAGTCGCCGCCAGAGGAATTGGAGGGCGTCACTCAAACCCTACATGCACGCCACCGAAACGCCATCCGCGCCGGGACTGCCTGGCGGCTGGGAGCGGGTGTAGTATGTACTCCGCACGATATGCCGCGATCGGGCCCACTCGACGCCGCGCTCTCCGCAGGCGGCCTTCACTCTCGATTGAGCGACGCCGCGTCGGGGGTCGGCGTCACGCTGCGCGGCGTGCGGCGCATCTACCCAACCGGTCTCGAAGCGGTGGCATCGCTCGATCTCACGATCGAAGCCGGCGCGTTCGTCGCTTTTCTCGGGCCATCCGGCTGCGGAAAGTCGACGTTGCTTCGCCTGATAGCGGGGCTCGATCAACCGACGGACGGGTCGATCACGTTCAGCCGGGCTGCGAGCGGCGCGTCCGTGGCGTTCGTGTTCCAAGATCCGCACTTGATGCCGTGGCGCCGCGTGCTCGAGAACGCCGCATTGCCGCTCGAGCTCGCGGGAGTCGGCGAACGCGACCGCAAGGACCGCGCGATGGCCGCACTCGAGGAAGTCGGCCTTGCCGATGCCGCGGTGCGCTATCCGCGGGAGCTCTCTGGCGGCATGCGCATGCGCGTCTCGCTCGCACGTGCCCTCGTCACGAGGCCCGCGCTCCTCTTACTCGACGAGCCCTTCGCCGCGTTGGACGAGCTGACTCGCCGCATGCTCGATGACCAACTCCGCGCACTGTGGCAGAAGCTCGGTATGACGGTGCTGTTCGTCACCCACACGTTGAGTGAAGCGTCCTACCTCGCCGAACGCGCCATCGTGTTCTCGAAGTCCCCGGCCCGCGTCGTTGCCGATCACACGCTCGCGCTGCCGCGCGAACGCGAGCACGCCCTCCGAAGCACGCCCGCTTTTCTCGCCGAGGAGCAGACACTCTACGAGGCCCTCGTACGCGGGGAGGCCACCTAACGTGGGAGCCTTCCTCGAACGTGCATTGCCGCCGACCCTCGCACTTGGCGGCTTTCTCGCCATATGGGAAGTGCTCACCCGCGCCCTCGACGTCCCGGCGTACCTCGTGCCTCCGCCGTCCGCCGTTCTTGCCGCAGCGTTGCAGGAGCCGTCGACGTTGCTCGTCGGCGCCATGACCACCGGCCGCGCGGCCCTCGTCGGCTTCGCCTTCAGCTGCGCGTTCGGTATCCTCGCCGCGATCACGCTGGCGACATCACGGCGTCTCGAGCGCGCCTTCTATCCGTACACTGTGTTTCTCCAAACCGTACCGATCGTGGCGATAGCGCCGCTGCTCGTGTTGTGGTTCGGCCCGGGGCTGCGTGCGGTCGCCGTTTCCGCGTTCATCGTATCGGTGTTTCCCATTATCGCGAACACACTCGCGGGGCTTCGCTCGGTCGATCCGGCCCTACGCGACTTGTTCCGCCTCTACGGGGCGAGCCGGCTCGCAACGCTCGTGAAGCTCGAACTTCCCTCGGCGATCCCCGAGATCGTCACCGGCCTCCGCGTCGCCGCCGGGCTCTCGGTGATCGGCACCATCGTCGGCGAGTTTGTGGCGGGCTTCGCCGAAGGCGCCCCTGGACTCGGCATCGTCGTGCTCACGTCTTACCGCCAGCTCCGCACCGATGTTCTGTTCGCCGCCGTCCTCACGGCTGCGGGGCTCGGCTTCACGCTTTTTGCGCTCGTAAATGCCGTCGGCAGGCTGCTCCTTCGCCGGTGGCACGCCTCCGAACTCTCGCGTTAAGTCACGAAAGGCCATCGATGTTCCTCCGTACCCTCACGACGTTACTCGTTGCCGCAGCGGCTCTCCTCGGCTCCGCGTGCAACAAGTCGAGCACCTCGACCGCGGGCACGAAAACCGACACTCAGGTCAAAGTGAAGCTCCAGCTCAATTGGGTTCCCGAGCCCGAATTCGGTGGTTTTTATGCGGCTCGCGAGTCGGGGGCTTACGCAAAAAACGGACTCGATGTCGCGATCATGGGCGGCGGCGCCGGGGTCCCCGTGTTGCAAATGGTCGCCGGGGGACAGACCGATTTTGGCGTCGCGGGCGCAGACGAGATCATCATGGCTCGTCTTCGAGGCGCGGACGTCGTGCCGCTTTTTGCGGTGTACCAGACCTCGCCGCAGTGCCTGATGGCGCATGCATCGCGAAACGCGCAAGGGATCGGTGATCTGCTCTCTTCTGGCACGGTCGCGCTCGAGCCGGGCCTCCCCTATGCGACCTACCTCAAGAAGAAGTTCGGCTTCGACAAAGCGACGATCGTCCCTTACGACGGCGGCGTGGCGCGCTTCCTCGCGGACAAGGAGTTCGCGCAGCAGTGCTTCGTCACGAGCGAGCCCGTCGCGGCGGCCCAGAAGGGCGGCGACCCCAAGGTGTTTCTGGTCGCCGACGAAGGCTACAACCCGTACCTGGTCGTCGTGATCACGCGGCGCCAGCTTCTGCGCGAGCAGCCCGAACAAGTGAAGGCCTTCGTGCGCGCCACGCGCGACGGTTGGAAGAGTTACCTCGAAGACCCCGCCGCTGCGAATGCCGTGATGGGGAAGCTCAACACGAGCATGAGCGCCGAGACCTTTGCGGCTGCTGCCGCGAAGCAGAAGCCGCTTATCGAGAACGCGGAGACCACGAAGAAGGGGCTCGGCTCCATGACGCGCACGCGCTGGGAAAAACTCGGCCAGCAGCTCGTTGAGCTTGGCATCGTCCCGAACGCGCCGCCCGCCCCAGACGACGTCGTCACCGCCGATTGACCGTGAGCGAGATGCATCGACGCGCGCCGCGCGTCCGTTACTTCGCGTATTTGACGCTGCAGCCGTAAGGCTTCGTCTCCGGCACGGCGACCGCCTTGCCCGCGTCGAGCGCGGCGAGGGCCTCCGTGACGTAGTTGACGAGCTTTCCGCCCTCGGGGCTCAAGCCTTCGGCGTCGGGCGAGTTGTCGATCGCACCCGCATAGACGAGCGTGCCCTTCTCATCGATGACGAACATCTGCGGGGTGCGCTTCGCGCCGTAACGCTTTCCGACGACGCCATCCCCGTCGAGCAACACCGGGTGTGCGAGGTGGTAGCGCTCTACGCCTTTGCGATTCGCTTCCTCGCCGTGACCTTGCTTGCCTTCGGCGCTCGAGTTGATGGCGAGCCACACGACGCCTTTCGCCGTCGCTTCTGCCGCGAGCGTCTTCAAGCTCCCCACAGTGTGCGACTTGTCCACGAACGGGCAGCCCTCGTTGAACCACTCGAGCACGACGCGTTTGCCGCGGAATTGCGCGAGCGACACTTCGTGACCGTCGAGATCGCGCAAGGTGAACGCAGGGGCAGGTGCGCCGACGCGGGCCTCGACGCTGTCCGCGGTCGGCGCGGTGCTCGTCACCGCCGCGGCGGTTGCTGCGGGAGGGCTCGCGGTCGCCGCGGAAGGCGGTGCCGCGGCAGGATTGCAAGCCCAGAGGAACAGGCCGAGGAACGGAAACAAATTGAAGATGCGCATCGGACACCGAGCATAGCGCACGCAAAGGGGAGTGCCGCTCGAATGGCAGAATAGGGGGGCGACATCGGCCAGTGCGCTGGCGTCATGGCTGAGCTGATCGCCTAGGACGATGACCAACTGGCGAATCGGTTGAGGTCGGCGCTGTGAGTGTGGTCATGTCAAAAATCCCATTGGATTTGCGTGTCTTCAATGTCAGGGGCTGCCCGGCGGCGCTTGGTTGGTTGGGTGACCCGCCGTGAGGCGTGTTGTTCAATGATGGCTTTTTTGCCCTCTCGCACCTGTGGTGTGTTGCGGCGGGCGTGCAGCAGGGCTTTGGCTGCGCGTGTGGCTGCCGGCAGGTCCACCACCGGCTCGGGCCAGTGGGCGCCAACGTGGGAGCCGACCACCACTCCGCACTGCGCCTGCACCGAAGGCGGCATCTTCCAGGGCTCGAACAGCCACGTGTCGGGCACCCGGCGCAACACCGGCAGCCAGCGCCCCACAAAGACGCCTTGCGGGTCGTGGTCTTGCGCTTGTTTGATCGGGTTGTACACGCGCGTGGTGTTGATGCCGGTGGTGCCCGACTGCATTTGCATCTGGCTCCAGTGAATGCCGGGCTCGTAGTCCACAAATTGCCCGGCCAGCCACTGCCCGACTTCGCGCCAGTGCAGCCACAGGGGGTAGGCC
>CANJMI010000026.1 GCA_947475525.1 Polyangiaceae bacterium | reverse complement strand
GTCGCTCGCAGCCGTATGCCGCGGCGAGCGCGGATGCGGCGGCGATCATCACGCCTCTCTTAATCACGGTGCCTTTGTCCATTGGCTGTCCCAACTTTGGTTTGGTTTGAGCGACGGTCGGTCTCGCGAGGCGCGCGTCCAACGTGCGGGCTCATTGATCGCTATCTATTGGTGGGGGTGTTGTCAACGCAATGCAACAGGCATGCTGTAAATTTGTCAGGGCTGGAGCTTTCCAAGGTGGCGAGGATACGCGAAGGGCTGGCGGGATCGAGCGCGGTCTGGTGGGATGCATGGCATCGAATGAAGACGCTTGGACTGAGCATCGGTTTGGCTGTCGTTCTCTCCGCGGCGCTCGTCGAGTCCGCCGACGCGTACGAGCTCGATTCCTCGCTTCCGACAACCTCCGAGTTGCCGGCTCCGGGCACCCAGCGTCGGGCGCGCGTCGCGGGCGGCGTGGATGAGTTTTTCGCGGTGTGGGAAGATACGCGGCACGGTGTGTCGGAGATTTACGGCACGCGCATCGACGCGGTGACCGGCCTGCCCCGCGACATCGGTGGCATCGTTATCGCCACAACCGGAGCGCGCGCGCCCCGCGTGACGTTCGACGGGAACCAGTATCTCGTGGCGTGGTCAACCGGGGCGAAGGTGATGATGGCCAGGGTCGACCCTTCGGCCTCCGCGACGAAGGCCGTCGGCGAAACCACGGAGCTGCTGTTCAAGCCGGGGCAGCAGGAGCCCGCCGGGCCAAACGAAACGGCGACGGTCGTCGGGCTGGCCGCATCGGGTAACCACTTTACGGTCGGAGTGGTGACGAACGACACCGGGGACATGATGGTACTGCCTGCCAAGTTGTACGTCGCCGGGGTCGATACCAACAACGGGGCGCACACGACTTTTCTTGGGGCAACGCCGGCTGGCACGTCTGCTGTGGGGCTCGCCTTGTGTGGGGGGCAATACCGCGTCGTGGCGGCCATCAAATCAGACTCCGTAGGAAGCGTTTTAGCGCTGGAGGAATGGTATTTCGCTGCAGACGGCTCGGTGCCGCCAACGAAGAAGCCTATCAACTTTCCGGTCAGCTTCCCCCCGACGGAGCCCGCCGACGCCCAAATGCTGCTCGCCTGCGCGGCGTCCAAATCTGTCGTGTCCGCCTATGTCTGGCGAGCGGACTCAGGAGCGCTCTACATGAGCCGCGACGAATTCGCAGGCCTCCCGTCGCAAATCGAGAAGGCCCCGGGGGCCCTGGTAAAGCTCACGCCGGACGGCGTCGCGCCCTATCCGAAAGAGGGGAGTGTCCCTTCTCTGCACGGGAGCGGCATGCTCGTCGGGTGGAGCCAAACGGGCGGGGGCGGCCACGAAGCGGGGATTCGACGCTACCCGACGGGGGGGACGGCGAACACCGAAGTTTTCCAAGCCGCAGCCACTCGCATCGACGTCGCGGCTACCACGTCGCCAACGCCCACGGCGGTGAAGGTCTTCGAGTCTCCTTCGCCGGAGGTGGAGGCAACCGATACGTACGTGGCGCGGGTTCCGCTGGTCGGAAACTCGGAACCTACGAAGGGCCAGGTCCTTTCCAACATGCCGAACACTCAGCGGGAGGTCGCCCTCGCGGCAACCTCCACAGGGGCCTTCGCGGCATGGACGGATCTTCGCTATGAAGACGGGCACGGAACCGTCACCTACGTCGCTACCGATTCGGACGGGAAGTCGAGCGGCACGCCGACGCGGCTGGTCGAAGACGAGCCCTTCGGGACGTTCGCGACGTTCGAGCCGGCCGTCGCGGCCGCCCTTGGTACCACCCCATCGTGGTTGCTTGCCGCTCCGGCATTCCCCATTGGGGCCATCGTCAGCGTCAACGAAAGCCTCGGCCTTCGCCTGCTGCGAGGGAGCGCGAAGGAGCAGCCGAAGAAAGGGACGCTTTTTTCCGAGACGACGAACCGAATGCTTCGCCACCCGGCGATTGCGGTCACCGGCGATGGGTACACCCTCGTCATGGAGGAGCGCGCGTCCAATGGTGACGTGAACGCGGCGCCCGTGCAGCTTCTCATCGCCCGGTTGCCCGTCGATCCCGCGGGCTCGATGGCAGACATCAAGTCCTTCGCGGTAGACGAGAAGCTCGCCGAATACCCGGCAATCGCCTCCACACACGACGCCGACGCGGCGCTCGTGTGGGAACGCGAAGGCAAGCTTTATGGGGCGACCCTCGCCGCGGCTGCAACAAGCCTCGAGCAAGCCCAACCGCTCGAGTTCAACGATGACCCCGGCGAGGATCACCGCGCGGCGCTGGTCTTTCGCGGGGACCGAGACGAAGGGTTGCTCGTCTGGCAGCATGTCGGCAACAACGGCCGGCGCTTGTACGCGATGCGCGTTAATTCCGCGCTTCAAGCGGCGGTCAACTCGGGCGACTCGCCGCCTGAGCCTCTCCTCCTCAGCGGCGAGCTCGACGCTGCCGC
This sequence comes from Polyangiaceae bacterium, assembly GCA_947475525.1. Taxonomy (GTDB): domain Bacteria; phylum Myxococcota_A; class Polyangia; order Polyangiales; family Polyangiaceae; genus SYFR01. Next base: position 50,086 of record CANJMI010000026.1, on the reverse strand, counting down.
ACCGAAGGTGGTCGTCGATGGCGCGACCTACCTCGTCGCGTTCGAAGCGGCAGCCGCCGGCGGCGTGAAACAGATCTACACGACCCGCGTCGACGTTGCGCTCGATCGCGCGAACTGGAGCTCGCTTACGCCCGTCACGGTCACGGAGCCGATACCCGACGGGAGCTTGCTAGCTGCCGGGGCTCCGGCCCTCGCGCAGACCGCAAACAGCGGCGCGCTGCTCGGTTACGAGCAACACCGCCCAAGCTTCGATGTGCCACGCGTCCTCGCGCAGCGCGTGGTCGGCTCGAACGACCTGGGCAAGCCGTGCACGGACGACCACGAGTGCAACTCGATCCGCTGCGCCGACAACATTTGCTGCGAAAATGCCTGCAAAAACGCATGCGAGCGGTGTTCGGCACCGGGGGGCGGTTGTGAAGTCGTGCTCGATGGCCCCGATGCGGAGTGCACGCTCGACGGTCGCATCGGCTCCTGCTCGCACGAAGGAAAATGCCTCCCTGCGGACGGCGAGAGCTGCGACTCCGACGCGGCGTGCGCGAGCGGTCACTGCGTCAATGCACCCTCCACGGCGGAGGGCGAAGGCACCGGCGTACACAAGGGCGTGTGCTGCGATCGGAGCTGCGACGGCGCGTGCGACACCTGCCGCAGCAACGGCTCGGCGCTACCGGACGGCGTCTGCCATGCGCTCGAATGCGGGACCTACAGCTGCAACCCAGCGGACCCGTCGCTCGGAACAAAGGTTTGCGTCGATCGCTGCGAGGACACGAGCGAATGCGCGCCGGGATTCCAATGTGTGGCGAGCGCATGCGTCACGCCGCCCGTGGTGAGCGGAATGACCACCGGCTGCAACCTCGCGTCGAACGGCGCCGGCGGTGACGCGCGCATCGCCCTCGGGCTCGGCCTCACGCTCGCGGTGGCGTTGGGGCGACGTCGCAAGCGGGCGGCCTGAAGGACCAGCCGAACCGTCTCGCGGCCCGCCGATCAATGCCGGCGCAAGCCACGCCCACGCGTGAACTGGACTTTCTCGGTGGGGTCACGCGGGATGGGTGCGCTGGCTTTCAACGCGCGGTGAACACGCTCCGCCTCGACCTTGAGGCGACCCGACATCTTCGACCCGCCGAGGTTGGCCTCGAGCACGTCGCGCATCGGCGGCTCGCAGGTCGCGGCCCAGCGCACCATCATGTCGAACACCGGCGTACGAAAGCGCGCCGCGAAAACACCCGGTGACGACGAGAGCGCCTCGAGCAGCGCTTTGAACCCGGGGTAGCGCGCGGCCGAACGAGGCGCGTCGGTCGCGAGCCTCCACGCCTCATCGAGTCGCATGAGGGCTCCATCGAAGTCCTTCAAGGTATCGAGCCATTGCGGAGAGGCCAGCGCGAGCACGACCGCCGTCGCCGAAAAAAGGCCGTCCATCCAGCCATCGAGTTGCCCGACGAGCACCGCGCCCGGGGACCCGCCGATGCGTGCCAGGGCCGTCGGCACGGCTTCGCGCACGCGAAAACGAAGGTCGTCCGCGAGCCCGTGAAGGACCGTCAGCGCGTACTCCGTCGTGCTCGCGTCTGCGGCCGCCCGTGCCCCTAGTGCTGCGACGGCGCATATCGGAAGGATCTCGCGATCGCTCGCCCCAGGAGCCTGCTGCGCATCGAGGCCAGCCATCGTCGCGACGAGGCGCTCGGCCGCCGCACCACGCGACGCACACGCCCGCGCGAACGCATCGACCATCCGCGCGTTGACGCGCACGCCGGGAAGTCCGCCGTTGCTAGCGAGCAATTGAAAGAGCGGCGCCGTGTCACCCGCGACCGCACGAGGGAGGCGGATCGCGAGGTCCTCGTCAAAACTCAAAGGGGCAATGCCGCGCACGGGCGAGTCCCTAGCACCGTGAGCCTCGCGCAGCAGCAAGGGCGTTACCGAATGAGCGCCCGCCACGCGAACCCGGGCGGCCTCACCGTCACACCGCGCGAACCACCGCCTGCACGCCGTCGATGACGAATTGCGCCGCCACCGCCGCGAGCAACAAACCCATGATGCGCGCGATCAGGTTGATGCCGGTCTTTCCAAGCACGCGCGCCACGACGTCACCGGAGCGGAGCACGCCCCAGGTGAGCAGACCTATCGCAGTGATCGCGATGAGCAATGCCGCGCGCTCATCCAGCGATTTTGCACGCTCGCCGAGCAGCGTCACCGACGCGATGGCGCCTGGCCCCGACAAGAGCGGGATCCCCACCGGGACCACGCCGACGTCCTCCTTGTGGGCACCCTCTTCGGTTTCGGCCAGCGTCGTCCGCGTCTTCGATGGCTTCGCGCGAAGCATGTCGAGGGCAATGGTGAAGAGCAGGATCCCCCCCGCGATTTTGAACGCCGGGATGGTGATGCCGAAGAACCGAAAGATGAGCTTCCCCGTCAGCGCGAAAGTCGACAGCACGACGATCGTCGTCAAGCTGGCGCGGAAGGCTATCCCCTTGCGCTTCGCTTCATGCTCCCCGCCGGTCAGCGCGAGGAACGCGGGCAACGCCGCAAACGGATCGACGATCGCAAACAGCGAGGAAAACGCCGTCAATCCGAACACGAGGCTCCCGTCCACGCGGGCGTCGTAGCGCGCGACCCGGGCTGCGTAAAGGACGAGCGCCCCGGCTTTCGGCGTACCGCTCTCAGTCTCCGTCTTCGAACTCGACCGTGACGCCCGACGCGGTGCGAATGCGGCTGTGAAGCGAGACGGTGGCGTCGACCGGCGACGGCGTCAGCGGGTTTGGTACGGCCCCGACGATGATCGGTCGATCGACGTCCCCGTTGACGAACGACACGAGCACCTCGGTCCCCGGCCGCAGCGGAAAGTGCATGCCGTAACCCTCCCCCGCGTGGGACTGGATAAGGCGCATCGCGCGCGAGGTTGGCTCGCCTCCATCGGAGCCGAGCATGTCGAAGAAAAGCTTGATGTGGTAGCGGCCGAACTCATCGAGCCACGGGGTCGTGCCGTCGCTGCCTTTCGGTGCAACCACGAGCCCGCCGCGGAAGCCGGATATCTTGGGAACCGGCGTCCGCCGCTCAGGACGGTAGGTTAGCTTCGCCGCAATCGCGGTGAAGCGATTCGAATACGCGAGCGTACCGCTGGCCTCCCCTCTCGCTGGCTGCTCAATCCGATGCTCGACTCCCGTGACGAGGAGCTCCGGTTCGGCCAGGTAGGGGTGGTCCTCGAGCGTGAACATCACGCCCGCGCCAAGCTCGGGTCGGTCACTTTCACCCGTGAACTGTTCGCGCCGGGACTCGAATTCTTCGATGCGGATCCGCGCCAGCGCCGTCGCCTCTTCCACGGTCTTGGCGTGGGCGCCGTTCTCGATCACTCCACCGCCGGTGCCGGCGGCATTGTCGCACCGGCCAACGAGCTCCACCGTCGGATTGCGGTAATTGTAATCCGTCACCATGTAAAATGATGGCGATAGCGTCACGGTCGTCTCCAGGCGGTACACGTCGAGCGTCTCGCCCCGCATGCGAAACGGAAGCTTGAGGTCGGCGCGCGCATCGATGAACCGATTGTCGTCGGTGAACACGACACGCTCGCCCTCCCGCGTGCACGCAAAAAAGTAGCTTATCCCGAGGTGCTCGCAGTGTCGGCTGACGAAGTCGAGATCCGTCTCCGCGAACTGCGCGACATAATCTCGCTCGGGATAGGTGGCGCCGAGCCTCGCTTCGTACGTGACATCACACAACTTGAGCTTCTCGAACACAATGTCGGGTACCGCGCCCGTATAAACGCCCTGCAGCGACACCTCCGACAACCGAGAGAGCAATGGCACGATGCGCAGGCGGCAAGTCCGCAGGGCGGAACCGGGATCGAGCCCCTCGACCGCGCCAGCGACGAAGCCGGAAAACACGCGCTCGAGCGAGCCGTCCGCGGTAAACGCGAGCGCGGCCGAAGCGCCCACGAGCGAAGACGCCGACGGTGCGGTGTCGTTGCGGACGACGACTTCGACCTCGAACTCGTAAGGTTTCGAGATCCGCTCGGTCCCTACGACTCGAGTCACCTCGAGCCCGTCGCACGAGAAGTCATCGGAAAAAAGGACGGCAGTGACGTTGCGCATTGGGAACTCCGTTGAACGTGGAAGCGAAGACGGCGGCGCAGCAGGTCAAATGCTGTTGCGGCGCGGTTTCAAGGCATCCGCGCGTCCCAGCGCACGGACCTTGGCTTCGAGTTCCGCTTGTTTCGCGTCGAGCGCCTCGAGCTGTTCTCGAAGCGTGGCGCGCACGAGCTCAGCTGCCTCAAGCGCGAGTTGCTGACCGGCCAACACGACCATCGGGACGAGATCCTCTCGTACCTTGACGATGGCCGCGTCGGCCGTCTTGACCGCCGCCGCGAGAAGCTTCGCCGTGGCCTCCATCGCGGCGAGCTGGCCCTTCAGCACCGCAAACTCGATGTTGACTGCCGCGAGGCTCGGGATATCCGGCGGCGCCGGCATCGGCATGCCCTTCACGCTGAGCACGCCGCCGACGTCAAGGTCGCCATGGATCGCGACCTTGCCTCCGGTCGCTTCGAGGTCGGACTTTCCATTGACGTGTAGGACGATCTTCGTCTTCGCCGTGAGCGTCGCTTCTTTGCCAGCAAGCTTCAGTTTTGCTTCAGCGTCCCCAAGGACGATCTCGGCAGGCTTGACGGTAAGACCCATCTTCGCCGAGTCGAACGCGGCCGCGGCTCGAGAGCCAAGCGACACCGACGTCTTCGCGTCGTCGAGCCAGATGCCGACCGCCTTGGTGCGCGCAGAAACCGTGTTGTCGGCATCCAGAACGACGCTCGCGGTTGGCATACGCGCCTTCGCCGTGACTCCCGCTGGCGTCACGTCGCCGAGCTGAATCGTCGGACCTCGCAGCAACACGGTGCCGCGATGCGATGCGATCGTGAGGTTCTCGTGCGACACGGCCTCGACGTTTGTTGCGATGAGGTTGAAGCTCTGTTGCGAAAGCACGTTGACCGTTTCGGCACCGACCATCGTGATCGGGCCGCTCGAGATCAGGTTCATCGCGCCGCTTCCTTTCGGGAAAAGGTCTGCGTGGTAGGGGTTTCCCCAGAAATAATGCTCGAGGGCCTCGCTCCCTTCCTCGACGGCGTGCATGACGTGCTCGATGAGCGGGGTGAACTTCGCGGTGTTCGGCTCCTCCATGTTGCCGGCTGCGATAAGCGTCACCGAGTGCCCGACCTCGTTCACCGCGCCGTTTGTCGCGACGGTGACGCCTCCGACTCCGGCCGTGAGCATGAGGTGGGGCTTCACCTTCTGTGGCGTGAAGGCAGCCTGAAGACCCTTCACCGCGTCTTCGATCTTGCCCCACACTTCGACGACTTGCTGGACCGCGTCGAGCACGGGACGAAAGAGCGCGTTAACCGCATTGCCCTCGGTGATCTCGAACAACGCATTGAGCGGTGCCTGCACGTCTTTCGCGGAGTTCCCCGGGTCCGTTCCCTCCGCACTCGCCGGATCTTTTCCGAAAAACACCTTCGCGGGCTCGCCCCCAAACTCGAGGTAACCGGGTTTTCCCGACACGTTGTGCTTAACCTCGAGCCAACGAGCGGGCGCGACGCCTTGAAACTCCACCGTGAAGTTTCCTTTGCCTTCGAGGTAGGCCCGAAGCTGCTCGGCGGTGAGCCGCGCCGCATCGCGCTTGCCTTCACCTTCGAGACCGAGCTCGCCATGCACCGGTTCGCTCGCCGCCAATGCCAGCGACGACCTCCCTCCGACGCTCGGACTCGTGACAATGACGGTGGCGTTCGACGCCGTTGCGGTGGCGCCGCCAACGCCGTTGAGCTTCGCCGCGAGCTGGGTTGCGCGGCCATTCCCGCTCAGCGCGTTGAGCGCGGCGAGACCGGGTACCGCGTAGGGCGTACCATCGACGACGAGGGCCAGGGTGCCGGTCTCGAACGTGCGATCCTGGAAGCTCAAGGCCGGGCTCGACTCTTCCGCCGTGAACAGCTCTCCGCCCTTTACGAGGCGTCCGCTCGCGTAAGTGAAGCCTTCGGGTAGGCCTTCCTCGGCGGCGTCTCCATGACTCCACTCTGGAGTGGCGCCCGCGGCCGTGCAGCAGACGACGATGCCTCCGAGCGATAGTTTGTGGCCAACGGTCAGCGTCGGAGCGATCGCTGTGAATTCGTCTTTCAGCGTGAGGGTCATCTTCGCCGGCGTCCCCAGCGCGCTGAAGTCGACCTTGCGCGCCGGGCCACCTACTTTGTCGAGGACCTCGAGTTCGAATGACGAGCAATTGGACAGGTCATACGGCTCCGGTGCGCTCGTCAGCTCGGCGGTGCTTTTTTTCCAGGTCTCCGCCGAAAAGGGCTCCATGCTCTGCTTTTTGACTTGCTTCCACGCGTTGTCCGAAGCGTTCGGGTTGAACTGCTTCCACGCATTCGGGTCGGTCTTGACGATGGCCTCGTTGAACGAGCGCGCCGCGAAAACAAGTCCGCGGATCCGAGATATCAGCGCGAACTCGGCGATCGACGGGATCAACGCCTCGAGTGTGTCGGAGAGGCGTTTCACGAGCACGCCCGTCTGCAGCACGTACGCCATGAACGTCGTCCATACACGCGCGGGGCCCAGGCCCATCACGGCGCTCGGCGCATAAGGGTCCGCGGATAGGAGAAACTTGAACTCGCTCGTCTCCCAATTCCAAGGCAGCGTGAGGGGTTGAGCCGAGATGAAGTCGGGGGCCCACTTCAGCGGCCGGAGGAAGGCTGTGAAGGTCGACGCCTGGGCCTTCCGGTCGTAACCGAGGTCGAGCAACATCGTGTCGAGCTCGTGAAGCATCCCGTCAGTCATCGGCGGGGGGTCGTCCGAAAACCACTTGTCTTGGATGGTCTTGGGCTTCTTCTGCTCGGTCTCCCATCCCGCGCCATAGAAAAGCTTCTTCAATCCCAGCGAGACGGTGTCGATGGTGTAATGAAGCTTAAGGTTGTTGTAATCGATCCACGTCGGGCTCGATTCTCCGTAAGGAATCGTGGGGAAGTTGGGTTGCCCGGCCCCCGCCGCGATCACGACTTTAGCGTTGGCCGCCAAGGTCGCGTTGAGGTTCGCGGCCATCGTCATGTTCTTGTAGGCGAACTGGTCCCAGTGGTCGCCCGCCTGCAAGTGGACCTTGAAGGCGCTCTGCACGTGGAGCGTCTTGGCGATGTCCGCGAAGAAGTTACCTTCGGCTTGCAGCGAGATCCCCGGGTAGCCGAAGGCGTTGGCGCCGGCCTCGGGCTTGCCCATGTTGAGGCGCGTCTTCGGTTCCGGAACGAGGATGGAGAAGCGGCTCGGTGCGACCTTGTTATCCTCGGACATTGGGACCTCTTCAGTGGGGAGCGAGCAGGGTGTTCGCGAGAATCGCGAGTTCGAGTTGAGTGCCGTCGAGCGACGCGCCGTTCAGATTGCAGCCGTACAAGTTCGCGCCTCGGAGATCCGCCTGATGGAGGTTCGCGCCCTCGAGGCTCGCCTCCATCAGGTTGGCTTTGCGACAGGCGGCGCGCTCGAGGTTCGCATAGCGGAGCCGCGCTCCCTTCAACGTCGCGCGATCGAGCACGGCGCCTGTAAAATCAGCGTGGGCCAGTACCGCGTCCGAGAGCGTCACCCCATCGAGGCGCGCCGCGGCAAGGACCGCGGAGTCGAAGCTCGCGTCACTCGCGTCCGCCCCGACGAACGATGCACGCGACAACTTCGCGCCGTCACCTCGTAGCCGCGCCATACGCGCGCGATCGAAGCTCGCGCCTTCGGCTTCAATCTCGTAAGCCTGCGCGTCCTCGAGGGTCGCCTCCACAAAAGACGCACGCCTCAGCCAAGCGCCCGAGAACGCCGCACCACTCGCCACCGCGCGGTCGAATACCGCGTCATCGAACACCGCGTCGGTGAGGTTCGCATGCGCGAGCGCAGCGCCCTCGAAGCGAGCCCCGACCGCGTGGGCTTCAGCCAGCGTCGCGTAGTCGAGCACGGCCGAGCTGAGGTCGCTCGCCGTCAGCACCGCCTCGGCGAGGTTTGCTCCCGCGAGGTTCGCTCCACGCAAATTCACCGACGGTGCATAGGCCCGCGTGAGCCGCGCGCCGCTGAGGTTCGCGCCGCTGAGGTTCGCGCCTTCGAGCAACGCTCCGACGAGGTTCGCTCCTGCGAGATCACGGTGCGACAACTCGACCGCCGAGAGATCGTAGCCAGCAAGATCGGCACCGGCGAGAGACTCACGCGAGGCGATGAACTCAAGCGCTTGTGCCCGATCGACGCGCGGAGTCGGTGCCTTCGGTTGCGGCGGCGGCGCGGCCGGAACGACGGGGGGATCGTTCGACGGAAGGATGACGCCCGGACCATAACGCGCGACGAGCTCCTCGGTCATGCGCGCGAACACGCCGGAGATTGGCGTGGGCTCCGCTGTGGGCTCGAGGATGACGTAAAACCGCGAGACTTCGGGGGCGCAGGCATGGCTCGCCTCGAGGTGTCCTCGCCAAACCAGCGAGACTCGCAGCGCATCGGCGTCGAAACTCACCGTGTCGAGCTTGAGCGGCAGCTCACGAAAGGTGGAGCCAGCCTCATCGGTCCCAAGCGCAAACGCTCGCGCGCGGAGTCCGGGGAGCGTGCCTACGATCGACGGGAGCGTCGGATGGACGCCCGCGAGCTCGAAGTGCTCGGCGCCGGTGGGGTAGTCAATCTGGAGCGGGACCGGGGCCGCGTTCATGTAGGACCAGTCGAAATCCCTTGGAAAATACGGCCATCGCTGCGCACGCCACGCCGCGTCGTAGGTCCCGAGCTTGTGCGCGCGAAGCTGCCACTCCCGCGGGACGGGCGCAAAACACACGGGCTCGGGCGCGTCCTTCGGGGAGCGAATCAAGCCCGTAGCCTGTTCGAGATTCGGCAACATCGCACCGTGGAAACCGCGGCCGCACGGATTTTTCGGAAAGCCTTTGCCGCCGAAAGCGCGCTCCCAAACGAGCGGCATTCGATCGAAGGTTGCGGGCGCCGTCGGAACCTCTCCGTGCCACTCACGATCGCCGAGCACCGCGGCCCGCTGGTGAAGGGCGCCGAACGTCAGGGCCACGTGCGATACCTGCGCCGTGTGGGCAGCATGCGCCGTGTGGGAAGGGTACGCGTGCCCCGTCAGCGTGACGTCTGCGCGAGGCTTCCATGGGGCAAAGTCAGTCGCCCGCGCGAGGCTCCCTCCTTCGTGGGCTTCTCCGGGAGGATTGACCACATCGTCCGAGAGCGGCTCGTCTCCCGAGAGCGGCTCGGCTTCCTCACACCACGTGGCGACCCCGCCCGGAACCAGCGCAAACGTGGCTTTGACCGCGAGGATGATGCACTCGGTCGGGGGCTGAAGTTGAAAGCCAAAACACGCGGCCGCAAGCCCCGGGCTCTCGAGAATTGGAACCACCTCCTTCGCGCGCGGCGGCAACGCGAACCGCAGCGGGATTGAAAAACCCGACGGCGCCGTCACGGCATCACACTGACTTTGGCTTGGCTCGGAGCGGAGTGGAGACCCGCGGGCATGTTCGGATTCGAGCCGTTGTGGGCGGTCATCGCGGACTGATAAGCGAAGCCTTTGCCTTGTGCCTTCACTGTGGTGCTACCGAGCTTGAACACGACCTTCTGCGCAAAGGTATTCGACACGACGCCGCCTCCGACGCCGGCCTCGTCACCGTTGCTGTTCGGAATCTCGGAGGTCTCGACGACGACGTCCATGCACTCGATCTGCACCTTGGCGCACGTCTTGGTCGCGGTCGCGAGCATCGCTTGATTCGGAAACGGCATCGGGATCGGTGGTGCAGGCGGCGCAGGTACTTTGCACACGTCGGGCACACCCATGCACATGCCCCCCGCCTTCGATGCTGCTGGAAGTCCCATCGCTCATCCTCCCGCGGTTGAAAAGTCCTCGGCCTGCGCCAACGCCGAATCCGTCGTGCGGAGCCCAACTTGCGATGCGCCCGCAAACGAGGCGCCCGCGAGCGTCGCGCGGTGCAGGTTCGCATAGTCGAGCGTCGAGGCATCGAAGTGCGCCGCCGAGAGTGTCGCGTGCGCAAAATCAGCGAGCTTCAGGTCGGCGCCAACGAAGAACGCGCCTATCAGTTTCGCGTTGACGAAGCGCGCCTTGGCCAAGCGTGCCGCGGTAAAGTTTGCTTTCGGTGCATCACAGCCACCGAACTCGGCGTCCTCGAGCATCGCACCGCTGAAATTCACCTCGGGCGCGATGGCGTTCGCGAAGCTCGCACGCGAGGCGCGGACTGCGAGCATGCGCGTGCGCACCAAGAGCGCAGCGCTGAAGTTCGCTTGCCGAAGATCGGAACGCGACCAATCGGCATCGCTCAAGTTCGCGCCGTCGAAGCGGCAGCGCACGAGCGACCCGTCCTGCAGCGAGACCCCTTCGAAGTCGGCCCGCTCGAACCCGCATTGCTCGAACACGGTCGACCCGTCGAGCAACGTTGTGCGCAGGTCGGCGCCTGCGAAATCGGCGACGCGAAATCGCGCCCCACGGAGGTCGGCTTTCGCAAGCGAAGCGCACACGACGCGGCTTTCGCTAAACTCCAGGCCGGCGAGGTTCGCCGCGGAAAAGTCGACGTTCATCCAGATCGTCTGGCCGAGAATGGCGCCCCGGACGTCGGCGGCAACGAGCGTCGCGTCGGTGAAGTTCGCTTGCCGCAAGTCGGCTCCCGCGAGGACCGCGCCATCCAGCGTCGCGTCCGCGAGCTGTGCCCCCACGAGAGACGCTCCCTCCATTCGCGCGCCGACGAGCTTCGCTCCGGTCAGCAGCGCACCGTCGAGATTGGCCCGCGAGAGGTCCGCGTCGAGCCATTCCGTTCGCCGCAAATCGACACCGCGAAGATCGGCCCCGCTTAGCTTCGCCGATTCGAGGCGCGCACCGATCAACTCCCCGCGACGTGCGAGTTCAAGAAGCGCTGTCCGGTCGGTATCCATCGGTCAATCCGGGGCGCAGGTTCTCACGGGCGTTACGGTCGAAGTTGCGAATTCGAACGTTGATCGTTCGCGTTCTGGAAGGAAGGCACATCGACTCGCTCGCGGCAACGTGTTGGACTGCGGCGCTCGCTCGCTTTGGCTTCGAGGTTCGCTCACGATGACCACACCCCACCTCATCAGCGCCGCCCTCGCAGCAGGCCTCGCGACACTCTTCACGCTTCCGATTCGGGCCGACGAGCCGCCGGAAAAAGCACAGCCCGTGGTGACCGTCGATGTCGGGGTAGTCACGGCCGTGCCGGTCATGGTCGCCGGCGCGCAAGCCATCATCGAAGGCCCGTTTGGTCTTCAGCTCCGCGGGGAACTCGGCTGGCTCGGTACACCGTACGTCGAAGCCATTGACGCGTTTTTGTTGGGTGTTGGTGCGTACGGCAGCGGCCCAACGGCAGACGCGACCTCCGACCTCATTCGGGCGGGCATTCAAGACTCGCTCACGGCGCGCATCGCCGTTGGCATTCGGCCATTCCCCACACGGGGCTTCGAGGCCTACGTGGGCTACACGCTGAACGCCCTCGGCGGTCACCTCGGCGGCAAGGAATCGGTCGAGGCCGTGACGGACAAGACCTTCCCGAGCGACTACAACGCCCTCAACGTCAACATCGACTCGACACTCGAGAGTGTTCACGCGGGCGTCGGTTGGCGCTGGGTCGTCGCCGATCGGCTCGTGCTGGGGACCTCGCTCGAGTACCTCCAGACCATCGCATCGAAGACGCGGCTCTACCTGAACGGACCGCGCAGCACACGTGAGCTCCCCGAGCTGTCCGCCGCGACCAACACCTTCCTGGACGACGTCTACACCACATGGGTGAAGGCGCCGGTGCTCAGCGCCTCCGCCGCGTATCGATTCTAACGCCAACGCTGGCGCGCGCTCACTCGACGTACGCAACCGCGGGCTTGCCTTCCGTGATCGTGACGCGATAATTCGGCTGAACGTTCGCGTACGTCGCCACGGTGTTGACCGCGTCGAGCCAACGAACTTCGAGCTTGTCTATCGCACACGCTGTGCCGAGGCCAAAGGTCAGGACGAGCTCGTTCTGGGTCGTCGTAGCAGAATGGCCGCCTTGAAGTTCTTGCTGTTGTGTCAAGCCGCCCGCCGTAACTTTGACGAGCGCACCGATAGCCGAGCGGTTCGTCTTGCCCACCCCGCCACCCTGAAGCTCCACCTGCAGCCAGTTCGAAGCCTGACCGACGGTGTTCTCGTAAACGACGAGCGTGGCATGACCTCCGACGCGCATCGTCGAGGTCCCGATGGCGACGTCGAGATCGCCGTCCTTGTCGTAGTCGAAGAACGCCAGACCGTGACTCTGCACTTGGCCGATGCCCGAGGCCTCGGTCGCGTCCTCGAAGGTGTGATCGGCCTTTTGCCGGTAGACCCAACCGTGATCGCCAGGGTAGTCGGACGACGCGAGGTAGATGTCCTTCAGGCCGTCGTTGTCCATGTCGGCCATCGTCGTGGTGAGGTCACCGGTGTTCCAGTTGAGCCCCTTCTCGAAGTCGGTGCGATCGATGCCCGTCGCCTTGGGGCCGGGGCGTCGGAACTTCCCGAGGGGACCGCCCGGGGCCGCGTCGTTGAAGCAGAGCTCGGACGGATCGGACGCGCTTCCGACATCCGCGTGGCGGATCGTCGAGGTCATGATGTCCATGTCGCCGTCGTTATCGATGTCGCCACAGGCGAGTGAATAGTTGTTCCCGCCGAGGCGCCACGGCTTGTCCGAGTAGCCGGGATACCAACCGCGCGCGTCGCCGAAGCACTCGTCGTCGGTCGTGCACGAGGTCGCCGGCGCAAACGTGCAATGCGCATTTTGGCAGAGCTTGATTCCGAAGCCCTCGCAGATCCCTTGAGCTGGCGCAGGAGGCTCGGGATCGCATGTGCCCGGGCGATTTTTGCAGTAGCAGCGGTACGATTGATCGTCCGAAAAATCCTGGCGATCATCGTAAGCGAGACCCGTCTCAAGAGCGACGTCGGTGAAGCTCCCGCCGTCGTTGCGCCAGATTTGATTCGGCTCGCGACCGTACGACGCGAAGAGGATGTCTTGATCGCCGTCCATGTCGAGATCGCAGGCGGTGAGGCCATAGTTCGGTGAACACGTCGGCGCTCCGCCGACCGGCGCCTTGCAGAATTTGGGGAAGCCGAGGCCCTTCGCCATGTCGACGAAGTTTCCGTCCGCGGTCCCGCGCAAGAGGACCGGCGGCTTGAAGTTCGGCGGCGGGTACGCGAACGTCCCGGGCAGAAAGTCGAGCGCCCCATCCTTGTCGTAGTCGAGGAGCGTGCACGTTGCGGACGCGTAGCCCGTCACCTTGTCGAGCCCGGTGCCCGCGGGCCCGAGCGAGAAGCGCCCTTTGCCGTCGTTCAGCATCACGGCGCCCGGATCGTCGGAGAGACGCTGACCGGCGCCCGCGTCGCTAGGCCCAACGACGACATCGAGATCGCCGTCGTTGTCGACGTCACCAAGGCTTGCCACACCAAAGGCGTAGCCGCCTTTACCGTCGCGCGTATCGAGCAGGTGCGAGTCTTCGGTCGCGTCCACGAAGATGCGCTTGGTGCCAGTCGGATCGCTCGGATCGGGGCGATTCATAAACACGTTGCGCGTGCGACTTCCAACCGTGTCACGACGCCCACCCGTACCCACCGCAGGCCGGGTTGGAAACCCTTCGCCGCCCGTCGTCACGAGATCCGGGTAGCCGTCACCGTCGAGATCGCCGGCGCGCACCGAACCCGCCGTAGGAGCCGCGTCGGGGTCACCGCCTTGGGGCAACACCTTCGCGGTGATGTCCTTGTACCAAGTGCCGCTCGGCGCCGCCGGCACCTTGCAGATCGCGGGAGGCCCCGATGCGCCCGTCGCCGTCGACGAGGCGTCCGCAGGGGGCGCGTCCGACGATGAGCCGCAGCCGCCGCCAAGCGGGGCACAGGAGGCCGCGAGGGCGGCAACGAAAGCGAAGCGTGAAACGTGTTTCATGTCGAATTCCAAAGCGTCGAAACGGGACCAACGACTGCGCCCGAGCCTACGCGACCGACGCGTCTCTTGCCTAGCGTGCGCCGCAACGAGGTCGCCGACACGCGGCTCGATTCAGCGACGCAGCCGCAGGCCCGCGACTCCACCGAGGAGCCCCATCGCCCCGGAAACGACGAACATGACAACCGAAGTGAAAAGCCAAAGCACCGCCCCACCCGGCGCGGCGATGAACCCACGCGCAGCGATCGCCGAGCTTACCGCGGCCGCGAGTACGGCACCGAGCGCCGCTTCGCGTTTTCCAGCGGCCCCACCGAAGCGCCCGACGAGCGCGCCCCCCGCCACGCTCGCGACCGCGAGGGAAAAAATAGGCGCCACGACCGAAAGGAGACTGAGCCAGATCCTCTGGCCAGCGGTCAACGCCTCGACCGACTGTTGAAGTTCCGCGGGGGTCGCGCCGTGAACGTACGACCCGTAGGTGTGTCGCGCCAACCACGCCGTCGCCATCGCGAGAGGCAAGAGCACGAGCATCGTCGTGGCGCCGCCGATCGCAGTCCACTGCCACGGGGGCCGCGATTCGCCTTCGTCATCCTTCGGTTGAAGGACGGGCAGCCTTCGCTTGGTCGCGGCCATCGTTCACTTCCGCCAGAAGCTTTGCGCGGCTCGCTGGGAGCGCTCGAGCCGACGCTGCTCCTGAATCAAGGCCGCATACGTTCGGGGCACACGCGCATCGGAGCTCATCGCGTAAAGCACGAGCAAGCCGGCCTCGGCGTCGTCGGTCGCGCGGTGCGCACGCTCCATGGCCACGCCGAGCCGCTGAGCCACCGCGCCGAGCGCGCGACTCTCGCCTTGACCCTTGAAAAGCTCGCGAGCGTAGATCAACGGATCGATCCACGAGACCTCTTCGCGGAGCGCGGGTGGGCGGGTAGCGAGGGCCACGCCGGCCCGATCGAGCTCGGCCAGGATAAAGGCTCGGTCGAACGGCGCGTTGTACGCTGCGGCGACGAAACCCTCGAGTGCCGCGACGAACTCACCGGCGATAGCCGAGAACGGAGGCTTGTCTGCAACGTGCTCGTCGGTGATGCCATGGACGTCGGTCGACGCCTTCGGGATGGGAATGCCGGGATTGACGAGCCAGCTCTTGCGGTCGAACACCTGCCCGCTTTTGCCGAACACGATCGCTACCTCGACGACGCGCTCGCTCTTCGCATCGAAGCCGGTCGTCTCGGTGTCGATGAACGCGATCGGACAATCGAACCACGCCGCTTCAGCCTCGAACTCGCCCGCCACGCCGACCGCCTCAACGTGGACCAAGTGAGCGATGCCCGGATAATGCTTACCGGTCGGAAAGCAGCCACAAGTCTCGACGACACGCATGTACGCCTCCTAGACCTCGTCAGTGGTTCACGTGCGGGGCAGGCGCGGAAGGCGCAGACGATGCGGCTGCAGCTTGAGATGCCGATGCCGAGGGCGATGCGATCGGGGATGCCGATGCCGATGGCGGGGTCGCTCCGACGAGCGGGGCACCGAGGGTCACACCGGCCAACTCAAGCTCGAAACGGATCCATATCTCCAGCTCTTTTGCTGGATTTCCGAGTTTCGAGAGATCGCACTGCCGGCCGTTGATGTAGAGCGTCGGCGTCGCATCGACCCCCAGCTCATCACCCTGCTTGAACTCCGCGTCGATGCGGGTTTTCGCGTCTTCGGCGTGAAGCTCGGCCTTGAACTTCGCCATGTCGAGGCCCGCCTTTGCCGCGTAGCCGAGGAGCTGAGGCTCCGTCAGGCGGGTCTGATTCTCGAAGAGCACGTGGTGCATTCCCCAGAACTGGCCTTGCTTCTGAGCGGCGACGGCAGCCTGAGCGGCGAGCTTCGCGTTGGAATGAGCGGGTAGCGGGAAGTTCTTGAAGACGAAACGAACCTTGCCTTCGTAGTGCCCGTAGATCGCTTCGAATAGTGGGTACGCGTTGCCACACGAGGGGCACTCGAAATCCGCGAACTCGATCAGTGTGACGGGCGCATCGCTTGGACCGCGCGTGGCAGAATCTCCGATGACGATCGCCTTGACCTTATCGGGCATGAAGCGCGCCTCGTACGACGCGACGATGTCTTCTTTCGGGAGGCCCGCTTGAACCTGGCGCGAGAGAAACTCCGCCGCGGGCTTGCACGCCTTGCAGTCACGCTTTTCGGCGACACATTGCGCGAGAGGGACCGCGACCTCTTTGCAAGGAGCGAGCTGCGATGCGACGAGCGCCGACCACGCCTGCGTCTCGCGTGTGGTCATCGATCCGGTGTCAACGCCCTCGAGCTTGAGCATCGCGACCGACGCACTAGGCGCGGCACTCGAAGCCTTGGTCGGATCCGGCTTGGGCGTCCCACGGTCGCACGCCGTCAAGGCGCCGAGCAACGCGGGTAGGAGCATGCCGAAGGTGCACCGTGGGCCCATGGTCTTCGGCAATTCTCTGTGCCAGCTTGCGCCGAGGGTCAAGCCGAACGCCTCACGAGGGGCATTCACACCGTGGAACTTCGTCGAATGCCGGGTCCCCGCGACCGGGATCACCGGCGGTCGGCGACCGGCGGCAGGGCCGGAGGCGTAGGCGGGGCATGAAGCGTGACCCCGAGCTCGCGTACCCGGTCGAGCACCGCGACGAGCAGCTCGTGCTTGACCTGCGGCTCCTCGAGGTCGGCTTCAGCGTGGAAAAAACAGGTCACGCTGACCTCGAGGCCAACCCCGCCGACCCCAACCAAGACGACATCGGTCTTCGACGCCTCGATGTTCGGCCGCGCGTCGGCGACCTCGCGGAGCGCCTTGCACAAGCGCCCAATGGCCTCCGTGGTCGTCCCGTGAACGACGTTCAGCGTAAAGAGCACGCGGCGCAGGCGGCGTTTTCCGTAGTTGTCGATCTTCGAGTCGGCGAGCTTCGCGTTCGGGATGACGATCAGCGAATCGTAGAAGGTGCGTACCCGGGTCGAACGAAAGCCGACCTCTTCGACGACACCATCGACACCATCTGCGTGGATCCAATCGCCGATCTTGAACGGATTATCGACGAAGATGCTGAGGCCCCCGAACAAGTTGGCGAGGGCGTCTTTCGCCGCAAGACCGATAGCAAGGGTACCGAGTCCGAGTGTGGCGAAGAGCCCCGTCACATCGATGTTGAGGTTGTGCAGGATCAGCAGCAGCCCCACCAAGAGGGTCACGGCCTTCAGCACTTTGCGGATGATCGGGATGAGGTGTTCGTCGAGTCGCGACTGCGCGTTCCCCGCGCGCTGGCTGAGGCCATCGGCGAAGACATCGGCGAAGCGGAAGGCCGCCAGCAGCGTCGCGAATGACAACGTAAGCCGCACGCCGAGGTGCAGCGTCGCCGAGACGTGCACGGGAAATCGAAGCTCGGGGTAGAGCGCGCGAACGAACAAGGCGAAGAGGGCAAGGCTCATCGGGAGCGCCGCCCGATCGAGCACGCGCCGCCCGAGCGCAGGAGGGGCCGGCGTCGGTGCGTTGCCGCGCCTCATCCACAGACTGATCAGCGCGCGCAGAAGGCGACTCATCACCATTCCGCCCACAAAAAGCAGGACAATCGCGATGTATTGCCAGAGCGCGAGCGAGCCCACGGTGACACCCAATCGCTCCGGCACAGCGTCGATCACGCGGTCGAGCGCACCGAGGTGATCGGCGTAATACTCGTCGATCCAATCGAGCGACTCGCGGGTCCACACCCAGCGGCCATCGCGTTTCTCGACGAAGACGGAGGGGAAGCGAGCATGGGCCACCACGTGTGGATTCTTGTCGTTGTCGAGGAAGTCCGAGTCGTCCGAGAGCTTCTCCGGCAGGATGATCGCCCCCTCGGCATCGAACACCGCCTTCAAGCGTCGAGCGGCCTCCTCGAGTTGGCGCGGAGAGCGACCGGCGTTCTCCAAGCACTTTGCCGCATGCGCGAGGCTTTGTTGCTTGCCGAGCTGCCACGCAAAGACCGACTCAACGGCATTTTGCGGTGATTTACAGCTCGGTATGGGCTTCGCCGACGCAACCGATGGCGCGAAAAGTAGCCCGAAGAAAAGCCCGATGAGCACAGCAAAGCGGCGGTTCACCGTGCAGACGTACACCCATTCGATGAGCGCTTCGAGCCGCACGCCGCAACGTAGCGTTTGACAGTGCGTGATCCTCGCCTAGGATTCGCGGGCCATGAACGAGACCGTAGGACCCCGCGTTTTTTCGATCGAAGAGGCGAACGGCCTCGTGCCCGAGCTCGCCAAGCGTGTGGCGGAGCAACTCGAGCTCGGTGGCACGATCCAGAGGCTCATCGCGGAGCTGAACGAGCGCACTCCACCCGCAGGTGGCCGCCACGCAGACATGGTCGACATCACCCAGCGCTCGGAAGACTCACAGGAGTTGCGCCGGCTCAAGCACCACGTCGGCGAGCTCGTGCGTCGCTACCGCGAGGGGTGGCTCTTCGTCGAAGAACTCGGCGCCGTCATCAAAGACCCACGCGATGGCTTGCTCGATTTCTACGGCAGAATCGACGACCGTATCGTCTGGTTGTGTTGGCGCCACGGCGAGACTCGCATCGAGCATTTTCATGAGCTCGACCAGGGGTTTTCGGAGCGGAAACCGCTCGCCCCAGTGCGCGGGCGAATGCTGAATTAGGCGGGGGCCGACTTCCCCATCCGAGACGACCTGGAGGCTCATCGTCATGCGCGACCCACGCGCCCAATACGCAAACCCACCACGACTTCCCGAAGGAGACGAGGTCCTGCTCGCCGAGTTTCTGCCTGGGAACGAACCCCTCGAACTCGAGATCGGGCCAGGCCGAGGCATGTTCATTCTGGAGCGTGCCGTCGCCGCGCCCGACGCTCGACTCCTCGGCATGGAGATCAAGCGGAAGTGGTCGACCATCGTCGACGAGCGCCTCCGTGCGAAGGGCTTCGGCGGACGGGCTCGGGTCGTCTGCGAAGATGCGAAGGACGCGCTGCCTCGACTGCAACCCGAGGCGAGCGTCGCGCGGGTATTCGTGCACTTCCCCGACCCGTGGTGGAAGAAGCGGCACGCCAAGCGCATGGTCCTCGGTGATAAGCTCGCCGAGCAAATCGTCAGGCTTTTGTGCGATGGCGGGGAGCTTTACGTGCAGACGGACGTCATGGACCGCGCCGAACGCTACGAGTCGGTGCTCGTGCATCCGCTCCTGGAGGCCGCCGGTGACGAGCCAGGCTCCCCGCTACTCGCGGCCAACCCTTACGGCGCGCGCAGCAATCGAGAGAAGCGTGCCGACGAAGACGGATTGCCGGTGTGCCGTATGCGGTACCGCCGTCGCGCGCGCACGCCATGAGCGAATCGGCATCGACGCGTGAGCGGTGGCTTCGCCCGTTTCTCGCGGCACTGATTCCGTCGCTCCTCCTCGCGGCGGTGGCTGTCAGCCGCATCCTCGATCGCGCGGGGGAGCCGGCCTTTCCTCTCGACGATTCGTTCATTCACTTGCAGTTCGCGGCTCGCCTCGCGCAGGGCCAGTTCTTCGAATTCACGCCCGGTGGCGGGTATTCGTCGGGCGCGACGAGCTTCGCGTGGCCACTCGGTTTCGTCCCGTTTTTCTGGGCGGGACTGCACGGCTTGCAGCTCGTGTGGGTGGCATGGCTCTTCGGAACGGTGCTGCACGCCGCCGTCGCATACGAAACCTGGCGGCTCGGACGCGGCCTCGTCGGCGAGACAGGAGCCTTCGCCGCGGGCGCAATGTGCAGCGTTTTCGGGGCATTTGCGTGGTTCGCATGGAGCGGCATGGAGACGCTCCTCTTTGCGTGGCTGCTCGTGCGCACAGCTCGCGTCGCCTCGGAGCATGCCGAGAGCCGACCGACCCACCGGCGTGGCACGACGGCCCAGCTCGCGGTACTCGGCCTCCTCGCTCCACTCGCACGCCCCGAGGGCGCACTCGCAACGGCCCTCGCCGTCCTCACCCTATCCGTCGGGCTTCGCGCATCGCGGGAACGCGCCCGCACACTCGTCGCGCTCGCCGTCGCCATGACGGGTCCGGCCCTGATCCCGCTCGCGCACCGCATCGCGACGGGTCACGCGGCCTCTTCAACCGCGATGGTGAAACACCTCGCGTTCGACCCGTACCTCGATGCCGCAGGGGTGCTCTCCTCGACCCTCGCGCAAGCGCGCTTGCTCATCGGCGATCTGCTGAACGGCGGAGCGTGGACCACCGAGTTCCTGCCTGAGGGATTCGTGTGGCTGCTCGCTGGTGGGCTCGTCACGTTGCCGTTGCTCGCACGGAGGCGCGGCTCGGGATGGCGCGCCTTGATGGTGCTCGCGTTGGCCCTCGGCACGCTTGGCCCAACGACCTACGCCACGCTGCTCTGGAACCGGGTGCGCTACATCTGGCCGTTCGCGCCCGCGTGGTTCTTGCTCGCCGTGACGTGCTTCGTGGAGGTCGGCAGTCGCCTGAGCCGACGTGGCGCGTTCTTCGGGATTGTCGTGCCGGCGTTGTCGTTTGGGCTCGTTGCGTCGCTGGCGATGAAGCTCGACGGGGCGACCGCCGATCTTGCGAACTCAGCGCGCGCCATCGCGGAGCAGCAAGTCAGCCTCGGAAACTGGGCGGCTGCAAACCTCCCTGCCGACGCGCTGATCGGCGTTAACGATACCGGCGCAATCGCGTACCTGGCGGGTCGCAAAACCTTCGACGTCGTCGGCCTCACGACCGAAGGCGAGGCGCCGTACTGGGCCCGAGGCGCAGGCGCGCGCTTCGAGCACTGGGAGAGGCGAGATGCCGCTCGACTGCCATTGCCAACGCACCTCTTCGTGTACCGCCAATGGATGGCGATGGATGCCGTGCTGGGGCAAACGCTGACGGAAGCCACGGTGCGCGACCAGAGCATCCTCGGTGCCGCGACGATGACGGCGGCTGAAGCGGACTACGAGCTCCTCGGCTCAGGAGAAACGCCGTTTTCCGAGGTAAAAGGCGTGCTTATCGGCACGCTCGACGTCGCGGATGCGGAGTCCGAAGCGTTGCACGCATACGAGCTCGGGGATGCGCGCAGCCATTGGTGCGTCGCCAAAGTGGGCTTTACACCGGACGATCGGAGGCTCGCGGACGGCGGGCGTATCGAGCGGGTGCGGGACCGCTTCCAGGTGAGTGTGACGAGCCCGGTGACGCTCGTCATGCGCGTCTCCTCGCAGAGCGCGCTCGAAGTGTGGGCCAACGGGAAAAAGCTCGGATTAGCGTCAATCATCGCGCAAGGCGAAGGCTTCGACGAACGCGCGATCGCGGTGCCCCAAGGCACCGAGGACGTCGTCGTCCGCCCAACCGAGCCTGTGCGGTTCGCGAGCTTTCACTACTGGTGGTTCGCAGACTGACGCGCCGCCATGGCGCTCCACGCCGACCGGCTAGTGGATCGAGACGGTGATGCGCGCCGTCTCACCGTCCTTGACCGTGCCGCCGCCCATTGCCGTCTTGCCATCGGCCGTCTTGCAGACCACCGACACGGGCCCCGCGCTCACGCTCACGCCAGCTACAGGCGTCGGCCCAACGTTCTTCCCGTTGACCATCGTCGAGGCGCAGTAGCCGCCTTTGGAATTGACGTTGACGGTTCCGCGGCCACCGGGGCTCGTGAGCGTCGGCGAGGCGCTCTCGCCCGGTTTCGCCGACGACGGAACGCTCTTTCTCAGCTTGATCTCGACCGTCTTGGCCTCGCCCTTGGCAGCCTTCCATTTCACGACTTCGGGCGCGTAGCCTGGGGCTGAGAACACGACCTTGTGCTCACCCGCAGAGAGCTCGACCATCTTCGCGCCTTTGAGCCAGCCGCCCTCAGGAGCCGCCGTGCTCTTCTCGTCGAGGACGACGAACGCCTCTTTGGGCTCGAGGCTGAAGACGAGCGAGGCTGTGCCCCGCATCAGCTTCACCACCACGGTCTGGTCGAGCTTCTCGGCGGTGAGCGTCACCTTCTCGAAGGCGTCCTCGAAGCCTTCTTTCGAGATTTTAACCTCGAGCTCCATATCGATCGGGAGCTTCTCGGCCGACAGCGGCGTCTGGCCCTGCAGCTCGCCCGCGATGCGCACGTAGGCGTGATCAGGCTCGCTCGTGACGGTGAGTTTGCCGCGCTTCACCTCAGGCTCGAGCGGCGGTGGCTCCACGACGGTGGCCTGTACTTTTTTGGCCTTCATCGCGACGAACGCGCCACCTCCGCCGAGCACGGCGACCGCCAGCCCAAGGCCGACGAACATGCGCGTCTGGCGCTTCTTCAGCTCGTGGAAACCGGTGAGATCCGTGCCGGTGATCGTCGCCGCACCAATGGTGAAGCTCGTCTCCTTCATCCAGTCGGCGCCGGCATCCACCTGCTGCGTCGCGATCACGTCGGCGAGCTGTTTGACGTCCTGAAGCACAGTCTTCTGCGCCGCGATCTTCTCTTCGAAGAGATAATTCATCCACGTCGAGAGGCTCACCGTCGACGCGGCGATCTTCTCCTCACGAATGAACGCTTCGATCTCGGCTTGCATGTCGCGCGCGGACTGGTAGCGCTTCGTCACGTCTTTCTCGAGAGCGCGCATCACCACCGCCTCGAGCGCGAGCGGGTAGTCCGGCTTCACTTGCGACGGCCGTGGGTAGTCGCGGTCGCAGATCAAACGGAGCGTTTCGTAATCGCTCTTGGCCTTAAAGAGCCGGCGCCCGGTCGTCAGCTCGAAGAGCATGATGCCGAGCGCGAAGATGTCACTCCGGTGGTCGAGTTCCTCGCCGCGCGCCTGTTCGGGCGACATGTACGGGACCTTGCCCTTCAGCTGCCCTGCGGTCGTCTTCTCTGCCGCCACCGCCGCGGTGCTTTTCGCGATCCCGAAGTCGACGATCTTCACGTCACCGGAAAACGTAACGATGACGTTCTGAGGTGAAACGTCCCGGTGCACGATGTCGAGCGGAGTACCGTCGAGGCCGCGCTTCTCGTGGGCGTACGCGAGCCCGGCGCACATTCCATTGATGATCGTCAGCGTGTGTTCGAGCGGAAACTCGGTGACGCTCTTGTTTTTCATCGCACGGACGATGGACCTCACGTCCTCGCCGTTGATGTACTCCATGGCGATGAAGTAGGTGCCTTCGTTCTCGCCGACGTCGAACGTCTGAACGACGTTCGGGTGGTTCAGCGTCGCGGCCGTGCGCGCCTCAGCGAGCAGCATCTCGACGAAGTTCGGATCGCGTGCGAGCTCGGGAAGAATGCGCTTGAGGACGACGAGCTTCTCGAAGCCGGCGACCGCGCGCTGCAGAGCGAGGTAGACCTTCGCCATGCCGCCCGACGCAAGCTCACGCAGGAGCGTGTACTTGCCGAAGGCCCGTGGCAGCGCTTCACGCGAGGCAGGTGCGTCGCCCGAGGGCGGAGCGTCCGGCACCGCAACGCCCGGCCGCGAGCCTCGCCCCATGCTGGGAGGAGCCCCACGCGAGGACTCGGGCAAACCGGGGCTGGTCTTCGGGGGATGTGACATCAGGGCGGACAGGGGAGGATACGCGCACTCAGAGGGTTAGATCAATCGACGCCCCACGTCCATATCAGCGCAGAGGAGGCCATTCGCCGCTTGCTCCGAGCCGCAAGCGACGCTTACGCTCCGCCGCATGGTGCGTGCTGGGCTCGTTGCCGCTTTCCTTTTGGCCCTCGTCGGCTGTGCCACGTACCGGGACGACTTCGACCGCGCGCGTCTCCACTACGAAACGAACGAGTACGACAAGGCTTTGCTCCTGCTCGAAGTGCTCGAGGGCGACATCGACTCGCTATCGCAAGTGGAGCGCGCGCAATACGCGTATTACCGCGGGATGAGCCACTTCAGGCTCGAACAGAAGCGCGACGCCCGCCATTGGCTTGCCAACGCCGCCGCCCGCGAGCACGCGGCTGAAGGCTCGTTGCCGACGGACGCGAAATCACGGGTCGACGAGATGCTCGTCAAGCTCAATGCCCCCTACTTCGGGGAGTCGAGCGGCGATGCAGAGACCTCGCCTGGTCGCTGCAAGACCGACCTCGACTGCCACAAGAAGGGCCAATTCTGCGACGCCGGAGCCTGCACGAGCTCGGGAAGCGGCGCGGAAAAGCCCGACGACGAAAAACAGTCCAAGTAGGCCGGCGTCGCAGCAAGCTCGAGCGTTGGTGCGACCCGTCAGCGCGTGCGTAACGACGCTTGGAGGTAACCGAACTGCAGAAGGTCGGGCGTCGAGCGGCCGGCGGCACCGAGAATGTTGCGAGCACCTGCGCCGGTGACCATCAAACCGTAGCCGGCGTCGAACGACACGGATTCGGTCGCTTCGAAGGCGATGCGCGCGTCGAGTTCGTGGCCGAGGACGCGTGAGGTGTTGTCGGGCGCGACGCCGACAGGGAGCATGCCGGAGCTCGTCCATCGATCGCCCGGCTGGGCCAGGCCCAAGAATGCGTAACGCACCTGCGCGTCGAAGCGCTGCAGAGGACGCACGCCAACCGAAGCGGCGCCGTCGAGAAGGTTCGACCAGGCGACGAGGTCCATCATTCCGTGGTGCCGATGAACATCAGGCAAAATCGGGTCGAAGCGCTGCAGCCGCGAGCCGTTGCCGCCAGACGCGTCGCCGCTTGCGTAGGCGCCCGAAAGCCCGAAGCGCACGTCGAGAGGGAGGGCCGTCTGCCAATCCAATCGAGCGGCACCGGCGAATGCGCCGAGGGAGCGATTCAAGCCGTACCCGGCGACGCGACCCAGTTGGCACGCGCCCTCGGCGGAGTAGGAAACCCCGCGATAATCACCGTATGCGCGAAGATCGGCGGTGAACGTGTCGCCGCCCGTGAGCTCCATCGGCAGCGGACCACGGGCGATCCGCGCGAGTAAGCTCGCCTCCACATTCACGAGGGCCGCGAGATGCCACGCGTTGCGGACGCCGAAGAGCTGAGCCCCCGCGCCTACGGATTGCGAGCCATTGACTCCAAGAGGCGGCGGAACCGAGCCCGGCGGAGCGAGCAGCGCGGCAAAGGCTTCAAGATCGGCGAGGCCCTCTCCGAAGTGGGCTTGCACGCGCACCGCGTCGAACGATGCTGCGGCTTGCGACCAATCGCGTGAACCGAGTAGACGCCCCTCGCCCCACGACACCGCCTGCCGTCCGATGCGCGCCTCGATGCCCGGCCGCTCCGCATCCGAGCGCAGGTCGAGATACGCCTCGTAAGGCTGGACGGCAGCGCTGCCGGAGGGCGTGAGCGCCGCGGAGCTTCCAGGGAGCCACCCGAGCACGCGCGCATCCTGCAGCGTGAGTTGCGCTCCCACGCGCCCGTTGCGCACGCCAACCCCAAGACGTGCACGCTCGGAGAGCGCGAACGCATCGCGAACGGAGGGGAGGCTTGCCGTCACGGCAGGCGCGGAGGAACCGAACCCATCGGCCTGAACCGCGTTCGACGCGAACACCGAACCCCCGAGATCCACCGGCGAGCGGCGGTACTCGGCGCGCGTGCGCAACGCGACGGAAGGTTGGAACGTCCAGTCCCCAATGCGGAGGCCCTCCTCGTCCGGCAGCTCGTGCGGGTCCTCTGCGCGTGCGCTCGCCGACATCAGCGCCAACGTAAGCGCCGCCGCAAAACCCGAAACGCGCCGCAACATCACTCGCATAGTGTCCCGACTCACGGCGACCCGTCACGCAAATCTCGCGCCGCGGGCAGTTCACATATCGAAGTCGCCACTCGGCTTCTTTGCAGCGGGAGGCGCGGCAGCCGGTCCCGGCGACGTGGGAGCCGCTCCGCCACCGGAGCGAGGTCCCAAACCTACGCTACGCTTCCCACTTCGCGCGACGCGCTTGAGCGGTTTCCAGTGACTCATCGCCTCGTCGCAGCTGGCATCCCGAGCGGTCGCTCCGCCGGTGTCGACCGCGTCGCTCAGCGCGACGAGCAGAAGAGAACATGTCCGCATGTCTTTCAGAAGCTTGCTTTGAACTTCGGCCAGGATACGCCCGGCACCGAGAATCTCGTTCTCGAGCTTGGACTTGTCGGCGACCTCGGAACCGAACTTCTCAACTTGGTCGATGAGTGCGCTGCGTTGCTCGTCGTAGCGCACGGCCAGCTCGAGCAACTGGTCGTACTCGCGGTAGGTCGCGAGCGAGCGAACCGCCGTCTCCTGGATGGCCTTCAGGGTCACCTCATCCGCCTCGTCTTGCGAGAGGTCCCCTTGGGAAAGAACGACGATCGGGTTGGGCGTTATCCGTAGCGACGCGCTCACGCCGAATGATTTGTACTTCTCGAGCCGCTTCTTCGTCTCGGCCATCAGCTTCGAGAGCGGGGAGTCCACGTTCATGTCGTACGCCTCGGTCAGCGGCTGCCGCAGCGGAAAGAGATCGGAATCGAGGGCCTTTACCTTTTCGCGAAGCTCGATCACCTGGCCGAAATAAGCGTCGAAGCGCCCCTTGCCCGTCTGAACGCGCTCACCCTTCTCAACCAGCGAATCGCTGCCCGCGCAACCTGCTGCAAAAAGGCTACCGGCGAGCAAAAAAGCACACCAAACGTTGCGAATCATCGACATTGCAGCACGGTTCCCCAGAGCTGATACGAATCGGTTTTCAGAAGGAAAGCGACGGCCGCCCGGTCGCCGACGACGGCCAACGTACCCTGACCGAAGTTTCCCGTCTCGGGTGACACGCGCAGCGCAGAGCCGACCCGCACACGGCGCGAGTCGAAGGTCTGCGCACGGAGCGCACGGTCGCCCTCGCGGCCCTCGGTCCACACGAGAATCCAACGATTCTCGGGCAACGCGGCGATGTCGGGCGCGATCGCATCGCCGCCTGGGCCACCGGCCGGAAGTTCGACGAAAGGGGCCGTGGTGAGAGGCTCCGATATCGGACCGTGCGCCCAACGAACGCGCACTGGAACGTCACCGGGCACGCCTTCGGCGTAGACGACCGAGACGTCGCGACCGTTGCTCGCGAGCATTGGTTTGCCGACTTTGCCCGCACTCTCGAGCGCCGCTGGCTCGTGCAAAATCGTGCCGTCGGTCTTCGCGGCGCCGTACCACACTCGGTCCGACGCGATGTAAACGACACCGAAGCCCCCCACAGCGTTGACCCCGAACGGAGCGACTTGCAGCCGCGTAATGGGACCTGGCACCTTCCAGAGCGGCCTCGGCGTGGCACCCGCCTCCGCGAGAACTGCGAGGTCGTCGCCCACGACGCCAACGAGCATCGGTTTCTCGGCGCGCAGATAAATTGCGTGCGTGATGCCGTCTTGTTCGGCCGCGACGGCAGCGAAGGTTATGCGCGCGTTGCTCTCGAGCGGAGCGACGCGAACGAGGCCATCGACCTTGGAATCAGGCTCGTGCGTACTCGTGATCTGGCCTGTATCCATGTCGTAAACGAGTCCGCGGGGCTCACTAGCGGTGCGACCGTAACCCACGGCAAGCGCACTCGCGGTAGACGGCACAAGCTCGATCGGGATGGCGCGTTCGGCCTTCGCCGCCCAGCGCGCCGGGGCTGCCTGCATCAAGCACGGGCGCGGCATCGCCCCGGCCGAGCGCGCGCGCGAATACAAGGGCACGGTCACCCAACCGACTTGGGCGGGCGTAACAGCCGGAACGCTTTTCGACGAACCGGAGAAGCGTCCAACTGCAAACGAGCCTGCCACCAAGAGGAGCGCTGCCACGGCACCGATGCCGAGCATCTTCGCCGACACGCGCCGAGGCTGGCGATCGGATGGCAACGCCCGGTCCGTGACGGAAAAGCGTCGCGAGCGAGGCGGTGATGGCGACATGCTTTCGGAGTCGTCGACACCAACCACAGGCGGCATTGAAAAAAGTCCCTCGCCGGTACTGCCCCCCACAAAACTCGACCCGGCGACGAACGATTGGATCGCTCGGTCCGACACGCCGCCTTCACCGGGCGTTGAAAAAGACGGGAAAGCCTGGGTGACCGGGCGCTCACGTTGCGCCTGCGCGCTCGGGGCGGCATCACCGATGGCCGAGAGGGTGGTGTCGCCCGAAGCGCGCTTCACGGGGCGACGACTCTTCAGCGGCGGAGCTTCGCCGCTGCCGCGATTGCCGGAGGGCTTCGCCGGTTCGGTGGGCTGAGGCCGGCTCGACGAGGGACGCACAGCGACGTGCGTGTTCTCTTCGTCGACGGGAACGTCGGCGAGGGTCAAGAGCCGCGGGGCTAACGGCACAGCGAGGAGATCCGTGCGGCGCGACGGAACCTCGGAGACGCCATCCCCGACGCCCATCAGGGTCGATTTTTGTCGGCGAGCATGCGCTCCGCCGTCGAGGAGGCCGGTACGTTTCGCGTGCCGCGAGGTCGAGTCGTCCGTACCGACGGGCTCCGGAATCGACGGGCTATGAGGGGCCTTCGCGCCAAGGTCCGCGGGCAACGCGACCGTTCCCGCGGCGCCCCGCATCGAAGCGAGCTCCGGCAGCGACTCGGCACGAACCCACTCGGCCATGCCGCGGCGCCACACGAGAGTCTGAGGCCGAAGGTGGCCCAACTCGAGCGCGGCACGCAGCTCATCGGCGCCGAGGAGGCGCTGCACGCCGTGATCGTCGGCCCATCTCCACTGCTCTGGCGAAGCCACTCCGCTGCTCCTGAATCTAGACGAATCGCTTCCGCGAAACGCGGCTCCCCCATCCTTATCCCGTCGAGGTCGCGCGGTCATCCCGATCTCTTCACGGGGTCGCCCCGGGCATGGTCGAACGAGGGTGAAACGTTCACCGAGCTCATGGCGACCTAACGCCGATGTTCACCGCACTCGGCCGCCTGCTTTCTCCTCCATCGTGCGCGGCCTGCAGTGCGGAGCTCCGCGCGCGTACGGTCTTTTGCGTAGTCTGCGCGCGGGCGGTCATTGAGATCCCCGATGCTCGCGTGGCGGGGGTCTTGGTTGTTGCGGGCGGAGCTTACGGGGGCCCCCTTGCCGACGCCGTGCGGCGACTCAAATTCGGCGACCGGCCCGACCTCGCATCCCCCCTCGGCGATCTCTTGAGGGCCGCAGCCCTCCGCGCGGGTCTGGAGGGCGACGTGGTGTTGCCCGTACCCCTGCACCCGCGGCGCCTCGTGCATCGCGGCTACAACCAGGCAGCACTCCTCGCGCGCCGTGCAGTCCGATCGCTGGGAGCTCCGCTCAATGTCGACGCGCTCGAGCGCAAGCGAGGTGACCGACCGCAAGTCGAGTTGAGTGCGGCTGCCCGAGCCGCCAACGTCGAAGGCGCGTTCGTTGTGCGACGCCCATGCGCGGTCGAGGGCCGGCGGGTGATCGTAATCGATGACGTCGTCACAACGGGCGCAACCGCGAAAGCCTGCGCCGATGCGCTGCGGGCGGCGGGTGCCACGACGGTGACGATGCTTGCGCTGGCGCGCGTGCCGTGAGCTGACCGTCAGGCGCCGGCGAGGATCACGTCGAGAGCCGCGCTGAGCTCACGTACAGTCTGAAAGCGTTCGCTGCGCTCGGTCGCGAGGCCGCGCGCGAACCATCCATCGAGCGCGGTAGCCAACGCCAGCGACACGTTCGGCAGCGCGTGCCGGATCGGCGGCGGCCCCGCCTTCCATTGAGAGAACAATGGCGAAGTTTCATTCAGGGAAAATGGCGGGTCCCCGGTCAGCGCGAAGTACGCCACGACGCTGAGACCAAAAACATCGACGCGCGGGTCGAGGTCACCGCTCGCGAGAACCTGCTCGGGGCTCATGAAGCCAAGCGTTCCTATCACCGAGCCGACGTTGGTGACGCACGAGTCACCGAGCGAGGTGTCGTTTACCTTCGCCACACCAAAATCGAGCAATTTAACAAACAATTCGCCATTCACGTTGAGCAAGAACACGTTGCTCGGGTTGACGTCCCGATGGACGATCCCGAGGCTGTGCGCACGCTCCAGCACGAGGGCCACCTGGCGCACGAGCATCACCGCCTGGGGAAGCGCGAGCGGGCCGGCCTCGGAGACCGACTGCGCAAGCTCGACGCCCTCGAGCAGTTCCATGACGAGGTAGGCCGCGCCATCTTCGGCGGTCCCGTGTTCAAACACGGTGACGGCGTGGGGACTTGCGAGCATCTCGGCGATGCGCGCTTCGCGACCCATGCGCTGCACGAGGGATGGCTCTTTCAGCGCGAGCTTGGGCGGGAGGAACTTCACCGCAACGCGGTGACCGAGCCGCCGGTGGTCGCCTACCCAGATGACGCTCATGCCGCCCTCGGCCAAAGGCTCGACAAGAACGAGCTCTGCGTGGACTCGATCGCCCGTTGTTGGCGGCCACATCGTGGTGCCGAGGGTACACCTGGCTGGTCACCGGGGGCGAAGGAATCGCGCGAAGGTCGGTCACCCCGAGCGCAAGAGCGGCGCGATAAAGGCCCATGCGCGCTCAGCGCACGCCGCCAAAGCCATGCACCGAAGCGATGTACGTCCCGAGCCCCGACGTGACGAGGCACAGCGCGGCCGCCACTCCGAACCCCACCGCCGACGCGCGACGAAGCTCCCGCGCCTCCTTCGGCGCAAACCAAGCGCAAACGCCGGCCCCGATGGTTATCGCCGTCACCGCAAACGCGATGTGCTCTTTCGTCTCGAAGAGCAGCCCCGCACGCTCGCTGTGCAAGAAGAGCTGCACCCGCACCTTGTCGACGTACGCCCCGTAAATCGTCAGACCAGACGCAAACGCGACGAGGACCAAACCCACCGTCAATCCGACCGACAACCGCGTGCGCGGTGACATCGGCGCCCCTTTGCGCAAGAGCACCGCAGGGTGCGCGAGCCCCGCAGCGGCAAGGACCGCCGCATGGCCATGGAGCGCCTCCACTATCCGCCAGCCCGTCACGCCATGACCGTAGCGCAGCCGAAGGTGTCCACGGCGTGCAATCTGCTGTAAGAGCCGACGCCATGACGACGTCGATCGCGGTCCTCGGTGCAGGCAAAATCGGCCGAATGGTCGCCCATTTTCTCGGGCGAACGGGTGGTTATCAGGTGCGGATCGGCGACGTCGACGGCGAGGCGGCGAAGAAGCTTGCGGAGCGCGTCGGCGGGGGCGCGACCGGTCACCAGGTCGACTTCAGCGACGCGCAGACACTCGGACCGGTGCTCGACGGTGTGGCGGCGGTGCTGTCGTGCTGCCCGTTCGAATGCAATCCGTTCATCGCCGAGCAGGCGGTCAAGTACGACATCCACTACCTCGATCTCACCGAGGACATCGAGACGACGCGGCAGGTGCTCACCTTCGAGTCGAAGTCGAACAAGGCGCTGATCCCGCAGTGCGGCCTCGCCCCAGGCTTCATCACGATCACGGGCAAGCACCTGATGAAACGCCTCGACTCGTGCGAGAGCTTGAAGCTCCGCGTCGGCGCGCTGCCTCGCTTCCCGAGCAACATGTTGAAGTACAATCTGACCTGGAGCACGCAGGGCCTGATCAACGAGTACGCAAACCCGTGCGAGGTCTTGAAGAACGGCGAACTCCGCTCGGTCGAAGCACTGCAGGGCCTCGAAGGCTTGATGGTCGACGGCGTCGAGTACGAAGCGTTCAACACCTCCGGGGGCCTCGGGAGCCTGTGCCGCACGCTGCAAGGCAAGGTACAGAACATCAACTACAAGTCGATTCGCTACCCGGGCCACAACAACTACATGCGCCTCTTGATGAACGAGCTCCGCATGGCCGACGACCAGAAGGCGATGTGCGCGATCTTCGAGCGCGCGTTGCCAACGACCTACCAAGATCAGGTGGTCGTGTTCGTGTCGGCGACGGGTAAGAAATACGGCACCTACACCGAGTACACCTTCGCGCGCACGGTGCAGCACCAAACCATTTACAACGAGAACTGGTCGGCAATTCAGATCACGACGGCCGCCGGGATCTGCGGCGTGCTTGACCTTCTACTCGAGGGGAAGCTCCCGCAGAAGGGCTTCGTCCGCCAAGAAGACGTCGATTACCAGCAATTCATCACGAATCGCTTCGGCCAATACTACGCGTGAGCGCGAGCGGCTAAAGGGTCTCGCGTGATTCTACCGCGTTGCCGTCGCGCTTCTTCGGCCAACGAGGGAAAAACCCTGGGGTTCGCGCGATGTACGCGGCGTAGCCGGGCCGCGTCTTGGTGAGGTGCTCGTCGAGCATCGTCACGCCGGACACTCGCATGAGGAGAAACGTCATCAGCGCAGGACCGAACCAGGTGAGCGCCCCCGCGAACGATGTCGAGGCGAAGCAGCCGAAACCGCACCAGAGAACCGCGTCGCCGAAGTAATTGGGGTGGCGCGTCAGCGCGAAGAGTCCGGTGTCGAGCACCCGTCCGCGGCTCGCCGGGTCGTCGCGAAAACGCTGCAACTGCCGGTCGGCCGTCGCCTCGAACACGAAGCCCGTCGCGAAGAGGACGAGGCCGAGCGCGTCGAGCGCGTGAAAGGGCTCCGACGACGCGCGTGACGCGGCGTACTGAAGCGGTGCGGAGATGACGAGCGCCAGCAACCCTTGAAGCAAAAAGACCTGAAAGAAGGACACCCACCAGTACCGCTCGGCACCGAAACGCACGCGAAATGCTTGGTAGCGCGGATCCTCCGGTTTGCCGCGACTGCGCACGAGCAAGTGGAGCCAGAGGCGCAGTGCCCACGCTGCGACGAGCGCGAGGAGAGCGAGGTTGCGGGGGCCAAACCCCGTCACGACGGCCGTGCGTGCGCTCACCGCCAGGAACAGGATCGACCACCACGGATCGACGATGCTCGCGTCGCGGAGCTTCACGCTGACGAGCCACAGCAGGCTGACGAGCACGAGCAAGAGGAGCGCGTTGTCTCTCACGAGTTCGAACGTCATCGGACGGGTCCCTCCGCGGCGCCTGCACCGCCCGAGCCGGTGGCCAGAGCGAGCTGCGAGGCGACCCAAGCGTCGAGCTCGAGCCACCGCTGAAAGAGCCACGCATCGCGGTTGTCGCTTGGGATCGCAGCGGCCCGGACCCGCTCGAGTCGCACGCGGATCGTCTTGCCAACAAGAGCGCCACCCCAGAACGAGGCAAGGCTCGCCGCGCCCTCGAACCCCGTGTGCGCGACGAACACGACGTCCACCTCCGGCGCCGCGTCGAGCAGGGCGAGAGAGCCCCCGAGTTTGGGAGGCAACACGTGGCGCATGCGGTCAGCCTGGGATGCGAGCTCCGCGTGTCCGCGTTCGCGCAAGGAAGCCGCTGCGCGGAGCCGCTTGGCTTCGGAGAAGCGTGTTCCCTCGGGGTAGAGCAACACCGCGCGCGAAGGTGTGAGGAGCGCCGCGAGCCCCGCGACCGCACGAATCTCTGCCTCGCCGCGTTTTCCGTCCCGCGCGACGAACACGTTCGGCAATCGGAGCCCGACGAGATCGAGGCACGGATCCCACAAAAGCTCGCGCTTGAGCACGTAGAGAAGGAGGCGCCGCGCGGGGTTTGCGATCAGCGCCGCGATGAGCACGGTGTCGGCGACGCTCGTATGCCGAACGAAAAAGAGCAAGGGCCCCGACGGCGCGAGCGCATCGCCTTCGATGGCGACGCGCATCCCGAAGATGCGGAGACTCCCGAAAAAGAGCGCGTCCGTCCAAAACCGCTGAAGCGCCGCATTCGCAGCGACGTAGCGTGCCTCGCCACCGAGGCGGCCGCCGAGCATCGCCACGCCAATGGCGAGCGCGACCGCGATGCCGACGACCTCGCACACGACGTAAAGCGCGAACATGAGCACGGCGCGACTTCGCGAGAAGGTCCCGGCAAAAGGCCGGAGCAGGTCGAGCACCGCCGTGAACGCGAGCGTCAGCGGCAACAGCGCGAGGTAGAGCGTTCCGCCGAGGAAAAACGCAGGGATGGTGAGCACCCGACGGCCCCAGCGTTGGAGGAAGGGCTCCCGCGCCGCCTTGCTCATCGAAGCGCCGTGGAAGCCCGTTCGAGCGCCGCCCGACCGGCGAGCGATGCGAACCCGGTCAGCACCACGCCCCACACGATATCGACAAGGACGAGTCGTGCCGGCCAGCCCGCGAGAACGGCCCAGTTCGTCAACTCGTAGGTCGCGTAACACACGAAGCCGAGCGCCGCTCCGCGCGAGAACGCGTTGCCAAGGCTCTCGGCGCCGACTACCCCGTAGGCGGTGATCGCTCCGACGTACATGGCGTAGAACGCGAGCGCCGCTGGCCAATGCACGGT
This sequence comes from Polyangiaceae bacterium, assembly GCA_947475525.1. Taxonomy (GTDB): domain Bacteria; phylum Myxococcota_A; class Polyangia; order Polyangiales; family Polyangiaceae; genus SYFR01. The sequence goes on along the minus strand of CANJMI010000026.1, from coordinate 16,134 downwards.
CGGCCTCTTGAGTGGTCCAAGCGCCACGTCGTAGAACGACTTCGCGATGACGCCGAGGAACGTCAGGTCGAGGACCATCATCGTGACGGTGACGGTCACCGCGGCGAGGACGATGGCGACGAGCGGGTATTGCGCGGAGGATGTCATGCTTTTCGCGGGCCTTAGGTTGGCTGGTTCTCGAGACGATCATGGCCCTCGACGGGCGCTTGCAAGTGCTGCTTCGCGACGGAGAGGAAGCGCTCGCGGCTCTCTTTGTGGTCGACGATCGGGCGTGGGTAGCTTTTTCCGAGCGACACCCCGGCGGCGCGCAAAACGTCCGCGGGAGCTTCCCACGGCTTGTGGATGAACTTCGCGGGGAGCTTCGCGAGCTCGGGCACCCAACGGCGCACGTACTCGCCGTCCGGGTCGAACGTCTCGCCCTGCGTCACGGGGTTGAAGATGCGGAAGTAAGGTTGGGCGTCGCAGCCGCAGCCGGCCGACCACTGCCACCCCGCGTTGTTCTGCGCCCAATCGCCGTCCGTCAGGTAGCGCATGTAGTGGGCTTCGCCGCGCCGGTAGTCGATGAGCAGGTGTTTGGTGAGGAAGCTCGCCGCGATCATGCGCGCGCGGTTGTGCACGAACCCCGCGCCGAGAAGCTGTCGGGCTGCCGCGTCCATGATGGGGTAGCCCGTTGTCCCTTCGCACCACGCGTGCCAGGCGGCGTCATCCTGCACCCATGGAAACGCCTTGAAACGCGGTTGAAACGGTTCGGTCAAAAGTTCGGGTCGGTCCCAAAGGGTCGAGTGAGCGAACTCGCGCCAAAGCAGCTCGTTTAAGTAGGCGCGCGCGGACGTGTCGTCGGTGACCTTTGCCTTCGCCTGGTTCCACACCTGACGCGGCGACAGCGTGCCGAACTTGAGATCCGCGGAGAGTCGGCTCGTACCCTCGAGGTCCATTCGGTTGCGGTCGTTCGCATAAGCGTTGGCGGCGCGCTCGAGGAACCGGACGAGTCGCTCATGAGCTGTGCGTTCACCACCCAACTGGACAGCGGGGTTCTCGGTCAGCCCGAGCGACTCCATCGTCGGGATCGGCACCTCGTCGGCACGCACGTCGGCCGGTAGCGCGGGGAGGCTCTTCGGCGCGGGGAGCGCGTCATCGACGATGGCGGTCTTGGTGAAGCTCTTGGCGAACTGGCTAAACACGGCGTACGGCTTTCCCGCTCCCGTGCGCAGCGTCCCGGGTGGCAAGAGGGTCTCGCCTTCGTAGAGCTCAAACGGAACGCGTAGCGCTGCCTTCACGCGGTCGTCGCGGGTCCGTGCGAACGGCTCGACCCAGCGGTGCGCGACCACCTTATCGGCGTGCCACTGCGCGGCAAGGCGCGGAATCACCTCGGTTGCACGCCCCTCGACGACGATGAGGCGCGAGCCCTTGGCGGCTACGTTTTTTTCGAGCGAGCGCAGCGACGAGAGCAAAAACTGAATGCGGTTCGGGAGCGTCTTTGCGCGGTCCTTCGCAAAAAAGTAAGGATCGAGGACAAAAAGCGGGATCACCTCTCCCGCCCGCGCCGCGTCGGTGAGGGGGGCGTGGTCGGCGATGCGGAGGTCTTTCCCGCGAAACCAGACAATCGTGCGCATGCTCGTTCCATCTCTCGGGGTTGCCGCATAAGCGGTGGCGGGCAAAACCGCGCCGTCGTGGGCGTAGCACGTCAGGCGCACATGGGCTCGCGGCACCGTGCGCTCTTTGAAGGCGAGAACACGACCCGGGGCCAGACGGCGGGCGGCCTGCCGCTTCGAGTCAACCGTGGCGAGGGCTCACGAGGTGGGAGGGACGCCGTAGACCATCGACCTGTGCAGCGACGCCTGGGCTGCGATGGCGCGTCGATCGTTGTCGGAAAGCCGCTTGAGATTCTTTAGCTGCATCGCCATGCGGGGGTTGGCCGCGAGCTTCGTCTCGTGTGTGTTCAAGTAATCCCAATACAAGGTCGTGAATGGGCACGCGCTCTCGCCGGTCGATTGCGCCGGGTCGAAGCGGCAGCCCTTGCAGTGGTTGCTCATGCGAGCGATGTACTTGCCGCTCGCGACGTAGGGCTTGCTGGCCATGCGGCCACCGTCCGCAAACTGGCTCATGCCAAGGGTGTTGGGGAGTTCGACCCACTCGACGGCGTCGACGTACACACCTAGGTACCACTCGTGCACCTCGCGGGGCGTAACGCCCATCAAAAGCGCGTAGAGCCCGGTGACCATCAGACGTTGAATGTGATGGGCGTAACCATGCTCGAGCGTTTGAGCGATGGCATCGCGTAGGCACGCCATCTCCGTCTCGCCCGTCCAGTAAAACGCTGGCAACGCCGCGTGCGCGTTCATTTCGTTGCGACCGGCGTAGTCGGGCATGGTGGTCCAATAAATGCCGCGAACGTACTCTCGCCAACCGAGGACTTGGCGGATGAAACCCTCCGTTGCTTCGAGCGGTGCTCGGCCCCGACGGAAGGCATTCTCGGCCGCCGCGACGACCTCTCTTGGGTTGAGGAGCTTCAGGTTCAGCGCGCACGACAGGTGCGAGTGGTAGAGCCACACCTCGCCCTCCCACATCGCATCTTGGTAGGTTCCGAAGTTCGGAAGCCGGTGTTCGATGAATTCCTCGAGCACCTTTTGGGCTTCCGCGCGCGTCACGGGCCAGCCAAAGGTTGTGACCGTGCCCGGATGGTCGGCGAACCGTTGGTTCACCAATCGGATCACCTCCTGGGTCGTCGCATCGGGTTCGAAGCGGGTTGGCGCGGGCAGCGGACCAGGTCCCGCTTTTCCGAAGCTTTCACGGTTGGCGGCGTCGAAATTCCATTGGTCCCCGACGGGCGTTTTTCCGTTCATCAAGATGCCCGTTCGTTGACGCAACTCACGATAAAAATACTCGAGCCGCAGTTGTTTTCGGCCCGCGGCATGGCGGCGAAAGTCGCTGACGCTGCTGAAAAAATGCGTGTCCTCGCGAACCTCGAGGGAAAGCTCATGCTCACGCGCTGTGGAGCGAAGGCTCTGGAGCACGCGCCATTCACCTGGTTCCGTGACGACGAGCTTCGTGGGCTCGAAACGCTGGAGTGCTTGCCGAAGCTCCCCCGCGAGCGTGCCGGAGTTGTTTGGGTCGTCGAGCGTGCTGTAGGCGACGTGCCAACCTTTGCCGCGAAGGAGCTCGGCAAAGTGACGCATCGCGCTCAGAAAGACGGTGGTTCTTTGTTTGGACGACCGGACATGGGTGGACTCTTCGCAGACCTCGGCCATCCAGATCGCATCGCGCTGCGGATCGAAGTCCGTCAGCGCGGCGCCACGTTCGTCGAGTTGGTCGCCCAAAATGAGCACGAGGTTTCGGATGGGGGTCTTCATGAGGTTTTAGCGCCGAGGGGCGAGGCTCGTAGCATGCCGCCTCGTTCGAGGCCGGCCACGTTGTGCGTGGGGCCACGGCCCGCGAGGTCGTCGGTGGGCCGCGGCGTGGGATGAGTGGGTGGGTCCAACCCGCACGCGCGATCGCCGAAATGGAGCTCGTGCACGTTGTGGCGGGGCCCCTGAGGGCGCAACGCGTTCCGCGTGCGAGAGTTGCTCACTCGCAGACGTAGGAGGTCACGGTCATGGTGACCAACGTGTCAGCGCCGCAGCCGGTCTCGCCGCTGAGGGTGAGCGTCGTGCCCTCCGCGTCGAGCGTGGCCGTTCGTCCCTGAATGGCGCCGGTCTCCTTGATGTTCGCGAGGGGCTTCAGCTCGACGCCGTTTGCGTTCGCCACACGAACCTCAGCTCCCAGTGTGTTCGCATCGCAGACCACCTTCGTCAGTTCCGTGCTTGCGTAGCTTCCGGTCATCACCTGCGCACTCTTCGTTCCCTTGTTTTTCCACGAAGGCTTCACGACCCGCCGGGACACACGGCAAGCGTCTCCCAACCCGGACCGACGAGGGTGCCGTCATGCTTGCCTGCCGACTGGTCGAGGAGCGTCGTGCCGGCTCCCTCGAACATGTTCCACACCGCGAGCGTGTCGCCATCGGCCTTCCAGCCCCAAGTTGGACTGAACGCCCCCGCGTAGCGCGCGACCTTGCTCAGCCGCAGCGGCCCGATGCCGCCTCCGTAAGGGTAATCCGTGAGGTATTTCAACTGGGCACCGATCCCGAGCGCGACCTGGGTGGTGTCGCCGCTAAAGGCGGCCGGCCTCGTATCGCTCTTTGCGCCGTTCACGAAGAGCGTGATTTTATTTCCGCCTGTGATCACGGCCGCGACGTGGGCCCACTCGCCGAGTGCGACAAGCGTGGTCGACGCTTGAGTGAGCATGTTGTTGGCGGTCTGGAAGCGAACCTGTCCGAGCTTGTTTACCCCGTCGATGGACCACGACGTGTAGAGGGTGTTCGGCGCGCCCATCGTTGCTTCGTGGGAGAGAATGCGGGGATAGTCGACGCCGGCGTTCGCCCTCATCCACCACTCCACGGTGAATTCCGCGCCGTACGCGAAGTCCGCGCTCGCCGGCACGGTCACGTAGTCGTCCTTTCCGTCGAACGTGAGCGCATGGCAGGGAAGCGCAGCGCACGTTCCGGCCACGCAGGACGCGTTGAACGCGCACGCGTTTCCGCAAACGCCGCAGTTGGCGTCGTCCGTCAGAACATCCCCACACGCGTTGCCGCTGCCTCCTGCACCGGTCATGCCGCCCGCGCCGGTGCTGCCGGTCGCGCCGCTGCCGATCATCGTGGAGCCAGCGCTCGTGTCCGACTTGGCATCGATGACGAGCGTCGGAACGCACGCGTGAGTTGCCAGCGACAGCATGGCGGCCACGGGGGCGAGCGTGAGGGCTCGAAGGGAGACAGGCGAAGGGAAACGTATGGGGCGACCTCAATGGGAGCGAGAAACGTTGATGGGAGGGGGCGTCAACCAAGGTCGGCGGCCCGTGGTGACGAATTAAACTTGACGCCAACGAGCCTGTGGTACGGGCCGATGCGGGTCAACTCATGCTATGGGTCGCTTTCTCGCAGTTTTTTTCTCACCGTAGGTTCGAAAATGCCCAACGCTCGTCCGCTCGTCGCCGCCCTCTCGGTTCTCGGTCTCGTCCTTCCGGTTGGTTGCAAATCGAAGCCGACCGCATCGAGCGCTGGCTCCGCATCGGTGAGCTCCAGCTCGGGAACATCAAAACCTGCCGCGAGCGCGGGTGCTGTGCCAACCGCACCGGCTGCCGAGGTGCGGACCGTTACCGAAATTACGAAAAGCGCGGTTGCGGACGTGAAGGCCTCGTCGGAGCAGGCGTGCCACGGCGCGCGCTACGCGTTCGATGGCTGGCCGACCACCTCGTGGACCGAGGACTCGCCCGGCGACGGAACGGGTGAGTGGGTCGAAGCGACTTTCGTGCCGGGGACGTTCGTCGAGTACGTCGACGTTAGCGGAGGTTGGTTCACGAAGCGGTCGAACCGGCTGTTCGACGCGTGGGACAAAAACAATGTCTTCCAGACGATGAAAGTGACCTGGGACGGCGGTGAGGAGACGGTCGAGTTCAACCGCTTCACCGACAAGGGGCGCCGCAAGCGTGTGAAGATTGGCAAGGCGGTGAAGTCGCTGAAGCTGACGGCCGTGGCGGTGAACAAGGGTACCTACAACGACCTCTGCTTGGACGACATTTGGATCTTCGGCAGCATTTCAGGCGCTCCGGCGCCTGAAGCGTCGGCATGTGCGGATGCACCTCCCGCAGCGTGTCCCGACGGACTCTTTATGGCGATGGGGAGCGCGGCCCTTCCGTCGAAGACGAAGGAGGTCGTCGAGAAGCTCGGAAGCGACAGCACGCTCTACGGCGTCGAGATCGCGAACGACAAGAAGCTTGGCGTTGGTCTGCTTGCGCGCAACAGGTGCCAGGCCGACAAAATCACGAGCATCCTTGGGCCCGATGTCGGTGCGCCGCAGTGCGCGGCGCTGGAGGTGCAGTCGTTCGTCGATGCCGTGACCTCGGAGAGCTTCTGCGACAAGTACGTGAGTTGCATTTGTGGCATCGCGATGGGCCTCAAGGGCGCGGACAAGGAGGCCGAGGCACAGACGAGCTGCACGCGAGCGCGGGCGCTCATCACGAAGAACGACAACAACCAGTGTCGTAACGATCTTCTTGAGGTGAAGACCTGGCTGAACGTCTTGCGCGTCTACAACGCGGACACTCCCATCCCTTGTACGTGTCAGAGCTGAGCACCAAGCGCGAATTCTTTCCTGCAGCGTCGACCGTCCCCTCGCGAATTCGTGTCGCCGAGACCAAGCTGCCCCTGATTGTTCGCGCCCCAGCACTTCACGGTGTTGTCATCGAGGATGGCGCAGGCGTGTTTGCCGCCTACTGAAAGCGATACCGCTTTCTTGAAGTTTCCGAGATTGACGAAGCCGAGCGCATCGTCCGTTTCTTTCTGCTCATCGCCGCGGTGTTTTGTGTTCTCGAGGCCGAGGCGCCCGTGGCTGTCGTCGCGGAAGCGGCGAGCACCGGCATTGGGATGCGCGCGCTCGATGCGGCGCTCGCGAAGGTTCCCGCGGCATTTGCATCCGTTCACGCAGCGCCTGCTCGCCGGACCGACGCGCCACGGCTCGGCGACTACGTGACGCTCACCGGCCAGCCGAGAGTCGTCGGGCGCGTAGTCGGCACGGGCAAGGGGCCTGGAGAGGTGGTGCTCCGCACCCTCGATTACGCTAGCGTGGGGGAGCGGACGGTGGCCTCGAAGGACCTCGAGCCGCTTCGGTATCGGAGCTATCCGGTCGGACACACGCTCGTGGTGGAGCGGGATGGCGCCCCCTACGACGCGAAGGTTACGGCCGTCGAGGGTGACTTCATGCGCGTCACGTACCCGGGGGCGGCTCCGGCGTTGGACGAGTGGATTCTCGATAATCGCGCAGTTGCCGAGCAAGGTACTGACGCGAGCGCGGCCGTGATGCGCAAGGTTGGGGCGAAGGTGGAGGTCGAGTGGAACCAAGACTTCTACCCCGCGACGGTCGTGAAGACCTTGGGCAAGCTTTGGCTCGTCCACTACGACGGTTACGCGGCGAGTTGGGACGAGTGGGTGGGTCCAACCCGCACGCGCGATCGCCGAAATTGAGCTCGTGCACGTTGTGGCGGGGCCCTTGAGGGCGCAACGCGCTTCCCCTGCAAGATCCGCTCACTCGCAGACGTAGGAGGTCACGGTCAGGGTGACCAACGTGTCCGCGCCGCAGCCGGTCTCGCCGCTGAGCGTGAGCGTCGTGCCCTCCGCGTCGAGCGTGGCCGTTCGTCCCTGAATGGCGCCGGTTTTTGGACCGCCGCGAGGGTCGCCATCGGCCTTCCAGCCCCACGTCGGAGCAGCTCCCCCTGCCGCAGGCGTTGCGGACCTCGGACCGAATTTGTACGATCCATCGATGGTTCGAGTTTCACCTCTCGCAATTGTTCCCAGCATGGCCTTGTGTTTCTTCGCGGCGGTTGCCTGCGGCGGGGACAATGATACGGACGCCTCGGCGGCATCGACGGTCCAGTCGTCCAGTTCCGTGGCATCCGGCGGCGGTGGAAGCGGTGGCAGCGGTGGGGCGTCCAGCGCTTCGTCGAGCAGCGGCATGGCGGCCATGGCGACGCTCGCGCCAACCAAGGCATCGTGGACGATCATCCTGCCGGGCCAGCCCAGCGACGAGACGCTCTTCACCGTGACCAACGCCGGCGGCGGCACGGTGAAGGTAACGAAGGTCGAATTCACGCAGCCCTCCTCGGGGCCTCAAGGGAAGTTCTCCGAGTCGTCGAACACGTGCACCGGGAAGTCGCTCGGTCCGAACCAAACCTGCACGATTGGTGTCAAGGTGATCGATTCCATGGCCGGCAATCAGAGCGCGGCGACGGGCAGCCTCAACGTCACGACCGACGCTGCGGTGGCTCCGCTTACGGCGGAGCTCAGCTTTACGGTGACGTGACGGGTCGCACGAGGTCGTCGGTGGGCCGTCGAGCAGGGGGACTCGTCCGTTGCCGGCTCGTCTGTCGCTCGCGTAGCCGCCGCCCGCGGCCATGAAGGCGCGCCTCAGCTGCGTGGCAACACGCCCTCTGTCATCACGCGACGGCACCATGCGAGGCGCTCTCCGGCCGTCGGATAGCGGCGCGTGAACCAGGCGATGTTTTCGAGGATGGCCTCGCGTTCGTCGTCGCTCATCGGTGCGTCGACGTACGCGTTGAACTCTGCCGCCGTCAGGCGTCGCTCCGCGATCGCGCGTAGCCTTGCGCGCTCCCCGTGCGACGCCGGGGAGATTACCCTAGGTGCCACGTGTGGAGCGTAGCACCTCGAGCATCCGGATGTCCTCGGCGTCCTTGGGCCGCGCCGCGAAGCGCTTGGTCGCGATCAGGTCGTCGAGGCTCGGTATCACGATGTCGAGGCCCGACGTAACGTGAACGATCTCGCAATACTCCCATAGATCCTGGAACGAGACGCGGACTCCGTCGATCGTTGGAACCTCGCGCAGCTCAACCCGCCCGCACCGCCGAGCCGCGCAGCGGGCGCAGCCAACTGGCAAAGGCGAGCAAGACGAAGACGCTGCTCATCCGCAGCCAGACCAAACGTTCCTTATGAAACTTCTCCCAGACGCGCGGCGGTCCACTGGGCTTGGTCAAGCGGACGATGTCGTGACCGCCGGGATGATCCAACACCCAGCACGTACGGTTCTCTCGAATGGCCCCACGCGCGTTCGTTGGTGCGGGAAACGTGACACTCGGGTCGAGCACGGTCGAAGCGCGGGTGACCGGATGCCCGCCTTTGCCGTGCGTCGTGTAGATCGTGTAGCTCGTCTCCACCCAGCGGTCGGCGGCGCTGAGGGCAAGAACATCGACGGCGAAGATGCTTGCCGTCACAAGAAAGACGGTGACGGCCGCCGCCGCAACGTACTGCACGCCGCCGGCGGGCCAATGGGGCACCTCACCTTGAGGCTCGTCGAAGGGCGCGACCGGGGGCGCCTCCCGCGAGGAAGCCAGTGGCGCGGTCGGGGCTAGCCACGGGAGCTCTCCTCCGAACGCCTCCAACACGCCGTCGCGGTCGGGGGCTCCGGCGGGCCAGGCGCGACCGTTGCGCTCGACGAGAACGAGCTCGATCGCCGTTTGCGAGCCATCCGAATCTTCCCAATCCCGCGAGAAGCGCAGCATCCGCAGTCCGTCGTCGGCTGGCACACGACGACTTCCGAGCGAGAAGCCGAGCACCTCGGTCGAAACGACCACCGCAGCCTTACCGTCCTTGCCGCGCTCGACGCGCAGGCGCGTCGCGATCGACGCGACCGCGACGATGATCACCGCCAGGCCCCCGAGGCCCATCGCCCAACCGAGCCGAGTTGCACGCTCGAGCATCGGCTGGCGGGCTAGCACGATGGCAAGCGTGACGAGCATCAGCGCGTAACGAAAAACCGCGTCCCGTGCGACCGCGGGGACCGGTTGCGCGCGTGCTCCCGTTCGCAGGACGGCATCACGGTGGGCGCGCATCCACGTGAGGTTCGTCGCGTTCTTGGGGATACCTGGCCCCGTCTTTGGGAACGAATCGTTTTCCTCGGGAGGCTTCCTCGACGACTTCGCTTTGCCGCTCCGCCCTAAACCATTGAGCGCTTCGAGAAACGGGGCAAGCCGCGACTCGAAGGCGACGTCGAGCCAGAGCGACGGCAACGGCAGGACCTCCCCGCCGAGGTGCAGCGCGAGCTCGAGCGCACCGCCTCTGGGACGATTTCCATGACGCGACGCAAGTCGTCCCAAGAACGTTTCGCTACGCGTCACTTGGAGCAGCGGCCTTCTTCCGGCGACGTACGACGCGCGACGCCCCCAGCGTGTGATCGTGACGTGATACGCGCCGTCGCTAGGGTCTGCCGTCACCGCCACGCGAACGCGCGAACCAATGAAACGCAAGAAGAACGACAACAGCGCGAGCACTCCGAGGAGCAGCGGTACACGCTGGCCGTCGAGGAAGTACGCGAGGGCCGCCAACAAAACGAGGCCGTAATCGGCCCCCCAGGGGATGAGCGGCGAAACGCCTACGTAGGAGAGTCTCGCCACGCGGCGCGAGGCACCGCTGCCATCGATCCCCCCTTCGGCCAGTTGCTTCGCCATGGCGCATCATGCCGTTGGATGGGACGGCCAGGAAACTTGAAGCGGGAAAAGGAGCATGCGGCCAAGCGCCTCCAACCCGGGATGCTGGCGTACCTCGGACGCAAACGCCCCTCGTCGTTTTCGACCGAGGGCGTTCGATGCCATCGAACGGACCGAGCGGCTCAGACCTTCTTCAGGACCGCATCGCAGCTCGAAACTTCGAACTTGCCGCCTTCTTCGACGTCGAGCGTGGTCACGACGCCGTCCTCGACGACCATTGCGTAGCGCTGGCTCCGATAGCCGAGGCCGAAGCCAGAAAGATCAACGCCGAGGCCGACAGCCTTGGTGAAGTCCGCGTTGCCATCGGCGAGCATCGTGACCTTGCCGAACGCGCCCTGGTCGGTGCCCCACGCAGCCATGACGAACGAGTCATTGACCGACAGGCAGGCGACGACATCGACACCCTTCTCGCCGAACTGCGCGGCCTTGGCGACGAACCCGGGCAAATGCTGCTTCGAGCAGGTCGGCGTGTACGCCCCCGGCAACGCGAAGAGGACGACTTTTTTTCCAGCGAAAAAGTCGCTGGCGGGCACGGTATCGCCCAGTCCGTTTTCGTTCACGACCTGAAATTTCGCGCTCGGAACCTTGTCTCCAACCTTGATCGTCATGCAGGTATTCCTCTTGAAGCCCCGGCGTACGCTACGAGCCGCGGCCAGGCAAGCCGAACAAGGGCCTAAAGCCGCTTGCGACCCTGTTCGGTTGCGGTACGGTCGCAGGGTGAATCCGACTGCCACCGTGACCTTCTCGGCCGCCCCTGGCCCAACCTCGGGTCTGCTCGTCTCGGCCCCCTCCGCAAAGCGAGGCATCGTGCTCGTCCAAGAGTGGTGGGGGCTCGTGCCGCACATCGAAGACGTCGCGCAGCGTTTCGCGGCCCTCGGCTACACCGTGCTCGCGCCGGACCTCTACCGCGGGAAGAAGACCGTCGATGCCGAGGAGGCGTCGCACCTCATGCACGGCCTCGACTTCGGGCGCGCGGCGCAGGAAATCGCGGGCGCGGTCGAGCACCTACGCACCGCGTGCGGGTGCGAGCGCGTGGCCGTCGTCGGCTTCTGCATGGGCGGGGCCCTCGCGATGATCGCGTCGTCGGTCGCGCGCGTCGATGCGTACGTCTCCTACTACGGCTTTCCCCCCGCGGGCGCCGCAGACGTCGCGAAGATCGCAGCGCCGGGCCTGATTTTCTTCGGTGAAAACGAAAACTTCTTCTCGGTGGAGGACGCGCGCGCGTTCGCGGATTCCCAGACGGCGCGCGGCATCGCTACCGAGGTCCGCATCTACCCGGGCGCAGGTCACGCGTTCTTCAACGACACACGCCCCGAGGCCTACGTGCCGAGCGCCGCCGCCGATACCTGGACGCGGACACTCGCGCACCTTGGCACCCACTTGGCGCACGCTTGAAAGCGGCGCCCATTCCGGCGGACGAAGCCGAGCGACTGCGGAGACTGCACGGCGCGGTTGGTGAAGCGCTCGCGCCGGACGCGCGCCTCGATCGCGTGCTCAAGCTCGCAACCGAAGCGTTCGACGTGCCGATGGGCCTCGTTTCGCTGGTCGAAGAAACTCGCCAACGTTTTCATGCACGCGTCGGCCTGGACGCGACCGAAACACCTCGCGACGTGAGCTTCTGCGGGCACGCCATCGTTGAGTCCGACGCCTTCGTCGTTCTGGACGCCGCCGAGGATTCGCGCTTCGCGGACAACCCCCTCGTCCTTGGCGACCCGCGCGTCCGCTTCTACGCAGCGTGGCCGCTGTTCGGTGGGGAAGGCAGGTCTGCGATCGGTACGCTGTGCCTCCTCGATCACAAGCCGCGCACCTTTGACGAACGGCAGCGTGAGGTCCTGAAGCAATTCGCGCTGGTGATCGAGTCCCTGCTCGGACTGATTCAGATCGAGGAGGCTTGGCGTTCGTCGCCACTCTCGCTCGTCCTCGTTGACGAAACCCTGCGCGTCGTCGCGGCAAATCCAGGTTTCGAGGCCCTCACGGGGCGCAAGGCCGAGGAGCTCATCGGACGTGACATGCTGCCATGCGTGTTTCCGCTCGATCGCGAGATCTTGCGCGACATGCAACGCCGTACGGTGGAAACGCAGGCGAGCCCTCCGCGCCGCGAGGTTCGTTTTCTGCTGCCCTCGGGGGAGGTCGTCACCGGCGGCGCCAGCGTCGCACCGCTCGAACGGTGGCCCGGCCTTTACTCGTACGCGCTTCGCAACGTGTCGCTCGAACGAACGCGCGACGCCCTCTCGCAGATCACCGAGAGCGTGCAGCGCGAGCTTCACGAACCACTCCTCGAAGCCCGTGCGCTGCTCGCGACTATCGAGAAGGACCTACCACCCCCCCTGCGCGCGGCCGTCGAAGAGGCGAAGCAATCTCTCGTGGAGGCCGACGCACTGATCGCCGCACGCATGGGCGATGTCGCCGCGCGGCTGCGCGCCGAGACCGCGTTGCGCGAGAGCGAGCGACGCTTCCGCTCCCTGGTCGAGAACATGATCGATCCGATCTTCGTGCTCGACGAGCACGGGGACATCGTCGACTTGAACCGCAGCGCACTTGTCCAGCTCGGCTACGCCACCGAAGAGCTGCTTGGACAACCCATGACGCTCGTGCTCCCGAGCTTCGAGGCCGCGAGCGCCACCGCCGTGCTCGACTCTTCGCCGAACGCAGAGCGTCTGCCCGTGCGCGAAGGCGCACACGTTCGCAAGGACGGCTCGACGTTTCCCGTTGAATTCCGGCTCGCGCCGATCGAGTGGGACGGCCCGCCACGCGTGCTTGGGATCTCGCGCGACATCACGTCGCGAAAACGCCAAGAGACGGCAATCCGCGAACAGAACGCGGTTCTCGAGCAGCGCGTCGAAGAGCGTACGGTCGAGCTCGCCGCAGCCAAGGAAGCCGCCGAGCGGGCGGCTCAGGTCAAGAGCGAGTTCCTCGCCAACATGAGCCACGAGATCCGCACGCCCATGAACGCGATCATTGGGCTCTCGACGCTTGCGCTGCGCGGCGAGGTTGACGATAAACAGCGGGATTACCTGCAAAAGATCCACGGCGCGGGAACGTCGCTGCTGCACCTGATAAGCGACATTCTCGATTTTTCGAAGCTCGAAGCGGGTCGGGTCGAGCTCGAAAACATCGCCTTCTCGCTTCACGAACTGCTCGACCGTGTCGCGACGATGTTTGCGCATAAGGTCGCCGAGCGCGGCCTCACGCTCTCCATCTCCATGGCCGCTGACGTCCCTGACAGGCTGCTCGGCGATCCGCACCGCCTCGCCCAGGTGCTCACGAACCTCGTTGGAAATTCCGTGAAATTTACTGCACAAGGTGAGATCTCGATGGAGGTCCGAACCGTCCTGCGCGACCGCGATCGCGTCGGACTCGCGCTCTCGGTGCGCGACACGGGCATCGGCATGACCGATGAGCAATGTGGTCGCCTCTTCACGGCGTTCAGCCAGGCAGACGCCTCGACCACCCGCCGCTTCGGGGGGACGGGACTCGGACTCGCGATCAGCGCGCGCCTGACCGAGGCGATGGGCGGTTCGATACGCGTCACCAGCGCGGTGGGCCGAGGCAGCACCTTCGAGCTCATCGTCCCGTTTTCGTTAGCGCCTGACGTCGAGCCCTCGACGACGACGGCGCCCACCTCGGGCATGCGCAGGTTGCGCAATCTTCGCGTGCTTCTCGCGGAGGACAACGCGATCAACGCGCAAATCGCAATCGAGCTTTTGGAGGCAGAGGGGGTCGTCGTGACTCACGTCGAGAACGGCGTCTACGCCGTGGAGGAAGCGGTGCACGGTGGGCCGTTCGACCTGGTCCTCATGGACGTTCAGATGCCTGAACTCGACGGGCTCGGCGCGACGCGCGCAATCCGCAGCGCCGGCAAGTCCGAGCTGCCGATCATCGGCATGACGGCCCACGCGTTCGCCGAAGATCGAGCGCGCGCGCTCGAAGCGGGCATGAACGACTACGTTACGAAGCCCGTTGCTGCCGACGTGCTCTACGCGACCCTCGGGCGCTGGGCGCCGCACGACGTGGAAGCCAGGGCCGTCCCCTCGTCGCGTCGGGTGACCGCGGGGACACCGCGCGGGCTTGCCGCGATCCGCGGCCTCGATCACGTGGACGGCCTGAGGCGCCTCGCCGGCAACGAGAAGCTCCTCCGCACGCTGCTCGCCCGCTTCGCGCGCGACCACGCGGACGCGGCCAACATCGTCCGCAAACACGCGACCGCTGGACGCCTGCTCGAAGCCGCGCACGAAGCCCACACCATCCAGGGGGTCGCGGGGAACCTCGGCCTCGTCGCACTCCACGGCGCTGCAAGCGCGCTCAACGGGGCGCTCCGCGCCGGTCAGCGGGCGCTCGAGGCCGAAGAGATCTTCGCGCAACTTCTCGACGAAACCGCGGCCAGCATCCGCACGGTTCTCGGCGCAGACGGCTGACATCGGAGTCCGGCCCCACCTCGCCCATCCCCCCGGGCCGCCGACGTGACAGGGGTCTCTTCGCTCCACCGGCACCGGCTTCCCGTACGCCCGAACTCTGCGAGCTACCTTCCGATGTTCTTACGCGGTCAACGTGATGAAACGCCTCGAGCGCGAGCGCGAGCGCGACGGCAACATGCATAAGGTGGTCGTCGTGACCGGTGGTGCGGTCAACCTGGCCATCCGCAGCTTCGTCCTCGCTTCCGCAGCGACCGCGGGGTGTTAGACCCGGCCGTGACGCCGGCGCTGGCAAATGACGAGGGTTCACGGACGTCCCTTGTCGTCGCCGGCAGCGGCCCTCAGTCGTTGATTGGGCAGGCCTTGAACTCGGCGGCGCACTGGGCCGCGGCGGCCTTCTCGGCGCACTCGCTACAACCCTCGTCAATGCCGTTGCTGGCACAGGCGGAGTCGCATTCCGTCAAGCACACAGCGGCCTGACACACGCAGTCGTCGAAAGCCGTGGTGGCGGTCGTGGGCTCCTGGGAGGGGCTCTGTTGGCACACGCTGTTGCTGACGCAATCGCAGCAACCACCGTCGCCGAAACAGCAGCCCGGATCGCTATGCGGGGGACAGACAGGCGTGGGTCCGGCGAGCATCGGATTGCTGGCGGTCGAGGTGCTCGTGCCGCCAGTGCCGCCAGCGCCGCCGGCGCCGCCAGCATCAACGACCGCTTTGCCGCCGCACGCGACTGCCGCGAATGCTACCCATAGGAAGATCGTGCGCATGTTGCCGACGGTAGTTCAGCAAGAGAGAAACCCCGATTAAAATGCGTTCCTGCCGGACGCGTGCCGCGCACCTTGACACCTTCAAGCCCTTGGCTCGCGTCGACTAGGCGCACCTGCGCAAGATCGACTGGTTTGCCCCACTCGACTTTGTGCCCCCCTGACATTTCCCCCGCTCCGAGCGACCACGACCGTACCTTCATTGCGTCGAAGGTCGCCTGCACCTCGACCACCAAGACGCAGACGCACGCGGGC
The DNA here is from genome assembly GCA_947475525.1 of Polyangiaceae bacterium. Classification (GTDB taxonomy): domain Bacteria; phylum Myxococcota_A; class Polyangia; order Polyangiales; family Polyangiaceae; genus SYFR01. The sequence continues at coordinate 620 of CANJMI010000026.1, read as the reverse complement.
GGCCCGTCGCTGCGGCGTCGCATCAGCCTGACAACGAGTTCCAACAAGAACGGTCCGAGTTGCGAAGGCGCGAGGCTTTCGGTCGCCTGATTGAGGTAGTCGAACGACGGCCGCTCAACACCGGCGAGGCGCAACAACTCGAGCACGACGTCGAGCCACCCGGTGAGCAGGTCGACGCTCGCGGCGTGAGAAGGACCAGGCATCGCCGATTACCTGGCACCCCACATATCAATTGAAAATCAGGCAAATTGCTGGGATTGCGCGCGCCGAAGGGTTCGCGGAAGGTGGCGGCCACCAGAGGCTGCCAGGAGGGAGGCGGGCGGGGGATGACCGACTCATGGCTTCGTAGGAGCTCCTCGAGAAAGCGCGTCAGCAGCGTCCGCTGCGGAAAGGTATCGTCCAGCTTCAACGCGAAGTCCTGCATCCGAGGACCGACGTAGGGCCGCCTTCAGTGCTTCGATGGCGGCAGGATCGGCGGGACACTCTCCGACGAGTCGAATGAGGTTGCGCTCCGTTCCAGGCAACCAAGCCCGTTGGGTCAATCGGTGCGCCGCGACCGCGACGGCTTGGCCAGATGCTCCACAAGTTCGCCGTTTCACCATGGGCGCGAGGCGCTGTGC
>CANJMI010000025.1 GCA_947475525.1 Polyangiaceae bacterium | reverse complement strand
GCCTATGACGGCGTCTGGCACGCAAGCGGTGCCGGCCAGTCCTACAAGCCCTGGGAGATCAACGCGCAGGAGCTCAGCGCCGGCCTCAAGGATTGCCAGGTGTCAACGGCCGATCCAACCCCGCTCGGCTACGGCTTCCGCCTCTACGTTGGGCCGTGACCTCGTGAGCGGCTCAGCATGGGGCGACTGAACGGGCGAGTGCGGAAGTGTATAAAAGCCTTACACTTCCGTGCGATCGGATCCAGTTGTTCAGTCCCCGTACGAGCCCGGCTCTCGGATCGTAGTAAACGGGGTACCGAGGGGCTGGTTGAACGTGTCGATCAGGACGGCATCCTCGGCCCCCAGATTGGCGGCCGACATCAGGGTATTCGGCGGCATATAGTAGCAGGTGCCAGCGGGAAACTCCATAACGTCATGCCGCTCTACGAAGTCGGTAATCACGCCGCTCAGCACGCAGGTGTGCCCTCCGTACTTATGGGTGTGGATCGCCGCGCGTGAGCCCGCCATGCGCGTTCCCTTGAAGATTACCAGTCGGTTGCCATTGGCATCGATGGTGTCGAGCATCGTCGTCACCTCCTGCTCCGGAAGCATCTCACCGGTAGGGACGGAGCCGTTGATCGTCGTGACGTCGCGCTCGGTGTTGTAGGCCGTCTCCGAGTTTGTGCCTTCCCCACATCCAATAACCGAGATGACGGCGACACCCACCGAGAGCATGCCGGCCAGCAAGGATGTTCGTCGCCGGCCAGCTCGTGAGTTGGTGGCGATGCCGGCCACGACAGTTAGGACGACTCGACCGTGATCTCGTTGCAACGTCAAGAACCTCATAAAGGTATTATCAATAATACAATCAAGCTGACGCATTGATTGTATCCCGTTTTCGCACGAAAACAACTGGGGAACCAAGAGGGCTCTCACATTTTTCAACACTCCAGCGCGCTGCAGTTAAGTATCGAGAAAAAGGCAGTTTCGTGATTGTAAAACTTTTATGGCTGATAATATGACGTACTTGCAACGGTGCTCGACCGCCACGCGCTGACCCTGGGCCAGCGGGTCCAGCCAGGGCTGTCCAGGGCTGTCCAGGGCTGTCCCCAACCGCACCCGCTTGACCAAGAATCACTGCAACGTGGTCGGGTACATGCGAGCCCAAAATGCGCAGTGGTGCCGCGTGCGCGCATCCATGGAGCCGTTGGCGCCCGGAACGAACGTCATCGCTTTGCCATCGCCAGCATAGGCCGCCCAGGCGGGTTGGCCGCTCGCGGCAGGACCCCCGGTACGCGCAAAGGTGGACCAGTATTCAATCAACTGCTTGGCGAGCGTTTGCGAGGCAGCCTCGAGGTCAGGCGCGTCGATTTTGGACGTGTTGGACAGCTTCGGGAAGAAGTAGTTCAGCACCGACGAGTGGACCGTGCCCATGTCGAAATCCGGGTACGGAGCCGTGATTCCGACACCGAGCGCCGGAGCCTTGGGGTCGGCGAACTCGTATTCGTACAGGCTCTTTGCGCCCGCGAGCGCCGAGACGCGCTTCGCCGTCTGCAAGTAGAGGCAGTTGTTGATGCCGATCGAAGGAACATAGTCCGAAATGATCGTTCCAAAGGTCTCCGCAACCGCCTTGTCGGAGGCGAAGGTCCCAGACGGCACGTATTCCTCCATAATTTGCGAAACAATGGTGTCGCTCGTTCCCGGCTCATTGCCAGGGTAGAAGAGCGGCAACCACGCGTCGCGAAAACCGGCCGGCGTGAATCGTGGCAACTTGTCGTCCTGCCACCAGTAGCCCACGTAGAGGCGAAGCTCCTCGCGGGCGCCACCCATGAGCATGGGAACTTGGAACAGCTTCTGCTCGTCGAGGGCCTTGCCAAAGGAGCGCGGAGCGGTCGCGTTGCCGATGGTCGGCGCAAACGGCGTGAGATTTTCCTTGTTCAGCGTGGCGTACGTGCCCTGGGCCTCGAGAAGGTCCGAGACGGACTTGCCGCGCATGCACGTGAGTACTTCGTCGTTCGTGCCCTTGCAGTTGATCGCATCGGAGATTCCGGTGCCCACCTTGAGCGCGTCCTCGACCGGGGTCATGGGCTGAAGGCACGCGGCGCTCGTGAGGGCCGCCTTGTGAAAGTACCCGGACACCTTTTCCGGGTTCGCGAGGTGCACGCAAATGGAGCCAGCGCCCGCGGACTCCCCCGCGATGGTGATGTTTTCCGGGTCGCCTCCGAACGCTGCGACATTGCGCTTGGCCCAGCGCATCGCCTCGCGCTGGTCCTCAAGGCCGTAGTTGCCGTTGAAGCCGTCGTTCGGACCAAACGCGGGGTGCGGCATGAAGCCGAAGACGCCGAGCCGGTAATTGGCCGATACGACGACCATGCGGCCCTTCACGGCCATTTGGTCGAGGCGGTAAAGATTCGACGCCCCGCCGACGAACGCTCCGCCGTGGAGCCAGAAGAAAACCGGAAGCTTTTCGCCAGGCTGGATGTCCGCGGGGACGCTCACATTGACCGAGAGGCAGTTTTCGTCTTCGCTGCGTTCCGTCAGGTTAAAGCGCGCTTCTTGCGGGCACGCAGAACCAAACTCGCTGCCGTCCCTGGTACCTGTCCACGGGGCCGCAGGCACCGGAACAGCCCAGCGTCGCGCATTCACCGGGGCCTCGGCGTAAGGCATGCCGCGAAACTCTTTGGCACCACTTCGAACGACGCCGCGAACCGGCCCAAGGTCCGTGACCACCACCGGGTCGGTGTCTGCAGGCGCGCTCGAGTCGTTGCAAGAGGCAAGAACCAGCGGGGCAAAAAGGGCCAGGAGCAAGGAACGAGCGCAGAGGCGCGAGCCAAGCGATAGAGAATGGTGGGTCGAATGCAAAGCTATCTCCGTCGAGGGGTCTGAAGTGAGCCGGCCTGTAGCATGAACGGGTCCTGACGGGAGACGGACTGAACGTATCCGGCGGCTGAGCACGACGAAGACGAACGGCATCGACCTTCCCGCGCGACCCGCGCAACTGGGGCTCGCTCGTCGAGCTCTTCGCGACCCCGACGATTGCCGCCGAGCCGTCGCGAGTGGCGGCTGGGTACGCGTCGAGTAGCCTTCAGCGCCGCGAGCGAATAGCCCGCGATGCCCCAGCGAGGCCCAGCAGGCCGAAGAGCCACGCCTCGCCGCCGACCGAGCCTGGCGCCGCGGAGCAGCCCGTCCAAAGGAGGGCGCCGCCCGCGCGGTTGGCGTGATTGCTGCTGCCACCAGCGCCGTTGGGGTCTTCGCCGCCGGGTGAGCCGCCAGCGCCGCTCGTCGCGCCTCCGCCAACGGTCACGCTGCTGCTCGTCGAGCCGCCGGCGCAGTCCGCGTCCAAGCTGCCGCACGCTTGAAAGCACTCGCCATTGGTCGTGCAGCAGTCGTCATCGACGGCCGGGCAATCCGTACGGCAGGTCCCGTCCTGGCCACAACCCGCACAATCGGGATCCTTCGCAACGTCGCCGCACGCGCTCGTGCACAAGCCATCGGCCGCGCAGGGGCAGTCCGGATCCGGCTCGCCGCAGCCCGCCGCGCACTTGCCGTCGGGGCCGCAGCCGGGCGCCGAACCCCCGTTCGGATCGTGGGCCGCAATGTACGAGTTGATCCAGCTCGCGGCATCGTCCGTGCGTGCCGACGCGTCTTCGCCATAACCACACTCGGCGGTACCGAAGGAGGTCGCGGCCATCACGTAATCCTGACCATTCAAGTTGATGAACGTCGGACCACCGCTGTCGCCGTAACACGTCGATGAAGGCTTGACGTTCGTGTAGATGAGCCCCGGCTCCGAATCGATCAGCGTCGTGAAGCCGTGGCGCTTCTTACCCGAGTCGCTGCCGTTCTCGTCCGTGACGCCGAAGCCCACGATGTGCACGTCGTGCCCGATCAACGTCGCGGGGTTGGCTAGGCTGATCGGGATAGGCGGCGTCGGGCCGGGGCTCTGCAGCGTGATAAGCGCGAGATCCCCGGGACCACCCGGCTGCCCTTGCGGGTTCTCGGCGTAATGCACCGCTTGGATCCACGTTCCGGGTCCATCCGCGTCGTTGCCGAAAAAGATCTCGATTGCACCCGTGGAGACGCCCTCGGTGCAGTGCTGCGCGGTGAGCACGACCTGCGGTGAAATCAGCGTGCCCGTGCACGAGCCGCCGCCGAGCGAGACGTAGACCGTGGCCGGATCACCGAGGTCATCCTTCCCGTTGACGATCGCCCAATCCGTCGTCGACGCGCGCTCCGAAACCGCCGGGAGCCCTCCGCAGCCGACCATTGCCGCCGTCAAACCGACCACGATGCTTGCCGAAAACGTCTTCAATCGCATGCCGTCCTCCTGGTTCCGTCGCCAACGAGAAGGTATCGACCAGCCGGCCGGTCTGTCAACTTGAGTGAGTCAAAACCCGGTCAATTCCGCCTGACATTTGCGAAAATTCCAGCGAATCGATGGAATTATGCTCGCAGCGGAACACCGGCCGCCCGATCGCGTCGGTGGTCACGCGTGCGGCCGGCTAGCCTGGAGCGAAGGGGGCTGAACGTAGCGGTCGGACCAAGCGAAGAGTTCGCCCTGGCCTCAGCCCGCGGCTCGTCAAATGACGTCGAGCGCGTAGCCCATGTCAGCGTAGCTTCGCACCGCCGTATCTTTGCGCAGCTCGTCGTCGTTCTGCTCGAACCCGGCGACGTTGCACGCCAGCCGCTCGCGGCACTCGGTCGCAAAGATGCGGGTGTACTCCACGTGACGCCAAGCGCCCTCGGTGCCCTGTTTCTCAATCGCCTGGGTCGCGCGCGAGAGACACGCGGCGAGCACGTACAAGTCGATGGCTACGTCGGCGACGCGGCGCTGCACGAACTGCATTTCGGCGATTTTTCGACCGTGCTTGCGGAGCGTATTCTCGACATGCCGCGCGAGGTGCGCGACGTGGTCTTCGAGCATGACGGCTTCACGCGCGAGGAGCGGATGCACCCGCGTGAAGCGCTCCGGTCCGAGGGCGGTCCGCACCTTTTTCGCGGCGAAATCGGCGAGCAAACCAAAGCCCTTGATGGGCTCGCGCATCGCCTTCGAGACGTCCGAGAGCTGCTTGCCGGGACCGGCCATGCCCGAGAGCGCGATGAAACAGCGAAGGATTTCGTTGGTGCCCTCGAAGATCAAATTGATGCGCGCGTCGCGTAGCATTCGCTCGTACGGATACTCCGTCATGTAGCCAATGCCCGCGGCGATCTGCAGCGTCTCGTTGACAACCCACCACAAGCACTCCGAGCCGAACACCTTGCAGATCGCGCTCTCGAGCGAGTAGTCACCGACGTCCGCGTCGACGAGACCGGTCGTCATGTAGGTCGCCGACTCGAGCGCATAGGTCCGCGCGAGCATGCCGGCGATTTTGTCTTTGATGAGGCCGAACTCGCCTATCGATTTGTTGAAGGCGCGACGCTCTTGCACGCGCTCCAACGCAAGCTTGAGGAGCGTGCGACACATCCCGACGCAGCCAGCCGCGAGTCCGAGGCGACCGTTGTTGAGCACACCCATGGCGACCTTGAATCCGCGCCCTGGCTCGCCGATCACATTGGCGGCAGGCACCTTCACGTCGTCGAAATACACCGTGGTCGTCGATGACCCGCGAATGCCGAGCTTGTCTTCGGGGGCCCCTGTGCGAAGCCCCTCGGCGCGCTCGACGATGAACGCCGTCAGCTTCGGTTTGCCGTCGCTCTCTTCGGTGGTCCGCGCAAAAACCGTGAAGATGTCCGCGAAGCCTCCGTTGGTAATCCAAATCTTCGAGCCGTTCAGCACGTAGTGAGTGCCGTCCGCGGAGAGCTCGGCACGTGTCTTGATCGACGCGGCGTCGGAGCCAGCATCGGGCTCGGTCAACGCGAAAGCCGCCACGCGCTCACCCGTCGCGAGCGAAGGCAAGTACTGCCGCTTTTGCGCCGCCGTACCGTAGAGAAGAATGGCTTTCAAGCCGATCGACTGGTGCGCACCGAGCGTCACGGTGAGCGACGAATCGTGCGCCGCCACCTCCTGCATCACGCGGCTGTAGGCCGACGCGCCGAGACCGAGACCGCCATACTCCGTCGGGATCTGAAGCCCGAAAAGCCCGAGAGCCTTCGCCTCATCGAGCACCTCTTTCGGGATCTCGTGGTTCCGATCGATCGCACTGGCATCGACTTTTTCATCGAGAAACCGACGCACGGTCTCCGTCATCAACTGCACGTTCTCGAGCTCCTCCCCCTTGAGCTGCGGGTAAGGAAACAACAACTCTTCGCTGATGCCTCCGTGAAAAAGGTTCTTCATGAAGCTCGAATCGCTCACTTCGGGTCCACCGCTTTCTGTTCGTTAGGCTGCGTTTGAGGGATGGGCTGTTCCGGCCCGGGAGCTTTCGGCACGGGCCGCTCGGCCGCCTTGTCACGTTGCCACGGGTACTTCACGCGACCGTGGGACATGTTGACGAGCGCGGAAGCCATGCGGTTGACCATGACACGGAGATCGATGACTGTCAGGCCCGAGTCATCGAGCTGACCCGAAGCGAGCTTCGTGAACAAGACGCGGCGAATCATCTCGACGAACCTCTCGTGGGTCGGCGAATCAATCGTGCGTGACGCGGCTTCGATCGAGTCCACCAACATCAAGATGGCGGTCTCTTTCGTCATTGGCTTCATGCCCGGGTAGCGAAAATGGTTCTCGCCGAGCCGCAACTCCGCTCCAAGATCGGGGTTTCGCTCCTGGTACTTGTTCCAGAAGAACTCGACCACCTGCGTGCCGTGGTGGGTATAAGCGAACTCGACAACCGGCTCGGGGACCCCGCCGTCACGGAGGATTTTGGTGCCCATCACGACGTGCGCCATGATCGCGTCGGCGCTTACTTCAGGCTCGAGTTCCTCGTGCGGCGACGTCTGACCATGCGCGAGGTTCTCGACGAAATACGTCGGCTGAATGGTCTTGCCGAGGTCGTGGTAGTAGGCCCCGACTCGCGTTAAGAGCGAATCCGCCCCAATCGAGGCAGCGGCGGCCTCAGCGAGGTTCGCCATCGTGCGCGAGTGCTCCCAACTGCCGGGCGCCTCGGCAGCCATCTTGCGAAGGAGCGGAGACTCGATGTCCGTGAGGTCGAGCAACCGGCTGCGCGACACATGCCCCATCATCTGTTCCGCGGGCTCGCGGCCGATGTTCGCGAGCAGCCCCGCGAGGAGGCCGCCACCGACACAAGCGAGAAGCTGCGAGTCGAAGCCAAGCGCCAAATCTTCGCGAATTCCCGCTTGCTGTTGAAACACGGTCGAGAGCGCGACGTAACCGACGGCCGAGACGACCCCAGCGCCAAGGCCCGCAAAGATCATGTGGCGCGGCTGCTTGCGATTGACGAACAGCAGCGACACGACGATGCCCCGGCTGACGAGCACGCTCAGCAGCATCACATCGAAGCTGAGGAGCGAGGCGGTGAGAAATGCCGCGCCCATGTCGAGCAGGAGGCCCGCCTTGCGATCGAAACTGAGGGCGGCCCACAACGCGACAGCGGCGGTCGGGATCCAAAATGCCGGCAAGGTCGTGAAGAGCAACAGCAGCTTGCCCAGCATGAACATGGAAAGGATGACGGCATAGAGCCCGACCTGGGAACGCACCAACCGCAGACGCGCGTGGCCAAACCTTACGGCGTAACTCGACAAAATAATGCAGCCGAGAAAATACAGGAGGAACGTGCTCCCGAGCCGGGCCGCCGTCGGGGGACGCCGCGCCGCATCAAAATCGACGGCGATGCGGTGCTCCTCGATGTTCGGGAGGAGCACGGTGCCACGATCGACGACCATGCGGCGGTGCTCGAATTGCACATCGAACAGCCGCGCGCGCGGGGCTTGCTGACTGCCACCGGACAACGGCGGCCGCACCGACGTTGCGGAAGCGCCTAGCGGCACGCGCATGACGAGCGGGCTCGGCTTGCCGAACGTCGGCCGCGTGAAGGGCAGGAGCACCTCGAAGCTCCCGATGACCGTCATGAGCGCGGCGACCACGGCGCAGAGCGCGAGTCCGGAAAGTACGCCGACACGAACCCGCGTGACCAACATGATAGGGCCTCGGAATGTTACACGGAAACACGCCTATAGGACGTGCCCATTCGGAGGGAATGGCCGCCCGCAACCGATTGGTTGGAATGACCATTGCGATAAGGCCCGGAACTTGCTAGCCAAGATCGAGTGACCCATCTTGAGGCTCTCGCGCTTTCGCCGACAGAGAGCCGCGTTCGAGTGATGGGCATCGTCAACCGCACACCCGATTCGTTCTTCGATGGCGGCACGCACCTCGGGGAGGACGCCGCACACGCGCGCGTCGACGAGCTCGTGCGGACGGGCGCGGATGTGATCGACATCGGGGCCGAATCGACCCGACCTGGCGCAGAGCCCGTCGATGCTCCCTCGCAGATAAGCCGCATCGGCGATCTCGTAGCCTATGCGGTAAAAAGCGGGGCGCTGGTGTCGATCGACACCACATCGCCGCAGGTAGCCGAGCACGCACTTCGAGCCGGCGCCCGCATGATCAACAGCGTCTCGCTCGACCCCGCCGCGGAGCTTGGACGCCTCGCGGCCAGGTTCGACGCGGACCTCGTCCTCACGCACTCGCGCGGCTCGATGACGGCGATGACCGGTTTCTCCGAGTACGCGGCCACCGGTTATGGCGACCTGCTCACCGAGGTCGTGGCGGAGTGGCTGAGCGCCGCGCAACTCGCACTCGCCGCAGGCGTTGCGCGCGAGCGGCTGTGGTTCGACCCTGGCCTCGGGTTTAACAAGAACGCCGAGCAATCGCTCGAGCTCAGCGTGCGCCTCTCCGAGCTGAAGGCTCGACTCGGTCACCCGATCCTCGTCGGGGCAAGCCGTAAATCGTATGTCGCCGCCGCGGTGGCCGGTGCGACCACGCGCCCGACGCCCGCCAATCGCCTCGGCGGATCACTCGCGGCCGCTCTCGACTGTGCGGCGCGTGGTGCCGACATGCTGCGCGTCCACGACGTCGCAGAGACGGTGCAAGCCCTCGCGTATCGGTATGCCGCCGATGCCGCGTTCCACCGTGTGAACGCGTCGACCCCGGCGACATCAGAGCGTCATGAGCGCAGCGGAGGCGCGGCGTGCTCGAGGGATTAAGCCACCTCTTCGCGAGCCGCCCCGTTGCGGATGTCGCACGAGACATCGTCGACATCTTCGTGATTTCGGTGCTCGTCTATCGCTCGCTGCTCGTCTTGAAGGGCACGCGCGCGATGCAGATGGGCATCGGGATCGTGGTCTTCGGCGCACTCTATTTCGTCGCGCGCTACGCCGGCCTCACCACCGTGACGAGCCTCCTCTCGTGGCTCGCTTCGAGCGCTCTGCTCATCATCGTCGTCGTATTTCAGAACGACATTCGTCGTGCGCTGATTCGCCTTGGAGCGAAAGCCTGGCTCTCGCGCGGACGGGATGCGCAGGAGCGCGTGATCGACGAAGTCGTCGCCGCAGCCACCGAGCTTGCCCGCCATCGCATGGGAGCGATCATCTGCCTCGAGCGCGACGCCAACGTGCTCGAGTTCGTGAAGAGCGAAGGCATCGAGCTCGATTGCGAGGTTTCGCGCGAGCTGCTCGTCTCGATGTTCATTCCCGAGGCTGTGAACAAGCTTCACGATGGCGCGGTGCTGATACGGGACCTGCGGGTCGCGTGTGCAGGCGTGTTCTTGCCGATGCCGGAGGCGACCAAAGTTGCCGACGCGTCGCTAGGCTCGCGGCACCGCGCCGCGATTGGCATCACCGAAGAGACGGATGCGGTCGTCGTGGTCGTCAGCGAGGAACGCGGCACCGTCACCTTGTGCTTCCCAAACGGCATGGTGCAGAACGTCGACGGCAGCTCGCTGAAGCAGGCGCTTCTCGGCCTTTTCGGGCGCACGGCTGCGAAAGCACGCGCGACCAGCACACGTCCGCCCGCCGAACGTGACGCCACAACGAGCCAACAGCGCTCAGGCAAGTTCACGGCCATCGAGCGCTCGACACGTGCGAGCTTGCCACCCGAAACGGAGCGCGCCCCCGAGGTGCGGACCAGCCCCCTTTCGCGCACGTTGGTGCCGGCACCGAAACGCCTCGAGCTTTTGAACCACACCGTACGGTCCCTGGATGTCTTGGACGACGATGAGCAACCGGCGTCCCGGTATTTGCTGTCAAAGCCGATGGAACCCACCGAATTTCGAACTCCCATCGACGACGCTGACAGCGCGGACATGACCCCCGACGGCCCGCTCCCCGTGACGAAGACACACGCAACTGCCGACCCCGTGGTGCAAGACGACCCATGAGCCCGATGACCTCATCGAACACGGCAAACACATCAGGACCTGCACCGTCGCAAGGACGAACGAACGGTCGGCGAAAATCGGCCGTGCAGCCGCTCGCGTGGCGACTCGTGTTCGAGAACTTCGGGATGAAAGTGATCGCGCTTTTGGTGGCGCTCGGCTTTTACGCGTCGATGCACACGACGAGCAACGCTCAGCGCACCGTCCAGGTTCCGCTCATTGCGGACATGCCTCCACGGGGCGGGACGCGCGCGCTCATCAGCGACATCCCGCAGACCATCAGCGTTACCGTCGAGGGCCCGCGGCAACAGCTCGACGATCTCGAGACGAGACTCGACCCGATCCCACTCGACCTGAGGGGAGCCTTGGACGACGTCGTCACGTTGGTTCCAGGCATGATCGCGGGGCTACCCCAGAGCCTTCGTGTCACGAGAATCATCCCTGAATCTCTCGCAATTCATTGGGAAAACGTGATGGAGCGCCAACTCGAGGTGCAGGTCCCAATCGCGGGTCAGCTGGCACAAGGCCTCGAGCTCCGCGTCGAAGTCTCGGTATCCCCGAAGCACATCAACGCGCGAGGTCCAGAGTCCGTTGTGAAGAGCATTCAGCTCGCGCGGGCCGAAGCCTTCGAGATCGGTGGGCTCGGCGAGGGCCGCTACACGCGCAGCCTCTTGCTCGCCGCTCCGCCCGCAAAAGTCTCTTTCGACGTCCCGAACATCGAAGCGACCATCGAAGTCGCACGCAAGCTCGTCACCCGCGAGCTCATCGCGAAGGTCCAGGTGATCGGCCTCGCGCGCGGCCGAGCGGAGCCCGCCGTCGTTCGCGTGCTCGTCTCCGGAACGCCCGAGCGCATGGCGACGTTGCGTCAGGACAGCATCCTCGCGCGCGTGGACCCGAAAGCGCAGGGCATCGATCCGACGAAGCCTGGCACGGCGCTGATGCCGGTGATCGTCGATGTCGCGGAGGCGACGGCCACAAGCGACCCTCCGCAAGTCGTCGTGCGCTGGTAGCCGGGAGCGTCAGCCCAAGAGCCAAGTCGCGCCGCGCGTCACTTCGGATCGGGAACGGTGTTGGTCGCCACGGTGGTCCCGGGCTCGGCGATCCAGCGAAAATTGTCGACGAGGACGCTCGAATCGAGCACGCCATCACCCGAATCGGACACCGCGAACTGAAGGGTAATTTCGCTATTGGGAAGAACCGGCGCCTGCGTCTCGAGCCAGCCGCTCGACGCGTGGTCCGAGCCCCCCAAGTCCGCCCCGAACCCCGTGCCGACGAGCCCAGCGTTCCCGAGCGGGCACGTGAATTGTTTGCCGCCCGCAGTGCACGGAGGCCCGCTGAAGCAGCCGCACACCTCGAGAAACGCGTTGTTCACGCTGACGGGGTCACCGTTTTTATCGAACGAAATATTCCCATCGACGAGCCCCATCGGGACCGGATCGAGCATCGCCACGAAAAAGTCGTTGAAGGTCGAACATACGAAGCTCGGCCATTCGTACGTAAAGAAATTGAAGTTGAACCGGAAGCCCTGCGCGTTCGAAGGCGTGCGGATCTTCATCGTCACCGAAGCGCCGTCGTGTGCAGCACCGGTCGACGCAAACGGACACGTCTTCGCCTCCTTCGGGAACTGGCCCTTCGGCTGCGGCGTCGAGTACCCCTTGCTGAATCCGCTAACCGGCTGGTAGCCGAGCGCAATATCCTTTGGCTGACGCGCGGTTCCGCTCGAGAGTGCGAGCATCGTCATGCCCTCCTGAACCTTCACGTTCGGTCCGAAGGCCGGCAGGATCCCGTGGCCGAGAGCGTAGTTCGGTCCGGGTGGCGGAAGCCCCTGATCGAGATTCGTCCACTCGGCGGCGATCACGCCCCAATCTTTTGGCCCCTTGGATTGCTTGCAGAGGCCGATCGCGCGCGCCTCGTCCATCGCGTCCTTCGAGTCGACGGCAAGCGCGGCGTCGCACGCTGCGGGAGCCTCGTCGGCCTTACCGTCGCAGTTCTCGTCGGACGGCACGTAACCACCGGCACCGCCCTGCCCGTCACTGCTGCCGATCACTTCGACGGCGTTCGGATTCACGTTCGGGTCGCAGTCGTTGCAGTCGCCGTCCTTCGGCGTGAAGCCATCCTTATCCGCGTCGTCGTTCTCGCCGGAGTTGCAGAGGTTCTCATTGCCAGTGTCCCCGCCCGAGCCCGCAGCGAGATCGAGGCCGGCTTCAGTGCTCGTTTCGATCGCACCGCCCTCTCCGCCCGCTCCGCCCGCCGCGTTCGCCGTCGACTTTCCGCCGAACTTGCTCGTCGTTGATGCCGAGCACGCGTACGCCCCTACCAAACAGAGCGTGGAGAAAGCGACGAGAACAGGCCGCTGTGAAAAGAAGGGGACGCGATGCATGTGAACCTCCGAGAAGACGAAGACCGAAGGGGCCCCCGCTCGTGTCTCACGATACGCGAAGCGCCGGCAGCCGTCACTTCACGGATGGAACGCGAACGGCCCCGCTTTCAATCCGCCCGGCGAACTCGGCGACCTTCACGCGAGTCTCGGCCAAAATCCCGAGGGCATGGGGTCCCTCGCTGACGTACCCAATGCCGCCGTCGGCAACGCCGAAGGAGGTCATGCCGGCGCGAAAGGCTCCTTGCGCGGTCGAAGAAATTGCGTCGTAGACCGCCACATCCACACGCTTGACCATGCTGGTGAGCACCGTCCCCGGCATCTCATCGTACTGATCGCTATCGACCCCGATCGCCTTCGCACCGAGGTCGTGGGCCGCCTCGAAGACGCCGTGCCCGGTCATCCCGGCCGCGTGGTAGAGGATGTCCGCGCCCGCGCTGATTTGGCTTGTCGCGATGGCCTCGCCCCGCGCAGGATCGCGGAACGCGTCGGGCGTCGTTCCTGCGTACGTGACGTGAACGCGGCAGTCGGGACACACCGCGAGCACGCCCGCCCGATAGCCGAGCTCGAACCGGTGGATAAGCGGGATGTCCATCCCGCCGACGAAGCCGACTTGACGGGAGGAGGTCTGGGAACCCGCGACGACGCCGACCAAGAAGGAGCCCTCTTCTTCGCGGAAGCTTAGGCCCCTGAGGTTCTGCGGAATGTTGCCGTCGCGTGGAGGCGCGTAGTCGACACACGCGAACTTCGCGCTCGGAAAATCGCGCGCAACGACATTGATGTCGGCCGAAAAAATGAAGCCCACTCCGACCACGAGGTCAAAACCACGCGCGGCAAAGAGGCGCAATGCCGCTTCACGATCCTCGGCCCCCGAAGGCTCGAGCATCTCCATCACGATGCCGAGCTCTCGACGCGCGCGGTCGATACCTTCGAAGGCGGCGTCATTGAAGCTCTTGTCGCCGCGCCCGCCGACATCGAAGACGAGGCCGACGCGAATGTGGGACAACGCGCCGTGAACTGGCGGCGGAGGCGCGGAAGCCGGCAACGCGAGCGTCGAGAGCGCAAGAACGACAGCCGCAACGGTAGCGTGCACGAGGCGCATCAGCGTGCCCCGCTGCGGAGCACCGAACATATCGCGTGGGCCCGGACCGTCGCGTCGGCGTCGGTTGTGAGAGCGAGCGCCTCGGACGTAGCGCCGATCCGCGCGAGCCCCGCCGCAGCCGCACGCCGGTCCTCGGCGTCCTTCGACGACGCGTCGCGAAAGACACGCGGTTTGACCGAGGAATCTCGCATTCGGACCAGTGCCTCGACGGCCAGTGGGGCACACGCGTCGTCACGGCCTGCACGCTCGCGAAGCGATTCGCGGGCGGCCTTACGTTCGGCCGGCGACACGGGCGTGTCGTCCGCGGCCAGGCGAGCGAGCGCCGCCACGGCAACCGCGGAGTCTTCCGAAAGCCCCGCCGCGACCACCGCCTCGAGCAAGACGGCATGGTTGAGCGGTGCCCGCTCGATGGCGACGACGCGGAGAGCCGGCGGTCCTTCGTCAATCGCGCGTTCGATCGCATTGAAGGCAATTCCGACTGCGGAAACGAACAAAGGATGCGCCGGTGTTTCGCCGGCCGTCGACGCGACGAGCTCGAGCGCAGCTACGAGGGACGGCTTGCCGACCGCCGCTTCCACTCCACGCCAGAGCTCGCGGAACGCGACGCACCCGACCGTCTCGACGCCTGCCCCGCACAGCGCGCGACCTTCGCGCTTCAGCGACGCGGCCCAAGCGTGAACGATCGCCACGCGCTCATCTTCGGTTGCATGCGGCCACGAGTCCGCAAGACCGAGCACCGCTTCGACACTCGCTGTTTTCCCCAGCGCCGCAATCGCAAGGCTCCGCGCCTCCGCGTCCGGATCGCGACGGGAGGCATCGAGCAATGCTGGCACGTCGCGCGGATCGGCCGCATCCGCCGCAGCCC
Organism: Polyangiaceae bacterium; assembly: GCA_947475525.1. GTDB lineage: Bacteria > Myxococcota_A > Polyangia > Polyangiales > Polyangiaceae > SYFR01. The sequence goes on along the minus strand of CANJMI010000025.1, from coordinate 47,750 downwards.
GCAGCGCGGCACGCCGCACGTTGGCATGCCCGTCGAGAAGCGCGGCGTTGCGAACGTTGGCCGCGCGCCCCGCACGGGAGGCACCGCTGCGACTGCACTCGTTCCAACCAAGCTCGCATGGAGGCGGCGCCGCGCCATCGTCGCCCAGTGTCATCGCGCGCGCGCCGACGGCCCGCCAAGCGGGGTCCTCACTTGCTGCATTCGCGGCGTACTCCATCGGGTCCGCAACACCGGCGTCGAGTAAACTCTCCGCTGCGAGCGCCCCCACCTCGTCACGAAGTTTTGCCCGTTCGCGAAGCGGCCCCGCGAGCGCCGAGGCACACGGAGCGAGCGCCCGAACGACGGCGACGCCCGCCTCGCCTTTGGCCTCGCGAAGCTCAACTCCCGCGCGCGCGATCGCGATTCGCGTAGCTTCCCGCGGGGAGATCTCCCGCCCCGGCGTTGCGCCGAGGATCGCGCGAAAGACCTCGGTCGATTCCCCCCCGGCCGCGCGGACCAACGTCGACGTGCACCCCGTAGCCGCGAGGAGGCCGGACATAAGAAAACTGGCCCGAACGAGGCGCGTCATGGGACGGGACGCTACCGCGAATTCGACACGCGAGCCATGCCCGCAGGCGTGCCGGAACGCACTCCGTGTCGGTGTGTGAAGTCCTCGCCGCCGAAGGTCGGACCGCAAAAAACGGCAAAGGCCGCCCCGATTGGAGGCAGCCTTGCACGCGCGACCGCATGAGCGGCAGCCGTCACTCACTGACCGCGAGCGCGCAGACGATTCACCACCGTCTTCAGATTCGACACCGAGCTTACCCGCTGATCGTCTTTCGACGAGAGGGCCTTGTCCAGGTAGGTCTGAAGCGTCTCGACCGTGGCCTTATCGCCTTTGGGCGCAAGCCTATCGATCATCGACTCGATCGTGAAAGCCACCGCCGCGTTCGAGGTCGTCAGACGCAGATCGACGAGCTGCGTGCGAATCGCTTCGCCGCCGAACCCCGCCGCCATGTACGCCGACTTGATTCCGACGAAGCCGGAGTCTTTCTGCGCCTCCGGGCTCCCGAGCTTCTTCAGCCACATCGCGCCGTTGTCACCGCACTCTTTGATCAGATTGCGAACGATCGTGAGCTCTTTTTCGTAAGCCTTGCCAATGTTCGCGCCGTCGCGTTGCTTCAACACGAGCTTCTCGATGAGGTCGAGTTGCGCGGGGCCGCCCACCTTCATCAGCATGGTGAGAGCGGCCTCCTGAATGTCCGCGATGTCCGCCGCCTCACCGACCTTGAGGTCGAGCGCGAGCAAGCCAATCGCCCCGGCAAGCTCTGGGTCCGCAAAGTTGCCGGTAGACTCCGTGAGCGCCTGCTTCGCGTTCGCGCCGGGCGGAATGGTCGCGTCGAGCTTGGTCGCTTCCCACACCTTTTTGAACGCCGCGGTAACACTTGGATCCTTCGGGAGCTTGTAGAGCTCGCGGGCGATGACGGCGTTGCTCGTCTCGTCGCCTTTCTCGAGTTGGGCGAGCATCGGCGCGATGCACTCCACGCGGCCGATGTTGCTCACGATGATGACGGCGTTGTCGAGGTAGGCCTTCTTTGCATCGGCCTTCTTTTTGTCGTCGACCTTCTCACCCTTGTCCTCGAGGGCGCGAAGAAACTCCTCCTCGGCGTATTTCGCCAGGTCCGGGCTCTGACCGGCGAGTAGTTTCACGCCCGCGTCGATCGACGGCTTGCCAACCTTGATGAGCGCGCTTATCGCGGTCACTCCCACGGCGCCCTTGAACGGCGAGAGGACAACCTTGATAAGCGAAGGCACCGCCTTCTGCGATTTGATGTTGCCGAGGATCAGCGCCGAGACCGTCTGCCAGTACATTTGATCGGCGATCGAGCGGGCCTCTTTGTTGCTGAAGGTCTTGATCGGCGTCTCGATGTGCCTGATGAGCCCCTCCTCCCAGGTCGGATCGTTGATGGCGATCATCGCGTCCTGCAGCGTTCGGCCGAACGTCTTGTTCTGCGCCTTCGGCCACGAGTAGTGCATCGACGAAAAGAGCTTGAGGAGCGCCGCGCTCGCCGCGGTCGCCTTCATCTCGCCGAGCGAGCGGACGACGGTGTTCATGTTCGCGTCGAATTCCTCGGGACGCTTATCGTCCATTTTGTACGAGTCGACCGCCTTGACCAACGCATTCATCGCACGAGGGTCGCGGGTGTCCGCGAGCATCTGCAAGAGCTGTCCTTGGGTCTTTTGATCGAGGTCGCCCTTTTCCGAGAGCTCGGCCAGCGGCGGCAGGATGACGTCGAGGAGCGGCTTGACGTTCGCACCGTTTCGGTCCTGCTTGTCGGCATTCATCTTGTCGTTGAACATCTGGATCAAGCGTTCCACCGACGAGGTGCGCTTGATGGGGTCCGAGAGGCGCTTCACGTGCGTGCTCGCGGCCTGTTCGTCCGCGCAACCGACAACGACCGAGCCGGTTGCAAGCACTGCCGACGTCGTGACGATCCCCGTCATCAACGCTCGCACAATCGTGCCGATTCGAAGCACCTTCACCATGACTTGACTCCTTCTTTCTTCAACGAATGCTCAACCACGCGTGCCGTGGGAGGCGGGCGCACGGTAAGCCCGAGCGCCGGGCGGAGTCAAACGGCTAGCCGGGCGCGTATCAGGCGTAGGCAGCCGGCCGAACGCGAAACGTCAGCTCGAGCGTTCGACGCGCCGCACCTCACGCTCCGCCCACGCGAGCGCCGACATCACGCCAGGATGGAGCGCACCATTGGATGCGACAAGTCCGCGCGTCAGGCCCGTAGGCCCGCGGTAATCGAGCGCGCGGCCGTCGAGATCGCTGAGACGGCCCCCTGCCGCGCCGAGAACAGCCTCAGGCGCGCACGTGTCCCATAAGGAGAGCCCGTGCCCTCCGTGGACGTACAATTCCGCGTTGCCTTCGACCAATCGCGCGACCTTCACGCCGACGGATCCACACGGGATAAACTTCCCGATCCCGAGCCGCCGCCGCAACGGTCCGACGAGCGCCGGCTCGTGCGACCGAGACACCACCATGCGTGCCTCTTCGAATCGTGCAGCGGGGCTGACGACCGCGAACCGCCGCGAACCGTCGCGAGCCTCAACGAACGCGCGCTGCCCGATCCGGCCGGCGAAGATCAAGCCTTCGCTCGGTAACGCGACCACTCCCGCGGACGCTCGCCCGCAGCGCGCAAGCCCGATCATCACAGCGAATTCGCCGTTTTTTGCTACAAATTCACGCGTGCCGTCGATCGGGTCAACAAAGAACACGTCGTCACGTGCAAGCTCGGCGGCAAGCGCATCGCCCGACGGAACACTCTCTTCACCGACGAGCCCAGCCTCGGGAAACCGCTCGCGCAGCTCCCCCGAGATGAACGCATCGAGCTCGCGATCCACGCGGGTCACGGGATCCCCGGGCGACTTCTCCTCGACCTCGATTCCGCTGCGAAGGTGCTCTGCGTAGCATTCGGCCGCGCGCTTCGCTGCCTCCCGCGCGACGAGGATCATCGACTCGAGCTGCGCGTCCGCCGTAATCAGCACGCCAGTCACAACTCGACGCCGGCCTTCTGGAGCCACTCGGGCAGTGCCGACAACACATCGTCGGGCAGATAGCCGGGGCCTTCGCCAACTTCTCGAACGAGCTGCCGCAGCTGCGTCTGCGAGCGAACTCCGAGTACGGCCGAGCTGACAACCTGATTCGAGAGCACGAACCGTAACGCGGCTCCGCGCATCGTCAAGACCTCCCCACCGACCATCTGGCGCACCGCTTGGAGCTGGCTTATGCGGTATTTCAGGGCATCCGGCGTCCAACGGGCGCTGCGGTGATCGTGAGGGAAAAACGTCTTGTTCGGTGACCAATGCCCGACGAGGAGGCCATGGGCGAGGACCGAACGCGCGAGGACCGCCGTGTCCGTTTGAGCGATTCGGTCGGCGAGTTCATGCAGCGCCTTAGCGGTAAACAAGTTGTACGCGAGCTCGAGTACGTCCGCGGATTGGTCGAGGGCGGCTCGCGCCACCTCCGGGCTCCCCGCACTGACGCCCCACCCCACGATGCGTCCGGCGTGTTGCTCCTCGCGCAGGAACGGAATCGCGTCACCCTCGCGGAGGACTTGCACGCCCGGATTGTGCAAAAGGACCACGTCGATCGTCTCGCGCTTCAATCGGTCATGGGACCGCGCCAGCGCATCCTTCAAGTAGGCCGCATCGAAACACTTGCGGGCAGGCGCTTCGCGAACCGTCCCAAGTTTCGTGACGACCTGGGTCGTCCGGAGGTCGAGCGTATCGCCGAGGAGCTTCTCCATCGCCCCACCGCCGTAGACGTCGGCCGTCTCGAACAACGTGACGCCGAGCTCCTGCGCGAGCTCAACGATGCGTTCGAGTTCCGTCTCGTAAACGGCCCCATACGCCTCCCCCGAGAGCCCCCACGTCCCGAGTGAGAGCTCCGACGCTACGAAGCCTAGCCGTCCGAACCGCCGCGTGCGCATCACTACTAAGTAGCACCGCTCGGCGCCCACGCGAGAGCACTTTTCAAAGCCCAAAAGGACGTCGCCTTGACAGCCCCAAGCCGAAGCAGTATCAAGCGCGTCCCCTCGCATTTCAACGGCACAGACAGCCATCCCGATGGTCGGGTGGCGGCCGGCGGAAGCGAGATTGTGCACGAGTTCAGGTCATGGCGAAGAAGATCAAGGTCAAGACGAACCGCGCGGCGGCCAAACGCTTCCGCGTGAGCGCTAGCGGGCGCGTGCGGCGTTCGAAGTGCGGCCACTCCCACGGAATGTGGAACAAGTCGCGCAAGCGAAACCGCGGGCTCCGGGCCAACGGCATGGTTCACGGCGACCACGAGAAGCGCATCAAGCGTCTTCTCCCGTACGCCTGATACCAGGCACTGATCTTTCAGCCACTCGAACAGAATGCACCGGAGGAATTGATACATGGCACGCGTAAAGCGCGGGTTTAAGGCACGTCGTCGTCGCAACCGAGTCTTGCAGCAGACCGAAGGCTTCTGGGGTGGGCGTAAGAATCGCTACCGCCAGGCCGTCGAGGTCCTTCGCAAGTCTTGGGTCTACGCATACATCGGCCGCAAGCTGCGCAAGCGTGACTTCCGCCGCCTGTGGATCACGCGCATCAACGCCGCAGCTCGTCTCAACGGGCTCAGCTACGGCAAGCTCATCCACTCGCTCAAAGTGGCTGGCATTACGCTGGACCGCAAGGTGCTCTCGGACATCGCCATCCACGACCCAGCGGCTTTCACGGCCGTTGTCTCCGCGGCAAGCTGAGCGTCGGTACCAAGTAGCCGTCGGACCGTGACCGAAGACGCCGTCGCTGCGATCGAACGGGGCCTCGCCGAACTCGGCGATGCTTACCGTGACGCATTCGCGACGGCGTCGAACGAGATATCCCTCCGCGACGAGTACGCGAAGGTGCTCGGCAAGAAACAGGGCTCGCTGACGCGGGTCATGGGGCTGATGCGCGACGTCCCCGCGGATCGTCGCCCCGAGGCCGGCGCGAAGGTCAACGCCTTCAAAGACCAGGTCGAGCGCACCTTCGAGCAGCGCCTCGCCGACCTCCACCGCGCCTCGCGGGATGCCGAGCTGCACGCGCGGCCCTATGACCTCACGTTGCCGGGGCGCTTGCCAGTCGGGCGCGGCCACCTGCACCCCGTCCTCCAAACGCGCGATGATTTGCTGACGATTTTTCGCGATCTCGGCTTCGAGGTCGTCGAGGGTCCCGAGGTCGAGCTCGAGGAGAACAACTTCACCAAGCTCGCCTTCCCGCCTGATCACCCCGCCACCGACATGCAGGATACGTTTTGGGTCGGCGTCGATGGCGCACCCAAGGACGCCCGTGTGCTCCTGCGCACGCACACCTCCAACACCCAGGTCCGGGTGATGAGCACGCGCACCCCACCGATGGCGGTCGTCAGCGCTGGCCCGGTATACCGCCGCGACGACGACATCACGCACTCGCCGATGTTCCACCAGATCGAAGGCTTTCTGGTCGATGAGCAGGTCAGCATGGCCGACCTGAAAGGGGTGCTCGCCGCGTTCGCCGAAGGCCTCTACGGCCCAGGGACGCCCGTGCGATTCCGCCCTAGCTACTTTCCGTTCGTCGAACCCGGCGCGGAAGTCGACATAGGCTGCGTGTTCTGTTCAGAAGCCGCCGGCACGCGCGCCACCTGCCGCGTCTGCAAGACGACGGGCTGGGTCGAAGTCCTCGGCTGCGGGATGATTCACCCCGACGTGCTGCGCCACTGCGGGATCGACCCCGAACGGTACCGTGGTTACGCCTTCGGCTTCGGCATCGAGCGGATCGCCATGCTTCGGTACGGGATCCCGAGCATCAAGCACCTCTTCGAGAACGACCCGCGATTCCTCGCCCAGTTCTGAACGCGTACCTGCGCCCTCGCTATCCTTTGCGGTGGACCACGACATCACGATCACGGTGGTGAGTTCGTAGGTCGCCTTGGCGCGAGGCTCTTCACGACGACGCCCGGGCACGAGCGCGGCAGCCGCTCCACTGTAAGTGCTCAGAATGCTTCGGCGTTGAAGGGTACGCGACGCAAGTGCGGCCTCGGCTGCATCGTGTTTTCAGCTTCTGCATCGGGTTTTCAACTCTGGCACTGCCCTTGCGTGAGGAGCAACCAGGTGAGAATTCGTCACGAAACATTCGCATTGGCGTCGTTTAGTGGAAGCAACCCTGTGCGCGGCGTGTTAGATGTTTGAACAGTGTTAGTGAGATTGAAATCATCACCTCACTTCCCTCCTCGCCCGCCGCACTCGGCGGACACAATGGCCAAGTGCCTGGAAACGATGCGACTCGTGCGGACACGCCGAGCAGCCGTTTCACTCGGCCCCATCGAGACGCACTCCACGGCAGCGGAAAAGCACGATCGAGCGAAGCCGAGGCGGCCGAAAGCCCTCGGTCATTCCTACGAATAAGACGACCCGAGCGGACGTTGAAGAAGCGACCCCCCGCTCCACTCTCCTCTTGAATCAACGAGATATGCCATGACCATTCATAAGGACACCAGGACGCGTATTTCTTCAACATCATCAGCCGCGATCGGCGGCGACGACGACACCTCGGTGCGTCGCAAGCGGACCTCAGACTTTGCGCCGGACTCCGAGGCGCCCTCGAGCGAACGCGCTGCGCTGCGCTCCCAACCCTATGCAGATTCGGACTCCCCAGAGGGAGAGCCCGTATTCGAGCTCGATGGAGACTTTGAAGGAACTGCCGAGACGCTCCTCAACGAGTCGGAGGAGGTCGCGGTGGAAACTCGGCCGCGCGCTGCCGCTGCTGCCAGTGCCGGTCCCCAAGGTCGCGCGGACACTCGAATGGTGCCCGGCGACACGATGCTCGCACGGTACTTTCGTGACATGGCGCAACACCCGGTGTTGGGCCACGCCGAAGAAGTAGCGGCGGCCTGCCAGGTCGAGAACGCCGAGGCGGGCTATTGGATGGCGCTGCTCTCGTTTGAACCAGCGGCGCCGAGCATTCTTCGCGCGCTCAGCGAAGACGCGACGGCGGACGCCGAACGAGCGCTGGACCTGCCCGAGATCGAGCTTGCACTGAAGCTCCTCGGTGACGCGGGGCGCGCTCAATCGGTCGGCGATGGCGGCGGCCCAATCAAGCGCGCAACCGGCACGTCGGCGACCCCTGCCCTGACGGGGAAGAAGCGCGACCGCTACACCGACCTCACCCTTGCCATCGCACGCAAAGTTCAACTTCCAGACACCGACCGCCTTTGGGTCGCTCGGGCCTCCCGGATCGCCCATGAATTCGGTCAGCCGCACGACGCGGTGATGGGGCGCGAAGAAGTCGGCCTCGAGCCCGTTCCGTACGCCCCGCCGACCGTCGCTTACCGCCGCTACATCGCCGAGGTCGAGGCCTCTCATGCGGGACAGCTCGCGGCAAAAAACCGTTTCGTAAAAGCGAACCTGCGCCTCGTCGTATCGATCGCGCGTCGCTACAACCGCGGCAAGATGCCGCTCATCGACCTCATCCAGGAGGGCAACATCGGCCTGATGAAGGCCGTCGAGCGTTTCGACCACCGACGCGGCTATCGCTTCTCGACTTACGCGTCATGGTGGATTCGCCACTCAATCAATCGAGCACTCGCCGACAAGGGGCGCGCCGTCCGCATACCCGTTCATATGCTCGATACGTACAATCGGGTCGCGCGGGCCACACAGGCATCGATAGCGAGGGTCGGCCGCGAACCGACGGTCGAGGAGCTCGAAAAGGCAACGGGCGTCGCACGAGAAAAACTCGACAAGGTGCGCAACTTCAGTGCGGACGCGCCGTTTTCGCTCGACCGCCCGGTGGGTGACGAAGAAGGTCGCAGGTTCGTCGACTTCCTTGAGGAAACCGAGGCGCTCTCACCTTACGAATCACTCGAGAACGAATACTGGGGCGACGAGGTCAAGCGCCTCCTCACGCAGCTCTCGCCTATTGAGTCGAACATCATCCGCTGGCGCTTCGGTCTCGACAACCAGTCCGAGCTGACGCTGAAGCAGATCGGAGACAAGTACCAGCTCTCGCGAGAACGCATCCGACAGCTGCAGGAGCAGGCGCTAGAGAAAATGCGACGCCAGATGCGCGACTTCAGCTAGTCACGCTCGCGGCCGGCGGAGCAACGGGAACAATCAAGGGAGCGGCAGGCTCGCCGCGAAGCTTGCCGCCGCGACGACGTCGTCGATTTCCTGGCGCATCGCCGTGGATGCATCGACGACGTCGTTCACCAAGAATGCGAAGGCCATAGCCGGTCGCCCATCCGTGCCGAGCACGTACCCGGCGAGCGAACTTACCGTGCGTAGCGTGCCTGTTTTCGCGCGGATCGTGCGAGCTTGCGCGAACGGCTCAAAGCGATTGCGGAGCGTGCCATCGACCCCGCCAATAGCGAGCTGCGCTAGAAATTCGGGGCCGATCGACGGGTCGCGGGCCGTGGACGCGAGAAGGCTGGTGATGAACCCTGCAGACATCCGATCGGCATCGAACAGGCCGGAACCGTTTTCGAACTTTAGGCCGCGCGACTCGAGGTGAGCGTCGGCGAGCAACTCGAACACGCGCGCGCGCGCCGACTCGAAGCTAGCCGGGCCGTGCTTGCCTCCAAGACCCTTGAAGATCATCTCCGCGTGGAAGTTGTCGCTGTGTTTTCCGAGCGCGTGCAGCAACTTGCCAAGCGGCTCGGAGCGATGAAATGCGAGCAAATCCTGGGGAACGGGATGCCCGCGGCGCACTTTTCCGTGAACCTCGATGCCCATCGCCCGGCAGACGTCGGCTATCGCGTAGCCCGCGAGCAACGACGGGTCCGCGGCGCGACGCCAGATCGTAACGGGCAGGCCACCAGCCGGGAGACTGCCGCCGATCTGCGCGCGCATCCGGCCGTCCTTCAGCGCCAACATCTCAAGCTGGATGGTCTCGACCTTCTCCTCGGAGCTCGTGCCAACCGCGCCATCGAGCTCGATGACGCTCGGTGGCACCGCACGTACGCGCGCATGCTGGCCCGCAATCGATGGGAAAACGCTGACGTGCACCGTGTTGCCATCGACGGCCACAGCCGACACCGGAGCGCGAAAGCTCGCCCACTCGTCGGGCTGCTGGTCGAACGCTGGCGGCACCTGGCGATCGTCGAAGCGACTCTGATCGACGATGATGTCACCGACCATGCCCACGCCCGCGAGGCGCAGCTCCGACACCATCGCGTAGAGGTGCTCGTGCTCGAGGCTCGGATCGCCTTCGCCACGCACGAGGAGCGTGTCGACGCGGTTCTCGCGGATCTTTCCGTACAGCCCGGTGAGGTAGCGATGTTGCGGGCCGAACGCACGCAACGCGGCCCACGCCGTGAGGAGCTTCGCGTTCGATGCGGGATTCATCGCGACGCCCTCGTCTTTCGCCGCCACGGTTTTTCCCGTGCGAAGGTCGACGATCGACATGCCAAGGTGGCCCCCGTAATGGCGCGCGGCCTTGTAGAGATTGACGACCTTCTCGGCCATCGGAATGTCATAGGGCGCGGGGATCCCGGCCGCGTTCGGAGCCGCCGACGCGCTGCTGGCGGGACGCTCTGCCTGGGCGAGCGGCAACGGCAAGATGCACATGCCGAAGAGGCCGATCAACGCAGCCCAAAAGATGCTGCGCCCGGCCGCTCGCGACGTGTTTCCGCTACCACCCATCGGTCGTTTCGAGACTCTGCCGATTGTTCGTGCTCGCCGATTGCGCTAACGGTAGCCCGCACCATGGGCAACCGCTTGCACACTTGGGTATTCGCTCTGATCGTCGCCGGCTGCAACGATTCGATGCGCGTCAACAACCCAATCTCGGAGGAGTCAACCGCCGGCTTGAGGTCCGAGCCCGCGGCTTCGGCGAGAGCGACCGAGACGGCGAGCGCCACCGCGCCACTCGAAGAATCGGCCCCGACAGCCGACCCGTCCGGGTTCGATCCGGACATGGCGAAAATCGTACTCGAACGTGCCCGCAGGCAAGCGGTGCAGTGTCCGGCCGTGGCGAAGGACACGCCCGTCGGCGAAGGCGAAATCGAAGTCGTAATCGACGGTCGCACCGGCAAGATCATCGAGGTTATGCTCGGAACTACGTTCACGGCAGGCTCGCCGACCGGGCAATCCTGTTTGAAGAACGCGTTCATCGGTCAGATCGTCACGCCCTTCCAAGGCCGCAAGACCGTCCCGTTCACGTTGAACATTCCCGCCGCGCCGGCACCCGAAAAAGACCCGAAAACCGGCAAGAAAAAGCCGTGAAAAGCTGGGCTAGCGGATCAGCCGCGCTCCTCGTCCTCACGGCATTCGGAGGCGTCGCGAGCGCAGAGGACGCCACGTCGTCCGGTGACGTCACCCCAGGGGCGAGTGGCCCAAGCGGCGCCACTGTCGAACGCTTCCCCCCATCCACGGTGCGGCTTCCGCTGATTCTCGGTGGGCTCGGCTTCACGGCCGTCGCGTACGGGGCAGCGCTGACGAGCTACGGCTGGCCCGAGGCTCCTGGCGCAAGTGAGCTCAGGATACCCATTGCGGGGCCATGGCTTGCTCTCGCGAACAATCGATGTCCAAGCACCGAGCCCGACTGCGGAGCGATCGTGTATGCCCGAGGGATTCTCGAGGTGGTAAGCGGCCTCGCGCAACTCGGAGGCCTCGTCCTTGCCGCCGAAGGAATTTTTGTAACCACCGAAGCGGCAGCCGGAAAGCCGGCGCTTGCCGCGACCAGACGAACCCCGAGCGCAATGACTCGCATCACGCTCGTCCCGTCCGTCACGCCTACGCTGGCCGGCGTCGCATTCGTCGGCGCGTTCTAATCACGACGCGCGCCACGCCGTCGCCACCGGAAGCTCGCTCGTCCAACCCTCGAGCGACATCACCCCAGGGAGCTCGACGTGTATGCGCTCGCCCGCGGCAAGTTGCACCCGACCACCGCGCGCGCAGCCGAGGCCGACGACATCGCCGGCACGAAGAGCGACGTGGTGACTGAGGAAGGCAAGCGACTCGCCGACGGTGAAGGCGCGCGCATCGACGGCATCGGTCATGCGGAGCTCGCCGCGATGGCGAAGTGCGAGACTCTTGCCGAGCACACCGGCGAGATTCGGTTGCAAGACCAACCATGGCCCAAGGGTCGACGCGGGACGCGGCCTCCCGGTTTTCGCGGCATCACCGTGCGACCACTCGATGATGAGCGTCCAGCCGAGCACCGCACGCAGCGCTTCGAGCGGCCCCGCGGCTTCGAGATCCTCCGCCAGCATGACCGCGAGACCAACCGACGCCACGACAGATTGCGCGCGAATCACCACCGGCTGCGCGTCGCCAACGAACGCCCGAGAATCGCGAGACTCGAAGGCGGGCTCCTCGGTGTCGAGGTCGGACGGCCCGAGTTGCACGTACGCGCCACGCGCCCCATCGCACGGCGCCAACGGCAGGAACTCCCCCTCGACAATACGCGCCTCGGTCGCTCGTCGCCCGGCGAGCAGCCGCGCATGCAGCTCCCCGAATCCAGCTGCGCGACCCGCGACCACGCGCTCGAAAAAATCGCCACCGCGGTCTGGACGACCCGTCGCTACCTCGAGCAGCGCCACGTCGTAGAGCGCCCCATCGCACACGAGCGCCGTCACCGGAGTCGCAAACTCGGCGACGCGCACACGGGCAATCTTCACAATCGCGAGCTTGCTCAAGGTGTTGCCTGCATGCAAACGCCGAGTGCTTGCGCCGTGGGACGTTTGCGATTGACTCGGTATGGCCCCGCCCTCACATCTCGCCGCGAGTGAGCAGCCCCCCTCCTCCCACTGGCCCGTCTATGAGCCGACGGACGAAGTTCATCTTCGTCACCGGCGGCGTCGTCTCGTCGATCGGCAAGGGCCTCGCGGCAGCCTCGATCGGCGCGCTGATGGAAGCGCGAGGCCTCAAGGTCACCAACATCAAGCTGGATCCGTACATCAACGTCGATCCTGGCACGATGTCGCCGTACCAACACGGCGAGGTCTTCGTGACCGATGACGGCGCCGAAACCGACCTCGACCTCGGTCACTACGAACGCTTCACGAGCGCCCGCTTGACGCGCGAGAACAACTTTACGACCGGCAAGATCTACGAGGCGGTCATCTCGAAGGAGCGCCGCGGCGAGTACCTCGGTGCGACCGTCCAGGTGATCCCGCACGTCACGAACGAGATCAAGCAGCGGGTGATCCAAGCGGCCGAGGCCGTCGATGTCGCCATCGTTGAGATCGGCGGTACCGTCGGCGACATCGAGTCACTCCCGTTCCTCGAGGCGATCCGTCAGCTGAAGGTCGAAGCCGGCTCGCAGAACGCGCTCAGCGTGCACGTGACGCTCGTTCCTTACATCGCGACCGCGGGGGAATTGAAGACGAAGCCGACGCAGCACTCGGTCCAGAAGATGCGCGAGATCGGCATTCAGCCCGATATGCTGCTTTGCCGTTGCGATCGTCGATTGTCCAAATCGATGAAGGAGAAAATCTCCCTCTTCTCCAACGTCCGCGTCGACAACGTCGTCAGCGCGCCGGACGTGGAGTGCATCTACGAGCTGCCCCTCGCGCTCCACTCGGAAGGGATCGACGACGCACTCGTCGACATGCTCAACATCTGGTCGCGTCAGCCCGACCTCTCGTCCTGGAATCGGATCGTCGAGCGCTTCAAGTCTCCGACCGGAGGGACCGTGCGCATCGGCGTCGTCGGGAAATACGTGCACCTGCGCGACTCGTACAAGTCACTCCACGAAGCGTTGATTCACGGTGGCCTCGACCACAACGTCCGCGTGCAGCTTGAGTACGTCGACTCCGAAGTCATCGAGCGGGAGGGCACGGGCGTTCTCAATGAACTCGACGCGATCCTCGTGCCAGGCGGCTTCGGCGACCGCGGTGCCGAAGGCAAGATCGATACGATTCGCTTCGCGCGCGAGAACAAGGTTCCCTTCTTCGGTATTTGTCTCGGCCTGCAGCTCGCGGTCGTCGAGTATGCGCGCAACGTCTGCAAGATCCCGCGGGCGAACTCGCGCGAGTTCGACAAAGACGGCGAACATTGCGTCATCGATCTGATGCCCGACCAGCACGGCGTCGTCGACAAGGGCGGCACGATGCGTCTTGGCGCGTACCCGTGCGTACTCGACAAAGGCTCGATCGCGGAATCGGTGTACGGCTCGACACGCATCAGCGAGCGCCACCGCCACCGCTACGAAGTCTCGAACGTTTACCGAGATCAGCTCGTCGAAGCTGGCCTCTGGCTGAGCGGATTGTCCCCCGACAAACGCCTCGTCGAGATGGTCGAGCTGAAGGACCACCCGTACTTCGTCGCGTGCCAGTTCCACCCCGAATTCAAGAGCCGGCCCATCAAGGCCCACCCGCTCTTCGCGCGCTTCGTTCACGCGGCCACCGAGCGTCGCAAGTCGCGCCCGACGACGGCCTGACGCGGCTTCGTTCGTTACTGGATGCCGTAGCGTTCGAGGCGCCGATAGAACGTACGGCGCGGGATGCCGAGAAGCCGGGCCGCTTCCGCCCGATTCCAGCCACACTTGCCGAGAGCCTCGAGAATTTGCTCGCGCTCGACCACGCTAAAATCCTCTGCCGACTCAGGTCGTCCGCTGGCGCCGCTCGCCCCCTGCGGTTCGCGCGACGGCTCGCCGATGGCACCAGGCGCGCTGGTCGGCAATGATTTTGCTGAGGCTGCGACCCCCGACACATCGAAGTCCGCTAACCCGAGCTCCTCTTCGTCACTGAGAATCCAGGCGTTGAGCAGCAGGTTCTCGAGCTGACGCACATTGCCAGGCCAGCTGTGTCCCTGAAGGCGGCGCAGCGCTTCGCGGCTGACGGACCTGCGCTCGCGCCCGTAGCGTGCGGCGAAAATTCCGAGGAAATGATCGACGAGAAGCGGGACATCCTCGGCGCGTTCACGTAGCGAAGGCAGACGGAGCTCGATCACGTTCAACCGGTAGTAGAGGTCTTCACGGAACGTACCGCGCTCCACCATCTCGGTGAGGTTGCGATGCGTGGCGGCGATCACGCGGACGTCCACGCTCTCCTCTTTTGCGCCACCCACGGGACGCACGACCCGCTCTTGCAAAACTCGCAAGAGGCCTGCCTGCATCTTGGGCGCCATCTCGCCGATTTCATCCAAAAGAATCGTGCCGCCGTCCAGCTCTCGGAAGAGCCCCTTCTTGTCGCGATCGGCACCCGTGAAGGAACCGCGCACGTGACCGAAAAGCTCACTCTCGAGTAGGTGCTCCGGTATCGCACCGCAGTTGACGCCGACGAACGGCTTCTGGGTACGCGCCCCCATCGAGTGAATCGTCCGCGCAACGACCTCTTTGCCGGTGCCGCTCTCCCCAGTGAGCAAAATTGGCACATCGGCGTCTTTGACTCGATCGATGACGGCGTACACGCGACGCATCGCGGCGCTCGTTCCAACGACGCCGCCGTAGCCGAAATGGCTGCGCAATGCGGCGCGGGCCGTCCGCAGCGAGCGCTTGGTCTCTTGAAGCTGTTCGGTACGGCGGCCTAGAAGTTCTTCGAGCTTGTCACGAGCGACGGAGAGCTCGCGGTTCGAGGTCTCGAGGGCGACTGCGCGCGCACGATTTTCCTCGATGAGGCGAGCCGTCTCGATGGCGATTGCCGATTGCTCCGCAAACGCGGCAAGTGTCGGAAGCTCGAGGCCGAAAGCCCCGCCGGCTCGGAGCCGAGTCTCGACGTAGAGGGCACCTATCGTGTCGCCTTGACGCGCGTGGATCGGGACACACGCAACGGAGCGCAGCATGAGCTGATGGACGGACACGAACTCCGAGACGCGCTCGTCGCTCGCAGCATCAACGGCGAGAAATGCCTCACCGGAAGCGAGCACGCGCTCGGCTATCGAACGCGAAAAAAGGACGTGCGGTTCATTGCCTTCCCGATCACGCGCGGCATGGACGCTGAGCCGCGGCTCGCCCGAACGGCTCCTCAAGAGGACAAAGCCTCGCTCGGCATCGAGCAGCGTAATTGCGCGGTCGGTGACGCGCTCGAGTAGCCGGTCGAGATCGTACTCACCGGCGAGCTCGCGGTTGATGTCCAGCAACATCGCGAGGCGGTCTTCGCGGGGCGCCATGACGAGTTGAGTCGCCGCGCTGATGTCGGGGCCGAACGCCACGGAGACGCCCGTCGGCTTGAGGGTCGCCCGAATGGCGCCCGTACGCAGCTCCGATCCGCGACCAAGATTCCCACTGCGAAGGAAACGGCGCCGGGGATCACTCCAGAAGACCTCGCGAAGATCGCGCGGGAGAGGGGCTGCGATGGCCTCGACGATCTCGACCGCACGTCGATGGTCCGCCGCTTGATCGGCAGGACGCGACTCGGCTGCCGCCAGCTCTGCACGCGCAACCAACGCTCGCCACACCCAATCGCGTTGGCCGCTGCGTTCGGCCGCATCGATCGCCTCATCGAAAGCGAGGCGTGCCTCCGACCAGCGTTCACCGACCATGGCAACCTTGCCCCTCGCGAGGCGAGCGAGCGGTTGATGCGCACCCGAATCCGCGAGCAATGATTCAGCAGCGAGGATTTCGTCCTGCATGGCGACAGGATCGACATCGGCTCCGCGCAAGGTAATGAGCACGCTCTCGAACAACGCCTCCGCAGCATCGGTGCGCCTACCGAGCTCATGGTAGGCCTCGGCGCAGGCGATGCATTTACGCGCGCCGAGCTCGAGGTCGCCACTGTGCGCGAGGTTCTCCGCCTCGAGGGCGAGCAGCTGAGCACGCGCCGCTCCCGATAGAGAGCTTCTTTCCGCCGCAAGCGCCGCGAGCGAAGCCTGCGCTCGTGCCTCGCGTCCCAGGTACAAGTCGAGGCTCGCGAGGTTGAACAGCGCCTGCCGGACCGTCGATGTGCGACCGCTTCGACGTCCCATGTCGACCGCGGCCTCGAGGTGCGCGAGGGCTACGGCAAAGTCGCCTCGCGAGTGCGCAATGGTCGCCAAGTTGAGTCGCGTCGTCGCGATGTGACCGGCGTCGCCCGCCTTCTCGGCGTGCATCAACGCTTCGGCGTGAGCTGCCTCGGCATCGGTCAACCGATCGCTCCGCTGCAACGCAAAAGCCAGCGATCCTAGGGCGATCGCGAGTACCCGCGGCTCGTCTCCCGTACGAGCGAGGTCAACGCTTCGCTGCAGCGTGTCCGCGGCGAGCTCGTGTCGACCGGATAGACTGCGAGCGAGCCCAGCGACGGCCAGCGCGTCAACCGTGAATTCGAGCGACCCTGCGGTCGCGAGTTCCTCGTGCGACGCATCCACCGATGTGCCGAGGGTGCCCAAAGCGCGGCTGGCGTGGATCTCCGCGTTTTCGTAATCGCCCGCCCTGAGATGCGCGCGGGCCCGCTGGGCCGACCACGCGACGACGTCGACTCGCGTCGCCTCGGAAAGCATCGCCTCGGCCCGAGCAAGCTCGGCGAGCGCACCCTTTGGCTCACCGCGCCCGATGGCCACCTTCGCCCGCGCGACCGCGAGCGATACGGAGACGTCCCGGTCGTAGGCCGAGAGATAATCCGCAGCAGCGTCGAGTCGGCCGCGATCGAGGAGTCGATGAATTTCGGCGAGCTCGATTCGCACCCCCGCGGGGATCGGAGCGTCATCGAGCGCGGAATCGAGATCATCGGGCGATACGATGGCTCGCGACTCAAGTCGCTCGACGAGTGAACGCAACGGCCCGGGATAGCCGCCGCTCCGCGCGAGCAGCAGGCGGACCATCGCATCACCGAGTGACGGAATGAACCGCGCGACGAGCTCCACGGCGTCCGCCTCTTCGAGTGGCGGGGCTTCGAACCAACCGAACGTGCGCCCGCTCGCGAGGCTCTCTCCGCCAGCGCGGCCACCAACCACCGCGACGAGGCGAGCACCGGTCGCCCGCAACGCCTCCATCCGCGCGAAGTCAGCAGGCTCGAGCATGTCGGCGTCGTCGACGAGAAGCACGACCTCTTCGGGGTTGAGGGAGCGCATCGACGGATCAAGCGCGAGCGCAACGGTCGTCGGGTCGGGCGACTCAATGAAGACAACCGAGGCGCCGCCAACGCCGAGCGACCAAGCGATGCGGCGAAGCGACGTGCTGCGACCCGAGCCCTCGGGACCACCGAGAAGCAACCCCTCGCGAGGAAGCATGCCCTCGATGCGCGCGAGGAGCGCATTCGATACGCGGTCGTTGCCGACGATGGACCATAGGCGTCGAGTATGCTGGACACCGCCGTCGCTCGCACCACCCGGAGATGGCCCCGTTCGGTCGTCGAGCGCCAGCGCAAGTCGGAGAGCCTCAGCGAACTCGTCGACGCTCGGAAAGCGCTCCGATGCAAGGTCCGCTGTCGCGCGGACGGCAACGGCCCGCACGCCGTAGAGCTCACGCGCCGAGAGCTCCGCTCCAACTTTTTCAATGATGTCCTCGAGGCTCGCGCCGAGCGCATAAACCTCCACTTGAGGGGTCAGCGGCTCGCCCCGAAAGAGCTCCGGCGCCGCATAGCGTGGCGTAAGCCCCTCAGGACGTGCCCCACCCTCACGCCACGGAGCCGCAAGTCCGAGATCGACGAGGGTGGCCGTACCATCAGGCCCGACGATGATGTTCGCCGGCTTGATGTCACCGTGGAGCAACAGCCCCCGATGGAGGTTCGTCAGCAAGTCTGCCGCTTGCACGAGAGCAAGGAGGCACACCCGCGCGTTCTCCTTCGCTTCGAGCCTGTCGGCGAGGCTCGTGCCTTCGACGAGCTCGCGAACGAGGTACACCCGCCCCGTCGTCGGCAGGCGCCCGAAGTGAAGTACGCGCGGAACGCCGAGGCTCTCGATGCAGGACAGCGCCGTGGCCTCGCGGACGAGCGCCATGACCTCGGCTTGCTCCGCACCTTCGCGGAGCAGCTTCAGCGCAACGCGCCGATTCGTGACGCGATCGCGGGCCGCCCAAACTTCGCCACTCCCACCCTCGCCCAATCGTTCGAGTGGCTCGTATCGAGCCGGGAATTTCGAGCTAGCAGCGGTCACGTAGGGTCCCAAGATTGGTTGCAGTTTCGCGCGGCTAGAGGTTACAACAAGCCTCCGCGGTGATGATGCATTTCGCTCGCGAGTTGAAGCCTGCCGCCCGTTTTCGCCTCGAAGTCGTCGCATGATCCTGAACAGCACGCCCGTCGAGCAGACGATTGACGGTGATCGCCGCGAGCGATTCATCAAAGAAATTGTCCTCTCACGGCCCGACGGGTCGCCAGCCCTGCCGAACGATCACGACATCGACGACGCGGACGACGACGACGACGATGAGCCTCCCCTCGCAGCGGACGACAACGGCATGCCACCCGTCGGTGGCTACGGCCCCGAGAGAGCACCCGTCCCGCTCGCGATGGTGCGCAAGCGGCGAGCCGAGGTCGGCCCCGAAGGACCCAAGGCTGCCCAAACGCGTGCCGCCGTCTTGCTGATTCACGGTTACGGACAGAACCGCTACGTCTGGCACCTCCCGTCGCGCAGCTTCTCGAATTACCTCGCCGCGGAAGGCTTCGACGTCTTTAACCTCGATTTGCGCGGACACGGCCGCTCACGTCACCTCGGTGCTCGTCCGCCGCGCGACCTCGCCGACTACGTACGCGAGGACCTCCCCGCCGCCGTCGCCGAAGTTCGCCGTGTCTCGGGCCACGAGCGCGTGTTCTTGGTAGGGCACTCGCTCGGCGGCCTCATCAGCTACGCCGCCGCACCCGCGTTGAGCGACAAGATTGCCGGGATCGTCACGCTCGGAAGCCCCTATCACTTCACGCGCGGCTCACGCTTCTTGTCGATCTTCGGCAACGTGATGCTCGCGCTCGACGAGCGGATTCCACTTGGCAATGGGCTGCACCTCAAAGACGCAGGCGAGCTCATGCGGCTCGCGCGCGTGTTCATCGAGAGCCCGCTCTTTCCATTACCGATCCGTGGCCACAACCCCGGGGCGATCGAGCCGAAAATCCTCGGACAACACATGTCTCTCGCGATGGACCGCGGCAGCGTCGCGGTGATGCGAAACCTGTTCCTCCGTGCGGCCCAAGCCCGCGCGAGTGGGCACCGTCTCGGCGTCCTCTACGGATTCGCGGCGGCCTTCGAGGCCCTCCACCTTCCTCTACTCGTGGTCGCCGGTAGCGAAGATGGCCTCGCCCCTCCTGAGTCGGTACGCCCCGCCTATGAGCGTTCCGCCTCGCCGGACAAGGCCTACCGCGTGTTCCCGAACGGCCACATCGACATCGTCGTTGGTCGTGACGCGCCGCAGACGATTTGGCCACTGATTGCAAACTGGATGAAAACGCGCACGCCCCGAGCCAACGAGTCGGGGAACGTGCAAGCAGAGCGAAAGAGCAACGACCGATGAGCCTCAAAGACAAAGTGATGAGCGAAGGGTTGAAACTCGCGGGGCACCCCGCCATCGCCGGGCTGCTGCAGGACGAGCGCTTCATGAAGCTCGTCATGACGGCCCTCAGCGTGCCCGGAAAGCTAACCGAGCTCAGCGAGGATCAGAAAGCCAACCTTTTGCGGCTCTTGGGCGCTGCGCCGCAACGTGACGTAGACGACTTGAAACGCGCGGTTCGTTCCCTCGAGAGCGAAGTGACCCGCCTGCGCAGCCGCTAAACGTCGCGGTAACGGGAGCTCTCGGCGCGGCCTTGCGACTCGAAGGTGGTTGCACAATCAGTCGCGAACACGACGCACCTCGCCGTCAAGACCGTCAAGGTCGGCCTGCGTCCAACTGGGCTCCCTCAAGCAGAGCTCAAGCAGAGCCCGTGCCGACATCGATGACGGCGAGTGCGGGTGCGAGGGTTACTTCACGTCACCGCGGGCGTAGATGCTCGCGACGTAGTCGAGCACGTCGCGGGCCGAGACCTCGTTGTAGCCGAAGTACTTCATCATCCGAGACTTGATGATGTCGATCTTCTCTTGGGTCTCTTTGTCGATGACGTTCGAGACAAGCGTCTGCAGCTTGATCGAATCCTTCTGGTCCTCGAACAGCTTCAGCTCGAGCGCACGGCGGAGGCGGTCGTTCGTGTGCCACTCGAAGCGCCTCCCCTCAACCGCGAGTGCGCCGATGTAGTTCATGATCTCGCGACGGAAATCGTCTTTCCGGTTCTCCGGAATGTCGATTTTTTCCTCGATCGAGCGCATCAGTCGCTCGTCAGGTTCGACGTCTTGACCCGTGAAGCGATCCTTCACCTTCTCGCGGAGAGTGAACGCCTTGACGCTGTCGATGTAGTTCGCCGCGAGCTTCTGAATCGCGTCTTCATCGGCGCTGATCGCTCGCTGGACCTCATTTTTGACGATGTCCTCGTACTCCGCCTTCACCATCGCGATGCACTCGCGGTAGTGCTTTTTCTCGTCCTCATCGACGATCAGTGAATGGTGTCGAAGCCCCTTGTCGAGCTCGTTCAGCACCATGAACGGGTTGATCGTCCCCTGCCCCGACTCATTGACGAGCGCGTTGGAGATCTTGTCCTGGACGTAGCGAGGACTCACGCCTTCGAGACCTTCGCGGTTCGTCTCCTTGCGCAGCTCTTTCACGGTGTCTTGCGTGTAGCCAGGCAAGACTTTGCCGTCGTAGAGCTTCATCTTCTGGATGAGCTGCAGGTTGTGCTTTTTCGGATCTTCGAGTCGCGTCAGCACCGCCCACATCGCAGCAACTTCGAGGGTGTGAGGGGCGATGTGTTTGCCCTGGATTTTCCGCGAATTGAAATCCTTCGCGTAGATCCGCACTTCCTCGGAGACCTTGGTGATGTACGGGATGTCGATCTTGATCGTGCGGTCCCGGAGAGCTTCCATGAACTCGTTGTTCAGTAGCTTCTTGTACTCGGCCTCGTTCGTGTGGCCGATGATCACCTCGTCGATGTCCGTCTGCGCGAACTTCTTCGGCTTTATCTTGTGCTCTTGGGTCGCACCGAGCAGATCGTAGAGGAAAGCGACATCGAGCTTCAGCACCTCGATGAATTCGAGAATGCCACGGTTGGCGATGTTGAATTCGCCGTCGAAGTTGAAGGCTCGGGGGTCGGAGTCCGAGCCGTAGATCGCAATCTTGCGGTAGTTGATGTCGCCCGTGAGCTCGGTCGAGTCCTGATTCTTCTCGTCTTTCGGCTGAAACGTACCGATACCGACACGATTTTGCTCGCTGAGCACGAGACGCCGCACGCGAACGTGGCTGTTGACGACGCGCGACCAATCGCCCTCATAGCGCTTCAGAAGTTTGGAGAAGATGTAACGGCACGCCGGATTGACGTCACCCTTCACCTCAACCTGGAAGTGCTTGTTGCCGAGGCCCAAAGTCGTGACGGCACGCTCTCGCCACTCGGAGGGGATGAGGCGCAGCGGCTCCTCGTTCATTGGGCTTGGGAAGTGCGCCGCCTCGGGACCGCTCATGCCAATGCTCTCGAGGTCGAACCAGTCGTACGTGTAAAGCGCCCCGTCCTGCGTGCGCGAGTAATGTTCGATACCCTTCTTCAAGAGTCGGGCAATCGTCGATTTCGACGAGCCGACCGGACCGTGAAGAAGAATGATGCGTCGCTCGGGACCGAAGCCTTTCGATGCGGCTTTCAGCACACTAACAAGACGCATGAGCGGAATATCGAGGCCGAAAATGGCGTCTTTTCCGTCGTCGATCTCGTCGCGGAAGAAGTTGTAACGAACCAGCTTCTTTTTGGAGTCCGTGTACTCCTCGGTCCCGTAACGAATGATCATGTCGTAGACGCGCTGGTAGGCGTTGCGCGTCACTTCGGGGTGCTCTCTCACCACCTCCAGGTACTGCTCGAAGGTCCCTTCCCAGTTGAGGTCGCGGTACAGGCTGAGGTCCTGAAGCGCGCCGATCTTGTCGACCATCGAGGTTGTCATCGCGTTTGCCGTCTCCTTGCTCATTCGCGAGCGATTCGCTTGCCCACACGACATGGACACGTACACGGTACACCCCCGCTCACGGCGGTGCATAGGCCGCAGAAGCCTTCAAGAAGGCTTGCCAAGACAGCTTGGCCCCATCCGCTCCGTCACGCAAACCGGACGCACATTCGAAAAGCACCTCGGGGTCATCGACCGCGAGTTTCTGTATCTCGGCGAAGCGCGCACACTCGAGCGGCGTCCAATCGTGGAGCCGAGTGACGTTGACGAAACGGACACTCGAGACGCGTGGTTCGAGGGCGGCGAAAAATCCCTCGAAGAGCTGCGCTTGGGAGACCGCGGTTGCGCCAAGGGTCGCGGCGCTCGTGAAGCGAACGCCCGTCATCAGGAGTGGACGCGTCCCCGCAATCGCGAGCATGGCATCGAGGTCCTTCGCGGCGGAGGTCGCTTTGGCGACGGCCGGGCTGCCGAGTCCTGGTGCGTAACGAAATGCCGACGCGGTGCCGAGGCTGGCGGTAGCGAGGGCGAGCTTTTCAAGGGGGGTAGGTGCGAAGGCGAGGCCGACGGCGACAACGGGCGCAGCGGGTCGAGCGGCCGTGGCATGCGTGACCGCCGAGGTGAGAAACTGGAGAAGCGGCGCCGCAGCATCAGGAAAAGTCGCCTGGTACACGTTCGCGTCGCGGCCAAGGACGAGCGCCGTGACGTCGTTGCCAACGCGCGCGAAAACGGCGTCGAGCGTGAGGTCGATTGCCGCGAGCATCTCGGGGTCATCCCATGCCTTGCCGTCGAATCGTGCCGGTCGATTGTCGACGCGCCGATCGACGACGTCGGCGACGAGCACGACCTCGAGCCCGCGTCCGCGCAAGTCCGCGACCCGCTTCGCGAGCGCATCGAGGCCGACCTCTGTCTCGAGCTCACTCCAGTGCACGTCGAGCGACACCGCGCGCACGCCGGCGGCGTACGTCGTCAACTCTGCGAGCAACACGTCGGCGGGGGTCACGTCGCCCGAGCCCAAGTGAACGGGGTTTGCTTCGAGGCCAAGCCAAGCCTCGGCCTCATGCGGCAGCTCGCCGCCGTGACCGCCGCCGCCCGTAGTCGCACTGCCTCCGACGCTCGTCGTCGATGGTGCGCCGCCAGGGCCGGCCCCCACGCTCACGACCCCACCCGCGGGCAACCCCGAATCGCGACATGCGCCACCGAAGGCTGCGCATCCTGCGACGAAAAAAAACCAACCAAGCCGAGCGTGCGTGCCCACCGACCGAGGATAGCGCGAGCGGGCGGTCACGCGGGGAAGAGCGTGCTCGAGACTTGGACTCCGCGCGAGGACGACGTAGAGCCGCAGGTAGGCTCGATGGCTTCGTCTGTGCTTCGCTCAATCCTCGTCGTCCTGGTGCTCGTCTCCGCCACGACGCTCGCCGTCAACATGAGCATCCGGGGCGTCGTCGGTCGCGCACTCGAGTCCGCAGGCCTACCCGCCGATGACGCCGTCGCAGAGGTCGACGCGCGCGCGAAACTAACAGGCGGCATCGTCGCGTGCGTCGCAGTCGCGCTCACGTTGCTGACGCACAAACGTCGGAACGGAACAACGCCGCTCGCGGAGCCGCCCGAGCCCCAAGGCGAACTTGCGGCGATGCGGCGCCGACTCGCGCGAACCGAGCGAATCGCCGCACGTCGTGAAGTCGCAAAACAGATCGCCCACGAGATCAAGAATCCACTCGCACCAATCCGCGCCTCGATGGAGACGCTGCGACGCCTGCGGGAACGCAACCGGCCCGAATTCGATGCCTACTTCGAGGAAGCAACGAGCACGGTGCTCGCCGAAGTGCGACGAATTGCGGCGATCGTGAACGCGTTCTCCAAGTTCGCGCGGATGCCAACCCCACGATTCACGCCCGTCAATTTAGCCGACGTCTTGCGGTCCGTGGCGGCCCTTCACAACACGCCCGATCGGACAGACGGTCTGCGGATCACCGTCTCGATCACTGCCGCGCCAACGATCATCGCCGACGCAGACCAGCTCACTCAGGTGTTCACGAATCTCGTCCAAAACGGACTCGAAGCCGGGGGCTCATGCGGCGAAGGCCCGCGCGTAACGCTCGAACTCGACGCGAAAGGCGACCGAGAGGTGCGCGTGCGAATCCGCGACAATGGGCCCGGCGTTGAGCCGTCGATCCAAGGCCGCCTGTTCGAACCCTACGTCACGACCAAGCGGGACGGCACAGGACTCGGCCTCGCGATCGTACAAACAATCGTCCACGAGCATGGCGGTGAGGTGCGTCTCGCTGCCGACGAACCCAGCGGCGCAACGTTTGAGGTCGTGTTGCCCGTTGACGGTCCGCCACCGCTCGCGCATGCGCCCGCCATCACGGTCGACGGCAATCCACCGTGATTGCAGCGCGACCGCGTGGGTGCGATAGCGCGACACAGATGGGTCGCTCGCCTTGTTTCCGCGTGGTGAGAACCACGATCGTCGCCTGCCTGCTCGCGGTCGGTTGCTCGCCCGCGTCCTCGCGGCTCAGAACGACGGCGGTGGAGTTGCCGAAGATGCGCCCAGAGCCAGCACCGGAGCTCTCTCCGCCCGGCCTGCCCGCGGTTGTCGTCGCCGAGCTCGGCACTCCCGAACGCGAGGTGCGGTTCGCTCGCAACGGCATCCACGCCCTCTTGGCGACACGCAGCGGAGGCCAGTGGTTGGTCGGTCCCGTACGCGTCGATCGCGACGACGAGACCGCTGTCTCGCCGAGCCCCAACGGCGGAGGCCTGCGACCTGTTCACGCGGCGGCCGAAAACACGCCGGCGGCGCTGCATCGGCAAGGGACGGGGTTCTTGCTGGCCTGGGTCGAACACACGGCGTCGACCGAAGATCGCGTCATGGCCCTCGCCCTCGACCACGATGGAAAGGCGCGCGGCGCGGCGCGGCTCATCGGACAATCGAATCAATCTGTCGACTGGATCGACGTGCTCGGCGAGGGCGGTGCGACCTTCATCGTCTGGGATGCGCAGCGCGGTGCGAAGCGCTCGATTGACGTCGCAGCTTGGTCGGAAAGCTCACTCCAAGTTGCGGCCCAAGCCGGGGCCACCGCACCCCCGGCGTCGCCGTCCGTGACGCTCGAGGGAGGCCGCGGTTGGCATGCGGTGGCGGCGACCGACACGCTGTGGTTCGCGAGCGTTGACGAAGGCACCGGCGGCGCGGGTTCGGTGAGCGTCGACCGCGTTGTTGCGAGCGGCGGAAAGCTCGCGGTCGTGCACCGCGTCGTCAGCGCAACGAAGAGCGCGCTTGGCGATGTGCAGCTCGCAGCGCTCAATCAAGGGGCACTCGTTGCGTGGTCCGATCGACGCGATGGCGACCTCCACGTCTACACCGCCTCGATCGGTGTTGACGGGCAGGCGTCGGAACCGAATGCGCTCGATCGACTCGGCGCCCGGGCGCTCGTCGGCATCACCGCGTCAGGAGACCGAACGCGCGCCATGATCGCATGGGAAAACGTCTCGACCCGGGCCGCGCAACCCCGCATCGTTGGGCTCGCGACCTTGCTGCCGAATGGCTCGAAGGGTGACGCGCGCGGCGAGCTCGTGTTCCAGTCGGCGACGGACACTCCGCAGGTGTTCGCCGACGGCGCAGGCTTCGGCGTCCTTACGCTTGCGCCCGTGCAACTCGCTCGCGAGGCCGCCTCACTCGTTGCACCCGCGGGACCGACGTTCGTTCGACTGGACGCCGAGCTTCGCGTCCGCAGCTCGGAACCCTTGCGAATTCCGGCATTCTCCGACGCCGAGCCGTTGCCAGGCTTGCCGATGTTCGTGCAATCCGCCGAGTGCGCCGATGACCGCTGCACCGTCGTCGCCCGGGGCGGAGGAGCCCCTTCGCTGCTCGCCCTCGTCAATGTGCCCGTCCGCGATCACGGCTGGAGCCCCGCCGCGCGACGACTACCACCCCTCGAACCGCCCCTTGCCGACGAGCTCACGACGCTCACCGAACTCGACCACCCCGTGGCGGACTTCGCCGCCGCAGAGCTCGCCGACGGGCGCACCATTCTCGCCTGGGTGGAGCGCGTTGCCGCCGCAAACGTCACGGAGAAATCGGGAGCTCGCCTTCAGCTCCGCTTCGTTGAAAAAGACGGCAAGCTCGGCGAGATCATCACGCTGTCCGAAAAGGCCGTTCCCGCCGGTGGCATCGACATCGAGGCCCTACCCGCTGGCAGCGACGCCGTCGCCGCTGTCGCCTGGGTCGGCCCAGTTCAGGGGCCGCAATTCTTCGTGACTCGCATCGGCCCTCGCGGTGAGAAGGTGCTCCAGAAGACGGTCACCAAAATCGCCCGCAGCGTCCCTGTGCCTAAGAACGGCGTGCCGATGATCCCGAACGAGGTGCTCGATGTCGACCTCACGAGCGACGAGCGCGGCGGTCTTTTTTGTGCGTGGAGTGACAGCCGCACCGGGGACGCCGAAATTTTCTTAGCGCGACTTGACGCCCGCCTCGACCGACGCGGCAACGAAGTGCAATTGACGACGACCAAAGGCGCTTCCACCGAGCCCCAGCTGGTCTTGGTGGGCGACAAGACGCTGGTCGCGTGGTCGGAAACTGGCGACGGCCGCGACCAGGGGGACATCCACCTGGCCACACTCGAAACCGCCAGCATGCGCATCATCGATCGCGGTCGCGAGATCGCCCATTCCGCAGGTCACTCGCGAACCCCGGGATTCGCGAACGCGCCGGCCGGAGCCGTCCTTTGGTGGCTCGATGAACCGACGCGACTCGTTGCTGGCGCGCCCAACCACACCGACAACGATGCCGGCGGGGACGCCTCGGATGACGTCCCGGGATTGCGCGTTCTCTCACTCGACGCGCAAGGCCAACCGCTCGCTCAGCTCAAACGGCTCGGCCTCGAGAACGATGCGCCCAATTCGATGGCACTTCGATGTGAGGACGGCAGCTGCCGGGGCGTGCTCGTCTCGCTCGACGGAGGTGACCTTCGACTCGATGCCGTGACGACGCCATTCGCTTCGGGCGCACCTCTCCGCCGCTCACGTCTCGTCGGCTTGTCGGACGGCAATCACGACGACGTACGCATGTCTGTCACGGGGCACGGCAACCACGCCTACTTCGCCGAAGAGCACGACGGTCGAACGCGCCTCCGCAAGCTTACCTTGCGCTGGTCACGCTGAAGGCGACGTCGCAATCGGTGGCTCGTTCGAGCTTGCGTGGCGTGCGATTTCATCCCCGATTTCGCGGTGAAATCGAGCAAAACATGACTCGGTTGGCCATGCGGGTGCTCGCTCGATCAGCCGAGCGGCCTCCAGCATCTCACCCGCATCGATGGCCACGATCGCCGCCGCGTAACGCATCGCCCAGTGCACGAGCGGGCTTGTCGCGCTCGCCTCGAGCAAGACTTGCCGATCACCTTCGCGGCTGTCGTGCGCGAACGCCCGCGCGAGGGCGAGCACGGCACGGCGCAGCACGCGGATGCGCTCGACGAGGCTCGGCGGGGCAGGCGGAACGGGCAAGCGCTGCAGACGCTCTGCGTGCTCGACCCCCATGTCGACATCGCCCTCGAAGGTCGCGAGCAGCGCGTCGAGAAAGAGGCGGTGTTCGAGGGATGCATCCCATGCCGGTCCGCGCTCGGCTTCACGCAGCGCCTCGCGTGCGCGCTCAGTCCAGCCGTATGCGGCGAAGGCGGTGGCCGTCATCAGTGGCGCCATCGTCGGCGCGTGCGGCAAACGTCGTGAGGTCCGAGACCAGCGGTCGAGCACCCCGCGAACGTCACCAGATTGGAGGAGCCGATGGATGCGGCGCCGCGCGTGCCACTTGCCGAACAGCACCGACGACGCGATCACAAGGACGATCGCCCCAAGTACCGGCTCGTGCCACGCGAGGTGCAGAAGCCCCGCCGCCGTCGCCGCCGAGAGCACAAAAAATGTCCGCTTTCCTATGCGGCCAGGCTCGATGTCGATCGGGGACACGTGCAAAGTGTAACACTCGGGTGAGTGGCCGCAATGAAACCCGTGACACCTCCAACACCATGCGCTATTCGATCTCCGTGGGTTGGTGGTTTCTGAACCGCCACCTTTGTGGGTCCGCCGACGGCGCATCGTGAACCCCGCCAGATCCTGACGGAAGCAACGGTAGCGAAAAGCGAGTGTGGCGGGCCCTTTCCTTATTTTGTTTTCACTCGCGCTTGTGTTCGCGCGTCGTTCCACTGCGATCCGCGCGACCGGAGCGTAACCGAGCAAGGATGGGACATCGGCTCGGCAGCGCCCTCGCCTGTACGGCCCTTGTCTTCGCGACAACGAGCAGCACTCCCGCGCAAGAGCGCTCGGAGGAGATCGTCCGTCAATTCCCCTTCCTCGACGACGAATCGTGCGCAGGCTCGCGCTCCGTCGGCGACACGTCGTGCGGTTACCTCATCGGATCCGGACGCCTCGAGGAAAACGAGCGCATCGGCATTTTGCCGAAGCAACGCGAGCGGGACCTTCGTCACGGCACCGACGAGCTCCTCGCAGCGATCGACGACGCAAGCCTCGCGCTCTACCGCGCGACCAGGACAAAGCTTTGGGTGGGCAACATTGCCCGCCGCGGCGGCGGTGACATCCCTTGGTCGGTGAGCCACAACTCGGGCCGGGATGCGGACATCGCCTTCGGCTACCAGGATCTCCTCGGGCGCGCGGCGGATCCCCCCGACCTCGTGCCCCTCAATTCAGCGGGCGTCTCGGCACAGCACGGATTGCGCTTCGACGTGGGACGCACCTGGCTCGTGGTGAAAGCACTCCTCGAATCACCCCACGCCCAAGTCCAATACCTTTTCATCAGCGCGCCGCTAAAAAACCTTCTGCTCGTGCACGCGAAGCGGATAGCCGAGCCCGACGCGCTCGTCTTAAAGGCAGCCGAAGTTCTACGCCAACCCGGCGGCTCAGGTGCACACGACGACCACCTGCACGTGCGCGTTTACTGCAGTGAACGCGACACCCTCGCGGGGTGCAAAGACGCGGGCGTCGAACATTCCTGGCATCGGGGGTTCGATGACGCGAAGCGGCGCCGCATCGGCGAGCTGCGAGAATTTCTCGGCAGCGCAGATGCCTCCGTGCGCCGCCGCGCAACCGACCGGCTCGTGCTTCTCGACGCCCGTGAGGCGCTCGATGCCGTTGCAGCGGGGCTCGCCGACGTCGACGACAGCGTGCGGCGCGCGGCCGTCAACGCCATAGGAGCCTTTGGCGCAGAGTCGCACGTGGATCGTCTTGCCGCGCTATGGAGTACCGAGCCCGAATTCCTCGTCCGCATCGCACTACTCGAAGCGGCGACAAAGCTCGGCGGCGCCGCATCGGGCACGCTGCTCGCGCGTGCCGTCGGCGTGCCCGAGCGCCTGCCATCGGAGCTCGACCGCGCTGTGGCAGCGTGGCGCGAGCTTGCCTCACCACCCGCGGCAGCGATCGCACCACACCTCTTTCCGTGGGCATTCCCACACCGCGAAGTCACCTCACTGGAAGCCCTGTTTTTCCCCGCGCTCGTCGCACACGACGACTGGCTCGGTCCGCTCGCGGCCGAAGCGCATCTCGCCACCGCGCTGCAGCTCGCCGCGATCGACGCCGCCGCCCGCAGCGAGCGTCTCGAACCCGCAGGAGCGCTCGCCAACCTCCTCAATGCCGAAGACGCCGACGTGCGTTTCGCAGCCGACCGCGCATTGGCCTTCACGACAAACCAACCTCCGCTCTGGAGCGGCGCTGTGGCTTCGGTACGCCCGCCGAGTACGGCGTGTTCACGGTGGCGTCAGCTCCTCGCGAAGAACGCAGCCGCACCGCGAGATGCTTGGCTCGTGTCAGGGTTTCGCGGCGCAGGCTTCGATATCGCGGCGATCCATCCGCGGTACGCATGGGAGCTCGTGCGTGCGACAGCGTCGAGCGACCATCTCTCCTTCAACGCGCAGCGTGCGTTGATGCGGCTCTTTGACCACCGACCTCCAAGCCTCGCGTGGAGCAAGAAAGACGCCTGCTCGCATTGGCTTCGCTGGCTCGAGGGCAATCGCACGAGCCAGCGCCTCGCCGCCCCGAATCCAGCACTTCGAGTGACGTGCTCGAACGCGCTCGAGTGAGTCCGCCGATACGGGCCTTGCCTCCGCCGCCACTCCTTGCGAGCGTCCGACCGTGAGCGATCCTAACCGAGCCTCGTGGGATGACTACTTCATGAACATCGCGCGCGAGGTTGCAACCCGCGCTACCTGCGATCGCAAGCACGTCGGCGCGGTGATCGTCCGCGACCGTTGCATCCTCGCCACGGGCTACAACGGGTCGGTCCGGGGCCTCGAGCACTGCGACGAAGTCGGCCACATGATGGAGGACGGCCACTGCGTGCGCACGATCCACGCCGAAGCCAACGCCATCATTCAAGCCGCGCGCCACGGCACGTCGATCGAGGGTGCCGGCATCTACATCACGGCTTCCCCCTGCTGGAGCTGCTTTCGGATGATTGCCAACGCGGGGATCCTTCGCATCGTCTTCGGCGAGTTCTACCGTGATGAGCGCGTATACGCTCACGCCACCAAGCTTTCGATCGAGCTTGTCGACCTGAGCGGCAGCTAAATCCTCACGCGACCGAAGCGAGTCAACCTGCTGGAATCATTACAAGTCTTGGGGTGGTCGGCCGCTTCAGTCGTTTTGGAAGAACAAATCGTCCTGCGGCATCGTCACAGAAAGCACGGGCTCGACGACGAACCCTGCATCGGAGGCACGAACATGATCCAAATCGCCCGCACCACGCTTCGCTCGCTGTTCATCACCTTGGCTGCCATTGGCAGCGTTTCCCTTGCCGCGCCCGACGCGACGGCTTGCGGCGGAGGCTGGTGGCCCGAAGTTCAAGTCGACCACCGCGTCGAGGGGCTCGCGGGCGCCGAGAAGGACCTTGCCGAAGGCCGCTACCACCAGGCGGCCGGCAAGATCATCCGCATGATTCCGCATATTCACGCGTACCCCTCGGGCGCCAAAGACCCGATCATCAACCGTTCGATTCGAGTGCTCGCAGTCGCATCGATGCGGAGCGGCGGCGATTTAAGCGCCCTCGATACCGAGCTCCCCGACGAGCTCCGCGCCGAGTTTGCAGGGGCCTCCCCGGAAGCGCGCAAAGCGAACGTCGAGTGGTCGGTGACGGCGCTTTCTGCGCTGCGCAAGCAAAAGAAAGACGACGCGACGCTGAAGAGTGAGCTTGCGGAGGCTCGGGCACAAATCCCCGAACTTCAACAAAAAGCCCGTAAAACGCTCGAGATACTCGCTCGCAAGGACCTGATCACAAGCCCAGAGGCGTACCGCGCCCTCGCCCGACTCCGTGCCGCGGCGGGCGACGAAGCTGGCCACGCAACGGCGCTCGAGCGGTGTCGCAACATGGCGCGTGACGCAGCGATCTGCGACCTTGGCTCGACCCCGGCAACGCTTGCAATCGCTGGCGAGAGCTGACCCGCCCAACGAGCCGCTCTCCCACGTGACACAGGGCGCATCCGATAGAGTACCGAACGTATGCGCTCGCTGCCCCTTCTCCTCGCCGTGCTGATCGCCGCGTGCCGTGCGACCGGGTCCTCCCCGGCGGGCGACACGGCCGCAGTCGGAACCGCAGTCGGAACCGCAGTCGGAACCGCAGTCGGAACCGACACCACCGCGGCTCTCCCCGATGAGCCGACAGGCGAGGTGGAGCGGGGGCGCGAGGCGGTCGTTCGATTTCAGTGCGGGCGTTGCCACGAGGCGACCGGACTCACGCCGGCTCCGCTCACGAGCCACTGCGTCAGGTGTCACAAGAAAGTGATGACCGCTGGCTTCGACGCGAAGCCCAAGGCGAGCGAGTGGAAGCAGCACGTCGCACACCTCGCGGCCATGCCGTCGCTGCGGGGTGCAGGCACCCGCCTTCGGTACGACTGGCTCGTAGGCTACCTCGTCCTTCCACACGACCTCAGACCCGCGCTGATGCAAGACATGCCGCGTCTTGCGATAACGCGCGAAGAAGCACGGGACGTGGTGACCTACCTCGCAAGCCTCGACGCGCCGGCGGCTACCGCGCGAGAGACGCTCGAGGATTCCGACCCGGCACGCGGCCGCAAGCTTGTCGATGACATGCAGTGCGGTTCTTGCCATCGCATGTCGGGCGTCCCAGCGCTGGCAGCGGGGACACCGCTCGGGCCCGAGGCGCCCGCCACCTACCGGCGCAGCTCCGAAGAGCTCCGCCCGGCCGTCATGCTCGCGCCCGACCTGCGCTTCACCCGGGATCGCATGACCGCAGCTCAGCTCGTCCAGTGGCTCGCCGACCCAGCCGCCATCAAATCCGACACGCTGATGCCGAACCCTGGGCTGACACCCAGCCAAGCCCGGGACGTCGCGGCGTACCTCTTGCGGACACCCCTCGGGCCGGGCCGCGCGCGCACCGTCCCCGCGCGGCTCCCCAACCTCGAACGTCGAGTCGGCTACGACGAGGTTGCCCGCGAGGTCTTCGACGTGACGTGCCGGCACTGCCACGGCAAACCGGATGATGCTGTCGGCGATGGCGGCCCAGGAAATACCGGCGGATTCGGCTTCAAGCGGCGGGGCGTGAACCTGACGAGCTACGAAGAGATTCAAGGCGGCTATCTCGACGACAAGGGCAACCGGCACAGCTTGTTCGAGCCCCTTGCCGACGGCACGCCCCGCCTCGTCGCGACACTTTGGGCGCGCCACGACGAGGGGGCCGGGCACCCGAACCCGAATCTCCGCGGCATGCCGTTGGGTTTTCCGCCGCTGTCCGCCGAACAAATCCAGCTCGTCGCGACGTGGGTTGCGCAGGGGCGTCCGCGATCGGCGCCATAAGCGACGCACCTCCGCGAAGGATGTCGCGGCGTCGCGATCGGATGAGCGTCACCGCCGACTCGCGCGCCAACCCAAACGCTGCACATTCGATGCGTAGTTGGTGGCTGATGAGCCGCAGGTGTGTTACCCGCAAGCGCGATGACTCGAAGGCGGGTGCTGGTGCTGGGCTCGGGCGGACGGGAGCATGCCCTCGCGCTGGCGCTTGCGCGTAGCCCGAGCGTCACCGAGGTCCTCGTCCAACCGGGCAATGCGGGCACGACCTGCACGACCTCAGCGGCGCCAATCCGATCGCTTGGCGGAGCGTCACTTGCACCGGATGCCGTCGTCGCGTTGGCGAAGGAACACGCCATCGACCTCGTGGTCGTCGGTCCCGAAGGGCCGTTGTGCGAAGGCGTCGTCGACGCGCTCGAAGCGGCCGGGATCGCGGCCTTCGGACCCCGCCGCGCGGCAGCTCGCCTCGAAGCGTCGAAGGCATTTCTAAAGCGAATCGCCGAGCAAGCGGGGATCCCGACCGCGCCGTTCTTCATCACGACCAACTACGAGGACGCCGCGCGCTACATCGACGAGCGAGGTTGCCAAGTCGTGGTCAAAACCGACGGCCTCGCCGGTGGCAAAGGAGCCATCGTCACCTCCACGCCCGAAGAAGCGAAAGCCGCCGCGCACGCGATGTTGGTCGAACGCGTTTTCGGCGAGGCCGGCGCGTGCATCGTGATCGAAGACCGGCTGCCCGGTGACGAGCTGAGCGTGCATGCCGTGACGGATGGAGAACGCATCTTTGTGTTGCCCGTCGCACGCGACCACAAGCGAATCGGCGACGGCGACGCAGGGCCGAACACCGGCGGGATGGGGGCCTTCGCGCCGGTCGCGGTTTCTCAAGAGCTGCTCGCCCGTATCGAGCGCGAAGTGCTGCTTCCGACACTCGATGCGATGCGCCGCGCCGGTGCGCCTTATCGCGGGGTGCTTTACGCGGGCGTCATGGTCGCGCCCGACGGCACGCCGAACCTCCTCGAACACAACGTGCGCTTCGGCGATCCGGAGACCCAGGTGTTGATGCCCCTCCTCGATGGGGACGTAGCCGAGCTCTTCGCATCGGTCGCCGCCGGCAAACTCGACGAGCACGCCGTCACGGTCGCTACGAAGCGCAGCGCGGTCGCCGTCGTCCTCGCCGCAGCCGGCTACCCGGACACCCCACGAACGGGAGACCCGATTCGCGGCCTCGAGCAACTTGGTTCAGCCTCGTCGACGATTGTTCATGCCGGAACCCAAGCGCGAGGCAGCGAATGCGTCACCGCGGGAGGGCGGGTGCTGAGCGTTGTCGGGGTCGCCGAAACCCGCGAATCCGCCCGAGTGATCGCGTACGAGCGAGCGAGCCTCATCGAGTTCGCAGGCATGCAGTTCCGAAAGGACATCGCCGCTGAAGGCATTCTCCGCGCGACCGAACCTGACGAAACACCGAAGGGAAACGACCAATGAGCAAAGTTCTTATCGTGATGGGTTCCGACAGCGACCTCGAGCAAATCGAGGCCGCTTGGGGCGTGCTAGGCGAACTCGGCATCGCCTACGAAGTGCGCGTCGCCTCAGCCCACCGAACTCCCGACATCGTTCATGACCTCGCGGTCAATGCGCGCAGCCGAGGCGTCTCCGTCGTCATCGCCGCGGCCGGAATTGCGGCGCACCTCGCAGGCGTGTTCGCGTCGCTTACCACGCTGCCCGTCGTCGCGCTTCCAGTAGCGGCCGGAACGCTCGGCGGCATCGACGCCCTCCTCTCGTCCACCCAAATGCCACCCGGTGTACCCATCGCATCGGTGGGCATTGGTGGCGCGAAAAACGCAGGACTGTTCGCCGCCGCGATCCTCGGCACGCACGACCCGGTTATCGCCGAGCGACTCGATGCGTATCGGAAAAAGATGCAGGCCAAAGTTATCGAGGCCGACACGCGCGTGCGTGCGAAAACGAAGCTCGACTGAAAAACAGGGCCCATGCCCGTAGAAGGAAAGAGACCATGTTCAAGGTATTGGTAAGCGATTCGATGAGCGCCGAGGGCCTCGAAGTCTTGAAGGGGCGCAGTGACCTTGTGCTTGATTACCGGCCCGGCCTCGGAGAAGACGACCTTGCGGAAGCGGTGAAGCACGCCGACGCGCTGCTCGTGCGCTCGGGCTCAAAGGTGACCGCCCGCGTGATCGAGTCAGGTGACCGTCTCAAAGTGATCGGCCGCGCCGGCATCGGCGTCGACAACGTGGACGTCCGTGCAGCCTCGAAGCGCGGCATCGTCGTGATGAACACGCCAACGGGCAATTCCGTCACGACCGCCGAACACACCATAAGCCTGATGATGTCGCTCGCCCGCCACATCCCCCAAGCGACGAGCACGATGAAGGCCGGCAAGTGGGAGAAGAAGAAGTACGAGGGCACCGAGCTTGCGGGCAAGACGCTCGCCATCCTTGGCCTAGGCACCATCGGGCGCATCGTGGCTGACCGCGCACGCGGCCTCGCACTCAACGTGATCGGCTTCGACCCCGTGATGTCACAGGAACGCGCCGCTGCACTCGGCATCGAGCTCGTCTCGCTCGCCGAGATTTGGTCGCGCGCCGACATCATCACCGTGCACACGCCCCTCACTCCGAACACGAAGGGCATCATCAACGACGAGGTCGTGCCGAAACTTAAGAAGGGCGTGTTCCTCGTGAACTGCGCGCGCGGCGGCATCTACGATGAAGGCGCGGTGCTCCGCGGACTCGAGAGCGGGCACATCGGCGGCGCGGCATTCGACGTCTTCGTCGAAGAGCCACCACCGAAGGACTCTGCCCTCATCGCCCACGAGCGCGTGATCTGCACGCCGCACTTGGGCGCGTCGACCGCGGAGGCCCAGGTCCGCGTCGCCGTGCAGGTGGCGGAACAAGTCGTCGACTATCTGCTGAACGGCGAGATCAAGAACGCGGTCAACGTGCCGTCGGTTACCAGTGAAATCGCTCGCAAAATCGCGCCGTACCGCGCGCTCGCAGAGAAGCTCGGCAGGTTCCTGGCACAGGTGGAGAGCATCGCGCCGAAGAGCATCGAAGTCGACTGCATCGGCGAAGCCGGCGAGCAAGGCGCCGAGATTCTGACCTCGGCCGCCGTGGCGGGTTACCTCGAGCAGTTCCTCGAAGTACCGCTCAACGCCATCGCAGCACCTCACGTCGCGGCCGACCGGGGCATCGCTGTGCGACAGCTGAAGAGCACCCAATCCGTCGGGCGCTTCGCGTCACAGATCGTCGTGCGAGTCATCGATGAGAGTGGCAACCCACACGTTGCAGCCGGTTCACTCGGCAGCGATGGCACCCCGCGGCTCGTGCGTTGGGGTGACTTCGACATTGAAGCCAGCCTCGGTGGTCCGACGCTGGTCGTGTCGAGCATCGACACCCCCGGAGTGATCGGATTCCTCGGGACGCTACTCGGCAAACACAACATCAACGTGGCGGCCGTGCATCTCGGCAAATCCTCGGCCGGCCAGGCGCTCAGCGTGTGGAACCTCGACGACCCAGCCACGGCGCAGGTGCTCACCGATGCGCGCGCATCCGTCAACGTCAAGCGCGCGATTGCCATCGAGCTGTGAGCCCAGCGTCGCGCGGGCGGTCCCGAGATCACCTACGGATCGCCCGCGAAACGCGGCAAAATAAAGACGAGTGAGCACGGCAACGTCGCCGGAATGCTGTTCGTTCGCTCGACCCGACGCTGGAGTTGTGACATTGCTCGAACCGATGCGACGGTCGCTTCTCCTCGTGGCTATGCTCCTCGTCTCATTCGCGACGAGCATCGCTCCGCGCGCCACCGCCGCGGAACCGCCTAGCGCACCGACGCCGCCTGTCGCACCGACGCCGCCTTCGATCACCGTCCCGGTGGTGGCCGTGCCCTCACCTCCAACCGTCGAGGCCCCAGCAGCGGGCGCACCCACGGAGGGGCATGTCAAACCACGGGCGCGCGCCCCCGTGGCGAGCCGTCCTGGCGGCATCAATCCCTGCATGACACCCGATCCGGGTTTCGGGATCTACGACGAGTGGTCGCGCAAGGTCAGCATGGGGCAGCTCCTCGCGCCGCAAAAAGGCGGAGTCTCCCCGAGCGGCGCGTTCGACCTCATCGTGCATTTTCACGGACACGAGGCGCTTCGCAAGGAGTTCGTCAAGTCAGCCGACGGCATCATTCTCGTCGCCATCGATCTCGGCATCGGCTCCGGCGCCTACTCGAGCGCGTTCGCGTCGCGCACTACCTTCGAGCACCTCCTCGAGACCGTGACACGCGAGATGGCCCGCCGCAGCGGTCGCCCCAACGCCAAGATTCGGCGGCTCGCACTCTCCTCTTGGAGTGCAGGCTACGGCGCCGTGCAGCAGATCTTGATCCAGCCCGCAGGCAAGGCGGTCGACGCGGTGATCTTGCTCGATTCACTGCATGCGGGCTACCTCGACGGGGCCCACAAAGTTTCACCGGCCGGCCTCGACCCCTTCGTCGCGTTCGCCCGCGAGGCCGCCCGCGGCAAGAAGTTCATGTATCAGTCGTACTCGTCGATCATCCCGCCGGGCTACGCATCCACGCGCGAAGTCGCTCACTTCATCATCGGGCAACTCGGCGGGCGATTGCGCACGGCGCAACGTAAGGACGTGCTTGGCCTCGCGATGGACGAGCGTTTCGATCAGGGCAACTACCACGTGCGCGGTTACCTCGGAGATGACAAGCCCGACCACTGCGCGCACCTCGGCCTGATCAAGGACATCGTGAGGGCGCATCTCAATCGGCGCTGGAATCCACCGCGGGGCGTGCGCGTCAAACCCCGCCCCGCAGCCGCCACAACCTCGAAGCCGGGCCCCACCGTCAAGGGGAAGCTCGGACGAGCGAACGCGAAAACGCGCTAGCCTGCCGTGCGCGCAGGTCGATGCACGCCGCGGCACCTTCAAGTGCCTCATCGAGGCGTCGCTGAGAACCGCCAACCTTCGTGACGAGCGGCCGAAACACCGACTCAGCGCGGCCCCGGACGTCGGCCGTACACACGCGGCGGAGGACCGAAAGCGCACCCGTCGCTCGCATGCCGTCGCTCTGGCCCGCAAGCTCCACGAAGTGCGCCTCGAGCCACGCAACGAGGGCGGTGCGACTCGACCCTTTCAGCGCCGCGGACCGCGCGAGGTAGAGAAAATCGGAAGGCTTCACTTTGCCGGCGAGCACGAGAGCGAGCGCCTCCGTCACGAGCTTGGGCTCCGCGAGACACCCGAGCGCGCGCAGGATCCGCGTGCGATGTTCCGGCTCCGCGCGTGAATCGAGCGATTTGACGAGCGAATCCAGCGTTAAGGTGCCCAGCCGCGCGGCTGCACGGAGCGCGACACCAGCCGAGTCGGCGTCAACCGTTGACGGATCGCGTAAGTACGAAAGAGCACGGCGGGTCGCTTCTGCCTTGATCGCACGATCGGACGTGTGAAGCGACAGCCCATCGAACACCGTCTCTCGCATGAGCTTGTACTCCTCGGGCTCACCGGGTCGCGCATCCCACCCGAGCTCCTTCGCGAGAGGCAAGAGCAGGCTCGAGACCCAGCGCTCGAACGCGGGCCGTGACTCATCGGTGACCAGCGCAAGCTCCACGCGATCGAGGAGCTCGACAATCGCCGTGACCCCCTCGGAATCCCGCTCGCCTTTGGCGTCATCGAGCAGCGCGAGAAACTCACTCGCTCCGAAATCACCGCTCTGGACCAAGGCCCAAGCATTCGTGAGAAAGCCTATCCGCCCCCGAGCGTCACCGCCGCGAGTCGCTCGCCACGAGGCCGCCATGCCGTCAGCGGGAAGCGCGTACCGGTAGTAGCCTCGATGGTCGTCGTTCGCCTGGATCCACGCGGGGCAGCTCTCGAGTTCGAGCTCCATCACGCGACGCGAAAGCGGAACGCACACCCTCGAGGTCTCAACGACGTCGGTTGCGCCGACGGTGCGCGGAGTGAGCGGCGCGTAACGCAGACACACCGGGATGTTCCAGAGCGCGGCCTCGGGCGCATGCGGAACGAGGCGATGCCGTCGCTGCTCGAGTACCACCTTGCCGTTTCCCGCTACGCAGCTCGGGGTTATCGTCACGAGTGGAACGCCGGGTTGGTCGACGAACGTTCTCGCGATCGCTCCGACGTCGCTGCCGCTCGCATCGCCGAGCGCGCGGAAGAGGTCTTCGGCGGATGCATTGCCGTGAGCGTGGCGCGTCAAATACGACTGAATTCCTACACGGAACGGACCATCACCAACGTACGCGTGGAGCATGCCGATCACCGCGCTCCCCTTCTCATAGGTGATGGCATCGAACGCCTCTTCGGCTTGATAGACCGAGCGCACTTCTTCGCGAACGCGCCGCGCCGCATCCAACGAGTCGAGGGCCATCACTGAGCCCAGGTGGGCGAAGTCCTCGAGCTGAGCGCGCGTTTCGGGGCGCAACTCGTCGGCGACCACGGCCTCAAAATAACTCGCGAAGCCTTCGTTGAGCCAGAGGTCGTCCCACCACTTCAACGTGACGAGATCGCCGAACCACTGGTGCGCGAGTTCGTGGGCGATCACCTGCACGGCACGCCGCCTGGCGACGGCGCTCGAGTCGCCATCGACGAGCAGCAGCTCTTCGCGGAACGTGACGAGCCCCGCGTTCTCCATCGCGCCTGCCGCAAAGCTCGGGACCGCCACGAGATCGAGTTTCGAATAGGGGTACGGTGTTCCAAAGCGCCGCGCGAACAACTCCGTGAGCTCACTCGCCAAAGCGACCACGAAAGATCCACGGGTGGCCAGCCCGCTCGGCGCGATGAGTCGCACGGGAACCGGGTCCCTCGGCCCATCGAACACGTCGAAGGGTCCAACCGCGAGCGCGAGCAAGTACGCCGGGAGGGGTCGCGTGGGCTCAAAGTCGAAGCGCACTCGTGCCACGCCGGACTCGGGATCCTCACCCGCGTCGCGCTCCCGAACGAGCGGCGCATTCGCAAACACCCGCTGACCGCGCGGCACCGTTACGGACAATTCAAACGGCGTTTTAAACGCGGGGTCATCGAAACAAGGCAACACGCGGCGCGCGTCGGCAGGCTCCATCTGCGTGACGACGTAGTTCTTACCATCGCGTTCTGTGCGGTAAATACCTCGCAGTTTGTCATCTAGCGTGCCCTGGTACGCGATGCGAAGCTCGGCGCTTCCGACGCTGAGGAGGTCCGGCGACTCGATCACGAGTTCCTCGGGACGGCCATCGCCGAACTCCGCGCCGGTCGCGCGTCTCAGCGTTGCTTTGCCCTGATGCAACCTATCGCCCGACCGAATTTCAACCTCGTCGAACGTGAGCCCCGATGCGTGCAGGACGATGGCGCTCGTCGAGCGCGCGACCTCGAGTTCGATGCGAACTTCACCACGAAAGCGCTTCGCCCCCGGATCGACGTCGAGCGCCAATCGATAACGGCGAGGGTGAACGTCATCGGGGAGGCGACCGTCCGTCCGAGGTGGAGCAACAGTGGTCGCGACGACTGGAACCGCTGTAACGGCCAACGGTGAGACGACGAGATCCGTGTTCGGGCGACACGCCACGGACCCAAAGCCCGAGAGTGCGAGCGCGAGGACGCGGAGACGCATGAGCCGTACGGTCGTCGGGCGCAGACGCGCCGTCAAGCGGGCATCGGACGTCTACGGGTCGAAGGGACTCGGCCCAGCGGGCAGCGTGACGCTGTCTCCTAGCGCAGGAAACGGAAACGGTTCGAGGCCCGCGCGCGTCTGCACGACGTAAGCTGTGCGCGCCGAGTCCAGCGCGTCATTCAGCACGAGCGAGAGACGCCGCGGCCGCCCGTCCTCCACGGCGGTGACGCGCACATCGAAGGACTCAGTGTGCACCGCGTAGCCCTCGGTCATCGAGTGATCGAGACGCCAGACCTGCTCGAGGTCGCTGTCCAAGAGTTGCCCCTCGAGCACCTCGACGTCGAACGTGCGCTCAGCCGTACGCGTGAACCGGAGAGGCCGCGCCGTCGTCGCGAACAGGTTCCAGATCTCCGGAGTGTAGCCGTGCTCGACGGGCAGTTGCGCCGCACCGTAAATCCCGACAAACGGATCGGTCGTGCGGAGCAGCGCTACGCGAGGGCGACGTTCTTGCGCTGCAAATCGAGACAACACCCGACCACTGGCATCCGAGCGCAGCTTCACGGCGGAGAGCTGCGACACGAACAAGAGCGGAGGCAGCACCAAGTTGAAGGCGACGAGCCAGACCGCGCCCACGCGGAGGGAGCTTGTGCGCCACGCATGTTCCGCAACCGCCGCGATCACGGCGATCGCACCGACGCTCGAGAAGGTCAGCAGCCGCGCGCCCGTAGGTGCACCGACCGCCGGCACAAGCGCGAGCATCGAGCCCACCGTGAGCGTGAGAAGGGTGCGCCGCTCATCAGCTTCAGCCGCTCGCAATTTCGCCCGCAAGAGCCAAGCGAATGCGAGCGTAGCGACGGCACCTACGAGCACGAGCGGGAGGCGGCTTTGGGGCACGAGCAGCCCAACATCCACAGGAGCGCTGGAGATAAGCCCACCGAGCAGCGTCACGAAGCGAAGCGGCGACTCGGCTGCATAGCGCGCCGGCTCGGCGATGGGGTCGGTGTAGACGCCCGAGCCCCACGTCCCGTAGCCGCCAAGACGATGAGCCACGAGGTACACGAGCGTAAGCCCCGCGAAGGGAACGAGGCTACGAATCCGCGTGCGGCGAGCGTCCGTCGCGAAAAGCTCGAACGCGAACAAGTAGCAAGGGACGCCAAGCGCGCTCTCACCGCAGCCGAGGCTGACGGCGTAGGCCACGAAGGCGAGCCCGAGATCCGCGCGGCGTCCTTCGGTGCGGTAGCGCCAGTAGCCGTAAAGGGCGAGTGTCGAAAAAACCGCCGCGAGCAACGCGTAACGCGCAGCGAGCCAGCCGACCGAGGCGGCGTGGCACTCATCGACGGCAAACATGACGAGCGCGAGAAGCGCCGTCGCAGGCGCGAGGGCACGGCGATAAAAGACGCCGACCACGGTGATGAACGCGCCATACCAGAGCACGGCGTGCGCGTGGTAGCCGACCGGATTGCAACGAAATAGCAGGAACTCGAGACCTTCGAGGGCGCTCGGGATAGGCCGAAAGAATGCCGCGCGAATGCCGGGCTCGGCCCACCACATCCACGGACCTCGAAGGATGAGCGCGCCCGTGCGCACGGGGTCACCGACTGCGAAACGGTAGAGGTCGAACGGCCTCGCGCCGCCGACGTCGATGCCCTGAATCGCGAGCAGGTGAATGTAGTCGTCGCAAAAGAAGCCGACGGTAAGCGACGG
Source organism: Polyangiaceae bacterium (assembly GCA_947475525.1). Lineage (GTDB taxonomy): Bacteria > Myxococcota_A > Polyangia > Polyangiales > Polyangiaceae > SYFR01. The sequence goes on along the minus strand of CANJMI010000025.1, from coordinate 5,334 downwards.
CAGCGACAACACCATGCCGAGCATGACTACGAAAACGATCCGTCGAGGAGTGAGCTCTTTCCGAAACATGGACATCGCGGTTCTTTAGGCGTCCGTCCGTGAGGAGGTAGACCCCGGCGTGAATCCGAGCGCACGGGCTTGCGCGGCCCCGCCATCTTTGCGACGCCACAGGACTCCGTCGAGCGCGTAGTGGGTCGCTTGGGGCAGCGCCAAGAGAGGCACGAGAAACGTGTTCCATTCGATGGAGATGAACGCCCCCGCGCCGAACAGCCACTCGCGGTCGTGCCACACGAGCCGGTCCCACGCGAACTCTTCGACGTACGCGCAGGCGAAGGCGAAGGCGGCGAAGGCGAGAAATCCTGCCCCCGCGACTCGAGCGACCAAGCGCGTCGGAGCGGTTCCCGCGCGGGCCTTTGCATAGGCCCAAAGGAGCGCAATGTAGGGGACGGCGTGAAGCGTCACGTTGGTCACGGTGAAGGTGAAATCGTCATCGACGAGGACGATGCCGACCCACCACACGAGCGCCGTCGAGACGACGACGAGATGCTTGGTCCACAGCTTTCGGCCAGCGCGTGCGTGCTGAATCGCGCGGACGAGATAGGCGAGCGCGACGACGGCATACGCGACCGCCACCGGGAGCAGCAGCCGCTGCGCGAACGCAATGGCCGTCGCGCCCGCGACGAAGTCTCCATCGACGAACCAGTGAAACGAGCGCGGGAGGTGTGCATGCCAGTGCACGAGCGGCACGCCGGTCGCGAGGTAAACGATGGCATCGTCGAGCCACCGATCGCTCCTCGCGCGGAGCTCAGCTCGAGCACGCGCGATGGCAACCCAGCCCGTTTGCTGACGGATGAAATGGAACACCGCGGCGTAAGCGAGGACGCGCCAAAACATAGCGGGTGATGCGTGGTAAACGGCGACGCCGGCGAGGTAGCAGGCGAGTGGGACGGCGGTGTAGAGCAGCGGCCGCGCCTGCAATTGCTCGCGATCGAGGTAGGTGCGAAAGAGGGTCGTCCAGACGTGCGCAACGTCGAGCCCGAGTACGAATGCGAGCCATGCCCATTCGGGGAGCGCCCCGCCACCGAGAGGCCGCAGTCCAACGCCGATGGCCACGGCGGCGACCGCAGCCCCACCGAAAGTCGCAAGGTCCCGTGCGGGGCTCCAGATCCAATCGGACGCTGAGGCCGACGCCACACTCACGCGCGTCGACTCATCCGTGAATCGCAGCAGCGACGATGATGGCGATGCCGATGATCACCGAGCCGACGATGATGCCGAGCGCCGTGTTCTGATCTTCCTCGATCTCCTTGCGCATCGAGAACGGCGCAAGCTTCGTCATCAAGTAGAACGCGAGCAGAAACGCGACGACGCCGAGGCCGACAAACGCCACCGACTCGACCATTCGACGCGCGAACGGCTCCTTCACTTCCACTGCAGCCTCGGCAAACATCCATGTTCCGTGCATGAAACCCTCCAAGCGTTCGCACCTTACCACCCCGCCCCGGCGGACACGCGAGGATGTTCAGCGCGGAGCTTCGGCGGGCGCGGCTGTTTACTTACGCCTCGATTCTGTTGAATCGAGGCACTCGTACCCCGAATCCATCGAAGCGATGGGCAACTCGACGTCCCCGAGTGGGCGAGGACATCGAGTTGCCCATCGATTGGCCATGCGACTGACTCGGGCGCGGCTGTTTACTTACGCCTCGATTCTGTTGAATCGAGGCACTCGTACCCCGAATCCATCGAAGCGATGGGCAACTCGACGTCCCCGAGTGGGCGAGGACATCGAGTTGCCCATCGATTGGCCATGCGACTGACTCGGGTGCAGCTGTTTACTTACGCCTCGATTCTGTTGAATCGAGGCACTAGGCTCCCGCCGATGTATTTCCAAGTTCTGGGCCAAATGAAGAAGCACCTCGGTCAGCTCGACAAGTGGTTCGACGCGACGGTCACCTTCGCCGAAGGTAAATCGATCGACCCGAACGTGTTTCTCGGGTTCAGGCTCGCGCCCGATCAATTTCCATTCTCGCGTCAGGTGCAGTTGACGTGCGACACCGCCAAGCTCGCCACCTCGCGCCTCACCGGCAAAGACGCTCCCGTTTATCCGGACACCGAGGCGTCGATCGAAGACCTTCGTGCGCGGGTACGTTCGATCATCGCGTTTCTCGACACACTCACGGAGGCGGACTTCGAGGGCGCGGCCACCCGTACGGTGAGCCATCCGCGCTGGGGCGCGAAGACGTTGGCGGGCAGCGACTACTTCCTCGAGCACGCCATGCCGAACTTCTTTTTTCACCTCTCGCACGTGTACGCAATCCTGCGCCACAACGGCGTCAGCGTCGGCAAGCACGACTACCTCGGGGCGCTGAGCTTCCGGGGGGAGTGACGCGCCCGCGGATAACAAAAAAACATCGGCCGGGGTATCGTGCCGCCCGTGAAGCTCCTCCGCGCGCTCGCCATCGAAGGGGCTTGCCTGACACTGCTCGGCGCGGGTGCTGCGTGCTACGCCCCATTGCAAGGTCCGCCCGCGTGTGACGCGAGCCGAGCTTGCGCGAGCGACGGCGTGTGTGTGGTTGGTCGATGCCGCGACGCGGGCACGGTACCCGTGTCGACTCTTGCGCGACGCGTTCAAGTCGCGGCATCGCACGTGGCGATCATCCGGGACGACTCACTCCACAACTCGGGGGAGGAGTCGGCGAGCGGGGAGCGCGGCTTCGTGCTCGGCGCAACGGAGGGCCAAACGACGGTGGTCGTCGACTTTGCGCTCGTCAAGAGTCTCGGTGAACGCGCCGACGCCGTCGAGCGGGCGGTCGTGGTGCTCGAACCTCACGCGAGCCCGGAGGCGCGCGCCGGACAACTGACGATCGATGTCGCCGAGCTCGTCGCTCCGTGGGAGACCCAAGGGCTTGGTTTTCGCACCCTCCCGCGAACCCAGTTGCCGATCCGCCTCGGTGCCTTCGTCACAGCGCCGATGCAGCCGTTGTCACTCGACGTGACCGAGCTCGTCCGCAAGTGGATTCACGGCAAGCGCCCCTATGGACTCGCCATTCTCGCGCGGGGCGAAAACGGGGTACGCGCCTGGTACGCGAACCGCGAGTCGAGCCGTCCCTCGCCGCGCCTCGACGTCTACTTCGCGCCAGATGCGACGGGACCTACTCCCGAGCCCGCGGCCCCCACGGAGCTCGGCCCTTCCCGCGGGCCCTCGCGCCCGTCGGAAGAGAACGACGAGAGTGACGAGAGTGATTCGGGAGGCATCAAGTGACTACGGCCGATCTCGATAACACTGGTATTTTACTGGCGATCCGTGATCTGCGCGTCGAACTCCCGGCCCCCATCGGGGAGGAGACGTTCACCGTCGTCGACGGCATCAGCTTCAATGTGCACCGCGGCGAGACCGTGGCGCTCGTCGGCGAATCCGGCGCTGGAAAGTCGATGACCGCGGCCGCCGTCATGCATCTCTTGCCCGACGATGCGATCGTGGCGGGCAGCATCGAACTCGACGGCCGGGAGCTGACACGGCTGTCCGAACGCGAGCTCGTGCGCGTTCGCGGGCGTGAGATCGGCCTCGTGTTTCAAGACCCCTCCACGGCGCTGAACCCGATGTACACGGCGGGCTGGCACGTGACGGAAGCCGTGACGCTGACACGCGGCCTGAGGAGGAAAGCGGCCGTGGACGCCGCGCGCGAGGCGCTCGTCCATGTAGGGTTTCCCGCGGAACGCTTCGACGCGTACCCGCATGAACTCTCAGGCGGAATGCGACAACGCGCCATGCTCGCTATCGCGCTCGCCGGCGAGCCAAAATTGTTGATCGCGGATGAGCCGACGACCGCCCTCGACGTCGTCGCCGGAGCCCGCATTCGCGCAGTATTGGCGGAGCTGCGGCGTGAGCGGGACCTCGCATTGCTCGTCATTTCACACGATTTACCGATGGTCGCCGAGCTCGCGAGCCGCGTCGTCGTCATGTACGCCGGCGAGGTGGTCGAGCACGGGCCGACCTCCGCAGTCTTCGGGGCGCCCGCACACCCGTACACGCGCGACCTCCTCGAATGCCTTCCGCCGCTCGGCGGACACGGCACCCGAGACCAGAAGCACCGCCTCGCCGTCATCCCGATGCCGGACGGCCCGCCGGGTGAAGGCTGCCGTTACGCACCGCGATGCCGTGACGTGATTCAAGCGTGTCGGGACGAGCACCCCTCGATGCGACCGACCCACGGCGGCGAAGCTCGCTGCATCCTTGTCCCCGAAGCGGAGGCTGCCCGATGACGGAACGCGCTGGTCGCAATGGGCTGACGGGGACGTCGGCGGACACCCAAGCCTCGGCGCCGGAATCGCTCGACGACGAACTGCCCGGGGTCGAAGCAAGCGACGCCTCGTTCGCTCGCGGCGCCCGCGACCGTGCACGCCCGCAAGCCCTGCTCTACGTTCAAAAGCTGACGAAGGCCTACCCGATGAACCGCGGGTTCTTCCGCGCGACGAACCTCCTGCACGCGCTCAACGGCGTGAGCTTTTACCTGCGGCATCGCGAGACGCTCGGCATCGTCGGCGAATCCGGCTCGGGCAAGAGCACGCTCGGCCGCTGCATGTTGCGGCTCACCGAACCAACCCTCGGTCGCGTCGTGTTCGACGGCAACGACTTGATGGCGCTCTCGGCGTCCGAGTTACGCGCACTGCGCCGACGAATGCAAATCGTGTTGCAGAACCCCTACAGCTCGCTCGATCCACACATGACCGTCGGCGACATCATCGCCGAAGGGCTCGACGTCTTCGGCCTCGCGGCAGGGTCGCTCGATCGCCGCGATCAGGTCCGCGGATGGTGCGATCGCGTGGGGCTATCGGAGTCGATAACGTCACGTTACCCGCATGAACTATCAGGAGGACAACGCCAACGGGTCGCCATCGCCCGTGCGCTCGCGGTGAAGCCCGAGTTTCTCATTCTCGACGAGCCAACGAGCGCCCTCGACGTCTCCGTACAGGCGCAAATCTTGAACCTACTCCAAGATCTCCAAGCGGAGCTCGGACTCACGCAGCTCTTCATTTCCCACGATTTGCGCACGGTCCAATACGTCAGCGATCGCATTGGCGTGATGCATTTCGGCAAGCTCGTCGAGCTCGGCCCCGCGCGTGACGTCGTCGCACGGCGTCACCACCCCTACACCCGCGCGCTGTTCGATGCGCTGCCCTCACTCGACCCGGCCCGTCGCTCACTCCCCGTCCTGCGGGACGGCGCGGACGCAAGCCCGCTCGCACCCCCACACGGCTGCGCCTACTTCGCCCGCTGCCCCAATGCCGAGCGGGGACGATGCGATGTCGAGGTGCCGCCGCTGAAAGAAACGG
>CANJMI010000024.1 GCA_947475525.1 Polyangiaceae bacterium | reverse complement strand
CGGCGATGCGGGCGGGATATCGCTAAGAAGCAGTCTGGCGAGGGTTCAACACCCAAGAGTCAAGGTGCGAAACACTAGGTTCAGCCTAAGGCGAGCGCGGCGTCGAGCACGTCACCGAAGGAGTCGACGCGAGCGGCCGGCACCTCGCCTGCGTAAGCCACGATGTCGAATGCATCATCGAGCTCGGGACGCGTGACCATTGGGCGCAGCGCGAGGGCGTCGAGGTCGCGCACGACAATCCGTGACGCCGCCGCGGGAGGCAAGCCTACCGCCGACGGCTCGGACGAACCGGAGTCGGTTTCGTCAAACTCGGAAGGGAGCTCTTCCACAATCTCCGCGTCGAACACAATCTCCGCGTCGAACACGAGGTCGCTCGGGAGCGCGGGCAGCGGCGCAAACACGAACGATAGCGCATCGGCGATCGCCTTCGGCGGGTTCGTCGGGCGGTCGGAATCGCGGTACTGCGGAAGCGGCGTCGGGAGCCCATACGCGGCATCGTCATCGAACGCCGAAGCGCGACCGTCGGTGCCAAACTCGTCATCGAAGCTTGCCCGGATGCCGAGCGAATCGTCGTCAACCGCGTAGCTCCCGAGGATCGGGCGGGCTTCGCTCACCGGATCCGTGCGCTCATCGACAAGCTCGCTTACGTCCGTCGGAGGCGCGAACCGTTGGCTCTCCGGAGCGTAGAAGGAATCGAGCTGAAGGTCCGTCACTTCGGTATCACGCAGCTCCACGTTGTCGTCGGAGGCGACGTCATCGGGCACGGGCGTCACGACGATGTCGCTCATGCGCGCCTCAGGCACGAGGCCACCCGCTCCGCGGCGGTTCTGGCGCACGCGCTCGAGCAGATTTTGCAGCAAACTCACACGTGCGGCCACATCGGACGACAAACCAGACGCAGGGCGCTGAACGTCGTTCACGACACTCCACCGTTCAAGCCTTCGACGAGCTCTCCCCACGTCGCGCCGGCCTCCAGCGCCGTCAGCACACCATCGACCGCCGCCTCACGGAGCACGAGAAATCGCGTCAGCGCACCACTCTCCGGCAACGCGCCAAGAGGCCGCGCCTCCTCACGGGCGACCGGCACCACCGAAGCCGCCGCGCCCGTGCTCGCGGAAAGGGCCGCACCGAGCACACCGCACAAGAAGACGTCGCCTATCGCTTCCGTCGCCACGGGTGAGCGCAGCACCACCAACACGAGAACTTTTCCCCAACGCTCCGCCGACAACGCGCCGAGCCCCGCCAGCGCGAGCTCCCCGGCGAGCTGCTCGATGATCACCGGGAATGGAGCCGCGCGGACGGCCCGCAAGGAACCCTCCTGCGAAGACCCAGGCGCGTCGGCCTCGGGCACATCCGCGACGAGAGCGCCCTCGGAGTGAAAACGCCCTCGCACGCGCTCACCCATCGCTTCGCCAAGCGCCCGACCAAACTCGACGGTCGCCGCCTCGCCCGCCGCGCTGCACAATGCGACGAGCGCATCGGTCGGCACCAACACTCGGGGGGACGACGCCACGTGGATCTGCCCCGCCTGCAAATCGACGGTGATCGCGCGCCGCGCGTCGAACGTGTGCGGTCCGAGGTCGCTCATGTCGCATGGTTGTAAGGCCTTCGCACGGGGCATGTCAAACCGCCTCGCGGAGACGCGAGCTATCCGGCTCAATCGGCGTCCGCAATCGGTCGAGTCGGCTATGCTCAAAGGCGCCGTGACTCGACGAAGTTTCTCCCTCTCTTGGGCCATGGCGCTCGCCGGTGTGGCGTGCGCGGTTGGCTCGCCCGCGCGTGCAGAGGATGGGCATCGCGCGGTCGTTCCGTTGGTCGAGCGGCCGCGTGCTACCCGGCTCGGCTGCTCCCTCATCGAACCGGTGTGCGTGCATTCCGCAGGCACCGAGCGCGTCGCGCCGACCGTCGCCGCAGAGGCCCTGACCGCCGCGGAACGTACCCTCGCCTTCTTGCGCCGCAGCGGGCTCCCTCGGCCGCTCGAGGACGGCGCTCTCGGCAGCGGCCCAGAATTCGACGTGTACCTCGCCCCACGTGCAACCGCCTCGCGCGCCTACGACGACGCCGCGTCGGTGCTCGGCCCCTACGACCGCACGAGCGCCTTTGCTTTGGTGGCCGCGGCCCATCGCGGTTGCGAGCTCGCGTCCGACGTCGCCAGGACCATCGGGCAAGCTGCCCTGCTCGGGCTCGATCCCGGGGCGCACGAGTCGACCCTCGGCCTCGGCTCGAGCAAGCTCGCGGCGGTAGTCGCGCCCTGCCCGCTCCTCGAAGCAGAAGCGCTCGATCGCTTTCAACGCAACCCGGAGCGTGCGCTCGTCCACGCAACCATGAACGCGTTTGCCGGCGAGGCCCTTTGGGTCGATTACCTCGACGAGACCTACGGACAAGGGGTCCCGACGCGACTCTGGAGCGAGCTCGTCGCCATCGGGGGAAAACGCAATGAAACCGAGTCTTTTTATTGGAAATCGGAACCCGACGTCTTCGACGTGCTGCGCCGCCTGTTCCTCGGACTCGGCACCAACCTCGACGAGGTAACCCTCGGATTCGCGATCGCGCGCGCCTTCGTCGGCAGTCGCAGCGATGGTGGGCACCTCATCGACACGGAGCACTTCGGCGACTTCGGTCGCGTTCGATTCGACTGGTCGGTGCCGCTGACGAGCCTGCCGCGCCGCCTCCGAACGCGCGCCATCGAGGCGACGGGAGCTTCGTACATCTGGCTCGACACGGCGGGCGCGACCGAAGCCCACAGCATCACCGTCTCCGCCGAATGCGAACATGCCCACGCCTTTCGCTGGGCGCTCGTCACCGTTGACACCGAAGGCCGGGAGCTCGGGCGCCACACCGGCGGGCGCTGGGGCGAAGACACCACGCAGCTGTCGCTCGCGTCGCTGAAGGATGTCGCCGGCGTGGTCGTCGTCGGCACGACCGCCGGGCACGATGATCGCGAACATGCGTTCGATCCCGAAGATGGCTTCATCTCGAGCGCCGTGTGCGAAGTAACCCTCCGCCGCGATTGACCTCGCCTTTTGTTTGGGCCGCGCAGGGTCACGGCCACGGTCGGCGACGCGCGGCAACGCACAGCTCGAAGCGAATCGCATCGGCGGGAAACTGCCCCTCGGGCAACTCCTCACACGAAACGTGCGCGTCGTAAGGGTCGTAACCGATGGCGAGGCTACGAGCGTTCGGGAGCGCGTCCTTGTCTCCGTAGAACGCATGCAGCGACCACCACCGCGCCGTCGGTGCGCGCACGTCGCCGGCCGAGACCACCACCTTTACCGCGGCCTCACGTTGGCCCTCCAAAAGCCGTGCGTCCGCATGCACGCAGCGCGCACCGGCATCCGTCGGCAAGAGCCCGAGCGCCCACTTGCTCTCGAGCGCCGAGGCCTTCGCGTGCCCACGCGCCAAGAGCAACTCCGCGAGCCGTCGCTTCTTCGCGACCTCACGGAAGCTCACGACGCTCCCCGACGGAAGCTCGTGGCCGCCCATCATCTCCTCGGGCGCCGCGTGGGGCTTCGCCTTCAGCCACGACCGCCAGCGCGTGTCCCAATCATCGAGGGAACTTCCCGAAACGGTCTTGATCGCTTCGGCGGCATCCGCGCCCGCGTGCGCATCCCGCATCTCGACGAGAAGCTTGGGCAGCGCCGCCTCCCCGGACTCCGCGACCCAATACGCGACGAAACTCGACACCTGCGCGAAGGCAACCATCGCTTGCTCGGCGCTCGGCAACATCGCAATCGACGGACCGAGGCCGGTCAGCGGCAGCCCTAGTCCCCGCTCGATTCCGGTGGCCGCGATGTCGTCCGACGACGGCACGCCATCGAATGGGTGACGCGCGCGCCAACGAAGTTCCTGCCGTTTCGCGACGCCCTCCTGCAACCACAGCGGGGCGCGGTCACGCGTCGCCTTCGAGAGCACGAGGTGCGTCATCTCGTGCGCGAGCGTGTCGAGCCAGCCATACCCATGCGGAGTGGCGCGCGGCGAGAGGAGAAGCACGCGGCCCCACTTCGCCACCGCGACCGTGCCCGTCGTCTTGGCCGCTTTTTCGGGGAGCCCCGAGAGCGCCGCGAGACTCAATTGATCGCGCACGAGCTCGATGACGATAGGGTCGGGCAACCTCGAACCGAGCTCACGCGCGAGCATCTCGCGCACGAGGAGCGCCGTGTCCACAAGGACGGGGAAAAGCGCGACGTCGGCCGCGTCCTGAAAGCGCACGACGACTCCGCGCGGGTCCTTTCGCGTCACCGACGCCGCCATCGCGCGCGCGCAGCCGATCGCCACAGGCTCGAGGTCCGCGGCTCCATCGTGCTCACGCAGGTCCGACCGATCGAGCAGCGCCACCGCACCGTCGCAATCTCCCCGATAGAGCGCGAGCCGCGCCCGCTCGATGACGATCTCCGCTTGGTCGCCCGCTCCTTCGAGAAGCGAATCCGCCTCACCGAACTCGAGGTCCAAAATGGCAATCCGCGCCCGAAGCGCCGCGATGCCGAGACTCTGCGCTGCCGCCGGCGTGACGGCCGCGTCGGGCCACAAGGTCACCACGAAAACGAACGCGACAGCGAGCAACGCTGCCGCTCCCCGAGCGCAACTCCGAACCCAGGCGCGCGTCATCGCAAGAGGCCCTCCGTGTAGCGCCGCACAGCCTCGCGAAGACGCCCCGGCGATTTTCGCCCGAGCCCCTCGGTCACGCGCCGGCGAAAGCGGTCCGCGGTCTCGTCCTTTCGCTCACCCGGTACGTCGGCGTCTTGAGCGAGCGATTGGCCGTCATTCAACTGGCCCGGGCGCTGGCCTTCCTTTTCGTCTTTTTCCGGCTGAGCCATCTCGAGGAGCCGCTGGGCTTGGCGTTGCGCGTCGAGTCCTGAGCCGCCACGATGCCCCTGAAATTCCTTCGCGGCGCCGTCCATCTCACGCGCCGCCTCGTCGAGTTTTTCCAGCATTTCTTGCGGTAAAGGAGCCTCGCTCGCGTTGCTCTTCTCACGAAGCTTTCGAGCGCGCTCGGCTAAAAGTTTCTCGCGTTGCCCCGCCTTCTCCAGGGCGCTCTTGGCCGACTCGGAGGATTTCTTGCGCGCGTCGGCGAGTTGTTTTTCAGCCTCCCGCACGAGCCCACGCAGCTTGGCCGCAGCCGAACGCGCCCCACCGGCTACGTCCCTTTCGCTCGTCCCTTGCGGGGCCTCCGCGGCCCGTTTCCCCGCTCTGTCGAGTGCCTCGAGCGCACGCTTGCCGGTCTCCGAAGCTTCACCGAGCGAGCCTCGCTCGAGCGCCGCAGCCATGCCCTCTCCTTGGGACCGACCTTGCGAGGCTTCGGAGCGCGCCGAGGACGGGTCGCTCCCTTGTTCGGGCAACGCCTCCACGGCTTCGCGCGTCTCCTTCGCGAGCTGACGGAGTTGTTCCTGACGCGCCTGCTTCTCGTCATCACCGACGCCCTCTTCGAGCGCGCGCTCCACGCCTGCCATTTCCGCTGCGTGCTCGCGACGCAGCTCCTCGAGTGCTTGCTCGATGCTTGACGCGTCTTCGGCGGCATCGGAGGCGGCACCGTCTTGGCCCGCGCCGCCCGACTCGGTCCCGCCCATCGAGCCGCCCCCCGACGACACGAACGATGGATCGGGCTGCCGCATGCGCGCCGCAAGATCGTCGGCCGCGAGACGCGCGTGGTGACGGTCGCCCTCTTTCATCGCGCGCTGGATGCGGCCGAGATCGCTCTCGACGATTTCACCGAGGTCCAGACCGAGCTCAGAGAGCTCGACCAGGTTGCGCCCTCCGCCTTCGAGTACGCCGAGTGCCGCCGCGAGCCTTCGGTCGGCACGCGCGCGCTCCATAGGTTCGCGGCCAAGCTTGATCGCGAGCGACGCCTCGACGGCCACGTCCGCGAGCTTCAGCGCGGCGGCTCGAGCATCGCGGGTACCGAGCGCATCGATCAACGCATCGAGCCCGAGCAACGTGTTCTCTGTCGTCTCGCGAAGTTTCTCCTGCGCGGGCATCGTCGGGGCCTTCACCAGGGCTTCGAAGGCCGCGTCGAGGCGCTCGAGTTGGCCGCGCGCCGCAGAGGTCACGCGGCCCGGTATTTTGAGACCGCCGAAGTCCTTCTGGAGTGCCTCTTGCACAAGCTTGAACACTTCGCGTTGCTGCGTGCGCTGTGCCTCGAGCCATGCGCGATCCGGCTTCGCAGTCGCAAGTACGCGCACCGCCAAAAGGTCGGTCAGCGCATCGCGGGCGAGCACGAGCGCACGGTGACGCAACACTTCGAGTTCGGCGATCTGCGGAGGCACGAGCACGATCGATGCGCTTTTTCCCCATTTTGGACCCCGAATCCGATCGTTGTCTTTCGCTTCGACGGTGACCTCGATAGGCACGTGGCTCTTCGCGATGAACTTGTCGTGGGCCAAAAGATCGATACCGCCACGGTCGGTCGGACCTTGCGACTTTGACAACGCGCGACGCTCTTCACGCTCCCCCGCTCGGAGCACCAGCTCCACCTCGGTGAGCGCGTGGTCGTCCTGCGCCTCCCAGTGGATTGGGATCCGCGGGTGGTCGAAAAGTTTCAACGTCCCGGGAGCGCCTTCGACTCGCACGATAGGAGCCCGGTCAACGAGCGCCTCGATCTCGAACCTCTCGGGCTCGAGCACGAGCACGCCCCCGAAGCGCGCCGCCACCCGTAGCGTCGCATCGCCTTCGACGACCCAGCGAGCGATGACACTGTCGTGACCGTCACTTTGAAACGGCACGTCACGTCGCCCGTCGTTGAGGACCAACGGACGCTCGCTGTACCGCGCACGCCCACGCACCGTGACGACGGTACCGACCGGCACGATCGCCGATAGGTGCGGCGCGAGAAGCTCGGGAGTCTCACCAAGGTAGGCGGGCGGCTCGGCGAGGAACACGGAGTCGGAGAGCCACTCGATGGGCAACGGCGCGATCCCTCCGCGCGCGCACAATACGTCCAGTCCCTCCACCATTTTGAATGGATCGGGCGCGACGAGCGCAAACCCGACGACCGCGAGCGCCACGCCGAGGAGCGACCAACGCCACGCCTGGGCCTCCGCGCGCCGCACGAGCGGCTCGAGGCTCACGCGTCCAAGCAGCCGCTCGACGTGGAGCCGGGCGAGCTCGACTGAGCCCGTGTCCGCGCGCGACGCCGTCCGCTCGGCCATCGCGAAAGCGCGCTTGGTCGCCTGCCCGAGCTCCGGTTGCGTGCGAAGGAGCGTCGCAGCCAGCACCGCCCGTGCGTCCCGGTCGCGCCGCCGGAGCAACCGGTTCGTGAGGAGAAACGGCAAGGCTGCGCCGACGAGCACCGCAAAAGCCACCGCGCGCGTGGCGGGCCAGCCGCGCCGGCCGAGCGTGAGCCCAACCGCGAGCGACATTCCGAGCGCGCCAATGCACGCCCTCCGCAACGCGGGAGCCGTGCGCGTCCGCCACGGCTCGAGGAGCTCTGCGACGGTGCCAAGCCGGGCCATGCCCCCGAAAGGTAGTACGCGGAAGGGGGAAACGCCTTAATGATCCAGCGCGGACGCAAAAATTCCGCAGCGGACTCGGTAACCGCGCGGCCTCGTGCGCCGTACCCTTCGTGCGTATGAAATTACCCGACTTCGACCGACGCGAGCTCGAGCGACTGCACGCCCGCCGCGACTTCATCCAGAAGGCCGCCGCGGGGACGGTACTCACCGCTTTTGGCGGTGGCCTCTATGTGCTGCTCGATCAGCTCTTTGGAAACGAAGCGCTCGCCCAAACGCGCGACGACGGCCGAGAGCGAGTTCCACCCGGGCAACGAGTGATTTCGCGCCTAAAGCCGATGGGCGGCGAGGAAGGCGATACGAACCCATCGGCGTTCGCGTTGCGTGTCCACGGGGAGGTCGAGGAGCCGTTCACGCTCGACTGGAAGGGTCTCCTCGCGATGCCCCAAACCACTCGCCGCTCGGACGTCCACTGCGTCACCGGATGGAGCGTGCTCGACGCGGAGTGGACTGGCGTCACCATGAAGGCCCTGGCCGAGCGCGCCCGCCCAACGAAACGCGCCCGCCACGTCATCTTCGAGGCGGCCCACGGCTACTCGGCGAACGTGCCTCTACGCGAAGCGCTCGGCCCCGCGGCCATGCTCGCCCATCGTCTCGATGGCAAGCCGCTCGCCGCAGCGCACGGCGCTCCGGTGCGCGGGGTCGTTCCGGATCTCTATTTTTGGAAGAGCGCCAAATGGCTCACCGGCCTTCGTTTCGTGTCACGCGACGAGCCCGGATACTGGGAGCGACGCGGCTACCACAACCACGCGGACCCATGGAAAGAGGAGCGTTATGGTTGACGCGCACGCCTCAGAGAAAGGCGGGTTGGCCCCCGCTCCCCGGCCTCGCGGACTCCGCTGGCGTTCGTGGCTGCGCGCGCTTCACCGTGATTTTGGCTATTTCGTCGTCGGGCTGACGTTCGTCTACGCGGCGAGCGGCCTCGCGGTCAACCACATCGCCGACTGGGATCCGAACTTCATCGAGAGCGAGCGCACAGTCGAGCTTGGGCGCGCGCTACCCGACAACGATGACGACGTCGCGGCCGTACGCGTACGCGAAGCCTTGCAGATGACCGGCCGCGTCGACGCCATCGACCGCGTGAACGACGAGGAACTCGAGCTGCGCAGCGGACCGACCACGGTGACGGCAAACCTCCGCACCGGTTCAATCCTCGTGCGTGACCGCAAACCGCGAAGGCTGCTCCGCGCCGCCAACTGGCTTCACTTGAACCGCGGGAAAAAAGCGTGGACGATCGTGGCCGACGGTTACGCAGTCTTGCTGCTGCTCCTCGCGACGAGCGGCCTCTTCATGCTGCCGGGACGCAAGGGGCTCCTCGGTCGCGGAGGCGTGCTGCTACTCCTCGGGACGGCGGTCCCCGTCGCGTACGTCATCTTCTCGGGCGGCCCATAAGACGACGAACGTCACCCGAGAGACACCGGGGGGGCAGGGCCCCCGCTCGGCCAAACATTGCCAAAAAGGCTTAGTGCTAAGGGTCAGAATCGAACTGACGACACGCGGATTTTCAGTCCACTGCTCTACCGACTGAGCTACCTCAGCACGCGAATCTTGCGATTCACGGACGCCGTTATAGTGCAGCCCGGAACCCTAGCGCAAGGCTCAACACCGCCCGGGTCGTCGGCGCATCCGCGGGACGCACGGGAGAGGCGCTGGACGTGACGCGCGGCGGTTGATAAAAGCGGAGCGTGGCGACGAACCCAAAAGGCAGCGCACCGCACTCGGCGCTTGCGATGCAGATCGTGCAGACGGCGCTGAAGCCCGACTGTTCGGTAGGTGATTTGGCGAAACTCGCCGAGACGGATCCGGGGTTCGGTATCCGCCTTCTCAGCGTCGTCAACAGCTCCGCGTACGCGCTGCCGCACAAAGTGAACGACGTCCCGCAGGCGGCATCACTCCTTGGCGTCAACGGGATGAAGAACCTCGCCCTCGGGTTGTCGATGTCTCAGATGGCGCCCGTGGGCCCCGAAGGCGAGCTGCTCCTCGGCAACTGCCTGCGCCGCGGCGTGGCGGCTCGCCTCCTCGCCGAGCGCATGGGCATGCGCAAACGCGCCGACGATTGCTTCACGACCGGGCTCTTTCTCGAGACGGGGCTGCTCACCTGGGCCAGCGAAGATCTGCGCGGAGCCGCCGACGTCGCGCGTTGGCCCGCCGAAGCACGTACCCTGCAAGAGCGCCTCGCCGGACAGACGCCGCACCCCATCCGCGGAGCGGACCTCGCGAAAGAGTGGAACTTGTCCGATGAGCTTATCGGCGCGATCCGCAGGCACCACGATGAACACGCCCCCGACGATCTCGTCGGCAAGGTGGCTTGGGCGGCCGAGCGTCTCGCCGCCGTGTTCGAAGGCAGCGCCCCCGAAACCGCGACGAAAAATGCCGTCGCGGCAGGCGCGAAGCTGAACCTAAACGAAGCGATTATTACCGAGATCTTGGAGCAACTCCCGACGCTCGTCAGCGGCGCCGCCTCGGGGTTCAAGCGCGAGGTCGGCGCGCAGGTAAGCTACGAAGCGTTGAAGCGCCAGGTGGACCAAAAATTGGTCGAGCTCAACCAGAACTTCCACACGATGGTGCACCGCTTGGAGCGCCTGCTCGGCGAGAAAGAAGAGCTCAACCTTCGCCTGGAAACCGCGAACAAACGCCTCGCTCAGCTCGCCTCGACCGACGGACTCACGGGCCTCTTCAACCACCGGGCTTTCCAGGACTCACTGAAGCGCGATCTTCACCGCGCGAGACGCTCCGGTCAGCCGCTAAGCTTGATCCTCTTCGACGTCGATCACTTCAAGAAGTTCAACGATACGTGGGGTCACCAGGCAGGTGACGCCGTGTTGATGGCGATCGGAAAACTGCTCCTCGCGTCGGTGCGCATCGGCGACGTCCCCGCACGCTACGGCGGCGAAGAGTTCGTCATCATCCTTCCCGACACGCCAGTCGATGGCGCGTATCTGCTCGCAGAACGGCTGCGAGTGAACATCTCGAAGCTGCGCGTCAAGCTCGGCGCCAACGTCCTCGACGTCACCAGCAGCTTTGGCGTAGCCGAAGTGCGTGGCCGATTCGAACACGATCCCGCGAAGCTCATCGAGGCCGCCGATACGGCCCTCTATGCGGCGAAGCACGCGGGCCGCAACCAGGTCGTGCAAGCCCCCGAAGCCCTCGCCTGATTCAATCCGGTTGCTCGCAATCGAGTGACGCGACCACAGCCTTCGCCCCAAGCTCACGCGCGACGGCACCGAACCACGAGCTTCGGAGAGCGACCGGAATGCTGCCACAGCCGACCGAGACGAACGCCGCAGCCACAGGGCGTTCAGGCAGCAACGCGAGCACGAGCTTGGCACACACCGTGAGGCCGAACGCACCGAGCAGGGCGCGCCCTGCGGCGGCGACGAAGAGCGCGCGGTATCCTTGACGAGCCTGACGCTGCGCCCACACGAGCGACGCCCACACGCCTTCGTTTCGCCACACGACCGACGCCCGCACAAGGTCCCCGAGGATGCCGATGCCGAACGCGAACCCGAGCCCGAGCGCGGCACCGACGACGAACGGCCAGCGCTCATCGGAGACGGAAACGAAGGGGCGAGAGGCAAACCCGACCAATGCGGTCGTGAACGCAAAACTCAATGTTTGTGCTGTGATTACGAGCGCGGCTAGCAACGTGAACCGCGGTGCCACACCGAGGGCGACCTGGCACGCGCGAGTCCACGTTGAAGGAGCATCGGAGCCGTAGCTCGCCACGATCAGCGCGAGCGGTAGCGACGCTGCGAAGAGCGACACGAAGACCGCGGCCGCGAGAGGATACGCACCGTACGGCGCGTGCGAAGGGGCGCGACGAACGACCTCGAGCAACCACACGCCACCCGGCTCCCAGAGCACCGCATCGCCGAGCGGATGCCCTCCGAGCACGCGCGACACCGCCACCGCGGGGATGCTCGCGAGTAGCCCCGACGCAAGCGCGCGGTACACCACCGCAAGGCCAACGACCATGCGGCGGCTCGGCCTCGGCATCACGGCCACACGATGCTCGCGCCAAGTTGCGCGAGGCACGCCGCAAGCGCCCACACGCGTGGAGTTGTCTTCGGGCCACCCGACGCGCGCCCCTCGAGCCGCGCATCGAGCAGGATGCGGTCATCGGGATCGACGAGCACCGACGCCATCGGAGCGTCGCCGCGCCACGGCAGAATGCCCTGCTCGCCCACCCCATCCCATCGAAGCCGCGTCACCGAGCCTCGCGCCGACCTCACGTCCACCTCGACGGGGAGCACGACGGCACCTTCGCGGCGCAAGGACACCGTACCCACGAACCCCCCACCTGCGTCGGGGTGCGACTCCCACCCGTCGAGCCGCACATCGACGCTACCGCCCTCCACCGCAGCGGTCAGCGCCACCGCGGCGGCCTCCCCGACCTCCGCCTTCACGGCGGCGACCAAGTCCATCGGCCTCGGATGTGAGAAACGATGCACACGCGCGTAAACACCGAGCGCCCGCTGCATTCGCTCCTCACCGTAGACCCGCGCCAAGGTTCGCAACGTCGTCGCCATGCGCGCGTAAACGAGCCCGCCGTACGCGTGGCCATCCGCGAACTCCGACGACGCGCGATCGACCCTCCCCCGCCCCTCCGCATCCGCCGCCGCGATTCGGTACGCGGCCTCTTCCGAAACACGAAATCCAAAGCCATCGAAGCCCGAGTTTCCAGGCCAAAATCGCTCCATGACCTCGAGCTCAGCGTAGCTCGTCAGTCCTTCGTCGAGGTAGGGGTAGCGATGCTCGTTCGTCGCGAGCAGGCCATAGAACCACTGGTGCGCGAGCTCGTGCACGGTGATGGCCTCGATCGAACGAAGACCCACCGCACGAAAACGCGTCGACGCTCCAGTCGTGATCAACGTCGGATACTCCATACCCCCGGCCTCCGCGGCCTCGCGCGGCGGCCGCACGAGCGTCAATCGTCGGTACGGATACGGGCCATAACGCTCAGCGAAGTGCGCGAGCGCGCGAGTCGCCACATCGAGTTCGAGGTCCGCCTCCTCCCCCTCCCCTTTCGGAAAGAGCGCGACGAGCTCGACCCCGCCGGCCAGTTGCCGCACCTCCTCGAAACCGTCCCACGCCGCGAAAGCAAACTCGTGCACGCGCGGAGCGATGAACCTAACGCGGCGGCGACCACCTTCGGATAGGTCACCTACTGGCGCGCCCGTGGCTCCAACCAGGAACGCCTCGGGGACATCGATGGTGACGTCGTAGTCTCCAAAATCCGCATAAAACTCAGAGAATCGATCGAGGCTGAAGTGGGCCCAGCGTCCATCGGGCTCGAGTCGCGCAAGCTTCGGGAACCACTGCGCGACCATGTGAAAGCGGCCCGCGTAGCCGGTGCGCAGCATCACCGAAGGCAGCGACGCGGTGAACTCCACGTCGAGCGTAAGCGACTCGCCCGGTGCGACCTCCCGCGGCAATGGAACGCGGACGTCGGTCTCGTCATCCTCTTCGCCGTAAGTCACTCCGCCCCAAAGCTCTGCGTCGAGTTCACGTGCGCGCAAGCGGTGCACCTCGAGCGAGCCGTGATGCCCGAGCGACGTGCCTCCGCGAAAGCCGTCGGGTTCGCCCCTGCGCATCAGCCGCGTTCGCTCATCTTTGAAAGCGTTGAGGTACGCGTGCAGCCACAACTCCCGCTGCGGGACCGAGGAGGCGTTTCGCCAACGAATCACGCCTTTTCCGCGAATGCGATGCGTCTCGGCGTCGAGCTCGGCGTAAAGCTCGTAGCTCGCGACACCTTGCCCCGCAGCCGTCTCGGCACGAGCTAAGGTCGCGAGGGGCGGGTCGCTCGGCGGCGCTGCGGCGAAAGACGTGACCTCGATCGCCGCGACGAGCAAAGCCCCCGCGAGAACGCATCGCGCGAGCTCGCGGCATGCTCGCGAAAGCCACCGCCAGCGCGGCAACTCACGTCGGCCGACTGACGACACCTTTGAACATCTTCAGCGTGCGCGTGAGAGCTTCACTGTGCTCCTTTATCGCCGCGAGCTCGTTCTTCGCAATCGCGTCCTTCGTCAGCGCGAGCACGTCACGCGTCTTTGCCAGGGCTTCGCGACCGAAGTCGCTCGACGCGACGAGCGCCTCAACCTCCGGGAAGAGTTTTTCGATCTCGGCGATCAGCTTCTCCGCGTTCTGTCGCACGCCTTCGAGCTCATCGTCGCCCTTGCGCTCGATCATGTACTCCTCGGCGGAGACCATCATTTGACTGATTTCCTCCTGGCTGAGGCCGCTCGACGACGTGACCTGAATCGACTGTTCGAGGCCGGTCTCGCAATCCTTCGCGAACACCGACACGATGCCATCGCTGTCGATCGAGAACGTGACTTCGATTTCGATTTGACCCTTCTGCGCGGCGCGGAGCCCCGTGAGGAGAAACTCCCCGAGCAGCTGGTTCTCGTCGCTCTCGCGCTGCATGACGAGGATCTTCACGGCCGTCTGGTTGTCGCGGCTGGTGGTGAAGGTCTTCGTCGCGCTCGTGGGAACGGTCGTGTTCTGCCCGATAAGCTCGTCGAAGTGATTGCCTGCCGTAAGCAACCCGAGCGCATGCGGCGTCACATCGAGGAGGATCAGGTCCTCCTGTTCGTCGAGCAGCGCTTTGCCCTGAATAGCGGCCCCTATCGCGACGACCTCATCCGGGTGTACGCCTTTGCTCGGCTCGCGCTTGAAGACGTCGGAGCAGGCCTTCTGTACCGCCGGCATGCGCGTCATGCCACCGACCAAAACGACCTCTTCGATGTCGCTCGCGGTGAGCCGCGCGTCCTTCATCGCCCCGCGACAAATGTCGAGGCAACGCTCGAGCAGATCCGCGCAGAGCGTCTCGAACGTCGCGCGGTCGATCGACCTCTGCAAGTGGAGCG
Organism: Polyangiaceae bacterium; assembly: GCA_947475525.1. Taxonomy (GTDB): domain Bacteria; phylum Myxococcota_A; class Polyangia; order Polyangiales; family Polyangiaceae; genus SYFR01. The sequence continues at coordinate 65,625 of CANJMI010000024.1, read as the reverse complement.
ACTCGTTGTCCGGGCCGTGCGAGATGATGAACGGCAGGTTGACGTCCGCCTCTTTCACCGCGCTAAGCTCACACTTGGCCTTCTCCGCGGCATCTTTGACGCGCTGCAAGGCCATGCGGTCCTCGCGCAGATCGACGCCGTGCTCCTTTTTGAAGCCGTCGATGAGCCAATCCACGATGCGCAGGTCGAAGTCCTCGCCGCCAAGGAACGTATCGCCCGCCGTGGCGACGACCTTGAAGACGCCGCCCTCGCCGATCTCGAGGATCGAGACGTCGAACGTCCCGCCGCCGAGATCGAACACGGCGATCGTCTTGTTCATCGATTTACCGTAGCCATAGGCAAGCGCCGCCGCGGTCGGCTCATTGATGATCCGAATCACATCGAGGCCCGCGATGTGGCCGGCGTCTTTGGTCGCCTGGCGCTGCCCGTCGTTGAAATAGGCGGGCACGGTGATTACCGCCCGGTTGAGCGGCTCGCCCGGAAACGACTCCTCGGCCACGAGCTTCATCTCCTGGAGGATCATCGCGCTGATCTCCTGGACCGAAAAGTGCTCGTCGCGGAGCTTGATGCGTACGTCGCCGTGCGGCCCCTCGTCGATCGTGTAGCTCACCGACTGGCGCGCCGAGCGCACCGGAGCCGAGTCCCACTTGCGCCCTATCAAGCGTTTCGCCGTGTAAACGGTGTTTTCAGAGTTGGTGATCGACTGTCGTTTGGCGATGTGGCCAACGAGGCGACGCCCTCCCTCGGTGACGGCCACGATCGACGGGGTCGTCTTGTAGCCGCCGCGGTTCGGGATCACCTGAGGGATGCCATCGTCGTCGATGATGGCCACGCAGGAGTTGGTGGTGCCGAGGTCGATACCGATGACGCGTTCCATGCCGTAATTCTCCGAGATGCGTTCTAGACCGATGCCGTGCAGGAAACCAGCAGCAAGCGGCGCTCGAGGCGAGTCAGGCCATTCCCGCTAATTTAGAGGCCCGTTCGCAGAGCTTCGCGACGTCGGCGTCCTCGGGGGCAAGCTTCGACGCTTGGACGTAGGCCGCGACGGCGGTGCGGTAATCACCGAGGTTCATCGCGTCTTCTGCGCTGGCGAGGTACCGCCTCAAGCGCTTCTCGCGCACATCATTGCCAACCTGGTCGAAGCGGTCACGTAACCGTTCGGCCGCGCTCGACGGGATGCCTTCGACGCGTGGATACGCGGACGGATCCAGGTTCCCGCTGAAGGCTGGGGGGCGCGGGGTAGAAACGGGAACGGCCTCCTCGTGGCTTTCGTCGCGAGGCAGAGTCGATGCCCCTGGACTCGACGAAAACTTCCGAGCGAGAGCGACACGTCGGGCGCTGCGCTGCTCGTCGGTTTCTTCACTCGGGCGTCCACTCGGGGGGGGTTCACTCGACTTTAGCGTGCCCGGCGCAGGCGCGGACCCGCTCGCGGAAGGGAGGGTTGTGACGGTGCCGGCTCGGTGCGCGTCTGAGCGAAGCGTCTCCTGAGCCTTCGTCAGCGCGGCGAAGATGGCCTCAATCTTCTGCTTGTAGGGCCCGAGCTTCTTCCGAAAGTGGCGGTCCGGATGAAACCGCGGACCTATCCGATAGTAGGCGGCGCGAATCTCCTCTTTGCTCGCGCCGTTCGCGACACCGAGGAGTTGGTAGCCATCCTCGAGCTCGAGGCGCTTCCACAACGCGTCGACCTCGTCCCGAAATTCGCGAGGCAGCTCGATGCCGTCGCCGTACGCGGGATTGACGGGCGCCGCTTGAACCACAGGTGCCACATCGAAGCTGACGACGCCGGCCTCGACGAGGCGAGCGAGCATCACGCCGACGTCGCCAGGTTCGCGACCACACATGAAGGCGAGCGCAGCTTCGTCGAGGGTACCGTCTACGCAGTCGAGCAGATGCCGTTCAGGGGCAGTCAACACGAACGCGGGAACTCCGGGCAGCCGTCTGGAAATGCGAGCCATTATCGAATGAATCCGTGGAAGTGACGAACCTTACCCTAGTCGGTCGGTTCGATGAAGCCGCGTCCTTCCTTCAGCTCGCATATTTGCCTTCGCGCTCAGGGTGACTCCCCGCCCAAAGCGGGCTCGCCTCCCCCCAAAACGTGCCGCACGCTGACGGTCAGGGGCTCGGGGCCGTACCGAGCGCGCGGTCGATCACGTCTTCCTGGATCGAGACGGCTTCCTTTAAGGCCGCGAGCGACCGTAGCTTTGCGGCTGTCGCGCCTTCGTCGTCACGCCGCTCGCGCAGCGCATCGAACGAGCGCTTCTCAACCGAACCCAAGACCTCGAAGAGGCGTCCGCGAAACTGCGTGCGCCCTTTTGCAATGCCGAGACCGCGACGAACGAGGACGCGAGCCGCTTCGAAATTGCCGCGCTGTCCCTCGAGTTCGGCGAGCCGGGCCAAGGAATCCGCGAGCACTTCGGCCACCTCGGGGCTCGCGTTTTCACCGCCGGGAGCCGGGGGGCGAACGAGCCCGTCGAGCAGCCGAACCGCTTCATCGATCTTCGCGTCCGCCTCGGCAAGATCGACTTGAAGGTGCACGGCGCGGGCTTTCGATAAGAACGCAAGCAAGGTCTCATCGACGGCGGGCGCGTCCTCATGGCATCCCGCAGCCACTAGAGCCGGGTCCGGCGACGGCTGCGCTTTGCACGCCGTCAGCACAAGCGCGCAGATCAAGGTGAGCCTGCTCGTGACGCGCATCACCGCACCCCCCAACGCGCAAAGCGATTCGCGCGAAAATCCGACGCTCGCGAAGCGACGATGCGTCCAACCCGCGCACTCTCTCCGCCACGCGCGCCAAACGCCGTCGACGCATCGAACAAAGACTCCGTCGACCTCGACGGGATCAACGCGACCGTAGCCGCGGCCGCCCGAAGACGCGGCAGCGACGCCGCAACTTCGCGCTCGGAACGGTCCGCCGTCACATTCCCGATGAGCAGCGCGATGCCGGCCGCCAGCGCCACGATGGCGCTCGCGATCGGCCAGTAGCGCCGGGGAGCCGCGCGGTTTTCGCGTTCGTGGAGGGCCCGCCGCACGAGCCGTTCGTGGGTCAACTCATCGACCTCCTTCGAGCCGGTGGCAACGCGAAGGGCCGAGGCCAATTCGGCGAGCGGATGCTCTCCTTGACCATCGAGGGCGTGCCGCAGAAGGTTCGCGTCCACGCGCTCCTCGTCGAGAATCGCCTCGTCGGCCACGTCATCGCCGAGGGCGAGAGCGAGCAACGCCTCGTTGTCGAAGCGGTCGATCGAGCCGCCGACGAGCGCACGAATCGCCGCCGACGCCGCGTCGAGTTCCTTCTTGCTCGGGACGGGTGCATCGACGAGATCGAGCTCCGGACGCGTCTTCATGGTGACTCCGAATCGTCGCCGCCAAGGGCCTTTTTCAAGGCTTTCAGCGCACGGTGAAGCACGACATCGAGGGTGGAAACAGTGACACCCAAACTTCCCGCGGCTTCTTCGCGGCTCTTCTCTTCGAGCACCCGCAAGCGAATCGCGAGTGCGTAGCGGCTGTTGATCGCTCCGAGCGCGGTGTCGAGCTTGATCTTCGCGGCTTCGCGGTCACGTTCTTCGCAGAGCTTCAGGTCGAGTCCCTGGTCGAGGTCACGCTCGGCGGCATCGGCCGCGCGGGCGAGGTCATCGGGATCAAAGAGCGTCTCGCGCTTGCGCGACCGCAAGCTGTCGAGCGCGATGCGCATAGCGACAACCCGCAGCCATGGGTACACGCCGCAGCCCCGCCACTCGAACTGCGCGAACTTCTCGACCACCCGCACGTACGTGTCGCCGAGTGCATCCTGCGCGACGGCCTCGCTGCCAAGCCTCGGCAAGAGCACCGATCGATACAGAATTGGCCCGAATTTGCGGAGAATTTCGGCGAGTGCGCGGCGATCTCCCGCCTTCGCTCGTTCGGCGAGGAGCCGCTCTGCCTCGAGCTCCGCCAGCCGGGCCGGGTCGAGGCGCTGCTCGAACGGGGCAACGGGAGTCGGGGCCGCGGTCACGGGCCGGAGAATACTCGGCCGCGCGTGCGCGTGAAGCCGCAAAGGACTCCACGCCACATTGGACACTACGCACGACATGCGTTGAGAACGCCGCAGCCAGGCGGACCTTACGCTGCGCGTCGATGGCGGATTTCCACGAGCCACGCTATGACCTCCGAGTGAGCGTCCCGGTCGCGTGTTCAAATTGCGGCGCGCTAAACGGCGCCGACTTCAAAAGTTGCATCCGCTGCGCCAGTCCGCTGGACCCCAACGCCGCAGTCGCGTTCGGCCGGGCCCGCGTCCCCGTCACGCGAACGCGCTCGCGAATGGGGGCTGGAGACGAGCGGCTGCTCGGGCAATGGCGTGCCGAGTCGCTCCCGGTCGCCAAGGCACTGCTCGCCATCACGTTGGCCGTCTACGGCATGCAGTTCTTGCTCGCCTACCGGCAGGAGCCATCCCTCGCTACGATCTTCAGCGGCGGCGGCGTCATCGACGCGCTGCGTGCCGGAGCGATGCTGTCGGATCCGCGCCTCGTTGCGATGGAACCGTGGCGCCTCTTGTCGGCATGCTTCGTCCACTTCGGCCTCCTGCACATCGGCATGAACATGCTGGGCCTCATCAACCTGTGCCGCCTCCTCGAGCCCTCGATAGGTTCGGTGCGGCTCCTGATCCTCTACGTCCTGTCCGGCATCATCAGCTTTGCAGGCTCGCTCGCGTACTACACGTTCACTCATCACCCGAGCCCGACGGCCGGCGCGAGCGGCGCCATCTTCGGACTGATGGGCGCGGTCCTCGGCTTCATGTTTCGGCGCAAAGACGAGCGCTGGAAAACGTGGCTTGGACAGACGATCGCCTACAGCGTGCTCTTCGGCTTCGCGATGGGCGGAGTGAACAACGCGGCGCACATCTCCGGACTTCTCTCCGGAGTGCTCTTTGGCTGGCTCGTCGGCGACGGCGCCCCGCTGCCCTCGACGCTTTGGCAGCGCCTCGTCGCCGGCGCATGCGCTGTCGCGGTCCTCACCTCGCTCGTCCTCGCCCGAATCTCGGATCTTCCGGAGCTGCTACTGGGTCTCGGCTGACCCGCGGTCTGGATCAATTTTGATCCATTCAACCGGATCGTAATTCGCCCATGTCTCGGGAGTTCCGCGGCGGGAAGTTATCGAAACGTTTACGATGTCGATGTAGGGCATCAGTGGCCCAATGTATGCATGGCGGCGCCAACATGATGCGACCCAATGCCCTTCGAACTTGGCTCTTCAGCGCCCTCGTCGCCGCAACCCCACTCGCGGCCGGCTGCACCAGTGACGTTGGCAACTCGAGCGACGACGTCACCGACGTGAAGCACACGGACGTCGAGCGCCAGGCGATCGGCAACTGCTGGCTCTACGCCCACGCGAGCTGGGTCGAGTCGATGAACTACAGCGCAACGGGTGAACCCTTCGACGTCTCGCAGTCGTACTGGACGTACTTCGATTGGTTCTCAAAGATCACCGGCGGCGAGACCCACGAGGAACTGGAGACCGGCGGGCACTTCGACCGTGCGAACGACATCGTCCTCGAGCGCGGCGTCATGCAGGAAGCCGCGTTCATCCCCGAAGACTCGAACGCCGAGATGTCGCCCGTCCAAAAGGGTGCGCTCGACGCGGTACAAGCCGAGCTGAAGACGGGCCGCCTGAAGGACCCGTCCTCGCGCTCCGATGCCGCCCTCGTGCGCCAGGTCCTCGAGGAGGCCTGGAAGCTTTCGCCTGCCGCCAAAGAGCAACTCACCTCGGTGTTCGGCACGAAGTACGAGAAGACCTTCCGCAGCTCGTCGACGAAAACCACGAGCGCGTCGCTCATCCATCCGAAAGACTTCAAGGCTTGGTACACCGAGCGCCTGACGAACAAGAACAAGGCCACGGAGCGGACCACGACCCTCGACGTCGCCATCAACCAGTGGCGTCAAACGAGCTACCCGTCATGGAGTGACGACTCGAAGCGCGGCTTCCAAATCCGAGTGCAAAAGGCACTGCACGATCGTCAGCCGGTCGTGATCACCTGGGACGTCGACTTTAACGCGATGGAGAGCTCCGACCCGGTCTTGAAAGGCTCGTTCAACACGGTCACCCTCAAGAACGCGGGCAAGCCCGGTCGCCAGGGCGGCCACATGACGGTGCTCGAGGACTACGAAGTCGAAACGGCGGACTTCGGCCTGCTGAAAGCCGGCGTGACGCTCGATCCCACGAACGACGCCGACGCGAAAAAACTCAGCGCGGCGCTCCTTCCGACGAGCTCGATCACGTTCATGCGCATCAAAAACTCGTGGGGTGCATTCCGTGATGACCGCTCTTCGGCGCCTGGCTTCCCCGGCTACCACGATCTTTACATGGCCTACCTGAACGGGCCGATCGCGTGGTGCCCCGATCAAGCCGATCCGAAGGATCCCGCCAAGTGCACGGGTCGCACGACCCCTTGGAGCGACGTCGTCCTGCCGCCCGGGTACTGAGCGATCGTCATCGCCATCACGAGGGGCGTGGGGGATCTTCCCGCGCCCTTCGCGCGTTTGTAGGTCGGTCGCGTGGCTTGGCCGCGAGGCCGCGTGGAGCCAGGCTACCAGTTGACTTGAACGGTCCCGGTCTCGGTGCAGGCGAACCAACAGTTCATGCCCGCGATCGGCGCTTCGGAGTAAAAATACGTAAGGACCCCATCGGGAAGCGTCCCCGTGATCGAGTGCTGCGTCTGCCAAGTGCAGCCGTCGGGTCCCAGGTAGCTTCCGGTGGCGCTCAGCGTGACCACGCCACCGACGACGTTGCCCGAAAAGCTGAGCGAACCGAGCTTGGCTGAGACATTGCCCCCGGAGCAGGGATACTGAATCACACCTGTTGCCCCCTTTTCGACGGGGAAATCCACGCAATTGATGTTCGATGGCGTAGAGCCGGTCACGAGCAGCGCAGGTTTGCACCCGCCGGTATCGCAGTCCGAGTCGATGGTGCCGTTGCAGTTGTCGTCCTTGCCGTTGCAGGTCTCGACAGCGTCGGGTCCCGGCGAACAACCGGCGCACGTGATGACGTCGTCCGCGCAAAAATCGGTATCGGGGCCATCGCATGCCGCCCCGAGCTTGAAGCCCTCGTCGGTCTGCCCGTCGCAGTCGTCGTCCAAACCATTGCAGAGCTCGTCGGCAGGTTCGATGGCGCCGCTGCACGGACCCCACTGCCCGTTGGTACAAAGCTCCTTACCGAGCGCGCACTCGCCTTCGTCGACGCCGCAGCTCCGAGCGGTGCCTTCATCACACGAGGGACCGCCACCCGCGCCAGCCGCGCCACCAACGCCACCCGCGCCACCCGCGCCACCCGCCCCACCCGCCCCACCGTCGCCACCCGCCCCACCCTCGCCAATGGAACCGCCCTCGCCAGTTGTCCCGCGCGCACGTGGAACCTCGAGCGAACTTCGCGCGCCGCAGCCGTAGGCCATTGCGAAGAGCGAGCCCGTGAGCCCGAGCGAACGAAGGAGCCGTGGCATTCGTTAGTTTGGCCTCAACTTCGGCGAGCGTCAATTCGGCTAGAAACGCGACAGCGCCGAGAACCCAGCGTACTTGCGCATCGATACGTTCATCAGCAGTGCGAGCGACAGCGTGATCGTAAGGACGCTCGACCCGCCGTAGCTGAAGAGCGGCAGCGGCATGCCGACCACCGGAAGCATCCCGCTTACCATCCCAACGTTGATGAAGGCGTGCCAAAAAATAAGAGCGCCGCACCCGACCGACACCACCGCGCCGAAGCGGTCACGCGCCTGCGAAGCGATGCGAATCGACCAGAGCACGATGAAGCAATAGAGCAAGAGCAGAACGATCGTCCCAGCGAAGCCCCACTCCTCGGCGAACACCGGAAACGGAAAGTCAGTGTACTGGTCGGGCACGAATCGGAACTGATTCTGCAATCCGTTCATGTAGCCGTTGCCGAAGAGCCGTCCGTTCCCGATGGCGATGCGCGCGTGGTAGGCGTGGTAGCCCGACCCACTGATGTCGGCGGCGGGATTCAGGAAGGTCGTCAGGCGAGCCTTCTGGTACGGCAGCGCAAAGGTCCAGAGGAGCGGACCGCCGATCGCACCCGTGAGCAAGCAGCCGACAAGCGTCCGTTTGTTGATGCGGGTTATCGCCATGATGGAGGCGAACAACAAGCAGATCATGAGCGCAGTACCGAGGTCCGGTTGCTTGACGATCAGCAGCGCGGGGATTGCCGTGAGCCCCGCCGGAACCACCAAGTCGCGCAGTGTTCGCGGCTCGTTCTTCGGGTCGTCATGCAGGTATTTTCCGAGCGCTACGATAAGGCAGAGCTTCATGAACTCGCTCGGCTGAAAGCTGAACGAGCCGATGTTGATCCAACGGGAAGCGCCCCGGACATCGCGGGCGAGGACGAACACGAGCGCGAGCGAGAAGACCCCAGCCGCGTAGATCAGGTAAGCGTACCGTTCGATGTGCCGGTAGTCGATCGCCGCGACCCCCGCGCCCGCCGCCCCGCCGATGGCGAGCCAGTAAACTTGGTTGATGTAGATCTCCGCGAGACCTCCGCGCGCCGTCCCGAAGTACACGCTGGTGGCGCTGTACAAATTGACGACCCCCATCACCGCGATCGTGGCGGCCGCGATGAAAAGTGGCCAGTCGATGTGGTCACGGGCCCGCGCGGAAAACCCTGCGCTGCGAACGCCGAAGTCTCGCAAGCCACCTGACTTCGTCGGAAGAACGGGACCTATCACGGCGTTGCGCGACCCCCGAGCGCCTTCGAATCGGCCTGCCGGTCTTGCTCCACGATGCGATGGTAGGCCTGAAGGATCTCGAACGCCACCGGCGCCGCGTGTTTGCCGCCGGAGCCGCCGTGCTCGATCAGCACGCAGATCGCAACTTCGGGAGCCTTCGACGGGGAATAGCCCGTGAACCACGCGTGATCGCGATTGAAGTACCAGGTGCTCTCGAGCTCGGCGCTGTTCGTGGGCCGATGCGACACCTGCGAGGTGCCGGTCTTGCCTGCCGCGTCGAGGCCGACGAGACGCGCTCGACTCGACGTGCCGCCCTCTTCGTTAACGCCGCCCCATAGCGCGTCGGCGATAAGTTGCCGGTGTGCCGAATCGATTTGAATCCGGCGGCGCACCCGCGGCGCGAGGTCTTGAACCACGGCACCGTCCGCAGTCTCGACGGCACGGACGAGCTGCGGTTGGTACAGCGTTCCGCCATTCGCGAGGGCGGCGTAAGCGAGGGCGAGCTGCATGACCGACGCGGTGGTAGCGCCCTGCCCGATCGCCGCGTTGACCGTGAACCCGACTCGAAACTGCCCCTTGTTGCGGCGTGTCATCCACGCACGCGTCGGGATTCGTCCGCTCGCCTCGGCGTTGATGCCAAGCCCCGTCTTCTGGCCGAAGCCAAAGCGCATCGCCACTTCGGCGATCATGTCCATCGTCAGGCCATACTCCGATACGAGGCGGTAAAAGTAGACGTTGCAACTTTGAGCTATCGCCTTGTGAAAGCCGGTCGGCCCGTGCGATTGCGTGCAACGGAAGATGCGACGACCGAAGGACAAAAAGCCCCGACAAACGCTGCTCAACCGCTTATCGATCAGCCCCTTCTCGAGCGCCGCAAGTGCTGTAAAAGGCTTGACGGTCGAGCCCGGCGGATACGCACCCGAGACCGTTTTGTCGATCGCGGGAGTGAGTGGGTCGTTGAAGAGGCGCCGGAAGGCATCGCGAATGGTTTGCTTGCCGAAGCCGCCCGAGAGCTGGTTCGGATCGTAGCTCGGTTTCGACACGAGACCGAGAATGCGTCCAGTGCGAACCTCGACCAGCGCCGCGCCCCCAGCGAGCTCGCTCTGCATCGATTTTACCATCGCTTGCTGGATGCGGGCATCGACCGTGAGGCGCAGATCACGCCCGGGAATCGCATCGACTCGCTTCGGGTCATCGATGATGTCGTCACGGACAGGGCGCCTCGTTCCGCGCGCGTCGACGAGCACCTTCTCCCAGCCACGCGTGCCGCGAAGGTAGCTCTCCCAACCGCGCTCGAGCCCGCTCGCGCCGATGCGATCGCCTTCGGCATACCCTTGCTTGCGAAGGTCGGCGAGCATCTCCGAGTCGACCTCACGCATGTAGCCGAGCAGGTGCGCGCCGGCCGAACCATGCGGATAAAACCTCACGCTGACTGGCACGACATGAACGCCGGGCAGATCGCGCGCGTGGGTCATCAACGCGGCGACGATGTCGCGCGAGAGGTCCTCCATCAAGACGACTTGCTGGTCCGCCGTTGCGCCGCCGCGACCACGCACGGCGAGGACTCGTTGCTCGTAGCGGTGGCTCTCCTCGTCGCTCAAGTTCGTGAGTTCGACAAGGCGCGGCCATATCTCGCCCATCTTGGGGTTGCCGTTCGCGTCAACCGCGGTGATGCGCTTCGGCTCGACGAACATGTCGTACGAAGCACGGCTCGCCGCGAGGACGTCCCCCTTGCGATCGCGCACAATGCCGCGCGTCGTCGCGAGCGAGATCTTTCGGACAATGTTTTCCCTGGCAATCGCGGCGTAATCCTCGCCGAGCACGAGCTGCAGCTGGACCAGCCGCCCGACGACAGCCAAGAACAGAATCAGCACGGCCAGCGTCAGCCAGCGAAAACGCTTTCGAAACTCCCTGACGTCGGGGCGCTGGACGAGCAGGCTCATGGCTTCGAGCCTACGGTGGAGAGCCTGCGCGGCACGCTCATCGCTCCCCCGCTTCCGAGCCAGGTTGGGCGAGCGTCGCGTGGTGGACGCGCTCCGCGATCCGAAAGACGAGCGGAGAGGTGAACGCGGTCGCAAGCGCATGCGGCAAGACGAGCGCCGCCAACGCTCGCGGACGAGCCGCGTCCGCGCCGAATATCGCCATCACGATCAAGATGAGGGCAGCTTCGAGCAGCGAAAACGCGAACGCGAGCGCGACCTTCGTAAGGAGGGTTTGAGCCGCAAGCCGCACGCCCGCGCCGCGCGCGATGACAAAGACGGCGACGCTCGTGAAGGTATAGAGCCCGAGGGGAGCTGCAGACGCGACGTCGAGCAGATAGCCAATGCCGAAAGCGAGCAGCGCACCGCGCCAGAGCACGTACTCGTGCACGCCCATGAACACGATGAGGGGCAACACGAGGCTCGGAGTTATCCCCGCGACGTGCAGGTAGCCGACCAGTCGAAACAGGTTGCTCTGAGCCAAAATGAGCCCGAGCCCGAGGAGCAAAAACGCCGTATTTCTCATTGCGATGGCCCGTTGAGAGCTCGCCCGGCGAGAGCGCGCATCACGGCGCAGCCTGAGCGGCCTTGGGCTTCGCCCCGGCGGCCGGCGCGGCATCCTTCAATTCGCCAGCCTCGGGCGAAGACAACACGATGAGGACCTCGCGCAGTCGCGACATGTCGACCGTCGGCGTGGCCACCACCGCCTGGTAGAGCCCGAACGGTTTTTTCTCGACGGAGGTCACCCGCGCGACAGGCAAACCGGGCGGAAATCTGCGTCCGTGGCCACTCGTGACCAGCAGATCACCCACCTCGACGGCGTCGGTGCGGCTCACGTACTCAATCTTGCACTGGTACTTCGTCTCGTCACCAATGCCGCGCGCGAATCCACGAGCCCCGGTGCGCTCATCGACGACGTCGACTCCGCTCGATGCATCGACGACGAGGAGGACCTCGACGGTGTCGCCGGCAACCTTGCCCGTCACCCCAACGACGCCATCGAGGGTCACCACCGGCAGGCGTGCGTTGTTCGCGATCTCGCGCGAAGGCCGGTCGAGCATGACTTGGGCCACGCGGAAGAACTCGACCGTATCCTTGGCGATCACTTCCGCGCTCACCACGTCGGCGTTGATGTGGTTCTTCAGCTGCAAGAGACCACGGAGCCGGCGGTTCTCCGCTTCGAGACCTTCGAGTTTGCTCACGCGCGCACGCATCCGCGCGCCTTCAGCCGCGAGATCGGCGTTGTTCTTCTTCACGTCCACCAAGTAGACGTAGTCGCTCACGATGCTCGAGACGCCGTGCGCCAGGGTGGCCGAAGCGTACTGCACCGGCGCGATGAGCTTCATGATCACCCGGTCGGGCCCCGAGAGGCCACGCGCGTCACGCTTGATGTTGTACCGGAGGAACCAAAACGGCACGGCAAGCGCCAGGACGACAACGACAGCATCGCGGTAGCGCCGAACGCTCATGGCTAACTGATTGTGACCTGCTTCAAGAGCTCGATGTGGTCGAGCGCCTTGCCGCAGCCGAGGACAACCGCACTGATCGGGTCGTCACACACCATGACGGGCAGGCCCGTCTCTTCGCGGAGAAGGACGTCGATGTTCGTAAGGAGCGCGCCTCCACCCGTGAGCACGATGCCCTTATCCGAGATGTCTGCGGCGAGCTCAGGCGGCGTGTTCTCGAGCGCTCGGAGCACCGCATCGACGATCACGTTGATGGGCTCACTCAGGGCGTCCCGAATTTCATCGGAGTTGGCAACGACGGTCTTCGGGATACCCGCGATAAGATCCCGGCCCTTCACTTCCATCGTCAGCTGCTTCTCGAGCGGGTACGCGTTGCCAATTTGGATCTTGATACGCTCGGCCGTCTGCTCGCCAATCGCCAAGTTGTACTTGCGCTTCATGTAGCCCATGATAGCTTCGTCCATTTTGTCTCCGCCGACGCGGACGCTCTGCGAATAGACGATTCCGGCAAGGGAAAGTACCGCGACCTCCGTCGTGCCTCCGCCGATGTCGACGACCATGTTGCCGCTCGGCTCGGTGATTGGCAGGCCGGCTCCAATCGCAGCGGCCATCGGCTCCTCGATCAGGTAAACCTCGCGGGCCCCAGCCCCTTCAGCGCTCTCTTTTACGGCGCGCTTCTCGACCTCGGTGATGCCGAAGGGAACGCAGATGACGATCCGCGGTTTTACCAACGTCCGGCGGTTGTGCGCCATACCGATGAAGTGACGCAGCATCGCCTCGGTGATCTCGAAGTTCGCGATGACTCCGTCGCGCAAGGGCCGCTCGGCGCGGATATTTCCAGGGGTTCGACCGAGCATCTCTTTCGCTTCACGCCCGACGGCGATCGCGCGTTTTCCACCGCGGCCATCGTCCGCGACCGCGACCACGGACGGCTCACACGACACGATCCCCTTGCCCTTGACGTAGATCAGCGTGGTCGCCGTCCCCAAATCAATGGCAAGATCGTTCGAGAACAGGCCGTAGAGCCAGTCGAAGATCATGATGTTCGTAAACCGCCAATCAACCGCAACTCACAGTCGCCTCCACTCTTGGAGACGCCCGCCCGCCGAGCCGCGATCGTGCGGCGGATCGGGCGCAGATGCAACCCAATCCAACGGTCAAGGGGTCTAGCCTAACCCTTGGAGATTTTGCCCTCTTTGTGCGGCTGATGATTGCGGCACGAAGGGCAGTACTTCTTGATTTCGAACTTCTGGGTCATCGTGCGCTTGTTCTTCGTTCGCACGTAATTGTGACGGTCGCAGGCCCCGCACCTCAGCATCAATTTATCGCTCATGACGATCACTCCAGATCAGGAAACGGACGCGAAGCTTAAGGAATTCCCAAGAATTGTCAACGTCGATGGACCACATGCGGACGAAATTGCCCGCACGTGCGTTCAGCGAGTGGGGTCGTCGCCGTCACTTGAAGCGCCGGCCTCGTCGGCCTCGTCAGCCTCGTCAGCCCCGGCGGCCTCATCGGCTGGGTCGGCGGCGTCGTCTTCGGGAGCGGCCAACTCGGCTGTGCGGAGGTAGTCTCCGCCCCGTGTCTTCGCAACGAAGTAGAGCCCGCAGGCGAGCGCCGCAAAGCACATCCACTGAGCCGGGGTGAGCCCCGCGTAACGCGGATCGGCCTCGACGACGCGGCCGATGTCCGTTGGCTCCACGCGAAGGAAGTCGAGGAGAAATCGCACCGGAGCGTAGGTCGTCAGGGTGACACCGACGTAAAAGCCGGAGGCGCGAAGCGGACGCTTCTTCCAAAGGAGATGGCACGCGAGCGCCAGCGGAATGGTGAGCGCGAACTCGATGAAGCCGAGATCGACGCGCCCCTCGTAGCCGCGAACGAGCTGTGAGGCCGGGTACTTCACGGCGTACCAGGCGTTCGAGAGGGCACCCGGGTGGTCGTGGACAATCGAGCATCCTGCGCGGCCAAACACCCATGCGAGGGGAAAGGCGCTGACGGTGATGTCGACGTACTCGAGGATTGGGCGCCGGCGGTAGAGACGCCACGCGAGCCCGCCGACGAGGGCGCCGACGAAGCCTCCGTAGCTCGACAGCCCGTCCCAGATTCGAATCAGGTAGACCGGATCGGCGGCCACTCGCGTGGGGTGGTAGAAAACGGCGTCGAGCATGTGCGAAAGCACGAAGCCCGTCGCGACGACCCAGAAGATGAAGTCATTGAAGACCTTCTCGTCGAGGTGGCGTTCACGGGCGCGCTTCAACGTCAGCATCGAACCGACGTACACGCCGATGGCGACGAGCGTCCCGAAAGGCTTGATCGACGGGGGGTGCTGCGGGTTGATGAAGTCGAGAAACGGGATCGGAATCTCGTAACTTGCGCCGTCGATGTAGGGAATCAGCGGGTGAGACACGGGGATCCCGTTAGCACATTCGGGCTCGGAACAAGTAGATTGGGTAGATGCCGCTTATCGCTTTCGAGGATGCGCTCGAGCTCACGCTGCTGGGCGCGGGGCGGCTTGGCGTCGTTCAAGTCGGCCTCGATGATGCGGCCGGCCGGGTGCTCGCCACCCCCATCATCGCGCACCGCGCGCTGCCTGAATTCGACAACTCCGCGATGGACGGATACGCGCTCGACCTCGATTCCCTCCGAGGCGACGGGCCGTGGGAGCTAACGGTTGCGGGTGAGAGTCGCGCCGGCGGCAACGTGCCTGCGTTCGCGAGTGGCACGGCGTGCCGCATTTTCACTGGGGCGGCGCTACCATCGGGCACGAACACCGTCATCTTGCAGGAAAACGTCACGCGCGACGGCGGGCGCATCACCATCGCGAGCCACACGAAGCCGCGCGCCGGCCAGCACATCCGCCGCAGTGGCTCCGAGCTCGCCGAGGGGACGCTTGCCCTGTCCGAAGGGGCCCGCATCACTCCCGCAATGCTCGGCGTCGCGGCCACCCTCGACGTGACCTCACTCCTGGTCGCACGACGCCCGCGCGTGGCGGTGCTCGCGTCCGGCGACGAGCTCCGGGCCCCTGGCACGCCAGCGTGGCCGGGCTCAATCCCCGAATCGAATGCCCACGTCGTCACGGCGATCGCCCGCCGAGTTGGTGCCGAAGTCCATGCCCTACCCTATGCGAGCGACGCCCAAGCCCCGTTGTCGGCCGCCCTCGCTGCGGCACTTGAAGACTGCGATCTCTTGGTCACGATTGGCGGTGCGAGCGTTGGGGATCACGACCGCGTTCGCCCGTCGCTCGAAGCCCTCGGCGCGCGCTTCGCGTTTCACCGCGTCTCGATGCGCCCAGGAAAACCGACGGCGTTCGCCACACGCGGCACGACCCGGATCCTCTGTTTACCCGGTAACCCCGCATCGGCCACGCTCGCCTTCCACCTGTTCGGCGTGCCGCTCCTGCGCAGCCTTCAAGGCGATCTGGCCGCGCAGCCTCGTTCGATTGCAGTACCCGTCCGCGGGCATCACACGCGCACTCTCGGCGGGCACTGCGATGGCCGCGACGACTTCCTCCGGGCGGCACTCGAGGTGAACGACGGCGAGCTCAACGTGCGCCTCGCCAGCCAACAAAGTTCAGGCGCCGTGACGAGCTTCGCCCGCGCCGACGCGCTCGTCCGGCTAGCGGGAACACGCGAGCGGATCGATGACGGCGACCGCCTACCGACGCTGCTCCTCTCCGACCTTGGCGGCTGAACGTTCACCCTCGAGCGCGCTGACGCAGCGCCGCGCGGAGATTGCCGTCCGCGGCGTGCGCCGCTAGGGAGGGTCCGTCGGCATGCTGCAATTATCGATCGGGCAAGTCCTTCTGACCGTCGTTGGCGTGCTGCTGTACGCAGCGGCGATTTACTTCGCGACGCTCGCGTTGCCACCTCGAGCCCGGGCGCCGTTCGCTTACCTCGCGGCGTTCGTTACCGTCGGCGCCTATTTTTTCGTCGTCAGCCGTTTCGTTACGCAGCACGACCGCTGCGTCGAGCTGACGAAGGCCGCGATCGCCATCGCCGCCGCCGGTGCGGTGTTCTACGAGCAGCACCGCAAAGCTTCGCAGCAGCCGGTCGCCGAGCGATGGAAGAAGTTCATCGGGGTGACGCTCGCGCTGGCGGCCATCACGGCGTACTTCAACGGGTTTAACTTCGGTTACCCGAGGTACTACCACCGGTGGGATCAGTACCATTACTACATGGGGGCAAAGTACTTCCCCGAGCTCGGTTACACCAACCTCTACAAGTGTGCCGTGATCGCGGAAGATGAGCTTGGCACCCGCCGGGTGGCGCTCGATCGCGCCGCGGGACAGACCACGGCCCCTTCGTCCCTTGTCGATTTTCGAGCCGAAACCCACGACGCCGACAAGAAGGTCCGTGACCTCGGTGCGGAGTATTCGGCCGAATATGGCGGCGACAACCTGCTCATCCCGGTGCAGAAAATCCTTGAGCACCCTGAACAGTGCAGGAGCGCCTTTACGCCCGAGCGCTGGGAGAAATACAAGGAAGACGTCGCGTTCTTTCGGGTCGTCTCGGGCAAACAGTACTGGACCGACATGCAGAAGGACCACGGCTTCAACCCGCCGCCGGTCTGGACGATCATGGGTCGGTTCTTCAGCGATCTCGCCCCGACGAGCGTGCAGTTTTTGCAGTTCCTCGCCTCCCTCGACCTCCTCTACTTGGCCGGTATGTTCGCCGCGCTCTGGTGGGGCTTTGGCTGGCGCGTGTTCGCGGTCGGAGCGATCTTCTGGGGCTGCCAATCCTCGGCGCCGTTCTACTGGACCGGCGGCGCGTTCCTACGCCAAGACTGGCTGTTTTTTCTCGTCCTGAGCACGTCCGCGATGCACCGGCGCTACTTCAAGCTGGGCGGAGCGGCGCTGGTCTATGCGGGGCTCTTGCGTGTCTTCCCGGGGCTCGTCGTCATCGGCACCCTCGTGCCCTTCATCACGCACCTCGTGAAGAAACGCCGCATCCACCCCGACCATAAGCAGGCGTTGATCGGTGGCACGATCGCCGCCCTCGTCCTCGTGCCGCTCTCAAGCGTCATGACGATGAAAGACGGCGGCGGCTCGCTCGCGCAGCGCCTCGCCGACCCCTACGTGAGCTTTTACGAGCATACGCTCCAAGTCCACGACAAGACGCCACTGACCAACCACATGGGTCTGCGCGTGATCGTCGCGCACAAGTTCGTCGAGACGCAGGCGCTGCGGGTGCGTTCCCCCGAAGAACGGCTCGCCTGGCGCAATGGCCTCCCCGATGCCCAGCGCCGGCTTTTCGGTTGGACGGCTGCGGTTCAGCTGCCGCTCCGCGTGGCCTCGGGCCCGAGCAGCGGCCAGATGGAATTTGTCCGCGACGAGAAGCAGAACGATCCCTTCAAGGTCTGGAAGGACATGCGCAACGAGCGCTATCATCGGTTCCGCTACCTCGCTTATGCGCTCATCCTCGCGTCGATCGTCGCCTTCGCCTCAATCGTGCGGCGGACCAAATCGCTCTGGATAGCGCAGTGTCTCGGGCAGGTCTTCATCATCCTGCTGTCGCAGCTCACTTGTTATTACTACACGTTCATGATCCTCGCCGCCCCGCTGACGCGCGTGCGTCGCTCGCTCGAGCTCGGTCTCTTCGGCGTTGCCGCTATCACCCAGATCATCTGGATGAACAGCCACTGGAACGACAACAAGTACACGCTGCTCACGATCGTCTCGCTCGGCTGGTGCTGCCTTCTCGTGGGCATGTTCTGGCGTCGCTCCGTTGCGGCGACTCCTGCCGCCGCCGACGCCAAGAGTTGAGCGGGCAAAACGACCCCTCCGCGGGGAGCAACGCGGGCTTCGGCTCGGGCAGCTCCGTGCGCTTCTGCATATACTGAATAGAACCTTCTAAATACCGGCCTTTCAGTACCGACGCTTGAATGCCGACGCTTGAATGCCGACGCTTGAATGCCGACGTTTGAGTGTCCGCTACTCAAACGTCGGCACTTGAATCGCGCAAGAAGACGTCGACTCGCGCAACAGGCTGGAAGCCCCATTGCGGACGAGCCGCGCGCCCCTCGGCACAGCGCCAGTAAGCACAGCGTCAGTAAGCACAGCGCCAATCGCGCCGGGTTGTACGTGACGTGCCGTCAGCCCGCCGAAGGAGGCGCGGCCAGATCGCCGGCCGCACGCTTGGCCCGCTTACGAATGTCGATAGCGAGGGTCTCGTCCGAGTTTATCTGCATGAAGCAGCCGCGCGCCTCCATCAACCGCTTGAGACCTCGGTACGCCTCGGCTTCATTCCAACGGAGCTGCCACGAGCGGGTCGTCATGTCGGCCAGCTTCTTCGTGTCGTCGATCACCTCTTGGTACCGGTTGAGCTTCGCGAGCTCAGCCCACAACTCGCTCCGCAGGTCATCGTTCTCGGGAGCGAGGCCGACGGCCTTCTCGAACAATGCGAGAGCCTCCTCTTCCGCACCCGTAGCGAGCTTCGCGCGGGCGAGCGAGCGCCACGTTCCCGCGACCTCAGGATGCGCCTCGGTCCACGCCTGAAGCTTGGGGAGAGCCTCCTTCACTTCCATCAAGTTCTCCCGATCCGCA
The DNA here is from genome assembly GCA_947475525.1 of Polyangiaceae bacterium. GTDB lineage: Bacteria > Myxococcota_A > Polyangia > Polyangiales > Polyangiaceae > SYFR01. The sequence goes on along the minus strand of CANJMI010000024.1, from coordinate 46,941 downwards.
GGCCAAAACTTCAGCGCGAGCGCCATCGGATCACCCGGGTCGACGGCGAGCGCCCGGTCCACGGCTTGCTCGGCTCCCTCGGAGTTTCCAGCGCGCGCGTAGCAACCCGATAGCTCGATCCACACCGCCGCCGAGCCCTCGTTCTCGTCGAGAAACGCCCTAGCCGCAGCGATCGCGTCGTCGGTGCGCCCGAGGTCGCGCAGCGCGGCGATCTTCCCGGATGTCGCACGCTCACGAGTGCGGCCGAGCGCGCCTTCGATGCCGCGTTCGGCTGCCGCGAGCGCCACGTCGAAACGCTTTTCACTCGCGTGGTAGCCCATCTGCTCGACGAAATAGTCTGCAGTGCGCTCCCCCTGGTTCCAGACGTACTCCTCGAGATACTCGCGCACCGACTCGCCCTTCACGTAGACGAGCGAGGCCGCGTCACGGGGGTTTTCGTAGATCTTCGCGAGCCAACCAAGTTTCGCGAGGGCGTCCATCGCGGGCATGTGGTCGGGCTTGAGCTCGAGGGCGCGCACAAGCGCCTCGGTCGCACCGGCCTCGTCGCCCTTCATCAGGCTCATCTGCGCGTAAGTGACTTGAAAGTCAGGGTCGTCAGCGAACGTCTCGCGGACCTGCTTCAGCTCCTTCAGGGCCTTGTCATACTCACGCTGGTTGCCGAGCGCGTTGGCGTAATTGTAGCGAGCGGCGTGGTCATCGGCGCACATGATCGTGATGCGCTTCAACGTCTTGAGCGCATTCTCGAAGTCACTTTCGGCGAAGAGCTTCTGGGCCTTTTCCCACAGCGGCTGCTTGTCGACGAAACCTTCGAATTGCGTGATCAGTTCCGAGTTGCGGCGGCGCCAGTTGCCGTCTTTGCCCATCGGCGAATCGACGAGGAAGGTCTTGATCCAGCCGCGGAGAACATCGGGTTTTAGGCCCTTGTCGGCGAGGCCCTCGAACTCTTGTTTGGGCACGGGGATGCGAAACGGCATGCCTTGCTTGCGCGCCATCTTCTGCTCGAGGCCGATCAAAACCCACTCTTGCTCTTGCGACCCTGCATCCGCTTGTCGGCTCATCGGGGCGAACCGTACCGGCGGGCTAGCCCCTGCGGCAAGCACGAACGCGCAGCCCCTTTCATTGGCGCTTCCCGCGACCGAAGCTTGGCGCTACGGCTCGACCGCGGCACGGCGGATGATCCACTCTCTCTACGATCGGTTGCGGTTGCGAGCCGCTGTGCTGGCGACGGTTCGCGAGTTTTTCGTTGAGCGCGAATACCTCGAGGTGGAGACCCCTTGCCTCGTACCGAGCCCTGGCATGGACGTGCACCTGGACGCGTTCGAGGTCGTTAGGGGCCTGGGCAGCGCGCGTTCCGGTTACCTCATCACGTCGCCCGAGTACCAGATGAAGCGCCTGCTCTGCGAAGGCATAGGTCGCATTTTCCAGCTCGCACGCTGCTTTCGCAGTGGCGAGGTGGGGCAGCGGCACAATCCGGAATTCACGATGCTCGAGTGGTACGCGAGCGGGCTCGACTACGAAGGCCTGATGCAGGAGACCGAAGCGCTCGTTCGCACGGTGGCCGAGCGGCACCGAAGCGGAAAGCTCTGGGCGGGCCGCGAGTTCGACGTGAGCCTCCCCTTCGAGCGGGTGACGGTGACCGAGGCCTTCGAGCGATTCGCCGACGTGTCAGGTGATGCGATGCAAAACCTCGCAGCCCACGATGAAGAACGCTATTTCCGCATCCTCATCGAGCGCGTCGAGCCGGGTCTTGCATCCCTCGATCGGCCGGTATTTCTCGTCGACTACCCGGCCAGCCAGGCTTCGCTCGCGCGAACCAAGCCAGGCGATGCGGCGCTGTGTGAGCGGTTCGAGCTCTATCTCGGCGAGGTCGAGCTCTGCAACGGATTCGGCGAGCTCTGTTGCCCCATCGAGCAACGCCATCGCTTTGAAGAAGACCAGCGGGTACGGCGAGAGCGCGGCTTGCCGGTCTACCCGATCGACGAGCGCTTTCTCGCGGCGATGACCGCTGGAATGCCCGAGTCATCAGGCAACGCCGTCGGAATCGACCGCCTTGTCGCCGCGGTGGCGGGCCTCGATGCCATCGGCGACGGGATGGCCTTTCCCGTCGGTCGCCTTTGAGCTTGGACGGTCGCCGCGCACTCACGAGGCCGCAAGTCGGCCGCGCCACCGATCAAACGTTTGGTGCGCGCTAAGCCTTCGAGCGAAGCCCGTGAACCTGAACGCCATCCAAGCGGTAGACGTAGAGCTTGGTTATCCCTCGCTCGGCGATTGGGCGCGCGAGCCCGAGGTGAATGAAGTGCATCCGTCCTTTGCCTTCGGGGTGCGCCTCCGTGCGGTCCTCGCCCGCCGCCGCGAGGAGGAAGACGCCGTCGCCACTTTTGACGTCGAGATTCGGCAGACTGTGGAGGAGGACTTCCGGGCGCCCCCAGCGGTGACTCGCAGCATCCGAGACGATGAAGCGCGACAGGTTGTCGTCCACGAGCGCCACCATCGGCACGCACTCACCGACCTCCTCGATGGTCTCGGATTGGCCAATATGGAAGTATTTTCGAGACGGGACCGGCGTATTACCGGCCTCGTTCTGAAGAACGGTCAAGCGGCGCACGAGCGACATGCAGCGGGGGCCTCGGTGAACGGTGTTGGAAAATCAGCGTTGGAAAATCAGCGACTGCCAGCGACGTCATGATCGCTGCGCGGATTGGAGTTCGCACCTGGGCACGACCACTCGTCCGGCATGACCGTGGTGTCATTGCAAACCGCGTCGCGCCACCCGATGCTGCCGGATATCTTCGCACCTTGGAGCCGGGCTCCTCGGAAGTCGGCGTGCCCGACATCCGCATCCGCGAAGTTGGCATTCGACATGTCGGCGCGCGCAAAATTCACGCCGACGAGCTTGCTCCCGCTCAAATCGATGCCTGGCAATGCCCTCCCCGAAAAATCGGCACCGGTGAGGTCGATCTCTCGAAAATTAGTACGTCCTCCGCGCGCGAGTGAGACGACCGCCGCGGCCCTCTGCGTGGGAGTGCCGCGTGAGAACTGGGCTCGCCTTCCCGCCGCCGCCACCTGCTCCCACGGGTCGCCAAAGAGGACGAGCGCGACGCAACTTGCCGCCCAAATCGGGCGAAAAACGTACCAGCGACTGAACCCGGGCAGCCAAACACTGCCGAGCAAGGCTCCGATGATGCCCACGATCCGAGCGACGCGGCGAACCTCGCCCGTGCGGTACGCGAGGTAGGCCGCGACACCGCATGCCACGATGCCGAGGACGCCGAGCACGACCGCAACCGTGGCGGTGACGGGATCTTCCGAATCGCGCTTCGTGGCCGAGGTCACAAATTGCATCGGCGCGACGCGAACTTTTTCCCCCTCGGCAAGCTTGCTTGGTTCGGATTTTTTTGCGGAGTCCGGGCGCGACGGCTCGCCCTTCTTCGAGTCGACTTTCACCGAGGACTTCGACTCACGCGCATCCGGAATAGAGCCTGGCGGCAACGTCTCGCGCCGCCTCTCTTTGCCCTCGTTTCCATCCGGATGGGCAATGCCAACGGAACCCGCATCATGATAGCGACCGAGCTCGTCGAGGAACTGGTCAACGCTCTCGTACCGCTGTGCCGGATCTCGGAGCGTCGCGCGGCGGACGATTCGCACGAGGCCCGGCGGAGGCTCGGTGAGTTTGTCGAGCTTCGGCAGGTTCTCGTCTTGCTCGTCTGGGTCATCACCAGAGAGGACGAATTGCAGAATGCGCCCGAGGCTGAAGATGTCGGAGCGGGCGTTCGGAGCCTGGCCTTGCCGCACCTCGCGCGCCGCGTACGCCCAATATTCATTGCGCGTTTCGGCCGTGCCCGGGAACGAATCTTCCAGCACGATCGAGCCCACCTCCGAGACCACCGGCTCGAACTGATCATCGAGCAGGATGTTCTGGGGCCGCATGCTGCCGTGAAAAAGGCCCCGCTTGTGCAGCGTCGCGAGGGTCAGCGCCAAGCGCCGCACGAGGCCAAGCTTGCGGGTGAACTCCCAGTCGAGCACCGGCAAGTCTGCGAGCGTTCCCGATGGCGAAAGCTCGGCAATCAAGGCTGCGGCCGCGGGGATGACCTCGATGATCGGAGAAACCCCAGGCAAGGGTTGCTCCGCACGAGCCGCGGCAATGCGCTGGGCCGCCTTCACGAACGTCTCGCGCTCGCGCTTGCTTGCCCCGGGCAGGAGCGCATGCACCGTGACCGAGCCGCCGTCTTGGCGTTGCGCGCGCCAGACGGCCACCTTCGTCCCGGATTCGACGGGCTCGATCAGGCGGACAGTTGAAAGCTTTCCCCCGGTCTTGAGTTCGAAGACCGACTCCTCCGCAGCACCGGGGCTACCGCTCAAATTCGTCTTGGCCACGTCAATCCTCCCTCACGCAAAAGCCGCATCGCCAGCGGGCTTCACGCTCATTGAGTAGGTAAGCCCGGCATGCCGGGAACGCTCGGCACGCAAATCCCCGCGAGGCATGCGAGGCCGCCCTGGCAATCCGTTGCGGCATTCGCGCACGGCATCGCACAACGTTGCGCCTGCACGTTGCAGCGGAACGTCCCGCAGGTCACGTCGCTTTGGCAGGGGAGCGCGAGCGGATTTGGTGGCGCAGACGGCTGAGCGGGGGCCGTCGCGACGGGCTGCGGCTGGCCGTAACCTGGCTGCGGCTGTTGCGGCTGGCCGTAACCTGGCTGCGGCTGTTGCGGCTGGCCGTAACCTGGCTGCGGCTGTTGCGGCTGGCCGTAACCTGGCTGCGGCTGGCCATAACCCGGCTGCGGCTGGCCATAACCCGGCTGCGGCTGGCCATAACCCGGCTGCGGCTGGCCATAACCCGGCTGCGGCTGTTGCGGAAAATTCGCGGGCGGTTGCTGCGGCTCACGGTCACATCCCGCAATCGCCATCGCCACAAAAACTGAGCCCAATCCGCCAATTAACTTCATCGTCATACTCCTTGAACCGCAGCGCGAGCCTACACCAATTCGAGCGTGTGCAACGTCCGGCTCAACGCGGACCCGCCAGCGAATCCTTGCAGCAGCGGAAGCCGACCTCGTAGCCGTAATCCGCCTCCTTGTGGAACGTGACGGTCGGGCGGCAACGGCTCCGAACGGGGCCCCACCAACCACCCTTCAGTCCGCTGCGGTTGGGCGAGGTCATGCCTGGCAACTCCACCCATTCGTTAACGTTTCCGTTGATGTCGAACACACCGAACGGTGAATGGCAGTCCGGCCGCGAACCGGACGGCTCCCGTTGGTCGAGTCGCTCGAGTTCGGCCTTGCACACGGGGTCGGCGAGGCAGTTCGCCTGGCGCTTCAAGGTCCGCACGCGCTTTCGGTAAGGCTTGTCGAGGTGACACAGCTCGGGCGCGCGCTCGTAGCCGTAGCTGTACGGCAACATCTCCTCGCCTTCGCAGGCGAAGTTGAACTCCGCCTCCGTGCAGAGGCGTTTTTCGACGGATGCGCACGCGCTTTTTGCTTCGTTCCAATCGACGAGGTTCAGCGGCAACTCACCTCGTCGATTCGGCCACTCGTAACGATCGACACACACGTTGATCGTGCGACGCTGCGCCGACATGCACGTGGTGGGCTTTTCAAAACGCGCGCAGACTTCGCTTGCAGTCGTGGCGCCACTCGCACCCTTCGCGGCGAGGGCAGCGAAGCGTTTTTGATGGCTCGCCCATTCCTTCGCGTGCTCGAGGCAATGCTGGCGCGGGTTCGGGCAGTAGTCGCCGGAGACGTAAGCCATGTCCGCTGGGCAATGCGGATCGACAACCTCTTCTGGTGCAGCCGATGCTGCTGCGGACGATGCCGATGCCGATGCCGAGGCGCTTGCGGAGACCGACGGCGCGAGTCCAACGGAAGGACGCGCCGTGGCCTCCGTCGCCGCACTCGCGCTTCCCTCGGGAGCCTTTCCTGCGACTGAGTCCGACGGGGGGGCCTCACACGCGACGAGCCCAGTCCAGAGAGCAATCAGTGAGCGCCGCTGCACGAGTCTTGTGTCACCACGGCGCGACTTTGTGGGCCGCGCGCACCAGCTCGAGCACGCGTCGTCCGACGTACTCCTCGACGTCTTTCGGGACGATGTGGCGATCTTTTGCGAAGTCGAACGCCCGCGGGCGCCCTCCGTTGACGGTGACGTTCAAGGTCGCTTCTGCGCGATCCAGACCGACCGTCAGCGTCTGACCTTGAAGCTCGATGGTCGCGGCGTCACCGTCGCGCGACACCGTCGCCGCCTGCGCCTTCGCGAGCAGTTGCTCGTGCGTGAAGGTGAGTCCGTCGTGCGCTTTGAGCAGCGCATCTTCAGCGATGGTCAACGCCTCGTCGAGACGCTTCTTTCGCTTGGTTTCTTCTTCCGTGTCGCGCTCCGCGCGGGTCTTGATCGTCTCGAGCAACTCATCTCGCCAAGTGGTCATCGCTATTCACTCCCGACCTTTGTCGTCCTTCGTGGTCTGCACGTTTTTCACTTGCTCGGCGCCCGCTGTCGCCGGATTCAAGAGTTCGTGGAACGCTCGGCTCGCGAGCTCACCGGTCTCGCCGGGCTCGTCTTTCAGGGCCATCAGCACGCCTTGCGCGCCGGTGATGCCGATGTCGCCGATGCCGATGAACTTCAGGGTACGAATCGCGTTCACCTTGGTCGCCGAGTCCCCGGCCTTCGCCGCCTTGTACAGACGACTGAGGAGCACCGGCTTGGTCTCCGAGTGCGGGCCATTGTTGAACGTGAGGTTGTCGAACTGGCGCTTCAACAGCTCGCGCGCCCACTCCTGCGGCGAGTCGGCGATCTTCACGCGACGGAGCGCTTCTGCGTTCTCGACCCAGCGGTAGAGGTTGCCGTTCTCGACGTCTTTATCGGACCAGTAGCCGTACGCGTTGAAGTACAGGGTCTTCAGGTCGTCGAGCGCGGCCTGGCTGTCGGGCTTGCCGTAGGCCGCCACTGCGCGCGACGCGATGTCGGTGTCGCCGCCCATGATCAACGCAAGCGCCGCGAAGCTCCGTAGCTCAGGGTCCTCGAGTTTCTTGAAGAGCTTTTCGACCTCGGTCGTGTTGCCCTTCAGCCCGGTCACCCCGATCGCTCTTGCGATGTAATTTCTGACGCCAATCTCGAGTTTCGCATCGAGAGCATCGACGAGCATCGGCAACGCCGACGGCTGTGGACGGCGCGTCAGCGTGACGGCGAAACAAGCGGCGATGACCTGATCCTTTGCGTCTTTGCTCGCCGCGTATTTTCCGAACTTCTCAACGACCTTCTTGATACCCGCGTCATCGGCGATCCATCCGACGGCCGCGCAGGCGCGTTCGCGCGCGTCTTCATGCCAAGTTTTGTCCTCCGCGAACTCGATGAGCTTGTCCACCGAGTCCTTCGCGATCTCCGGCCCCCACTCGGCGAGCCCCTCCGCGGAACCGACGACGATGCCGCGCAGGACCATGCCGAGAATCGCCAGGCCGGCGCCGTTGAGGCCGTCCTGGGTGATGTCCATCTTCTTGTCCTTCTTGCGATCGAACTGCTCGAGCAACTTCGGCTTGCTCTGTGCGTCGTGCATCATGCCTACGTAACGGAGCGCGCCCGCAGCGGTCTCGAACTCGGATGGCAACGGTGGCTGCGCGCCTTCGAGCGGGAGCGCGGTCGTCGGGAATGCCCATTTGCGGATCTCGGGCAGCGCCTTGTCCGAGCGAACGCCGGCGAGGAAACGCAATCCGTTCGCGCTCGGCTGCTTTCGGTCCATCGACCACTTCAACACGGCGCTCTCCGCGACCTCCTTCAACTCCGACGCCTTCGCCGGATGAATCGCTGCCAGGTCGGCGAGCATGCGTCCTGACACGGTGCGCTGTTCATCACCACGCAGGAGATGGCCTCCTTTGTCGGACTGCCAGATTTTCTCCTTCTGGTAGATCTCCTCGGGCGCGATGTTCATGCGGCCCGCGATGTACGCAGCTCCGCGCACGTCACCCACCTCGGCCAACGCAATCCCGGCTTCGGCCCGCCAGTGCGGGTGTGGCTTTACGCGATCGACCCAAGAAACGAGCGCGTCGCCGATCCGCGGATCACCGAGGATGTGCATCAACTCGAAGAGCTGCTTGGTCTGGAACCACTGACGCTCCTCCTTGTCGGTGACGACCGTGTCCAGAGCGAGCACGATGCCAACGCCGCCGATGCCGTCACGCAGCGCCTCGAGGAACTTCTGCCGACTGTCCGCGTCTGCCTTGCGGAGCGCCTCGAGCAGCGGAGTGCGCGCCTTCTCGTCGCCGATCTTCCCGAGGCCGCTCGCCGCCTCGCGCGCGACCGACAGCTCCGAGTCTTGAACGAGTTTGATCAACTTGTCGGTGTACTTCGGATCGGCCTTCGTCGAGAGGACGGTGGCGACGAGCTGGCGCACGGCCGCGCTCGAGTCGTCCGATTTTGCCGCGAGTTCATCGACCGGAACGAGCGTAGCCAGGCGCATGGGATCGAAGGCGACGCCACCCTGGAGCCGCTCGACGTGGGTCAAGTCACCGGCCTTGTAGGCTTCGACTGCCGCATTGAAGACGGTCGGCTCACCGAGTTCGACGAGCGCCCAAAGAATCTGACGTCGGTCGTTCTCCTTCGCCTCGGCGAGCGCCTTGGTGAGTGCCGGAATGGACGATGAGGCCTTGCGTCCGTAATGGGCGAGAACCTGCGCGCAAATGCCTCGAATTTTGTGACTCGGCGACTCGAGCCCCTTCGTCGCGATCGCCACCGCTTCGGGATCGTTGAGCAATCCCACCTGCGCCAGCGCTTCGGAGCGGAAATCCTCGTCGGCTCTTTCGTCTGTCGCCGCCTTGCGCCACTCCGGAGCCTGCTCCGCCTTCGGCAGCAGGAACAAGCTGCGCTGCTTTTCCATGCGCGCCTCGACCGTCATCTTGACGGGCCCAGGCTTCATGCCGAAAAAGGCGATCGCGCCGCCGCCGACAAGGAGCGCGAGCACCCCCGCGGCGATCATCGGCGTCTTGTTGCTTCGCTTCGGCTGAATGTCGAGATCGAGGTCGTTCATGGGAGGTCTCCGCGCGCGGCACCATAATGGACAATCGAGGCCCAAGCCATTGGGTTTCGGTCGAGCGGCCCCGGTGGCGAGCCGCAGCGTTCCGGTGTATCAATCCGGTTACATGGACTTCGAACTCTCGGACGATCAGCAGTTAATCCAGCAAATGGCGCGGGATTTTGCAACCCGCGAGATCGAGCCTATCGCCGCAACCCTCGACAAGACAGCCCGTTGGCCGAGCGAAATCGTCGCGCGGATGGGGGAGCTTGGGTTTCTCGGGATGGCGATCCCAACCGAATACGGCGGGGCCGGGCTCGACACCGTCAGCTACGCCATCGTTTGCGAAGAGGTGAGCCGCGCCTGCGCGTCATGCGGGGTCATCATGAGCGTGAACAATTCCCTCTTCTGCGACCCGCTGCTGAAGTTCGGCACGGAGTGGCAAAAACGGGAGCTTTTGACCCCGACCGCGAGCGGTCAATTGCTCGGCGCATTCGGTCTAACGGAGCCCTCGAGCGGCTCCGATGCGCAAACGATGCAAACGACCGCGGAAAAGCAGGCCGACGGCTCATGGATCGTGAACGGGTCCAAAAACTTCATCACGAACGGACCCGAAGCCGACCACGTGATCGTCTTCGCGATCACCTCCCGCAGCGACGGCAAAGTGAAGCACACGGCGCTGATCGTGAAGAAGGGCCAGCCGGGCTACGCGCAGTCTCCGCACGATGAAAAGCTCGGCATCCACGCCGCACACTCGTGCACGATCTACTTCGAGAATGTGCGCGTCGAGAAGGAGTACGTCCTCGGCGAAGAAGGAGGCGGCTTCAAGGTCGCGATGGCCACACTCGATGGTGGGCGAATCGGCATCGCGGCGCAGGCGCTCGGCATCGCGCGGGCAGCCCTCGAAAAAGCCATCGCCTACTCGAAGGAGCGCAAATCGTTCGGGCAGCCGCTCGCGAGCTTCCAAGCTATCCAATGGATGATTGCCGACAGCGACGTTGAGCTCGATGCGGCTCGCCTCCTCACGCTCCGTGCAGCCTCGCTCAAGGATCGGGGGCTCAGGACCTCCGCCGAAAGTGCGATGGCGAAGCTCTACGCCTCGGAGATGTCGACCCGCGTGACGCACCGTGCGCTCCAGGTATTCGGCGGTTACGGCTACACCACGGAATACGGAATGGAGCGCCACTACCGCGATGCACGCATCACCGAAATCTACGAGGGGACAAGTGAGATTCAGCGCATGGTCATCGCGAAGAGTGCGCTCGGCTAGCCACGGAGGCCAATCGGCGAGGCTTGTCACGTCATCGCTCGGGTCGTGGCCAAAACTTGTCGCGTGGGTTGCGCTAACCTCGATGCTGGGCGCGTGCGGCGGACATGCCCATGAGGCGCACGACGCGTCGTCGCGGCTCCACGACGGCGGTGCGCGAATCGACCGCCCTGATGCCGTGCCGATGACCGAATCGGACGTCGGCGCGATGGACGAATACGCCGTAGCGAAGACCGTCAAGGGGCTCAGAGGCGACCTCGCGAACTGCATCGACCTCGCGGGCCAGCGAAAGAGCTTCCTCGGCGGGGACATCGCGCTCGTCATCCACGTCGGCAAAGGCGGGCGCGTGCTCGACGTGTTGCCAGCGAGCTCGACCATCGGCGATCGCGCGACGGAACGGTGCGTCATGACTGTCTTCGCGAAGGCTGCGTGGCCCGCCCCAGTCGGAGGCAAGGTCGGCGAAGTGCGGCAGGAGTTCGGCTTTCCGCCGCGTGGACGCGACGCGATTGCGGTTGACGCGCGTCAACTAGGTGACCAGGCCAACACGGCACGCGCGCTCCTCGCCCAATGCGGTTCGGGCGACCTCGCAGTGACGGTGTATCTCGACCCCGATGGCCATCCGCTCGGTGCCGGCGCCGCGACACGAGAGCCCGCCATGCTGCCGCACCTCGACTGCGCGGCCGGTGCGCTGATGGAGCTGCGGTTTCCATCGCCAGGCAGCTGGAACGGGAAAGTCACGCTCAAGCGCTGACGGCCTCGCGGCTACAAACGACGCAAGCCCCGACGAATGACCGCCGAGGCTTGCATCACGTGTTGCGAGGAGCAGCTCCCCGCTTCGTTTACTGGAGAAGCTCGGCTACGCCTGCGCGCAGGTCTTCGACCTTCTTCTCGAGGCCTTCACCGAGAGCAAAGCGCGCGAAGCCAACGATGGTCACGTCACCGCCCGCGGCCTTACCAGCCTCAGCCATGAGCTCCTTTATCGCCTTCTTGTGCTGCGCTGACTCTTGGTCCACGAGAGTGACCTCCTGGAACCACTTGGCGACCTTGCCGTCGATGATCTTCGGCCACATCGCCTCCGGCTTCGGCTTCGCTTCTTCGCTGAGCTGGGCCAAAAAGAGGGCACGCTGCTTTTCGATCATCGCCGGATCGAGCTCTGCGCTCGTAAGCGCGAGAGGCTCCATCGCCGCGACCTGCATCGCCGTTTCCTCGGCGAACGTCCGCACGGCCGCATTCTCGGCCACCGCAGGAGACGAAGTCTCGAGCGCGAGAACGACGCCGATCTTGCCACCCATGTGGATGTAGCTCGAGCAAAAGCCGTGCTTCCCGTCCGCGAGGGCGAGTTTCTTCGAGCGACGCAACGTGATCTTCTCACCGACGATGGCGGTGAGCTCATTGGCGTCATCGACGAGATTTTTACCCTCGAACGACAGCGTCTCGAGAGCCGCGCCTGCCGGGGCAGCCTTCGCCGCCGCGAGAACACGTTGCGCGAGTTCTTTGAACTTTATGTTGCGCGCAGAGAAGTCGGTCTCGATGTTGACTTCGACAATCACGGCCTCGCGACCGTTACCGAACACCTCTGCGGTCACCTCGCCCTCGGCGGCGATGTTACCTGCGCGCTTGGCGCTCTTCGCTTGGCCTTTTTTTAGGATGACTTCGAGAGCCTTATCCATGTCGCCGTCGGCTTCCGAGAGCGCAGACTTGCAGTCGGCCATACCGGCCTGGGTGCGCTCGCGAAGCTCTTTGATCAATTCGATGCTGATAGCCATTGTTCGTTTCCTGGAGTCGGACGGTCTGTGCCTTGGGTCCTGCTCGTTTCAGCGAGCGCCGCCGCGATCAGCACGGAAGCGCGACACCGAAACCTCGGCCTGACGACCGCGATCGCCGCCCCCCTGAGCACCACCACCGTGGCCCGAATCATCGTGCTTGCGACGAAGGCGACCCTCGATGCACGCGTCCGCGATGCGCTTCGTGATCATCGAGATCGAGCGAATGGCATCGTCGTTGCCGGGGATCACGTAGTCGATGAACTCGGGATTGCAATTCGTGTCCGTGATCGCGACGACCGGAATGCCAAGCTTGCGTGCCTCGGAGACCGCGATGAGCTCCATGCTCGGGTCGACGACGAACAGCGCTGCGGGGAGCGCGCCCATGCCCTTCAGGCCGCCGAGGAACTTCTCAAGCCGCTCACGCTCGCGCTCAAGACGGACGACCTCTTTCTTGGGCAGCTGCTCGTAGGTGCCTTCGTCGCGCATACGCTCGAGGGTGCGGAGGCGCTCGAGGCCACCTTTGATCGTACGGAAGTTCGTCAGCGTACCGCCAAGCCAGCGGTTCGTCAGGAAGTACATCTCCGAGCGACGTGCCTCGTCGATGATGATTTCCTGCGCCTGGCGCTTCGTACCGACGAAGAGAACGTGACCACCACGAGCGACGGCCTGGACGATGAAGTCGTAGGCGCGCTTGAACAGGGTGACCGTCTGGTCGAGATCGATGATGTGGATGCCCGCGCGCGTGCCGTAGATGTAGCGGCGCATTTTGGGGTTCCAGCGACGGGTCTGATGCCCGAAGTGGACGCCGGCTTCGATCAGCTGGCGAAGGTCGATGGTGTTGTCGCCGGCAGCGTATTCAAACCGCTCCGTTGCTGCGGTCTCGGGCGCGAAAGCCTCGGGCGCGAGTGCCTCAGGGGCAAGGTTTTCGGTCGCAGGCGTCTCAGTGACAAGGTTCTCGGTCATAATGCACTTCCTTCCGGTTGTTCCTCCGCTCTCCCCGACGGGTCGCCGCGCATGGCGCAGCACCGGGCCGCCGGTACGTGCTGGAGAGCGTGTGAGTTGGCAAACATGGCTGCACCTCAGGGCGCAGCCTGCGACCAAAGGAATTCCTCTGGTCGCGGGGGCGGCAAGGATACGCAAGGGGGGCCAATTGTCAAACTGGAACCCTCCCCCCCTACACGATTGCAGGGGCGGCAAAAGAAGCCCTAAGGGATGGTCCGGTCCTCGAGCGACAACTTCAGAGGGTTAGCGTCTCGCGGTGCTGTCCCCACACGCCACGTAGGACATCGCTCAACTCGCCGACGGTTGCGCCAACCTTAACGGCGTCGATGAGGAGCGGAAGCATGTTGACGTCGCCCTGTGCCGCCTGTTCGACCGCGAGAAGCGCCTGCTTCTGCGCATCGGCATTGCGGCCGGCGCGCCACGCTCGAACCCGCTCCACCTGCGAGCGCTCGAGGTCGGGATCGATCTTGAGGACGGGCATCGGTGGCGTTTCCGACATGAACTCGTTCTGGCCGACGACGATGCGCCGCTTGTCCTCGACGTCGAGTTGATACTGGTAGGCTGCGTTTTGGATCTCGCGCTGGACGTAGCCCTGCTCGATCGCCGCGACCATTCCACCAAGCTTGTCGATGCGCGCGATGTACTCGGTCGCGCCTTTCTCGATCGTGGTGGTGAGCGACTCGACCGCGTAGCTGCCTCCGAGGGCGTCCACGAAATCGGCCAGGCCCGACTCGTAACCAATCACCTGTTGGGTCCGGAGCGCGAGCGTAGCGGCCGCTTCGGTCGGCAGCCCGAGAGCCTCGTCGTAGCTGTTGGTATGGAGCGACTGACAGCCTCCGAGCACGGCCGCGGCAGCTTGAAGCCCGACCCGAACGACGTTGACGAGGGGCTGCTGGGCCTGGAGCGTCACCCCCGCTGTCTGACAATGGAAACGCAACGCGATCGCGCGCTCGTTTGTCGCGCCGAACCGTTCCGTCATGATGCGCGCCCACAGGCGCCGCGCGGCTCGAAATTTCGCAACCTCCTCGATGAAGTTGTTGTGTCCGTTGAAGAAAAAGGAGAGCTGCTTGCCGAAGCTGTCGACGTCGAGCCCAGCGGCGATCGCGGTCTCGACGTAGGCGATGCCGTCCGCCAACGTGAAGGCCACTTCTTGAACAGCCGTGCTGCCGGCCTCACGCATGTGGTAGCCGCTGATTGAAATCGTGTTCCACGAGGGCAGCTCGCGCTCGGCGAAGGCGAAGACGTCGCGGATCAAGCGCAGCGAAGGGCGCGGCGGGAAGATGTAGGTGCCACGCGCGATGTACTCCTTCAAGATATCGTTCTGGATCGTGCCGCGCAGGGCGCTGCGGGCCACGCCACGCTCTTCCGCTACCGCGACGTAAAGCGCGAGCAACATCGGGGCGGTCGCGTTGATCGTCATCGAGGTCGACACGCGCTCGAGCGGCAGATCCGCCAGCAACGCCCGCATGTCGGCAAGCGAATCGATGGCGACCCCGACGCGACCGACCTCACCCGCAGCCCGCGGGTGGTCGCTGTCGAAGCCCATCTGGGTGGGCAAGTCGAAGGCGACCGACAATCCCGTCTGCCCTTGCTCGAGCAGGTAACGGTAGCGGCGGTTCGATTCTTCTGCGGTCCCGAATCCCGCGTACTGCCGCATCGTCCACAATCGGCCGCGAAACATGTTCGCCTGCACGCCCCGCGTAAAAGGCGGCATTCCCGGATAACCGAGATCGCGGCCAGGCTCGAACCCAAGCGCCGCGAGCGACTCCTCGTCGTAGAGATCGGCGGCGTCATGTTGGGCCTCGCTCGGGCCGCCCGACAGAATGCCGCTGCGGCGCCTCGCACCTCGGCTTGCTTCGAGAAGTCGCCCACGAAATACGTCTTTTCCGGTCGCCATTTGCTTAGGAATTACCTTCGACCGCCGCGCACGGCAACGACCGTGGGGCCCTAGCCGAAAAGTTGGTACGCAACGGCGAGGCGTGCGATGCGGAGGCGAGCATGCGCCCACAGCCGCAGCCGCCCGGCCCGTCCCGAAGGACGCTCCTCATCGAGCGAGGCCTCCCGATCGGCCTGCTGGCGCTTGCCATCGGCAGCGTGCCGGTGATGGTCCTCTCGAGAGAAGGGCTGCCGCGCCTCTCCACGGTGCAGAAGGAGCTCAGCTCCGTCGACCGCGAAAATGTCGAATTGCGCCGCGAAATCGATACGCTACGGGCGCGAGCCAAGACCCTTCGGGACGACCCGGCTTCGGTCGAGCGGCTCGCACGTGACGACCTTGGAATGATTCGGCAGAGCGAAGTCGTCTTTCAGTTTCCGGACTGACGCGAGCACCCTCGCCCACCCTGGCGACGCCGTGCGGCATCTTTCGCACTGTCCCGCGCCCGACGCTTTGGCTATAGATCCCTCACCGCGCAGGCGGCAACGAGAGCCAAATCGAGATGTCGATCGAACTGATTCGGGGAGAGCTCGAGCGACTTTACTCGCTCGCGGAAATGATGGACCTGTCGAGCCGAGTGCTCGGCTTCGAGCCTCGCGAGGTCGGCGGAACCGCATCGACCGCCTCGTTTGCGCGCGCGCTAACCGACCATTGCCAGCAACGGGACGCCGTCGCCGCGCTGATCGAAGCCGTCCTCGGCACCAAGAGCGACGCGTCCTCCCAGCTCTCCAAGATCATCGACGAGGTGCTTCGTGCGCCCGTCGGTTTGAGAGTCGGCGACACGTTTGGTGACCTCAGAATCACCCGCAAAATCGGAGCCGGTGCCAACGGGACCGTCTATGCCGCCCAGCGCGGCGACGTGAGCGTCACCTTGAAGGTGCTCCACGCCGCAGCCGTCCACGACATGAGCTCGGTGCACCGGTTCCTGACGCGAAACCGCCTCGCGGCATCGCTCGGTGCCACGAACCTGCCTGCCAACATCACGGCCGGGATCGTCGACGGAAAACCTTATGTCGCTTACGACGCTTTCGACGGGCGCCCACTCGCGCAGCGCATCGGCCGCAGCGGAGCACTTCACATCAACGAGGCGCGCCCGATTTTGCACGCGGTCGTGGCCGCGTTGCGCGCACTTCATGCTCGAAAGCTGCCGCACGGTGCGGTGAAGCTCGAGAACATCCTCGTCGGCAAGACCGAAGACGGCTCGACGCGCGTGGAGCTTATCGACGGTGGCGGCGACCTCCTGTGGTCGGCCTGGATTCACTCCGACATCGACTCCGCGAGTGCCAATCGCGTCAAGAGCCTCGCGCCCGAACAGTTCAAGGGCCAGGGCAGCACCACGAAGAGCGACCTCTATGGCCTTGGCGCGGTGCTCTTCGAGCTCTTGACCGGCAAGCCGCCGATCGAAGGCACGTCCGCGGCCGACCTCGCGCTAAACAGCGCATCCCGCGAGCCGTCGCGTGCCATCGAGCTTGCCCCGAAGGGCTGGGTCGCTCAACCCTTGAGCGATCTTTGCGCGCGGTTGCTGGACAAAAACCCGGCCGTTCGACCCAGCCTGGACGCGATTTTGGAAGTCCTCGGTCCACTCGACCAAGGGGGCAGCACCATCGGAGAAGAGGAGCTGACGGCAGCTGTCGACGCGCTCGTGGCAGATCCGAACGATGCCGAGTCGGCGATCTCGCTCGAGCTCACGTTGGAGCGCCGCGCGGATCCACAGAAGGTCGCGGAGGCCTTTTTGATTGCGGCCGAAATGCTCGATGTCGAGGACGCAGCCCGCCTCGCGGCGGAAGGCGAAGAGAGCGCAGCTGTCCGCGAAGCGAAAGGCGACGCCGCTCGCGACCGAGCCAGCCAGGCAAAGAAGGGGCTCTTTTTCCGGGCCGCGCGCCTGTTCGACAGCAAGCTCAAGAACCATCAAGCCGCGGAAGACGCGTTCAAAGCGATCCTCGCGATCGACCCCAACGACGACGTCGCACAGACTGGCTACGAGGCGGCGCTCAAAGCGCAAGACAAGCTCGACGAGCTCGTCGAAAAGCTTCTCGAAGTGAGCCAGAACAACCCGAGCCACAGCGAACGTGCGCGTGCCTTGAACAAGATCGGGCAGCTCTATGCGGGGCCGCTCGACGACAAGGAGCAGGCGGCGTTCGCCTTCGCGCAAGCGTTGGCGCAGGACGTTCAAAACGACGTCTACGCAGACGATCTCGAGCGCACCGCCGGTCTGGACATGGGCCTCTGGGCCGAGGCGATGCGTGAACTCCACGAAGTCTCCGCACATCCACGATTGCCACAAGAGACGCGAATCGCGCTCTTCATGCGACTCGGCCGTTGGTACATCGAGAAGATCAACCGCCCGGACCTTGGGCTGCCATGCTTCGACACCGTCTTGACCGCCGAGCCTGCCCACGAAGGCGCGCTTCAGGGCATGACGGACGTCTACCGAAAAGCACAACAGTGGAACGAGCTCATCGCCGTGCTGGTCACCCGCGCGGATCGCGCCGTGACTCCGCAGCGGGCTCGTGACCTTCGGTCAGAAGCCGCCGAAACCCTTGAGACCCGCCTGAACGACGTCGGCCGCGCACGCGCCCTCTACGAGGTGAATCTCGCGGAAGATCCTGGGCACCATCAAACCGTCGACGCCCTCGCGCGGCTCTACCAGCGCAACGGAGACTGGGCCGGCTACGTCAAGCTCCTCGAGCGGCAGGCCGAGGCCTTTACGGGAACCGCACGCGCCGAGACGCTCGCGCGGATCGGTGAAATCTACGAAGACAATCTCACCGACTTTTCGGAAGCACAACGGCGCTTCACGTTGGCCCTCGAGCTCGACCCCGGTTGCCTCGCTGCTATTCGCGGTCTCGACCGCGTCTACAGCCGCACCGGCCGCTATTCGGAGCTGCTCGTAAACCTCGAGCAACAGGTGACGATGAGCGCAACGCCGCGCCAAAAAATCGCGCTTCTCGAGCGAATTGCGGGCATTCACGACGAAGAGTTCCTCGACCACGCCAAGGCCGCGGACACCCTTGAGAAGGTGCTTGCGCTCGACGCGAGCCGCGAAGCTGCATTGACGGCACTGATGCGCCACTACCGCGCACTCGACCGCTGGGACGATGTGAGTGTGCTCTACGACCGCGCGCTCAAAGTGGCCGCCGAGCCGACACGCCGCGTGCAACTCCTGCTCGCGCAAGGTGGCATCCTCTTGCAACAAATTGGCTCGCCCGAGCGGGCCCGGCACGCCTACGAGGCGATCTTACAGATCGAGCCTCAGAACGCCGCGGCTCTCGACGCGCTTGCGCATGTCCGAGCCGCAATGGGAGACGCCATGGCGGCCCTCACCGCGGTCGAGTCGCTCGCCGAAAAGGCCGAGTCCCCGGACGCGCGGGCCGAACAATGGAATCGTGCCGGCAATATCCTCGAGCAGCACGGAGACCGCGACGGAGCGATTCAACGCTACAAGTTCGCGCTCGAAGCTCAGCCCGAAAACCCGGTCGCATCCGAGGCGCTCCGCAGGACGTACCTCGCACGCGGCGACGCGACGAGCGCGGCCGAGCTGATCGAAGCCGAGATCGAGCGCAAAGACGGCAAGCTCGCGAAGGCTCGCCTCTACCACGAGCTCGCGATGCTGAAGCGCGACAAGCTCAATGACGCAGACGGCGCGCGCGACGTCGCCATGAAGGCGCTCGACGCCGACCCAGGGCATGCGGGCGCACTCCTCCTACTCGGAGACATCGCCTTCGACCGCGACCAGTTCCACGAGGCTGCGTCGCATTACGCCGTGCTCTCGACGCGGCTCGATGCCCTGGCGAAGCCTGATGCGAAGCGACTCCTCGTTCAGTTCATCGACGCGCTCGCTCGAACCGGCTCGACCGAACGGGCGATGAGCACCGTGCACGCGCTGCTCGAGCTCGCCCCCGACGACCACGGGGCCCTTTCGCGCGCGGCTCGGGTGCAGCTCGATTCGGGCGACGCCCGCGGTGCAGCGGAAACCTTCGACAAACTATTCGAACGTTTCGGAGCGACACTCGAAGGCGAAGAACGCGGGCAGGCCGTGTTGCAGCGAGGCAAGGCGCTGCGTCTCCTCGACCGTCCGAGCGAGGCTATCGCCCTACTCGTCGAAGCTTCCGAGCTCTTGCCGCTATCGACGACACCGCTCGAAGAACTCGTGAGAGCCCACGAGGCGGCAAACTCATGGGAAGACGTCTTGCGCGTAAAACAGCGCCAGCTCGACGTCGCCGAAGGAGAAAACCGCGCGACGCTGCTGATCGAGATGGGCGAGGTTCTTGCGACCCACATCAAGGACTCGACTCGGGCTGCAAAGAGCCTCGTGGCCGCGCTCGAAGAACGACCCGACGACCGGCGCGTGCTCACGCGTTTGATGCGCCTCTACTCCGAGGAGAAAGACTGGGCAAAGCTGCTCGACGTCGTCGTCAAGCTCGCCGAAAGCATCGACGAGCCCAAGCAGAAGGCCAAGTACATCCACACGGCCGCCGGAATCGCCCTCCGTCAAATCAACGACTACGACCAGTCACTCAGCCTGCTTGCGCGCGTTCTCGAACTCGATCCGGAGAGCGAAAAGGCCGTGGCCGATTCGATCGAAGCTCGTGAGGGCAAAGGAGACTGGGAGGACGTCGCCGAGTTGCTCCAAGGACAGCTCGAGCGCGCCGAGAAGGCGTCCGAGCCGGCCCGCCGAATCGAACTCCACGACCGGCTTGCCCATGTTTTTAAGGAAAAGCTCGAGCGCGTCGATGCCGCTGTGGCCCAACTCGAAAAGGCCCGCGACCTTGCCCCGGAGGACCTCGCGCGCTCGGCTGCCCTCGCGGAGATCTACGCGAGCGACCTCGACCAGTTTGCCGACAAGGCGCTGGTATCCCAACACGAACTGCTGCGGCGCGACCCATTCAATCCTGCAAATTATCGCGCACTCCGCAAGCTCTACACCCACAAGAAGGAGCCCGACCCGGCGTGGTGCACCTGCCAGGCACTCCACGTGATGAAGTCGGCCGAACCCGACGAAGACCGTTTCTACGGACGGATGCGTGCGGAAACGTCGGCCGAAGCGAAGACGGCCGTGTCGGCGGAGGACTGGGCAACCGTGCTGACCCACGAGCTCGTCGATCCCATCCTCACGCAGATCTTCCAGCTCATCGAGCCGGCGATCATCGCTCGGAATGCCAAGTCACTCGAACAACTCGGCCTCCACCCGGGCGACGCCGTGGACCTCCAGTCGTTCGCGTACCCGATCCCGCAGACCCTCTTCTACGCGGCCGGCGTGCTCGGCATGACGCCTCCGCCAACCCTCCATAACCCGCAGGCTCCTGGCTGCATCGGCTTCCTGCATTCAACGCCACCGTCGATCATGCTCGGCCACGCCGCGCTGGCGACCGGATTGCCGACTCAGGCCGGCGCGTTCATCGCCGCTCGCCACATGACCTACTACCGTCCCGGCCTCTACGTCCGGCACCTCGTCCCAACGGGAACGGGGCTCCGCGCGTGGCTATTTGGGGCTATTCGCTTGGTACACGACGCCTTCCCGGTCGCAGCAGAGCTCGAGAGCACGGTGAAAGAGAACGGCCAGGCGATCCGCCCGGCGATCGACGGACCGGCGCGCGAACAGCTCACGAGCCTGGTCACCAAACTCTTGCAAGGGGGCTCTATCGATCTCAAGCGATGGGTCGCCGGGATCGACTTGTCAGCCGACCGTGCCGGCTTCGTGGTTTGCCACGACCTGGAGTTCGCGTGCGAGATGATCAAGGGGTCCGATGAGGCGAGCGCGGCGATTCCACACCGCGACAGAATCAAGGAACTCACTCTATTTTCCGTGGATCCCAAGTATTTCGGCCTTCGCCAGCGGCTTGGGATTGCGATTGATTCGTGAGTGGGCGTCTGGAAAAACTCCAGCGGCTGTCGCCTAGCGCATCCAAGGCAAGGCGACCACGCGACGAGCGGTTGACTGAGTCGATCGTGGCCTGCTAACGTCCGGCCAATTCTACCCCCCAGCGTCATCGAGCGCTGGCGTTCGTTGGGATCGGGCAACGCCGTGAGCAAAGTCAAGACCGCCAAAAGCAAGGCGCGCCCCGCACCGTCGGCCAAAAAGCCGTTGGGCAAGAGCGCAGAGGGCACGCGCGCGAAGGCGGCCGCGAAGGCAAACAAGCCCGCAGCGAAGCCGAAGAAGCCGAACAAGGCCGTGCCCGCAGCGAAGCCTAAGAAGCCGGTCCCCGCAGCGAAGCCTAAGAAGGCCGTGCCCGCAGCGAAGCCTAAGAAGGCCGTGCCCGCAGCGAAGCCGAAGAAGCCGGTCCCCGCAGCGAAGCCTAAGAAGGCCGTGCCCGCAGCGAAGCCGAAGAAGTCCGTGCCCGCAGCGAAGCCTAAGAAGGCCGTGCCCGCAGCGAAGCCGAAGAAGTCCGTGCCCGCAGCGAAGCCGAAGAAGTCCGTGCCCGCAGCGAAGCCGAAGAAATCCGTGCCCGCAGCGAAGCCGAAAAAATCCGTGCCCGCAGCGAAGCCGAAGAAATCCGTGCCCGCAGCGAAGCCGAAAAAATCCGTTCCCGCAGCGAAGCCGAAAAAATCGGTCCCCGCAGCCAAGCCGAAGGTGACCCTCACGGCCGTGGCTCCTCAAACGCGGAGCCTACCGAAACCCACGACGTCGGCCGTCAAGAAGGGCACCGAGTCCAAGGCCAATCCTGCGGCCGCACCCGCCAAAGGCGGAAAGGTCGCCCCGGCGCCACTGACCAAGCCGACACTCACCAAGCCGACGAAGACGTCCGCAAAACCAAAACGCGGTAGCGCTGACGACGAGGTGCCCGAGAGCGGGAGCGAAGTTCGTCGTCGGCCGCGCGACGCTGGAGACGAAGACGACGAGGACCGCGAGTCCGAAGCCTTCGACGAGGACGGTCCGACTTCGGCAGCAGATCGTGACGAAGACGAAGACGAAGCCGATTCGGATGATGACGACGACGAGGACGGCGGACGGGCGGCGCGACGTGGGCCCCGCACCGAAGCTCTGCCACGCGCCGCCACGCCGCCGGCGGTAAGCATTCCTCTGCCCGTCAAGGAGCTGCCGAAACTGCCTTCGCTCGAAGAGCGCGCGGCCTCGATTGAAACGCGTTTGCGTCGTCAATCGACTGAATTTATCAAGACCTACAACGATAGTTTCGACATGTCATGGGTGTTTCACGACACCGGCCTCGAAGGCGTGATCTACACTTTCGACGAGCTGCGCAGCGCGTTCCACAGCGTGGATGTCAGCCACCTCGACTCGAGCGTCGTCCCGATTTTTCAGGCGATCAAGCGCAACCAGGAAGCGATCGGGTTCGTGCGACAGATGGTCGTGGAGCAGCGGACGCCGATCACCCTCGACCTCGTGCGCACGCTCTACGTGATGCTCCACCCCGACGAAGGTGACATCAAGACGGCCAAGTACCGCCGTGACATTCCGCAGCATCGGCTCTACTTCCACGAGTACGCAGCGCCCGACAAGATCGCGTTGAGGCTCCGTACGTTGACGGATTGGCTCGCCGCACCCGAAACCGCGAAGTCCGTCGGGCCGCTCAAGCTCGCCGCGAAAGCCCACTACGACCTCGCGCGGATTTATCCGTTCCCGAAGGACAGCGGTAAGGTCTCGCGCTTGCTGATGAATTTGATTCTGATGCGCGGCGGTTTCCCACCGGCAATCATGCACCACAGCGAACGGCAGCGTTATTACGACGCGCTGAAGGCCCCTTCGGCGACGGCTCTCGTTCAGATGGTGCGCGACTCCGTGGAGAACTCGATCTCGAGCATCGAAAAGCTGCTCGACGAGCACGAGTCCAAGACGCGCGCGTTCATCAGTTAGCCTAAGAGGCGCGGGGGACCGTCGCGCGAGTTCAGCCTCGGGTGAACATCGCGAGGAGCTGCTCTGCCGCAGTGTAAGGGTCCTGCTCGCGGCGCGACACGGCCATCACCGCCGTGTCGATGGCCTCGCCCATGACGTGCTCCGCGTGCTCGAAGAGCGTCTGCCGAAGTTGATTGCGCATCGCCTCGCGCAGCCGCACAAGCTTACGTTCACGCCCCGCCTCGCTGCCCTCGAGCCACGCCTTGTGGGCAGCGAGATGCCCGAGCAACTCGGCCACGCCTTCGCCTCGCAGGGCGACGCAGCGCACGATTGGAGCGTCCCAATGGCCACGGTCGTCCTGGCCCGTAGGCGCCAGGCCTCGCGAATCTTCGGAGCCGCTGGCGGCGGTCTTTGGAGACACGGCTCCACACGCCCCATGTGCCGCGCCGCATGCCGCCTCCGCGCCATGATGACCGCGCTGCATACTCGCGAGCTTGCCCGGTGTGTCACGCCGGCGCGTCGTGTGGCCGAGCGCGATCATCAACTCGAGATCGCGCACCGCGATGTCCGCGCCGTCGCGGTCCGCTTTGTTGACGGCAAACACGTCGGCGCACTCGAGAATGCCGGCCTTGATCGCCTGGATGTCGTCGCCCATTCCCGGCGCCATCACCACCAAGGTCGTGTCGACCGTTCGCGTCACTTCGAGTTCGTCCTGACCTACGCCCACCGTCTCGACGAGCACGACGTCCGCGCCCCAGGCATCGGCAACGCGGACGATGTCGGCCGCGGAGCGCGAGAGGCCACCGAGTGCACCACGCGTCGCAAGCGACCGGATGAAGACACCAGGATCCTCGAAGTGCTGCTGCATTCGGATGCGATCGCCGAGGATCGCGCCACCCGAAAACGGGCTGGTCGGGTCAATCGCTATGACGACCACGCTCTTTCCCTGCGCGCGGAGCCCCGCGATAAGTTTGTCCGTCAGCGTGCTCTTTCCCGCGCCCGGAGTGCCCGTGATGCCCACCGTCCACGCACGCCCCGTATAGGGAAAAAGCTGCTTCAAGATCGCGCGGAATTCGCCAACGCCATCGTCGACCAAGCGGCACACCCGAGCGAGCGCACGCGGGTCTCCGGCGATCACCTTCGCGGCGAGCGGATGCAGAACGGCGGTTCCCTCGGGCTCGTGACTCACGGGCTTTGGCGAACCATCTCTTCGATGGTGCGGGTGCTCATCGTGCCTGCGAGGACATCCGGGTGTTTGAGAAGCGCTTGGTGAAGGGGGATGTTCGTCCGAATGCCCCCGATGATGAATTCGTCGAGCGCGACGCGCATCTTCGCTATCGCCTCCTGGCGGGTTGCGCCAAAGCTGATGACCTTCGCTATCAGCGAATCGTAGCAACTCGGCACGCGCCAGCCACCGAACACTCCCGAGTCGACGCGGATCCCTCCACCGCCGGGGGCGTGGTACTCGGTGATCAACCCTGGCCACGGCGCGAACGTTTTCGGGTCCTCGGCGTTGATTCGGCACTCGATCGCATGACCCCGAAAGCGCCACGGTCGCGTATCGGGAAGCTTCACTTGCTCGCCCGCCGCCGCGGCAAGCTGCAGCTCGACGAGGTCCACGCCCGTGACGGCCTCCGTAACGGGATGCTCGACCTGGATGCGGGTGTTCATCTCCATGAAGTAAAGCTCGCCCTTTTCATCCATCAGGAACTCGAGCGTGCCGACGGTGTGGTAGCCGGTTTCCCGAATCGCGATGCGAATGCGTTCGCCCATGTCGGCCCGCAGTTCTTCGGACATCGAGACGCTCGGAGCCTCTTCCATCACCTTCTGGTGGCGTCGCTGCAACGTGCACTCGCGCTCACCTAGCGTCCACGCGCCGCCATGCTTGTCCCCGATGACTTGAAACTCGATGTGGCGCGGCCGCTCGACGAAGCGCTCGAGATAGACGTTGGGGTTGCCGAATGATTTTGCGGCTTCTTGAGTGGCCGTCAAAAACGCATGCTCGACGTCCTTTTCTTCGCGAACGACCCGCATGCCGCGGCCGCCGCCGCCGCCGGCGGCTTTCAAGATCACGGGAAAACCCACGCGCTTGGCCTCCGCTATCGCGTGCAGAGGATTCGCGAGCACGGACGAACCTGGCAAGAGCGGCAGACCGAACGCTACCGCTTGTTGGCGAGCCGCGACCTTGTCTCCCCACGCCCGCATCGCCGCCGGTGTCGGCCCGATGAACTGCAGGTGGCATTGCGCGCAGATCTCCGCGAACGTCGCGTTCTCCGACAAAAAGCCGTAACCAGGATGAATTGCGTCCGCACCGGTGATCTCGGCGGCTGCGATGATGGCCGGAATGTTGAGGTAGCTGAGCGTCGCTTCGGGTGGTCCGACACACACCGCCTCGTCGGCGAAGCGCACGTGAAGGGCCCCTTCATCCGCCGTCGAATGGATCGCGACTGTGCGAATCCCAAGTGCACGACAGGTGCGGATGATCCGCATGGCGATTTCGCCTCGATTGGCGATCAGGATCTTTTTGAACATGGCGGCTCCGCGAGCGTACGACCGAGCCCTCAGCTGCGGAGCAACCGAAAGAGCGGCTGTCCGAACTCGACCGGCTTGCCGCTCTCGACGAGCACGTCTTTAACGACGCCCGCGCAGTCGGCCTCAATCTCATTCATAAGCTTCATCGCTTCGATGATGCAGAGCGTTTGCCCGACGTTGACGGAGCTCCCGGGCTCGACGAACGAAGGAGCGTCCGGCGACGGCGACCGGTAAAAAGTCCCGACGAACGGCGAGGTCACGATCACGTAGGCATCGCTATTCTCGAGCTCGGGCGGACTCGCGACGGACGCCGTCGGCTGCGGGTGATTCGCCACCGCAGGACCGGCGACGGCCGAGGCGACGAAACGGGGACCGCGCACGAGCCGAAGCGTCGCGTCGTTGTCCCGCCATTCAAACTCAGCAACGTCACCCTCGGCCAGGGTGCGCAGCAACGCCTTGAGCTTCTTTAGATCGATTTCCATCAGGACAGCTCGCTCACCAGTTCTGGAACACGCGTACGCAGAAAATAACGCGCTCGACCGAGGTTGCCCCCCGGAGCGAGCGCGACGACCACGAAATAATTCTCATTCACGATGCGGATGAGCGTCGTGAGGTGATCCGCCACCAGGACAATCTCCTCGGTGAGACCGACCTCGAGCATGCTCACCGCTTGAGTGACGGCACGGACCACGACCGTCAGCTCGATGCCAACCGTCTTGACATCCGGCGCCTCGCCGCCGCTCGTGTAGCTGTCGACCGTGATGCCATCAAGGCCCATGATTAGCGAGGCGAGCGCTCCTTCGGTCGACTCGACGACGTCCTGTAAGAGCGCCTGAAACATGGTCCGCGCAAGCTACCATGAGGTCGCTCCTGCGAGCGCGCGATTCGGTGACCCGCGAGCAGCTCCGCGCGCGTCGATTTTGACTCTATTCGGTGGAGTCAAGAAGTTACCGTTTGAGCGCAACCAGAAGACCTTGCTTCCGCCTTGAAGCTGGGCCATTCCCCACCGAAGGGGGCCTTCTTTGCGGACGAGCCTTGACCGGTCGATTGGGCAACGACTAAGGTCCTGAGTCCTTCAACCCTCATGGGCCTCGTACCGTCAGGCTCACGCTCCCAAAGGACGACTCGAAGCCATGCGCGCACGAGCTGGTGACCCGCCTCGCACGATGCCCCAAAAAGTCCTCGCAGGACGTACGGGTGACCCACAACTGCGAGGCGACCTCATTCGAATTAAGGTCGATCAGGTGATTCTGTCGCGAGCGCCGGCTCGTGCGGTCTCTGAAGCCCTCCGACTTGGGATGAAGAAAGCCCTCCCCGAATTGACGATCGCGTACGACGCCTTCGCCGTATCGGACCAGGCGACCCTGAATGCAGCCGCCAACGGCGCGCCTGACTCGGTTTCGTCGGCATTTCCCGAGTACAATGTGCTCGTGGCACGGGCTGGCATCGGCTACCCGGCCCCGGTGCACATCGAGCGCTTTGCGGCGCCGGCTCGGCTCGCCCTGACCGACGATGCGCGCCTCGCCCCCGTCGGCGGACTCGGTATGCTCTGCCTCGTCGTTTCGCCCGCCCAGCTTGGCGATGCGATGGCGACCGGCCAAGTGTGGCTCCGGCCCCCGCGGTCGATTCAGATCCACCTCGCGGGTAAAACGCGTCCGTTCGTGTGCGCTCGGGACATCTCGCTCGAGCTGATTCGTCGTGATCTCCGGGCGCTCGTGCAAGAAGTCGAGGCTCGTCACCACGCGCCCGTCGTGCTCGAGTTCGCGGGACCGAGTGCTCGCCTTCTGTCGGTCGGTAGTCGCGCCGTGCTTTGCGGGGTGGCGCATCAAGTCGGTGCGGCGGCGGCGGTCTTCATCAGCGACGACAAGTCCGAGGCCTTCCTCCGTGACCAGCGTCGGAGCAAGGCTCATCGCGCACTCGCCCCCGACCCGGGAGCCCCGTGCGACGAAGTGATCACACTCGACCTGAACACGGTCGATCCGCTGATCATGGACGAAGACGGTCGCGTGCGCACGGCGCGTGAGCTCGCAGGCAAGCCCGTCGGTCAGGTCCTCCTCGGTGGTGACTCCGGTGCGACGCTTCGCGACTTGCTCGCGGCTGCAAGCCTCTTGAAGAGCAAACGCATCCCTCCTCGCCTCGATCTTTTGCTCGCCCCGCCGTCTCGGCAAATGCTCGAGGTGCTCGGCCAAGATGGGGCCCTCGTCGACCTCGTCGCGACCGGCGCGCGCATCATCGAGCCCGACCGGCGCGTCACCACGGCCGAAATCTATCCCGCGCCAATCGGCGGGGTCTCGATGCGCAACATGGATCCGGAACCGCACGTCGAAGGGCGTCGCTCGTTCCTCGTCGCCTCGCCGGAAACGCTCGCCTACGCGGTTGCGCATGGCCAGGTCGGCGACCCGCGCTCGTTCAAGCGACCGGCGCGCGTCACGGTGCCCCGCACCCTTCCGACAGAAGACGTGCTGGTCGTTCGCAAGAAGGGCCAGAAGAAGGGACCCGGCATTTTGCCGTTCAAAGCGACGGAACTGGCGCCGGCTCAGCCGTGGAAACTGCCCGCTACCCTCGAGGTGTGGCCAGGACTCCCCAATGGCGCGCCGAAGCCCCAAGCGGGCGACGACGGCATCGTTGTCGTGTTGTCGAAGCTCGAGGAAGTTCGCGCGCTGTGCGACTCCATTATCGCGGGAATTACGCGCATTCGCGCGGTCATCGCGCCGACAATACCGAGTCAGATTGTCACGACCCTGGCGAGCGAAGGTGTCGCGTGCTTCCAGGCTCCTGCCGCCGTCATCACCGCCGTTGGCAAGCAGAAGGAGCTGAAGCTCACGCTGCCCAAAGCGTGGGCTCCGGAGCTCGAAGCCACGATCGGCAAGAACAAGGCGACGCTGCAGTGGCTGGCCGTCGATCGCGAGCAGACCTGGACTCAGCAGGGCAAGAGCTAGCGTCGGGCGTCGGGCCGATCGGACGTCGGGAGATCTTCCGTGAGTGGCGCTCTTTAGTGAGCGGCCACAGCCTCGCGGTAGACTTCGAGATGCGCCTTTGCTGATTTTTCCCAGGTAAATTGTTTGGCGCGCTCGAGGCCTCGTTCGCCGAGCTCCACGCGAAGCGACGGCTCGACGGCGAGACGCCGAATCTGCCGCGCGACGTCCTCGAGATCGAGCGGGTTTGCGAGAAGAGCCGCGTCCCCGACGACCTCGGGCATTGCCGAGACATTCGACGTCACGACCGGGCAGCCACACGCCATCGCCTCGAGCGCGGGCAAGCCGAACCCTTCCGCGCGCGACACGAAAAGCAGCCCCGTCGCTCCGTTGTAGAGCATCGCGAGTTCGGTATCGGTGACCGTCTGAATACCGAGGTACCGGTCCGCGACGCCGAGCTCAGCCGCCCGCATCTCAAGACGCTTGGCGTTGCCGCGACGACTGACCACAACGAGCATCGGGGCATCTCTGCGATCTCCGACGGCGCGGGCGTAGGCCTCGAGCGTGCGCGCGTGATTCTTATTGGGCGACATCCCGCCCACGCAAAGAAAGTACGGCCGGTCACCTACGAGCCGCCGCCGCGTGGCGTCGCCTTCGTTCAACGTCGCCGCGCGGCCGAACGGCGCGGTCACGCCATGGTGGATGACCCGCAACTTTGCGCGCGTGGCGGGGCAGCGAGCGACGAGTGCATCGGCTGTCGCTTGGCTCACGCACACGATGCGGTCGACCCGCGCGAGCGACTCGGGGATCGCCACGAGGAAGTACGCCCACTCCGCCCCGCTGACGATGAACGACTTGCTCGTGTTCGTGGGCTGATGAAAGTGAAACATGTCGTGCATCGTGAGCACGGTCGGACATTCGAGTCCGCGCGGGAGCACGTGAAACGGGCTGTGGTAGACATCCGCGGGCCTTGGCCCAAGCCTGTTCCCGAGCACGAAGCTCGTCCACGGACCGTAGACCTCATGGTCGAACGGGAGCACGTCGCGGCACGCGAGTCGCCCCTCGTCACCAGCGTGTTTGACGACAAGTCGCCAGCGAGTCTCAGGCTCGAACGCCTGAATGCGCGCCACGAGCTCGGAGCAGTAACGGCCGGTGCCGCTCGGATTCGGGCCGAGGTAACGGCCGTCCATCATCACCGTGAGTTGCGTCATCGAAGGTCGCCGTGGCCCTACCTCGTCGCAGTCGGGTCGGCAAGGGGCAGCGTGCTCCCCCGCGGGACGAGCTCCCAGCGAAAACCGGGGCCGGCGAGCGCACGATTCGGTGTAGGCTGGCGAGCCAATGCAGGCTGAGTTGGAGCATCGGGTCGCGACGGCGCGCGAGCGACTAGACGAGGTGCGTCGCGAAGTGGCGCGGGTCTACATCGGCTCGAGTTCACCCACGGACCATATGCTGGTCGCGCTGCTGGCACGCGGACACGTGCTGCTCGAAGGCGTGCCTGGCGTCGCAAAAACGACTCTCGCCAAGGCGTTCGCGGAGGCCCTCGGCGTCACCGTGCGGCGCATTCAATTCACGCCCGACCTGTTGCCCGCGGACATCACGGGGACGTACGTCTTGTCGCCGCGCGATGGCACGTTCTCGTTTCGCCGTGGCCCAATTTTCGCGAACCTCGTGCTCGCCGACGAGATCAATCGCGCGCCCCCAAAAACGCAAGCGGCACTCCTCGAAGCGATGCAGGAGCAACAGGTGACGGTCGAAGGCGACGGCTTCGCCCTGCCCGCCCCGTTCATCGTCGTCGCGACTCAAAACCCAATCGACCTCGAAGGCACCTACCCGCTGCCTGAAGCGCAAATCGATCGCTTCCTCATTCACCTCGCGATGGGCTACCCCAAACGCGAGCACGAGATCGCGATGCTGCGCGCGCACCAAGCCACGCCCGTCGCCGCAGCTGCCGTCCTCGACGAGAAGACCGTGGCCACCATGCAAGCGGTCGTGCAGGAAATTCACGTCGAAGACGACCTCTACGATTACGCCGTCGGGCTCACGGACCACACGCGCAGCGACCAACGCGTGCTGCTCGGCGCATCACCACGAGCGACGCTCGGCCTCATTCAAGCAGCAAAATCATTGGCAGTTATGCGAGGACGCACGTTCGTCACACCGGATGACCTGCGCGAGCTTGCGATCCCGGTGCTGGCTCACCGGCTGATCTTGCGTGACGACGTCACCGGCGATCACGCGATTCGCGAGGACGTGGTTCGCACGGCGCTCGGACGGATCAGCTACCGCAAGGCCGTGCGTCCGGTCTGACATGCACGTCTACCCGACTCGTACCGCAGCCCACCTCGCCCTCGCAGGGGTGGTCGCTCTTTCGGTTGGAATTGCGCTGCGTGAGCCGAACGTCGTCGCGTGGGGAGGGGCCGTGCTCGTGGGCGTCGCGCTGACGCGGTCGGTGACCCTGTTTAGCGTGATGCGGATCCGCAACGCGGGCTTCGAGATGCTTTGGCCCGACGCACGCCGCGTCGTTCGAATGACTCGCGGAAGCACCATCGAGCTTCGCGCCGAGGTCCGGAACCGCGACACCCTTGCCGCGCGCTACGACAAACTTCGGGTGGTCGCGTCTCCGGCACTCGATTGCGTTGTCGACCCCCCGGCGGGCGAGGTCAAGGCGACGGGCTCGGTGGCGCTCACGGTGAAGGTGCGCGCGCTCCGCACGGGATTTCACGGGATCCACGGCCTGGCCCTTGAAGTACGCGGGGCGCCGGCGCTCTTCGAAGTCCCGCTGACGTTCGCCAATGCGCTCGGCATCGAGGTTGTCCCGAGGCCGCGCGCGAGAATGGTATCTGTCCCGCATGGCGGAAAGAGCCACACCGTGTCGGCGACGGGCCGCAGCGGCACCCGACGTGGCGACGGCAGCGAACTGCGCGAGCTCCGCGACATCGTCCCTGGCGACTCGTTCCGACGAATCGCGTGGAAAGCGAGCGCTCGCCGAGGAAAGTTGATGGCGCGCGAGCTTGAACGTGAGGAGCGCGACGTGGTGGCGCTCGTACTCGACGCCTCCCTCGAACTTTGGGCTGGGGCGCTGGGAGATGCGCCGCTCGACCACGCGATCGACACCGTAGCCGCGCTCGCGGAGGCCCACCTGACGCAAGGCGATCACGTCGGGCTCGTTATCGTCGCCGCACGCGAGCTCGCGCGCGTCCCGAGCGATGGCGGCCGGGCCCAAGGTGCAGCGATCACCCGCGCGCTCCTCGAACACACGGGTGTGCTGGCCGCCGACCGCTCCGGGTGGGACGAAGCCGACGTGGCCGTGCAAGTCGCCGAGCACCTTCGACCCGTCGACGCGCGGGGGCTGCGCGATTTGCGGCGCGGTCGTTACGACAAGCTGGCGGAACGTGCCGCTGCTGCAGGGCGCGACGCTCCGTTTGCGCGGTCGGCACCCGACACACGGACCACGTCGGACGCGGTACTCCGTCGCTACGCCGCCGCCTTCGGCCTGTATGGACCGCCTAGCCTCGAACCTGAAAAGGACGCGGCGTATGCCACGCTCGTCACCACGCTGCTCGGTCTCGCGCGAGTCCGGAGCACGCGCCCGAGCATCGTGCACGTCGTCGCGCCTGCACCGGCGACCGAGCGGGCAGCACCGCTACGAGCCGCCGTGCTTGCCTTGAAGAAAAAGGGGGTCGCGGTACGTTGGTCGCAGCCCGATCTCGCAACCGGGCTTGGCGAAACGGAGCGCGAGCCCAATGGTTCTCACGACGCCCTGCACGACGAGTCGGATGCACGCGCGTTCGCCGCCAATGCGGAGGTCTTCGCGGCCCTTCGCGGGCCGGCACGAGCGCGGGCGAACCTCGTCGCCGCTCGAGGGGACGCGCTCCTTCGGAGCATGGGCATCAAGGTCTCGGCGCGGCGCCCTGACCCACGAGGAGCAACTGCGTGAGTGAACGCTGGTCAAGTGCGAAGGTATTGCGTGAACGCGGCCTCACGCCGAAGAAGTCCTTCGGCCAAAATTTCCTACAGGATGCGGCGATCTCCGAGCGCATTGCCGAGCTCGCCACGACACCGACCGGGGGGACCGTGCTCGAACTTGGCGCAGGCATCGGGGCGCTAACGGCCCCGCTGTCCGATCGCGCAAGCCGCGTCATCGCAGTCGAACGCGACCGCGATCTGGTGCCCGTCCTGAGCGAGCTTTTCGCCGGCGCCTCTCACGTGACGGTCCTCGAAGCCGACGCGGCTCAACTCGACTGGGTCACGCTCTTGGACGGGACGCCGCGCCCTCACGTGATCGCCGGGAACCTTCCTTATCAAATCACGGGGCGGCTTATCGAGCAGGCCGTTCACGCCGCCACGCGCATCGATCGTGCCGTGTTCATGGTGCAGCGCGAAGTGGCCGACCGCCTCGCGGCCCAACCGGATGACGATGATTACGGCGCGGCCAGCGTGTTCGCGCAGGCTGCGTTCACGGTCGAGCGGGCGCTCAAGGTGCCTTCGGGGTGTTTTTTTCCCGCGCCCAACGTGGACTCCGCGGTCGTCGTGCTGACTCCGCTCGTGCCACCCCGCGCAACCGAGACTCGAGCGTTCCAAGAGGTCGTGAAGCGCGCATTCGGGCAGCGCAGAAAGACCCTTCGCAACGCGTGGAAAGGTCTCTTCGGCTGGTCGATGTCCGAGCTCGAGGCCCACGCCGTTCAAGCGGGCATCGAACTCACGGTGCGAGGAGAAACGCTGGCAATCGAGGCTTTTGCGGCGATGGCGGTGCGGGCTCCGGCGGGCTTTCGCTGAGCGCGCGCTCGAACAGAACGTGAATAACCGCTGAGCCTCCTCAGCAGGGCTTCTCTCGGCGCTTGCCCTTCAAACGATTCCGCATCTTCGGGCACACCTCGTGGATCGTCTTGATGTGCTCGAGGTAGCGCGCCTTCATCGTCTCGTAGAGTTCAGGGTTCACCTTGCGCAGATCCCTCTTCTCACCGGGATCTTTCGCCAGATCGTAGACCTCGAAGCGGTAGTCGTCGTCGTACGCGATGATTTTGTAGGTGTCGTGAACGAGCGCACGGCGGCGGTAACTGTCACTCGTCCGTGGCAAGTCGAGGATCACATCGCGTAGCTCGGGAGCGGTGGTGGCGGTGAGCTCGCCGACGAGGCTCTTGCCCTGGAAGTTCGAGGGCGAGGGCACGCCCATCAACTCGAGAATCGTAGGCGCGAGGTCGATGTCGCTGCGGGGCACGTCCACGCGCTTTGCGGCCACGCCGGGCACGTGGATGATCAGCGGAACGCGGGTGAGAGGCTCCCACAGCTCGAAGCCGTGACGCACCATGCGATGCTCGCCGAAAGCCTCACCGTGATCGGCCGTCACGATGATCGCCGTGCGCTCGCCCCAAGGCTGGCTTCGGATGAACTCGAAAAGCTTGCCGAGGTGCTGGTCGGTGAAAAAGACTTCACCGTCGTAATGGTCCCGCGGTTTGCCGCCGAACGCGATGCCCGGGTGAGCGAGGTAGAGATCGTGGGGATCGATGAAGTGGAACCATGAGAAGAACTGGCCCGCGGTGTTCACCGGGTTGCCGAGGATGTCGAGCGCGAGCGCAAGGTGTTGCGGGCTCGTGATCTCGCGCGCCGTCGTGCGATCATCCGAGATACCGGCGACGATGCGATAATCGTCGAAGCCCTGCCGAAAGCCCGATTTCGTATCGAAATAAAAGTGCGCGTGGGCCCCCACCGTGCGAACTCCCGCTTGCCGCAAGAGCTCGGGGAAGAAGGTCACCTCATCCGGGTAGGCGCTGAAGAAGTAGCCGCTGCGCTCGAGCTCGGCGGGATACCGTCCCGAGAGCAAGGCGGCGATGCTCATCGCGGTGTAGGACGAGACGGAATAGGCGCGCGAGTAGCTGACGCTCGCGTTCGCGAGGGCCGTGAGGTTTGGCGCGATGTCGCGCGGGTAGCCCTGCCAGGGCATGTCGGCGCGGAGCGCGTCGACGGTGATGAGGATCACGTTGAGCTTCGGCGCCGCCACGATCGGAGGCGCGGGCGCCGGCGGCGGAACCGAGGTTACGGCCGCTGCCGACGCCGCTTGGGTGGGGCTCGCTTCTTGAACTCGGGCAGGTTTAGGGGTCGTGTCGAGCTGCGCCGCCGTTGGGACGAGAGCTGGCTTTACGGGCGCGACGCGACCGAAAGGAGCCGCGCACGCGGCCAGCAGGAGCGGAAGAATGCGAGCGCCACGCATAGGCCGAGCGTTATCACCCGAGGTGGCCCGCGCAGGCAAGCACGCTAGGCCCTGGCGTGACCGGCGCCCGCCGAAATCAGTTCTCGACTGCGGAGACGTCGTTTGGTGCGGACTTCACAGGCTCGGCCGCAGCGCTCGGCGTGGGCACGGCCACTCCGTCCGGAATGGCAACACGCACCCCGAGCTCGCCAAGCAGACGAGCGGAGACCTCAAGGGTCTTCGCGCTGGCTTCAAGTGCGGAGCGCCCGACGCTGAGGCCGTGCGCGGCCCACATGCGCCCCACCCCCAGAACGTCGGCAGCAAGGCGTTCGAAGTCAGCACCGAAGCGATTGGATATTGAAGAAACGATTGGATTTGTCATTGATTTTTTTCCTCAGAAACAGAAAACGGCAGACACTCTTTGCCAAGGATCACCCGCGGTCCTGCCGCATCCTCGCGGATGCCCAAAAACGCGTGATCGCCTGGGCGAAGCGCGCGCCCACACAGCTCGCACGACTCGTCGCGTGCGAGGACGAGCGGTTGGTAGCCGACAACGCGCTCGAGCGGACGGGCGACCCGGCGCAATGCGCCACGACCTTGCCGAAGCTTCTCCGCGGCTTGCCGCAACTCGCCTTCAGCGAGCTGCCCGACCGAGTCGAGGGTCGCGACGGCGTCTTCGAGAATCGTCCGCACCACGTTCGAGACCGGCACCCGCAACGCCCCCGCGAGCCGCTTCAGCTCCTGCTCGAGCACGGCCGGAACCCGGGTGTGGATGACGCGCTCCTTGCGCTGCTCGTCCCGGGGCTCTGGCTCTCCGGGCGGGTCGGTTGCGTCGTGCTCACTCATGCCGAGAAGTGTAACACTGCGTGACACAACGTCAAGTCACAATGTGACACGTGCTACGTTATCGTGCGCCCGAGAAGCTCTTCCACGAGCCGAGCGGCGTCGAGAAGCTGCGCCCGGCGAACCTTCGAGCGTGCCCCGCGGACGACCGTCGTCTCGGCCTCCCGCATCGTTTCCGCGATGCGACTCGCCCGCGTGAAGGTCGGTTCGTCGAGTGCGCCCGAGGCGCGCAACCCCTGGAGCAGCGCATCGAGCGGCGTCGAATCGGGTTTGTCGAGCTGCGCCGCGAGCGACTCGACCAGCGCCTGTCGAAGCTCGAGCAGCGCGAGCTCTGGAGCGGTGCCAGGGGCCGCCAGGACTGCCAACCTGCCGCCAATACCGCCCTGCCCGGCGAGCGGCACTTCACGGGCGAAACGCGGAAGACGGGCCGCGTAGAGCTTCATCGGCGCGCGAACGGCCCAAGCGAACACCGCGAGAGCGCAAAAAGCGGCAGCAACGGTGTGGAGCCACCAAGGAAGTCCGTTCGCCTTGAGCTCGCGTAGTCCTGCCCCCATCGTGCGCAAGGCGCGCTCGATTGCCGTGCGAAGTGGCGTCTCCCCACCGAACGAGTGGGCTTCGTCGAAGTCATTGACGAGGACATAAAGGCGGCCGCGTCGCGGTTGATTCGCATCGCCGTCGCCGAGGTAGCGGAGCACGCCTTTGGCGAAGGCTCGGTTGCCGGGGTAGCGGAGCATCAAGTTGATGAAGGCGGAAGGGTCGCCAACCGCAAAGAGCCGCCCTTTGTCTACCTGCCCTGCCACGGCGACTGCCACCGCGTCAGGCTCGCCCCCGGACACGTCGCGGCTCCCGCGCACCTCGAGAACGGGCGTCAAGTTCGGGTGGTCGAACCCGGTCGCGTGGTTGAGAACAACGAGCGACACATCGACCACCGTCGGGTGCACACCGAGCCCTTGGGCAGCCCCCGGCTCGTACGCTGGCGTCGCGACCGGCAGCGCGGAATTGCCCCGAAGAACTTGCGAAGGATGCAGCGGCAAGGCGCGCCTCGCGAGCTTAAAATGCTCCAAAAGGCGGTCGCCGCTGCCGTAGTCGTCGATCACACCGAGCCGACCGCCAGCCTTCATAAACGCGGCCGCCTCGTCGGGATCGAGCGGGCTCGTCGGATGGACGAGCAGCACCGCGTCATTCGACGTGAGGGCCCGCCAGTCGAGGGTCGCGGTGAGGATGACGCGCTCGGTGCCGAGCAACTCACGAGCCATGCCGAGCAACTCGCTGCAGCCCTCCCAGCTCGTGTCGGCGAGCTCGAACGCTGCGCCAGCCGCGCCCGCGAAGGCCAGCGTCAGCGCGCTCGCTGCGACCGCGAGCCATCGTCGGAGGACGCACCGCGTCATCATCGTATTCGTACCATCTTGTCGAACGATATGCGTCCATCACTTGACCCGTCCAACGGCATTGCTAGATTGGGATCATCAGCATTCGGAGACGAGAATGCTCCCCCCTTTCATCATCGAGCAAATCCGACAACGCGAGGAGCGCGACCGACAACGGCGCGAAAACATCAGTCAGCCCCGACTGGAGCTGCCCGTTGCACCGCTGCCTGTTGCACCGCTCGGTGTGGAGAGCGAGGAGGACGATCCCGACCGAGGCATCGTTATCCTCGACCTGCTCGGCTAGGCGCTCCCGAGCCTGAGCCTTTTCTTGCGCTATTCGGAGCGATGAATCGTCTCGCCACCGCGTGAATAGGTCCGCGCGCTGAACCGCGCACCGGTTGCAACACAGACGAAACGTGGCACGGCGCGGTTGTCATTCCCAAGCGACGGCAGTACCTTCCGCGCCCGTGCCAACGCGACGTTCCCCTCGAAAAAGAGCGGCCCTGATGGCGGCCTCGCTCGCGCTGGCGGCCTCGTCGTGTGTCTTCGGCATCGACGGGCGCCCCCCGGAACCGAACCAGTTTTACTTTCCGACCGGGCTCGCACTCTCGGCGGGTCGCACGACGCTCTACGTCGCGAACTCCGACTTCGACCTGCGGTACGCAGGCGGGACCCTTCAAGCCTTCGACGCTCGTGCCCTCCGTGACGCCGTCCGGCCGCTCGTGGCAGCCCTCGACGCAAAGGGCGGCGCGGCAGCGGCTTGCAGTGCCGTCGGGCTTGCGCGCAATACGGACCCCTACTTGAGCCCGGGCCCTTGCAGCTCGTTCGCCATCGCTCCTTTCCTCCGCAACAGCGTGTTCATCGGGGCATTCGCGTCGAGCCTCGTCCTCGTTCATTCACCAGAAGGGCGCGGGGCGCGGCTGTTCTCGCCCGTGCGCGGTGATCCCTCGCTGACTTACCTCGACGTCGAAGACGATCGCCTCGCCCCGGTGACCCCGAGCTTCGCCCTCGACTGCAACGTCGGGGCCGACGGTTTCTGCAACGATGCGCACCGCGTCGGACGCTCGTCCGCCCGCTCGCTCCGTGGCCTTCAATTGCCCTCGGACCCGCTCGGGACGGCCTCGTCGAGTGACGGGATCGC
Organism: Polyangiaceae bacterium; assembly: GCA_947475525.1. Classification (GTDB taxonomy): domain Bacteria; phylum Myxococcota_A; class Polyangia; order Polyangiales; family Polyangiaceae; genus SYFR01. Next base: position 9,207 of record CANJMI010000024.1, on the reverse strand, counting down.
TCTCGTCAGCGCGCACCAGACTCAAGCATCGACCAGTGTCGTCGTGAATCCGTGGGGCGCGACGCCGTACCTCAGCTACTTCACCAACAAGCTCGCTGCGGGTCCAACCGAGCTCACCTCGATCCCACGGCCGGCGGTGGTCGAGAGTGCGAAGTTGGCCGGGACCGCGAGCGGCTACGCCGTCAACTACCGTGACGCGTTCGTCCTCGCGTACCGCGGTGCAGCCCAGCTCGACCTCGTTGAGTATCACCCCGACAGCGGCTCCATCCCGCCGCGACCCTTCCTCGTCATGGCGCAGCAATTTCCGATGACGATCAGCGCGTCGAACGTCGACTCTCGCGGGCTCGCCATCGTCTCGAGCGAGCGCGAGGCGTGCGAGGCTCGCTGCCTCGACGCGGCGACCGCACTCGAGTGCCAAGCGGACTGCGCCGAGACCGTGCCGCTCCGCATTTATGTCGCGAACCGGAACCCGGCAAGCTTGCTCGTGGGCCGCGTGCACACTGCGCTCGTCAGAGAAAACACGACCGATGACGGACCGCGCCGCATTACCGCCGTGTTTCATAGCGTCGAGATGCACGGCGCCTTGCCGCTCGACTACGGCCCGGCTCACGTTCGCGTCGGGCAGGTCGTCGACGTCGATGGCAGCCTCGTCGATCGCGTCTTTGCGCTGTCCTTCGACTCACGCGCGATCGCCATCGTCGATCCTGTCGCCGACGCGGTCGAGGCGATCGTTCGCACGGGCCGCGGGCCCCAAGAACTCGCAGTCGATAGCGGCGCCGACAACGGCGAAACCTACAGCTTCGCTTACGTGGCGCATTTTACCGACTCGTACCTCGGGATCCTCCACCTCGATCGCCGGCACCCAGCGACGTACGGCCAAATCGTCGCGTCGATTGGCGAGCCCCTGCCACCGGCGGGGTCACGATGACGCGGGGTCGAACCTTCGGTGCGGGTCGGGGCATCCGCAGCATCACGGCCCTGGGAACCGTGGTGGCGTTGGCGATCGCGGTTGCGGCGAATCCGGGCTGCACGGCCACGACCGCAGCCGGCGCGGTGAAGGCCTTGCAAGGGACGGGGCCCACCTCGTTTGTATGCCTCGCGCCTCCCACCGTCGACGGGGGTTCGTCGGTCGCGCTTCCGCTCTCGCAGTGCAGCAGCGCGCGCTCCGCCGACGTCTCGATTCCTCATCTGTACGCGCTGACGACGCAGCCGCTCCGCGGTGAAATCGCCGTCATCGACCTCACGGTCACCGCGAGCCCACTCGTCGACTCCGACCCCGCAACTCCGGGCACAAACTTTCTGCCCGTCGGCGCCATGCCCACGGACATCGTCTCCACGCCGGGCGGCATGGCGAGCTTCGTCAGCGTCGCCGAAGTCGGCTACGAAGGAATTTTCGCGCTCGTGTCGGAGCGGATCCGCGGCGGCGCGACGCACGTGAGCGACTGGCCCGCGTGTTCGTTGCCCGAGACGCCCGGCCGCATCGAGCTCGTCGTCGACGCGCCTGGTCCCGACGGAGCCACGCGCCCGAGTTGCGATGCCGCCTACGGTGCCCCCGACGCCGACGCGAGCTGCGGCCCCGCCGGCCTCGCGCATTGCCATGGAGACCTCGCGACGGACGCTGCCGCAGCCGGCAGCCCGGGGCGCTACAAATTGCTCGTGACGCTGCCGAAGAAAGGCGGCGTCGCCGTCATCGACGCGCAGGCCATCCTCGACCAGGAAAACGGGGCTTTTGAGCCGTGCCGCGTCGAACGATTCCTACCGCTCGATGTCGCGCTCAGCCCCGAGCAGGAGCTACCCCTCGCGGACCGAGTCTCGTGCGTCGAACGCCCGCCGAGCGAGCTCTCCGTGTCGACCTTCGTGTCGAAACCGTCGGACATCGCGATAGCTGCGCGGCCAAGCGGCGGCTTCCGTGCCTACATCGCGGACGCGGGTGCACCCACGATTCACCGCATCGACATGCCGACCCCGTGCGACCCCGTCGAGACCACGCCGCTCGTCGCCACTTCGGCCGAAGATCCAACCCGCGTCGTCACGACGAGCCGCGTGGCCGTGAGCCCGCTCACCTTCGAGCTTCAGCGTTACGCCTACGCCCTCGATGACGTCGATGGCAGCCTGATGGTGTTCGACGTGAGCGACACCGCGGTGAGCCGTCGTCCACTCGAGCGACCTCACGCCGAGCACAACCCTTTCCAGCCGCGTGACCGCATTCGCTTTGGCTCGCCACCGCGTGAAATCGTTCTGTTCGAACAGCGTTCCGAGCAATCCGACGCGACGACGGGCGCCACGCTCCCGGTGCGGTGCGACCCAAGTTCCAGCGCGACGGACGCGGCGGCAAAATACCGCACGGCCAATGATTTCTCGGGTGGAGCGGGTCCACGCAAGCTGCGAGGGGTCTTCGGACTCGCCGTGCTCGCGAGCGGAAACGTCGTCGCGATCGACATCGATGACTTCGACGACGCGTGCCGCGGACCGAAAACCCGCGATGCCCTCTTCGGCTGCAGCGATACGGCCGCCGACCTGCCCGGAGCGAGCACCGAATACAGCTGCAACTCCGTCCTGCCTCACCAACCGCGTGCGAGCAGCTACCTCGCATTCCGCGAGAACGTGGTCGCGACTCAGCCCGGCATTCAAGCGCTACCACTCTTGTTCGATATCGATGGCACGACGCTCGAGCCGAACGCCCCCGATGCTCCGCGGATGCGGGCGACGGTACCGACGCACGAGCTCTCGGTGGATCTGACATTGCCGGTGGGTTCGACGGCGAAGGCCATCGACCGCACGAGTGGTCTCCTCGTCGGCACGGATGCCGACGGCGCCAACGACCACGTGCTCGCCATGAATCAGGAAGACCCGCGCGCACACATTCTCGCGCAAGCATGGTCGGTGACCTACGAAGGCTCACTCGTCGGATTTGTAAATCGCTTCGCGTCCCTCGAACCGAAGGATGGCGGATACGAGTTCCGCGATCCTTCGACCAGCTTCTGCGCGCGCGGCGTGATGGGCGCGAGTGCCGTCGCAGACGAGCTTATTGAATTGGAAGGCCTTGCCGCGGCGGCCGCCGGACTCGAAGCGCGGGCGCTCGCGGACTACGTTCAGGTCATCAGCGACACGCCCGTCATCACCGACAAATACTGGAACGAGCAGAGCGTGTGCAGCTTCACGGCGTGCCAACAAACGTACGGCACCTCACAGAATCCCCTCGTCTTGCGCGACCTCCGCATCGACGTAGCCAAAGACGACGTGCTGGTCGTCTCGCCGCGCGAAGGGCTCCCTTCACCCGAGCTGAAGTGCTGCTTCCCGAACGTCGTGCAATACAAAATTCGCGGCGGTTCTCAGTGGATCGTGACAGGCTCGCAGGTCGGTTTTTTGAGCCACGGCGCGCGCGATGACGACGGCGTATGCCGCTCGCGATGCGACAGCGATCTTGCCAGGTTGAATGGCCGCGTGCGTGAAATCGTGGCGGAGGGCCCGGTACGCGACGACGACGTTCGCGCGTTCATCAACCCATTCTTTCGGTTCGCGATTCGACGCGGGGCCGCGGCACGGCGCGACATGCGCTTCGATTTCGCAACGCAAGCGCAGTTCAATCCGCTGCAAGTGACACTCTTTGGCGCGAACGGTTCGACCGATGTGCAGCCCACGGCGGCGACGTTCTTGCCATTGACCCGCGAAGTGGTCGTGAGCGACGGCTCACTTCAAGGACTGACGATGCTGAGCACGGGCACGCTCTCGGTGTCCCGCCAGTATCAGTGACCCGCTCGAATCCGCTGAAGGACTTAGAACCTTGTACGGACCGTCGACGAAAAAGCTCACGCCGGTAATGGAACAATACCGGGAGGCGAAGCTCGCCTTCCCGGACGCGATCCTGTTCTTTCGGCTCGGCGACTTTTACGAAATGTTTGGCGACGACGCCATCCTCGTGGCGCGCGAGATAAACCTCACGCTGACGAGTCGCAACAAGGGCTCTCCGGAGCAGGTACCGATGGCTGGCGTGCCGTACCACGCCGCGCACGGATACATCGCGAAGCTCATTTCCCGCGGGCATAAGGTCGCGATCTGCGAGCAGCTCGGCGACCCGAGCAAGCTGAAAGGGCTCGTCCCGCGGAAGGTCGTCCGGGTGCTCACACCGGGCCTACTCACCGACGACGGCCAACTCGACTCCAAGCGCCCAAACCATCTCGTTGCGATCGACGGCACCAAAGATGGAAGCGCGTTTGGCCTCGCCCTCCTCGACGTCTCGACGGGCGAGATGTCAGCCTGCACGACGAATGGCCTCGCCCTCTTGCTCGGAGAAATCGCCCGCGCCGAGCCGGCTGAATTGCTCCTCCCAAGCGAGCTCGACGAACTACGCGGCGCCATTGCCCTCGCCTGCCCGCGCGCGTCGCTCCGTGAGGATGGCCCGCTCGACGACGCACGCGTGCATCTCGACGGACCCGTTCCACTACCGCTCTACGACGATGCCGTCCGTGAGCACCTACCCGAGGCCGTACGCGCAGCCGCGCGAGCCTTGCGTTTTGCGGCGCGCAACCTGCCCGAGACGACCCTGCCCGTTCGCCGCATCGCTCCATACGATCCGGATGCGTGCATGCGCATCGACGAGACGGCGCAATCCCACCTCGAGCTCGTGCGGTGCGCGGACGGAAGCCGTGACAATGCCCTCCTCACGATGATCGACGAGACCGTCACCGCGGGCGGAGCACGGCTCTTGCGACGACAGCTTCTCGCGCCGCTGACCGACGTCGCCGCTATTCGGCGCAGGCACGATGCCGTCGAACACATGCTGACGCACGCACGCGCGCGCCACGAACTGCGTTCCGCCCTCGCGCGGTTCGGTGACATCGATCGCCTCGTGGTGCGTGCGAGCCTCGGCGAGAGTTCACCCCGCGACCTCGGGGCGCTCGAGCGGAGCCTGACCGCCCTTCCCGATGCCCTCCAGGCGTTGGCCTCGATCCGCGAGCTCGACCGAGGACTGCTCTCGCTCACCGTGGACCCGCAAGCCGACCTCCGTGACCTCTTGGCGCATGCTCTCGTCGATGACCCCCCGCTGCGCCTGAGCGACGGCGGAGTGCTGCGTGAAGGCTACGACGCGGAGCTCGACGAGCTTCGCACCCTGCGAGCGAATGGCGGCGACCGTGTCGCGAAACTCGAGGCTCGATTGCGCCAGGAGCTCGAGATCGCCTCGCTGAAGGTGAAGTACACGCGCGGCTTCGGTTGGTACATCGAGGTCACCAAGGCGCACATGAACAAGGCGCCCGGAACTTGGCGCCGCAAGCAGACGCTCGTCAACGCTGAGCGCTACACCTCGGACGAACTCGACACGCTCGCGGAAAAAGTCCTCGGTGCCGAAGAGCACTACGCCGAACGCGAAGCCGGGCTCTTCGCGGAGCTCGTCCGGCACGTCGCCGAGCGAGCCGAGCCATTGCGTGCGATCGCGGGGGCCATCGCGCATTGGGACGTCTCGTCCGCCCTCGCCGAAGTCGCGCATCGCCAAGACTACCGACGCCCCGACGTCGACGATGGGCCGGCGCTCGCGTTCGCAGAAGCGCGTCACCCAGTCGTGGAGCGTCGCGTTCCAGTTGGCACTTTCGTCCCGAATGACACCACGCTCGACCTCGACGGTGAGCGCATGTTGCTCGTGACGGGACCGAACATGGCGGGTAAATCCACGTTGATGCGGCAAGTCGCGTTGCTCGCGATCCTCGCACAAATGGGCAGTTTCGTCCCGGCGGCGGCCGCCCGCGTGGGCATCGTCGATCGCGTACTCTCGCGTGTCGGTGCGAGCGACAACCTCGCGCGCGGCGAGAGCACATTCATGGTCGAGATGCGCGAGACGGCCACGATTTTGCGAGATGCCACGCGCCGCTCACTCGTCATTCTCGACGAGATCGGACGCGGCACGAGTACCTTCGACGGCCTCGCGATCGCGTGGGCAGTGGCCGAGCACCTTCACGAGCGCATACGCTGCCGCGCGATTTTTGCGACGCATTATCACGAGCTCACCACACTCGCCGACAACTCTCCGGGGCTCGCGAACTACTCGGTCTCCGCCCGCGAGCACGGCGGCGACATCGTGTTTCTACACCGGCTCACCAAGGGGGCCGTCAATCGAAGCTTCGGCATCGCGGTCGCCAAGCTCGCGGGACTACCCGACGGCGTCGTAGCTCGGGCCCGGGAGTTGCTGCTCACGCTCGAAGACGAAGGCACACCAACACCCGGCGGCCCCAAAGTCCGGCGGACGAGCGAACGGCAGCTCGGGCTATTTTCGAGCGTCGCGCCTACGCCCACCAGGAGCGATGAACCCCACGCAGCCGAGCTCGCTCGCAAGCTGAAGGCGCTGGACGTCAACCGACTCACACCTCTCGACGCGCTGCAGCTGCTCGCCGAGTGGAAGAAGCTCGCGGGCGAAGAGCGCTGAGCCGCGATTGACGAACTGAGTGCATGGGCCTACATTTTTCCGCATGGGGAAAAAGCTCACGTCACTGTTTTTAGGGTGCCTCTACGCCGTGTGTGGCGCGGCCTGCGCGACGGGCAGCACCGGAAGCGATGACACGGCGGACGGCGCCTCAGCGGTCGCGACGAGCGGCTCTGGCGGACAGGTCTCCGCGACGACGACGGGCAACGGCGGTGACAGTGGCGGTGACGGCGCAATGGCCAGTTCGAATTCGTCGACAACCGGTTCCTCGAGCAATGGCTCGGGCGGCGCCGCGGCATCCAGCGGTTCGACCTCGAGCAGCCAAGCGTCCACCTCCGCCAGCACCAGTGGCTCCGGCGGAGGCAGCGACGCGCCCCTTTGCGGAAATGGCAAAGTCGAAGCGGGCGAAGCGTGCGATCTTGGCCCGAAGAACTCCAACGCGGGCGCTTGCACGGCCGCGTGCACCAAAGCCATCTGTGGCGACGGACTCGTCCAACAAGGCGTCGAAGCTTGCGATGACGCGAACGCGCTCGACGGGGATGGATGCAACAAGGGCTGTGTGCTCTCGGGGACGCCCGTGTGGACCACGACGTACGATAATTTCGATGAGTACTTTTACGGTGTCGCCATCGACTCCAAAGGCCATTCGATTGTCGTCGGTGAGACCGTCGGAATCTTCGATCTCGACATCGTTGTCCGCAAGTACGACGCGACCGGGAAGCTCGTGTGGGGCAAGACGTTCGACAGCGGTGCCAACGATTCGGCGAACGGCGTGGCCGTGGACGCGGCCGACAACGTGTTCGTCGTCGGCTACGAGGAAGACTTCGACGGTTCGAGGGACATTCTGCTGCGCAAGCTGAGCTCGGCTGGCGCGGGGCTGTGGGCGCAGCGTTACAACGCTGGCGTAACGGGTGCCGACGACATCGGCTTTGGCGTCGCGATCGATTCGATGGGCGACGCCATCTTCGCGGCGGGCGTCACGACCGACGTGTTCGAGGGGCTCGATGTGGCCGTCGCGAAGGTCAAAGGGACGAATGGCGACATCGTGTGGGCGGACATTGCGACCGGCACGATGGCCGACAACGACCTCGCGAACGCCGTTCACATCGACGCCAACGGCGCCATCGTCGCAACCGGCTCGATCGTAAACGCCAACAAGAACGACGTTTGGATCCGCAAGTACACGGACGGCGGCCTGCTGCCGACCATCGTCTGGACGAAGGTCTTCAACGGGGCGGCGAACGGTGACGACTTCGGTTTCGGCATCGTCACCGACTCGAACGGCAACGTGATCGTCTCGGGCGCAGAGTTCACGGTGGCGCAAAATTACAACGTATGGGTTGGAAAACTCGACACGAACGGCGCCACGGTGTGGACGAAGGGCTACAACGGCAAGGCCAACCTCGTCGACGCTGGAGGCAGCGTGGCGGTCAACGCGAACGGCGATGTCGTCGTCGGTGGTTACGAGCAGCTCGCCGACACGAGCCTCGACACGTGGGTCCGCAAATTCAACGCAAACGGCGACGTTTTGTGGACACAAAGCTTCAACGGCAAGGCGAACGGTGACGATGCCGTCTTCGGCGTCGCCATCGATGCGAACGGCTTCGCGTACGGCGCCGGCGTGGAGACGATGACGTTGACCGGCGTCGACGGCTGGCTCCGCCAATACAGTCCGTGAGCGAACCGCGCGCACGTCAATTGCAGATCGGCACCTGGTGCTCGCCGTTCGCGTCGAAGGCAAAGACGGGCGCGCCGTCGATGCGGAACGTGAGGAAGCCGTCATCGAATGACAGGATTTCCAGCTTTCCATCGAAGAACGAGCCGCCTCCGAAGTAGCAGCTGGCGTCGGCGACGCCCTCGTTCGGAAACGATTCGGAGGAGGTTGCGTTGATGCGCGGGTCGTCGAGCGAGATGCTGCCGGGGTGCTGGAGCTCCACGGGCAGAGTGAAGCCGACCGACCAGCCCGGGCACGCGACCGGCGCGAACGGGCTCGTGCCGCAAGTGAACGCGACGTTTCTGCCGAAGGTGACGTACAAGGAATCACCCGCCGGCCCACCGCCACTGGAGGAGGAGACGACCGTACCGCTCTCCACCGGGTCGCTCGGGATCGCATCCCACCTCATCGCGACGCCTTCGTGAAGCGGGTCGATGGGCCTCGTGCCGCCGCCTCCGGTCGGCGATTGGCCGCCACTGCTGAGATTGGCCTCGTCGATCACCTCCGATTTCAGGCAACCGGACGCGAACGCGGTCGCGACGAGAACGAAAAAACTCACGTAGCCGAGGGATGTTGATTTCATGGGTCTGTCGTCCTTTGGAAGAATGCCGTGCCGCGTGACGCCTTAGCGAAACGCGTGCCACGCCCCCGCTAATATCGCGGGTTTCCTGCGTTTTTGCTTACAAAACGCTTGCGATTGAGCGCCCCGTCGAGCGAGCCGCCGCGTCGTTCCACGCCCCGCCAACGCCACATTCGCCATAGTGTGCCACTATGTGCCTCGCCTGAAGGTGTGCCTATCGGCATCCCACAAAAAGGGAAAAGCCCGCTTCGCCGCGAAGGCAAGCGGGCTCCCGACGGAAGCCCTACCGAACCTAGGCTCAGCGAAAACCCTGAGGAGGGCCACCGAAGCCGCCACCCTGAGGAGGGCCACCGAAGCCGCCACCTTGAGGAGGGCCACCGAAGCCGTCACCTTGAGGAGGGCCACCGAAGCCGCCACCCTGAGGAGGGCCACCGAAGCCGCCACCCTGAGGAGGGCCACCGAAGCCGCCACCCTGAGGAGGGCCACCGAAGCCGCCACCCT
>CANJMI010000023.1 GCA_947475525.1 Polyangiaceae bacterium | reverse complement strand
GGCGACTGCGGTGGCGCGTGCAGCTGCAACGCCGAGGGCGCGTGCGACAGCGGACTTGGCGAGACCTGCACCCTCGACAAAGATTGCGTAAGCGGCCACTGCGCCGACGGCGTCTGCTGCAACACCGAGTGCACGGGCAATTGCAACACCTGCGTAAAATCACTCGGCGCGGAAAAGGACGGGACCTGCAAGAAGGTCGTGAATGCGGGTATCACGGGAAGCTGCGATGCCACCCACGGTGGCTGCGATGGCGGCGCCTGCACGTGCAACGCCGAGAGCGCGTGCACACTCGTGAACCCGGCGAAGGGGCTCGCTGCCGGTGGATATCACACGTGCGCGCTTCTCACTGACAGCTCCGTCAAGTGCTGGGGATACAACGCGTCTGGTCAGCTCGGCATCGGCTCCACGATGCAGCAGAATGCTCCTGGAAGCGCCGTGAACCTTGGCGGGGGGGCGACGCAAATCGCCGGCGGTACGTATCACACGTGCGCGCTTCTCACCGACGGCTCCGTCAAATGCTGGGGATACAACAAGTATGGCCAACTCGGTATTGGCTCCACGACGGACCAGAATGCTCCTGGCAGCGCCGTGAACCTTGGCAATGGGGCGACGGCGACGCAAATCGCCGGCGGTGGATATCACACGTGCGCGCTTCTCACCGACGGTTCCGTCAAGTGCTGGGGATACAATTTGCAGGGCCAGCTCGGGATTGGCTCCACGACGGACCAGAATGCTCCTGGCAGCGCCGTGAACCTTGGCAATGGGGCGACGGCGAAGGGACTCGCTGCCGGTTCAAGTCACACGTGCGCGCTTCTCACCGACGGTTCCGTCAAGTGCTGGGGATACAATGCGTATGGCCAACTCGGCATCGGCTCCACGACACAGCAGACTACCCCTGGCAGCGCCGTGAATCTTGGCAAATTGGCGACGCAAATTGCTGCCGGTACGTATCACACGTGTGCGCTTCTCACCGACGGCTCCACCAAGTGCTGGGGATACAATGCGTCTGGCCAACTCGGCATCAACTCCACGACACAGCAGAATGCCCCTGGCATCGCCGTGAATCTGGGCAATGGGGCGACGGCGAAGGGACTCGCTGCCGGTTCAAGTTACACGTGCGCGCTGCTCACCGACGGTTCCGCCAAGTGCTGGGGATACAATGCGTATGGCCAACTCGGCATCGGCTCCACGACCCAGCAGAATGCTCCTGGAAGCGCCGTGAACCTGGGCAATGGGGCGACGGCGAAGGAACTCGCTGCCGGTTTAACTCACGCGTGCGCGCTTCTCACCGGCGGTTCCGTCAAGTGCTGGGGATACAATTCCTTTGGCCAACTCGGCATCAACAACACGAAGACCCAGGGCACGAGCGCTTCCCAGATGGGTGACAACCTCCCGTTCGTGCTCCTTACACCTTGATTCGCTTTGCGTTCACACGGACACTTCGTTCACCTGACGAGCGCTCACCTGAAGAAAGGCTCCCTATGAACCGACCCTCTCCGCGTTGCTTGCCTACGCGCTCAAGGCCATTCGCATTCTTATTTTTAGCCACGTTCGCCGCCAGCCTGACGGCGTGCTCGAGCTCGCGTTCGAGCGGCGGCACCGGCGCGCCACTCGGGCCACCCATTGACGAGAGCGCGTGCGTCTTTCCTCTCGTGACGTTGCGCACGGGCCCAGCGAGCGACTGCGCCGGGCAGAGCGAACACCGCTGGCCGGTTGGCATGGCGGCCACTGACTGCCACGGCTGGAAGGCCCTCGACACGAGCGGCAAGGAGCATGACAACTCCGCGAGCGAAATCGCCTGCAACGCCGACGGCAGCTTCAGTTTCACTCAGTACGCCGGCGTGCTCGACTGCAGCGGCACCGGCACGCTGAAGACCTACGCGCTGAATGCCTGCACGCAGGACACGCCGCCGTCCCTTTACACGGTGGCGTCGGATCTCACGTGCTGCACCGATCCAAACGCGGCGGGTTGCACGAGTGGGGTGCCTTCCGTCGGCGTGGACGGCGCGTCCATCTATCTGAACAATCAGCACTGCGGCCTGTGAGCTCACTGCGGCCTGTGAGCTGACACGCAGGCCACAGTGAAGGCGTGCCTGCGTGACGCTTAAACGCTCACGGTGTGCAGACCGCGCCGTTGAGGTAGATTGTGGCCGTCCCCGAGTTCGCCGACGGAATGCCGTGTTTGCACTCGGGCGCGTCCGGAGTCGTGCAGCACGTTGTGTCGATGCCGGTTGTGTAAAGCGTCGGCGGGAGGTCTTGCTCACAGACGCCAATCTTGAATGTCTTCGGCACGCCCGCACCGACGACCTCTTTGCAGTCGAGCGAATCGGCGAATTGCACGAACGACACCGAGCCGTCGGCGTTGCACATGAGCGCGTTCGCGGAATTGTCGTGCTCTTTGCCGTTGGCGTCCACGTCACGCCAGCCGTGACAGTCCGTCGCCTTCAGGCCCACGGGCCACTCGTGCGTGTTGCCTCCCGCGCACGCGCTGCTGTTGCCCGTCCTCGAGGTCGCGAGCGGCCCCGAACACGCGCTGCTGCCACCACCACCACCGGAGCCAGACGACGCGGCGCTCGAGGCCGTGCCGGTCGCTGTGGTGGAGGAGACTGCCGTGGTGGAGGAGGCTGCCGCGGACGTGTCGGCATCGTCGCTGCAGGCAGCACCGACGAAGAGCGATGCGAACCCTGCGAGTATTAAACGAGTCGAAATCACCATGCGTGAGGTTAGACCAACGAAGGGCCTAGGTAAATAAGTTTCTACTGTTATTAAGGCAGAGCCTTTCGTTGATTGTGAGGGCGCCCCTCGACGTCGGCCCCACCGTCAGCTCTACGCGGGCGATGCGACAACTACGCTGACACTGGGGCGTCCGGTCGTTCTCTGGTGCTTCACGCTCTCCGCCGTGACTTCGGTCCCGAGGGCGGCTATGAAGCGCGCCTATGAAACTCTCCTCCCATATGATTTGCGCTCTCGCCGCGTTGATCTCTGGTTGTGGCAGCGCGACGGATACGACCCTCGTTTCGACCGCGACGGGCGGCATGGGCGGTGCGAGCGCCGCTTCGACCGCTTCGGGTACAGGCGGGGGCACCGCTTCGAGCACCGCCTCGAGCACGGACGCGTCGTCGAGCACCGGTGCCACGATGTCGAGCTCGAGCGGCGGCATGATGACGTACGACCCGAATCTCGACGGTCCTTACACGGTCGCCGAACTCGACGACACGACGACCGTCGCCAGCACGGGGCACAAGGAAGCCATTCATTGCGCCTATCCGACGGCCGGGCCTTCGGCGGGGCCCTTCCCGGTGATCGTCGTTGGGCATGGATTCCAGCTCCCGCCGACGCAGTACGCGAGCTACTTGAGGCGTCTCGCGAGCTTCGGATACGTCGCTCTCACCGCCGATTTTCCTGCAGGTCTGAACGTGAACAACGTCGAGAACGCCAAGGACTTCATCGGCGGGCTCGATTGGGCGGCCACGTCACCGAAGCTTGGTGGCAAGGCTGACGTGAACACGGCAGGCGCGACGGGCCACTCGCTCGGCGGCAAGGTCGCGCTGCTCGCCGCCACGATGGACGCACGCATCAAGGCCTCAATCACGCTCGATCCGGTGGACGGCGCCATGGTATGCAGTCCCCAAAACTGCCCCGACGTGAGCAACCTCATGCCGACGCTCGCTATTCCGACCGGCTTCATCGGTGAGACCATCGACGCGAAGGGTGCGTTTCAAGCATGCGCGCCCGCGGCCAACAACTACACGACGTTCTACGTTGGTACGAAGTCGCCGAGCCTCGAAGTGACGGCGCTCGGCGCCAATCACATGAGCTTCCTCGATGACGTCGCGAGCTGCCCGCTGCTGACGTGTTCATTCTGCAATGCCGCGAGCGCCCCGAACGCCCAGGTCAATGCAATGGCCAAGGCCCTCGTGGTGGCTTTCTACGAGCGCCACCTCCGCGGCGATGCAAACTACGACACCTACCTGACGGGCTCCGAGGTCACTGCGCGCTACGTGGCCACGAAGCAAGCGACGATCACCAGCAAGTAGGACGGGCAGCTCGAGGCGGCGCTACCGCAGGCTCAAATTCCCGACGCTCGTAGTGATTACGACATTGCCGCTCGGTTTTCTTGCGTGCCATTGGGCCCCTTCGCGAGTCTTTCTTGACACGGAGTGCCACGTTTGGGAGCAATCGAGTCGAATGATCCGTCCGTACGTTGCCGCCGTCTTTGCGCTCGTCGCGAGTGCGGCCCTGACAGGGTGCAACCTCCTTGGCGGTCCGGATTATTTCGTCGATGACACCTTCGCGGTGAGCTCCGGGGGCACCGAAAGTTCGAGTCGCGCGTCGAGCGGAACGGGAGGCGCCCAAGGGACGGGAGGCGCCCAAGGGACGGGAGGCGCCCAAGGGACGGGAGGCGCCCAAGGGACGGGAGGCGCGAACGTCGTTTCGTCATCGAGCGGGGGCTCTCTTTGCGTTCAGGCCGAATGTGTAAAGCTCGACGCGAAGGACGACTGCGTCTTCTCCGGGTGCCTGAACGAAACGTGCGACAACACGCTTATCGTGAAGAAAGACACGAGCTGCACTGCGAATGGTGGCAAATTCTGCGATGGTTCGGGCGCGTGCGTCGAGTGCACGGACGGTGCCCAATGCGCGGCCGGCAAGCAGTGCATCGCGAACTTCTGCCAAGGCTCGAGCTGCCTCGACAAGGTGAAAAACGGTGCCGAGTCGGGTATCGACTGTGGTGGGCCGAGCTCCGGTTGCGCACCCTGCGGGCTCGGCGGAAGCTGCCTGGCTCCGACCGATTGTGCGAGCAAGTTCTGCAACGCTGGCACGTGCGCGAATTGCTCGTCGGCGGGTGACTGCAGCGGCGTTCCGGACCACTACTGCAGCCCTTTACAAGGCTTCGTTTGCATGATGAAGAAGGGGAAGTTCGGCGGTTGCCTAGTTGGCGAGGAGTGCCTTTCGGGGAAGTGCCAGTTCCCACTTTGCCAGTGATGCCCCGTGGGGCTCGACCCGTCTTGGCGCGCCGCAATGTCCGCCATTGACGCCGCACCCAGGTGTTGGTGCCATTGCGCGATGCTTCGCGCCGTTCGTGCCCTCGCGGCGCTCGCTATGGTTGCGGCGGGCTGCAACCTCGTCGGCGGTCCGGATTACTACGTCGCGGCGAACTACTACGCGACGACGGCAGTGGGAGCTGGCGGCGCGTCGAGCGGGCCGGCAACGGAGGTCGCGTCCACGGACGCTTCGGGTTCTTCGGCCACGGGGCGAGGCGGGCTCGTTTGCGATAAATCGCTCTGCACCCCGCCTCTTAGCGCCGCTTGCGGCGAGGTTGTATGCAACGCCGAGTCCGTGTGCGAGACCGTGTCGAAGATGGCGGGCACGGCGTGTCCTAACGATTCAGCGCATCCGGTGTGTGACGGCCAGGGGGCGTGCGTCGCCTGCACCAAGGAGCACTCTTGCCCATCGGCCGCCGCGCCGCATTGCACGAGCGACAACCGTTGCGTCGCCTGCCTCACGAACGATGACTGCAGCGAGGAGGCGCTGCCGTGGTGTGCGCTCACCGGCACCTCTGAGGGCACGTGCGTCGCGTGTCTGGAGAACGAAGATTGCGGGCCTGCGCTCGTCTGTCAGGACACCGTCTGCAAGACGCCCGCTTGCAAAAACATGCAGCAAGACCCCGCCGAGTCCGACATCGACTGCGGTGGCCCGTGCGTGCCCTGTGGCGTAGGCAAAGCCTGCGGTGCGAACACCGATTGCGGTTCAGGCTTGTGCGATCCCTCGACCCTGAAGTGCGTCTGCAACGGCCAGGGGCAATGCCTGAACGGCCAGTATTGTGACGTCGCGGCGCAAGCGTGTGCCGAGGAGAAGAGCGGCGGTTCCGGCTGCGGCCAAGCCTACGAGTGCAAGTCCGGCGCGTGCGCAAAAAGCTTCACTTGCTGGTTTTCGCCCTGCTGCCAGTGAGCGCGCTCACCACACGGTGATGCTGGCCCCGAGGACCGGCTTTCCGGCGCTGTCGAACAGCGGGCCGATAGCGAGCCCCTCTCTCGGCGCATCCTTCTTCGCGCGAACGGAGACGATGAGCGACGGGAGCCCGACCACCGCTCCAACGCCGGCGGCCGCGAACGCGATCGTGGCGACGGTGGCGAACGTGTTGCGCCGATCGATCGTCGATTCGAGGCCAAGGTTCGGAGGGCACGACGCGTCGGGGCGGCACACCTGCGAGAGTTCGTTCGCCGCGTTGAGCGAGAGCATCCCCGTGACGCTTCCGGTCGCCACGCCGGCGAGCGCGAGCCCGAGCCCGGAGAACGCGAGAGGCCAGTAGGTCCCGCCCGATTTGGTGGCTGCCGCAGCCGTGACGGCGGGGGTGAGCACGAGCTCGACGCGCTTGGTTTGCCCTTCAATCAGATCGAATTCATCGTGCGCGGAAACGAGGCCAGGCGCGCTCGCATCGACGATGTGGTGCCCCGGGTTCTGCGTCGATTGCGCGTAAGGTTGGAGAGCTTTTCCGTCGACGACGACCTGCGGCTCCACGTCGGTGGGGGTCCGCACGGCGATCGAGAGTTGCGGGATGCGCGCATGCAGCTCGGTCATAAGCTTGAGCGCTTCGTTGCGCGCGGCGGTAAACGGTGCTCGCTCTCCACTCTGCTGAGGGAAGGCGGCGGTCTGTTCACACGCGGCCAGCGCTTCGACGAGGAGCCCGAGCTTCAGCGACGCACGCACGACCTCGATCGCCGTCGTCGGAACCTGCATGATGTCGTTGGCGCGGCGGTAAGCTTCGAGGGCGCGTTTGAAGTCGCCTCGCTTCGTGAAATCGTCGCCCTGGTACACGGACTCGCGCGCAATGTTGCGGTCACGCTCGCTTGGCTCGGGCTCCGCGGCCGACGCGGCTGACGCGATGAGCAGGCTCGCGAGTGCGACAAAGCGACATGCGACGAACATTTGGCGCGCATATTCCCACGACGACAGGCTGCCGACCACTTCGATCGCGCTCGGGGCCGTCGAGCGCGGCCTTCAGAAGCCGAGGTCGCGTTCGCCGGGCGCTTTGGGCACGCTGGGTTTGGGCGGGGCTGTGCCTAAGGGTACGGTAGGAAGTGGGCCGGCTTTACGCAGCGTGCTCGGCTGCGGGGCGGCGCTCCCGCCGGGCGGAGCGGGCGGCGTATCCATGGGGTGCTCCGCGCTGGTTTCGGGCTCCGGTGCGGTGGCGCTCTCGACGGCGGCTTCGCGGGCCAGCGTCGGCTCCGCCACGGTTGGGCTAGGCGGGCTCGGAAGCCGCGCCGGGGACCGCGTGAGCACCGAACCCGCAACGCCGAGGAGCAGGAGCCCCGCCACCCCGAGCGTGGCGACGAGCGGTTTTGCGAAGCTCCCGCGTGATTGCTCTGGCCTCGATCCCGGGGGGAGCGAGAAGCGAGCCTCGCGGTTCGAATTCGGCAGAGCGCTCGCGAGCAAGGTCGGGCTCTGAAGGTCGGCGACCGCGTTGGCTCCACCCGTCACGTTGGCGAACGTCACGGCCATGTCGCGCGCCGACGCGAACCGCTGCGCCGGATCGCGGTTGAGTGCACGCGTGAACCATTCGTCGGCCGCCGGCGGCAAATCCAGCCGCAACATGCTCGGGCTGGTCGGCCTGCGATTGACGAGGTTCAAGCAGAGCTGACCGAGCGTCTTTCCGTTGTAAGGGAGCTGCCCGGTGATGCCGACGTACATCACGACGCCAAGCGCCCACAGGTCGGCGCGGTAATCGACCGGATCGTCTTCGAGCACCATCTCGGGGCTCATGAATTCGGGTGTCCCGACCACCTTGCCGTCGGTCGTGAGGCCGCCCATCGCAGGTAGGCGCGTCTGCTTCGCCACGCCAAAATCGAGCACTTTGCAAAGGATTCCATCATCGGAGCGGCAGAGAAAAATGTTGTCCGGCTTGATGTCGCGATGAACGATCCCAAGTTCGTGGGCCTTCGTCAGCGCGCGCGCCACCTGCGCGATGATCGTGGCCGCCTCGTTCCACCCGAGCGGTCCCGCTCCGCGGAGCCGGTCACCGAGGCTTTGGCCCTCGAGCAGCTCCATCACGATGTACGGTGCGCCCTCGGCGTTCATGCCGCTGTCGTAGGTCTGAACGACGTTCGGACTCTTGATTTGGGCTGCCATGCTCGCTTCTTGTTCGAAGCGAGCGCGGGCCTCCAAGATGTCCTCGCCGGCGACTTTGTCGTGGACGAATTTGACCGCGACGCGCGTCTTGAGCCGATGGTGGTACGCAACCCACACCTTGCCCATCGCGCCTTCTGCGATCGGGGCGATGAGCTCGATGCTCTCGGTAACCCATGCCCCTGCGAACGGCACCACGACCCCAGTCTAGTCACGAGGGCAGGTAGGCCTCAAGCGAGAGGCCCGCTTTCGGGCGATTCTGACGCTGACCGCCGGGTTCCGAGATGCTAGCTCTCAGCCGTGAGGACGTGGGTTTTCCGCCATGGCGTGCGGCTCGTCGGGCCGCTCCTCCTGGTGCTGGTCCTCTGGAAAGCCGGTGACGTACGCGCGCTCGTCGAGCTTCTTGGGCGCGTCTCCGCGGGGCCGCTCGTGCTCGCGTGCCTTTTGAATGGCGCCAACGTCCATCTGAAGGTCGAGCGAACGCGGTTGCTCGCGGGGTTGCGCGGCTTGGACTACCCGCGGACCGCCCTTTGGAAAGGCATGTTGCCGTCGCTCTATCTCGGCATGGTGACGCCAGGGCGGGTGGGGGACGCGCTGCGCATCCAGTACATGCGGCGTGATCTCGGCACGTCCTACGCCGAGGGCCTCGCGCTTATCGTGATGGACAGGTTTTGCGATCTCTACGTGCTGCTCGCGTTCGTGGCGGCGGGCGTTGCGCACTTTGCCTCCGTCCTGACCGGCAGGCTCGGGACGATAACCTGGCTCGGCGTCCTCGTGACCGCGGTCTTCCCGCTCGCGTTCCTCGTGCGCGGGCCGGCGGAGTTCGCGATGGGGCTCATCAAGCGAAAGTTTCCGGCCGCGGGCGGTGACGCGGGCGAGCGGTTCCTCGAGGCGCTGCGCGGCCAGATGCGCCCCAAGCTCGGCTGGGCCGTGCCGCTGACGGTGGGGGCTTTCCTGATAAACTACCTCCAGGGATGGCTCGCGTCGCGCGCGCTCGGGCTCGAGCTTGCGTACAGTGACGTCATCTTCATGATGGCCATCACGAGCCTGCTCGGCTTGCTGCCGATCTCGATGTCGGGCGCCGGCGTGCGGGAGCTTTTCATGGCCCTCGTGTTTCCGTCGCTCGGGTTCGCACGGGAACAAGGCATCGCCTTCGGATTGCTGATTTTTGCCGTAATTTATCTCTTCTGCAGTCTCGTTGGGCTCGTCGCCTGGCAGCTCGCCCCGCCGCCGTTCGATGTGCAGGATGCGCCCGCCGAAGGGGACGCGCGCTCACGGCTTGCCGCCTCGCCGCACTCGGGCAAGAAAGCGCCCTGATGCCATCGGAGCACCCTCAACCCGTGAGAGCGGCCCTCGCATCGTTCGAACAGCAGCTGGCGCGGATAGCGCAATTGGCGTTCCTTTTGGCTTGGCCGCCGCTCTACGCGATCGCCCTCGGCTTCTCGGCCTGGTCTTGGCGGCACCGGGACCTCCTCGGCACGCTCGGTAAGAACAAGCTGAACGTCGCGCAGCGCAATCAGATGGCGGTGTGGGTCGCCGCGGCCGCCGGCGCGGTGCTGCTCGTCTACGTCGCCGGGATCGTGATCGATCGCGTTCGCCGCAAGGCATTCCTTTCCCTTCGAGTTATCGGTGAACTGAACCGCCGAGGGGTCGCCGTGCTGGCGGTGCCGGTCGTGTTGTCGTTGGCGACTCCAGGGATCGAGTCTTCCGATCCTGTCTGGACCGTGCTGATGGCGATGGCGGCTGCGACCGCCGTCGCGATTTCGGCCTACCGATGGCGCGGGCCCGTGGTGCCGGACGAGCCTCGGGAGCCGGGTCCACCGACGCGCTTCGGCCGCTTTGTAGGGGTGGCCGTCCCCGTCGCGACGGTGCTGGGCTTGCTCGGGCTCTGGGCTGCGTATGGGTTCTTCTTGTCGCGTTTGGCGGTGGGCAATCACCACGCGCTCAACACCCGCACCATCGATCTCGGTTACTACGACAACGTCTTTTACAACTCGATCCACGGCCGACCGCTCGGGTGCACGTTCGTCAAAGGAGGCAACCACGCCTCGGCGCACTTCGACCCGATCTTGGTGCTCTTCTCACCGCTCTATCTGCTCTACCCGCGCGCCGAGTTCCTGCTGATATTGCAGTCCGTATGGCTCGGCATGGGGGTCGTCCCCGCGTACTTGCTCGGCAAGCGGATCTTGTCCTCCGCGAGCGCGGGCTGGGTCATGGCGTTCGTGTATTTTCTCTACCCGGCCCTTCACGGCGCGAACCTCTACGAGTTCCACTCCCTGGCGCTGATAGCTCCGCTCGTCCTCTGGCTTTTCTATTTTCTCGAGGTAAAACGCTGGCTCCCGTATGCGTTCACGGTTTTGCTTCTCTGCTTGTGCCGCGAAGACCTGCCCCTGATGCTGTGCTTCGTCGGCGTCTATGCCATCGTCGCCGGCCGCCCGGGAGTCGCGCGAGCCGGCCTCGCGACCATCGTGTTTTCGATCGCGTACTACGCCGTGGTTCGCGGCCTGTTCATGCCCTCGAAGGACCTGCTGAATAGCGGCACCGATAAGGCCTACTCTTACGCCTACTATTTCGATGAGCTGATCCCGAACAAGCGTGGCGTCGCCGATGTCGCGTTGTCGCTCTTCACCAACCCGATGTTCATCGTCCGGCTCGCGTTCGGCGACCCACAAAAGGTCCTCTACCTGCTGCTCTTGTTCGTGCCGCTCGGCTTCTTGCCGCTGTTCGCAAAAAGCGCCCGCTTGACGCTCGTTTACGGATTGCTCGTGTGTCTTCTCGCGAGTCGAAAGCCAGTTTTCCAGATCGGCTTTCAGTACGCGGCCATGATCTTTCCGTTCGCCTTCGCCATCACCCCGCGTGCTCTGGCCAACACGATGGATGCGGCGCGGGAACGTGGCCAGGGCGTCTGTCCCGATGGGATGCGGCGAGGCCTCTTGTGTTTCATGCTCGCCTCCTCGTTCGTGCTGTCGTGGAAGTTCGGTGCGCTCCTCGAGAACACCTCTTTCCGCGGGGGGTTCGGCAAGATCGCGCGCTTGCCCCTGACCGCGAAGCAGCAGGGCGACTACGCCGATTTGCGCCGCCTCGTCGACAGCATCGAGCCGGGGGCGAGCGTGCTCGTGACCAACCGTATTGGCGCGCACGTCTCGAACCGGCGCGACGTCTACCTCGTGTACCAACGCAAGGCGACGCACTACGCGCTCGTCGAGGAGAACGACCTCGGCAAACAGAAGAGCTGGCACGACGACCGCGTGAAGAAAGGCGAGGTTGTGCTCGTGCAGCGCGCCGGCAGTTACTCGCTTTGGAGAACCGCTTCGGTGGCCGCTACGCCCGCGGCGAGCGCCACGGCTGCGGCGAGCGCCACGGCCGCGGCGAGCGCCACGGCCGCGGCGAGCGCCACGGCGGAGCCTCCATCTCCTCCACCCGGAATAGAATCGCTCGACCTCGGCGACGACGGTCCAAACTGACCGAAGCGCTTACGGATGGCTGGTGCGGCACGGCGTCGGCCGTAGGAGGCCTAGCGTCGCCGCGGCACTTGCTGCGCACACTTTTCCCACCCTGCGCCCATTGGTTATGCTGTGATTGCTGGCGTCAGGCTGCGGCACTTCGTATCGGTCGTGGCTTTGTGTTCGATTTTTAGTTTTTGGTGATTCTTTTGGCATTGGAAAGCGTCGACGAAACCGCCCTCCTCGCTGTCGCGGGACGATGGATCAAAGCGCTCACGGACGGCTCGAAAGAGCTGGTCGTGCTCGTCGGCGCTGACGGCACGCTGCAGTTCGTCAGCGGCAGCCCCGCTGCGAAACTGCTCCTCGGTTTCGACGGCGTAGAGCTGTCCCGTCGCACCGTCGCCGAGCTCATCCACCCCGAGGATGAAGCCCGCATCACGAAAGAATTTCGCGAGCTTGCGGCCGCGCCGGGTGAATCCCGCACCGCGGGGTACCGTGCGCGCCACCGCAGTGGGGGCTGGGTGAAACTCGAGTCGACGGCGCTCAATCGCCTCGATGATCCGCTTGTCGCCGCGATCGTCGTGCACACCCGCGAGGTGTCCTCGCTCGACGGTCCGGTTTCGGGCGAGCTCCATCCCCTGACGCGGCTCCCGGACCGCGTGATTTTTTCGGTTGCGGTGTCGGCTGCCGTGGAGCGCGCACGGCATGACGCTTCGTACGGTTTTTCCGTGCTGATAATCGAGCTCGACAAGCTGAGGATGGTCGTCGGCAACTACGGTCAAGAGGTCGTCGATGAGCTGCTCGTCGAAGCGGGCCGGCGCTTGTCCGCCCTCTTGAAACCGCATGACACCCTCGGTCACCTCGGCCTAGGGGAATTCGCGGTGCTGCTCGACGGTCTACGTGATCGCGTCCACGCGTCACGCGTAGCGGACAAGATCCAGAAGACGCTGGCCGCTCGTTATCGTGTTGGTGAGCACACCCTCACGCTGTCGGCGATCGTCGGTATCGCCACGAGCGAGCGTGAGTACGAGCGGGCCGAACACGTGATTCGTGACGCGGCACTCGCGGCGAGTCGCGCTCGCGGGCCCGGGTCGCGCCGTGCGGTTTTTCAGACGCAGATGCGCGTCGAAGACAGCCGCTACATGCAGATTTTGAGCGGCCTTTACAGCGCGCTGCAGGCGAACCAATTTCGGCTCCACTACCAGCCCATCGTCTCGCTTAAGACCGGAATGCTCGCGGGCTTCGAGGCGCTGATTCGCTGGTTTCATCCCGAGCACGGGCTCATCTCGCCACTCAGTTTCATTCCCGTCGCAGAAGAAACCGGGCTCATCGTGCCGATCGGAAAGTGGGTGCTCGACGAAGCGTGCCGTCAGATGGCCGAGTGGAACGGGCTACTGGGCGGTGATCGCAGCCTGTACATGTCAGTGAACTTGTCGGCCAAGCAGTTCGTCGACGAAGAAATGCCCGCGCAGATCCAAGCCGCTGTGACGGACAGTGGTATCGACGCCTCTCAGCTCAAGCTCGAGATCACGGAGACGGCGGTGCTCGAGAACCAGGACAGCGCCGCGCAAATGCTCCACCGCATCAAAGAGAGCGGAGTGCGCGTTAGCCTTGACGACTTTGGCACCGGCTATTCGTCGTTCAGTTACCTGCACCAACTGCCCTACGACACCCTGAAGGTCGATCGCTCGTTCGTCTCCCGGCTCGATGATGACGACGACAGCTACCAGATCGTCCACGCGATCATCGTGCTCGCTCACAATCTACGGATGGATGTCGTGGCCGAAGGCGTCGAGACCGCACGACAGGCAGCGAAGCTCTGCGAGATGGCGTGCGAGTACGCTCAGGGTTACCACTTCGCGAAGCCGATGCCCGCCGAAGAAGCGACCGTGTTGATCGCCGCGCGACCCAAGTGGTGAGCAAAGCCGCCGCTCGAACGCGGCAGCCTTTCGCTCACGCGCCGCAGCACTTCTTGAATTTCTTGCCGCTCGCGCAGTGACACGGGTCGTTGCGGCCGATTCGCGGCTCGGTGCGGGTGGCGGGCGGTGGCTTGACCATCGCGCCGTCGTGGTAGAGCCAGCGGCCGTTCAGGTGTTTGAAGACGGCGCGCTCCCGGTGGCGCAGCTTCTGGCCGCGCAAGGTGTAGCTCGCGGTGAACTCGACGATGCCGTTGTCGCCGTCGGTGGTCGATTCGTGCACCTGCAAGCCGTCCCACGTGGCGCTTCGGCTCCACTCGCGCGCGGCGCTCTCGTCGACTTCGTCGCGCTTGTTGGGATCGTGGGTCGCGACGACGTACTCCACGGCACCGGTGGCATAGGCGGAGTAGCGCGAGCGCATCAGCGCTTCAGGGGTCGGGGCAAACTCCTTGCCCGAGATGTATCGGCCACAGCACGCTTCAATGTTGGGCTCGAGGCCACAGGCACAGCTCACCCGTGCGGGTTTAGACAGGCGCGTTGCTACCGTCAAGGTCGCTCGTAACCGGGCGTTCGCGCGGGGCCTCGAGCCGGGGAGAACCACGCCGTCGCGCTTGTGTTCGCCTCGGTGGTTTCAATATAGGCCGGCTGGCCGGTCAAATGTCAGTTGTGCGAAGGTGCTGCGCTCGCCTAGGGTGCCGCCGCAACTCGCGCCTTCACCCGAATCGAATCATTATGAATAAATTATCGACTATCTGCGCCACTTCGTTGTTCCTCGTCGCGTGCGGACTCGGTGAGCAGACGGGCCGCGGACCCACGGTGGCAATTCCGAGTGACACAGGCTCACCGGTCGGTACCGGCGGAGGGCTCTCGGTGGGGACGGGCGGGGCCGGGGGAGCGGGTGGCTCCTCGGTGGGCACGGGTGGGGGCGGTGGAGCGGGCGGCTCCTCGGAGGTCCCCGAGGTGAGCTTCGAGACCTGCGCGACCGACGTGGCGACGGCGAAGCAGAAACAGCTCGACATGGTGCTCGTCGTGGATCGCTCGGGCTCGATGGAAGAGGGGGGCCGCTGGGATGCGGTGACTTCCGCGATTCAGGTGTTCGCGGCCGACCCCGTCAGCGATGGGATCGGCGTGGGCCTCAGCTACTTCCCGGACAGTTATTCGAATCTCTGTCTCCCTTGCGACTTTGGCTGCGGCGTGTGCTTCAACGGCTGCTGCGCCCTGCCAACGGGTGAGTTCTGCTGGTCCGACGACGACTGCGATAAAGGCGGGATCTGCGACGGTTTCTTTTGTCACGCGGGCGGAGGCAACAGCAGCTGCGAGGTGGCGGATTACGCAGCCCTCGACGTGACGATGGCTCCGCTGCCGGGCGTCGCGGCGGCCCTTCAAGTGTCGCTGGCCGGGGCATCCCCGGGTGGTGGAACACCGACGGGGCCCGCGATGCAGGGAGCCCTCGAGCAAGCGAGCGCGCTCGCGAAGGCGGACCCGTCGAAAGCGGTGGTCGTGGTGCTCGCGACCGACGGCGAGCCGACCGAGTGCCAGCCGCAGGGGATCGCGGAGATTGCGGGGCTAGCGGCCGCGGCGGCGTCGGCTCCCGAACCCGTGAAAACGTTCGTCATCGGTGTCGGCACGAGCGTCCAGAACCTCCACGCGATTGCGGCGTCGGGCGGCTCGAAGAAGGCATTCCTCGTCGACGCGAATGCGCAGGCGACCCAAGCGTTCACGGACGCACTCCATGCGATTCGCGCGGTGTCCATCGCGTGCCACTACGACGTCCCGGTGGTCTCCGGCGTGATCAATTATGACCTCGTCAACGTGACGCTTGCCTCGGGCGGCAAAGGACCGAAGGCCGTCGCTCTCGTGAAGGACGCCGCCTCCTGCGCGAAAGGCGGCTGGTACTACGACGACCCCTCGAAGCCCAAGTCGCTCGTGCTCTGCCCGGCGACGTGCGACCAAGCCAAGAGCGCCGCCGACAACGTCGTCGAGATCGTCTACGGCTGCGAGACCGTCGTCAACTGAACCGCGGCTCAGCGCCCCAAGGCGAGCCCGATGGCCGCGCCTGCGAAACCGAGGCCTAGGCTCAGCGCGAGGTAGACGGCGGCCAGACCGAGTTCCTGTTTTTGCAAGAGCGCGATGGTCTCGACGCTGAACGTCGAGAAGGTCGTGAAGCCGCCGCAAAATCCAGTTCCTAGCAGCAATTTGCCTCCGGCCGGCAAGCGCCCCGTCGCCGTCATGCCGAGCACGACGCCGAGTGCGATTGAGCCTACGGCGTTGACGAGCAGGGTCCCGTAGGGGAACGCACTGCCAAGGCTGCGCTGAGCCCACTCCCCGACGCCGTAACGCGCGATGGAACCCATGGCTCCTCCAAGGGCAACGGCGAAGAGTTCTCGCATGGGGGCTCGAGCTCTCCGGTTAGGCCCGCGCCACGTAGAGATGCGCGCTGCCGAACGCGAGTGGCACCAGCGCCTCGACCGAGAGCCCCGCGCCGGCCATCATCTCGGCGAACTCTTGCGGTGACGGAAACGCCGCGATCGATTGCTGAAGGTAGCGGTATTCTTTCGCGCCGCTGAGCCACGCGCCGAGGCGCGGCACCACGTGGTGGACGTGCAGCTTGGCGAGCGGCGCAAGAATTCCACTCGTAGGCTCATTCAATTCGAGGACAAGTACGCGGCCGCCACGCTGCGTCACGCGGGCCATTTCGCGGAGGCCCTTCATCCGATCGGGCACGTTGCGAATCCCGAAAGAGATGCACGAGGCCGCGAAGCTTTCGTCTTCGAAGGGCAGCGCCTCGGCGGTCCCTGCGCACAGCGAGACGCGCTCGGCGAGGTCCTCGCGGGCGAGCTTCGTGTTGCCAACGGCCAGCATTTCAATTGACGGATCGAGTCCTGTGACGCGCGCCGTGGGGTAGGCGCGGGCGATGGCGATCGCGACGTCGGCGGTGCCGGTGGCGACATCGAGGACCTGAAGGCGCGTGCTTGCGTCGCCGGCGGCCGGTACGGGCTCGAACAGGTTTTTCACGAGGAGGCGGCGCCAGCTCGCGTCGAGGCCGAAGCTCATCACGCGATTGAGGAGGTCGTAGCGCGGAGCGATGCGGTCGAACATGGCTCCGCTGCCGCCGCGCGTGCCGGGGGTGCTGGTCTCGGTGCTCAAGGTGCGCTTCCTTTCGGTGCAGGGTAAACTTCGCAGTGGCGCGCGAGGTCCGCGAGAGCGTCTGGATCAAGGGCTTGGGGCCCGTCACTCGCGGCGCGTCCGGGCTCCGGGTGACACTCGACGATGAGGCCGTGCGCACCGGCGGCGAGCGCGGCGCGTGCGAGTGGAGCTATCAGGTCGCGACGGCCAGCGGCGTGCGACGGGTCGACCACGACGGGGAGTCGATGCACGTGTGCGAGCAGGGCCACGGCGCCGAGGTCGAGTAGGTTTCGGGTCGAGGGATCGAAGCTGCGGAGCCCGCGTTCGCAAAAGACGACGCCGCTCGCTCCGGCCAGGAGCAAGTGCTCGGCGGCGAGCAGCCACTCTTCGACTGTGGCCGCCATGCCGCGCTTCAGCATGACGGGTTTTCCGGCGCTCCCGACGGCCTTCAAGAGAGCGAACGCCTGCATGTTGCGCGACCCAACTTGAAGCATGTCCGCACGCGCAGCCACAACCTCGACGTCGCGCTCGCTCAAGACCTCGGTGACGACCGCGAGGCCGTTTGCCTGGCCGGCATCGTAGAGCCAGTCGAGCGCGTCGCGGCCGTGGCCCGAGAAACTATACGGCGAGGATCTGGGCTTGAAGGCTCCGCCGCGGAGCACGCTCCCACCTGCGGCTTTGACGGCGCGCGCGGCGGCGTCGATCTGTGCAACCGATTCCACGCTGCACGGCCCCGCTATCAGCACGGGCAGAGCGCCAGCGCCTATCGTGAGCGGCCCCACGGTGACGCACGTCCCAGCGAGAGCATCGACGCGCGGATGGATTCGGGGCGGCATGAGCACGGCCGCAACGCCGTCGATCGCCTCGATCAACTCGGCGGAAACATGCGCGGAATCCGCGCGCACGAGCAGCGCTCGGGTCGCGGAGCCGTGGGTTAGTGGCTCGGTCCAAAGGCCGAGCGCTTGAAGACGAGCGGCAACGCGTTGAGCGTCGCGGGGGTCGTTGAGTGTGACGAGCATGGCGTTTCCTTCGAATCAGGCGCGGCGGTTGACGGCGGCCGATAAAACGGCGTGAAAGGTGCTGCGGGCGAGGCCCTCCGGCAGCAGGGTGAGTGCCACCTCCGCTCGTTGGGCTTCGTCGAGCGCGAACTGGCGAGCGGCTTCGACGCCACCCGTCGCCCGGATTCGCTCGAGCAGGTTCATCAAGAGTGCGTGGTTGGGCAAGCCGTCGCGGGCGATGGTTTGTAGCTCACCCAGCAGCCCCGCGTCACGCTCCGCCGCGATCAGCGTCGGCCACGTGAGCTTCCCTTGCTCGAGGTCGGCGAAGAGGTCTTTTCCAATGACCGCCGATTCTCCTTCGAGATCGAGCGCATCGTCGATCAATTGAAAGGCACGACCGAGCGCCATCCCCGCGGTGGCGAGGGCGGCGTGCTGCGGCTCGGTGAGTTGACCGAGGCGCGCGCCGGCCGAGAGCGCCCACTGAAACAAGCTCGCGGTTTTACCGTCGACGATTCGAAGGTACACCTCCCGTGAGGGCTCGAGGGTGCCGCGTCGCTCGAGCTGAAGAGCCTCCGCCGCCACCATCTTCGATATCGTGGCGAGCAGGTCGGTAAGGACCTGCGGCTCGCCGGTTCGTTGGACGCGTCCGAGCGCCTCGATCAGCAAGTAATCGCCTGCGAGAATGCTCGCCGAGTTGCCGAAGAGCACGCGCGCGGCGGCGGCCCCTCGGCGTTCGTCGCCGTTGTCGATCACATCGTCGTGGAGGAGCGTGGCCGCGTGCACAAGCTCGCTCGCGACGGCGAGGTCGCGCGCCCGGAGGTCGCCTCCAGCCCCGGCGAAGCGCGCGCCGAGTAAGGCGCAGACCGGTCGTATGCGCTTGCCTCGTTGCCCGAGCAGGTGCGCCGCTGCTCGTTCGGCAAGGTCGCCTGAGCCCCCGCGCACGAGCGCGTCGAGCTCGCTTTCGATCGCCTGAAGGTCCCCCGCGAGCCACTCGCGCAGCTCGTCGAGTCGCGAGGTGAGGCTACCGAAGCCAGCCTTTTCGGTGGCGGCGCGGAGCGAGCCGAGGGTGCGGGGCGCTGCGCTGCGGCTTGCAACGGCGCTAAGCCTGCTATCATCGTTCATGGTCGTACCTTTCGTTCATCGAGTCACTGCGCGCTTTTACGAGGTCGATCGGGCGGGGATCGTGTTCTTCGGGCGCATCTTCGAGATGTGCCATGCCACCTACGAGGAGCTCTTGCTCGCCGGCGGAGAGAGCATCGACGGACTCTTGGCCGCTTCTGGAGTCGGCATGCCGCTCGTCCACGCCGAGGCGGATTTCGTGAGGCCGATCCGCCTGCACGACCGCATCGATGTCGCGCTCACGGTCGAGCGTGTCGGTGAACGGTCGATGACGTTTGCGTACACCCTCACCGGAGCTGGTGGCGCCGAGGACGTGCGCGCTCGGGCCAAGCTTGTTCACGTCTTCGTGAACATCGCCGACATGACGCCCGCTCGGCCACCGGCCTGCGTCTTCGATGCGCTCGTGCGCGTCTCCGTCCTCGAAGACGCCTCGCAGTGAGCTGCGAGCGAGCTTGCCGAGCGACGTTCGCGGCAGCGCGCTCTGCCACACGAACTGCGTCGGCACCTTGAAGTTCGCAAGGCGCGCGTGGCAATGCGCGAGCACAGCCTCGTTCGAGAGCGCGCCGTTTCGAGCGACGAGCACCGCCCCAAGATCGCTCCCGTGGGGCGCGGATGGGATAGCGACGACCGCCGCGTCGGCAATGCCCGGGTGCTCGAGGAGCGCGCGCTCGATGTCGACAGGGTCGATGTTCTCGCCTCGGTGAACGATGACGTCATCGATGCGTCCCGTGACGACGACCCATCCTTCGCGCACGCTGCCGCGATCGCCGGAGGAGAGCTCTCCGCCTACGCTTGGACCGGTGACGACGAGCCGCTCGCGCGCGACGTGCACCCGATTGAAGGGGAGGGGCGGGAGTCCATGCTCGAGTGGGGAGCAGTCACCGGGCTCCCGGGTGGCGACTTGAGATGCCGCTTCGGTCATCCCCCAGGTGAGCGAAACCGGAACACCGAGGTTGCGGCACCGCGTGAGGAGCGCGTCCGACGTGGGCCCCCCGCCGAGCAGCACCGCGCGAACCCGCGGGTGGAGAGGACAAGGTGGCCGAACGTCGAGCACCCGCTCCAGCATCGTCGGCGTGAGGGAGGCGAGCGTGACCTCGCCCGAATCGAGCGCGGCGGCGACGGCCTGCGCGTCGAAGCGCTCGTGGAGGATGGCCGTGGTGGCACCGAGCGCCGTGCGCCACAGGATCGATAGCCCGCCGACGTGATGCAGCGGCAGCGGACACAGCCACGCGTCGTCGGTGTGATGCCCGAGCCGAAGCGCCGAGCCGAAGGCATTCCATGCGAGTTGCTCGGTCGTGAGCTCAATGGCCCGCGGTACGCCCGTCGAGCCCGAGGTAGCGACGACGACGCGCGGCGAGTCGAGGGGCAGGCTCGGCTCCGGCAGCGGCTCCGCGTGAGCATCGGAGGCCGCGGCAGCGTCCTTTGCGTCGATGGTGTGCGATGCGTCGAACGCGGCGCAGATCGCCGCGGACTCAGCGGCTCGGGCCCGATGGGGCAAGAGGCAGGCGACCGCGCCAAGCCAACCGATGGCGTGAAAGAGGACGACCCAGTCGAGGTCCGCGGCTCCTTGGATGGTGACGCGCTCTCCAGCCCGAATTCCGCGTTGGCCGAGCGCACCGGCCAGCCGCGCCACGCGCGCCACAAGCTCTCGGTAGGTGAGCTGCGTTGTGCCAAAAACGAGCGCGACGTGGTCGGGCCGCGCGAGTGCACTGGATGCGACCGGGTGCGGGACCACGCGCGGCGGGCGCGTGTCCGAGGGACGGGGTGAGTCGCGCCGCGCCTCGTTACGCGGCGTGATGCCGAGGCCCGCCGAACGAGGCAGCTCGATGAACGACCCGCGAGGCTCGGGCGCGAGCGCGAGGTCTTCGGCGGGCGACCAGGCGAGGCCGTGCGTTCCGGGCAGCGTTGCGGCGAGGTGCATCGTCCCCGTGCGGCCAATCGCCGACTCGAGCGCGTGGGTGACGACCGCTTCGATGCCGCGAGCTGCGGCCCGCTGTGCGAGGCGCCGCGTGACAAGGAGCCCGCCTACGAACATCGGTTTAAGGATGACGACGGCGGCGCAGCGAGCATCGGCGATTGCGTCGATCGAGGCCTCGTCCGTCACGTTCTCGTCGGCGGCGATTCGGATGCCATGCGAAGCTCCGAGCTCCGATAAACGCGCCATATCTTCGAGATTTTCCGGTCGAACGGGATCTTCGATGAAGTCGACTCGCAGCGGAGCGAGAAGCTCGATGGCGCGCGCCGCGTCCTCGTACGAATAGCCGCCGCCTGCGTCGAGCCGCAGCGTCGCGGTGTCGCCCGCGCGACGTCGAAGCTCGCGTACGCGGTTCACGTCGTCCTCGAGGTTGCGCCCGATTTTCAGCTTGAATGCGGACGCTCCTGTCGCCGCGAGGTCCACGTCGAGGGACCCTATCAACACGTGCGTGGCCGCCCGCGCGCTCCTACCGCCGCCGAGCAGTTCCGCGATTCGGCGGTCGGTCCTGCGCCCGAGGAGGTCGAGAAGCGCAAGCTCGAGGGCCGCCCGCGCTTCGGGCTCGTAGGGGGTTTGGTCGAGCCAATCTTCGATCGATTGAAGCGACACGAAGCGCGTCCCCTTAAAGTGGTCCATCGCGTTCGCGAGTCGCGCTCCGACCGCCGCGTCGTTCGAACCCAACCCTGGAAAACACGCGGCGTCGCCCCAGCCCGAGTGCCCCTCGCCATCGTCGATGCGGACGAGGTAACCGCGCCGGAAACGCACGTCGCCGCGCGCCGTTCGGAGCGGTCGGCCGATGTCCAGCGTGTAGGGAACGAGCTCTGCGTGCGCGACGCTGAAGGAGGTCATGCGAGGGCCCCCGCCGCGAGCAAGAGATTGAAGGCTAGGCCGAGCTTGGCCGTGTTTGCGAGCTCGGCGTTGAGTTGCGGGCCATGGGACCCGAGCACCGTTCTCGTGCGCTTGACGGCGAGCGGCAACGTGAGGAGCGGCAAGAGCCAGCCTGCGCGGCGCTCTCCGTATGCGAGCCCAATGGCGATGAGGTACGCGAGCGCAAGCATCGCGATGTACTCTGCCTGGCCGAACCGTTGTCCGAACCGAACGACGAGCGTGCGCTTGCCGACGCGCGCGTCCCCTTCGTGGTCTCGCAGGTTGTTCACGACGAGAATCGCGGTCGCCATCGCTCCAACCGCGACCGACGCTGCCCCGGCGCTCGCGCTGAGCTTGCCGGTCTCAGCGAGGAAGGTGCCGTTGACGGCGGCGACACCAAAGAACGCCATGACGAAGGCGTCTCCGAGGCCGATGTACGCGAGTGGCGCAGGTCCCGCCGTGTACGCGACCGCGCTGACGATCGCCGTCACGCCAATGGCGAGCGCGGGCCATCCGAGCAACGCGACGAGCCGAAGCCCCGACAACACCGCGACGGCTATCGCGATGAACGCGCCGAGGCGAACGTGCGACGCGGCGAGCCATCCCGACTGGGCTGCGCGCGGCGGTCCGACGCGATCCACGTCCGCGCCGCGGATGAAATCGCCGTAGTCGTTGTAGAGGTTCGATGCGATCTGAAGGCTGACCGCCACGCCGAGGGCGGCAAAGGTTGCGTCCCATCGGTGAGCACCCGCCGCGCGTGCGAGTGCCGCACCCACCGCAACGGCACCGACGGCCGCTGTCAGCGTGCGCGGCCGCATCGCCGCAATCCATGCGGCGACGAGCCCGGGATGCGAGGTCTTGTCGTTCACGAGCCGAGTACCTCACTGGCGAGGCGCGCTGCGTCCGCTCGCGCGAGGCGGCGGCGCTCGGAGCTGTCGGTCCGCGAGACCACGACCTCGAGGACGTGGATTCCGCCTCTCTCGAACGCGGCCGCAAGCGCGCCAGGGAGCGCGTCGGCGCTGAGCGCTTGATGGGTGAGTCCGAGGCCATGCGCCACGCGTCCGAGGTCGGCCGGGCGAGGCGTCAGGTACAGCCGCTCGAACGCCGTCGGATGCTGCGCGATAGGCAGTTCGCCGAAGATCCCTCCGCCGCCGTTGTTCACGACGACGAGAACAAGTCGCGGCGACCCATGCGGCGCGAGCGCTCCCGCCGCCTCGAGCCCATCGAGATCGTGTAAAAATGCGAGGTCGCCGAGCAACGCGGCGGTTTTTGCACGGGATGCAAGGGCGACTCCAAGTGCCGTTGCGACCGTGCCGTCGATTCCGTTCACGCCGCGGTTTGACGTGACCGCGATGCGCGTCTCCGTCGCGTGCCCGAAGGCGTCGAGATCGCGGATCGGCATGCTGCTCGCGACGTGGAGGCGCGCGCCGTTTGGCAAGCCCGCCAATAGTTCGTGCACGACGCGGCCTTCCCAATTGCCAACGGACGCGTGACGCACGAGCTCGGCGCGCGCCACTCGATCGCACGTTTGCCATGCCGCGGTCGTCGGATTGTCCGACCGTTCGCCCCGAGCGAGGCTCGCTGCGAGGTCACGGCAGAGCAGGCTCGGCTCGGCGACCACCAGCCGCTCGGCGACGCCTCCGCCGTCGAGCCATGCGCCATCGGGGCAGACGAGCGTCACCGCGTCGGCGTGTTCCGACACCCAGCGGGTTACCGACTTTGCCGTTGATTGCTGACCGATTCGGAGAATGCGTGCGACGCGCAGCTTTGCGGCCAGTCGAGGCTCCCCGAGCAGCGTGTCCGCGGTGGTGATGACCCGCGTCTGGTCGTGGGCACCGAACCGCAGCGCACTCGTCGCGTCGGCGAGGATGGGCCAGTCGAGCGACGCTGCGAGTGCGGCGACGGCATAGGCGAGCTCTTCGCCGTCGAGTGTGGCGGGCGCGAGCGGACCGCAGACGATGGCGCCGGACGGCTCGTTTCGCAGCGACTCCACCAACGCCGCGAGCTCGCTCGGTGAGAGGCTCGAGCGTCCTCGGTGCACGACCGCGGGCGCAGCGTCGTCGTCGGCGATGGGCTCAGCACCCGGGAGGTAGAGTGGTTCGCGGAAAGGGACGTTCAGATGCACCGGGCCGGCAGGGCTTCCGACCGCGCTCGATACCGCACGCGTCGCCACGTTGCGCAGCCAGCGCGAGGCGAGTGCCGGGTCGGGCTCGGGCAGCGCAAACGCAGCGCGGACGTGCTCCCCGAAGAGCGCACGTTGCGGCATGGTCTGCGGGGCGCCGCAATCGTGGAGCTCGCCGGGGCGATCGCAGGTGAGCAGAATCATGGGCACCCGTGCGGCGTTGGCTTCGACGACGGCGGGGAAATAGTTCGCGCCAGCGCTGCCCGAGGTGGCGAGCGCCACGGCGGGAACTCCGCTCGCCCGTCCGATGCCGAGCGCTACGAAGGCGGCGGCGCGTTCATCGAGGACGACGTGCAGCGTGCAGGCCGCGAGGGCATGGAAAGCGAGCGCGAGGGGTGTGCTGCGCGAGCCCGGCGAGAGGATGACGTGCTTGACGCCAGCCGCGAGAAGGCCGCGTGCGAGCTCGCCGGCAACGCGCTGATTCTGCACCAGCGTCTCCTCGGGCGTCATGGCGAGTCCTCCGCGTGCAACGGCTCGGGCGCGGTGCGCAGCGTCGCGCGGCCGAGCTCGAGTTTGTGGGCGGTCTCGCTCCACTCCGCGTCGGCGTTCGACTCCGCCACGATGCCGGCGCCTGCAAAAAGTACCGCTTCGTTGCCAACCAACAGGGCCGAACGGATCCCCACCGCGAGCACGCCGTCACCGTTCGGCGCACTCCAGCCAATCGGCGCGCCAAAGTACCCTCGGTCGAGTCCTTCGTGACGTGCGAGCCACGCGAGGGCCGCGTCCCGTGGGGTTCCGCCAAGGGCCGGTGTCGGATGAAGGCGCTCGCATGCCGCGACAAATTCCGAAGCGCACAGCTCGCCGCGCATCGGGGTCTCGAGGTGCACCAGGCGCTCCGAGCGCCGAGGCCCAGGTTCGCTTGCGATCGTGAGCGCACGCACGCATGGCTGAAGCGCGCGCCGCATGGCCTCGACGACGAGGTCGTGTTCCTTTCGCGTCTTCGGGTCGGCAAGCATGCCCCTTCCGTCCGGATCGAGGCTCGCGAGGGCGGTACCCGCGACGGCGCTCGTTTCGAG
The DNA here is from genome assembly GCA_947475525.1 of Polyangiaceae bacterium. Taxonomy (GTDB): domain Bacteria; phylum Myxococcota_A; class Polyangia; order Polyangiales; family Polyangiaceae; genus SYFR01. The sequence continues at coordinate 68,788 of CANJMI010000023.1, read as the reverse complement.
CTGACCGTTTGTCAGCCGCGCGAGGACTTCAGGCGTGGCCCCGACCCAGGCCCCGACGGCTCCGTGCAGCCACGCGAACGCAACGGCGTCCGGCGAGCTCGCAGCGAGCGCCTCGAACTGAAGCACAGGGTCGAAGGGCTTCGTGGCGGTCACGGTCTCGCTCCTCGCGAGGACGACCTTGCGGAAACGCTGGTCCCGGATCGCCGCGCGCGCCTCAATCACCCGCTCGACGAACTCCGCTCGAGCGAGGCCGTCCGCTCGAAGCCCGTGCTCGCCACCGCGAGCTTGCATGGCGCGCGCGGTTCGCTCCGGGCTCTCGCCACTCCCCACGACACACTGCGAGATGGCGTAGGCCGCGCCGTCGCGCGTGCGCACGACGAGCCGCTCTGGGAGCCAGCTCCGGCCGTCCGGCCAGCCGCGCCAAATGCCGTTGGCAGCACCCAGCGCCGTTGGCCCGAACGGGACGGCGTGCAGCGCCATCGGCAGCGCGGAGCCCGCGAGCTCGGCGTCATCGTCGGATGCAGTATGTTCAACGATCGCTGAACGAGTGAAGGCCGCGTCGATGAAGCCTCCGGAGTCCTCGCTCGACCACGCGCTCCCGTAGGCGCGAAAGCTCAGGCCGGACCTCCCATCATTCCAGCAAAAACACGGCACCTCGGTCGATGTATCGAGGGCTGCCGACGCCGCGCGCGACAGTCGCAGAATGTGGCGTTTCACCCGGGTGGACATCGGCGTCTAGAATGATGTTGTTCACAGTGGCGTGAACAACTGGTAGGACTATAACCGTCCGTAACGGCGGCGCAAGCGCGATTGCTTGCCGACCGCTTCACCAGGTGCCCCCTCGAGCTCCATTACGATGATTCGAACCGATGCCGAATTCGACTCCCCGACTGGAAGGATCCCCCAGGATCGCCTCACGCTGAGGGTGCGACAAGTCTGCGACGCCGTGGGTGCCTTCATCGAGTACTGGGGATTCAAGGCCATCCACGGTCGTATTTGGGCCGTCCTGGCGTTGAGCACCGAGCCGCTGAATCAAGTCGAGGTCTCCGAGTTTCTCGAAGTCAGCCGCTCGCTTGTCAGCGGAGCGATGGCGGAGCTCGTGCAGCACAGACTCGTCGAGCCTACCGACGATCGACGCAACGCTCCTTATCGCGCGGTCGTCGATATCTGGCCGACGATTGCCGACGTCTTGCGCGCGCGCGAGTGGATGCTCGTCGAGGCGGCCCGGCTGGCGCTCGAGGGAGCCGTTCAAGCCGCTGAGTTGTCGACCGAGAGCCCGCCGCGGTTCGCTATCGAACGCTTGCGATTTCTGCTGCGCATGACCGAACTCGCGCAGGTTTTCCTCCGCATGCTCATGGGATTGCGGGTGCCGCGCAAGCTCGAGGGGCTCGGCGGTTGGCTGAAGGATTCGGCGAAATTTCTCCAGGGCCTCGGCGCGCTCTGATAAAAAACGCCGATGGCCGTGCTGACCGTGGATGAACTCGGGACCGCCGGGCTCGATGCCGCTACCGCGGAGGCGTTCGCCGCTGCGCTCGACGCCGCCCGTGCGCGATTCGGAGCGGACGTGCTCGGCTCGTGGCGTCACATCTCGAAGGAGCTTCTTGGGGCAGGTCACCCGTTCGAGGTTCACCGGCTCGTGCACGGCGCGGTCTTCGCCGACTGGGACCGCGCGGCCGGCCCGCCCCCCGTGTGGATTCCCGGTCCGCGTGAACTCGAGTCGAGCAACGTGGCCCGGGCGATCCGGGCTCTCGGTGTCGCCGATTATCCCGCACTCCACGCTCTGTCGGTCGCCGAGCCCGAGCGTTATTGGCGCTACGTTCTCGACGCCCTCGAGCTTGCTCCCGAGGTGCCACACACGGCTGTGCTCGACGTGAGCCAAGGGCCGGAGTCCGCGCGATGGCTCGTCGGCATGCGCGCGAACGTCGCAAAGAGCGCGCTTGTGCGTGGCGATGCGAACCGCGTTGCGGTCGTCTTTCAGGAGGAGGGCGGCTCGGTCGAGCGACGCACGCTTGCCGAGCTCGAGGCTGACAGCGAGCGGGTGGCGCGCGGGCTGGCTGGGCTCGGTCTCGGTGTCGGTGACGCGATCGCCATCGACATGCCGATGACCTACGAATCGGTCGCGATATACTTAGGAATTGTGCGTCGCGGCGGCGTCGTCGTCTCGATCGCCGACAGCTTCGCGGCCGCGGAAATTGCCACTCGTCTGCGGATCGGAGAGGCCAAGGCGGTGTTCACCCAAGACGTCATTGCACGCGGTGGCAAGGTGCTGCCTCTCTACGAGCGCGTCGCCGAGGCGATGCGGGGCACGGATGCGCGTGCGATCGTGCTGCCCGCTAAAGGACGACTTTCGGTCACGCTCGCCGAGCGCGATCTCGGGTGGGACGCGTTCCTCAGCGGCGGGGCAGGACAGCCGCGGCAAGCGGCGTCGTACTGCATTCGCTCCTCCGAGGATGTGACGAACATCCTCTTCTCGTCGGGCACCACCGGTGACCCGAAGGCGATCCCGTGGACGCTCGTAACGGCTGTAAAAGCGGCTGCCGACGCGTTCGCACACCAAGACGTCAAGCCGCACGATGTCGTGTGTTGGCCGACGAACCTCGGCTGGATGATGGGCCCCTGGCTCATCTTCGCCGCGCTCCTCAACGACGCGACGATCGCGCTCTATCAAGGGAGCCCGCTCGGTCGGGACTTTGGCCGCTTCGTCGAGGACGCGGGCGTCACGATGCTCGGCGTCGTCCCGAGCCTCGTCAAAACGTGGAAATCCTCGGGTTGCATGGATGGGCTCGACTGGAGCCGCATCCGCACGTTCAGCTCCACGGGCGAAGCCTCGACTCCCCACGAGATGCACTGGCTGTGCGCGCGGGGCGGCTACAAACCCGTGATCGAGTATTGCGGGGGCACCGAGATCGGCGGCGGTTACATCACGGGCACCGTTGTCGAACCCCAGGTACCGGGCGCCTTCAGCACGCCGGCGCTCGGATGCGCCTTCGTGATTCTCGATGACGCGGGAACTCCATGTGACAACGGTGAACTCGCGCTCGTGCCTCCGCTCCTCGGCAGCTCAAACCGCCTCTTGAATCGCGACCACCACGCGACCTATTTCGCGGACATGCCGACCGGCCCGCAGGGCGAGGTCCTCCGCCGGCACGGTGATAACCTCGAGCGTCTCGGCCGCTACTTTCGCGCACTCGGCCGTGTCGACGACACGATGAATCTCGGCGGCATCAAGACCTCGAGCGCGGAGCTCGAGCGGGTATGCAATCGCGTCGCGGGCGTGCTCGAATCGGCAGCGATCGCGGCGGCTCCCGAGGGTGGGGGCCCAAGCTTGCTCGTCTTTTACGTCGTAGCTGAAGCTCGCACGAGCCTCGATGTCGGCGCGCTGAAGGCCGAGGTTCAGCGCGCGCTCGCACGTGAGCTCAATCCGCTCTTCAAACTCCACGACCTCGTCATCGTCCCCGCGCTTCCGCGCACCGCGTCGAACAAGGTGATGCGCCGCGTCCTGCGCGCCGGCTACACGGTCGATTGATCGGCGAGAGCGCGACCGAGGCCTCCAGGAACCTGCTACACTGAACGGATGAATAGCCATCCTCTTGTGGGCCGCGGCACCTTGTCGAACCCGGATGGGCGTTTCGAGACGCAGCGCCGCGCGGCCCTCGATGACGACGCGGTCGGGGACTGGTCTCAGTGGGACGACGCGGAGGACGAACGCCGCCCGCGGACCACCGTCACCGAAGAAGCCTGCAAGACCATCATCAGCCGGAATGACTCCCCGGACGTCCCGTTCAACCGCTCGCTCAATCCTTATCGGGGCTGCGAACACGGCTGCGTGTACTGCTTCGCCAGGCCAAGCCACGGCTACTGGGGGTGGTCGAGCGGCCTCGACTTCGAGACCCGTATCGTGTCGAAGCCGAACGCCGCGGACGTGTTGCGGGGGGAACTATCGAAGGCCGGTTACCGCTGCGAGGCCTTTGCCCTTGGGTCGAACACCGATCCGTATCAACCGGTCGAGCGCACTCTCGGGGTCACGCGGCGACTTCTCGAAGTGCTTCTTGAAACGCGGCACCCGGTCGGTATCGTGACCAAAAGCCACGGGATCCTGCGCGACCGTGAGCTGCTGGTCGAGCTCGCCCGTCAGCGGCTCGTCCACGTTTACATCTCGGTGACCACCCTCGATGAGGACCTCGCGCGCCGCATGGAACCGCGGGCCTCGGCCCCCCACCGGAGGCTGCGGGCGATCGAGTCGCTCGCGCGGGATGGCGTCCCGGTTGGCGTGCTTGTTTCACCAATTATTCCAGGTCTTAACGATACCGAAATTGAACGAATACTTGAGGTGTCGAGGGCGGCTGGGGCGACGCGTTCGGGGTCGCACCTCGTGCGTTTACCCCACGAGGTGAAGGACCTCTTCGTCGAATGGGTCGAACACCATTATCCCGATCGCGCGGCGCGCGTGCTCGCCCGGATCCGTGAGTGCGTGAACGGTACGCCCGAGCCGAGCGGCCGCCTTTACAACCCCGTGTTCGGGCAACGCATGCGTGGGCAAGGGACCTACGCGGCACTGCTCCGGCAGCGCTACGAGCTCGCGGTTAGGCGTCTCGGGTACGCCCGCACGCCGTTCGATTTCGACACGACCGCGTTCAGTCGTCCGCTTCCGCCCCCTACGCCGAGCCGTCAATCCCGTCAGCTGCCACTCTTCCGCGACGGGTGAAGGCGCTCGTCAGTCCAAGGGCAGACGAGCGAGTCCGGCGATCCAGCCGTCCGCGACTTCACGCGCCCAGACCACGCGCAGCGAGTCGACCAAGGCGATGCCGCTCCGACCGACGAGCCGCACGTGGCACAGCTCACCGCGCACAAGCTCGCAATCCACCGCGACCCGGGCGCCACCTGTGCTCGCGTTCAAGAGCACGCCGCTCCCCTTGCGAGGTGCGAGAATTTCGACCGCCACGGTGCTCGGGATTCGTCGTGCGGTGCGGCGGTGGTGGAGGCCGCTCGCGGCGTTGGGAGAATGGATCATGACGCGTTGCATTAGTTGGCCTTCGCCCGGCATCTATAATGCCGAATTGGACCTCCTGCCAGGGGGTGCTTTCGACTATTTGCTTACAGCAGGAACGCGACAGCCACCCGTTCGATTCCATGCATTCGCGTATTCACCCCAACGTGCTGCGCGAAAAAAGGTGCACGCCAAGCAGCCGCGTCAATCCCGAGTATCTTCTATTGAATAGAATCGTCTAAGTAGAACATATTGGATAGCCGCTTTTAAAAAGCCTCTATTCAATCACTTCAGCCTGCCCACAAGCCGAAGAGGCAACAATCAACGCCATCGCGATCGCGACGAGGCGTCAGCCGAAGAGCCAACAATCAACGCCATCGCGATCGCGACGAGGCGTCAGCCGAAGAGCCCCCCGCGATGAGGCGTCAGCCGAAGAGCCAACAAACATCGCAGGCATCAGCCGAAGAGCCCCCCGCGATGAGGCGTCAGCCGAAGAGCCAAAAAGCACCGCGGGCGTCAGCCGGAGAGCCAACATTCAACGCCATCGCGATGAGGCGTCAGCCGAAGAGCCAAAGAGCACAGCCCGAAGAGCCAGAGAGCACAGCCGAAGAGCCAGCAAGCACCGCGGCTGGAAAACTCAGCCGGCGAGGCCCCGATTGAGGTTCTCGAGCGCTGCCGTTGCGGCCGCTGCGGCGTAGTCGATCTGCGCTTCGGTGCCCGCCATGATCAGGCGGCCCGTGGCGCCCCAAACGATCACGTCGACGAGCTTCACGTTGGCGGCTTTGAGGGCCTCGTTGCAGGCGATCGAGAGGTACGCCGCCGGCTCGGCCTCCATGATGAGGACGGAGTCGCCGGCGAGGACCATGTTGCCCGCCGCGTTGCCCGTGAAGGCGATCGCGTGGTCCTGCTCGATCGAGCGGATGATCTTGTTCTGGAGGATCTTGCACCGGGCGCGGTCGGTCACCTTGAGGCCCGACGCCGCAAGAACGGCTTCGCCCGCGGCTTGCACCTCACCTTGGTCCTGGTGGTGCAGCTGCATCATGCCGAAAACGCGCTCCGTGATCATCGCCCCTAGATGGACCCGGGTCGCCTTGAGCGCCTGGTCGATCTTCGCGTGGATTTCCATCGCGGGCGCGATCTCGACGAAGAGCGCCGCATCGTATTCACGAGGGTCGTACACGCGGTTCGTCTTCGCCATGTACTGGGCGAGCTGCTGTTGCAGGGAGTCGATGAACACGTACGCGCGGAGCTGGAAACCGATCTCGGCCATGGCTGTTCCTCTCGAAGACGGGAGCCTCACGCTAATACGGCGAAGCGGCTAACGGTAGAGCTTTTGGCTCGGGCTCGTTCGGTCTCACAGCAGCTCGCTTAGCTCCGCCAAAATCGCCGAGGTCACCTCGCTCGTTCGGGCGGCGGCTTCGGTCCCGACGAGGTCGAACGTGAGGGGACTTCCTTTCGCGCAGACGCGTTTTACCGCCTCCTCGATGGCGTCCGCTGCGCGCGCGAGTTCGGGCGCGTCTTTTCGCGGCGCGAGCCACCGCAGCGCTTCGCCGGTCGCGAGGATCATCGCCATGGGGTTCAGCTTGTCCTGACCCGCTTCTTTGGGAGCCGAGCCGTGGATGGGCTCGAACATGGCGTGGGCATCGCCGACGTTGCACCCGACCGCCATGCCCATGCCGCCCTGAAGGACGCTGGCCAGATCGGTGACGATGTCCCCGAACATGTTGGTCGTCACCAGCACGTCATAGTGCTCCGGCTGGGTAATCAGCCACTGGGTCAGGGCGTCCACGATCGCCACGTCTTTCTCGACGTCGGGGTACTCGGCTCCGACCTCCTCGAAGATTCGGGTGAACAGTTTGCATCCTTCGAGGACGTTGTTCTTCACGATCACGGTTACGCGCTTTTTGCCGTCTTTTGGCGCACCGCTGCGCTTCCGCGCGAGCTCGAAGGCGAGTCGAATCACGCGCTCGGAGGCCGTGCGGGTGATGACGCGCGTGTCGGTCGCGAGGACTTCGTGGCCGCCGCGAGCGAGCACGCCGCCCATGCCCGCGTAGAGGCCCTCGGTGTTTTCGCGGATGAACACCATGTCGACATTTTTCGGCTGCCACACTTGGGTCGGAACGCCGCTGATGCGGGTCTTGACGCCCGGGTAGAGCTTCACTGGGCGAATGTTCGCGTAGAGGTCGAGATTGACGCGGTTGCCGATCACCGCCGACCAGCCCGCCATTTTGCCGTTGGCCATGGTGACGGGGCCGCCGCCCGTTGGGGACGGCCAGCCCACCGCGCCGAGCAGCACGACGTCGGCCGCGCGGCACGCGTCTTCGGAGCCTGCGGGCCAATCCCGTCCGTGCTCGAGATAGTAACGACCGCCGCAAGGAATCTCCTCGACAGCGAAGGTCGTGCCGGTTTTTTCCGCAACGAGGTCAAGCACGCGGCGGGCCTGGGTCGCGACCTCCGCGCCCGCGCCATCACCGGGTAGCAACACGACCGAGTGGGTCTTTCCCATGGCGGGTATTTCTCGCTCGGGGGGTACCGCCCGTCAAGTCACGCGGCGTGCGCGACGACGCGCAGCGCGGCTCGGTAGGCCGTCTCGAGGTTGAGGAACGTATCGGGTGGGCCCCCGCGGTCGGGGTGCGCCGCGAACGCCAGGCGTCGGAAGGCCTTGCGCACATCGTCGGTGCTGGCGCCCGCATCGAGGCCGAGCGTGCGAAAACATGGGGGCAGGGCCGGAGCGGACGGCCTCGGCGAGTAGGCGGACGTCGCAAACCTCGTTTGAAATCGCTCGTATTCGGCGGCCTCGGCGCAACGGACGCGCTCGGCTTCATCGCGAAGCGCGTGCTGGAGAATCTCGTCGAACGTCGCCCCGACCATCGCTCGGGAGAACGGCCGGTCGGCGCGGTCCTTGAGCTATTCGCCGCAGCTGGCGAGCGCCGTCTTGCAGTCGCCGTTGCGTACGTGGGGATCGGCGCAGCCGTAGAAGGTCGCGAACTCGGTGCTGCAGGTGCGGGTCAAACAACCCGGGCCGTTCGCCGCGCATGCGGCGGTGCATTTCTGCAGCGCAGCCGCCTCGGTTCCGCACGAGGCGAGCGAGCACTGGGCGACGGCGCGGACCATGCAATTGGGGCATTGCCCCCCGCCGACGGTTGCGCAGTCAAAAAAGCAGGTCGCGTCGCCCGGCTTGCAGGTCTCGAAGCAGCTCGCGAAGGCCCCGCAACGAAAGTCGGGCGTTGCGAATGGGACCTTCACGCCGACGAACATCAGGCACATCTCGTCGAGGGTGCCTTCGCCCCACCAAACCTCCTCGGAGAGCTTCTTTTTCCCGTCGATAAACGGCTGATTTTCGGCCGAGTTGTCGTAGGTGCAGCTGAGCTTCAGCCGGTCACCTTTTTTGACGGCCACTTCGGTCGTGGTGGGCAAGGCGTACATTTGTTGCCAGTGGAAATCCCACTGAGGGATGTCGATCAAACACGCGTTCTGGTCGCTCGGTGCCATGCCCGAGCCGCTGCCTTCGAGCGTCCCTCGGATGTGCTGACCGAGCACGTGCATGTGCGGCGCGAGCATCACGAGTGTGCCGTCGACGGGCATGTGGAAGACGCGCTCTTGGAGACTCTTTGCGTCGCCCGGCTTGATCGCGAGGTCGAGGTGGGCGAGCGGCAGCAGCTCGACGCGGTAGGCTGGCTTCGTCGTCGAGGTCCAGAGCTGAACGGTGGAGCGCTCTTCGGGGGGCTTGGTGCCGACGATGGAGAGCGTGTTGTAGTGCATTTGAAGGACGACCTTCGAGCCCTTCGGGATGACGAGTGCGGAGCCAGGATCCCTTGGAATTGTGACCGAGCCTGGAACCCACGCGCCGAGCGTGGTCAACGCGCCGCCGCCGGGGCCGCCGTAACAGGCGTAGCCGGGCTCCGGGTCCTTCGCTTCGAGCTTCGCGATGGCGGGCAGGGTGGCGGGCTCGATCAAGAAGAGGAGCGCATGATGCACGATGGCCGTGTTGCCGGGCACGACGGCGGACGCCGTGAGGTACGTGTCTTCGGCGAAGTCGTGGGGTAGCACGAAACAGCGGTAATCGTCGGTGCGGTCCTCGCGCGGCGCGTAGCCGCTCGCCGGTTGGACTTCGATGGTCGCTGGGCCGAGGTCTGGCGGGGCGTCGACGGCGCGCGGCCCGGGGTAGGTGACCGAGGAACCTTGCACGAAACCTTGTTTCGCCCACTCGGCGAGGAGGGCGTGTTCATCCGCGGTGAGTCTTCGCTCGTATGCGAGATCGCGGCAGCCGTCGGCGGGCAACCATGGCGGCATCGTGCCGTGGTCGATGGAGTCGAGGGCACTTTGCACCCACGAGGGCGCGCCCGCAGCCCATTGCGCGGGGTCATACTGCATCGAGAATGGAGCGATGCCCCCCGCTTGATGACACCCCACGCAGCGCGCTTCGAAGATCGGTCGAACGTGAGCGTGGTACTGCACCGCGCCTTCGGGGATCCGCACGTCATCCGGCTCGCTCGTCTCGCACGCGGCTACGACGAGAGCGCCCGCCCCGAGCCATGCGAGCGCGGACCGAAAAACGACACGGAGGTGCGAGAACGCCATGCCTCGGACGCTAGCATATGGCCGCCTCGTTTCCAGTCGGTCGGTGCGCTCGGGCTACCGCTCGGGCTACTTCGGATCGGGGACGATGACGACGTTGTTTATCGGCGTCACATTCATTCCGCCGGGGTAGCCGTACGACACGTTCTCCGTGAAAAAGCTGGTCTCCGGTGTGCCCCAGCCCCAAACCCAGAGGCCGAACGGGTTTGCGCTCTTCATCTGGCGGCGACCTGTGGTGCAGTTGCCGACGGGCTTGAAGTCGCCGGTGATGAGATCGGTCCGCGTCCACTCGTAGTCGCCGACCTTCTGCCAGTTCGTGAGCTTTCCTGCGCAGTCGAGCTCGACGTCCGCAAACTTCCCGTTTTTGTCGGGAACGCGGACGATGACGAGGTTCGTTTCGGGGTAGCTCGGATCGGCGAAAAAGACGTACTCGCGCAGGTATTGTTGGGTGGGCACGCTGAGCACGGCATCGGCATCGCCGTAGCCGTCGAGTGTGCCGCTCATCCACTGCGAGCCGCTCATGTGCTCGAAGAGGATGAACGGGTGCTCCTTGTCTTGGCTCGCTACGACGAACGGCGTCCCCGTGATGAACTCGACGACCTGCCCGCGATAGAGTGTCGTGGGACCGCCGACAGCTTGCGACCAGCTGAGCGAGGTTTCATCGACTGCCCCAATGATGCGCCAAATGGCCTGTTCGCCCTTCCGAGGGCGGTACATCACGCCCGCGTACTCGCTACCGAGGGCCGGAACCGGTGGGATCATCTGCTCGTCGTGGTCGCAGTAGGCGACGCCTTTCGGGATGAACGAACAGACGTGCCCGGCCATGAAGCCCACCGGCTTGTCGGATTGAAGGACACTGCCGGTGAGAAACAGGCTCTGTGAAATCTGCGCTTGTTGCCCCTTGTTGAGGGTGAACACGAGCGGCAAGTTCGCTGGGCCCGCTGGGACGCCATTGCCGCCTTGCACCGGATTGATCGGCAAGAGCGTCACTTTGGTGTTGTCCTCCGCCGCCACGATGTTCATCGATGGGTTCGCGACGTCGTTCGCTTCATAGGCGTTGACGGCGATGTAGTTTGTCCCCCACACGCTCGTTGGGAGTAGCAGCGACGCCCCGGTGACCGCGGCGCTTCCGCCCCCGTAAGGATTGATCTGGTAGGTGACGACCGGGACGTCCGCGGTGATGTGGAACGACTTTCCAATCGCGGTGCCGCTGAGCCGCGCGGTGAGGGTCGGGACCGCCGGCGAAACCGGGCAAAACGCGGAGCCTGGCCCGGGCACCCCAAGTTCGCCTGCGAGGAACAGGATGACCACCTCACCGGACGCGAGGCCTGCCACAGGATCGAAGGGTTTGTAGGTGAGATTTGGGCCGGAGCCGCTCGCCGTGTAGGCAAATTGCGCGAGATTCATCTGCTGCCCGTTGAACTCGACTTTGATGTGAGCCGGGGTGTTCCACGTGTTGGCGACGAACGCGGCAAAGCAATTGCCGCCGTACGCGTCCATGTAGGTGGCGTAGTAGTCGCAGCCGACCGAGAGCTTATTTTTGACGGCCACTTGGCAGGCGTCGGCGCAGGTGCCCTCTTTCGGGTCGCAGCCATTGGTGCCGGAGCACTGCTCGACGAGGTTGCCGTCGCAGTCGATGACCGAGTGGTAATCGCTCGAGCAAGGCTGTTCGCATGGCGCGCCGGTTCCGCTCGAGCCTCCGATGTTCAAGCCGGTCAGGCTCGAATCGCCGCCCACTCCGCCGGCGCCGCCGACAGCCGCGCTCGATGCTCCCGTCTTCGAGAAGGTGTTCGTCTTGGATGCCGAACAGCTTGCCGCGACGATGATTCCAACGAGTGCGACCGAGGCAAGGCGAAGCCAACGATTCATCCGTCGAATGGTATCAGCTCGCGGGGGCGCGCGCCCGCCCCGTGTTCGAAGGCTCGCGGGCTACGCGTTGTCGGCGAGGAGGCCACGTTTCGCCGCCAATTCGCCGACCGCGATCATGACGCGTAACAGATCCCGCCGACTCACCGCGCCGACGAGTTTTACGCCCGTCGCGTCGAAGACGGGAAGCACCTGAACGCCGGGACGGCAGAGTCGCTCGCAAGCCTTGAGGAGCGTGTCGTCGAGCTGCACGGCGGTCGCCGCTCTGACCATCGCGTTTGCCACCGGCAGCGCAAGGATCTCTTGCACCGCTTTGTCTTCGGTGTCGTAGCGAAGCCCACTTTTCGAGCCGCTCGCGTCCCGAACGTCGGCGGGCGGGAGCGCCATTTGGATCGACGTCTCGAGGAGCACGCCGCGGACTTTGTCACGCTCGTTCAGGATGAAGACGTATTCGAGCTTCTTGCGGTCCATGATGCGGATCGCGTCGACGAGGCGATCTTCATTGCGCAATGTGCCGACGTTCTTGTTCATGACGTCCTTCACCCGCGCGAGGAAGGTTCCGACGAGAACGTCTGTCGGCTGCGCTTCGGTCGCGCTGCCGATGAGGTCGACGAGGCGGGTCGGTTCTTTGTCCTCGGTGCCGACTTCTCGCGCGCGCCGCAGCGTATCGAGTCGCAGGAAGCTGCGGATGACGTCGAGGATGCTGAGGACGCCGAGGTATTCCTCTCCGGCCGTGACGATCGCCACGGTCTCGAGTCCGTCGCGTAGCAGTCGGTTGACGGCTTCGAAGAGTGGGGTCTCCGCCCGCAGGGTCGTGACGCCGCGGGTGATGACGCGGCTGATGGGACTCTTTAGGAGCTTGTCGTCCGATGGAAGCTGGCTCGCGGACGCAGCGAAACTCGAAAGCGCGATCGCGATGTCCTTGCGTCGAGCCGAGCCGACGACGACGCTCCGCGCGACGCCCTTTTTGTCTTCTTCTTCGACGACGACGGGAAAATCATCGAGACCTTCGTCGGCCATTCGAGTCCAAACGGCCCCGACCTTGTCTTCGAACCGGACTGGCTCGAAGTTCTTGTCCATGAGATCGCCCGCGGTCTTTACGTAGCGGTAAAAGATCTCCTTTCCGCTCGAGAGCCGATCGAGAATGTCGATTAGCACGCTGCCCATTGAGTCAATCATGCTTGCCTCCACGAGCGAGCTGGTTGCGGAGAAACTCGCCGTCTTTCTCGGCGCCGGCATCGGCTCGGAGCGAGAGGCAGGTCGCGCGGACAGCACGACCGAGTTCATCCATCTGTTGCCTGAGACGCTCGTATTGCGCCAGAAGGTCACGGCTCTCGGTGAGCGCGCGCCGTTGACGCAGCCCTTGGCGGACGGCGCCGACGAGCTCTTCATCTTTCCACGGCTTGACCATGAATCGGGCGAGCAGGCCGTCGTTGAACGCCGCGGTCACTTGGGAGAGGTCGACCTGCCCCGAGAGCAAGATGCGCACGGTGTCGGGTGCAACTTGGCGCGCCGCGCGCATGAGCTCGAGGCCTTTCATGCCTGGCATTTGCTGGTCGCTGACGAGGACGTCGATGGCACGGTCGGCGAGGACGGCCAACGCCGCGTCCGCACTCTCCGCGAGAATGAGCTCGATGTCGGGCTCTTCCATCATCAAGTGACGCACCGCCTCACGGACGCCCGCCTCGTCATCTACGAAAAGTACCGCTAGCACGTGGCCTCCAAGAGTCGCTCCCCCGATCTCAGCATCGCGCATACTCGCGCCGATTCGCGAACTTGGCTAGTTTCAAGGTAAGGACTTCGGGAGACGTGCCGCATCACAGTCGCCTCAGCAGCACCATGACGCAGCGCTTTGCACCGAGCGCAACGAACTCGAGATCGTAACTTAGGCCGCTCGCCGGCACAGTTCCGCTCTTCGGCTGACCGAAACTTATCGCCTCGTCGACGATGGGCACCATCGCCGGTGGAAGCACGGACGCGAGCGAATCTCCGACGGAAGGCGGCGTCGCCGTGTTCGCGAACGCACGCCCGAGTTCGTTCACCGCGACGAGGCGGCGGTTCGAGTCGAAGCCGTAGAGCGCATAGGGCAAACGCTCCAAAAACTCGTGTGCCGTGAACAACGCGGTCGACTCGAGATCAACGATGCTCGTGCGGACTTTTTCCTCGAGTTCCTCGTTCACGCGCTCGAGCTCGAGGTTGCGCTCTTCGAGCTTCTGGACCATCCGCTCGTTCTCGATTTCTTTGCGGTACTGGTTCACGGCCTCGACCAACGCCAAGACGAGCTTCTGGTCGTTCCAGGGCTTCGCGAGGAACCTATCGACGTGGCCCTCGTTGATGGCCTCCATCACAGCGTGCGTCTCGGCGTAGCCGCTCAGAATGAGACGACGGGTCTTCGGGTAGAGAAGGTGGACCTCGCGCAACAAGTCGACGCCCGTCATGCCGGGCATGCGGTAATCCGACAGAACGAGGGCCACCGGACCGTGCGTCGCGAGCATCTCGAGCGCTGCCGCCCCGCTGGACGCAACCATTGGCGCGAGGTCGGTTTCGGCCACCATGTGCTGCAGTGCCACGAGCACGCCTTCCTCGTCGTCTACGAAGAGGACGCGGTTGTCGGAGCGTGTGACCTGGGTCTGGCGACGTCGTGGGATCACGGTCATTCGAGCAGCTCCGGCGAAGGGGCGAGCGATTCCGGCGCGTGCACTGTGGTGGCGCCGCGAATCGGAAGCTTGATCACGAAGGTCGTGCCTTTGCCGACCTCGCTCTCAACCGTGATCTCGCCGCCGTGCTGTTGCAGGATGTTGTAGACGAGATTCAACCCGAGACCCGTGCCGATGCCGACCGGCTTCGTCGTGAAGAACGGGTCGAAGATCTTGGCGCGGTGCTCGGGAGCGATGCCGCAGCCCGTGTCGGTTACCGTCGTCTTGACCCATCGGCCCGAGGTTTCGGTGCGAATCGTGATCGTTCCTTTTTCGGGGATCGCCTGCGCCGCGTTGACGAAGAGATTGACGAAAACACTCACGAGTCGACCTTTGTTGCCGTGGATCTCGGGCGTCACACCAAGCTCTTTTTCGACCTCGGCTTTGTACTTGATCTCGTTCCAGCCGATGTTGAGCGACGACTCGATGACGTCGTTCACGCTAATCAGCGCGTCGATGTCGTCGTCGTTGCGCGCGAACGAGCGAAGGTCGTCGACGATGTGCTTGACGCGGCTCGCTCCCTCTTTGCACCGCGAGAGCAAGTCCGGAATGCTCGAGATCGCAAACTCGATGTTCTGCGCCTGCCACTGGCCGTCGAGTTTGTCGAGCTTCGCACCGAGGTCATCGATGCTCTCGACGCTGTCGAGGGCGCGGTATCCGCTGAGCATCTCTCCGATGCGTTTCGAGTAGCGCTCGATCGTATTGAGCATCGAGCTTATGAAGCCGATGGGATTGTTGATTTCGTGGGCGATCCCTGCGGCGAGCATGCCCACGGACGCGAGGCGCTCCTGCTGAGCGGTGAGGCGCGAGCGGTGGATCTCGGCCATCAGGTCGCGGAGAATGACGAGGCGACGGTCCCCTTCGATGATGCAGCGCCGCAGCACCGGCTTGTGGTTTCCGCCGTGACAAAGCACGGTGAAACGCTCGCCTTCCTCGTCACTTGGAATCAAGGACTGAGGGGCTTCGAGCAAGACGGCGGCAGAGACGGAGGTCCCGGACGAGACGAGCAGGTATTTCGTTGCGGGCTGCCCAACGACGTCCGCGGCCTCGTAGCCGAAAGCTTCGAGCCATGCGGGGTTCGCGGCAAGAATTCTCCCTCGCGCGTCCTCGTAATGAATTGGCTCGGGGATCAGGTTGAAGAGGTCGTCGCTTGCAGGCATCGGTTCCTCGCGCGGTGCGTGGTGGGGGGTCAGATTCGGTACGCCCGGGTGGATTCGAACCACCGACCGGCGGCTTAGAAGGCCGCTGCTCTATCCAGTTGAGCTACGGGCGCGCAGCCGGCGGGGTGAGGCCCCGCTTGGGCCAGAGCATCGCGCGTTCACGCAGAAAGTTTACATGCATCCGTTCGCGCAGACGGTGACTTGCGAATTTTTGCAGCAGTTGAAGTCTTTGCAATCGATGAAGTTGTTGCCGTCGTTGTCGGTGCCGTCCGAGCAGAGCGCATCGGTGTCTTCGTGGCCGCACACCGTGACGGTCATGTCTTTCGAGCAGCCGAAGTCCTTGCAGTCGACGTAGCCGTTTTTGTCGTTGTCGATGCAATCGTCGCAGAGCGCGTCGCCCAACTCCGCGGAGCCGTCGCCGACGCAAACCGTGACGCCCGGGGCGTTGTCCGGTTGGCAACTCGGGTCGCAACAATCGGTCATGCCGTTGCCGTCGTTGTCCTTTCCATCGGCGCAGAGCGCGTCGTCGTCTTCGAGCTCGCCCCCCCCACTCGCGGTGCTGGTGGTGCTGGTGGTGGTGCTCGTGCTCGTCGCGGTCGTCGCCAAGTCGCTCCCGGGCGCCGGAAAACGGTCTATCGCGCAAGCGAATACAAGGGTGGTCGAAACGAGCAGCGCGGACGTTCTCATCCACCCTGTTTAGAACGAATCTTGAATCGACGAAAGCCGTGTCATGCTCGTTGACGTATCGAGCCCCCGCCTGTAGCTATCGACGCGTCGTGAAGCGAAGCGCATCCGTTCTCGCCGGTTTGCTTGGGCTCGCGGTCGTCGCTTGGGCCGCGCCCGGGCGTGCGCAGACCGGAACGGTCAAAATTAACGGCGTCGCCACCCCCGTTTATTTCAACGACGGTGACACGTTCCGCTCCCTCGCCGGCCCGTATCGCAACCGCGCGGCTCGACTCGCTGGCTACAACACGCTCGAGTCGTACGGGTCCGCGCACCAATGGGGCGGCTGGACGGTGCGCGAGATGTATTCCCTGGCGAAACAGGCGACGTTGAACGCGCGTCGTGGCCTGTGGAATTGCTCGCTGGATCCGAGTGAAAAGGACGGCTACGGGCGCTTCCTCGCGATATGCCCGGACCTCCAATACGACCAGATCAAGAACGGCTTTGCCCACGTCCTGAGCGTCGACGGCGATGCTCCGATGCGGCTCCTGGTGGCCCAGCGCGACGCGATCGCTCACCGCCGGGGGATTTGGGCGAAGGGTGTTCCGGCGATGGTGATCACCAGCACGCACGCAGCGAGCGAACGGTTCGACACCAAGGACAACTACAACCGGCTCGTGTCCCCGCTCGACGGTACGTCCCTCAAGTGGAAGCACCAGGACGACTACGACGAGTGCGAGAACGTCTGCTGGAAGGCGAAGACCGCCGAACGCAGCAAGCTCATCGAGGTGATCGGCGCATTGCGCCACGATGAGCGCACGCGGCCGATCGTGCACGGCTACGAAGATCCGTACTTGCTGGCGCTGCTCGCGGAGTACGTGGCGACCGACCGGGTGGCTCATATTTTTCTCGAGAAGGGCGACGTTCCCGTCAAGGCCAAGCTCGACGAGCTGCTCAAAGCGGGAGCTTTCGGCGCGCTGAAAGAGACGCCCGCGTCGTGCATGATCTACGTCGGGTTCGACCGGCGCTACCGCATTGCGCCGAAGCCGAGGTGCCTGAAATGAGTTCCTTCCGCATGCGCGGAGCCGTCCTGCTCGGCGGGCTCACGCTACTCGCCGCTGCCTGCGAGTTCGTCACGCCGACGAGCACCAAGCTCGGCTACGAAGTCGAAGACGACAAGTGCTCGAACGGCCTCGATGATGACCTCGACAACCTGATCGATTGCGAGGATCCGGACTGCGTTTTCTCGTCGGGGCAGTGCGGGGAAGTCGTCCCTGTTTACCCGCAAGATGAGATCGAGAACGAGTTCCATCTCTGCATCGACCAGATCGACAACGACAGCAACGGCAAGTTCGATTGCGGTGACTCGAAGTGCCAGAGCATCGCCGAGGTCTGCTGCACCCGTGAGTTCTCCGATGAGCTCTGCTCGGACGGCATCGACAACGACGGCAACAACTTCATCGACTGCCAGGACAACGGGTGCCGCAACGGCGTCTTCGTCACGGTCTGCAGCGAGAACCTCGACACGACGTGTTCCGATGGCAAGGACAACGATTCGGACGGCGCCATCGACTGCAGCGACACGGGCTGCAGCAAGACCGCGACGTGCCAAGCGGTGCTCTCGTGTTCGCAGGGCGATGCTTGCTTCGGCGACGAGGTGACGGTCGCGTTCTGCAAGGACGGCAAAGACAACGACGGCAACGGCTACATCGATTGCAACGACAACAACTGCAAGAAATCGAGTGATTCTGCGGTGCTTGCGTACTGCAACTCGGTTCTCGAGCTGTCCCTCGAGCGTTGCTCGGATGGCATCGACAACGACAACAACGGCTACGCGGACTGCGGTGACTACAGCTGCTCGCAGTCGATGGATCCCGCCGTGCTTGCGTACTGCAACTCGGTTCTCGAGCTGTCCCTCGAACGCTGCTCGGATGGCATCGACAACGACGACAACGGCTTCGCGGACTGCGGCGACTACAGCTGCTCGCAGTCGGAGGACCCAGCCGTGAAGGCGCACTGCGACACGATCCTCGAATCGACCGCAGACAAGTGCTCCGACCGCGTCGACAACGACGGCAATGGCTTCGTGGATTGCGCGGATTACTCGTGCAAGAAATCGAAGGACCCGGCCGTACAGGCCGTGTGTCAAGAGAGCCTCGGGCTGACCGCCGCGGAGGTCGATGCGCGGTGCTCCGATGGCCTCGACAACGACGGCGACGGATTCATCGATTGCAAGGATTGGGACTGCAGCTGGAATCCCCTCGGAACGGTTTGCAAACAGCAAAAGCGGGTGTGCGAGTGACGGCGATGCGACATACGTGGTTGGCTCTTTGGGCGATGGGTCTCTCGGTCGCGGCACACGGCGCTGCGTACGCGCAGGAGGCTGAGGGCGAACAGCATCACGATGAGGCGGGCGACAGCGAGCGCGACGCCAAGCGCGGGAAAGGACCTGCCGCGCCGAAGGGCGAAGCCCACGCGGACCCTCGCGTACGCAAGGCTCCAGCCGAGGCTGTGGCGGCGAACAATCCGTCGGACGCCACGGAGACCAACTGTTCCGATCGCATCGACGAAGACGGCGACTCGGTCACCGACTGCGCGGATTCGGACTGCATCGATTCTCCCGCATGCAAGACGACGGGCGTCCACGAGCAGACCGACGCGCTCTGCAGCGATTTCATTGACAACGACGCCGACGGCACGATCGATTGCGATGATCGCGATTGCCATGGCGTCGGACTCGCCGCGTGCCGGGGCCAGTGGAAGGGCGAAGTGCCCGGCGTCAAAGGGAGCGTTGGCAACACCTTCGCGCTACCCCCACTCGACGAGGGCGTCGCGGTTGACCAGTTGATCGGCAAGTTTGGCGACGTCGACGGCGAGCGCAACGACTACGCGTGCTCCGACGGCTACGACAACGACGGCGACGGCAAGACCGACTGCGCCGATTTTGGCTGCCGTTTCGATCCGCAGGTGACGATTTGCAATCCGCAGGCCGGCCTCC
The DNA here is from genome assembly GCA_947475525.1 of Polyangiaceae bacterium. Taxonomy (GTDB): domain Bacteria; phylum Myxococcota_A; class Polyangia; order Polyangiales; family Polyangiaceae; genus SYFR01. The sequence goes on along the minus strand of CANJMI010000023.1, from coordinate 49,840 downwards.
GTCTGTCGGTCGTCGCGCAAGTGCGCCAGCTCTACCGCATCGAGGACACCAAGCCCGGCGATCAGACGCTCAATGCGTGGGACACGGCGTTCACGGCGCTGCAGATGCGGTTCCTCGGGCCGATCGGTAACATCGAGAACTCGTTCTTTCTCTTGAACCTGCGCGCCGAAAAGACGCCACGTTTGACCTTCGCGATGTTCCAGTTGCCGGTGGGTAAACGCGGCCACTATTTCAACATCAACTCGGGCGGCGGCGGTCTCACCGCGCAGACGATTCTGTCGGCCTCGAAGCACCCACTTCTCGAACCCGCGTTCTTCGTCTTCTCCGCTTTCGAGCAGGGCAATGGCGCCGCAACCGAGTTCGGCGGTCCGATCGACGCGCGCGGTCGCGTTAACTTCCGCGTGTTCGCGGGCGGCGGCTCTGGCAACTCGAACGGCAACGTCGGTGGTCGCTTCTACGCCGACAACAACACCAACTACACGTGGACGGTCGGCACGCAGGTCCACGTAAACCTTGTCGGCTACTACAGCCGCTACGACTCGCCGTTCATCTACAATGCCGTGCCGCTCATGGCCGCGGCGCTCGTCGGGGTGAAGTACGACCAGCGCGCGCAAGAGCGTTACCCGGCGTGGAACGGCATCGCGGTCGTGAAGTGGTGGCACTTCTACGCGCAAGCCGAGACCTATTGGAAGCGCGAGCTCGAGTTCGGGTCGTGGCAGTACAGCTACCTTGCGACCGTCGGCGCGCTCTTGTGGCCGCGGCATCTTTTCCTCGCGGCGGACTTCGGTGAGTACATCGCCGGTGACCTCGACGTGCTGCCTTCGGACATCAACACCGACGTTGGCGCGGCACTGAAGAAAGAGCGCGATGAGCGCCAATTCCGCGCGGCGTTGCACTGGTTCGTTTACGAGCAGACCGGCCTCCTCGCGCTCCGCTACAAGTACGATGACGTGAAGAACGGGCGCTTCGCCGCCGATGGCTTCAAGAACCAAGAGCTGAGCCTCACGGGGACCTACCGGTTCTAGTGCGCGTGCGGGTTGTGCGTGCTCGGGCTGCCGGGTTGAAGCGGAGTCGAGCGGGCTTGGCGCTGCTCGGTGGGGCTGCCTTCGCGCTCGTCGGGTGCGTAGGCACATCGGGAGCGAGCGTTCAGCAACTGCGGGCGCGCGCGACCTTCGACCTGCAGTGCCCGGGCCCGCAGACCGAAGTCATCGAGCTCGATGAGCGCACGAGGGGTGTGCGCGGTTGCGGCAAGCAGATGACCTACGTCGAGGTATGTGACAACCGCCCCGATGGCTGGCATTGCACCTGGGTGTTGAACGCTCCGGCTTGGTTCGTGGCTCCTCAACGCGTGCCGCCGAAGCCCGAAGGAACGTGGTGGTGGACCGAGCCTAACGGCATCGCAAAGCAGCCGCCTCCTCCCGCGCTGCCGCCAGCTCGGCCCGATCCGACGGCTCCAATCGAGCCCGAGGCGCCGCCGCCGCTTGCCGCCCCGCTGCGTCCAATCGTTTTGCCGCCGGTCTTGCCGCCGATGATTGCGGCTCCTCCGGCGACGCCGCTTACGCCGCTGCCGCTCGTGCCGCTGCCGCTGCTGCGAAAATAGTGGGGACCTCGGACCCGCGAGGCTCGAGCCGCCGCGTGCGCGTGTTTAAGGGCACCGTACTCAGTCGAGTTTGACCCGCCATTCGACGCCTTCGGCGAGGTCGAGCACCTCGATCTTCTGCGCGGCGAGTTCATCGCGAAGGCTGTCCGAGCGTGCCCAATCTTTCGAGTCGCGTGCGGCCTTGCGAAGAGCGAGTTTGGTCTCGATGTCGGCACGGTCGAGTCCGAGGGCCGCAAGGCGCTTGGATTTTACCTCGGCGTGGAGCTCGTGCGGCGTCATCGTGAAGAGTCCAAAGGCCTCACGCACGAGTGCAAATGCGGCGAGCGCCGGCGCGACCACGGGCATGCCGCGTTTCTTCGCTTTTTTGTGAGCGGCGAAACGGTTCAGCGCGCGCGCGAGTTCGAAGACGTGCGCGAGAGCCTGCGCCGTGTTGAAGTCCTGGTCCGCGGCCGCATAGAATTTTTCGGCAAAGCTGCGGCCGAGCGTGAGCACCGTAAGCGCGTCTTCGCCGAGGTCTTTGGCGACCTTGTCCGCGTCCTCGTTACCCTCCATCGCCGAGGCCTTTTCAAAGGCGTCGTAGAGGCGACTCAACATGCCGAGGGCCTCCGGTAACGCCTCCGAGCTCCAAGGGAGCGGCGAGCGGTACTGGTTGTGTAGGTAATAGATTCGGATCGCTTCGGCGGGGAACTCGGCGAGCGCGGTGTGAATGTTGATGACGTTGCCGAGGCTCTTGCCCATCTTCTGGCCGCCGGCCATCGTCAGAAGGCCGTTGTGCATCCAGTAGCGCGCGTAGGGTTTTGCCACGCCGCACTCACTTTGCGCGACTTCGTTTTCGTGGTGCGGAAAGACGAGATCGAGCCCGCCCCCGTGGATGTCGACCGTCTCGCCGAGGTGTTTGGCGACCATGGCGGAGCACTCGATGTGCCACCCGGGCCGCCCCGGTCCCCAGGGGCTCGGCCATGAGGGGTCCCCGGGCTTCGCGGCCTTCCAGAGGGCGAAATCCGCGCTGTGCGATTTGCCGGCGACGTCGTCGGCGCTCCTCAGTTCGTCGATGCGCTGGTTTGAGAGCTTGCCGTACTCGGCGCACGTAGTGACGCTGAACCACACGCTGCCTTCGGCTTCGTAGGCGTGCCCGCGATCGACCAGCGTTTGGATGAGCTGGAGGATCGCGTCCATCGACTCCGACACCCGCGGTTCGTGCGTCGGTAGGTCGAGGCCGAGCGCCTTCATCTCGATGTGGAACTCATCGATGAAGTGATTCGCGAATGCGAGCGGATCCTGGCCCTTTTCGTTCGCTCGCGCGATAATTTTGTCGTCGACGTCGGTGAAGTTGCGAACGAAATTTACGTCCCAGCCGCGGTGGCGCAGGTACCGGGTGAAGGCGTCGAACACCACCATCGCGCGGGCGTGGCCGACGTGGCAGTGGTCGTACACGGTCATACCGCAAACGTAGAGGCCGACCTTGCCGGCCTCGATCGGCACGAAGTCTTCAACCTTGCGTGCGAGCGTGTTGTAGATGCGAAACGGGTGCGGCATGAGGGGGCCAGAATATGGTCGATGGTCCGCCAATTTGAAATCGTGAAGGCACTTTGGCACTAGAGTAGGGACCTATGGCCGTCATCACCGTCGTTGGAGCCGGCATGATGGGTAGCGCGCTCTGCGTCCCGCTCGCGGATCGCGGTCACGAGGTTCGGCTGGTCGGCACCCCGTTCGACCGGCACCTCATCGCGCGCATCCTCGAGGATGGTCACCACCTGGGCTTGCGCCAAGCGCTGCCGCGAGAACTTCGCGCGTTTCAAGTCGACGAGCTGGCGACTGCGCTCGACGGGGCGGATGCGGTTGCCCTGGGCGTAAGCTCGGCGGGCGTGCGGTGGGCAGGGCAGGCCGTCGGTCCGCTGCTGCGTCCCGGGATGCCGCTCTTCAGCATCACGAAGGGCCTCGAGTGGGACGGCGAGCGCCTTCGCGTGTTGCCTGATGTGCTCGCGGCCGAGCTGCCCGCATCGCTACGGGAGACGGTGGCTCCGGCGGCGATCGCGGGGCCGTGCATCGCGGGTGAGCTCGCGCGACGAGTGCCGACGTGCGTCGTGCTGACGGGACGCAATCGTGCGTCCCTTGAGACCATCGCCGGGCTCGTGCGTACGAGTTATTATCGTGTGTTCCTGAGTGACGACGTCGAGGGGGTCGAGATCTGCGCGGCCTTGAAGAACGCGTTCGCGATGGGTGTCGCGTTCGGCGCCGGTCTTCACGAGCGACACGGTGGCGTGCCCGGGAGCATCGCGATGCACAACTACGAGTCGGCAGTAATGGCGCAGGCGATAGGCGAGATGATGCGCGTCATCGAAGTTACAGGTGGCCGCCCTTCGACGGCGGCCGGGCTTGCGGGGGTGGGCGATCTCGACGTCACGAACAATGGCGGTCGAACCGGGCGCTTCGGAAAATGGCTGGGTCTCGGGCTATCGTTGCCCGACGCTGTCGCCCGCATGGATGGCGCGACGCTCGAGTGTCTCGAGATCCTCGCCGTCATGCGAACGGCGATGACGGCACTGAAGGAGCGCGGTGTGCTCGGAGCGAAGGAGCTTCCGCTCTTGCATGAAATGACGCGCGTCGCGCTCGATGGTGCGTCGCTTGAGATGCCCTTCGATGCGTTTTTCGGCGGCGAGCAGGGATGAGCGTTGAGGGGGATCTCGTGCTCGGCGTCGACTCGAGCACCACGGCCTGCAAGGTGTTCGCCTACGACGCGGGCGGGAACGTGCATGCCGAAGGCCGAGCGCCGATCCCTCTCGACAACCCGTCGAGCGGAGCGTGGCAACAAGATGCCGAGAGCTGGTGGCGAGCGTTTTGCGAAGCATCCCGCGCCTGCGTAGCCCTTGTCGATCCAGCGCGGCTGCGTGGTCTTGCGATAGCCAACCAACGCGAGACGTTCGTCGTGACGGACGAAGCGGGAACTCCGCTCGCGCCGGCTCTCGTGTGGATGGACCATCGTTGCGGTGCCGAGGTTGCGCATGCCGCCTCCGTGCTCGGCGACGACCGTCTCCATGACCTCACTGGCAAGCCGCCGTGCACGACGCCCTCGGTCTACAAATGGCTCGGTCAGCGAGCCCGCGCGCCAGAGCTCGCGTCCCGCGTTCGCAAGGTCCTCGACGTGCACGCGTTTCTGACGTGGCGACTGACGGGCAGGGCGGTAACCTCGCTCGCCGCGGCCGATCCGATGGGCCTCGTGGACATGCGCCAACGCACCTGGGCCGATGACGTCGTGCGCCTCGCCGGGCTTTCACGCGAGCAATTGCCCGAGCTCGTCGAGGTCGGCTCGAGCATGGGAACCGTGTCGGCGATGGCCGCCGCACAAAGCGGATTGCCCGAGGGGCTCGCGGTGGTTGCCGGAGCAGGGGACGGCCAGGCTGCCGGTCTAGGCGCGGGGATCACGGCTCCGGGCATTGCGTATTTGAACCTCGGCACGGCGGTCGTCTCCGGTGTGCTCTCACCTGTGTACGTGCGCGATCGCGTCTGCCGCACTTTGTTCGGCGCGATCCCTGGAAGCTATTTCCTCGAGACGGATCTGCAAGGCGGCACGTTCACTGTGACGTGGCTCTGCGAGAAGCTTCTCGGCCGCTCGCTCGCCGCTTTGGACGAACTCGAGCGCGGCGCTTGCGGGATTGCTGCAGGGAGCGATGGCGTCATGCTCGTGCCTTACTGGAATGGCGTGATGAATCCGTACTGGGACGAGGGGGCGAGCGGCATTGTCGTCGGCCTGCGAGGCGAGCACGGCCAAGCTCACCTTTATCGCGCGCTGCTCGAGGGAATCGCGTTCGAGCAGCGTTTGCACACGAGCGGCGTCGAAGCGCTCGCGGGACAGGTCCGTGAAATCGTCGTCATGGGCGGCGGCAGTCGTAGTGACTTGTGGTGCCAGATCCTGGCGGACGTGCTCGGTAAGGTGGTGGTTCGGGCGGCGTCCCACGAAGCGACGTCGCTTGGAGCGGCGATGATCGCAGCGGTGTCGACGGGGCTCGCGCCTTCGTTCGAGGCCGCGGCGCAGGCGATGTCCCGCCGCGGTGAGCGATTCGAACCCGGGCCGATGGCGCTGACGTACGAGCGGCTCTACGAGTCGAAGTACCGTCGGCTCTACCCGGCGCTCCGCGATGTTCTCCTCGCGAAGTGAGCGACGCGGGTGCCATCCGCTTCGTTGGATTGCCCGCCCTCGCCATAACGCGCGCTCCTTTACCTCTTCGGAAAACCGTGGTCCCGTCGCACATGCCGACGGTGTTGCTCTCGCGGCGGGTCGTCCTCGGACCCGAAGCTTCCTCCGTTGGAGACGCGGCGCTGCGTGTCGTTCCCGCCGCGGTCAGGCTCGACGGCAGCACCATCGCGCGTGTACACGAGCTTGCCGCGGGCGCGCCCTTCGTGCCGGAAGCCGGGGATGATGTCGTCGATTTTGGCGATAAATTGCTCGCACCTGCGTTCATCAACGCTCACACGCACCTCGCGCTCGGGTTCTTGCGCGGGCTCGACATGCGCGGCGTCACGCGCGGCAACATGGTCGAAGAGTTCTACTTCAAGGTCGAGCGCCGCGTTGCGCCCGAGGACGTCCGCGCCTTCACACGGATCGGCGCCTACGACAGCTTGCTCGCGGGCGTCGGCCTCGTGTGGGAGCACTATTACGCGGGCCAAGAGGTCGCGGAGGGCCTCGCTGACGTGGGGCTCTCCGGCGTCGTCGCCCCGACGCTCCAGGACCTGTCCGGGCCGGGCATGGAGGCCTGGGAAGCGCAGCTAGAAGCCACCGCGGCCATCGATGATTCGTCGCGGTTTGGCGGGCGAGGCGTGTTCGCGGCGCTCGGTCCGCACGCCACCGACACCGTCAGCGCCGAGCTCTTCGGTAAGGCTCTCGACCTCGCAGAGGCACGAAGGCTTCCGGTTCACGCGCACCTCGCTCAGTCGGTTGAGGAGTACCGCCGAGCGAAGGCGCGGCATGGGGCAACACCGACCGCGTGGCTCGAGCGAATCGGTGTGCTCGAGCGTTCGCCGTCGAACGTGTTCGCGCATTGCATCTACGTCGACCGCGACGATCTCGGGCGCCTCGCGAGGTCCCGTTCGGCCAGTGTCTTCTGCCCTTATTCGCAGCTCGTGTTCGGATTTCCGGCGCTGGTTGGGGAGTGGTCGCGCGCCGGTGTGCCGTGGGGTCTCGCGACCGACTGCGCTTCGAGCAACGATACGATGAACGTGCAAAGGGAGCTTCGCTTCGTCGCTGGTCAGCGCACGCTAGGAACCACGTGGAGTCAGGAATACCAAGGTTTCATCGCGGGTGACCCTGCCGCCGCCGAAGCGGCATGGCGGCGTCGCGTGGGCCTTTGTGCCGAGCACGAGGACGATGCGGCGCCCTCGCGATTGTTGTCGCGCGTCTGGTCGGAGCCTGGAAAGTGGCACCCGAAGTTTCGTGCCGGGGTCATCGCGCCGGGAGCCCTCGCGAATTTGCTCGTGCTCGACCTCGAACATCCCGCGATGTGGCCGGCGCACGAGCCGCTGCAGGCCCTCGCGATGGCGGACACGGCGCCGGCAATTTGGGCGATGTTCGTGGCGGGGCGCGCCATCGGGAGCCCGGGAGCGTTTCACGAATCGATTTTGCGCTCGGACGAGTACCGCGAGGCACACCGCGAAGCGCGCGACCGCCTGGCGAAGCTCGACTTGACCGTGTAGCTCGTCCTCGTACGAAAAACCGTCACCCGCCGTAAGCGAGCTGCTCGGCCGTGCGTCCGAAGCGCCGCTGCCTTCGGGCGAAGGCTTCAAGTGCCACGTCGAGCATGGCCTCGTTAAATTCTGGCCACATCGCTTCGAGGAAGAAAAGCTCCGCGTTCGCGCTCTCGAACATCAAGAAATCGCTGAGGCGCTTCTCGCCGCCCGTTCGGATGATGAGGTCCACGTCGGGGATCGCCCCTGTGGTCAACTCTCTGCGCAAGAGCGGCTCGTCTATCTCTTCCGGGAGGAGCAACCCCGCCTGTGCCCGCGCCGCGAGCGCGCGAACCGCACCCAAAAGATCGTTCCGCGCGCCGTAGTCGAGCGCGAGCGTGAGCACCATCGCCGTTCCAGCCGAGGTCGCGTCGACCGTCGCCTCGATCGCCCGGCGCACCGTGGTGGGAAGCTCGTCGAGTTCGCCGATCACTTGAAGGCGAATGCCGCGAGCCTTCCAATCGGCTTGGCTCTGCGCGGCAAATTCGCCGGAGAGCCGCATCAGCATCTCGACTTCGTCTTTCGGGCGTTTCCAGTTCGAGTGGGAGAACGCGAAGAGGGTCAGATGTTCGATGCCGCGCTCGCAGGCTGCGCGGTAAACGCCGGTCGCGGCTTGCACGCCGTGAGCGTGTCCGGCGGCGCGGTCGAGTCCGCGGGCATGGGCCCAGCGTCCGTTGCCGTCCATGATGATGCCGATGTGGCGAGGTCGATTGCCCATGTCGAGGTGAAACCTAGTCGATTCGTGAGCCTCGCGCCGCGGCGGGACGGTGAACCCTTCGTGGAGATTTCGTGGAGGCTGAGGTTTCGCAGTTGTTGCGGTAGGTTACGCCGCTGGTAACGCAAGCTCGAAGGCCACCTCGGGCGGCCCGAACGATGCGCACGTCGCCTCTCCGCCATGTGCGTCGGCGACCGCGCGGACGATCGCGAGACCAAGCCCGGTCCCCCCTCGGTCGGCCCGCGTTGTCACGAAGCGGCTAAAAATTCGAGGCTGCACGGCGCGTCCGATGTGTCCGCGGCTCGTGACGCGGCAGACGACGGATTCGCCTTTCCGACGAACGCTGACCTCGACCGGGCCCGCTTCCGCGTGCACGCTCGTGTTGTCGAGCAGGTTGGTCACCGCGCGCGCAAGCCACGCGGGGTCGCCGTGCACGACATGCGGGCCATCGCTCTCGAAGGTCATGCGAATTTGGCTGTGTTTCACGGCCGCTCGATGGGCCCGGGTCGATGCCCGAACGACCTCATCGAGATCGATGGTTTCCTTTTGCACGACACCGCGTGCTTCGAGTCGCGCGAGGCTGAGCAGGTCGCCGAGCAGCGCTTCGATGCGGCTCGTTGCCTCCAAAATACGGCCCAAAAAACGTGCGGCCTCTTCGGGTTCCTCGAGGGCACCGTCTTCGAGGACTTCAGCGCTGGCGCGGATGGCAGCCACTGGATTCTTTAGCTCGTGCGAGAGGTCCGCCGCGAACGTCTCTACGAAACGGCGGCCCTGAAGCTCGCGCCGCATCGAGTCGAGCGAGCGCGCGAGTCGAATCACTTCGCGACCGTGTCCGGGTGGGGGAGGGGCCCCTCGCTCGCCCAGGCTGATGCGCTCGGCGAACTGCGTCAGCGCCTCGATGGGTCGCGCAATTGCACCTCCGATGGCGACCGCGCACAGCGCCGCGACGAGGATAAGCAGCAAGCTCAATACGAGGACCGTAGGCGCGAGGTCGGCGAGCGTTTTCCGAATGAGAAGCGTTGGCTTGACGACGCGCGCCTGGCCCGCGACCTCGCCTGAAACTTCGATCGGTGCGTTCGCGCTGACCGTGCCAGGCTCGTTGGGCGAACGCCCTGTTTCGAAGACGACGCGTCCGTCGCGGTCCAGCAGTGCGAGATGCGGGCCGCTCTCGTCGTCTCGGCGCGCGAGCCTAGGCGACCGCCCGAGTTTTTCGGCAACGTCGTCGAGTGAGCGACCGCTGGTTTCCATCTCGATGCCGACGAGCGCCGCGGCCGCGCGGGCTTCGCCAAGGGCAGCCTCGTGTCCGACGAGGTCGGCGCGGCCCTTGATTCGGTCGAGGACGAGCACGCCGAGCGCGAAGGCGAACATTCCCACGATCGACGCGAGCGCGAGGAATATCTGCATCCGGATAGAGAGCCCCGACGAGCGCGACCGGAGCAGGCGTACGAACACGAACAGCGCGAGCACGACGAGCGCAAGTGCGGCGATCGCGACGACGAGGGGAGGCGTGAGAGCGGCCACGTGGTGTCTGACTTGCGTCAGAGCCCTTCGCTCGGTTCGACGCTGACGCCTTCGGAGTCGCTCACGCGGTATCCGACCCCGCGAACGGTCTCGATAAGGCCCGGGGCTCCGCCGGCGTCCGCGACTTTGCGCCGCAGGGCTTTTACGTGGGAATCGACCGTGCGATCCGTGATGGCGAAGTTATCGCCCCATAAACGCTCGATCAATTGCGCCCGGGTGAATACCCGGCCGCGCGCGGTCAGCATGCAGTGCAACAGGTCGAACTCGACCCGGGTAAGCTCGAGGGCGACGCCGCTGACCGACGCGCGGCGGGTTTCAGGATCGGTCGTGAGCGGGATCACCGGGGTTGTCGCTACCTCGGTGGCAGCGGAGCTGCGGCGCAAGACGGCTCGCACGCGCGCCATCACTTCACGGGGGGAGAATGGCTTGACGATGTAGTCGTCCGCACCCGTCTCGAGGCCGGCGACGCGGTCGGCCTCGCTGTCGCGGCTCGAGAGCACGATGACGGCCGGGGCGCGGGGCCGACGCCGCAGGCCGACGAGCAGATCGAAACCACTGCCATCGGGAAGCATGAGATCGAGGATGACGAGCGCGACGTCGGTAAGTTTCTCTTCGGCTTCAGCGAGGGTGGCCGCAACTTCCACTGCATAGCCCTCACGCTTCAGGGAGTACGCGAGCGATTCGCGAATCGCCGGTTCGTCTTCCACCACCAAGACTTTCACGCCGCTGTCTCGTTTATAGCATGGCGACGCGCGGGGTCCGTCTCGCCGGCTCGCGAAATTGAAAAACGGCGGCGAGGAGGAGAGCCTCCAAGCCGCCGTTCGTTCGCCGTGAGGCGCTCAGTGGATCGAATCAGCCGTCGGTCTTCGCCGAGCCCGATGCGCTCGCGCTCACCTTGACACTGACGCTGACGCTGACGCTCGCCTTGATGGCCGCGAGGGCCTTCTTGCTGACCTCCGCTCCGTTCGCCGCGCACATTGCGCCCTGGGTGCCGCCGGCCGTCACGAGTTCTGGCATCTTCGCGGAGTACGCGACGAGGGCCGTCGCACGTTCGAGGGCGCGCTTGCCGAGGCCGAGCTCGATGTTGATGATCTTCGGAAGTGAGGCCTCGAGGGCCTTCACAAGCTTGCCGAGGTCGGTCTTTACCTTGCTCTCCGCGGTGATCTTCACGCGCGGCGGCTTGCACTTCAGCATCTTGTAGGCCTGGCTCGAACAGCCGATCTGGCAGCTGAGATCGACGGACGGTGGCTTGAACGTGCCGCTGCATTGCGGCGCCGTCACCTTGGCGCTGCAGCCGCCCGAGCAGGTGCCCGCGCACTTGCCCTTGGCCGTCGCCGTGCACGCCGCATCGCATTTGCCATCGCACTTGCCCGTGCAGATCCCGCCATCCTTCAGCGGCTTGCCGTCGCAGTTGCCAGTGCAGTTCCCGTCGCATTCGCCGCTGCACGAAGCCGCGGCTTCGACGCTACAGGTGCCCTTGCACTCCGCTTCGCACTGGCCGCTTATCTCGCCGCCTTCGCAGCTCGCTTCGAGCGCGCCGGGATCGACAGGCACGCCACACTTCTCGTAGCAGCCAAGCATCTGGTCGATGTCGATGTTGCACTTCGGCTCGATGATGGTGACCACGAGCTTCGCGTCGCCCGCGGCATTGATCATCGATTTTATCTTCTCGGAGACGGTGCCGCACACCTTCTTCGCGCCGTCACCGTCAGCGGGGACTGCCTTCAGCGCCGTCTCGTCGACACCGAGTGATTTTCCAAGTTCGCCGCACGCCTCGATCAGGCTCGCCTCGGTCTCGACCGAGAGTTGCTTTGCGTCGTAGACGGCTTCGAGGAAGCCTTTGAGTTCGCCTTTCGCGTCGCCCTGCAAGTGGACGTTCGAAAAGTCTCCGGTGTCGAGTGCCGTCAGCGCCGGGCAGCCCGCACCGGCGGCGCTCGCGACCTTGTTGAGAGCGTCGCAGTTGAGTAGCGCCGGTGACACGAGTGCCACAAGAAGCAGCGGAGCCGAGGCTTTTTTCCAGTGAATCATCGCAATTTGTCCTTCCCCCCGCACTTGCAGGGCGAGCCTGCATGCCTCAGCTGGCGGACGCCGTAAAGCGTGCTCGGATGTCGCCGAGGCGTAGGTCGCCGCACGCCCCAGGACTCGTGCGCGCCGCCAAGCTTCGATCCGCATCGCCTTCGGCAAGCGAGGCGATCTCCTTGGCGACTTGCCGGTAGGCGTCTCGGAATGGCACGCCAGCGAGGGCGAGCTCCACCGCGCGGTCGGTCGCGAAGCAGTCCGGCGTCAGCGCGCGGCGCATGCGTTCTCGGTCGAAGGTCATCCCCGCGACAACGCGCGGCAGCATTCGCGTCGTGGCGAGCGCTTCGTCCAGCCCACGAAAGAGCGGCGCCTTCGTGAGCTGAAGGTCACGCTGGTAGCCGCTCGGTAAAGACAGCATTCCCATCAGCTCGGCTATCGCCCCTTGGAGCACGCCGCACGCCGCGCGCATCAGCTCGACTACGTCCGGGTTTCGCTTGTTGGGCATGATCGATGAGCCGGTGGTCAACGCCTCGTCGAGCTTGACGAACGCGAACTCGGCCGTCGTAAAGAGAGACAGATCCCACGCGAACCGGCGGATCGCGGTCATCGCTTGCCAGGCTGCCGTCAGGACCGCGACTTCGACCGAACCGCGCGAGGCCTGCGCTGCGACGGGGTTCACACAAATACTGGCGAAGCCGAGCTCCGCGGCGACGCCATCGCGGTCGAGGGCGATGTTCACGCCATAGCCCGCGGCTGTGCCGAGGGGACAGCGGTCGCATTGCGCGCTCGCGGCATGGATGGCGTCGAGCGCATCCGCGAGGGACTCGGCGATCCCCGCGGCCCACAGTCCGATGGACGAAGGCACGGCCCTCTGCAGGTGCGTGTAGCCCGGCATCGGCGTCATAGCTTCGCTCGCGGCAAGCTCGAGAAGAGCGAGAGCCCCGGTCGTCGTCGCCTCGGCGAGCGTCGCGAGCGCATGCTTCTCGTAGAGGCGGAGAGCGACGAGCACCTGGTCGTTGCGACTGCGCCCTGTGTGAACCTTCTTGCCGGCTTCACCGAGCGTCGCCACCAGCGCCGTCTCGATGGCGGAGTGGCAGTCCTCGTCTGCCGGGGTGACGCGGAACTCTCCAACCGCACAACGCGCGTCCAGCTCGTCGAGGCCAGCTTCGAGTCGCGCGAGTTCGTCCGCGTTCACAAGGCCGATCCGGGCGAGTCCACGCACGTGCGCACGCGTCGCACGGAGGTCGAAAGGCAAGAGGCGTTGGTCGAGTTGCCAGTCGTCGCGCGCCGTGTAGCGCATCATCTCGGTGTCGCTTACGCCGCCTTTGTCCCACAGTTTTGCCGACATGCGCGGGACTCTACACCAAGCGCGCGCATTGCCGTCCGGGTGAGTCCGCGTGCGGCGGGAACCGAAAGAAACAGTGGGAGCGAAACATCCCGGAGATGCGAGCCACTTGGGGTACGATTCGCGTTGAGCCTCAGGGTCCGCGCGCCTCGTCGAGAGTGCGTGTTCCGGGGTCTTTCCCAGGAGAAATCGTGAATATTGCGCGAATGGCTTTGCTCCTTGGCGGTGTTTCCGCCGGGCTTGTTGGCTGCGGCACGGGTGACGAAACCGGCTCGGCGGGCACCGGACAGCCGCCCGAGTTGCGGTCGGTCAGCATCCTCGTCGACGCGAACCGCGACGGCTTCATCAACGACCTGGATGACAACGTCGACAAAACCTTGTGGGACAAAGTTCAAGGGGCGGCGTTCCTCGCCAACCTCGATGACGACGACCTCGACAAGAAGCGTGATTTCGAGGACGAGGTCGTCAACGGCGACACGACGGATGCCTACGATCTCGGACGCATCATCCTTCGCGGATTCGCGGGCGCACCCGCAGGCGCGACCGGCGTATTTTCGATCGATCCCGCTGCCGCTCCTTACGTTCGCGTGTTCCGCCACGACGGGATGACGTGGACGAAGGTCCTCGACGCGACCACCACGGTGCTGACCTTGACCGAAGAGCAGGTCAAGAAGGGCATCGAGCTCGGCATCGAGGGCAAGACGCTTGTCGGTCTTCCCGAGGCGGGGACATGGAGCGGCTTCGTGCAGCTCGACTACACGGTGAGCGTCGGTGACAAGCCGATCGTCACGGCGACGAGTCCGGATGGCCACGACCTCGCTCGGGTGCGGGTCGCGCCCTGGCTGATGTTCGGCAACTCGACGCCTCGCATCGATACCGTCTTTTCCGCCGCCGACTCGAAGGTGTTCGTCGCCGGGCTCGACGCTGCGATCACGGAAGCGAACGCTAAAGACGGTCCGGTTTCCTACTGGCAGATCAAGAATTGGCCAGGCGACCAATGGGTCGAGGACTTCTTCCAGACCGGCGTCGCCTCGGTGCCTTGGTCCGACGGGCAGGTCGCCGGTATGCGCATCGCGATGCCGCGGCCTTGGGGTCGTAGCGACAGTGACAAGGCGTTGCCGGTCAATTGGCTCGCGAAGAGCCACCTCTACCAAGACTCGGGCTACTTCGTCGTCTACAAGAAGGCCTTCTCCGGCTCGTCGTTCGACTCGCACGGGAACCATGATTTGCTGCCGCCTTACACGAATGGCGATCAATCGTTCCCGTACGGACGCATCATTCACGGCAGCGGCGTGCTGCCCGAGACGGACGCCTTCTACAACGCGCAGGAGGCCCAGGCACCGACGATCACGGTGAAGACCGATTGGCTCTACGTCGGGCACGTCGATGAGTTCTTCAGTTACGCGCCGGCCGCGACTCCGCGCGGATGGAAGCTGCTCGTCGCTTCGCCGAAGCTCGGTCGCTCGATGCTGGAAGAGTGGCAGAAGAAGGGCCACGGAGCCGTCGAGATGTTCGTCGGCAAGAAATGGTCCGACGGGAAAGCCGCGACGATCTCGATCGACGATGCGCTCGCGGACACCGATTTGATGGCCGCGAGCCAAAAGGCGCAAGGGAACATCGATCCGGTGGTGGCCAAGATGAAGCTCGAGGTCGGTCTCACCGACGACGACATCGTCTTTCTGCCGACGCTCTTCGAGGCGATCTCCGACGGCGGCAACGAGTACAACGTCGCGTACCAGCCGGGCGTCGTGAATTCGCGCATATTCAATGGAACGGCGATCGTTCCCGACCCATTCGGCCCGATGATCGACGGTGAGGACGGCGTGAAAAAGTTCGTTACCGAGGCCCTCGGCACGGACAAACACGCACTCGGCGCTGACGGCAAAGGCCTCCATGTCTCGTACGCCGACGACTGGTCTTTTTATCACGTGCTCGACGGTGAGGTGCACTGCGGGTCGAATCAGGAAGGCCCGCCACAGCCCGAGTGGCAATGGTGGAACCGGATGCTGAAGACCGAAGGGGTGTCGAAGTGAAGACCGCTCGTAAGAATTTGTCGTCGGTGATCGCGTGCGCCGCCTTCTCCCTCCTGGGTACCACCTCCGTCGTCGCCTCGGCCGAGGGCCTCGCCGCACGAGCGGCGGACCTGCCGATCGCGGAGCGCACGAAGCTTCAAGCGGCCATCGCGGAGCAGAAGCGCGTGGCTCCGAAGTCGTTTGCGGCCGTTCGGGAGCTGAAGGGTTTTCTCCCAGAAAACTACCGTCAGTTTCGCAACCCGATCCCGCAGGTCGGACCGGAGCTCCGGCACCTCGGCAAGGCGGCGCTCTTCCCGATGCTCGATGCGCTCGTGTTCGATGCGACGCCGTTCAATCGCGCGTCGGATGAGGAGCGACGGGCGCTCGTCGAGGGCATGCTGACCGAGGTAGGTCGCTTGCGCGACGTGCGGGCGTCGGCGGCAGTACAAGCCGTGTTCGCGTCCTCGCAGCCCGCGGCGGTCGTGCGCACGGCAGGCCGGGCGATCGGGCGACTCTGTGACTCGAGTTCGCGTAACGTCCTGAAGCTCGCTTTGCGCGACGGGGCTCGACGACTCGCGGCGCTCGACGGCCTCGGTGAGTGCCGCTCGGTTGACGCGGCTCGTGCGCTCGCAGCGGAGCTTGCCACAGCCTCGTCGAAGGACGACGCCGCAAGCCTCGCACGGGCGCTCGGTAACCTCGGTTCGAGCTGGGCATGGCAAGCGCTTGGGGCCTCGCGACAAGCCGAGGGCATTGAAGCGGGTGACGTCATCGCGGCCGCGCTCGTGCGCAGCTATGGTCGCTACGACGGTGACGCTCGAGCGGCGCATCGCACGGCGCTGACGATGGTCGAATCCGCGGATACGGCGCGTCACGTCACCGCGCACAGGGCCAGCGTCGACGAGGCTACGGCAACGGAACTCGATGCCATCGTGAAGGCGATAGCGGCGAGCCGCGGCGGAAAGTAACCGCTCGCCCGCGCGCTTCCTCGGCGACGCTGGGGTCCCAACAACGTGCGGATGTCTGCTATCCTCCGCGCCATGCTCCGGCCCGCAACCGTCGCCCTGTTGGTCCTTGTCGTCGCCTGCAATTCGCAACCGTCGCCGCCTCCCGCGCAAGAGCCCTCGCCTGGGAGCACCGCGGGCGCGCCTGACTCGTTGGCGAAGCCCGTGTCGCAGCCGAAGCAGTTCGGCGCCGCGTTCACGCTCCCCGCGAGCGAGGGGCTGTCGCTGGCGGTCGCCCGAATCGGCAAGGATTCGGCTCCCCCCGCGGGCTCGGGCGCCCCGAAGGTTGGCGACGAGCACAGCTGCGGTGCGGCGCACGGTGCGGCGGGCAAAGACGCGAAGGATGCGAGTGGCAAGGAAGTCGCTTCATGCGGCGCGGCAACGAGCGACGACTCCGGCAAGCTCGTGCGCGTGAGCGGTACCGTCTCCGCCGTCTGCCAGAAGGCCGGTTGCTGGTTGACGTTGCAGGACGGCACCACCGAGGCGCGCATCTTCACCAAAGAGCATCAGTTCTTTATGCCGAAGGACATCGCCGGCAAGCACGCCGAGGTCGAAGGCTTGCTCCGCGCGAAGACCGTTTCCGCCGCCTTCGCCAAGCACCTCGCTGAAGATGGCGGCAAGGATCCGGCGAAGGTCGATGGTCCGCAGCAAGAGTTCATGGTCACGGCGATGGCCGTGCGCCTCCTGGATTGATTCGCGCGTCCCGTCTTGCGCCGCGCGCGCCGGCGGCGTAATTCGTCGACCGTGAGTCAGGGCAAGCAGCAGCACCAGCAGAAGAGCAAGGCGCAGACCGGAATTTCTCCGACCCGGGCGGAGGACTACCCCGAGTGGTACCAGCAGGTCGTGCGCGCCGCGGACATGGCGGAGAACTCGGCCGTGCGCGGTTGCATGATCATCAAGCCGTGGGGCTACGCGCTGTGGGAGAACATGCAGCGCGTGCTCGACGGGATGTTCAAGGCCACGGGCCACAAGAACGCGTATTTCCCGCTTTTCATCCCGAAATCGTTCCTCGAGCGCGAAGCGAAGCACGTCGCAGGATTCGCGAAAGAGTGCGCAATCGTCACGCACTATCGCTTGATCGCGGGGCCCGATGGGGGCCTCATCCCGGACCCTGAGGCCGAGCTCGAAGAGCCGCTTATCGTGCGACCGACGTCCGAGACGATCATCGGCGAAGCGTTCGCCGGCTGGGTGAAAAGCTACCGTGATTTGCCGCTGCTCATCAATCAGTGGGCGAATGTGGTTCGCTGGGAGCTGCGCACGCGCCTCTTTCTCCGCACGACCGAGTTCCTCTGGCAAGAGGGCCACACGGCCCACGCGACGGAGGCCGAGGCCGTGGAAGAGACGCTCAAGATGCTCGATGTGTACGCGGACTTCGCCGAGAACACGATGGCCGTGCCCGTGCTCAAGGGCAGGAAGACCGAAGGCGAGCGCTTTCCAGGCGCAGTGGAAACCTACTGCATCGAAGCGATGATGCAGGATCGCAAGGCACTACAGGCCGGCACCTCGCACTTCCTCGGACAGAATTTCGCCCACGCGTGCGGCATCAAGTTTCAGTCGAAGGACGAGCGCGAAGAGTACGTGTGGACCACCTCCTGGGGCGTGTCGACGCGTCTCGTCGGGGCGCTGATCATGACTCACGCCGATGATGACGGGATGGTGTTGCCGCCGAAGCTCGCTCCTACACACGTCGTGATCCTCCCCATTTTCAGGGACGAGGAGACGCGTGCCAAAGTGATGCCGTTCGTGGAGAGCCTCGCGGCCGAACTCCGCTCGAAGCGTTACGGAGGACGCGACCTCGAGGTTGAGATCGATACCCGCGATCTCCGCGGCGGCGAAAAAAACTGGGGCTGGGTGAAAAAGGGCGTGCCGCTTCGCGTCGAGGTCGGCCCGCGCGACGTTGAGTCGGGCAGTGTCGTGTACGCGCGGCGTGACGAGCCGGTGAAGGACAAGCACACGTCGACGGCGACGGAGTTCGTCTCGAGCGTGACCGCGCTTTTGGGGTCGATTCAAGACACCCTCCTCGCGCGGGCGAAACAGCACCGCGCCGACAACACCGTCCGCATCGATTCTTGGGATGAGCTCGTCAGCTACTTCGCGCCGAAGGAGGGCTCGAACGAGCCGACTGGCGGCTTCGCACTTGTTCACTGGGCGTGTGATCCTGCGGCCGAGGAGAAATTGAAAGAACACAAACTCACCGTCCGCTGCATTCCGAACGAGCACGATGGCGAGACGGGCAGTTGCATCGCCACGGGCAAGCCGAGTCCTCAGCGGGTCGTGGTAGCGAAGGCGTATTAGCGAAACTTACGCGATGTGAGGACGAGCGCGGCCCGTCTCGACGGGGACGTCCGGTCCGGCATTGGCCCATCGCGCGAGGGTAGGGGTCAGCGCGCGAGGTACGGCAACACGTCGCGCTCGAGGATCGCGGGTAGCATCTTCAGGTGCGCGCAGTGTGCGGCTTCGTTTCCGCCCGTCGTGCCGCGCACGTGGAATGCGCCTCGATCGACGCGCGTCTTCGTGAGGACGCCATGCTCGGGCTGCAGTCCGTCGTAGCGGCGTTGTCCTTGGACGTGCTGGAGGATGGCATCGGCAACTTCGGTGGTCGAGGCGTAGCCCGGCGGGACGATGGCGGAGTGGCTTAGCCACATGAAGGGAGAGCCGTTCGTGGCGTGCGACGCGAGCTCGAAGAATGGGCGGAGTTCACCCGGGTCGGCCGTGCCATCCGCTCCGTAGGAAGCGTGGATCGAGTCGAGAAATACGAGTGCCTGCGCCGAGCCGGGCGCCATCGTTAGCCACGCGCGCATCGCCCCGTAGCCCGCGCTCCAGGAGGAGAGGACAAGCTTTCCGATGGTGCGGCCCGTGCTCTCCTCGACCGCGTGAAACAAGCGCTCCCGTAGGTGCACGTCCACCGTTGCCGCGTAACGCTGCGAGCCGACGCCCGCGTCGATGGTTGCGTACACGAGTCCGAGGTCGCGGTTCGCCAAGAGCCTGCGAACCGGTTCCCCGCCATGGAAGTGGACGAGCAGCGTGAAGTGCTCCGGCACTTTCGCGGGGACGTGAAGCCGCGCGTTCGCGACGCCGAGCGCCACCTCACGGTAGGGTCCCGTGCCCGGATCCGGGATGGTGCACCCCGGCGCTTCACTCGTCGACATGTCCTCGGCTGGGGGCGCGTCCGACGCAGCCGCCGATGGGTGCGCGGACGCCGCGGCGCCGGTCAGGTCAGGCGCGCTCGCCGAGCCTGGGGCACGCGTGTGGGCGGTCGTCGCCTCCCCGGTTATCGCGAGCCCACCTAAGGCCACCGCCGCGCTCGTCACGACGAGGGCGAGGCCGCTCAATGCACGGAGGCTCTCAGACACCTTGCGGCGGAACGGGTCCAAACAAGCTCTGGTAGAGCTGCGACAGCGATTGGCTGGCTTGGGGTTGCAAGCTGTAGCTGTTCGCATGCGGCCACGCGAAGCCAAAGCCGTTCGCAGCTCCGCAGTTCAACGAAATCACAACGTCTACGGGCTCTGGCTTGCTCGGATCCGCGAACGATATGGCAAGGCCAGGCGTCCAGCAACGTGCCGGCTGCGCGTTAAAGTTGTCGGCGGTGCCGAAGAGATCGAGGAGTTGCGCGCGGGTCGCGTCGTCCATCACCGGGCGTTGGTCGACGATTTGCCACTGGTTGCGGAACATCGGCATCGGCGGCGCTTGGGGGGTCGGCTGCGCCTGCGGTGGCGTCAGCCCCGGAATCGCCGGCAAGCCCGGGATCCCCAGCTGCGTCCACTGCTTCACGGCGTCGTTCGCTTGCTGCTGCAATTCGGGCGGGAGGCCGAGCTGCTGCAGAAATGGCGCGAGTGGGTTGCCGAGGGCCCCAACCGCAGGGGGCAACGCGACGGGCTGCGGCGGCTGAATTTTGTAAATCGTGATTTGGGCCTTATCGAGCGAATCGAAAGGAACGACTCGGGAAGCGCAGCCGTAAGCGAACGG
Organism: Polyangiaceae bacterium; assembly: GCA_947475525.1. Taxonomy (GTDB): domain Bacteria; phylum Myxococcota_A; class Polyangia; order Polyangiales; family Polyangiaceae; genus SYFR01. The sequence goes on along the minus strand of CANJMI010000023.1, from coordinate 29,943 downwards.
GGCGAGCACCATAATCGTTAGAGCGGCGAACCGCGGCGCGGCAAAATCTCGAATCAGCATCATGATGCCTTCGGGGCTAGCACGGCTCTCGGGCCGCTTAAATAAAAGGCGTGCGTCGCCGTCGAGCGCTCCTCCGGGATTCATTTTCCCGTCGCAGGCGGGATTTGCTACGTTGCTCGGCGACCTCGCGTGGAAGACAACACGGAAACCTCAGGACAGATCACGAAGCGGACGTTAATCAACGACCGCTACGAGGTCCGACAGAGCCTCGGCAAAGGAGGCATGGGCGAGGTATTCCTTGCCTACGACCGCTCAACTCAGCAGACCGTGGCGCTGAAGGTGGTGCGCGATGAATCGCGACAGCCGGGCGACGATGAGGCGCTTCGGCAGGAGGCGATCCTCGCGCGTTCCGTGGGTCACCCCAACGTGTGTCGCGTGCACGACCTCGCGCCGAGCCCGTGGGGGCCCGTCCTCGTGATGGAGCACATCCCGGGTCAGACGCTTCACACTCACATCCGTCGCAAGAAGGCCTCCGGCGGCTACGACGCCGACGAATTTCGCAAAATCGCCTCCGAGGTTTGCGGTGGACTCGCAGCCATTCATGCGGCTGGCCTCGTTCACGGTGACTTCAAGCCCGGTAACGTCATGGTCACCGATGACCGAGCGATCATTCTCGATTTTGGTTTCGCGCAGGAGCGTGCACGTGGCGCGTCGCGACGGCCGGGGGCGCCACCGGACGGCGGTACCCCGAACTACATGGCTCCCGAGCGGCTTCGCAGCGGCGGCGCGAGTGAGCAGGACGACGTCTACGCTTTGGCTCTGACTCTGCTGGAAATGTGGACCTGTCGGGTGCCCGAGCCCGGCTACAAACCCCGCGCTAAGTCCATGCGGCAGCAGATCATGTTCGATGTGCCGTCGAAGCTTGCAGTCGACGAAGTGCGGCAGATCTTCAACGCGCTCGCAAGCGAAGCCGGGGACCGTCCGTTTGCGCGTTATATGCGCTTTTTCAACCCGTTTCAGCTCACGTCGAATGCTCAGCAGGTGCCGCGCCCGCGCTTGAATGCGGGGCCGCCGCTCGGCCGCGCGCAGACGCAGACTTTTTCGCCAGAAGCTCAGAGCCTGCTCGTGACCTACGCGACGAACACGCCCGATGTCGTCGGTGAGCTCTTCCCGTTGAACAAGTTGGAGTTGTCGATCGGCCGCCACTCCGCCGCCGATATCTGCATCCCTGAAGCGACCGTTTCGGGCCAACACGCCACGTTGCGATGGCACAACGGCAGCTGGATTGTCGACGACGCCGGCAGCACCAACGGCAGTTACGCCGATCACGACTACGAACGCAAAAAGCACCTCACGATCATTCAAGGTGGCGAGGGGCAGGTCGGCGAGGCGCGGGTCAAGCTCGTTAACTTCCAGCCGACCAACAAACTCCACGCTCGGGCGCGCGACTTTCTGCTGCAGCGCGACGGGCTCACCGGCTTGCTCGTGAAAGAGCACCTGCTGCATGCGGTGACCAACGAGTGCGAGTTCGCCGAATGGTACGAGGCGCCGATGCAGGTCGCGCGCTACGAGTTGCGCGGTCCGAACCGCCAGGTCAGCGACCGACCGACAATCCTCGAGATGCTGGCGATGCGTCGTGCGGCGGCGCGGGTCATCGAGCTCACCGAAATGCTTTCGACCGCGCTTCTGCCTGTCGTCGCCGGTCGCAACGGGCCGTTGAAATTCGTCGTATCGATGGTCGGTCCGTCCCTCGACGAGGCTCGGCAAATTGTTGAGCAGGTCCTGGCTCAAGTGCGCGGCTTGCTGCCCGACACGGTCGAGCTCGTTGCGACTCTCGTGAAGTGGGAACCGGGCAAGAGTTCCAAGAGCTTGATCGAGTGAGCTCGCCTTCGCGACTACCATCGTTGCCGCCTTCGCGGCCGTCACCCTATCGGCAACTCGGCTCAGGGGGTCAACAGCCCGTTCGGGTTCAAATGATCCTCGGCCTCGTCGTTGGTTTGGTCTTGGTTGCGGTGCCGCTCTACCTTTGGCGCCGCCCGGAGCAAGCGAAGCTCGGCACGCTCGCGGCCGATAGTGCCGGGGAGAGCGCCAGCGGGGCTCCTTCTGTGGGTGGCAGTGGGGCGCCCTATGTGTCACTCACCGATCCCCGCGCGACCGAATCCAAAGTGAAACTTGAGCCGTTTAAAACGTTGCGCTGTTCCGATCCTGGCCCCGGCAAGACCCCTCCGGAGCGCTGCGATCACATTACATTTTTTGAAGATGCTCTCACGCGTGCGGTGAAAGAGAACGGCATGTGCGCGCCCCCTTCCAAGACGGGAGCGGTGGTGAGCTATGTTCTCGATCTCGACTTTCGCAAGAAGCTTCGTAAGTTGAATCGCGGAAAGTCGACGACGCTGTCCAAAGAGCAATCGAAGGAGCTCTTCGCGTGCATCGAGAAGGCGCTTCCTACGCCCGACTGGGATTCCGTGCCCCACCAGCACGCGCGCTACATCGTCAACCTAACTGCCAATTACCCGCCGAGCGAGACCTTCTGACCCATGCGAATTCTGATCGCTGACAAGCTCTCCACGAGGCCTCTCGAGCAACTCTCGGTGCTCGGGCTTAAGATCGATTACCGCCCGGAACTCGACGCCGAGTCGCTTCAGAAAGCGCTCGTGGATGCGAACATCCTGGTCGTTCGCTCGACGAAGGTGACGCGCCAGGCCATCGAGGCTGCGCCAGCGCTGAATCTCATCGTGAGGGCCGGGGCGGGAGTAAACTCCATCGACGTCGACGCAGCCAGCGATCGCGGAATCTACGTCTCGAACTGCCCTGGGAAAAACTCCGCGGCCGTGGCTGAGTTGGTGATGGGCCTCGTGCTCTCGCTCGACCGCCGTATCGTTGACGCGACGGTTGCACTGCGCGATGGGCGCTGGGCGAAGACCGAGTTTAGCGAGGCTCGTGGTCTTTTCGGCCAGCGAATGGGCATCGCGGGCTTCGGTTCGATCGGTCGGATGGTCGCCGAACGAGCCCAGGCGTTCGGCATCAAGGTGACGGCGTGGTCGCGCTCGCTTTCCCCAACCCGGGCGCGTGAGCTCGGTGTCGAGCATGCGAGCTCGCTTGTGGAGCTTGCGAAGAGCAGCGATATCCTCTCGCTGCATCTTCCGATCACGGCCTCCACGCGCGGAGCCATCGATCGACGTGTCCTCGAGGCGCTTCCCGACCATGCGATTTTCATCAACGCCGCGCGCGCCGAGCTGGTCGACTACACCGCGCTCGCGGACGTCGCCAAGCAGAAGGGCTTGCGACTCGGCCTTGACGTCTTCGACGACGAGCCGGCCAGCGGCAAGGCCGCGTACCGGCCGGTCATCCTCGATGCAGGCCTCGTGTACGGGACGCCGCACATTGGCGCATCGACCGCGCAATCCCAAGAGTCGATCGCGGCCGAGGTCGCGCGGATCGTGCGTTGCTTCTTGACCGAGGAAGAGCTCCCGAACGTCGTCAACATCTGCAAGACCACCCCGGCGCGGTATTGCTTGGTGCTGCGTGCCCGCGATCGCGTCGGTGTTCTTGCCAACGTCGCGAGCGTGATCAAGCGCCATGGCTTGAACATCGAAGAAGTGCACAACACGGTCTTTCAAGGTGCGGTCGCCGCCTGCACGAAGCTGCGTCTATCGGGTCGACCTTCCGAAGATTGCTTGCAGGAAATTCGTGCGTTCGAGGAGGTCCTGCACGTTGACGTGGTGCCTCTCCCGAACCTTGCATGATGAGCGGTACGCGTTCGGTTTCTCGCGCCTCGGCGGAGGGAACTCGGTTTCTCGGAGCGTGTGCATCTGCATTCTGGAGGCGCTCTTTGGCTCAGTGGCTCGGGCCGCTCTGCGCGCTTCTCGCCTGGACGCCCGTCGCGCAAGCGCGCTCCTCGGAAGTCTTTGTCGTCGATGACGCTGGCCGAGCGACGCGGCTCTCGGAGTCCCGACTCAGTCTGACCCGAAGCGCCCCTTCGGTTCAGCAAGCCGCCACGCCACCGCAGCCTAGTTTCGGTGATGGCGTGCGCTTCGTCCTCTCCGGCGTGGTGGCAGCGGCGCCTGCGCTCGAGCTCGAAACATTCTCCGCGGAAAAGTCCAAACTCGATCGCCTTAGGGTCGTACTCGCACCAGGCGCGTGTCCTGTCGGCGTGCCCTCACCGTGCGCAACGAGTCCTCTCGTAAGGCTCGTCGTGGACGCCGTCGATCGAGACCACCCAAGCGCGCGTGCGCGGTCGATCCTGGCCGAGCTTGGCGGTACGCTCGCGGCCAGGTACGCCGCCGAGGGGCCAACGCACGCGTCGATTGTCGCTCCTTCACTCGATGCCCAGGGGAGCGAGCGCGTTCGCGTACGCACGCGGTTCATCCTCGTCAAGCTTGCGCCGGCCGGGGCGCTGCCGATTGGCCACGATCGCGGGGCCGCTCGGGGCCTTGTGCACGCGGCGCTCTCCAAGAGCAGCGGCCTTTGGGCGAGCTGCGGACTTTCGCTAGGCAATCCCCGCGATCTGCAGATCGAGGTGGTCGACCCGCCGCCTGCGCATCTCATCGCGGTCGGCTGCTCGCACGGTCTTCCGGCAAGCGGTGGCGCACTACGGGTTGCCATCGAAGGCCGGCGCGTAGCAGTTGACGTGCCACGCGGAACGACCCCCAGCGAGGCGGCACGACGACTCGCACGTGCGATTGAGGATGCTGGCTTCGTGGTGGAAATAAGCGACAACCCGCGGATCGCTTCGGCGGCGTTGCCGACGACGGACCTCCTCGTGCGCCGCGCGAATGGCGAGCGCCTCGAGGTGTCGGCGTGGTCAGGTGCCGACGCGGGTTCGGACCGTTCCGTGTCGACGGATGCGACGCTCGGCGTCTGCATCGGAGGGGTCGACCTCGAGGACGGCTTGCAGCACTTCGGAGACGTGGACTCGGCGGTCGGGACACTCGAGGAACGCACGCTCTTGAAAGCCTTCGATGACCACGACCCGACGACGCTCGACGTGTACGTTGTCCCTGGTTTTGGGCGCGGCGGACGGATAGGCGAGTCTTTCATCTTGTCGGACCACGGCAGTCTCGCAAGCGTGGTGATCCTCGACCGCGCCGGAATGCGACCTTCCCGCGCGTCGCTGACTCTCGCGCACGAAGTTGGGCACGTGCTCTTGGATGACCCAGGCCATCCCGATGATTTTGCCCTCGATACGCCGACTGCGCTGATGGATGCGGATGCCTCGGACGCGACAGCATTTGGCCCGCGGCGACTGTCGCTTGGCGAGTGCCGCCGCGCATGGCGTCAGAGCGGCCCGACTTCCCCGGTACGGCTCTTGTCCCCCTGGTCGCTCTCGGATCGCTAACGTCGCGCAACGAGAGCGCCCAGCTTGCAGATGCGCGCGGGCATCGTGCGGCATTGTCCGCGCCCTTTGGCTCAACTACATTGATGCGCGCTCGAGGATCGTCTCGGGCCAGAGGAGCGGGTGTGGACATGGCAGCGTCGGAAGAACTCGGGATCGTCGGCGTCGACAGCTTTCATTATTTCGTTCGAAAGCCGGAGCGTTCGCGCGTGTTTTACGAGCACGGCTTCGGTTGGCGACCGGTGGCTCGATCGGGCGAAAAACTCGTGGCCGCGAGTGGACAAGCGAGCACCGTCTATCAATCGGGCGACGTGCGAGTCGTCGTCAGCACGCCCGAGAACGACACGTGTCGCGCCGCTCGTTACTTGAAGCGCCACCCCGCCGGAGTTGGCTCGCTCACCTTCGCGGTAGAGGACCTCGATCGCACGTGGAACTTCATTTCAAAACGCGGCGGCACTCCGATCCACGGGATCCAAGAGAGCCGCGATGGCGGTGGTCGATTTCGCCACTTCAGCATCACGACCGCGATCGGGGACGTGTCCTTCCGGTTCGTCGAGCGGACTGATTACCCAACGTTTGCGCCTGGATTCGACAACGTCGAGGCGGATCCCGCGTACACGACGCCCGCCTTCGGGTTCAAGAAGGTCGACCACATCACGAGCAATGCCCCGACGATGGCGCCGGTAAAATTGTGGTTCGAGCACGTGCTTGGACTCGAGCAGTGCTGGGAGATTCAGTTCCACACAAACGACCTAAACGAGGGCGAGAGGACGAGCGGCACGGGCCTGAAATCGGTCGTCATGTGGGACCCGCGCTCGGGCATTAAGTTTCCAATCAACGAGCCCCTGCAACCGTTCTTCAAGGCGGGTCAAATCAACACCTTCGTTGAAGACAACGCCGGCGCCGGCGTTCAGCACATTGCCCTCGAGGTCGAGGATTGCGCCGCTGCGGTCAAGACCCTCCGCGAGCACGACGTCGCGTTTCTTCAGACGCCGGGCTCGTACTACGAGGCTGCTCCCGCACGCCTCGCGAAGAAAGGCGTCGATACAACGAAGCTTGCGCACAAGATGGAGCAACTCCGCGACCTCGGCATTTTGATCGATGGGCAGCCCGAGAATCTCTACCTCATCCAGATCTTCTTGCAGGACGCAGCCACCCTTTACGCCGAGCCGGGAGCGGGTCCGTTTTTCTACGAACTTATCCAGCGCTGCGGCGATCCAGGATTCGGCGAGGGGAATTTTCGCGCACTCTTCGAAGCCATCGAGCGCGATCGGGAGACGACGTGATCGACTACCGCCGCGCGGGCAAGCTGCCCGTAAAACCGCATACGGCATTTCGTGACGAGGCCTCGGCGCTCTACCACGAGCATTGCTTCACGCGCGGCGGGTTCGATGGGCCTTTCTCCATCCTCTACCACCGCCACCCGCCTCAAGATCACGGGGACGGCTCGCCTCATGAGGCCTTGTGGCCCGAGCGGCGCGAAGCCGACGAGGCCGCTCACGATGGGCTTCGCCGTCGGCATCTTCGCTCCCAGGAACTCGCGGTAGGCGGCAGCGCGACGACCGGGCGCACGCCGCTCCTCTTCAACGCCGACATCACCGTGGGCGTGCTGCGCCCAACCGCTACCGACGAGTTTTACTTCGCCAACGGTGACGGTGACGACCTCTTCTTCATTCACGAAGGCGGAGGCGAGCTCCGCTCCAATTTCGGGCGACTCCGGTTCGCTGCGGGGGATTACGTCTGTGTGCCGCGCTCGGTGGCGCACCGCTTTGTCCTCGATGCGGAGCCGCAACACTGGTTGTGGTTCGAGTGCCGCAGCGGCCTTCGTCTGCCGACGCAGTACCGCAATCCGGTCGGGCAGTTGCGCATGGATGCGCCGTACACCCATCGCGATTTTCGCGGCCCTGAGCTCGCCGATACTCTCGATCCGGACGGCCCCCGCGCGGTGATATCGAAGCGCGGCGATCGCTACTCGCGTCATTTGTATCGCCACGAGGTGCTCGACACCGTTGGCTGGGACGGCACCGTGTATCCCTTCGTCTTTCCGATCGCGCGCTTCAGTGCGAAGGCCGGACAGGTGCATCTGCCACCCACGGTGCACGGGACCTTCGCGACCGGAGGATCGCTCGTCTGCAGCTTCGTTCCGCGCATGGTGGACTTTGGCGAGGGCGCGATTCCGTGTCCGTATCCCCACAGCAACGTCGACGTCGATGAAGTGATCTTTTACTGCGATGGTGACTTTACGAGTCGTCGTGGCGTGAGCGGGGGCTCGCTAAGTTTTCATCCTGCGGGTGTGCCGCACGGCCCGCAGCCCGGCGCGTACGAGGGCAGCATTGGCGTGAAAGCCGTGTCCGAGCTCGCCGTGATGCTCGATACGTTCGAGCCGCTGCGTGTCACGACGGCCGGTCGTGCCCTCGACACTCCTGGTTATGACGAAAGTTGGTGGTCCCGATGATTCTTGCCTCACGCCCGAATGGAACCCGCGACGGTGAACTCGTCGTCGTCTCGAACGATCATGGTCACGCGGTCGCAATCCCAAACGTCGCGCGAACGCTGCAAGCGTTGCTCGATGACTGGCAGCGTCTCGAGCCCGAAGCCATCGCGGTTGCGCGAGCGCTCGAGGCTGGGCAAGCCGACGGGGCCTTTGTGATCGACGCTGCCACGCGATGGCTCGCACCGTTGCCTCGTGCGCACGGCTTCGCGGACGGCAGCGCCTACATCAACCACATCGTCCTCGTTCGCAAGGCGCGTGGAGCCGAGCCGCCGCCGGGCCTTGAGACCGATCCGCTCGTCTACCAAGGAACGAGCGATCCATTTCTCGCGCCGACCGATCCGATCCCCTTGGAAGATGAGGCCTTCGGGTGCGACTTCGAATCGGAGGTGGCCGTGATCACGGGCGACGTGCCCCAAGGAACGAGCGCCGAACAGGCGGCGCGTCACGTTCGTCTCGTGATGCTCTTGAACGATGTTTCGCTCCGCAACCTCATCCCGCCCGAGCTCGCGAAAGGTTTTGGCTTCTTTGTCTCGAAGCCGCAGTCGGCTCTTTCTCCGTTCGCCGTCACGCCCGATGAACTGGGCGACGCGTGGTGCAACGGGCGCGTCCATCTCCCCTTGAGGACCGTCCTCAACGGTGAGCTCTTCGGTGATCCCCACGCGGGGCCTGAGATGCACTTCAGCTTCTTTGAGCTCATCGCGCACTGCGCGCGCACGCGGCCGCTTGGGGCGGGAACGATCGTGGGTAGCGGCACGGTGAGCAACGTCGACCGGTTGCGCGGTTCATCGTGCATCGTCGAGCGAAGGATGCTGGAGATTTTGGACGGCGGCGAGCCAACGACCCCGTTCTTGAAGCATGGCGATCACGTGATGATTGAGATGCTGAAGGATGGGCGCAGCCTCTTCGGAAGCATCGATCAACGCGTCGTCAAATACGACAGGCCCGCGTGACCTACGCGCTGCGGAGCTACTTTCGTTCGTCGGCGTCGTGGCGCGTTCGTATCGCGTTGAATCACAAGGGGCTCGCCTACGAGACGGTCCCCGTTCATCTGCTGCGTGGGGGAGGGGAGCAGCATGGTGATGCGCATCACAAGCTCAATCCAATGGAGCAGCTGCCCGTCCTTCTGGTCGATGGCATCGCGATAGCGCAGAGCGTGGCTATCCTCGAGTACCTCGAAGAGCGGCACCCGGAGCCGGCCCTCTTGCCAAGTGAGTCGGTGGCGCGCGCGCGGGTTCGTCAGCTCACCGAGGTCGTAAACAGCGGGATTCAGCCGCTGCAAAATCTCTTCGTTATGCAGCAACTCGGGCTGCAGTTCGGCGCGCCACGGGAGGCGCAGCAAGCGTGGTCCCGCTACTGGATCGAGCGAGGTCTCGTCGCACTCGAGGAGCTCGTTGGCGAGACCGGCGGAACGTGTTGCGTAGGTGATTTCCTCAGTTTTGCGGATCTTGCTCTCGTTCCGCAGCTCTACAACGCGCGCCGTTTCTCCATTTCAATAGAGCGTTTCCCGCGCCTTTTGGCGATTGAGGCGGGGCTTGTGACCCGACCGGCGTTCGTTGCGGCGCATCCCGACCAACAGCCCGACGCCGAGGCGTGACGGTCCGCGACCGCGCGTAAAGCGTCACCATTCAGCGGCCTTAGCTGCGCGTCTTCTTGGGCCTGCTTCCGGATTTTCGTTTCTCGGGTGACACCGCGGTCGCATCCACGCCGAGCCGCGCGCGCAAGAACTCACCCGTCGCCGATCCAACGACGCTTGCAACGACCTCCGGCGGGCCCTCCGCGACGATCATCCCGCCGTGCTCTCCGCCACCCGGTCCGAGATCGACGACCCAATCGCAACACGCGATCACATCGATGTTGTGCTCGATCACGATCACCGTGTTGCCCGCGTCTCGCAGTTCGCTCAACGCCACCATCAAGAGCTCGATGTCGGCGAAGTGAAGTCCAGTCGTGGGCTCGTCGAGTACGTAGAGGGTGCGGCCCGTCGCGCGCTTAGCAAGTTCACGCGCGAGCTTGACGCGCTGGGCCTCTCCACCCGAGAGCGTGGTGGCGGCTTGGCCGAGCTTTACGTAGCCTAGGCCTACGCGCGAGAGCGCTTCGAGCCGGTCGCGCAATTTTCCAATCGCCTCGAATTGCCCGCGGGCCTCATCGACTGTGAGCTCGAGGGCGGCACTGATTGACATGCCTCGGTACTCGACCTCGAGCGTCTCGCGATTGTAGCGTTTGCCCGCGCACGCTTCGCACGTGACGAACATATCGGGCAAAAAATGCATCTGCACGCGCAGCAGGCCGTCGCCTTGGCAGGATTCGCAGCGGCCGCCCTTCACGTTGAATGAGAATCGCCCCGCTTTGTAACCACGAGCGCGCGCCTCGGGGAGGCCGGCGTAGAGGTCGCGTAGCGTGACGAAGAGCCCGGTGTAGGTTGCGGGGTTCGAACGCGGCGTGCGTCCGATCGGGGCCTGATCGATCGCGACGACCTTGTCGATGAGCTCGAGGCCATCGACGCCGCTGCAATCGCCGACGCGGCTTGTGGCTCGGTAGAGCGCGGCTCGCGCGGCTTGAAGAAGAGTGTCCACGATGAGGCTGCTCTTCCCGCTGCCGCTGACGCCGGTTATCGCAATGAGCAGGCCGGTAGGCAGTTCGACATCGATGCCGCGCAGATTGTGCTCGCGCGCGCCGGTGATGCGAAGCGCGCTTTTCGTGCGCGTCTTTCGATGACTCGGAAGGGTGATGCTCTTCACTCCCGAAAGGTAGGGGCCGGTTACCGACGCGGGGTCCGCCATCACTTGCGCGGGTGTGCCTTGCGCAACGATAGAGCCTCCATGGGTGCCGGCGCCCGGCCCCATATCGACGACCCAGTCGGCGCTGAGGATCGCATCGCGGTCGTGCTCCACGACAATCACGCTGTTGCCGAGGTCTGACAGGCGGCGCAGTGCCTCGAGGAGCTTCACGTTGTCACGCGCATGCAGGCCGACGCTTGGCTCGTCGAGCACGTAGAGAACGCCGACGAGCGCCGAACCTATCTGAGTGGCGAGGCGAATTCGCTGCCCCTCGCCGCCGGAGAGCGTCTGCGCGGAACGGTCGAGCGACAGGTAGTCGAGGCCCACGTCGATCAGAAATCGAAGCCGCTCGATGATCGCACGCAAGAGCGGCGCCATGATCGCGCGCTGCCGAGGGCTCAAGTCGGCGTGCTCTCCTGCGGCGAGCGCGATGAACTCGTCGCGCACCCGTACGATGGGCATCCTTCCGAGCTCCGCGATGTTTCGTCCGCCAAGCTTTACCGCGAGAGCCTCCGGCCGCAGCCGCTCACCTGAGCAGACATCGCACCGATGCGTAATGACGAACCGACCGACCTCGGTGTCGTCGCTCCCGCCGTCGCTTTCATCCTCGTCGGTGTCGAGGGCGTCGTCCCCGTTCGCGAGCAGCCTCTCGAGCCGCGGGATTATCCCTTCGTAGTCATTCTCGCGGCGCGAGGGTGGAGCGCCGCCGCGCGTACGTGCGGGTTTCGTCGCGGGGGTACTCTGCGCGTTGCCGTGCAGAAGGCTCTCCCGCATCCGCACCGGTAGGTCCCGAAATGCCACGTCAGGATCGACGCTGAGGACTCGCACGGCGCGCGCGGTCTCGGTTGCGAGGGCGATGGAGCCACGGCGTCCCCACGCGAGAACGGCTCCTTGGCGGAGGCTCTTGGCCTCATCGGGGACGACCCGCGAAGGGTCGATGCGCACGCGCATGCCGAGGCCGTCGCACGTCGGACAGGCTCCGTGAGGCCCATTGAACGAAAACATCCGCGGTTCGATCGGCGGTAGCGATACCCCGCACGGCACGCACGCGAAGCGCTCGCTCATCAACACAGGCTCGCTCGGCGGCGCGTTTGGGCTGGCGGGCGTGTCGACGAGTACGACGCCTTCGCCGAGCTTTAAGGCGAGCTCCACCGAGTCGGTGAGGCGCTGGCGCGTTTCGGGTTTCACGGTCACGCGGTCGACGACGATGTCGAGGTCATGAGCCTTTGCACGGTCGAGGACGATGTCGTCACCGAGGTCCACTGTCGCGCCGTCGAGCCGAACCCGCACGAAGCCTTCCCGTCGCAGTCGCTCGAGCTCGATGCGCAGCTCTCCTTTTCGCGCGCGGCACACCGGGGCGAGCAGGACCACGCGTGTTCCCTCGCCATATTGAAGGATTCGGTCGACGATTTGCTGTGGCGTCTGCGCTTCGATGCGGCTTCCGCACCGCGGGCAATGCGGAACCCCGGCGCGTGCAAAGAGCAGGCGGAGGTAGTCCGCAATTTCCGTCACCGTTCCCACGGTGGAGCGCGGATTCTTGGCAAGGGGCCGCTGTTCGATCGCGATGGCGGGCGAGAGGCCTTCGATCGAGTCGACGTCGGGTTTGGGCAGCTGTTCGAGGAATTGGCGTGCGTACGCCGAGAGCGATTCGACGTACCGGCGTTGGCCCTCCGCGTAGATTGTGTCGAAGGCGAGCGACGACTTGCCCGAGCCGCTTGGCCCCGTGATCACCGTAAGGCGGTTGCGGGGCAGGCTGAGCGTCACGCCCTTGAGGTTGTGCTGTCGGGCTCCGACGACGCGAAGTTCGTCCACGATCGTCAAGCCTTAACACCAGCGCGCCTGCGCTCCAATGCGGGGGGCCTTCCTCCGTGAAATGACGCCAAGCCGCGCGAATCTCTCCCACGTTTCGGTCGCTGCCGAGCATGATCACATCCGTGCGTTCTGGTATCGGAGCCCTCGTTCTCGTCGTGGTTGCCGCGGTCGCGGGGACGGGCGTGCTTCTGCGAGCGCGCATTGGTTCACGCGCAAAGGGAGGTGCGTCGAGGGTCGCCGCGGCTGCCGAATCCTCTGATGCAGCCGAGCCAAGCCCGTCGATGGCGCCTCTCGCAACGGTGGCCCCGAGCGCCGTCGCGACGGAGGCTTCGAGTCCCGTCGGTGGGGCCTCGCCGTCGTCAACGGTGGAGCTCCCTCCGCTGCCGGAGCATGCGCGCATCGACCCTCGGAGCGATGCGGCGTGCCCTCAGGGGATGCTCCTCGTCGACGGCGCGTATTGCCCCGCGGTGGCCCACTTCTGCGCAGAATGGGTTGGCGAGGATCCTACGGCGAGCCCCGTGCGTCGCGGACCGAAGCGGTGCCGCCGTTACCAAAAGAAGCTTGTCTGCGAAGGGCAGATGGCTCGCCTCCACGTCTGCATCGATCGCTTCGAGTACCCGAACCTCGTCGGTGCGCGACCGGCACTCATGACGACTTATCGCGACGCTTCGCACGCGTGCAGCGTCGAAGGCAAGCGCCTCTGCGAAGCCGACGAGTGGACGCTCGCCTGCGAAGGGCCGCGGACGTGGCCTTATCCCCACGGTCTCGAGCGCGAGCCTGCGCGTTGCCCGATCGACCGGCCTCGACGTGCACCGAACCACGAGGCACTCGCGCGACCGAATGATGTCTCGCTCGAGGTCGAACGCCTCGATCAACGGGCACCATCGGGCACGCACCCTGGCTGCGCGAGCACCTTCGGGGTCCACGATTTGATCGGCAACGTCTCGGAATGGGTTCACGATCGGCGCGGACAGCGAGGTGCTCCGCGAAGTGACATCGCACTCGCCGGTGGAGGCTGGGAGCCGGCGGTCGCGACGTGCCGTAACGTCGATTCGCGTGCAACGCCCGATGAAGCGACCTACCAATCCGGCTTTCGATGTTGCGCCAACGCCCTCGACGGCGAGGCTCCGCGCCGGGCGCTCGGCGACAGCGCGCGCTATCCTCACTGAGCCCTCGACCCACGTTGTCCTTCCCTCTGGCGGAAAGCTAGAGTAGCCTTCGCTTGGTGGTTCAACCACAGTCATCACGTGCCGCGCCTAACCCTATGAAAATACGGGTGAATCTGCACGGACGGGGATGCCCACGGGCCTATAGCTCAAGTGGTCAGAGCCCCCGGCTCATAACCGGGTTGTTCCAGGTTCGAACCCTGGTGGGCCCACCCTTTTCTCATGCGATGGGGTCTCTCACGCAATGATGGGGCTTGGATTTTCGGGGGGGCGTTCTTGACGTTTTCAACAGGAGGCCGAGCCGGTGGGGATTGACGCACAGATTGACAGCTTGGAGCGGCTTGCTGCGCTCGACGCTGAAGTTAAGGACTTGAGTGTAAAACTCGAGGCCCAACGTGGTGAATACACCGGACTTAAGACGGCCCAGTCTGCCCTCGAACTCGCGCTCGCCGCGGACCGAATCAGTCTCACCGAGATGGAGCGGACTCGCAGCGAACTCCAGATAGACCATCGCAACATCGTCCAGCAGCTCGATCGCTCCCGGGATCGAATTCAGCGCTCACGCAACGAACGGGAATCGCAAGCTGCCGAGCGTGAGCTCGACGAGTTGCGGCGCCTGCAGCGCGACCGTGATGACGAGCTCGGAAAGATGGTCGTCTTGTGCGATCAGGCGCGCACCGGGATCGGCGACAATGAGTTCAAGCTCTTGGAGCTCCAGGAAAAGCTCTCGAGCGAGGAGCAGGGTACGCTCGCGCAGATTCATCAACTCGAGGCGGACATCGCCGGCAAGCGCAGCGGTCGCGCGGCGTTGCTGGCCAATCTGCCCAGCTTGACCGGGCGTCGTTACGAGTCGATGCACGGTCGGGGCAAGGTTCCCGTCGCGCACACGACGGACGGCACGTGCCGCGGCTGTTTCGTGCAGTTGCCGCCGATGTTGTTCCACACCCTTCTTGGGCGCACTCAGTTCGGCGAATGTCCGTTCTGTCACCGCATCATTTGGTACACGCCCCCGGTTCCGGCCGCGGCACCCGTCACCCCCGCTGCGGTAACGACCGAAATTCCGACCGAAGCATCGAGCTAAGCTGTGAAAGCTTGCTCGCAGTGCCAGCGACTCTTCCCGCTCGAAGCGAGGTTCTGCCCGATTGATGGCACAGGCCTGCGCCCCTCGGCTGACGTTCCGATCGACGGTGACCCCGAGGATCTGCGCGTCGGGGCGCACATGTGTGGCGATCGTTATGAGATCCGCCGCAAGGTCGCCGACGGCGGGATGGGGCGCGTCTACCAGGCACTCGACCGCCACGAACAACGCAGCGTCGCGATCAAGGTCCTCCATCCCGAGGTCGCGATGGACGACATCGCGCTCGAGCGCTTCAAGCGCGAATTTGAGCTCAGCGCTCGACTTCCCCACGATCACATCGTTGAAGTTCTCGCCTTCGAGGAAACCGAAGACGAGAGCTTCGCGATGGTGATGGAGTACCTCGAGGGCGAAGAGCTGCGCAGCTTGATGCAACGCGAGAAACTCGTCCGCCCCGAGCGCGTGATTCGCATCCTTTCGCAGCTCGCCATCGGCCTCCGCGAGCCTCACGCTCTGAAGGTCGTGCACCGCGACATCAAGCCAGACAACATTTTTCTGTGCGGCACCGAAGACGGTCCGTTGGTGAAATTGCTCGATTTCGGCAGTGTCCGGGACAACTCGCTCGGCGCGAAGAAACTGACGGTGATCGGCACCACCATAGGTTCGCCCTTCTACATGTCGCCGGAGCAGGCGCAAGGACTCGAGGATCTCGATCACCGCGCCGATGTCTGGTCGATTGCGGCGATCGCGTACGAAGCGCTCACCGGGAAGGTGCCTTTTTACGGCGTGACCGGGCCGCAGATCCTCCTCGCCATTCTCGGCAAAGAGCCCGTGCCTCCGAGCGTCGTGACGAATGCCGAGGGATTCGCGGGAGTCAAGGTCCCCGAGGCTGTCGACGACGTGATCGCCGATGCGCTATCAAAGAACCCGGCGATTCGCGTCGGCTCCGTGGCCGAGCTCGCCGACCGCCTCGGGCACGCGTACGGCCTTGTTGGCGATCATTCCACGTGGGCGGCGATCTCCGAGACTGCGGTCGGCAACGCGGTCACGGCCGCCGCGCCAAAGGTGGCCGCTGCGGCACACAGCTCGCGCAGCTTGGGTACGGCCGCGGCCCGTGGCGATGCGTTTGCCGGGGCTTCGAGCTCGCGCACATTGCCGTCAACGCGCGGCGGTGACGCGCCGTTCTCGGGCCGAGGCTCATCGCGCGATCCGTTTGCCGACGACGATTATGTGATGGGTTTGCCCGACAGGGGCTCATCGATGACGAAGTACGTCGTGCTCGGCGGCGTCGCGCTCTTGGTCCTGGCCGGCGTCGCCGTCATGGTGTTTCGCTGAGAGGCATGGAGGCCTGGCCTCGCTAGGTCCGAACGCGCGCTCGGTCGGAACGAATGAGGCCCCAATTGTGTTGAATGGGTGGGCGGTGCTGGACGTCCAAGTCCGGCTCGTCTACCGACGACGCATTCGCGGCGTCGTTCGTGTTTCGAATTGGAGATGTTGATGTCATTCGCAATCGTTGCTCGGTCGATTCGTGGTGTGTCCGTCGGTGCCGTGGCGCTCGTTTGCTCGCTGTCGGCCGTCTCCGCTTCGGCGGAGGGTAAACACGATCGCAACGAGGGGCTCGATTCGATCGAGCATGAGGCGTTTTCGATCGAGTTGAAACCGTCGAGCGCCGCAGTGGGGCAAGTCGCATCGGTGAGCGTCTCCGTGAAAGCGAAAGGCGGGTTTCACCTGAATCAGGATTACCCGCACAAGCTTAAACTCGAGGACGTGCCTGCTGGTGTTCGTGTCGAAAAGACCGAATTGAGGCGGGCGGATGCCGAGCTCGACGAGCGACAGCTCACGTTCAAGCTTGTGGCGACCCCCGAGAAAGCCGGGCGGCACACGATTCACGCGGTTCTGAAGACGAGCGTTTGCGATGACAAGCAGTGCATTTTGAAGAGCGAGAAGCTCACATTGCACGTCCTCGCAAAGTGAGTCGCGTGGCCGCTTAACGCGCGTGGTTCCAAGGCGCGCCGTCGGAGCAAACGTGCGGCGTCGCGCTTCGCAGTGTGCGGGCATCCGCGTTCGGCGCTATGCTGAAGTTCCGTGGAGCTCGATGAATTGAAGGAATTCGTCCCCGAGTCGAGCAACGCAGTCTCAGCCGAGGCCGTTGTCGGCGGTGGCGAGCGCGCTTCGGTAGCACTGGCACACGTCGACCGAATCGCGGAAGAGATCCAGCGCGCGTTCTCCGAGAGCAAGCGGGTTCTCTCGTTCGGAGAGTTCTTGCAGCTCTTTGCTTCGCATCCCGTTCGCTACGGTCGGCCGGCGCCGCATTACGTGCGGGATATGTTTCTCCACTACGGCACCGAGTCGGTGAAGAAGCCCTGGGGCAAGCGGACGCGCTTCGGGTTGTTCGACTGTCCATGGGAGACGGCTCAGGACCGTGGGCGTGAGCCTACGCTCGTTGGACACGAGGATTTGCAGGGCGAGCTCTTCCGGTCGCTGTCCAACTTTGCACGCGAGGGCCGGGCGAACCGCCTCGTCTTGATGCATGGACCGAACGGCTCCGCCAAGAGCACCGTGGCCTCGTGCATTCTTCGTGCGCTCGAAGACTACTCACGCAAAGCTGAAGGCGCGCTCTATAGGTTTCACTGGATTTTCCCTACGCGTCACACGAGTCGTGGCGCGATCGGGTTTGGGGGAACCAAGGCGGTCGACAGCCTCGACTCGTTCGCGCATCTCGAAGACGCGGACATCGACGCGCGCCTCGTCATTGAGCTGCGCGATCACCCATTGTTCCTCATCCCGGCTCGTGAACGCCGCGCGATGTTGGACGACCTGTGGCGCGAAGCGGGTGCTCCCGGGAGCCCGCCCGATTGGCTGCGCTCCGGCGAACTTTCACACAAGAACAAACAAATATTTGAGGCGCTGCTCGCTTCCTACCGCGGAGATTTCGGCGCCGTGCTCCGCCACGTTCAAGTGGAGCGTTACTACATCTCGCGCCGCTACCGCGTAGGTGCGGTGACGCTCGGCCCCGAGATGAGCGTCGATGCGCGTGAGCGCCAGGTGACAGCGGACCGCTCGGTTGCATCCCTGCCGAGCTCGCTTCAGGCGACGACACTGTTCGATGTCACGGGCGAGCTCGTCGAAGCCGCCGGCGGTGTGCTCGAGTTCAGCGATCTCTTGAAGCGGCCGATCGATGCGTTCCGCTACCTGCAGTTGACCCTCGAGACGGGGCAGGTGGCGCTCGCGCAGCAGACGGTGTTCCTCAACGTCGTTATGCTCGGTAGCGCGAACGACGTGCACCTCGCAGCGTTTCGAGAGCACCACGAATACGCGAGCTTCAGGGGCCGGATCGAACTTGTGCGCGCCCCGTATCTGCGCAGCTACCTCGATGAGGAGCGTATCTATACCGAGCAGATTTTGCCGACGTTGCGACGTCACGTCGCGCCCTATACCGCGCGTCTCGCGGCGGAGTTCGCCGTGCTGTCGCGCATGCGCAAGCCCGACCCGGCGCGGTACGACCAATCGCTCGGCGACATCGTCAAGGGGCTCACTGCGGTCGATAAGATGGTGCTCTACGCGGAGGGTGAGCCTCCGGCCGCACTCGACAATGATAAAAAGAAGCTCCTTCGCGCAAACATCGGGCGGCTCTACGACGAATGGAATGCGGAGGTCGACTACGAGGGGCGTATCGGCGTCTCACCGCGCACGATGCGCACGCTGCTCTTCGATGCGGCTCAAGCGACAGCTTACCGATGCGTGTCGCCCTTCGCGGTGTTGAACAGCATCGAGGAGCTCTGCAAACGGACCGACGAGCACGAGTGGCTCGAGGCCAAGCCGGACGAGGGCGGTTATCACGACCCACGTTCGTTCGTCGCCGAGGTGCGCAAGCGCCTCTTCAATGGCCTCGAGCGCGACCTGCGCGATGCGAGCGGCCTTATCGCTCGTGCCCAGTACGATGACCTCTTCCGTCGTTACGTGTTGAACGTCAGCGCTTTCGTGAAGAAGGAAAAGATTCGCAACGCGCTTACGGCTCGCGACGAGGATCCCGATGAGATCTTGATGCGTGAGGTCGAACAACTCCTCGGCTTCACGGGCAATCCGAAGGACCATCGGGACACGGTGATTTCGATGTTTGCGGCGTGGGCGATTGAGCACCCGGGTGCGGAGCCAAAGCGAGCGGAGATCTTCGTCGGTTATGTGGAGCGCATGCAAATTGCTGCGTTCGTGCGCCTGCGGCAGCCGTTCGCCCGGCTCTTGCGGGACCTCGTCGCTCACCTTCGCGATGGCGGCGCCGGGCTCGAGCCGAGTGCAAGCCGGGCCGTCGGCGAGATGTTCGAGCGGCTCGTCGAGGCGGGGTATGAAGCCGACAGCGCTGCGGATGCCGCGAGTGCGATGGTTCGTGAGCGCTACGCCGACATCGTCGTGTGACGATGCCCGCGCGCGCCGGTAGCGCTCCGAAAAAAAGGTGGCTGCGTCGCGATGCTCGACGAGCCGCCAGAATACAGGCCGAAAAAACTGTGCCGAGGGAGGGAATCGAACCCCCGACCCGGCGCGTATGAAACGCCTGCTCTAGCCGACTGAGCTACCTCGGCGGGGGGGAGCACTATCCCTAATCGAGGGGGCTCGCGTCAAGCGTCACGTCACTTGTGGATGTAAACGATTGGGCTCGCGGCGTCGTCGGGCAGCGTTACGCCGTGCCAGCCCTCGGGGACCTCGACGTCGGTCCAGTGCCAGAGCCAATGGGCATCGATAGGCGAGAGGGTCACGTTGTGAAAGTTCATCGGCTCGCCGAAATTTGAGTGCCAATAACTGCCGGTGATCGAAAAGCCGTCGGCAAATTCGAGGACCCACGGGGCCTCCGACACGGAGTACTCGCCTTTGAGTTCGGCGTCGTCGAGCGCGCGGGTGACGAATTTGCTGCGAATGCGGAATTGACCCTGGAGCGTGGCGGCGGCGCCGGTTGACGGATCACCGAGACGGTCTTGGCCGCTCGACATAAGAGTCGCGTAGATCGGGCGATGCCCCTCCCAGGCGATCAGAGTCTGATTCGCCAGAGAGATGTCGATCCACTTCTGGTTGGGCTCCGCAAAGTCTGGGAACTTGTGCCGGGGGAGGACCATCACGAAGTCCTTGTGGCGCACCCATCGATTGTCGTCGGCCGTCTCGTAAAAAAGCGTCCCATCGACCGTGCGGAATCGGCCGCTCAGGCGAACGGCGTCCTTCGACTCGAATTCGTCGTCGAGCATCTCGGGATGGTCGCCTTTGCCGATAGACCACGTGTGCGGATTGCGAATCGCGAACGCGACGGGCAGGTTGCCTTTCGTGAAGTCGAGGCCGTGCCACGTCGTACCGAGTGCTTCGCCGAGACGATCGATTGGCACGAAGCGGCCCTCGGGGGTGAGCCCGAAGCGGCGTTCGTCCGCGCCGTCCCCAGCGAGGAAAGATGCGACGACCGCAACGCCACTTTTCGTTTTAACGATGCGGTTGTCTGTCGCGCCAAGCGAGGCGCCGACGAGCAGCGGGAGCGGTGGGGCTTGGGGTCCAGGAAACGAAAAGACACTCGCGGTCGTTCGATAGCCGTCGGGGCCGACGCCCTCTGCGTCAGGCTGGATCACGGCGACGCTAGCGGGTGCGAACGTCTCGCTGAGAGGGACGTCGTTCGCGCCGACGCCGAGGCGCTTGGGCTCTTTTCCCTTGTCATTGGGATCACCGAGCTTGGGCTCGGCCGCGAGTTGTTCTTCGCGCGTCGGTAGTTTCGCGTAGAGAACGCTCTCGCCTTTTTTCACGCGCCCATAACGGTAGGGGAGCGCTCGGTCCATCGACGGTCCCTCGCCGAGCAGGCGGGCAACGGGATGGCCTTCGTCGATGCTTGTGTCAT
This sequence comes from Polyangiaceae bacterium, assembly GCA_947475525.1. GTDB lineage: Bacteria > Myxococcota_A > Polyangia > Polyangiales > Polyangiaceae > SYFR01. The sequence continues at coordinate 9,421 of CANJMI010000023.1, read as the reverse complement.
CGCCCGCGCAGACAAAGCCGCGCGGCCGTACGGGGTACCAGCCATCGGCGCAATTTCGCTTCGAATAGGGCTCGCTCGCGCGCGACACCCGAGCGCCGGCTCGCAAGATGCCGATCGTTTTTCCGTTGGGTGACGGACGGTCCCGCACGATCACGCCGGGTTTAAGGGCGACGAACTTCGGGCCCGTGGCGCCCGGGACGGGCACCTGGGGAATGCCTTCGTCGTCGGCGGGCGCGGCGGTGTCGGTCGCGGCTGAACCCCTCGCGCTGCAGCCGATCGCCAGGGCGCTGATGATCGTGAGTGCCGAGAAGCTTTGCAATCCACGGTGCATGCTCATCCCATGCCGAAAGCGGCGCACCTAGGCCAAGTATGTGGTAACCCTCCCGGCCACTATGGCTCCACTGGAGACACGCGCGAGGCGTGCCTTGCCTTGGGCCGCCGGGCTCCTCGGGACGGCATCTGTCCTTCTCGAGTTCGTCGCCTACCGGCTCAATGCGGCCGTGTACGGTTGGGGGTACGCGCGCATCGTCGCGGCCCTCGCGCCGGTGCTCGGTGGCGTGCTTGCGGCGTGGTTCGCGTCGCGGCCCGCGTCGACCTCCAACGGTGACGCGAGCGTTGGGCGGGCGGCGTATGCGGCGAGCTTCGCGGCGGCCGCCGCTGCCTTCACGACAATTGCTCTTACCTGGGGCAGCCAACGTTTCGCGAAGCTCGATGGCAGCCTCGCGGCGCTCGTCGTTCCGGCGCTGGCCTGGGCACTGCTCTGCGCCGGTATCGCGACCGCCATTGCGGGAATTGTCCGCGCGGAGCCGTCTCGAACCGGCCGTCATCTGTTCGCGTTTGGTGGCGGTGGGGCCGTGGGTGCGCTGCTCGTGCCTGCTGCGCTTGCCGTCGGGTGCCCCCGTTCGCTGCTATGGTCCGGGTTCGCGCTGGCGGCAGTATCGGTTCTCTGCGCGCGTGCGACTCGCGTGCGATTGAGGTGGTCGGTGCTCGCCACCGTGCCGCTGGCGCTGCTCTCGCTGTCGCTCGGCGACATACGCAATCCGTGGCTCAAAATACGCACCGATGTGGCGAGGAAGGGCCGCGTTGGCGCGACTGTCTGGACGACGGATGGCCTCGTTCAAGTGGACCAAGGCAAAGCCGGCATCGTCAACTACACCGTCGACCGGGGTGGGCTGAAGCCGTTGTCGCTCGAGGAAAAGGGCAAAAGACGGCAAGCTTTTGAGCTGTCGGATATCGCCTATTTTCTCAATGGCACGGCAGGCGCGGCGCTCGTTGTAGGCTCCGGCGGGGGCCGCGAACTTCGCGAGGCGCTCGATGCCGGGCATGTTCGCGTCGACGCTGTCGAGTCAACTTCGGCGATGGCACGGCTGGTCGCGACCGATTTCGCCCGCGAGTCGGGGAACCTCTTCAACCAGAGCGAGCGGCTCACGCTGCGCTTCGGTGAGCCGGAAACGGCGCTCGCGCGACTTCGGGATTCCTACGACCGGATTGTCGTGCTCGGTGAGCCGACGCTTCAGCCGGTATCGAGCCGACTTATCGTAGGTGCCGCTCGGCCGTTTACGGTCGAGGCGTTGCGCGCTTACGTTGCGCGGCTGTCGGCCCCTCGCGGCGTACTCGTCGTGCGGGTCGCAAAATCGCAGATCTCGGAGCTGCTCGCGAGCATGGCAGCGGCGACAACGCCGGAGACCGTAGCGGAGCGAGCCGTGGTTTGCGCTGAACGCAATGCGGACGGTGCGGCGGCGCTGCTGCTGATGGCGGGGGCGCCCTCCGGTCCCGAACTGCAGAACGTCGAGAAAAGCTGCAAGCGCAAGGGGCTCACTGTCGAGTTTCCCAGCGCAGAGTCTCACAATGGCGACCGCGATCGCGAAGGCAAGCAGAAGGCGCATGAAGCGAAGCTCGCGGCGCTCGCGAGTGGCCATGTGCTCGATCGTAACCGGCCGTTTTTTGAAGCGCGGCTACCGTTTTTCGCACTTCGCGGAGTGGCGCGGGAGTCGCTGCGCGCGCTTGCGGCGAAGGAGCTTGCGAAAGCGAAGCCGAAGGATGACAAAGAAGCGCTTCTCGCCCAAGGACCGCAGCTTTCTGCCCTTGGCGTGGCGACTTCCGCCTGCGCGTTCTCGATGCTGCTGTTGCTTTTCGGCCTCCTGTTGCCGGTTTCGAGCACGACCAATTCCCACTTTCCCGTTTCGCTTCGGGCAGCCGCCCCGTTCATCGGCATCTCGACCGGTCTCGTCATCGTCGCGCTCGATGACGCCATCGTCGGATGCCTTGGCGGCACCGATTGGGCGTGGTCGGTGGTGATTCCGACGGCCACGGTCGCGTTCGGTGCGGGGCGTGCTTTCGCCGACACGATGGGGGAGGGCGCGCTGCGGCGGTGCTTCGCGTGGGCGTCATTGGCGGCAATGCTCGCGGCAGCGCTTCTCGTCGTGCTCGGGTCCCGTGCCATCGGAGCTTCTGCGTGGCCACTGTCCGCCCGTCTCGGCACGGCATTCGGTGTTCTCTTATTCGTCGGCGGCGCGTTTGGTGTGCATATGGCCCTCATCGTTCGTCTCGCTGCGCGCACGTCCGATGCCGCCGTCGGATGGACGCTGGGCGTCACGGGAGCAGCCGTGGCCGCGGGAGCGGCGCTTGCGCAGTGGGTCGCACTCTATGCCGGAGTCACGCGCCTCCCGTGGTGCGCGGCGGTCACGATGGGGGTGGGTGCGCTGCTCGCCACGTGCGGCGGCGACCAGCGTTTTTCCTCGTTTTTGAGACAGGGCAGCCCGAAGCCGGCGCCCCAAGGTTCGTCAGCTGCGCCGTAGCGTTCGTAGCTGCACAAGGCCGAGAGCGTGAGCGGTGACGACGAACGTGAGCCCGGTCGTCGCGAGGCCGAGCAGCGCGAAGAGCGGCGTGGAAGAGCCGTTGCCGAGTACCAGCCGTCCGCCAATCGCGGCGGCGCCGCAGGCGAGTGTGAGCACGGCAAATTTTAGCAACGGCAGGGCGTCGAGCCCGAGGCCATCGAGCTCACGGCGCAGCGCGATCCCAAGCAAGCAGGCCTCGACCCACGCGGCGACCGTGGCGCCCGCGACGACGCCTGCGATGCCGAGCGGTTTCATCAGTGCGAGCGAAATTGCTGTGCTCGTGAGCACGCGGGCCGTCGCCGTCCGGGCCGGAGTTTGCGTGTCACCTAGCGCGAAGAATGCCGTCGCGAACAAGCGCACCGCGGCGTTGCCGACGAGGGCAAGCGCATACACCGAGAGGGCGCTTGCGACGCGCGCGGTCGAGTCGTCGTCGAAGCGACCGGTCCGGAACAGCACGACGACCAGCTCGCGCCCTGAGAGGGCCATCACGATGACGGCGGGAATCGCGAGCAGCATGACCCGCGTGAGGCTTCCACGAAGGCGCTCCCGAATTCGGCGATTGCGTTCCTCGCGTGTACCGGTCGTGTCGCCGGCCATCTCGGGCAAGGCCGCCGCCGCTTCCCCCGTGCCCAGGATGCTCATCGGTAAGAGGTAAATCGTCTGCGCGTAGTTGAACGTCGAGACAGCACTGTCGCCGAGGAAGCTCACGAGCAGCATATCGACGAGCCCCGAGATCTGGATGACTCCGCGCCCAAGCAGGACACTGGGAAAGCGCCCCACGGCCTCACGTAGGCTCGGGCTCGAGAAGTCGAAGGAAGGGCGCACCGAGCCTGTGTAGCGACGGGCGCGCGCGAAAAGCACCACGGCGACGGCGGCGGCTCCGATGAGGGCGCCGACAGCGAGAGCTTGTCCCATCGCGCGATCGCCGAAACGCAACATGCCGCCTACGAAAAGCGCAGCGATCTGCGCGACGCTCCAGAGGATCGGGGCCGCGTAGGGAAGGAAGAACGATCGGTGCGAGTTCAGGACACCAAGCGCCCATGCGCTGATGACGAGCAGGCCCGTCATCGGAAACAGGATTCGCACCTGCTCGATCGTGAACGCGAGCTTTTCGCCTTCGAATCCACCCGCGATGACGCGCGCGAGCCATGGCGCCCCGAGGACCCCCGCGAGAGTGAGCCCCAGCACGGCGAGCATCAACGCCCCGAGAGCCCTTCGTGCGAAGGCGCGCGCCCCCGCTTCGTCGCCGGCCGCTCGCAGACGCGCGTAAACTGGAATAAAGGTCGCGCTGAGCGTGCCTTCGCCCAAGAGATTTTGAGCGAGATTGCCGATGCGGAATGCGGCTGCGATGACGTCGGCGACCGCCGAGGTGCCGAAGTAGTGCGCCGCCACCCGCTGACGGATGAGGCCGACCAAGCGCGACAGAACGATGGCAACCGTCACCACGGTCGCCGAACGCGCGCCTGTCTCCCGCTGTTCGGTCACGGTCCCTTGTCGCTCAAACCGTCACGATGGGACAAGTCATGCGGCGCCTGAAAGCCCTTCCGCTCCGGACTGACTTCGCGTACCGGGAGGCATGCCGAACGACTTCGACCCGCAGCTCGTCGATACCGCGGTCAAGACCATCCAGATGCTCGCCGTCGATGGCGTCGAGAAGGCAAACTCCGGTCATCCTGGCGCGCCGATGGGGCTCGCGTCGATCGCCTTCGAGATCTACACGCGCGAGCTGCGCTTCGATCCGCGCGATCCGGCATGGCCTAATCGCGACCGCTTCGTCTTGTCCTGCGGTCACGCGTCGATGCTGCTCTACTCGCTGCTGCACCTCGCGGGGTACGACCTGTCACTCGACGAACTTAAGAACTTCCGTCAGTGGGGTAGTCGCACACCCGGCCACCCTGAAGTGCACGTGACCCCGGGTGTCGAGACGACGACGGGGCCGCTCGGCCAAGGTATCGCGACGGCTGTCGGCATGGCGGCGAGTCAAAAAATGCTCGCCGCCCGCTTCCCGGATAGCCCCGAACTCTTCGACTGGCGGGTCTTCGGCATCGCCTCCGACGGCGACATGATGGAGGGGATTTCGGGCGAAGCTTCGAGCCTCGCCGGGCACCTTGGGCTCGACAACCTGATCTTCTTTTACGACGACAACGGCATCACGATCGACGGTAAGACGGACCTCGCGTTCACCGAGGATGTCGGCAAGCGCTACGAGGCTTACGGCTGGTTCGTTCAACGCGTCGATGGACACAATCACGCCGAGCTTCGCGCTGCGCTCGACCGCGCCGTCGCGGAGCCCTCGCGGCCGTCCTTCATCGTTGCAAAGACCCACATCGGGATGGGCTCGCCAAACAAGCAGGACAAGTCGAGCGCCCACGGAGAGCCGCTCGGAGCGAAGGAACTCGCCGCGACAAAGGCGGCGATCGGTTGGGATCACGAACCTTTTCACATCCCAAGCGAGGTGCGCGACTTGTTCGCAAACGTCGCCGCGGCGGGTGCGCAACGTCACGCGCAGTGGCGGCTCACGCGCGATGCGCTCATCGCTCGGGGCGGGCAAGAGGCCGCGCTCTATCGCACGCTCGTCGGTTGCGAACTTCCTGCAAATTTGCTGGAAGAACTGTGCGCGGTGGTGCCGCAAGGCGAGCAGGCGACGCGGATTGCGAGCGGGCTTGTGCAACAGGTTGCCGCAACGCTCGTCCCGTCGCTCGTAGGCGGCTCAGCGGATCTGACGCCGTCGAACAAAACGTGGATCAAGGATGCGGGGGTCGTTCAACGCGGTCACTTCGAAGGTCGAAACTTTCACTTCGGAATTCGCGAGCACGCGATGGGCGCGTTCGCCAACGGGCTCTCGCTCAGCGGTTCGTTCATCCCGTACACAGCCACGTTCCTCGTCTTTAGCGATTACATGCGACCCGCGATTCGCCTCGCAGGTTTGTCTCACCTTCCCTCGGTGTTCGTGTTCACGCACGACAGCCTCTACCTCGGTGAAGATGGACCGACCCACCAGCCCGTCGAACATCTGTGGGCACTGCGGGCTATCCCAAATGTCCACGTCGTACGCCCTGCGGACTCGCTCGAATGCGCGGCCGCGTGGACGCTCGCGCTCGAGCGAAGGGATGGCCCAACGGTGCTCGCGCTCACGCGACAAAATCTCCCTTACCTCGATCGGCCGGCCGCGTTTGTCCCGCGCGACATGCTTCGCGGGGCGTACGTGGTCGATGAGGCCGTCGGCTCGCCACGCGCCGTTTTGCTCGCGACCGGATCTGAAGTTTCGGTCGCCGTCGATGCGAAGCGTGCCCTCGGTGATCGGGGTCGCGACGTGCGTGTAGTCTCCGTGCTCTGCTGGGAGCAGTTCCAAAAACAGGAGGAAGCGTACCGCACCTCGGTGCTCCCGGTCGGCGTCAAGCGCGCCTCGGTCGAGCTCGGCATCACTGGGCCGTGGAAGGGAATCGTCGGAGACGGCGGGCTCACGTTCGGCCACGACGGGTTCGGGTTCTCCGCGCCCTGGCAGGTGATTCGAGACAAGGTCGGGATGACGGGCGAGGCTGTGGCTGCGCGACTCGCAAGCTGGCTTTAATCCCGCGCGCGCGCCTCAGCTTCGGTCCGCCAAGACCGCGTGCGCCGCATTGAAGCCGCACATGCCGTGCACGCCGGCGCCAGGATGGCTGTAGGACGAGCCGAGGTAGAGTCCGGCAATTGGCGTGCGGTATCGGAAATAGGGGAACATTGGTCGGAAGAAAAGCTGCTGGCCGATTTGCGCGGAGCCGCCACCAAGATCACCGCCGATAAGGTTTGGATTGGTTCGCGCCAAGTCGGGCGGTGCGGTTATGTGGCGGGCGAGCACGCGTCGCTTGAACCCGGGAGCGAGCCCCTCGATACGCGCTTCGATGCGATCCGCGAAGAGCTCGCGCTCGTTTGCCCACGGTCGCTGCGACGGAACGCGCGAGTAGCACCAGAGCGTGTGCTTGCCGGGCGGAGCGCGTGAATCGTCGATGAGCGACTGTTGTCCGAGCACGAGGTACGGCTGCTCCGGCAACTCGCCCGCCCGCACCTCGCGGACGAACCTCGCGAGGTCCGCATTGCTCTCTCCCGCGTGCACGACGGCCGCTCGCGCGCAGTCCTCATGGGACCAGGGCACGGGCCCATCGAGTGCAAAGTCCACCTTGAACGTCCCGAAGCCGTGGTGAAACCGCCGCATCGAGGCGATGACGCTGCTCGGCAAGTCGGCCTCCGGCAGCATGTTCAAGTAAAGCGTTGGCGCCGCGACGTCGGCTACGACGACCCCAGCTTCGATGTCCCCTTCGGTCGTGCGCACGCCGTATGCGCGCCCTCGTCGAACGAGGATCTCGTCCACGCTGCACCCCGAGACGACCGTGCCGCCCTGCTGCTCGAGGCGCCGCACGAGCGCATTCGTGATCGAGCTTGTGCCGCCGCGTGGGACTGCGAAACCATCGCACGATGCGAGGGCCGCTAACATGAAACCGACAGCGGCACCGAGCTCGTCGTCTGGACCGATGTCCGTATGCAGCGCGAGCCCCGGGACAACCCGCCGCGCCGCCTCGCTCTTGAAATGACGCTCCGACCAGCCGCGTCCGCTCGACAGGCCGATTTCAGCGAGGCGCAGCAAATTCATTGCTCCAAACTGCCAAGCCGCGCCGAGGGGAACCGGTGGAGCCAGCAGCAGCGCAAGCAACTTGTCGCGCTCTTTGCCCACCCACGCGGCGACCTTTCGCCATTCGGGGCCGTCGCCCGCGAAGGACCGGTCGAGCTCGTCGAGGTTGCGTACGATGCTCGCGCAGGAGCCGTCGAGGGCAGGGTGGGCGCTCTCGACTTCGGCTTTGCACCACTCGAGGCCGACGCCGCCAAGATCGAGGCTTCGCATCGCAGGACTCGAAGTCGCAAACGGAAAAAATGCCGCGCCAACATCGTGAACGAAGCCGGGGAGCGTGAGTTCGCGCGAACGAACGGCTCCCCCTATCGCGGTGTTTTGCTCAAGCACCCGAACGGACATGCCCGCCCGCGCGAGGACGTTGGCCGCGACGAGCCCGTTGGGGCCGGAACCGATCACGAGCGCGTCGAGCACGACGAATCTACGGCCCGATGATGGGGGCGATGCTCCCCAAAGCCAGGGTCATGCCGACGCAACCGCAGCAACCGCAGCAACTGCACACAAACGGAGCGAAGTACGCGGCGAGGGCTTTGCCCGCGCCGCAGTGGTGCATCTCCTCGTAGGCCTCGAGGTGATTCTTGATGCCGAGCGCGAAGGTCACGAGCGTGCCGATGCCGAGGTAAGGAAGTGCCGAAAAGATGGTGGCACCGGCGTTGGCGTAAGCATGGGCGCGAACCGTGTGAGCGTACGAGCGGTCGGGCGGAATGCCTCCGAAGAGCGCAAGGATCAGGTGGTGGATGCCACCGCTAACCCAAGGCCCCACGAAGCCGACGACTGCGCCACCAAGTGTAGCTGCGATCCAAAGCCCGAACCCCATCCCGTAGGCGCCGCCGGCGAGCGGCAGTCCGAATCCCGTGCGAGAGAGCGCGCCCAAGAGCACCGTTCCGAGCACCGCGGGCACGCTCAAATAGAACAGGCCGAACACGAAACCCATCAGCGCCAGGGTCATCGTGTGGAACGTGACAGCGCTCATCGCGTCGTCGTTCAGGGCCACCGCGGCGAAAAAAGGGCGCCCTTTAAGCGTCGCCCCGATGGTTTGCCACCAGCGCATGAGCAGACCGCCGGAGGCTGACTCCCACGGCACCCCTCCGTCCAACATCGGTTGCTGAGGCTGCCAGCCGGGTGGCATTCCAGGAGGTGGACCGAAACCTGGCGGCTGATTGTACCCGCCTTGAGGTGGACCGAAACCCGGCGGCTGATTGTACCCGCCTTGAGGTTGACCGAAGCCCGGCGGCTGATTGTACCCGCCTTGAGGTTGACCGAAGCCCGGCGGCTGATTGTACCCGCCCCCACCTGGCGGTGGTCCCCATCCACCGTTGGCCATCAGAACATCCCGACGGGTCCAATGAACGGCGCCAAGACGACGCCTGCGGTGGGCACCATGAACATCGTCTTCAACTCGAAGTTGAGCCCAAAGTTCTTGTGCAGCGGGAAGATTGCGCCGACGCCGAGCGGGATGAAGTTCAGTCCGGTGATCTGACTTGCCTCGATCCCGGGACGCTTCACGGCTCCGACGCCGCAACGTGCGACATCGTCTGGGCTCACTGTTTTCGGATCGATCAAGTCCCCGTTCGGCTGGACCGTGTCGCAGACATCGACCGCTACGCCGGAGTTGACCTGCGCGACGCCGAAGCCCGTGTAGACATAAGGGCGCGGCATGAATAGCGATTTTGGCGGCATCAGCGATTCGAGCGGGAAGTACTTCAGCTGAACCTCAAAATGGAACGGCATGAAGTCGCTCGCCGCATTCTGCCGGCACGAGCCTTCGTACGTGTCAGGCGAGCTCGTGTCCGTGTCCGGGTGTGACTGCGTGCAGGCGAAAAAGCGATCCGCCGCATCGCCCGCCGAAGGCGAGCCGCCGAACGCGTAACCTACGCGAACGCCACCGGTCAGACCGTTCCACAAGATGCGGTCGTAGCCG
>CANJMI010000022.1 GCA_947475525.1 Polyangiaceae bacterium | reverse complement strand
CCTCGTGGCCCTGAACCCGAGGGACTCTGCCACTCGAACTCGCGTGTCGAGTGCGCTCCGCTGCGGAGGACACTCGACAACGAGGAATCTTTCTACCGAGGCTCACGCAGCGTGAAGACTCATGCGGCAACTATCTTGACGCTTACCGGCAACGTCGCTCGGTGCGTGTGTCGGTGCACCGCGGTGCAAGCGTTGCCTATCGCCTACACCCGGTAACCTGGTCAGGTGAATGTGTGAGGTTTTTTGTGCGCGAGGATGGTCGCCCGCGAGGATGGTCGAGCGGCGATGCGGCTACGTGCTCAACGTGGCGTCCGCGGCGGCGTTTCTGCCTACGCTGTGTCTCTTTGTGTACGCGGCCACGAAATTGCACGTCAGGAGCTTCACGCCGGCCATGCACTCACTGTGATCGCATGCCACCGTTACTTGCACCCATTTAGGAGAATGCTCACGGTATTGGTGTCCTGATTCGCGACGGCGAGGTCAGGCTTGCCATCCGCGTTGAAGTCACCCACAGCGACGCCGACAGGATACGTGCCGGTGGTGTAGTCAACCTTTGCGGCGAAGGTGCCGTTGCCGTTATTGAGCAGCACGCTCACGGTATTGTCGCCGGCATTCTGGGCGGCAAGGTCGGGCTTGCCATCTGCGTTGAAGTCACCCACTGCGATATTGAAAGATAACCCTATGATGGCGTAGTCAACCTTTGCGGCGAAAGTGCCGTTACCGTTGTTGAGCAGCACGCTCACGGTACTGGAGTTGGCGAGGGCGAGGTCGGACTTGCCATCCGCGTTGAAGTCACCCACTGCGATGCCGAAGCCCCCGCCGGCGTAGTCCACCTTTGCGGCGAAGGCGCCGGTGCCGTCACCGAGGAAAACGCTCACAGTATTGGACTCCTGGTGCGTGACAGCGAGGTCGGGCTTGCCATCCGTGTTGAAGTCCCCCACGGCGACGTTCCACGGATTCATATTAGTGTCGTAGTCAACCTTTGCGGCGAAGGTGCCGGTGCCCTGATTGAGCAGCACGCTCACGGTTTTGCCGTTTACGTTCGCGAGGGCGAGATCGGGCTTGCCATCCGCGTTGAAGTCACCCACGGCGATCGATAAAGGCTGCGCACCGGTGTTGTAGTCAACCTTTTCGGCGAAGGTGCCGTTGCCGTTACCGAGCAGCACGCTCACGGTACTGGCGTTGGCGTTCGCGGTGGCGAGGTCGGGCTTGCCATCCGCGTTGAAGTCACCCACGGCGACGTCCCGCGGGCTAAAGCCGGTGGCGTAGTCCACCTTTGCGGCGAAGGTGCCGTTGCCGTTACCGAGCAGCACGCTCACGGTATTGGGGATGGCGTTCACGACGGCGAGGTCGGGCTTGCCATCCGCGTTGAAGTCACCCACGGCGACACCCTGCGGGTACATACCAGTGGCGTAGTCCACTTTTGCGGCGAAGGTTGCGAAGGTGCGGCTCGGGCAGGCTGCGCACTCGCTAGCGGCACATACTTGACCTATGCCGCACGCTTCGCCACAGCCGCCGCAGTGCGCCGCGTCCGACGCGAAGGCCGCTTCGCATCCATCCACACTCATCCCATTGCAATCGCCGAAGCCGTCGTTGCACGCGTTTTTGCATACGCTCGCAAGGCAGAAGCCCGCGCTGTTCAAGCCGTCCGCACATGCGATGCCGCATCCGCCGCAGTGCGCCGGGCTCGACGCGAACACCGCTTCGCAACCGTCAGCGCTGTCCTGGTTGCAATCGCTGAAGCCGGTTTTGCATGCGCTTTTGCACACGCCCTTGGTGCAGAAGCTCTCATCGTTGGCAGTGCTCACGCACGCCACATCGCAGCCGCCGCAGTGAAGCGGATCGACCTGCGGATCAAAGCACACGCCCCCGCATTCGAGCTGATCGGCGGAACAGCCGGGAGCCGCGCCACCCGCGTTACCTGCGCCACCCGCGCCACCCGCGCCACCCACAACACCCACGGAACTGCTGTCTCCACAGGACATTGCAAGCCAGGCAGCCACACCCGCGATCCCCAGTAATTTGATGTGGTTCATTGGTTTTATGTGTTTTGGAGGTCGCGACAGGTTTGTGAAAGAGTTTCGCAACGATACGCAAAGTGCTCGGTGGGTACAACGAGCCTATGAAATGCGGAGGCTTACCAGAAACGGGGAGCTCGGGTCGGAACGTCGCTTCGGGCGTCTTCGCGGGATGCTCTGGGTGAGGAATCGTTTCCGTCTTACGCGGGCCGTGGCGGCTCGGAAGCTCGATGCGGCAGTGGGCGTCCTCCTCGTCGGGCGAGGCTGCTCGAGTTCAGGCGAGATCAGGCGGGTTCCGTGGCGAAAACGAGCACCCGGTCGCATTCTCCACCTCGTTCAAGACGCCGCATCCCGCGAGCGCCACTCCGGAGAAAAACGACCATGACCTCCCTCACCAACCGCTATCACCGCACCTCGCTTTCACACCTGGTGACCCTCCTTTTGCCTGCCCTATTGGCAGGCGGCTGCGTGGCTCAAGACGCCGCGCCCGATGACCACGTGGAGGCGGTCGGTTCAGAGGCCGACGCCTTGACGACGACCGGCCCCGCCCTGGGTGCGAGCTACGGGGCGGCGCTCCCCGCGCTGAAGGATCGTCTCGGAGGCGCGCTGACCCTGGCCGACGACAGCCCCACGAACACGACGCGCGCGGTCGTGCACGATGCAAGCTTCACTTCGCTCGCGAACCTCGCGTCAAAAGGACGCCTCGATGTCGCCAACGCGACGGCGATCGACGCCTTTCTCCGCGAGCAGACCCGCTACGAGACGGCCGACGCCTCGAGCGTTGCGGCGCCGCTCGCCGACGAACAACTCAAGGCGGCTTTCGACCTGGCCGTCGCTCACAACGCCAACATCGAGCCGGGTGCGCTCGGTTTCTTCGGCGCGACGACGGCGAGCGCGGACCGAATGGCCCTCTACGAAGCGAGCCGCGCGCGCTACCTGAAGTCGCGTTGGCTGCCGGTCACGGCGAACGGCGTCACCAAGGACGTGCGCTACGACTACGCCGAGCCGCAACGCTTCGACGAGGTACGCAATCGCGCCAATCGCCTGTATTGCTCCGCGCGCGACATGCGCACCCGCATGGGGACAACGAGTCGGCGTCTCGGGCGCGTGAACGCCGCCGAAGTCAGCATTCTCGGGCGCAAAATCGAGCTGCTCGTGCTCGAGCCTACGTTTTCGCTCGGCAATCCCCGCGTCGTAGGCGCGCTCAACGGTTCGACGGGCGCGGGCTCCGACGCGGTGACGGTGCCGATGATGCTAGGGACACGCATCACGCCGATTGCCGGTGTCGGCTTGCCCGGGCTGCCGGAACTTCGGTTGCCCATCTCGTACGTCGGCCTCGACTCCGAGACGCGCAACGAGAGCCAATTGCGGGCCCTCAAAAGCGGAGCCCCGGCCTGTGTCGGCAAGTTTTGCCCACCGCCAACCTACGCTTACGAGCGCACCTACGACACCGCCCTGCACTCCGACGGTTTCGTCTTTCCTTATCGAAAGCTCGAGCAGAGTTTAGGTACTTTTCCTCTGTTTTCACTGGGTTTGGTGAACGTGAATGCCGAACCGTCCTTGGGCTTCGAGCTCGGGGACACGGACTTTGGTGGCAAGCTCGGCGTGCAAGACGGGCGCGTCTTCACACCACGGAGAAGCGGAACCGAACACGCGCTCGGCACGACGACCTACCACGACGGATTTTGGGTCCCGCACTACCCGTACAACGTCAGCGACAAGCAATCGTTGCTCAACGGTTGGCTCGCGAACGACGCATCGTCATGGCTGTTGCCGTTCAACGCCGTCCCCGCGCTGACAGGCACCCGCGCGGGCCAAAGTGACGACCACGCGGTCAGCCTCGGCAGCACCGCGACCTTCGCCGTCAAGGTGATCGGCGAAGGTGGAATCAGCATGCCGCGCGTGCAGGTGACGGCGGGGATCCACGGAAAAATCAGCGCCAGCGCGTCGCAGGCATTCGACCTGCGAGAGGGCCTCCTGATGCAGAAAACCAACGGGGTTGTGAAGCCGGTAGGCGCGCTCAGCATCGCGCCCCGCACCCTCGCGCGGGCCCAGGTGGATTCGATTGCGCTCGACCTGAAGATGGCAATTGATCTCGAGTGGTTCACGCTCGACCTTCACTTCAACTACCCAATCGTCGAGAACCTGGAGCTCGCGAGCTGGGACACTCTGAACGGCACGACGTGGGACGCCGAGACGAGCCGCGCACGAATGGGTCATAGCGGCAGCGACGCCAGCGCGACGGTCACGGGTCGTACGAAACCCAACTCGGTTGCAGCTCATCTGCCAGGCGGACCCGGCGAGAGCGTCTCGAGCTACGAGCCGTTCGCGAACCAGAGCGTCGAGACGTGCATGGCCGCGCCAGCGCTCGTGCTTCCCGATCCGCCAAGCTGCGGACCCGTTGCCGCTACCAAGCCGAAGCCGACGCCGAGCGCCGAGATATGCCTCTACGCCGGGACCGGCCTCTCGGAGCAGGTCAAAGGCGAGACGAACCTCTGCGAGACACAGACCGGTGACGCTTGCCTCGACGCGCTCCTCGGCTGGCTCTGTGAGCCTGTGTCGCGAGAGCAGCTTCACCCGACGCTCGGCTACACCACGGTCGCGCGCGTGCTCGCGAAAGACCCACTTTCACTTGAGAAGCAGCTCATCGGTCTCGCGAGTTCCGTTGGCCAATGCGGCCTCGATCCGCAGGCGGCGCAGACTTTCGTCGAGACTTACTTGAAGGCCGGCGCTTGCACGAGCGACGCGCGCATTCTTGGAACGAGCGAGCTTGTCGCGACAACGCGACCGGCCAACCAAGCGCCTACGGTCGGGGCCGCCCTGCCCTGCAATTGATGGGCGGCGCGTTACTTTTCGGCCTACCGAGCACTCAGCGGAGCTCGATGATGCGCAACGAATCACCGAGGGCATAGCCATCGGCGGTCGTCGCGAGGAGTCGCGGGTCCGCTGGCGCGTTTCCTTCCTGGCGCGAACGGCGCAAGGGCGAAGCGGGGCACGTCGCAAGGGCGAAGCGGGGCACGTTTCGCACAAAGTGTGGACATTCGGCGATAAACATTGGGTTTTCGGACGCACGTTGTTCATTGTTTGGTGTTTTTCTTCTACGCGAGCACAGGGTCTGCGACGAAGCGGGCGCCCGTCGTAGTCGGGGGAGCGCGAGCCGCGCAGGACAGGTCGGCGAGGAGCGCGCGGGCGAGCTCGTGGTCGGTGACGACGGCGCGGACGTGGAGCATCGCGCCGCAACGGGCGCAGGCCTTGGCGTCAACGTTGAAGGTCCTCCCTAGCAGCGTTGCCCACGGCACCTGGGAGGTCGCGGCGAAGAGGAGGCCTCCCTTGATGCGGCCCAAGTGCTTGGTCGACAGGATATTCGGCGCGGGCACGTCGGCGCGCGCAGACGTGCGCTTGCACGCGGATGCGGAGGCGAGAATGTCCGGCAACTTGGGCACGATGCGAGGTCGGAGCTTTGCGCGCGGTGCGAGCACGCCGCGGACGCGCGTCAGCGGATAGCGGGGTGGCGGGGTGGCGGGGTGGCGGGATGAAAGCCTCGATGCGAGCAAGAAACTGCATCGGCGTCATCACGAGGTGCGTCATCCCGTTCTTGCGCGGTTTGCGCAGGAGGTAGCTGCCGCGCGACGTCGCGGTCGAGCGCGGCGTCGTGGAGAACGTGCACGAGGAGCGCGGCCCGGTTCTACGCAAGCGACGGCTTTCGCCCCTTGCCTCTGCACACAAAGACGTGGATTTTGCGCCTCTGACGGTGAGACGGTGACCTGCACTTGCGGTCGTCGCGCTGGCGTCACCTGTGTTCTATGGGTGCGGTTTTTCTCGTTGGGCACGTGCTAGGATCAGGCATGGCTTCGCCCGAGAAGCATGCGCTCCCCGAGTCCGTGAACGTCCTGCTTTGGGACTTGGACCTCGGGACGATCGACCCCGTTGTCGATGCGGACGCGATCCTTGCGCGCGTGCTCGAGTACGGAAGGCTCGACGACGTTCGCTGGCTCCTTCGCTTCTACGGCGAGGACCGCGTACGCGCGTTCTTCGAGGGCGCTCCCCATCCGCTAATCAGCGACCGCACCCGCGCGTTCTGGTGCGCCTACTTTCGCCCGGAGACCCAATGGCCGACCCGTTCCGAATTCCGGAAGCAATCCACCGCACCCTGGGTCAGCTAGCGACTCTACCGGAATTGTCCGAGTTCTACCTCGCCGGCGGCACCGCGGTCGCCGTCCACGCGAAGCATCGCGTGTCGCGCGACCTCGACTTCTTTAGCCGGCAGCCAGGCGTTTCGCTCGAGCGCATCAAGCACGCCATCTTTCGTATCCACCCGGAAGCGCTCGTTGCTGGTGAGACCGATGCCGCGCTGCGAATGCAGGTCAATGGTCTCCCGATCGACTTCGTGAACTATCCGTATCCGCCGTGCGCCGAACTCGCGACGCTCGACGGCATCGCACTCGCATCAACACTGGACCTCGCCGTGATGAAGCTGTCGGCGATCTCGCGCCGCGGGCTACGTCGTGACTTCTGGGACTTGTGGGCCCTAGTGCGAGCCGGTGTATCGCTTGAGGAGGCAGGTCGAGCGTATCGCCGTCGATACGGCGCCCGAGAGGCGGACCTGTATCACGTGCTCCGCTCACTCACGTACTTCGACGACGCCGAGCGTGAAGCGACGCCTCCGGAAGGCATGACGGCGACCTTGTGGTCGGAAATTCGCGCCTTTTTCATGAGCGAGGCACCGAAGCTCATCGCCCTGCCTTAGAGGTTCTCGGCTACGCCCCACCGCCTCGAACACGGCCGCGACTTCCTCGACCGCGAGACGCGAGCGGCTGCCGTCGGGATGCGGGGCGCGCCGCCGACGGTCGAGTCGCCGCCCCACCCGGGCTCGCGCTCGTTCATCGCAAAGAGGAACGCGCGCACGTCGTAGGGAACGAACTCCGAGCGCTTCGCGATCGTGTACGCGGTCGTGCCGTGGGGTGCGGAGTCGTAAAGTACGCCCACCGATGCGCGCTCGTAGAGCCCGGTCATCTGCGCGACCTTGCCGTGCACGACGTGACCGTTCGCATCGAACCAAAACCCGCGCGCAGGCGAAAGAGCGCGAACGCGACGCACACGACCACGATCTCGGTGAGCACGAACTGCCAGCGCGACATGAGGAATTGAGCTTCACTTCGCCGCCCGTGACCGTGGCGTTGCCGTCGAGCATCCGATAGCAGGAAACAGTAGCGAGATTCGTTCCTGGCGGGCACGTCGCAAAGGCGAAGCGAGGCCGCGGAAAGACCCGTCTCGTACAAAGGGGCGATATTCCGCAACCAAACCCGTTTTTCGGGCGCACGTCGCCCACGGATATCGCGCTGACGGAAAGAAGGGTTTCATCATGCAGGTATCGAGATTCGCGACCTTGTTGGGCGTATTGCTTGGCTCCGCTGTGTGGTGGGGCTGCAAGCCTGTCGCTGACCCTCCCGCTGGAACCGAGTCCACCGGATCGACTAGCAATGGCGGCACGACCACCGCCAGCGGCGGCGGCGCCGGTGGCGCCGGCGGCAGCACGACTGGCAGCGCTGGTGCGGGCGGCAAGGGGGGTGGTGACAGTGTTACGAACGAACCCTTGTGCCTGGATGCGGCGAACTGTCCCGGCAAGGTATCGATCGTCCACGCGTGGGGGATCACGAACCCTTCGCCCGCGCTCTGGGGGACGGGTTACTCGAAGACGACCACCACGATGTGCGCGCTGGATACGTTGCAGACCTGCCAGAAGATCGTGGAGAGCAAGGTCGCGAGTGCGCCCGACGGCCCCTGCTGCGCCACGACTCCGAACGGCCCGGACTGTTCGGGCACGTTCGCCGGAAAGTGGCAGTCCTGGATCCGCGACTGGTGGGTTGAAGGGTGGTTGCCTTCGATCGGGTTGCAAAAGTCCGACGTCCGCAGGTTCCATGTCATCTACAACCGCAACGGTTTTTTTGGTGGTCCTCAGCACAACGTGGACTGCGAAGCGCGCGGACAGCTCCGCGACGTGTTCGTTAGCGCCTACCGCCAATGCGACACGCACGTGGTCGTCACGACGCACAGCAACGGCGGGGTCACGTTCCTGTGGGCGTGGCGGAGCTTTGTGGAGGACTTTCTGGACGGAGCAGCAGGGGCTGGACTCGATCAGGATCGGGCAGCGACATGCTCCGCGAAGGGGCGGAACCTGCCCAACGGCGACGCTCCTCCGCTCTACGTGAACGGCCAACTGATGCAAGCTGCCGTAGGTCCGGACGGGTCGCTGGTAAGCGCGAGCGATTTTTTTCCTCTTCAGCCCTACGATACGGTCGGAAAGAAGTACTGGGAGCCGCGCGATGGGAAAGGCAAGCTCCGAGCCCTGCCGGGGATTCGCTTCTACTACAATCACGAGGACGTCTTGACCTACGACCTCAAGAACGTCGCCCCCATCGGCCGCAATCAGGTCCGAAAATGGCTCGACGGCTCGGTCGACAAGAATCCCGTCGGTCAGGCGTTCTGGGACGCCCACGTCGGACAGCCGCCGTTCGCCGCGCTGCACGTGTGCGACAACAACGTCATCTGCGGAGATCTGGCGGTGATCGTGTCGCCGGCCGACGTTCCGGACGTTTCGCCATGCTCAAAGTCGTGCCCCACGCTTCAGACCTTTTACGACTCGTCGATGTCGGCAAACAGCCTGTGCGTGAACCCGTGCCACAAGAACTGCTGGGGGCCGACCGCATTGACGGCCATTCTGATCAAAGAGCCCGCCGTTTATCCAGAGAAGTTCCCGTTCATCTTCGGTAACGCGAACATCCAGGCCATGGCGGCCGACAACAACAAAGGCGGATGGCTGGACAACACGAAGAAGCTCGACTGGAGGGAGCTCTACGACCTGCAACAAGTGTGGTGCGGTCAGGTGAGCCTGAACGAGGAGCAAGAGCCCTACAAGATGGGTTACGGTCCTAAGTTCGGCCCGCTCATCGATGGTCGCAATGAAGTGACCGGTGAAGTGGTCTTCTGACGGCCGTCATTTCTTTATGGGGATGAATTTATCCTAAATCTGTGACTTTGCGGACGGGAGTGCGGGTTGATTGGGAGCGCGCGGGCCTCGATTGGCGCGCTCGTCAGGCAAAACGGATAGGCACCGCACCGCCTCAGGTCGTCGCTGAAATCATCGCGAAAGCAAGGAGTCTGCTTCAGTAGAAGCAGGGCCCGGCTGCTCTGGGGATGCGGGTGAGCGGGCTCGCCGTCATTGCGAGCAGCGGGAGCGTCGGCTCGTGGGTTTTGTGAAACGATGAGCCGAAGTGTGGGCTGTCCGGCGCGCTCGCCGGTCAGCGCGATCCCCTGCGCGGCGGCGGCATACCAGGCAGCGAGACCCGGCTCGTCGAGGCAGAGCGCGGAAGGCTCGTCGTCTTGCATTTCGGGATCGAGCGTTCGGCCAGGCGCTCTGCGACGCCGGCGGCTCCGAAGATGCCCACGAGCGCGCGGCTGATGACGAGATCCTGCTCGACCCACGCGTCCTCGGTCCACGGTGCATGGCTACGCCATTCGGTGATGTACGCCTTGGGGATCACAGGTCGGGCTCCACGTGGACGTTGACCGCCACATTCCAGCGCGGGTCGCTCGGGCTGCCCCCGCGCGGTGCCGACGGAGCGAGCGCCACCGCGAAGGGCTTCCTCGCGACTAGAACGGGATCGAGAGCAGCGGCGAGCTCAGAGGCCTCCACGAGGGACAGCAAATACCCCAGCCGCTGCACCCACGAAAGCGGAGCGCGATGGGCTTCGACGACGAGCGCTTCAGCGTCCACGGATTCCGCGAGCTCGGCGAGGACGGTGGCCACGTTGCTGAGACCTCCACCGTGCTCCGGGTAGCCGACGACCTCCAGGGCGGTCGCGGCGGCGGACGCGATCTTGATGGTGCCGCGCGACGTGTTGCGCTCGATGACGGGCGTCTTGGCCATGTCGCTGCGGGAGATGAATTGAATCCGTACTTTACCGCACGCAATCGGCCGACGGCGATGCGGCACCATGACCTGAAACACCTGCGGCTTCTGGTGTGCGGCGCCGTGATAGGCGGCCGCGCTGAGCAACGTCACGTAGTAGGGCTCTTCGAGGCGCAGCATCAGGTCGGGGATGAACTGCTCAGCGGGCAGGCAGCCAAGGGCCTGGTATTCGGGCGGCACGATCACGTGGAAGCCGCGGTGCGGATCGGCGAGCTCGCCCTTCTCCTTCAGCCGCCGCAGGGCGGCGCGCGTCGCCGTGAACGTACGGCCAAGGGCCGCTACCGCCTCTTCCGTGGAGAACAGGTACCTGCCTCGACCCTGCAGGTCGCGGATGAAGTGCCTGGCGGATGGCATCCGTAAGTTCCTAGAGTCATAAAGTACCATATTATGTTATTTAACGCGAACAATGACTTTCATGCTTCCAGCGATTGGAGGCGAAAAGTAGCTTGGTGCGTCACTTTACGTGCGTGACAGCTTGTCCAAGGACCCGCGCGCCCATCTTGACGCCCCTCGCCTAGCCCGGCCCGCGCTCCTTGTGAGCCTGTGTCGCGAGAGCAGTTTCACCCGACCCTCGGCTACACCACGGTCGCCCGCGTGCTCGCGACCGGCCAACCAAGCGCCTACGGTCGGGGCCGCCCTGCCCTGCAATTGAGGAGCGGCGCGTTACGTTTCGGCCTACCGAGCACTCAGCGGAGCTCGATGATGCGCAACGAATCACCGAGGGCATAGCCATCGGCGGTCGTCGCGAGGAGTCGCGGGTCCGCTGGGTTTTGTTCGATGAGTCCGCGAAGCTTGCGCACCGTGACTTGGAGGCGGTTGTCGTCACGGAGGGGATGGTAATCGGTGACTCCCCAGCCGACGGCGCAGAGGTGCTCCTTCGAGGCGCCACCCTCCTCGAGAATGGCGACGAGCACCTTCCACAAGAGCGGCGTCGTCCCCATCGCGACGGGTGAGGCGCCTGCGCGAAATACGGTGTGGGAGCGATGATCGACGAGCACCGCAGCGGACCAAGCTTGGGACGCGTGACCGCGAACGGACACAGAGGTGAGCTTCAAACGGGCGCGCATTCGCGTCACCACCGCCGCGTCGAGCGCATCGAGTTCGAGGGTGTCACCGAGGCTACCGCGAGCCCGGCGCGACGTGCGACATTCTCCGTGGGTGGCCGTCGCGAGGCGCAGCAGGGAAGCAAAACCTGGGTCTGGTGCGGAGGTGGCGTCGTAGAGTTCGAGGTCTGCAGCCACGCCCCGAGATTCCACCTCGGCGCCGAGCTCGCGCAAGGTCTGTGCGGTCGAGGCGAGCGCGCCCTCGTCGCCCAAAAGAAACGCGGCATCGAGGCGTAGTCGCAACGCGAGGACCTCGTCGAGCACGAAGCCTACGGCGCGGCTCTTCGCGATAGCGTCGTCGAGAGCGATCAAGGCTTGCGCGTAGTGCCCCGCTCCAAGCGCACGCCATGCGTACATGATGCGACGCCAGCCGGTGATTCGACCGTGACGGTGCGCGGGCGGCTCGGAGCCCAATAGGACGTCGAGCCAATCGTCCGCGCGCGCGCCTTGCCGATCGAGCGGCTCGGGCCATGCCAACGGCTCGACCGAGACGCCGCAAACCAACTCGGCGAACGCGGTCTTGTAGACGCGAACCGCAGCAAATATATGGCGATCGCGCATTCGAATGGCTGCCCGTGCGAGGCCATCGAGCCGCGCGTCCAGCCCGTGGTACTCGCCCCGCGCGAGACACCACCGCGCCCGCAGCGCCGCCGCGCGGGCGTGCCAGTGACCGAGCGGATCGAAGGTGCGCTCGCACGCAGAGATCACCGCATCGGCCGCGCTGAGTTGGCCGGAGTGAGTGAGCACGAGTGCGAGAAAATAACCCGTGACGCCGACCGCCTCGGGCTTCGTCTCGTCCACATAACGCCGCGCGAGGTCGAGCCGCTCGCACATCACCAGCGTAGCGAGCATATCCGTCACGACGCGACGCCGCGCATGGCCACCGAGCCGCCGGTGACTCGACCAATGCTCGACGACGAGCGCGAGCGCCTCCTCATCGCGATGCGCAAGGCCCAGGAAATGAGCGCACGCCGCGTCGCGCACCACCACTTCGGAGTCGTTCACTGCCACGACGCTGCGCAGCGTCTCGACCGCGAGAGCGACGTTTCCGCCGTGAGCCAACACGAGCGCGCGAACGCATGCCATTCGCAGTGGCATCGGCCCCACAAGGCGTGTCTCGAGCTCCGCTATCAGCGCACTCGCGTCGGCCACGTGCCCCTGCAAGAGACGCACTTCGGCCCAAACGGCGAGCGTGTCAGCGTCCCGTGCGATCGGTGCCACGCAGCCACCGAGTTGGGAAAACTCACCATGGACGATGGCCGCCTCGTAGCGCCAGCGTTCGAGCCTTGGATCGCCCGAATGCGCGAGCGCCCGTGCGAGCTCGGCGGCGTCGGGGCCATCGAGCGGGACGTCCGTCGTGGCGTCGAGCCAATGCAGCGCGGCCTCAACGTCACCGCGTTCGAGAGCGCCAACGGCCGCGGCCGTCCCGAGGAGGAACTGAGCGGCCTCCGGAATGCCAAGCACCGAGCGCGAAGTCGTCGCGATCACGCGCGCGCTGTCGCCTCGCCGAAGGCTTGCCGCGAGCAACGCAAGCTCGCCGCCGCGCTCGGGGGGGACACCAACAATCAGCAGCCCCACCACGCTCGCTTCGAGGGCGTCGAGCAGCGCATCGACCGGCTCGACATCGCTCCGTGAAGCAAGCCCAAGGGCCGCGATGAGCGCCGGAATGAGCGGACACGACGCGGCCGTCTTGCTCGCATCGACACAGGCCCATCCGCCCGCCATCACCTCGCGCTCACTGGCGGCGAGGGCCACGCGCTCTCGGGCATCGACGTCACCCGAAACGACGACCGCTATCCCCGATTGCAGGGCGAGAGCCACGCGCCCGAGAAAGTCCGCCCCGAGCCGCTCCGGTAGCCCGCGCGACGGCGGTGGCCGAAGGCGACGCGGCACCTTCACACTAAATCCGTAGCGTTCGCGAGGACCCGAGCACGTTGAGAAAACGCGACGGTCACGTTCACTTCGGCTCAGACATTGAATCGGAAATGCATGATGTCACCATCTTGCACGACGTACTCTTTTCCTTCGACGCGAAGCTTGCCGGCATTCTTGAGGCCAGCCTCCGTCTTGTACTGCTCGAGGTCTTCGACCGTGTACACCTCGGCACGGATGAAGCCGCGCTCGAAATCGGTGTGAATGACGCCCGCCGCTTCGGGGGCCTTTGCGCCCTCGCGGAATGTCCACGCGCGGATCTCTTTCTCTCCGGCGGTAAAGTAGGTCTGCAAGCCGAGCAACTTGTACGCGGAGCGAGCCAGCCGAGCGAGGCCAGGCTCGGTGAGGCCGAGATCCGATAAGAACGCCATGCGATCGGCCGCATCGAGCTCGCTCACTTCCGCTTCGACTTGACCGCAAATAACCAGGCTCGCGGCCCCTTCGCTCGCGGCGCGTGCTTCCACCGCACGCGACCACTCGTTGCCCGTCGCCGCACTCTTTTCATCGACGTTGCAGAGGTAGAGCATCGGCTTCGAGGTAAGGAGACCCGACTCGCGGAGTCCCTTTTTGATGGCATCATCGGTCAGGGCTCCGGGGAGGAGACGAGCCGGCTTGCCGTCTTCGAGCAGTTTCAAAACAGGCTGCAAGAGATCGAGCTTTGCGAGCGCTTCTTTGTCGCCGCCTTTCGCCTTCTTCTGGTGGCGATCGATTTGCTTCTGCACGGAATCGAGGTCCGAGAGGCAGAGCTCGGTCTCAATGGTGTCGATGTCACGGATCGGATCGACCGCACCGTCGACGTGAATGACGTCGGGATTCTCGAAGCAGCGGACCACGTGAAGCACGGCGTCCGTGCTGCGGATGTTGCCGAGGAACTGGTTTCCGAGTCCCTCGCCTTTGCTCGCGCCGCGAACGAGGCCGGCGATATCGAGAATTTCGACCGCTGCCGGAATCAGCTTCTCGGGCGGGATGTATTTCTTGATGCGCTCGAGACGCGGGTCAGGCACCGCAAGGACGCCGACGTTCGGCTCGATGGTGCAAAACGGGTAATTCGCGCTCGCGGCGCCAGCCGCAGTGAGCGCGTTAAAAATGGTCGACTTTCCGACGTTGGGGAGCCCGACAATGCCAGCCTGCACGGTGACCTTCCTGCGAAGAGGTTTCGCGGGGGTCTTAGGTCACCCGGTCGCGCCGCGCAACGACGGACGAGAGCAAGTGCATGCGGGCGCTCAAGAGGGGGCATGCGTCCACGCGAAGCCGAGGCTCGCAAGGACCGAGACTAAGTCTCCGGCGAGGGGCGACTCAACCCGCTCACCGCCAGCAACGACGCACGCCGTAAGGTGCACAAACGCTCGCTCGAGGCCATGTTTCTCCGCGAAGTGACGCGCCGTCGCGGGGTCACACCCGGGCGCACCAATCACGGGATGTCCGGTCTTCGCGAGCGCGCCAAGCTCGGCTTCGAGTGTCCCCCGGACCGCGATGTCGAGGAGCGAATGCCCACCGACCACGGCCACGCGGCGGTAGTCGAGCCCGACGGCCTCGCCGCGACTCGTGGTCACGCCTTTCGCGAGGACGAGAGCACGACGACCGAGCCCAAGCTCGGCGCAAGGGGACCTTCGAACCATCGTCGCGCCACTCACCGCGAACCGGTGTCGAGGCACCGAACTTGGGGGCCACGCGAGGGCAGCACTGACGAGGGTGAGGAACTCCTCATCGGTGACGAACGCGGGTCGGTCTACCACGGCCGCCGCGTCATCTGCCCACAGCGTCTCTATCGCGCGAGACGTCGCAGGCTCGATAAAACACAGGGTTTCGACTTCCTCGGTCTGAGGAATCATGTCGTAGGCGTGGAGTTCTTTTGCGCGGAAGCCAAGGTACGCGAAATGTTCGAGGTCACGCGCGAGGGTCGGTGGCTTGCACGAAACGTAGGCGATGACGCGCGGAGCAAGCTTCGCGAGCGCCTGACGCAGCTCGGTCGACAAGCCGCGTCGTGGGGGGTCAACGAGCACGATGTCGTAGCGTTCGCCGCGCTCGGCGGCCTTCACGGTGAACCGGGCTGCGTCATCGGTGTACGCCGTCAGCGGGAGGCCTTGCTCCTTCGCGGCGCGACCTGCGAGCTCGGCCGCGGGACCGAACGATTCGACGAGCTCGACCGGCATGCCGCGAGCGGCCAACTCCAAACCGAAAGCGCCCGAGCCCCCGAAGAGCTCGAGCACACGCGGCTTTGCGCCGAGCTTGGCGGCCCGTGCGTTCACGGCCTCGGCGATGCTCCGCGCTTGGCCTCGATGCACCTGCACGAACGAGCCGAAGGTGGCGAGGACGTACGCTCGATCAAACGTGTCGGCAACGACGGCGGCCCCGCGAATCAACGACGTCGCGCTGCCTAGCACTTGCGGATTTTTTCGACCACGGACGTTGTGGGCAACGCCGAGCACCTCGGGATGCCGAGCGCACAGAGCGTCCGCCAACATCGCGAGTGCGGGCGTTTGCTCCTTGGTGGCGACGACGAGCGTCACGAGAACGCGCGGTCCCTCGGGTGTTTGCGTCTCGCGCAAATCGACCGCATCGAGGCCAAACTCGGCGACGCGCTCGCGGATTGTCGCCGCCACCTTCGCCAGCAACGGCGACGCGACGAGGCACTCCGGCGTATCGACCACGCGATGGTTCGCGCCGCGCTCGTACATGCCAAGGCGGCCGTGAGCTGCCATCCACTTCAGCCGCGTGCGGTACCCGAGTGACGGCTCGGCGGCGCGCACGGCAGGGAGCTCGATGTCGCGAAGGGCCGCGTGTCGGTGCAACGCTCGAGCGAGCACCACGTGTTTTTCGGCGTGCTGTTCTGGCAGCGTCAGGTGCATCAGCGGGCACCCTGCGCACAGCTCGTGATGCCGACAGATCATCGTGTAACGGGAGCTATCACCGTTCGACCGTGAGGAGCGGTGGGAATGAGCGCCGACCCAATGTGGTCCCCCGACACTCTTCCATGGTCAACTCTCCCGATGGACGCCGACACCATCCCACTGCCGCGCGATCCGCAGTGGCGACGCCTGACGCTCATCGCGCTGTTCTTGCTCCTGCTCGCAGTATTTCGGAACCTCGCAGCGGTGCTGGTGTGTTTCGTGGTTCTCGAGCGGACCCTCGGTTTTTTGGCGGACGAGCTCGATCGACGCACACCCCTCAAGCGCAAGGGGGCCATCGCCGCAGTCCTCACGGTTCTCATGCTCGGGATCGGAGCCAGCGCAATCCTCGGCATCCGCCGCGCGCTCCCGGTCATCCGCTTGGTGCGCGAGCATTGGCCCGAGTACCTAAACGACCTCTTGCATCATCCGTCGGTGGAGCGCCTGCGCGCATTCGCTGGCCTCGAACACGAACCTGTTGGCAACGTCGTCAAGGAGCACCTAGGCACCGCCCTCCACTACGCGACGGGCACCGCGCACATCATTCTCTACGTGCTCATCGGCTTCATCCTCGCGGTGATCTACCTGTTCGAACGTGACGCGCTTAACGCGTGGTCGCGAGGGATCGCGAGCGATTCACCTTCCGGAACGCTGATGCGCTGGTTCGGCTACGTCACGGACGCCATCGCCGTCACCGTCAAAATGCAGGCCGTGGTCGCCGTGGTGAACGCCGTCGTCACGCTGCCCGTGCTCCTGCTGCTGGGCCTTCCCAATGTTCCGATGCTCGCGCTCTTGAGCCTCGTGACAGGACTCGTACCCGTGGTGGGCAACATGCTCGCAGGCGCGGTGCTTTGCTACGTCGCGTACACGGCACAGGGCGCCTGGGCGGTCGGCGTCTTTCTCGGCGTGACGTTCCTGCTCCACAAGGTCGAGAGCTATTATTTGAATCCGAAGCTCGCGGCCCAACACGTCAATCTGCCCGGCCTCGTGCTCGTGGTCTCCTTGCTGCTCTTCGAACAGGTATTCGGTTTCGTCGGTCTTTTCCTGTCATTTCCAGCTCTTTACGTCGCGTGTCGCATCGCCAACGAGTGGCGCACGGCCGACGCGAGAGTGGCCGAACCGACTGCCGCGGCTCCCGAACCGCGCGAGCCCAGCGAGCCCTCCACCACCGCGACGTAACCCGCGACGACTCGTCAAGGGGCGAGCGCAGCCGGCACCGCGAGCTCGACCGTGCCGTCAGCCGCGTGCCGCTCAAAGACGGCGCCGCGACGATCCGCGTTGCCGAGCCGCAACGTGCCGTCGGGCAAGGCGAGCGCAAACGCGGCGCCCGCGGTGGGCTCGACCCGGCCTTCGGGGACGACGTAAATCGTCAGTGGATTCGCGCCGTGAGACGGAAGCGGAGGGGCCTCCGCGTCACCGCAAACGCGCGCGACCACGGAGGCGCGATCGTCCAGGGTGCAGCGCGTGAGAGCCAACCTGTCGAGGCGCGCCTCGTCGACGGAAGGCGCATCGGCGGGGCGCTCGCGGCGGAGGCCTTCGAAGAGGAGAGCGGCCGAGGCGGCGCGAACGCGAGGCGAGCGCGCGGTACCGAGCAGGCGACGCACGACCCCCTTGGCACACGACAGCGGCACGTTCACGGCCGTCGCAGGCGCATGCGCCGTGAGCATCCGGAGGCCAACGAGCGACTCGAACACGACGTAGGAGCGCGGGTCGTCAAGGGCCCCGCATAACGTCGCGACTTCGGTTGCACGGCCGAGTCGCAGCGCGAGCCGTGCGACGGAAATGGCAGCATTTCCTGCGACGGCGACGTCTTCGTCGGCGACGGCGAGACGCGCCTTTACCCGTGCGGCCTCATCGTTGGCGAAGCCGAGCGACCAGATTGCATTTGCCCGCACACCCGCATCGCGATCCTTGACGAGACGCTCGAGGATCGGTGCCGCGTCAGCGCGTCCTGCGAGCGCCTCGGCTACTTTTCGGCGGTCGTCGGGGTCCGCGGAACGGGAGAACGCGTCAAGCACGGCCGCGCTTCCTTGGGCCGAGGACCGCCCCAATCCCTCGAGCAACGCATCGCGCGAGCGCCCCGAGGAGACCGCGAGCGCGGCCGAGGCGCGAGCGACGAGAGCAGGCTCGGTCGCATGCGCGAGTGCGCCGGAGACCGCGGTACCGATGGCCGCGCGATCTTGCTCGGCCGCAGCCCCGAGCCGCATGAGCAACACGTTCGCGGCCGAATCGCGCCCGACCCGCGCGAGGGCCCGTGCACCCGCGACGCGTACGCGTTCCGACGCGTGATCGAGCGCGCCGAGCAGCAGCGCCTCGACGGCCGCATCGTGAACTCCATTGTCACCGAGCGCATCCATCACGGCGACGCGCAAGGACACGGAATCGGCAGCGTGCACCGCCTCCGTTGAGCGCGACACCGGCAGCAGAGAGACGAGCAGCGATGCGGCACGCTTGGTTCCTGTGCGACCGAGGAGGCGAACGAGACCGACGCGCTCCGCGATCGGTGCGGCGAGGTCGGCAACACGCGGCTCGACCACATCGACAACGCGCCCGTCGGGGACGGAAGGCTTCACGAGACGCGCAGCCACGGCGACGACCAGCTCGCGCGTGCCGGGATCGGCATCATCCAGGTGTTCGAGGATGAACGGCAACGCGGCCGGGTGCTCGAGGCGTTCGAGTGCCTTGAGGGCCGCGACGAGATCCGCAACTCCACGACGAGCAGCTCCCACTGTCGCCACGACGCTCGCGCGCGACGAACCTGGCGTCGCGAGCGCGGCGAGAGCGAGCGCAGCCGCCGACACCTCTCGGCGTGAAGCCGAGTTCTCGAGCACCGCCATGAGCGGCACGACGGCCGCATCCCCCGAAAGCTTAAGCGCACGCCGCACGGGCGCGACGGCCTCATCCTGGTATGGAATCGGGCCTTCGCGCTCGAGCTCGCCGATGAGCGCCGCGAGCGCCGCAGGCACACGAATGCGCGCGAGGGATCTCAGCGCGGCTTCACGCACAGCGTGGCCCGCCTGCGAGACCGTGACGCCGTTCACGTCGGCCGTATCCGGCGCAAGGAGCGCGGCAATCGCGGTCACCGAGCTTGGAGCCCCGATGCGACCGAGGGCGTCGAGCGCGGCAAGACGAACCGCGATTTCCTTGTCACCAAGCGTGACCTCAAGTGAGGGCAAGGCCTGGCGGTCGCGCAGGAGTCCAAGCGCGCGGGCCGCTTCGGAGCGGACCTCGGCCTCGGCATCCTGAAGTTTGCTGACAATCGGGACTGCCGCTCGAACGTCGCCGAGCCGCCCCAGCGCTCGCACCACCGCGACCCGTACGGCCGTCACGGTGTCATCCAAGTGTCCGATCAACGGCGAGACGGCGTCCGCGTAACCGCTCGCACCCATCGCTTGCGCCGCTTGCTCGCGAATTTCGGATTTTCCATCCGACAATACACGCCCGAGCGCCGCGACCGACTCGCTCGTCGGCGCCGAGCGTATGACCTCGCAGGCCGCAGCACGCACGCGCACCTCGGGCTCTTGGAGCCACGACACAACGTCATCGCCGGCGCGCTCCAGACCGAGGACACTCGCCGCGCGCGCGGCATGCAGGCGCACTTCAACGTCCGGATCGCGAAGAGCGCTACGGGCGTGCTCCGCCACCGACTTCGGCGGCAACTCGAGTAGCCGCCCGGCGGCGCTGCGGCGCTCGGCGACGTCACTCGATGCGAGACCGACGAGAATGCGCCGATGCCCGTTAGGCCACACGGACGCGTGAGCTGGAGGCGAAAGCACCCCTAGCGTCACGATCGCCGACAGGAACCAAGCGCGCCTCACGGCGACAGGATAGCAGAAGCCGCCGTGCCGTCACTGAACGACAGCGCGGGCGGGCTGGGCGAATAACTCGCGCAACGCCCCAACGCAGCTACGATTCTGGGCCTCGTCACCGATGGTGATACGCACGAGGCTGCGGCCACCGCGATGGGACCGAAGCGACCGAAGGAACACGCCTCGTAGAAGCAGCTTTTCCACCACGGCCTCGGCGGTGAGGTGCGACCCCGACGTGTCAACGAGCACGAAATTCGCCTCGCAAGGCGTGACCTGAAGCCCCGGCAGCCGCGACAGCTCTGCCACGAGGTACTCCCCGCCTTCACGCAGCAAGCCCATGCGACGTGACTGCTCCGTCACGTCGTCGAGCACGGCAATCGCCGCCGCAATCGCGACTGAGGGAAGGTTCCACGGAACCTTGACGCGCGACAAGAGTCGGATCTGAGCCGGGTGCGCAAGGGCGTATCCGACGCGCAATCCTGCGAGGCCGTAGGCCTTTGAGAACGTACGAAGGACGATGGCGTTGGGGAACTCCGAGATGAGGCCGCTCATCGTGCGTCCATCGCTCGCGAACTCGACGTACGCTTCGTCGATCACGGTCGGCAGACCGAGGCGCAGGATCCGGCGCAGATCACCGTCATCGATGCGGTTGCCGGTCGGGTTGTTCGGCGTGCAAAGAAAAATCACCTTGGTGCGCTCGGTGATGGCGCCAATCAGCGCAGGCACATCGAAGCCCGCGTCTTCGGTCATCGGCACGAGCACCGGTACACCGCCGACCACGCGCGTCCGCGCCTCGTACATCGAGAACGTCGGCACGCTGAGCAAGGTCTCTTCGCCGGGGGCGACAAACGTGCGGATGACGAGGTCGATGAGCTCGGCCGAACCGGCACCGAGGAGGACGTGTTCGGAGTCGAAACCCTCTCCGTCCCCGAGCCGTTGACGCAGCTCACTCGAGCGCGCGGGGTAGCGGTTGCCACCAAGCGCGGCATCGACAATCGCAGAGATCACGCGCTCGCTCGGGGCGAACGGGCTCTCGTTCGACATCATCCGTGCGAGGTTGGTCTGCCGCTCGGCCACGGCGAAGTGGTCTTCGTCGTAAGGCTTTGCCGCGCGAACCCACGTGGGAGCAAACGACTCGATCGATTCCGCGTCGATGCGGCCCGCTTCCGGCTCGTCGCCGAGAGCGTCGCCGAACACGCGCAGCATGGCTTCCGCGCGGGCGGCTGATTCAGGCGTGTCCACGTCGATCCACCGAGCATCGCCGACGCTGCAGCCGAGGAATTTACCTTGACGCGCGAGTGCACCGACGCCGTCCGAGAGCGAGCAATCGCCGGTCGCTAGGTACACTTTGTCGAGTTCTTCGACGAGCGCCGGACCGATGCGAAACACGCCCGTATCGATGGCGTTGTAGCGATCGAGTTCCTTGGCGATCGAGGTAATTGCGTTCCCGTCGAGTTGGACCTTTGTCGCGTCGTCGAGGTCGAAGCAGCGCTCGATATCGTAGTCGACGCCAAGTGCGCACGCGCCCGCCGGGAGGTCGAAACTCTGCAAGCGCCGGACGATCTCGGGCGAGTACAAATGATCCGCCATCGTCAGCAAACACTCCCGATCGATGAAGGCTCGCGCCGCCAGCAGCGAGACGCCATTCTTCTTATGAAAGTCGAGGTTCTCGACGAACTTGAGCTTCAAGAGCAGCGAAGGTTCACTCTGCAGCGCGCGACGGATGTGCTCGCCGCGGTCGCCGAGAATCACGACCGCCTCGCGGATCCCTTCGGTCTGCAGCGTGCGCAGAATCCGAACGAGCAACGCCACGCCGGCGACTTGCTTCAGGGGCTTCGGTAGATCCTGCTCGCCGACAAGGCGAGAGCCGCGGCCGGCCGCAAGCACGATCGCACGTTGCATGGGTACGCCACTGTTGGAAGCGCGCGGGCTGGGGATCGAAGGGTCAAACATGGCTTTAAGAAGGTCGGCTCTTATCACGCGGTTGTCACAAGTTCCAATTGTTCTGCCGCCACGCGGACTTAGCCACCCCGGCCGTGTGCCGTGGGTTCACAGCTGTTGCAAAAAACTCACAGAGGGCATGGCGTGGGAGTCGCGGTTGGCGTCAAAAAAGCAAGGTCGGGATTCGTTCCGCGAACTTGGTACGCAAAGGCAATGCCGGGTCTGTGCACGGGGGCCCAATTGCTGTAAACGCGTCCCGCATGATACGTCCTAGCGAGATTTCACCCCCCGCCGGCAAGCTCGGCGTGCTGCTCCCAGGAATGGGTGCGGTCGCCACGACCACGATCGCCGGCGTGATGCTGGCGCGTCGCGGCCTGGGTGAACCCGTCGGTTCGCTCACCCAAAACGCAACGATTCGATTGGGTAAGCGCACCGACAACAACACGCCGCTCATCCGAGACTTCATCCCGCTCGCCGAGCTCGACCAACTCGTCTTCGGCGGCTGGGACATTTTTCCCGACAACGCCTACGAAGCGGCAAAGCACGCGAAGGTCCTCGAAAATCGGCATCTCGACCCCATCCGTGAGGAGCTCGAGGCCGTGCGCCCAATGAAAGGCGTTTTCTACCCCGAGTACGTCAAGCGCCTGAACGGCACCCACATAAAGTCTGGCGCCAACAAGGCCGAGATGGTGGAGCAGCTCCGCGAGGACATCCGTCGCTTCAAGACCGACAACGGCTGCGCGCGCGCCGTCGCCGTTTGGTGTGGCTCGACCGAGACGTATTCGCCGCCTATGCCGGTGCACGACTCCGTCGCGACCTTCGAGCAGGGGCTTTTGGACAACGACGAAGCGATCTCAAACTCGCAGCTTTACGCCTGGGCGTGCCTGAAAGAACGAGTCCCCTTCGCGAACGGCGCCCCGAACCTGACGGTCGATTTCCCGGCGGCTTTCGAGCTTGCCCGCGACCTCGGCGTGGCGATCGCCGGCAAGGATTTCAAGACTGGCCAAACGCTGATGAAGACGATCCTCGCGCCGGGCTTCAAGGCGCGGATGCTCGGCATCGCGGGGTGGTTCTCGACCAACATTCTCGGCAACCGCGATGGCGAGGTCCTCGAGGATCCGGGCTCCTTCAAGTCGAAGGAGGTCACGAAGCTCGGGGTACTCGACTACCTGCTGCAGCCGAAACTTTACCCGAAGCTCTACGGCAACCTCTTCCACATGGTGAGGATAAATTACTACCCGCCGCGCGGAGACTCGAAGGAAGGCTGGGACAACATCGATATCTTCGGCTGGCTCGGGTATCCGATGCAAATCAAGGTCGATTTCCTCTGCCGAGACTCAATCCTCGCGGCCCCGATCGTGCTCGATCTCGCCATTTTCCTCGACCTTGCGCAGCGCTCGAACATGAGCGGCATCCAAGAGTGGCTGAGCTTTTACTTCAAGAGCCCAACCGTGCCCCCGAACCTCTACCCGGAGCACGACCTCTTCATCCAGTTGATGAAGCTGAAGAACACGCTCCGCTGGCTCCGCGGCGAAGAGCCACTGACCCACCTCGGCCACGAGTACTACGACTGAGCGCCGCGACCTGCGCGCCAGCCGAAATCCTTGTCCTTGTTGCGGCGTGGCGAACTTGCTAAGTCCGCGACAGGGCTATTCGGAACCACTCCGGAGCTCGCTTGAATTACCCGCGGGGCGTCGTCCCCCGCTCGACGCGCCCGAGGGGCCCCGGGGAGCTTACTTCGCCATGCCGCGCTCAAAGACCAACCATTCCAAAGCAAAGCCTGCGGCCACGAAGGCCGCGGTGAAGTCGCCCGGTTCGAAGAAGGCTGCTGCGCCCAAAAAAGCCCCACCCGGCAAGGTCTTGTCGAAGCAGGTCGCGCCGAAACCAGCTCCGAAGAAAGCGGTCGCAAAGAAAGCCGCTGCGAGCGCCAAGCCGGTGCTGAAGAAGGTTCCAGCCGCAACCGCGAAGCCCAAAACTGGCGCCGGCGACAAGACGGAGAAGCGCAACGCGAAGCTCCGCGCGATCAAAAAAGCCGCGGCCCTCGCGACGGATGGTACCGACGCGGACAGCGACGACGCGAAGCGGAATTTCGGTCTGCGTGGCGCGGCTCCTTGGGTGGCGCGGCACGCAGCCAAGCACGCCGAAGAGCTTCGCAAACGCAACGCTGAGCCGCCGCCGCCAGGCAGTGCTCGCGCGACCCTCCGCACGCCGAAAGAAGCGGAAGAAATCAAATCCAAGATCTCGCTTCTGCACCAGCGCGTCAGCCGAATCAACGCGCTCCGCAAGAAGCTCGACAAGTCGTTCTTCGAGATCGGCGACCTGCTCGCCATCATCCAGTCCGAGCATTTGTTCGAGGCGAAGGGCTACGCGACGTTCGAGGCCTTCCTCGACCGCGAGATCGAGGTGCCGCGAATTACGTCACTGAAGCTCGTGCGCATCGTCCACACGTTCGACCGCGAGGCGGCCCACGACTACCCGCTCGAACGCTTGATCAACGCGCTCGGCGCGCTGGACGGCGAGCTCTCGACCCCAACGCCTTCCCAGACCAACGCGTCCGGGCGCACGATCGCCGGCTCGAGCCGCGGCTTCTCGGCCCCGACCTTGCCTGCGAAGCCTCCGATTCGCTGGGACTAGCATGCGGTTCGTCGACGAAGTCACGATTGATGTGGTCGCCGGACACGGTGGCGATGGCGCCGTTGCGTTTCGGCGCGAGAAGTACATTCCGTTCGGCGGCCCCGCCGGGGGTGACGGCGGCCGGGGCGGCGACATCACGCTCGTCGGCGACGGCGGCTTGGGCACCCTTCTCGACCTGACCTATCAGCGGCGCATCGAAGCCGAGCCCGGCGAAAACGGGGGCAACAAGGACATGTACGGCAGGGCGGGTCGCGATCGCATCGTGCGCGTCCCTGTAGGCACGCAGGTGTTCGACGCGGCGGGCGGCGACAAACTCGGAGACGTCACGCGACACGAGGAGCAGTTCATCATCGCGCACGGCGGGCGCGGGGGACGTGGAAACATTCACTTCACGACGCCGATCGATCGGGCTCCGCGACGCGCCGAGCCAGGCGAAAAAGGTGAACAGCGCAAACTTCGACTCGAGCTCAAAGTGCTCGCCGATGTGGGTTTGCTCGGCTTTCCGAACGTCGGCAAGAGTACGTTCGTGGCATCCGTCAGCGCTGCGCGCCCGAAGATCGCCGATTACCCGTTCACCACGCTGACTCCGAACCTCGGTGTTGTGGAGCACGCAGGCGGCACGCGTCGCGGCGGTTCGAACTTCGTCGTGGCCGACATTCCGGGATTGATCAAAGGCGCCTCGGAAGGCGCGGGGCTTGGCCATCGTTTCCTGCGTCACGTCGATCGGACGCGCGCCCTCTTCCACCTCATCGCACTCGATCCCGATCCGGAGCGCGAGCCCTTCGCCGACTACCTCGTGCTTCGCGAAGAGCTGCTCAAGTTCGACGAAGAGTTCGCGAAGCGGCCCGAAATCGTCGCGCTCGCGAAGTCCGATCTCACCGACGTGCGTGAAGCTTACCCGGCGTTGAAGCAGCGCTTCAAAGAAGAACTTGGGCTTGAGTTGAAGCTTTTTAGCGCGGCCACGAAGGACGGCATCCGCCCGATTCTCGATGAACTCGCGCTGATCGTGGCGGAAGCGCGACGCTCAACCGCAGGCGACGACGCTCAGGATTGAGGCTACACTCGGGGGGTGGCACTCAAGATCGACCAGGATCATGCGCGCTTCCGCCACATTGTCCGCGGTCGGATCCGTCAGAACCTCCGCAAGTTCATCAGCAAAGGTGAGCTCATCGGTCGCCAGGGAAAAGACGTCGTTTCAATTCCCGTCCCGCAGATCGACATCCCGCGATTCAAGTTCAATAGCCGCGATGCCGGCGGCCTCGGGCAAGGCGAAGGCGACGTCGGAGACTCGCTCGGGCAAGACGGTCAAGAGGGGCCTGGCAAAGGCAAGGCGGGGCAAGGCGAAGGCCAGCACGCACTCGAAGTCGACGTCTCGATAGACGAGCTTGCGGACATGCTCGGTGAAGAGCTCGAACTTCCCGCCATTCAACCGAAAGGCGAAAGCCACATCAGCCAGAAGGCGAGCAAGTACACGGGCGTGCGACGCGTCGGCCCCGAGTCGCTCAGGCACTTCAAGCGAACCTACCGCGAGGCCTTGAAGCGCCAGATCATCAGCGGCACTTTCGCGCCGGACCGCCCGGTGATCATCCCCGCGCCGGTCGACAAGCGGTACCGCAGCTGGACGGTGACGAACGCGCCGGTCGCCAATGCGGTGATAATCTACATGATGGACGTGTCCGGCTCGATGGGCGACGAGCAGAAGGAGATCGTTCGCATCGAGTCTTTCTGGATCGATGCGTGGCTTCGCCGCCAATACAAAGGACTCGAGACGCGCTTCGTCATCCACGATTCGGTCGCGCGCGAGGTCGACCGCGAGACCTTCTTCAAGACCCGGGAGTCCGGCGGGACGATGATCTCGAGCGCCTACAAGGTCTGCAAGGCCATCATCGAAAACGACTACCCGCCCGATGAATGGAACATCTACCCATTCCACTTCTCCGACGGCGACAACTGGTCGCTGGACGACACGCTCGCGTGCGTCGAGATCCTCAAGACCTCACTGATTCCCGCGTCCAACATGTTTGCCTACGGCCAGGTTGAGAGCCCCTACGGGTCGGGCCAATTCATCAAAGACCTGCGCGAGCACTTCGGTCGCGAAGAGAAGGTTGTGACGTGCGACATCCCGAACAAAGACGCGATCGTCCCAAGCATCAAGGAATTCCTGGGCAAAGGCCGATGAGGAACGCATCGTGAGCGAGTTTGCGTGGAAGACCCGACTGCCAAGCTACCTTCGGGTAGAGCAGGACCGCATCGAGGCCATCGCGCGGGGTTATGGGCTCGACTTCTTCCCCACGGCCTTCGAGATGGCGTCGTACGACGAGATGAACGAGCTCGCGGCGCTCGGCGGTTTCCCCACGCGTTACCCGCATTGGCGCTTCGGGATGGAATACGAGCGCCTCTCGAAAAGCGCGGAGTACGGCCTGTCACGCATCTACGAGATGGTGATCAACAACAACCCCGCCTACGCGTATCTGCTCGAAGGAAACTCGCTCACCGACCAGCGCCTCGTGATGGCGCACGTCTACGGCCACGTCGATTTTTTTAAGAACAACTTCTGTTTCCGCACGACCGACGAGGACACGCTCGGCAAGCGAATCGATCCGATCCCGAATCGCCCCGACTACAGCCCGTCGCGCCGCTGGATCGACCGCTTTGCCAACCACGGCTCCCGCATCTCGCGGCACATCTCGCGGTTCGGCATCGACAAAGTCGAGAGCTTCATCGACCACTGCCTCTCGCTCGAGAATCTGATCGATCCCTGGCAGCCGTATCGCGGGCGGTTCACGCGCCCCGATGAAACCCAGGAGGATGAACCCATCGAAGTCCCCCGACTCGCGGCGAAGGACTACATGGACAAGTTCATCAACCCCGAGGAATACCTCGCCGCCAAGCGCAAAAGCATGGAGGCCGAGCGCGAGAAGAAGAAGGGTTTTCCGGCACAGCCGCTGCGCGATGTGCTCGCGTTCCTCCTCGAGCACGCACCCCTCGAGCGCTGGGAGCGCGATGTGCTCACGGCCATCCGAACGGAGGCGTTCTACTTCGTCCCGCAGATGCAGACCAAAATCATGAACGAAGGCTGGGCGAGTTACTGGCACTCGCGAATGATGACGGAGAAGATCCTCACCACGCCCGAGATCGTCGACTACGCAGACCGCAACGCGAGCGTTCTCGCGACCTCGGCCGGACAATTGAATCCGTACAAACTAGGGGTCGAGCTCTACCGCAACATCGAGGAACGGTGGAACCGAGGCCAGTTCGGCCGTGAATGGGGCGAGTGCAAAAACTACGACGAGCGGCGCTACTGGGACATGAAAGTTGGACTCGGGCGCGAGAAGATTTTCCAGGTCCGCGCGCTCTACAACGACGTCACGTTCATCGATGAATTCCTGACGCCGGAGTTCGCTGCCGAGCAAAAACTCTACACTTTTGGATACTCGGGCAAGTCGGACCAATGGGAGATCGAGTCCCGTAAATTCAGCGAAGTGAAAGAGAAGCTGCTCTTTCAGTTAACGAATTTCGGCAGCCCGATCATTCAGGTTATCGATGCGAACTTCGGCAATCGAGGCGAGCTCCTCTTGAAACACGACCACCAGGGGGTCGACCTTCAGAAGGATTACGCGCAATCCGCACTCGAGGCGCTCGTACGCTGCTGGAAGCGGCCTTGCGCCGTGGCATCGCACGTCGATAAAAAAGCGGTCCTCCTCCGTTACGACGGGCACCACCACTCCGAGCAGGCGTACACGGTTTAGTCGATGCGGGCAGGTTCGAATCGGTGCTCGGCCTCGTCGCCGTGTGGCTCATCGGGGTGGTACCTCGTGCTCCTTGTCGCGGCGTGTGGCGGCGCACCTGCGCCTGTGCACGTTGGTGGAGCCGAGCGCCCGGCGGCGGACGTCCGAGTAGCCTCAAGGGGCGAGCTTTCGCCTCGTGCGGCCGCTGCGTCGAGCACCACAACGACGCGGAGACTTGCGCGTGGCGATGGCAGCGCCCTCGATCGATGGCTCACCGCGGGCGACGACGCCTACGCCGCCGGACGGTGGGAAAGCGCGCTCGACTGCTACGCTTCGGGTGCTCGCTTAACACCTGGTGATCCTGCTGCCATCGTCGGGGTGGCGCGCGCAACCTTGGCGGTCAACGGCGTCTCCGAAGGCGTCGCCTCCGCTCCTGACGACCCGACCGCTCGCGCGGTGCTGGCGGCGCTGCAGGACGTCGTGGCGCAGCACCCTGAACACGCGGCAGCTCAACTGGAACTTGGACGCATCCTCCTCGTGCTCGGGCAGCTCGCGGACGCGCGCGCACCGCTCGAGCGGGCGGCGACCCTTGCGCCGAACGACGCCGAGGTGTTGTCGAGTCACGGTATCGCGTTGCTCGTGTCGGGCGATCGCGAGGGCGCGGTTCGCGCTCTTACTCGGGCCGCCGACCTCGAGCCGCAAGACGCAAACCGCCGAGCCAACCTCGCGACGGCGGAGCTGCAAGCGGGGCGGCTCGCAGACGCGATCGTGAGCTACAGGGCAGCGGTAGCGCTCGATGGCGAAAACGGGGCGACCCGGACGAGCCTCGGGACGGCGCTGCTGCAAGCGGGGGACGTTGGTGCGGCAATCCCCGAGCTCGAGGCCGCGGTCAGGCTCGATCCGACCCACGCGACGTTTCACAACAACCTTGGGTTCGGCTGGCAAGCGACAGGTGACCTCGACCGCGCTCTCGCCGCGTACCGACGCGCGCTCGCGCTCGATCCGAAGCTTGCGTCGGTCCTGATCAACCTCGCTACGGCTAGCGCGAAGAAAGGCGACATGTCCGCCGCCCGAGAAGCCATCCGGCGCGCGCGCGAGCTTGATCCCGAGGATCCGCGTGCGCTCGAGGTCCAGCGGGAACTGGACGAGATTGCACGTTGACCGGAGCCTCGTGTGCGGATATTTCGCATACGAAGTATCATGGCTGGCTCGCTCGGTGACGCTCTCCCCACGAAGCACAAGAAGACCGTCGACGCGGTGGTCGAGACGTTCGTCTACCTCTATACGGAGAGCCGCCGACTGACGAAGGAGCGCGCCCGTGCTTACGGACTTACCGGGCCGCAGCTCACCGTGTTGAAAGTTCTTGGCCAGCTCGGTGACCTCTCGCTGTCCTCACTGTCCGACCGCATCCGCGCGCAAAACAGCACCGTCACCGGCATCATCGACAGGATGGAGCGCGAGGACCTCGTGCGCCGCGAGCGCTCGGTTGAAGACCGCCGGATGGTGCTGATCCGGCTGACGTCGAAGGGGAAAAAGCTCGCCGAGGAGATTCGCGTGGAGCCCATGGAGATCTTCCGCCGTGCCCTCGTTGGTACGCCGAAGCGGGATTTGGACGAACTCTTTCGCGTGCTCGGAGACGTCCAGCAGCGCGTACGTGACATTGTTGGAGCCGTCACACCCGACGCGCCGCAGGATTGAAGGGACACCATGCAACGATCGTTTACAGGCCAACCCAAGACGACACACCGCGACCCCGACGTGTGCGTCGTCACGTGCGCGCTTACGGGCGTCCTCGCGAATCGCAAACAAAACACTGGCATCCCGTACACCCCGACGGAAATCGCGGATGAGGCGAAGCGCGCCTACGACGCCGGAGCATCGGTGGTCCACCTCCACGCCCGCACGGATGACGGCGCGCCGACGTTCGAGCCGAGCGTGTTCGCGGCCATCAAGCGTGAGATCCGCGAGCGCTGTCCGGTGATCTTGAACTACTCGACCGGCACGCTCTCGGACGACGTGAGCCAGCAGATAGCGTACCTGACCGAGTGCAAACCCGAGATCGGCGCCCTCAACATGGGCACGATGAACTACTCGAAGTACTCGCAGCAGCGTAAAGAGTTCGTCTTCGATATGGTGTTCAAGAACACCTACGAAAAGATCACGAACTTGCTGGTCGCTATGAACGAGGCTGGCGTGAAGCCAGAGCTCGAGTGCTTCGACACGGGGCACACGCAAGGTGCCTGGCCACTCATCGACATGGGCCTCCTGAAGGCGCCGTTTCAGTTTTCATTCATCGTCGGTGTGCTCGGTGGCATCCCCGGCGAGGTGGACTCGCTGCAGCTCCAGACCAAGCTCATGCCGCCAGGATCCGAGTGGGAGTGCATCGGCATCAGCCACGGCCATTGGCGCATGCTCGCCACCGCTGCGGTGCTCGGCGGCAACGTGCGTACGGGCCTTGAAGACCACCTCTACATGCCGGACGGCTCGATGGCCGCGAGCAACGGCGCGATGGTGGAGCAGGCGGTCGCGCTCGTGCGTGGCGTAGGTCGGCGGCCCGCGACGGTGGACGAAACGCGCACCATCTTGGGCCTTGGGGCGCCGCGGTGATCGAGCGAGCGTATCAAACGGTGGTGCTCGCGCCTCCGAGCCGAGTTGGCGCGCTGCTCGTCACGCTGTCGAACCCTGCGCGTCGCAACGCGATAGGCCCGCGTATGGTGAACGAGCTCTTGCATGTGCTCGCCGATGCCGCCGAGGACGACGCGGTACGCACGCTGGTTCTGACGGGGGCGGGCAATGCGTTTTGCGCGGGCGGAGACTTCGCGCAATTGGCGGCCAAAGACGAGGCCGAGGCGCTGACGCACCGTGGAGATTACGCCGACTTGATGCTCGCGATGGATGCGTCGCCAAAGCCCATTATCGCGCGGGTGAACGGAGCGGCGATGGGTGGCGGGCTTGGCCTTGTCGCCGCGGCGCACTTCGCCGTGGGGTCGCTCGACGCGAAACTTGGGACGCCCGAAATCGACGTTGGGCTCTTTCCGATGATGATCATGGCGGTGCTCCGGCGCCACGTGCCACGCCGACGACTCGTTCAAATGATGCTGTTCGGCGAGAAGCTCACCGCCACCGAGGCCGTCTCCGTAGGCCTGCTGAACCGGGCCGTCGCGGCGGAGGAACTCGACGGTGCAGTCGATGACGTCGCGGCGCGGATTTTCGAGAAGAGTCCCCTGACCGTGAGACTCGGTCTCGAAGCCTTGGCGGCGCAAAACGATCTCGCGCTCGAAGACGCCCTGCCCTTCTTGCGCGATCGCCTCGCGGCGTGCCTCGTAACCGATGATGCCCGCGAAGGATTGATGGCCTTCCTCGAGAAGCGCAAGCCCGTGTGGCGCGGCACCTGATGCGCGTGGCGTGAGCGAGCCGCTACGGTGTCGGTCCGTAAAAGCAGACGGTCATCGACGGATCACGCCGGCCCGGGTCGAAGTCGAGTGGCGGCGTGCAATCGATCAGCACTTCACCGGGATGCGCCTGAGCCAGGCACGCCATGCGGCAGTTCGGGCCTTGCATTCGCATCGACGCCGAACGCGTCGCGGGTCGAGTCGTACCGGCGCAACCGCAGAGCACCGCAACGACGAGCAAGAGAGTGCGCATGAGGAGTTCCTTTCAGCGAGGTAACGGCGGAACGACCGCCGCGTCCTTCGTTGGAATCGCATGCGGCGGCGCGAGGTAAAATGACATCGAACCGGAGCGCACGCGAACGAGCGTCGCGTCGTCCCCGACCTCGTGCGTCCCACCGACTTGGCCGGGATCGCGCGTGGTCACCGTACCGCTTAGCACCGGAAGTCCGTCACCGCCGCCGGGTTCGTCGGCGTGGAGGGTCGGCACGACGGCGTAGATGCCGGGACGTCGGAACGTGGCGCCGTCGCACGGTTCGGTGAGGCTGACCGCAATGTGTCGATGCCGGCCGGCTGGGAGCGGCTCGTACATGTCACGCGGAATTTCGTGATCTTGCGACACGCGCGGGCAATAGGTCGCCTCGCCGGCGCTGCCATAAACCATGAACGACAATTGACGGGCGCGCAGAGCCGCCCAGACGGGACGCTGTCCGACATTGTGAGCCTCGACCTCGAAGGAGACGTCTTGCCAGGATGCGGCATCGGCGAAGCGGTCCGTGGTGAGCGACATCGCCGCCGAGAGGGCATCCTTCGGTGTTTGGTAGGGCGCCGATGCGACCATCGGGACCGCGCGGCTCGCAGCCTCCGCGGTCTTCGGCGAGACGCGCTTGGACGGAGCGGTCTGATCATACGGCGGGAACACGGACCCTTTTGCATCGCTGAGGACGAAGCTCTCGGCGAGCAACTGCTTTTGCGGCGAGGCCGCGCGAGGCGCTACTGCCGTGTCGGCAACGAACGGCGCCACTTCCGGATCTCGCGTCTTTTTCCACGCGAATTGCGGTCGAGGCGTGAATCCGTACGACGCCATCACCATCACGCCAGGCTCGAGGAGCGCCGCCTGTTTTCCGAAACAAAGGAGCCGCGGGTCGAACGCTTCAACGTACGATTGCCCTCGTTCGAGCACGAGCTCGCGACCGAACGGCGTGCGTTGCTCGACCCCGAACGCGGCCGGCCCGTCGCAGACCTCGCCCGTCTTTGCATACGCGCCCTTCTTCACATCCCACTTGCGAAACTCCAACCGCAAGAGGCGCACGT
This sequence comes from Polyangiaceae bacterium, assembly GCA_947475525.1. Lineage (GTDB taxonomy): Bacteria > Myxococcota_A > Polyangia > Polyangiales > Polyangiaceae > SYFR01. Next base: position 61,898 of record CANJMI010000022.1, on the reverse strand, counting down.
CGGCGGACACGAGCACGGCCCCATCGGCGCCGTTGTCGAGTCGCAAGAGCCACTGGCCCTTTGCAGAAGGGGCGAGCACCTGGAGTGACACCGCGACGGGAGGCGGCGGACCAGGCGCCGGCAGCGCGCCTTCATGGCCGGAGGCGACACGCGCGAAGAGGACGATGGCGGTTGGCAGCGCGAGCCCGCACTTCATGATAAGAACGGTTACCTCATGCGCGGGCTGTACGCCATCGTCGACGTTGCGACGCTCACGCGCGCGGGACTCTCGCCGTTACCGTTTGCCGAAGCGGTCTTGAGCGCGCGACCAGCCGCGCTTCAGCTGCGTGACAAATCGAGTCGGCGGGGCGGCGCAGACATGCTCGCGTTGCTTCGAGAGCTGGTCCCGATGTGCCGCAGACACGGCGTCCCACTGTTCGCGAACGACCGCGCGGACCTAGCACAAATCGCTGGGTGTGACGGCGTGCACGTCGGCCAACGCGACCTTCCAGGCAGCCTCGCTCGTACCCTCCTTGCGCGAGGGCGGCTGGGCCTCGTCGGTATCTCGGCGCACAACGATGCCGACGTCGAGCTCGCGCTTGCAGAGCGGCCCGACTACATCGGTCTCGGCCCGGTGTTCGGAACCGTCAGCAAGGAGAATCCCGAACCTACGATCGGCCTCGATGGCCTCGCGAGGCTCGCGGCGCGTGTCCATGAGGCGGGCCTGCCGTCGGTCGCGATAGGCGGCATCGACATCGCACGCGCAGCAAGCACGGCCGCGCTCTGCCCGTGCTCCGCGGTGATCGGGGCGCTCGTGACAAACGAAGGCTACGAGCACGTCGCAAAGCTCGCTCGGGAGCTCCAGGCCGCGCTCTTGGGGCCACTCGCGTAGGCCCTCAGCGGCGCGCAATCGGAATGGATGGCGGCTTGCCCGGACGCAGCTGCCGCGCGGCCTTCAGCGAAGCGACAAGCCCGCTCATCACGAGCGTCGCCTGACCATTTCGCTCGATGGCGTCGATGGCGTCGATGACGAGCGCGTGGCGTACTGCCGCTTGAAGCGCGCGAGATGAGCCTCGAGCCGCATGCTCACGCGCCTGCTCGACGAAGACCTGCGCGAACGCGCCAAGGCTCTCGACCAACCATGTGCGCTCCCGTTCGCCGCCTTCAGCAAACGCGACAGCGGCGCCGAGCCCGGGCCGCCGCATCGCCTCGAGCAGTCCTTGCACGAACGCCTCACGCGCGGCACTTCGCTCTGGATCCGCGAGCTCAAGTGCGAGCGAGGCGCGCCCTCCCGCGAGCGCAGAGAGTTCAGCCACGCGCTCCTCGGGCACACCGCGTGCGAGCAAAATCGTTCGCAAAACGTCATCCGGCAGCGGGCCGAAACGCACCGGTAGCGTGCGCGACTTGATGGTATCGAGCAGCACTTCGGGCTGCGAAGTGAGCAGCACGAAATGCATCCCGGAGCGCGGCTCCTCCAGCGTCTTCAAGAGTGCGTTGGCGGCGTTGGAACTCAGCTCCTCGGCGCCGCGAATGATGACCACTTGATGACGCGCTTCGTGGGGAGGATAGGCCGCGCGCGAAAGCACCACGCGGCGAATTTGCTCGACCGAGATTTCACTCGCTTCCTTTTTTCCGCCAATCAGCTCCGCCGGGTACAGCGCTCGGCCAACGAAAATGACGTCGGGGTGCAGCGGCACTTCGGGAGGACGCGTGCTCTTTGTCGTCGCGCGACGGCACGCGTCACAACGTTCGCAGCCAAGGACCACCCCGGCCGTGCAAACCAGCGCCTGGGCGAAAGCGAGCGCGAGCAGCTCCTTGCCGACGCCATCCGGCCCTTCGAAACGGTAGGCGTGATGCACCCGTCCTCGCGCAAGCGAGCGCGAGAGCGTCGCTACCGCGGAAGGTTGCCCGAACACGTGCTCGAACGCCATCGAGCGTGCGTCATAGCGCGATCCCGCCCGGAGGTTCAGGACGAAATGGCGCGACCTTACGGGCCGATGGAAAGCAGCGTCACAACGGGGCGGCCTTCATCGTTCGAGCGCGCGAGGTCGATGCGCGCTTCGATGAACCAGTCGTCGTGTTCTTCGGGATCGCAAAGTCGTTGGCGCACGCCCCAGGAGACCGCACTCGACTCGTCTATCTCCACCATGCGAGCGCCGCGTGCCCGCGGGTCTATCAGCAGCGCCTGGTGCTCGGCGAAGTACGGACGCATCTTCTCCGCGATGGCCTCCGGCGACCACGGCAGCTCGCCGGTTGGTGCATCGACCCGAGCAGCTGCACCGAGCACATCACCGAGCGACAAGGCGCGCACGAGGCCGAAGACGGCGTTGCGCACGAGCACCGTGAAGGCGCGGCGATCGGCCACGAGCGGACGTTCCTTTGGAAGCTCATCTTCGGCCCCCTGCGGACGCGCAAGGTAGTTCGGATCACGCAGCTTCTCCCACTCGTCGAGCAGACTCGAGTCGACCCCGCGCACGAGCGAGCCGAAAAACTCGATGAGCTCGTCGAGCTCGGGTGTGCGCGCACTTTCCGGGACATTTTTAACGAGCGCTTCGTAGACGTCCGTGAGGTACCGGAGGACGAGCCCCTCGCCGCGCTCGAGCTGATGGTCGAGAACGAAGCCGTGAAAATCGAGGCAGCGCTCAAATATTTCGCGGGCGACACCCTTCGGACGAACGTTCTGATTGCCAACCCAAGGATGCTGACTGCGGAAGGCGTCGAACGTGCCGTAGATGAGCTCCGCGTTCGGCTTCGGATGCTGAATGCCGTCGAGGCGAGCCATGCGCTCCTCGTACTCGACCCCTTCCGACTTCCACTTCGCGATCAATTCACCTTTCACGCGGTCGAGCTGCTTTAGCAGGATCGGTCTTGGATCTTCGAGGATCGACTCGACGAACGCGAGCACATCGAGCGGATAGGTTTCGGCCTCGGGGGACAGCACTTGCAGCGCGTCGACGAGGTAGAGCGAGAGCGCATGATGCAGGGAAAACTCGCGCTGAAGCTCCACGTTGATGCGCAATCGCCGGCGCCGAGGGTGCTCGGGATCCGCCGCGAACGTGACGACCTCCGACTCGACGAGCGAGCGCAAGAGCTGCATGGCCGTACGCCCGTGTAGCCGTTTGACCGCGGCCCGGTCATGACTCGTCCGGACGAGGGCTTTCATGGCCTCGCAGCCGCCTGACTCGCGACCGAGCACGGCGAGCAGCATGGCGTGAGTGACCTGGAACCTCGACTCGAGCGGCTCCGGACGCGAAACCATCAACTGCTCGAAGGTCTCACGCGCGTAGTGCACGTAGCCTTTCGTCGGCGGCTTTCGCTTGACGACCTTCTTGCCTTTGGTGACTTTCGCTTCGAGTCGCAGGTTCTCGATCGCGTGCTCAGGCGCCTGAGCCACAACGCTCCCGCGGTCATCGAAGCCCTTGCGACCCGCGCGACCGCAGAGCTGGTGGAACTCGCGGGCGCCGAGGATGCGGGTCTTCTCGCCGTCAAACTTACAGAGCTGCGTGAGGAGGACGGTCCGAATCGGGATGTTGACGCCGACGCCGAGGGTATCGGTGCCGCTTATCACCTTGAGCATCCCCTTCTGGGCCAATCGCTCGACGAGCCGCCGGTGCTTCGGGAGCATGCCGCCGTGATGCACGCCAATCCCATGCTTGACGAAGCGGTGCAGCACGCGACCGTACGGCGTATCGAAGCGATGGCCGACGAGCTCCGCTGCAATCGCGAGCTTCTCCTCCTTGGTGCAGACGTTGAGGCTCATTAAGTTTTGGGCCTGATCGTGGCAACTCCGCTGGGTGAAGCTGACGACGTAGACAGGCGCCTTGCCGTCCTCGACGAGACCGAGAATCGACTCTTGGAGCGGGACCTCCGCGTAGGTGTAGTCGAGGGGTACCGGACGCACGTCGGAGAGCACCATCGCCGTCGGCTTGCCGTTAAGCTCGGTCAGTTTCTCAGCAAAAACCTTGGGATCGCCGAGCGTCGCCGACATCAAGAGGAAGGTCGTGTTCGGCAGCGTCAAGAGCGGGACCTGCCACGCCACGCCCCGATCGCGGTCCGAGTAGTAGTGAAACTCATCCAAGATGGCGAAGGAGACGTCGGTCTTTTTACCCTCGGTCAGGGACCAGTTCGCGAGCACTTCGGCGGTGCAACATAGAATCGGCGCGTCGCGATTGACCGTCGCGTCGCCCGTTAGAAGGCCGACGTTGTCGGGGTGAAATAGGTTGCAGAGCGCGAAGAACTTCTCGTTGACGAGCGCCTTGATCGGGCTTGTGTAGACCGACCGCTGACCGCGAGCCATCGCGAGAAAATGCATCGCTTCGGCGACGAGCGATTTTCCCGAACCCGTCGGCGTGCCGAGGATCACATTCTTGTCGGCGCAGATCTCGAGCAACGCTTCCTCTTGAGCCGCGTAGAGCTCGACGCCGCGCGCCGTCGCGTAGTCGAGGAACCGGTCGAACACGCCATTCGTGTCGAGGGTTTGCCCGATCGGAGGCAGTCGGCTGAGTAGCGGATGGTCGGTGTTCTCCATGGGTAGCTCAGAAGGAAAGTTGACGGTGGCTCAGGGATTTGAGACCTGTTGGAGTCATGCGCACCTTACCGTTTCGGCTCGGGCGCTTCACGCTCTTCGATCACATCGCGAGCGGAGGGATGGCGGACATCTACCTTGCGCGCGTGAAGACCGAGCTCGGTGGAACGCGACTCCTCGTGATCAAGGAGATGCTGCCGCAACGCATTCGCGAAGAGCGGTGGAGCGACATGCTGATCGACGAAGCGAAACTCGTTGCACAGCTCTCCCACGCGAACATCGCTCGGGTCGAAGAGCTCGGCCGTCATGAAGGCTCGCTCTACATTGCGATGGAGCACGTCGAGGGGCTCGATCTGCGGGATCTTTTGAAAGCGTGCACACAGCGCAAGCTCGCGCTTCCGATGGAGTACCGGCTCTACGCCGTGCGCGAGGTGCTGCGCGCACTCGACTACGCCCACCGCTTCCGCCTCGAAGACGGCGTCGGCATCATTCACCGCGACGTGACGCCGTCCAACGTGCTCCTCAGCTTCGACGGCGAGGTAAAACTCTGCGATTTTGGGATCGCGCATGTTGTCAGTCTCGACCTTGCTCCGAGCGAAACCATCGAGGGCAAGGCCGGCTACATGAGCCCCGAGCACGCGCGGGGTGACGTCGTCGACGAGCGGACCGACCTGTTCTCGCTCGGCATCATTCTGTGGGAGTTGCTCTCGGGGCGACGCATGTACAAGGCGACCGAGGCGATACCCCTCATCGACGTTGCGTGCGCCGCGAACATCCCGGCGCTGCGGCGTCTCGGCCTGCCGGAGGAGGACACCCTGCGGTCAATCGTGACGAAGGCCCTCGCGCCCGACGTCGAGAATCGCTACCCGAGCGCGAGCGCCATGTTGGATGAGTTGACCGGCTATTGCATCGCAACCAAACAGATGGCGAGCGCGCTGCGATTTGGGGAGTGGCTCTCGTCCCATTTCGCAAAAGAGAAGGTGGCTCGGCGGCGTTCCCGCGAGCGGGCACTGACCGCGCTCGAGCTCGGCCCGCCGCTCGTGATCGAGGCGATTGCGAGCTCGGCTGGTGCACGTTCGGACGCCGGACTGCGCCACTCTTACCCGAGCGACACCCCCTCCGCAGGGCGCCTGTCCGGACCGGCTGCAGCGCAAGCACCGAGCCCGTCGAGCAGTCCATCCGAACCGCCGTCTTCCGAGGGAAAAACCACAAGCGCGGACGCGCCGCGTTCGCTGGGAGCGCGCGGGGGCTCGGTAGCGCTGGCGGCTTTCGTGGTGACGTTCGTGATCCTGTGCGCGCTCGCTTGGTTTCGCGTGATCCGATGGTGATCGATCTCGCCTCGGGCCCCGCGACGGGGCAAGCTTCACTCTACCGACGCATGCAACGAAGCCAACGCCCCAACAGCCTCGCGACGCTCGCGGTCGTGCTCACGTGGGTTTTTGCATGCACGGCGCTGTCTGCGTGCAAGGCCGAGCCCACCACCGTCGAGGTCCCCTTCGATGGAGTGGACCTGCCCATCAAACAAAAAACCGCCGATCCAGCGGCTCTCAATTCTGCGGCGACGGCGGGGTCTCGATCGACGGGGCCGTCCTCCCTCACCCCCACCGGCGGCGAGGCCCCACTGGGTCAAGCGCGCCCGCGCACCGATAGCATCTCCGCCTGCTGCGCGAGCCTTCATGCCGCGAAGGCCGCCGCGACCAACCCAGCCTCGAAGTCAGGCTTGGCCGCCGCAGCAAACTCTTGCGAGACGCAGCGCATCCAGCTCGAGCAAGGCAAGGTGACCCGCGGTCAGGCACTGAACGCCGTACGGCTCTCGCTGCTCGATGACGCGCCCGGAACTTGCCGCTAGCCTGGCCAATGCGCGAATCCCCAGCAAAAACGCTGACAGATCCGCTGCAACTGGCAGAGCCGCTGCAACTGGCAGAGCCGCTACAACTGGCAGAGCCGCTACAAGAGACCGGCGCGACTCAGTACAAGAGAGCCGCGCGACTCAGTCTTCTTTCGCGACGGGCAGGATCGGCGCCCAGCGCAATTTGTGCAGCAGTTCCTCTTCGCACATGCGACCGCGCTCACTGAACGTGAGGATGTTGCGGTCCTCACTCTCGCGCTGCTCGCCGACGAACAGGATGCCACGGCCCTCGCCGTTGTAGCCGAGCTGCACGATGGCGTTTTGTAGCCATTTTCCGCCCGCCTCGAACACGATGTCGCGCGGGAGCGTGTAGAAGCCTTCGGAGGGGAGCTTGATAAGCCCATCCGCCCAGCTCTGCGCGCGAAGTGGGATGGTCGGGTCACCCCAATACCAACGATTGTTGCGGTTGGAGCCAGGGCGCACGACGAATGGAAGGCCCCCGTTGCTCGGCACGCCAACATAGACGAGCACGCCGGCCGGGATGGCTTCCTCGTGACCGGGGTAGGGCTTGTGGGTTCGGTAGAGTCCTGGGTCGGGGAGCTTCATCGGTTCCTCAAATGGTCGGGGCGAATCGGTGGCGAAGTGTCTGCCACATCACCAGCCGCATGTCTCGTTCTTGATTTCGTTCTGCATCCAAGCGCGGAGCGGCGCAAAGTATTCCATCAGCGCATTCGCGTCCGCCGTGTCCTCACCCGAGAGCGCGTGAAGCGCCTCCTGCCATGGCTTGCTCGCACCAAGCGCGAGCATGTTCTTCAACTTATCGCCGGCCTTCTTGTTGTTGAAGAAGGAGCACGTGTGGAGCGGCCCGGTGTGCCCGGCCTCGCGGCACAGGGCGCGGTAAAATTGGAACTGGTAGAGGAACGACAAGAAGTAGCGGGTGTAAGGCACGCTGCCCGGTACGTGGTACTTCGCGCCGGGATCGAAGTCCGCCTCGGTGCGCACGGACGGCGGGGCGATGCCTTGATACGCCGTGCGAAGCTTCCACCACGCGGCATTGTAATCGGCGGGCGCGACCTTCCCCGCGAAGACGTCCCAGCGCCATTCGTCGATGAGTTTACCGAAAGGCAAGAACGCGATCTTGTCGAGCGCCATCTTCATCAAGTAGTTGAGGTCGGCTTTGTCGTTCGAGGGCGCCTTGTCGATGAGCTTGATCGTCTCGAGGTACTTGGGGGTGACGCTGAGCGCGATCGTGTCGCCGATCGCCTCGTGAAAGCCATCGTTCGCGCCGGACTCGAACAGGAACGGCTGCTTTACGTAGTAGTGGAAGTAGTAGTTGTGTCCGAGCTCATGGTGGAGCGTGTAGAAGTCCTCGTCGGTGCGCTGGATGCACATCTTGATGCGGAGGTCGTCGTTGTAGTGCACGTCCCACGCGCTCGCGTGGCACTCGACCTCGCGGTCCTGGGGCCGCAAAAAGAGCGACCTCTTCCAGAAGCTCGCCGGCAGCGGATCGAGACCGAGTGACGTGAAGAAGCCTTCCGCCATGTGCGCCATCTTCAGCTCGTCGACGTTTTTCGAGGCGAGGGCCTTCGTGACGTCGACGGCTCCCTGACCTGGAAAGGGCTCGAGCTCGGGATAGATGTTGCTCCACGTCTGCGACCACATGTTGCCGAGGAGGTGGGCCGGGATCGCTCCCTTCGCGGGGATGAGCTTCTCGCCGTAGCGCTTGCGCAGCTGCTTGCGGGCATAGCAATGAAGCTCTTTGTAGATCGGCTCCACCTGATGGAAGAGCCGCGAGGCCTCGGAGCGGAAGTCCTCCGGGGACATGTCGTAACCCGAGCGCCAAAGCGCGCCGACGTCGTCGAAGCCGATCTCGCGCGCGCCTTCATTGCCGAGCGCCACGAGGCGTGCGTAACCGTCCCGCATCGGTCGCGAAATCGAGTGCCAACCGAGCCATGCCTCTCGCAGGGCCTCTTCATCGCGACCATCGCCCATGTACTTTCCGAGCACGTCGAGCGCGAGGCCCGCTTCGTTGGGCTTTTGGGGATCGCACGCGAGGGCCTTGGAGTTGGCCTTGTCCTTCGCGAGGGCTCGCCGCAAATTGCCATCCTTCGTAGGACAGTATTTTCCCGTGCCGTACGTGGCACCAAGCTCAGCGCTCAAGGTCGCGAGCTCCGAGGCTTTGCGCACGTCGCGGGGGGCCGGAAGCGTAGCGCTGCGCTTCAAAAGCGAGAATTTGCGCGTGGATACGGGGTCAAGCGCGAGGCCATCAAACCGCGCAGAGTCCGCCACCGCACGAGCGAGAAACACGAGGCGGTCCTCGGAGGCCTTCGCCGCAATCTCCTTCGTGTCGAGCGTGATGAAGTTCGCGCTGACCCAACTCGCACGGTCGTCGGCCACCTGCAGCACGAAGAGTTCTTGCTCGACGCGATCGATGAACGCACGTGCCTCGGCGGCGTTTGGCTTCACGCCGCGCGGGGAATCAGAACCCCCGGCGAGGGGCGCCACGAGGACGCCGCAATTCGCGCAGGGGGGCGCCTGCCACGCCGAACCGCCACAGCCCAATAAGCCAATCGATGCCAATGCGCCCAAAGCGGAGATGCTGATTTTCACGGTGTGCTCCCTCAAACGGGGCGAGATGGTACACCAGCTTCGGCTGATGGCCGCGAACAACCGATGCGCCGACGCCGCGCCGCCGGCGGTCGTGGCGGCGAAGGGCCGTGCAAGCTACGGTTCCGACGCGGGGCAGGTAGAGTTCGATGTTCGACCGAGGCTATTGGACGGTCATGCGATGGCGCGGCGCGCCCGTTCGCGTTCACTGGTCGCTCGCGTTGTCGGCGCTCGTTCTCGGTGGCGTTCGGCTGGATCCTGCAGGCTGGTTGGGGATCGTCCTCGTCGTGCTCGCGCACGAGGTCGGCCACGCAGTCCTCGTGCGGCGTTACCGTCTGACCGTCGAGAGCATCGATCTCCACGGGCTCGGCGGCGAGTGCCGTTACAGTGGCCTCGCGAACGGGTGGCAAACGGCGGTCATCGCGTGGGGGGGCGTGCTCGCGCAGGCGCTTCTCTTGCCCGTTGGTTTCTGGTTGGCGCCGCACGTTGAGAACAGTTTCTTACGGCAGCTCCTGGCGAGTTTCGGCAGCCCCAGCCTCTGGATTCTTCTCTTGAACTTGATCCCGGTGCCTCCGCTCGATGGCAGCGAAGCGTGGCGTCTGCCTGGTCTCTGGCGCAGACGACGCGCCACCCTGCGCCGACGTCGGCAACTTGCACATGGCGCGCGTGAGCTCGGCCGCCTCGAACAAGCGGACCACGTGCGGCCCGCGGAACTGCGCTTACCCGACGACGTCGCGGAGCAGGTTCATCGCGCGGTGCGCCGCGCCTACGAGGAGAAAGAGGCCGACAAGTAGCCTCCCGTCACTGAGCCGCGCGGCCCGAATTTGCTCGATAGAACAGGTTTCAGTTGCGCCGGCGACGAGCGAGCACCGCCAAACCAAGCGCCAAAGCGGCGGCCCATGACCCAGGCAAAGGCGGCGACGCGGAGGCGAGCTCGCAGCCGCAACCGCCTTGCTTCGGGCCGACGCTCGGAGGCGCGTGGTCATCGGACGAGTCCGGAGCCGCCGCGGACGCCGCACGGTCAGGGATGTTCGACAGATCGGGCCCTTGGTCTTCGGCCGCGCCGGCTTTGCGCGCCTCGGTGGCGCCCTTTGCGGCGGGGTCGGCTTGCTTTTTCGCAGGACTGAGGCTCCCGGTGAAATTCATACTGCGGCGGTCGATGACCTTGTTGTCGCCCTTCAACTGCAACCGCACCGTGCCCAGCGACGGGCCACCGACGACCTTGATGGTGAGCTCGTACTCGCCCGCTTCGAAGTCGTCTTTTCGACGAATGGTGATCGGAAACTTCGTCACGGGGAAACGCTTACCGGTGCCAGGATCGCTGAAGCCGACATCCTGTTCGGAGTTGTTCGGCACTTGGTTGCTCATCGGCAGCGTGTGCAGCACCGGCTTGTCTCCGGTCTCATCGGTGAGCGAGCGTTCGTACGTGGCGGTCTGCTTGAAGCTGAAGACCATCGGGACGATGTCGCGGTCGGGCGCGGACCCGAAGTCGATCGAGAGCTTGAGCTTCCAATTGTGAGCGGAAGGGTCCTCCTCGATCGTCGCTTTGTCGATCTTGACTCCGCGCGCCCACGCGGGCGACGCAAACAGGCACGCGAAGAGTGAACACAAACCGAAGAGGAGCGCGACCCTGGCGCGAAGCGACGTCATGCGCGCGATTCTGGAGATTCGCGCCGCTTGGGGCAAGCGAGAATCTGTCAGAGGAGCGAAGCCCGGCCTCGTCGCCCGATCCAAAACCCGCCACTCAGTCGAGCGGCAGCCAAACGCGCAGCTTTTGAGCCGCCGCGTAACACGCCGCTTGCACGGCATCTTCATCGGGGGAGCAGGCCGAGTCCTCGAGACACTCGGCTATCGCGTGCTGAGCCGCGAGGTTGTAGGCGCTCGTCAGGCCGACCTTCTGCATAGGGTCGAGTTGCTCAATAGCCGCGAGGCATGTTGGCTGCGAAACCTTGGCGCAGCGCTCCATCCGCGCGCACCGTGCACGCACGGGCGCAGCCACCTCGAAGCCGACGGGCTCGGCCGCAGCGAGGACGACGTCGGCACAGCGCGCGACGAGGCCGCCGAGGTCCATGGCGTCATCGCCTTGATCTTCATGGTGCTTGCGGTAGCACTCGGCCATCTGCGCAACGAACGGCGCCGAGCCGGTGGGGATCGCGGCGTTGCACGCGGCGATGTGGCGCCAGGATTGGTCTTGCGGGGCCTCGTACTTCGCGAGCGCGCCGCACCAACTGTGCTCCGATGAAGCGAGCTTCGCGGCATCGGGGTACGCGGCCGGAGCCGACTTGCAAGCGAGGAGTGCGGCGGTCGCAAGCCCGGCAACGCCGAGAATGCCGATCGATTGCGCGGGGAACGTCATGGGGATCGTTTGTCGCACGGGCGCGATGCCGTCGAAAAACAAATTCACGCACAACCTCAAGGGACAGCAGGCGGCACGAGCGGCGCGCGCCCACCGAGCGGCGTGAGATCGCGCACGCGGCGCATGAGCCGGCTCGCCCGCGCGGCCGACTCCCCAGAGAGCGGAGAGCTTGCAACGTCCATCCGCGGCTTCGGACTCGCGACGACCACCGCTGAGTCGAAGAGCGCGACCTCGCCCGGACCAAGATTCGAGTCGACGTACATGCAGCGCTTCGTCGGGGCCTTCGCGATGCTGGCCGCGTACGAGCACCACCCGGAGTCATCGGGCGTCGCGGCAGTGGGCTTGAGCTTGACCGAGAATACCGTCTGATCGCAGTCGAGGAGCGACACCGAGACGACATCGCACGACTTACCCGTCGGCGGCTTGGCCCAAGCGGACGCATCCACGCCGCCCCCATCAGGCCCGCCTGTCCCACGACCAAACAACACCATGTTCGCTTCGAGTACGGCGCAGCGGAGACCTGTGCGGCAGAGTCCGCCCGTTTCGCCGCGCAGGTAGCGCGAGCCGTCGGTCATCGTGTCGAAGGCGTACCAAGAATTAGGGCCAGCGTGGCCGTCGAACGAAATCGAGAGTTCGAAGTCACCGTCAGCGAGCAGGTTCTGCGCGGGCCCACCCCATGGGCTCCGAACCGACACCGTGCGCACGACGGCGCCGCCACCCCCCGACCCGCCGCTCGAGGACGAGCTCGCGCTGGTGGACGAGCCCGACTTCGGAGCAGGTTCGATCACCTCATCGACATGGCACGCTGAAAGGGCGACCTGTGAGAGCAACAAACACGAGCTGAGCCTCATGGTTTCAACTCCGCACGCAACCACGCGACCGCGCTTTCAACGAGCGAATCCTTGCCCGCGAGGAGGTCCGACTGCCGCTGCAACACGACCTCGTCCGGCTCGACCCCGTGCCCAATAAGCGGCGCCCCTGCTGCGCTGATGCTGTCACCGGAGGCGAGCTGGAAGGATATTGGACCGGGCGGATCGAACGTGAAAAAGGTCGAAAACGCTCCAGCGGTAGGACCGGGCCCGAAGATGCGGACCTTCGGCGCGCCCTTCACGCCGAACGGGAAGAAGTCACTCGCTGAGCCATCTCGATGCAAGAGGAGCGCGACCGGCAAGAGCGGATCGTAGTCGACGGAACCCACTCGGTACGGGCTCGATGACTTTGCGGTAGCGAAGAGCGCCAGGCCCGCCGCGTTGTCCGCCGGACCGTTGAAGCCGGCCGTGTCGATAGGCGACCGGAACACGAGCGCGGTCGAAGGCGGACACATCAGCGTCGTGGCCGTCTCGGCGGCGTCCAGCGTGCCACCGTTGCCGGCGCGATGATCGAGCAGCACCCCGCGAGCGTTGCTTTTGAACGAGGTGTAGAGCGACTTCAGGCTCGTGTTCACGAAGCCTTGGGGATCACCGCCGCCATAAAGCGTGTCCCAAATGAGCGCCCGGATTTTTTCATCCGGCGTGGTCCCCACGACCTGGCCCTCATAGAATTTGTAACCGACGTCGTGACGCGGACCGGGATTGTTCGCGGTGAGGTAATAAACTGGCCGGTTGTCGCAAGCGACGTAACCGGAACCTTCGTCGTCGATCGTCGCGACGCTGATGGTCTTCGGCGTAAGCTCGCAGGTCTTGGTAGCGGAGCTGCACGTCAGAACGGTGATGGTCGAGGCGTACTCGGGGATGAGACCACCGAGCCGCTCGAGGGCTTCAGCGTAAACGCGATCGTCACACGCCTGCCAGTAACCCCAATCGACTCCACGTAGGCCGAGTGCCCATTCGATTGGATGCTTGCCGTCGACGGCGAGGAGCCGGTCCCCGGCGTGCAAACCAACCTTGGATTCTCCGACGTGAGAGACGAGAACGTCCTCGTAGAGCGGGTGGCGTGGCCAGCTCGCCGAGGACGTATCCCCTACGCCCCCGATGAAGCAGGCATTGAAGCTGCGCCCCGACCCAGCGGACTGAATGTCACCGTCCGCGTGAGTGTGCCAATCGTGGAGTTCACGGATCGCGGTGGCGAAGCCATTCCAAAACGTCCAGGCTGACGGCGCTTTGCGGAGCGTCTCGATGCGCTCGAGGGCGCGGGGCATATCCGCGAGGCGCGTCTTGCGGCCACCGAAAAAGATCGTCAGCAGGCCGGCCATTCGATCGACGACCTCATCGCGAACGGCCGCGTCGGGCAGCGGCGGCACGTGAAGCCCGCCAGCCTCGCAACGTCCGAATTGGCACACGGCCTCGGTGCCGCATACCGGATCCGCCGAGCCTTTGCAGACCGCGGGCTCGATGTAATCGCCCGACTGAACGAGCTCGAACGCGTCGACCTCGGTGCCGCGCGCGTCGAAGTCGGCGAGCTTCAAGTAGAGGCTCGACAGGGCCTCGCCATCGATTGAAAAGTCATTCGACGCAAGCTCGACCCAACCGTCGCTCGTCGTGCGCCCAGTGGCCGAGAGCTTCGCGTAGCTTGTCGGCTTGGCGGACTCGGGCCGATGGGTCGCGGTCAGCTGCGCATCGATCCCGCCGTGACGCATCCACAGCGTGGCGCGGTAGGCGGCCTTCGTGGCGGGCAACCCGTACACGATGAAGCGGTCCGCGCAGCCGAAGCCTTTCAAGGCAACGTGGAGAACTTCGCTGCCGGAAAACGGGTCCGCGGGGGTTACGACCGTCGAGCCCGGCTTGCATTCGGCGGGGGCTTGCGCTGGCGTAAAATAGTCAGCCACGACGTCAAAATCCGCACCAAACTCGATCGAAGCGACCGCGTTTGGACTCGGGTGGTAGACACCACGCGCGTCGAACTCTCCCGCGATTGCAGGCGCGGCGGCACCGAGCGTCAGCGCAAACACGGTCAAGGCTGCGAACCGCACGGTCAATTGGCCCTCCGACGTTGAAGCTCGCGCATCCACACTTCTTCGCGTTCGCCCCGTGGCCGTGGAGCGGGTCTAGCCCGGCGCCGCAGCTCGCGCTTCAGCTCCGAGAACTCTCTCGGTGACGGCGTCGCTGCTGCAGCCGAAGCACCGGATTGCGGAGCGCGGTGGATCACGGCGTCGTCGACGCGAATCGTGGCGCCAGTGCCGTTGCGAACGTACAGCGCCACGGCGTGCTTCCGTTCGGCAACAGCGCCGTCGAAGCGACACCAGCCATCGACGCGGCCCGAAGACTCGAGCGCCACGTCGAGGTCCCCGTCTCCAAAACTGACAAGGGCGACCTCCACGGCCGCGCAGTTACCCTCGACCATCGCGTGCACGCTCGCTTCAAGCGCGTGCCCCGCCGACGCCACGCCGATCCCCACGGCGATCGCCCCCTTCTTGAGTTCGATGCACTTCACGCCGCTCTTGCAGGACGCACCGAAGGCTTGCTTCGGCAGTTCGTAACCGAGCGAATTGGGGTTCGCGCCGACGAGCCAACCGTATTGATCCGAGAACGAAGACAGCCACTCGAAATCACCGTCCCAGAGCAAATTATCGCTCGCGGCGACATTTCCGAACGGACTCCGAGTGACGACGGTACGGCGCGGAGGCGTGCCCCCACCACCGCCGCCATGGCCACCCGAAGCTGTGCCTGAGCTCGCGCCACCTTCGCCGAAAGGCGCTCTCGACACGACCTCGGTCGCGCACGCGCTCCCGGCCAATGCCGCCGAGAGCCCAGCAAGAACCGCCACGCGAAGCCAGCCCAAATGGCTCAAGGCGAGTCCCCCTTTTGCGAGCGAAGCCACGCGAGCGCGGCCTCGTAGACGGTGTCTTTGCCTTGTGCGAGATCCGACTGCTTCGGCATGACAACCTGATCGGGTGGGACACCGAACCCGTTCAGCGTGCGACCGTCGGCGACGAAGCTGTCTCCTGACGCGAGCGTGTAGTTCAAGCCGAGCCAGTAACCGAAAGTGAGCCTCGTGGAGAACGCGCCGCTCGTTTCATAAGGACCGAAGATGCGAACCTTCGGCGCGCCTTTCATACCGAGAGGAAGCCAGTCGCTCGCCGACACGTCGTCCGTGATCAGCAACGCCGTGGGCACCGGAGCCGCGCCGTTCTTGCCGGCTTCGTCGACCTCGAACTTGGCGAGCGCCGCGGAGAAAAGTGCCTTGCCCGAAGCGAGGCTCGGCTGCTCATCCTCGGCCCGTACGCGCGTCTGGAAAAACGTCAGCGGATGCCGCTCGACAGCATAATCCCAAATGATTTGCGGCCCCGCGAGTGTCCCCCCCGTGCCGCGACGATGGTCGAGGAGGACGCCGGTTGCGCCTTCGTTCGTGATGCGCGCAACCGCCTCCGTCAGGGCGGGCCCAATGCCGTCTTGCCCCGTCGTCGTGTAGAGGGAGTCCCACTCGACACCGAAGAGCCGCTCCTCAGTCGGGAGGCCTTCGAGGAAACCGGCGAACACGTCGTCTTCACCGTGATGGTCCACCGGCGCGCCGGGCACGTGGCGCGACGGACGGCTGTCGCATAAACCGGTCTGGTAGTCCTCTTGCGGAGCAAGCATGGCGGCAGCCGTAATGTCGATGCTCTCGATGCTGCCGCAGCCGCTCGCGTCGCAGCGCACCACCTCGATCGTGTGAGCGTAGCGCGAGACGAGGCTACGAAGCGACGCCGCGAGCGACGCAAACGTCGAGTGGTTCGACGCCGGCAGAAGGGACCAGCTTACCTCGATAAGCGAGCGCGCCCAGTCGATCGGGTGGCGGCCATCCACGCGAACGAGCCTGTCGCCCGCACGCAGGCCAAGAGTTCGCATCGCCCCGGCGTGGGACACAAGCACGTCACGGTAGCCTTCGACGCTCGGCGCCGAATTCTGCGACCAATCGGCGTCGCCCTCGACGAAGCACACGTCGATCGGATTCGGGTTCCGCACCGCATAGTCGGCCGGCGACCAACCCGAGCTCGTGTGGCTGTCGTGGAGACGTCGCAGCGCAAGCAAGAACCCGTTCCAGTAGGACCATGGATCGTGCGCGTTGCGCATCGCTTCGATCGCCACCTCGGCCGCGGGCAGATCAACCGTGCGGTTCTGGTAGGGCCCGAAGAAGAACTTGATGCGATTGCCCAGATAATCGGTCACTTTTTCGCGGTCGCTCGGAATCGGCGGAACCCACCCGCTCACTCGGCGGCACGCGCCCCAGGTGCAGACTTCACCGACGCCGCACACGGCCGACTCGGCGAGCCCGCTGCACGCCCTCCCCGGCGCGGTCGTTGCGGTTCCATCAACGACGAGCTCGAACGCGTCGACCTCGCAAGCATCCGCCGCGAAAACCGAAACGTGCGCGACCCCGCGCGCGCCATCGATGACGACGTGCTCGTTTGCGAGCTCGAGCCATCCGTCGCTGGTCATTCGCCCGGTTGGAAAGAGTGTCGCCACTTCATCGCGCCGCGCCCCATCGTACGTGGTCGCGATCGAACCTACGGCCTCGCCGCCACGGATCCACACGCTCACCCGGTAGCTCGCCAAGACCGCCGGAAGCGCGACACCGAACGCCGCCTCCTCGTAGGGACCGAGCTCGAGGACCCACCCACCAGAGAGCGCGTCGGCGGCGGCTTTTCGCTTGGGTTCGCTCGCTAGCGGTTCGGCCGGCGGAGGCAATTGCGACGACTCGAAATCGAGCGTCACTGCCGCGCCCGCGGCGAACGAAAAGCCGCCCAATGGGTCGAACTCACCGGCCCGCGCGGCGCCCGAATAAAGGCACACACCCGCGAGGACGAATGCCGTCACGCCACGCATGCGCACAGCTTTAGCACAGCGCGGAGGTCGACGAGACGCCTGCGTCACGTGGGCGCCGAGTGCACGAGTTCTTGGCGCAGCTCCTCCAGCGAGACCATCGACGCGTCTTCGACTGCGGAGACCTCGTAATCAAGCGCACGGGCGAGGGAAGCCCGGGAAGCGAGCGCGACCGACGCCAGCGAAGGCTCGTTGCCGGTAAGCGCCGCCACGGACGTGACGCCGTAGTCACGGATCCCGCAAGGCACGATCATCGAGAACGCGTCGAGGCTCGTCGTTACGTTCAGCGCGAAGCCGTGCATCGTCACCCACCGAGAGAGCCTCACGCCGATCGCCCCGAGCTTCTCGAGGCGACGCGACCACGCCTGCCCGGCCCACGCGTTTGGCTCGAGCGCATCAGCCCACACGCCGATCATGCCGTCGACGACTCCCGCCTCGACCCCGTGCTCGCGTGCGAGCAGAATCATCACTTCGGCGAGCTGACGCACGTAACGACGCACGTCGCAGCGGTCCGGTCGCAGGTCGAAGATCGGGTAACCCACGAGCTGCCCGGGGCCGTGATAAGTGACGTCACCGCCGCGCCCGGTGTGCACGAGCTCGACGCCACGCTCACGCAACGCCTCCGCTGCGAGCAAGACGTTCTGCGTGTCGGCGCCTCTGCCAAGCGTGATTACCGGCTCGTGTTCAACGAGGAGCACGACATCCCGGCCGAGTCCGTCACCACGCGCCGCATGAACGAACTTCTGCAACTCGTGAACCGGCTCGTACGGCCGGCGCCCGAGCCACAGCGCGCGCGCGTGTCGCCTCGTCACGCAGGGACCTGTGCGCCGTTCGCGAGCAACTCGTCGCGGAAAGCGTCAAGCCCTTCGAGGAAGCTCGCGGCGATCTCGGGGTCGAATTGAGTCCCGCTGCAGCGCTCGACTTCGGCCACCGCGACAGCGTGGGGCAACGCGCGACGGTAGCTGCGATCGCTCGTCATCGCGTCGTAGGTGTCCGCGACGGTGATGATCCGCGCGATGATCGGAATGCCGCGGCCTTCGAGCCCAAGTGGATAGCCGCGCCCGTCGAAACGCTCGTGGTGCAGGTGCACACCCGGGATGAGCGGGTTTAAGAATTTGATCGGCGAGAGGATGTCGCGACCGTGGGCAGGGTGCTGCTTGAAGACCTCGTACTCGTCGGAGGTGAGCTTGCCAGGCTTGTTCAAGTTGAGGGCGCAGCCGATTTTTCCGATGTCGTGCATCAAAGCGCTGTGCCGTGCGAGCGCGATCTCGGCCTCCGTGAGCCCGAGACGACGAGCGAGCAACATGGCGTATTCGGCAACGCGAACCGAGTGCCCGGCGGTGTAGCGATCCATCTTGTCAATGGCGCTGGCGAGGCCCTCGATCGTCTGCTGAAACGTGGCCTGAAGATCACCGTAGAGGCGTGCGTTTTCGATCGAGGCCGCCGCGCGCGACGCGATGATGCTCAGCAATTTGCGCTGCCCCTCTTCGAAACGAGTCGAAGGCGCGCTCGCCACCGCTGCGATAAAACCCAGCATTTTACCTTTAACCGTCAGCGGCACGGCGACGAACGACGAGGCGGCATCACGCATCGCAGGCGTAAAGTAAGGCCGACTCTCCTCACCGTGAACGAGGACCGGACGACCTGCCGCGAGGGCTGCCCCGAGCGTGTTCGCATCGACCACACCCTCGAGCGCCGCCGAGCCATCCGGCGCGGACCCGACACCGCGATGCCGCTCGAAGAAGTCCCCCTCCGAACCGCAGAACCAGACCGCCACGAAGTCCGCGCCGAGCTCGCTTAGCGTCGTCGTCACGACGGTATCCAGTACTTGGTCGAGCGAGAGGCTGAGGTTGAGCGCCTCGCTTACCTTGTAGAGCGACACCGATTGTCGAAGCCGAATGTTCTCCGCCTCCACGCGGCGCTTCGCGAGCGCGCGCTCGACGACATGCGAGACTTCGTCGAGCTTGAAAGGCTTTAACACGTAGTCGTGAGCGCCACGTTTCATCGCGTCGATCGCGGTCTCGACCGTGCCAAAGCCGGTCATCATCACGACCATCGTCGTCGGGGCTTGCTCACGCAAGCGGTCGAGGAGCGCAATGCCACCGAGGCGCGGCATCTTCATGTCGGTCAGCACGAGGTCGTAGGGTCGCGCGCCCGTCGCGTCGAGCGCCGCCATGCCATCGCTCGCGGTGGTGACGCTGTAGCCCTCGAGCTCGAGAAAGTCCGCGAGCATTTCGCGGATCATCGATTCATCGTCGACGACAAGGACCCGCGCGCGCTCGGTCCGCGGCGAAGAAGTCTCAGCGAGAAGCGAGGGGATCATAGGTCGTCGGTTTCCTCAATTCGGAGGAGCTCGCCGCGAATGGTTCTCGGGGCTTCGTCGAACTCGAGTGGACTCCGACCGGGCACCGAAATCGGGGCGAGCCCGTACGTGGCGCGCGCACTCTCCGCAGGAAACTCCCGCATGCTCGCGGGACCGGTCTCGCTCTGCGGCTCGTCCTCACGCGCATCGAGGCGTCCCCCGGCGATGCCGAGTGCTCCCTTTTGGTCGAGGAAGCGCAGCACCGATTCATCCGACGCCCGCGCGAGCGCCGCGCGCAGATCCGCTGGCAGAGGCGCTTCAACCTGGAGCCGCTCGCCTGTGTCCGGGTGATCGACTTCGACGCGAACGAGGTGCAGAAAACTGCGATCCAGCCCGTATTTTTCCTCGAAATAGCGGTTCGTCGGGGCATGGCCATAACGCATATCGCCAAGCACCGGGTGCCCCATCGCCGCGAGGTGGCGCCGTACTTGGTGAGGCACGGGCCGCTCGGGCACGAGTCGCAACACCGAGTGACCTCCGCCGATGGCGAGTCGCCGATAACGCGTGCGCGCCTGAAGCGACTCGTGCTCGCCGTGCAAATCCCTCGTGATCGACCCCTTCACCGGAGCGACGCCACGAGCCGCCGCGAGGTAGATAAGCCTCCCCGTCCGCTCAAGCGAGGCCCGCCACCGCTCGGCCGATGCCGCGTCACGGGCGAACAAGCAGACGCCGCTTATCCCCGCGTCGTCCCCGACTACCGGCTCCCACGCGCCACCATCGAACTCGCCGCGAGCGCGCTCGACCACGCTCGATGGGTACTCGGGCCGCGGGGAGAGTGGCTCGTGCGCGGGCTTCGCAAAACCGAGCAACCCTTCCCCGGCGAACAGCAGGGCTGGCGTGGCGCTTGGACCGCGGTCGAGCACAGCGACGACTTCGACTTCATCGGTTAGCGGCAGCGTGTCGAGCGGGTGAAACACACGCGCCTGGTAGCCGAGCCGCGCAAAGTGTTCGAGGTCGCGGCTCAAGTTGTCGACCTCGCACGCAACGTAGACGACACGATCCGCGCGGAGCGAGGCGACCGCTTCACGCGCCGCCGGGGACATGCCTCGGCGCGGGGGGTTCGCAATGACGACGTCGAACGTCGCACCGGCCGCCGCGAGCACTTTGGTCACTGAGGCGACTTCGCCGGAGATCACCTCAACCTTAAGCCGCTGGGCGCTTGCCGCACGGAGCGCGAGTGCGACGGAAGAAGGGTGAGATTCGACGAGCGTCATCGCGTGGCCGGCCCGGGCAAGCGCCAACGAAAGTGCGCCGGTGCCGCCGTAAAGGTCGAGCACGCGCGTCTGTCGCGGGGCAGCAGCAGGCGCGACGGGCAGCGGCCCCGCTACGAGTTCCCGCAGCAAGCGATGCATCATCGACGCTTGTTCGCGATGCACCCGCAAGAACGACGTATGGGACACGAGCTGATAGGTCGGCTCGTGACCGCCATCATCAACGGCATCCTCGACTTCACTTTCGCCCGAAAGCACGACGAACTCCGAGGCCGACGACGCGCCCCGCCCGCCGACACGGAGCTCGACCGCCACACCAACAAGCGAGGGAAAATGCTGGCGAAGCGCGCGCGCAGCATCACGCAGCTCCTCCACTGGAGCCGCGTGCTCGGCCGCCAAGGTCAGCGTCACCAAGAGCGACGGAGGGGCGTTCCCGACCGCGCGGCGCAGCTCACGTACGTCGAGGCCCGACAGCACCCCGGTGCCGTCTGAGCTGCGGCCGGTGAGCAGCGCCTGGAGCGATGGCGGCGGCAACGCAATAAGCGGCCGGAGGTTGGCCACGAACTCGAGCAATGTCGGGCTCAGTACCTGGCAGCCAGGAATGTCGATCACGACCTGGCTGTCATGGCGTCGAAAAAGCCCGATAGCCGCCTGATCAGGCGCGATGCGGGCGACGACGAGCTTGGCGCGGCGGCGATAGGCAGCGAGCAACTCAGGCCGACGCAGCTCGGCCACGGTGGTGCCCGGGGCAATGCCGTAACGTCCGAGGGAAACCGCGAGTCGGTCAAGCTTCGCGGCTCGTTGACGCGCATAGCCGAGCGGCATCAAGGGACAGGCGCCGCATTCGCTGACGTGAATGCAGCGCACCTCGGCTTCGGGGTCCCAAATCGGCTCGGTCAATTACCCTGCTCCCGCGCTCCCGGCATCTCGGTGGCCACGTCTCGGCCGGCGACACTACCAGCAAACATCGTGCACCCGAACGTGTTTGCACGTCTCCGCAAAACGGAATACACCACCGCCGAGACCATGAGCACCATGCGAAAAAACTTCAAGGTAAAGGACCTCACTCTCGCCGATTGGGGCCGTAAAGAAATTCGCCTCGCCGAGCACGAGATGCCTGGCCTCATGGCCCTCCGTGCGCGCCACGGTGCATCCAAGCCCCTTCGTGGGGTGAAGGTCATGGGCTCGCTGCACATGACCGTGCAGACCGCCGTGCTGATCGAGACGCTCGAGGAGCTCGGGGCCAACGTGCGTTGGTGCAGCTGCAACATCTTCAGCACCCAGGACCAAGCCGCAGCAGCGGTCGCGGTCGGCAAGCACGGCACGATCGAGAAGCCCGCCGGTTGCCCAGTCTTCGCCTGGAAGGGCGAGACTCTCGAGGAGTATTGGTGGTGCACGAATGAAGCGCTCACGTGGCCGGACGGCAGCGGCCCCGACATGATCGTAGACGATGGCGGCGACGCGACGCTGCTCGTCCATAAGGGCCTCGAGTACGAACTTTCGGGAAAAATTCCGATGTTCGACGCGGCCAACGAGTCGGCGGAGTGGGGCATCATCCTGCAGACCTTGCGCGACATCGCCACGAAACAACCCGGCCGCTGGGCGAGCGTCGCAAAAAGCATCCGGGGCGTCAGCGAAGAGACGACCACCGGCGTTCAGCGCCTCTACGAGATGGAGAGGCGCGGCGAGCTGCTCTTCCCGGCGATCAACGTGAACGATTCGGTCACGAAGACGAAGTTCGACAACGTCTACGGCTGCCGCCACTCGCTTATCGATGGTCTCAACCGCGCGAGCGACGTCATGATCGGCGGAAAAATCGCGATCGTTTGCGGCTTCGGCGATGTCGGCAAAGGCTGCGCGCAGTCGCTGCGTGGCCAAGGCTGCCGCGTCGTCGTCACGGAGATCGACCCCATCTGCGCACTCCAGGCGGCGATGGAGGGCTACGAGGTCGCCACGATCGAGGACTACATCTCGAAGGCCGACATCTTCATCACCGCCACGGGCTCGTGTGACGTCATCACCGTCGAGCACATGGCGAAGATGAAGGACAAGGCGATCATCGGCAACATCGGCCACTTCGACAACGAGATCCAAATGGCGGAGCTCGAGAAGTTGCAGGACGTCGAGCGCATCAACGTCAAACCGCAATACGATGAATGGCGTTTTGCCGATGGACACTCGGTGCTCGTTCTCGCCGAAGGCCGTCTCTTGAACCTCGGCTGCGCGACGGGCCATCCGAGCTTCGTCATGAGCTCTTCGTTCACCAACCAGGTGCTCGCGCAGCTCGAACTGTGGTCGAAAAAGGACGAGCTGACGAAGCAGGTTCATCGGTTGCCGAAGCAGCTCGACGAGGAGGTCGCTCGCCTCCATCTCGACAAGCTCGGGGTACGCCTCACCACGCTTAGCAACAAGCAAGCGAAGTACCTCGGCGTCGATACGAACGGGCCTTACAAGCGCGACGACTACCGATACTGAAGCTCACCTATGCGGTCACGCGTCGCCTTGATCCATAGGCGATAGCGGGACTCGCAGCCCTCAGGCGCGAAGCGGCCGGCCACTCATCAAAGAGCGCGCCGGCCGTTTGGTTTTGTACCCGCTACCCCCAAGGACGATTGAAGCCCGGGTGAGAGCCGGATAAGAAAGCCGCCATGCGGAACCTCAGCAAACTCGGTCCTTTCCTCGTTGCCGGCAGCCTCGCTTTCGGAAGCACGGGCTGCATCAGGAAGATGCTCCTCGAGGGGCAGATTAACTCGACCCGCACCGCATCGAGCGCACTCAACAGCGTCAGCGATTACGAAGTCGCCAAGGGCGCAGCGTTCGCCGGCCTCGCGCAGTTCGAAGGGATGCACTACCTCGCCCCCGCGAACCAAGACGCAATGTTCCTCCTGCTGCGCAGCTGGGCGGCGTCCTCGTTCGGCTTCATCGAAGACGAGATGGAGCAAGCCGAAGATCTCTACGGCGAAGACAGCGAGCTTGCCAACTACCACCGCGCCCGCGCGATCACCGCCTACGCCCGCGCGATCCATTACGGCTCGAAGCTCCTCGAAGCGAAGCACGCCGGCTTCGAAGCAGCCCAGAAGACTCCCCAGACGATGGCCGAGTACACCGCGCTGTTCACCCACAAACAAGACGCCGAGCCGCTCCTTTGGCTCGCTCAAGCGTGGCTCAGCCGCGTCAACCTCGTCGTGACCGATGACATCCAGGCCGCCGGCACCCTGCACGTTGGCGTAGCCTTGGTTACGCGCTCGATCGAGCTCGACGAGACCTACAACAACGCAACGGGCCACGTCGTGCTCGCCTCGTATCACGCCCGCTCGAAGACCGCCGAGACCGAGCTGCCCGCGTCGAAGGAGCATTTCGAGCGTGCTCTCGCTCTCAGCGACGGAAAGTCCCTGCTCGCGCGTTTCAACTTCGGCGCGAAGTACTACTGCACGATGCAGGACAAGGCGAACTTCGAAAAGCTGCTCAATGAGGTCGTCAGCGCGGGCGACGTTCAACCCGAGCAGCGCCTTCCCGGCACCATCGCCAAGCGCAAGGCGCGTCGCTACCTCTCGGAGCGCCGCATGAAGGAGTGCGCGTTCAATGCGGTGGCTGCGGCGCCGGGTTCAGTGGCCGCGACCGTGGCCCCCGCCGCATCCGATGCAAAGGCGAGCGAGACGGACGACGACGGCGACGAGTGAACGCGCGCGCCCCTCACTTGGGCGCACGACAAAGAACGAGGCGCTGGCCGTTGGGCGAGCGCCTCGTTTGCGTTTCGGCGTGCAGTGGTTGAGCAAGCCCGGTCCGGCGGGCTTCACAGGGTGACGCGGTCACCCCCCGCGCGGGTCAGTCGTCGTCATCGTCGTCATCGTCGTCGTCGTCGGGCTTCGCGCTGCCCGCAGGCGCCGCGGATGAGCCAGGGGCTGCGGACGAAGAAGGCGCCGCCGCCGATTTCGTGTCGTCCTCGTCGTCATCGAAATCGTCTTCGTCTTTGTCGTCGGCGTCATCGTCAAGCGAGGCCGCCTTGATGCCCGTGCCATCCTTACCCCAACGCGCGATGTCGGCGTCGGAACAAGGCTTTGGATTGTTGTAATCCTCGAGAATACACTCGATTTTCCACGCATCGGTCGGTGCAACCCCGGCCAACTCCGCCTTTGCGCGCAGGCCCGCGACTTCATCTTTGACGGTGAAGGTCGATAGCGACGGCACAAAGCAGATGATCATGAATCCGAGCACGAGCAGCCCGAAGAACGGCATGACCACGCGGTAGACCTCGACCACCGGCCGCTTGAAGCGGAAGCTCGCGATGAACAGGTTCAAGCCGATAGGCGGCGTGACGTAGGCGATCTCGAGGTGAAGGAGGAACATCGACGCGAGGTAGAACGGGTGCAGGCCGAAGCTCGCAGCGAGTGGCACGAGCAGCGGCAGCCCGACGAGAAGCACGCTGAACGCATCCATCAGCGCGCCCATGACGAACAAGAACACGTTCATCACGATGAGAAACTGCCAGGTCTCGCGCATGCCCTTCTGCACGCACCATTCCAAAACGGCATTCGGAATGCCGGCTTGGATGATGTAGTTCGTGAGCGCGGCGGCCATCGCGAGGATCGCGATGATCGCGCCGGAGAGCGAGATCGCGTCCTTCGCGACCTTGAGGACCTTCTTCCACGAGAGGTCCTTGTGGATGTAGACCTCGACGACGAGGGTATAGAGCGCAGCGGCGGCCGCGCTCTCGTGCAGTTCCATCAGTGCGGTCGCGAGGCCCGAGAGGACGAGCACCGGAGCTAAGGCTTCCCATTTGACGTCCCAAATCGAGCGCGCAAATTCACGCGCGTCGAACTTCTGGGTCGGGACCTTGTTCTTGACGCTGACGAAGATGGAGTACGCCGCGAGGATGCCCACGAGCACGAGACCGGGCCACAGCGTCGCCTTGTACGCACGGCCAACATCGACGCCCGTGACGTAACAATAAATGAGTACGAGGGGGCTCGGCGGGAGCAAGAGGCCAACGGCGCCCGAGGTCGTCACGAGACCGAGCGAGAACTCCTTGGAGTAGCCGCGCTGAACCAAGACGGGGTAGAGCAAACCGCCGATCGCGACGATCGTCACGCCGCTGCCGCCGGTCAGCATCGTGAACATCGCGGTCGCGACGATGCACACGATGGCGAGCCCGCCGGGCATCCACCCGAGAGTCGCCGACGCGGCGCGCACGATGCGCTTCGGGGTCTTCGACTCGGCCATCAAGTAGCCCACGAAGACGAAGAGCGGAATTGTGACGAGGATCGACGAGCCGGCGAATTTATCGTCCAGCACGTTCGGCGCAAGGTTGCGGAGCGCTCCGTCCTGGCTCCACCAACACAGGACCGAAACTGCGCCGAGTACGGCGAAAAGCGGCATTCCCGCGATCGCGAGCACACCGAGCAAGAGAGCGAGTAGCGCGTACATCAGGCAGCCTCCCCGTCGACGGGCGTCGCATCGGGATCGCCCTCCTCGTCATCCCCGCTGCCTTCACCTTCGAGGTGCGGTTCGAGGAAACCACCGAACACCAACGCGACGCGCAGCAGGAGCCTCAAGCCGAGCATCAAAAATCCCATCGGAAATACGAGGTTCAAGCCCTCGAGCAGCGAGCCCGCCGCGCTGCCATCGGGAACGATGACGAAGGGCCGACGCGGCAACTCGAGCTCGGCGGCAGTGGCTTTGATGCCGGCGGTTTTCTCTGCGCCGTAGCGCTCCGCGAAGCCACCGGTGTCGACGAATTCATTCCACTGGCGGCCGTTCATGCGCTCGTCCGAGTTCCAGCGCTTTCCGCTCACCACGTAGGACACCGCCCCGACGTCGAGGGACAGCTGTTTGCGCAACACGAAGAAGTCACCGCCGAGCTCTTCGCCGACCGCCGCTACCTTCGTCGCCAAGCTCGCCTCCGGAGCCGCGTGAAAGCCGCTTATCGCGATAAAATCGAAGAAGCCGTACGACGCCGAGAGGCAGACGAGCGAGGCGCCGACCATCGCAATCACATGCGCCAATTTTCGCATCGGCTTGGGTGCGAACCGCACGATCACGTCGACGTTGATGTGCGTCCCCGAGGCGCAGGCGAGCGAACCGCCGATGAGCGCGACGAGCATCGTGAGGCGCGTGCTGATGCCGCGAAGCCCACCGAAGAGCGCAATGCTCGAACCCTGCTGGAGCCAGTCGAGTACGCCTTGAAAGTAATCATTTCCGACATGCGTCCACGACTTTGCGAAGAAGGCTCCGACGGCCATCGCTCCGAGCGTGGCGAAGGTGCGCTGCTTTTCGCTTAGACCGCGATTGTTCGTGGCGAAGCGAGCCACCGAGCCGAGTGCGCCCATCCCGAAGAGCACGCGGAAGTAAGTGCCCGCGATGGAGTTGCGGTCCTGCATGCCGCGAAGGCCGATCCACACGCAGAGCACGCAAATCAACGCAATCAGCGTGACGAACATCATCCGCGTCTCGAACCAGGTCCACATCTCGTCGAGCTTGGCGAGCGGCCGGGCCCAGTCGGCGCCGGCGAGATGGTGAGTCTCGGGCTCGTCCGCGTCGGGCTCGTCGCCATCGCCTGCGACTCCGTCGTCCATCGCGGCGACGATCTGCCGGGCGGCTTTCTGCCCCGTGGAGGGCTGCCCCGTGGAGGGCTTCGCTTTCTCCAGCCGGCGCGGGGACACCGCGATCGGTGTCGAAGCGGCACTTCCCGACGCGCTTGGCGCCTCGTCAGAACCTGCGTCCTCGGCTCCTTGACCGTCGCCCATGGTGCTTGCTTCTTTCGTCTTGTCGGAGCGCCGCTTGCGCTTCGCGGCGGTGTCATGGCGCGTCATCGCGCCTGGTCGTGCTGCCGATTTTCCGTTGGAACGCTTCGCCATTCGGGGCGGAACGGTATCACGCGACCTCAGAGATTGATGGACTTCCAATCCCCACTTCGAAACTTGCGACACATCACCACGGCAAGCGCGGTCGCATACGCGAGCGCGGAGAGCCAAATCCCTGGCAAACCGAGGTGAAAGACGACGCCGAGCACGTACGCGAACGGCACCAAAATGCCGAAGTGCAGCAGCGTCTGGACGATCATCACGTAGCGGCTGTTGCCCGCACCAAACAACGCTTCGACGACGATCATGCCTACCGCCACGATCGGCGTGCAGACGCCCATGATGCGCATGGGGATGAGCGCGTGCTCCTGAACGAGGGCGCTCTGCGTCATGAAGCCAAGGATCGGTCTCGCGAAGACGAGCTCCACCAGCCCGAGGATGCCGAAGAAAAGGAGGCCGAGCTTGACCGAAGTCCAGCCGAACAGCTCGGCTCGTTCGGGTTTGCCCTCGCCGAGGCTCTGGGAAACCAGGGTGGCCGTCGACGTCCCGAACGCGAGGCACCCGGAGAACGTGAGCTTCATCACGCCGATGATCACCGTGGTGGCCGCGCCGTTGACCGGTTCCGCGGCGCCTCCGGGGCACAGGGAGGACACGACGCCGAGCGGGAGAACCGTGTCGAGGTGGTACGCGATGCCAACGAACATCATCACGCCAGTCATGATCACGATCGTCGCGCCGCCGGATGGCAGCGAGAGCCGAACGATGTCCCACAAGAGTCCGCGACTGAGATTGCCGCGGCGGAATGGCGAGAATTTAAGCCGATAATCGGGGCTAAGCGCGTACGCGACCATCACCAGCAAGCCGACGTAGGTCGAGACGACACCGGCGATTCCCGCGCCTTCGATGCCCATCTTCGGGATGCCGAGCGCGGGGTTACCAAAGATCAGCAAAACGCATAGAACGATGTTCAGCACGTTCATCACGATCGACGCGACGAGGTGGATGTGGGTCTTGCCGATCCCGTCGAAGAACGCCTTCATCGCGAAGGTGGCCGCCATCGAGGTGATGCCGAGCAGTCGCCACTTCAAGTAGGCCTGGGCAGCCTCTCGGACCTCGAGCGAAGGCGCCGCGAGCCGGATGATCGGATTCATGAAGAGATAACCTGCAACGGTCATCACCACGCCCGCCGTCAACGCGAAGAACATCGCATTCGCGAGTACCGCCCCCGCGCCTTCGAACTTCCCCTCGGCGAACCTGCGTCCCGTGTACGCCTGGGTACCGACTGAGATCGCGCTGAGCGACCCGCCGAGGGCCCATAGAATCAGCAGCGACGGCAGCAGCGCCGCCTGCGTCGTCGAGGACTCGGGGCAAGGCAGGCGCCCGAGAAACACGATGTCGACCTCGTTGACGACGCTCTGCGCGAGCATCGCCGCGAGTGTCGGCAAAGCGAGCCGCAGCACGGCCCTGGTGGGCGTACCGGAGGTGACGGCGTTCTGTCCTGAGTGAG
Organism: Polyangiaceae bacterium; assembly: GCA_947475525.1. Taxonomy (GTDB): domain Bacteria; phylum Myxococcota_A; class Polyangia; order Polyangiales; family Polyangiaceae; genus SYFR01. The sequence continues at coordinate 32,964 of CANJMI010000022.1, read as the reverse complement.
CCAAGGCGCTCTGGTTTAACAGAATGCCGAGGCCGCGACCAACATGCCGAAGCCGCCGTGGGCTTAGCGCGTGGACTCGGCGAGCGCCCGCGAGGGAAGCGCGGTGGTTGGCGGCACGCGCCGGCGCCCCTCATCCGGAGCAGGCGGCGCCTGAACTGCGCGCTCCCGCAGCCACGGGACGTAGTCCGGGAGACGCACGAAGTACGGGCGAAGCTGGCCGACGAGGAGCACCAGGGCGAACCCCATAACGGCGGCGACCATCGACGCGCCGAGCGCGCGGCGCCGACTCCGAGATCGTGTGGGCTCGTCGAGGACCTCGGCTATCGCGGCCGCCATTTGAGCCGCGCTTTCGTAGCGACGGGTCGCGTGCCGAGCGATCGCCTTCATCACCAAGTGCTCGACCACGCGCGGGATGTCGCGCGTCGGCGCCTGACGACGGACGGACTCGGGGCTGCCGCGAAGCTTCGCGTCGAGCACCAGAGCGTCCGAGCTCTCGGTGAACGGCAGCCTCCCCGAGAGGAGCTCGTAGAGCACGCAGCCAAGAGCGTAGAGGTCCGCGCGACCATCGACGCGGCCGCCCGTCGCTTGCTCCGGCGCCATGTATTCGGGCGTGCCGAAGAGCGTCAACGCGCCGAGGCTGCCCGCTTCGGGGTCGCTCTCGCCGAGAACCGATTCTCCGTGTTCGTCCGCGGTCTTCGCGATGCCGAAATCGAGCAATTTCACTTCGCCGCGTGGGGTCACGATCACGTTCTCGGGCTTGATGTCCCGGTGCACGATGCCCGCACGGTGCGCCGCCGACAGCGCCCGAGCCGCTTGCATGCCGATGCGCATAACCGAGCGATAACCGAGGAGCTCGCCACGCTCGAGCAGCGCGCGGAGCGTCTCGCCCTCGACGAGCTCCATCGCGGAATACATGCGACCGTCGGTCGCCTGACCGAAGTCGTAAACGCGAACGAGATTCGGATGATGCAACCGCGAAAGCGCGCGCGCCTCACGGCGGAAACGGGCGGAGAACTCACGCGAGTGCGTCCGCTCCGCGTCGAGGACTTTCAGCGCCACGCGGCGACCGAGTCCCACGTGCTCCGCCTCGTAGACGATGCTCGTCGCGCCACGGCCGATCTCGCGGCAGATGCGGTAGTGCGTACCCGCGAGCATTGCGGGATCGTCGGATAGTTCACTCGGGTCGAGCGGGCTCACCCACTCTTCAGGCTCCTTGTCTCGGGCCTCCTCGATGAGCTTGACGAACTCGCGACGCGCTCGCCCCGGCTGGGTGGGATAGAGCGAGTACATCAGCTGCCCGATGCGCGCTCGCACGCTGCGCTCACCCGTCGGCAACGCCTCGGCGAAACGCAACAAGCTCCCAAGATCGACGGCTGCCTTATGAGTGGTCGCGTACCGCTCGTCGCGGACGTGCGCCGTCATCCTCGCGATCACCCGGTCGAGCTCCTCGGGAGCGCCGATCTGCGCGGCGATCGCTGGCAGGGGCATCGTGCCCGACGCCACGCGCGCGGTGTGCGCTTGGGCTTCACCTTGAAGAAAGCGACGGCCAGAGCAGAGTTCCCAAAGCATGACGCCCGCGGCGTACATGTCCACGCGGTAGTCGCCCGAGTCACCGTTCGCGACTTCGGGAGCCACGTAGCCAGGCTTAGCAAACACCACCCCGGCAACGGTGTGGCAACGCCGGTTCTGGCCGCGAGCCGTCCCGAAATCGATAATTTTAACCTCGCCGGCGTAGCCGACCATCACGTTGTGCGGCGAGAGATCGCGATGCACGATCTTGAGCGGACGGCCCGCGGCATCGGTGCGCTCATGGATGTGCGCGAGGCCTTCGCACACGAGCGTGCCCAATGCGACCGCGTCCTCCCAACGAAGGCGTTGCCCAACCTCGGCGAGGCGTCGCCGAATGTTGCCAAGGCTGCGCCCCTCGACGTGCTCGATCACCACGAAGGGGTCGCCGGTCGGCTCGTGAATCGCCGCCTCCAGCACCTGTGCGATGCCGGGGTGCTGGAGCTGCGACTGCACGCGAGCTTCGTCGAGGAAGCGCGCGAGAAAGTTCGGATCTCGGGCATGCTCGCGCCGAATGACCTTGATGATCACGGGGCGCTCGGCTCCTTCGACGCCGGTTGTCGAGGCCAGGTACACCTGCCCCATGCCGCCACGCGCGACGAGCTTCAGGACCTGGTAGCGACCAAAACGACGCGGCAGTCCGGTCTGCGAGAAGCAATCCTGCTCGGCCGGTGCGTCGGCAGCGGCCTTCGAGTTCGACGACTCAGCCCCACCGCTGACACCGCCAAACAAGGTGCGCCGCGAGCTACCCTCGGCATGTCGATCGCTCTCCATCGGGCCTCATGGTGCCGATGTCGCACAATGTAGTCAACTTTCAGACATTAACCGACTTTTGAGCCGTGACGATCCGGGCCATCTCCGTGGCAGCGAGGCTGCAAAATCGCTGCACATCACCGACGGCGGCTCCCGTGACCGGCACATCGAGGTCGTCGCCGTAGACGAGCGCAACGACGCGTCCACCGAACGCAATCGGCACGACCGCCGCGGCAGGAGGAGCGTCGCCTTCGCCTAGCGCGACCCGCAACAGCTCGTCGTTGGCTTCATCCCCGAGCCGGCCGGTCAACGGAACACCAGCGAAGCGGGCCCTGCCGAGCAGACTCCCGCGGCTGAGCGGAACGAGCAGCCCGGACGTGCGGTCGCCGGTGCCGTGACTGAGCCTTACCTCCGCGACCTCGCCCGCGACGACGAAAACGAGGACGCGCTCGAAGTACTGCTGCGTAAAACGCGCGACGATTTGAAGAACGACGCCACAGTCTTTGGCTTCTCGGGCAAAAGCGAGCGCCACCGTTGCGTCGAGCGGACCGCGATGCCGGAACCCGAGGCCAGGTGGACTCAGGGCCCTGAGACCCGCGAGCGCCTCGCTCATGCTGATCGCCACAGCGGGCGCGTCAACGGGCGGGTCAAAGCTGGCGGCGGGAATCGTCACCGACAAAGGTGGGCGCGTGCCATGACGAAAACTCGCGGCCATCCCGGCGCGGATCGAGTCGAGCGGCGTCGTGGGGGGCTCGCTCGGCGGCGAAGGACTTGCATCGTGGGCGTCGCGCCGGGCTTGCACCAAGCGGTCGAGCCAGAGGCCTTGTGAATCAGGGGCCGGTCCCTCGCTGGGCATCGGCGCATCCCGGGACGATGCCGACGAATCGACGGACCGGGTCTGCGAGACGCGAACTCCCCCGGGGAACTCGCTCATGCGGCGGTACTTGCGAACTTCGACGACAAGCACATCGGGACCGCGCGGCGCGCTTTCGGCGAGGGACTCGATGAGCCGCTTGAGGTGCGGCACAGGTTCGATGCCCGAGTGACGCCACAAGGCCTCGTCGAGCCGGACCGAGTTGACGATCGTCGGCCGAAGCTGCAGCGGAACGAGCGCCCGCAGTTCCCGCTCTGCGTCCGATCCAAGCGGCGCGTCGACGGCGATGTTCAATGTCCGAAACGCTCGTTTGTAAGGAAAAACTCGGAGCCGACGCATCACCTCGGTGGACACGAGCCTCGCCACGTCACTCGGCGGCAGCGGCAGTTGCCCCCTCGGCCCAGCAGGAAGTTCGAAGTGTTCGGCGAGCAGGCGCTGCAGCGTGTTTTCTTTCAGACCGCCCGCCGCGAGGACGTTCGACACGACGTCTCCGCCGCCGAGCAATTGCAGCCACAGCGCGGCGTCGAGCGCGTCCAGTGACACGAGCCCGCGATCGACGAGCACGGAGCAGAATGAATCCATGGCGAGCCTCGTGCGGACTCAAGCGCCGATGCGCGCAAGCCAGCGAGCCAGAATCATTCGCCCGTCCACCAACTGGGTCAAGCTCGTCCACTCGTTGCGCTGGTGCGCTTGGGCGTTCACACCCGGTCCAAAGTTTACCGCCGCAATGCCAAGCGCGGCGAACCGAGCCACATCGGTCCACGCCTGCTTCGGCTCGACCCCCGCTACGCCCGACTCCGCGAGGGCAACGACCAACGGATGACTCGCGTGGGGCTTCGCCGCCGGGCTGAGGTCACGCCATTCGATCGCCGCGCGGCCGGCGACGAGGCTCGCAATCTCGGCTTGCGCCTCGGCAAGCGAGGTATCGGGCGCGAAACGATGATTCAAATTGAGCGTAAATCGGTCCGGAACGACGTTGCGACCGCGGCCGCCGTCCGCAAGCGTGACGCTCGTCACCGTCCGGTAGGTGAGGCCGTCCAGGACCGACTCGCGCGGAGCCCGCTCGCCAAGCTCCGTCAGGAACGGTCCCGCCTTGTGAATGGCGTTTTCACCCTGCCATGGACGCGCCGAGTGCGCCGTTCGCCCATCAAATTGCAGGATGGCGTGAATCGAGCCGGATGCGCCGAGGCTCATGCGGTTGTCGCTCGGCTCGAGGCATATCGCGAGGTCGACACCGCGCAGCTCGTCATCTTGCTCGAGTACCGCACCCAGCTCGTTCTCGATGTAGGGGCCTTCTTCACGCGCGTAGAAAACCAGCGTGAGGTCGACCTTCTTGCACAGGTCGCGGTCGTGCTCCAAGAGCTCGAGCATCACGGCGAGACCGGACTTCATGTCGGAAGCGCCCGGGCCGAACAGCTTATCGCCTTCGATGCGCACCGCGCCGTCGTGTTCCGTGCGAACGACGTCCGTGTGGCCGACCAGCGCGACGCGAGGCCCTCCCGAACCGCGAGAAACGGGCACGACGAGCGAGTGGCCATAGCGCCGCACGGGGCTCGCCAGCGTCGACCTCGCGAGGCGCGCCGCCAGGGCATCGGCGATGGGGCCTTCTTCGCCTGTGAACGACGGAATTTCGCACAGCCAACGCAGCGTGTCCGCGAGGCGTTCGGCCAGTTTCAACGGGTGGTTCACACCGGCACCCCGAAGTCACGGAGCGCGCCATTGAGCGAAACCTTGCGGTCCGTCGACTCCTTGCGCTGACCGATGATAAGCGCGCAAGGCACGCCGTACTCTCCCGCGGCGAACCGCTTCGGCTTCGTTCCAGGAATGACGACACTGCGGGCCGGAACGCGACCCCGAAGCTCCACGGGCTCGGGCCCCGTCACGTCGATGATCGGCGTGGAGCTCGTCAGCACGACGCCCGCGCCGATGACGGCTTCACGCTCCACGAGCACCCCCTCGACAACGATCGCTCGCGACCCGACGAAACAGCCGTCCTCGATGATCACCGGACGCGCTCCCGGCGGCTCGAGCACGCCACCAATCCCGACGCCACCCGACAAGTGACAGTCGCGCCCGATCTGCGCGCAGCTGCCAACGGTCGCCCATGTGTCGACCATCGTGCCGGAACCCACGCGCGCACCGATGTTGATGTAGCTCGGCATCACGACGACCCCCGGCTCGAGGAACGCGCCACGCCGCACCGTTCCTGGCGGCACCACGCGAACCTTCGCGGCGGCAAGCCCACGCTTCAGCGGGATTTTGTCGTGAAACTCGAACGGACCGACTTCGTGCACTTCGAGCTTTTGCACGGCAAAATACAGCAAAATCGCACGCATCACCCACGCGTGAGCGGTCCACTCGCCATCGACCAAAGAAGCGGCGCGGAGCTCGCCTTCATCGAGCAACGCGATCGCAGACTCGACCGCGTCACGGTAAGCCGACTCGACCAAGAGGGCCCGGTCGGCGAAGGCAGCATCGATCCTCTCGGGCAGCGTCGTCAGGTCGCTCATCGCGAACCTGTTAGCACGGCTGCCCAAGAGATTCTTTGGGTAGGGTTTCACGCCATCGGGCGAACGTCGAGTCCCGCGAAGAAGTACGCGATCTCGACGGCAGCCGTCTCGACGGCGTCCGAGCCATGAACGGCATTCTCGCCGACGTTTTTGCCGTAGAGCTTGCGGATCGTTCCGTCGGCGGCCTTGGCCGGATCGGTCGCGCCGATCACGTCGCGGTATTTCGCGATCGCGTCTTCGCGCTCGAGCGCCATGACGACAATCGGGCCGCGCGACATGAACTCGACGAGCTCGCCGAAGAACGAGCGGGCGGCATGCACGTGGTAGAAACCTTCGGCCTGCTCGCGGGTGAGGTGCAGCTGGCGGAGCGCCTTGACGGCGAAGCCTTCCTGCTGGAGGCGGGCGATGATGGCGCCGGCGTTACCGGCTTCGGTTGCATCTGGTTTGACGATCGAGAGGGTGCGCTGAAGTGCCATGGCGCGCCATGTACCCGAAGCCAGCCTCCGTGCGCAAGTGCTAGGGTGCGAAGACCGATGAAAGGAGGAACATGACCGCACCGCGCCTCACGACTCTCGTGCTCGGCGGTGGGTGAGCCCGCAAGCTCCCCGCTGAGGACCTGGTTCAGGTTCTGAAACCGTTTGGGATGCCCTCGCACCCCTGGATCGACGAGCGCACAGGGTTGCTCGACGATGCGGCCGTGGTGCGCCCTGACGGAGCCACGCGCTCCCTCGTGTTGACGATGGACGTCATCACGCCAATCGTCGACGATCCGCGAACATTCGGCGCTATCGCCGCATGCAATGCGCTCAGCGACGTTTACGCGATGGGCGGCCGTCCCGAGCTCGCGTTGAGCTTCCTCGGACTGCCGAGCGACGTACTCGGCCTCGATGTCGTGCGTGAGGTTCTCGCGGGGTTGCACGACGTCTGCGCCCGAGCGCGATGCCCGATCGTTGGGGGCCACACGATGAAAGATAGCGAGCCCAAATGCGGCCTTTCGGTCGTCGGCAGCATCGAGCCGGATCGGGTTTGGTCGCAGCGTTTCGCGCGCGCCGGAGACGCGCTCGTGCTGACCAAGGCGGTGGGAACGGGACTTATCGGACAGGCGGTTCGCAACGGCGTCGTCGACGAAGCCGCACTCGCCGCAGCCATCCACGTCATGACGCAACTGAACGACGTCGCCTGCGAAGTCGGGCGAACATTCGGAGTGCACGCCTGCACCGACGTGACAGGTTTCGGCCTGCTCGGTCATCTCCGAAACCTCGTCGAAGCATCGAACGTCACCGTCTCCTTGCGGGCGAGCGCCGTGCCTTTTCTTCCCACCGCACGCGCGCTTGCGGTGAGCGGCTGCATCCCGGGCGGGTCGAGGCGCAATCTCGACTACGCGCTCGCCGTCACGACCTTCGACGACGCCGTCGATGAGCCGACGCGCCTCATCCTCGCCGACGCACAAACCTCGGGAGGGCTCTTGCTCGTGCTCCCCGCCGAGCGCGCCGATGGCCTCGTGCGACGCCTTCGCGAGGCCGGCATCGACGACGCCGCCGAGATCGGCGTGGTCACGGGCGCCGAGCGCGGGGCTATCGACGTCGTCGCGAGATAACGGACCGCAAAATGCGGTACTCTTCGATATCGAGGCGCGCATCCGTCGGCGCGCCGTGGAGTCCTCCTATGCGAACCCTTCGAATCACTGCACTCCTCATCACCGCGGTCGTCGTCGCCTGCTCCGCGGAGAAGAACACCTTCTCGAACGGCTCGGGGGGGAACGCGTCGGCGAGCGTCACGACCGACGACTCCACCGGCACGTCGCTTGGCGGAAATTTTTCGACCGGAGCCGGCGGCGGTGAGGAGACCTTCGGCTGCAGTGCCGACCTCCGCTATGTCGTCGACGGCGAGGGCGGCGTCGCGAAAGACTGCTGGCCGAATCAAGGCTGCTCGGCGGGCGAGTGCGTCGACCCGTGCCAGGCCGCGGCCGACAGCAAAGGCAACATCGGCTGCGAGTTCGTGTTGAGCACGCCTCATTTTTACGTCGGTATTCAGCCACCTTGCTTTACCGCCTTCGTGGCGAACGCGTGGCCGCGCAGCGCGAAACTCGCGGTATCACGCGCCGGTCAGAGCTACGACGCGACGCAATTCGGCCGCATTGCCCAGGCCGATCCGAACGTGGCCGGCTGGGCCACGATTCCAGCCACCGGCGTGCCGGAGAGCAAAGTCGGCGTCCTCTTTCTCTCGCACGATCCGTCGTCGGTCAACGGCGGCCCACTCACCTGCCCCGTCGCTCCGGCGCTCAGCCAAGATGGCGGCTCGGCGGTCGCGGGCAGCGGGATCGGCCAGGCCTGGAAGATCGTCAGCGACACCCCGATAAGCCTCTACGACATCCTGCCATATGGCGGCGCGAAGTCGTACTTGCCGAGCGCCGAGGTCGTGTTGCCGACGACCGCTTGGGGAACGAACTACATCGCCGTGCTGCCGAAGGATTCGCAGGGGCCGCCGTGGGGCCAACTCGTGGCCGCCGAGAACAACACGGCGATCGAGCTCCTCGCGACGACCGCGCTCCCTCAAGCCGGTCAAGTACCCGGGGCCAATCCAAACGGTACGATCGCGTTCACGCTGAACGCAGGTGAGTACGTGCAGTGGCAGCTCCCGGCCGACATGACGGGCAGCATCATCAAGAGCGACAAGCCCGTCTCGTTCACCGGCGGCAATGCTTACATCTGCTACACCTCGGCGACCTCGAGCGGCGGAGGCTGCGACTCGGCCCACCAGATGATCCCGCCGATCGCTGCGATGGGGAGCGACTACGTCATGATGCCGTTCACCGATCGCGGTCCGATCCCCGAGTCGATCCCCTACCGAATCGTCGGCGCGGTCGGCGGCACGGCCTTGTCCTACGACCCCGTGGCACCGCCGGGTGCGCCAACCTCGCTCGCGCAAGGCCAGAAGTTCGACTTCGAAGCGGTCGGCGCCTTCGGCGTGAAGAGCCAGGACAAAGACCATCCCTTTTACCTCGGACAGATGATGACCGGCTGCTTCGCGGGCGGAAGCGAATGCCTCGGCGACGAAGAGTTCGTGAATTTGCTCCCTCCGGCTCAATTTCTTCGAAAATACGTGTTTTTCACCGATCCGACCTACCCGACCACGAACCTCGTCGTCGTTCGCGTCAAGGACAACGGCTTCAAGGACGTGCTCCTCGACTGCGCGGGCAAACTCTCGAACTGGAAGCCGGTCGGCCTTAGCGGCAACTACGAGCTCACCAACATCGACCTCATTCGCAACGGGCAGCCAAACGGCAATTGCAACAATGGACCCCACGTCGCCGAAAGCGAAGGACGCTTCGGAGTGATGGTGTGGGGCCTCGACAACGCGTCATCGTACGGCTACCCGGCCGGCGGCAGCGTCGCCCCGATCAACAACGTCGTGATCCTTCCGACGCCGAAGTAACGGAGCCGGGCCCGCGCTGCCAAGGGCGATCCGTGCTAACTGCCTCGCGTGATGACCGAGTTTCGCCGCTTCAACGGGACCAGTCGCTACCTCACGGATCCAGCGCTCGAGGCGGCGGTCAACTGCGCGCTCGTGCTCGAGCGGCCGCTGCTGATCAAGGGAGAGCCCGGCACCGGCAAGACCCTCCTCGCGACCGCGGTGGCTGAAGCTTTGTCCCTCGACCTCGTGCGCTGGTCGGTCAAATCGTCGACGAAGGCGCAAGAAGGCCTCTACATCTACGACACCGTGCAGCGACTCTACGATGCCCGCTTCGGCGACGGCGACGTGAAGGACATTCGCCGCTACATCAAGCACGGCCCGCTCGGACGCGCGTTCTCGTCTGCCGAGCGAAAGGTGCTGCTTATCGACGAGATCGACAAGGCGGACATCGAGTTTCCGAATGATCTCCTCGACGAGCTCGACCGCATGCGATTTCGCGTGCTCGAGACCGACGACGAGGTGATAGCCCAGCAACGTCCGGTCGTGATTCTGACGAGCAACAACGAGAAAGAGCTGCCCGACGCTTTCCTCCGCCGCTGCGTATTTCACTTCATCGATTTTCCGGACCAAGAGCGCATGAAGCGCATCGTGCGTGTCCATCACCCGAACGTCGACGAGCAGCTGGTCGAGCACGCCCTCGCGGCGTTTTACCGATTGCGCAACACCGACCGCTTGCGAAAACGTCCCAGCACGAGCGAGTTCATCGATTGGTTGCTCGTCCTCTCGCGCGCAGGTGTACCGGGCGAGCGCATCCTCCGCGAACTGCCATTCCTCGGTGTTTTGCTCAAAAAAGAGCAGGACCACGAGGCGATGCGAGGCGGTTTTCGCAACTAGCCACGCTCGCAACGAGCCACGCTCGCAACGAGCCACGCTCACAACGAGCGGAGGGCGTGCGAGCACCTCGCGCGGGGGGCACTAGAACGCTTCGCCGATCGCAAGCGCCCACGCCCACGGGAACACACGGCTCTGGCCTGGAACATCTCCACCTTCGTTGACCGCCAGCGACGCGTGGCCGAGGCGCTGCAAATAAGGCGGACGGAAGCCTACGTCGAGTCGCAGCGCACCCACCGGGGTCGCGACGCGCAAGCCGGTCCCCGGAGCAAGATGCGGGTAGTCGAGTCGAAAGTCGTCGATGGTGCGAACGACGTCGCTCGAGTCGAGGAAGAGCACCCACGAGAGGCTCTGCGCGACCGCGATGCGCACCTCCGCCGAGAGCTCCCACGAACCCATTCCGCCGGTCGGCAAGAACTCCGTGAGCTGCCCGCGCTGCGTCGCGAACTGGAGCTGCCCGTGCGGCCCCACCTGACGAAAACCGTAGCCGCGATTTGAAAACGGACCGCCGCTGTAAAAGGCGCGAAAGCTCAAGAGCTGGAGGTCGCGCGAGCACTCGGTCGGCGCCGGTACGACATCGTTGCACGCCGAGAGACGCTCGGCCCGCAGCGAGTCTCCGTAATTGAATGGGAAGAGAAGTCCGACACTCCAGCGCAGCGCCACGACGAGCCGCTTGGCGACGGGGCGATAGAGACGCAATTCCGGTTGGAGGCGTACATCCCGTGCATCACCGAATGCCACCTGCGCATCGAGCGCCGCGTAGCCGCCACGGTTCGAATCGGTTCGAGTCGGCCGGCCGCGAACGTCCTTGCGTTGGTCCCATGAGGCGAACGCCTCGACGTAAGGGATGACGACGCGCGCGTACTCAGGCGGCAGCGCGTCGAGATTGTACGAAAACGGAAAATCCAGCTGAGTACGAATAAACGCGTTCGCGTCCAACGTTGCGCCAAGACGCGGAAAACGGAAGCGGCGTTCGAGCCCAACGGCCGCGATCAATTCGTAGTACCCGACGATGTTGAAACCATCGGGAACGGGAGCGGGGGCCGGCGCAATTTGCGGGGCGTACACGCGGCCGCTAAGCTCGACTTTGAGATCGGTTCGCTGCTCGAGGAAGCTCGGCTGTTTGAACGCGGCGAGCAGGGCCGATTGAGGAACAACGGCGGTCGGGAGCTGCGAGAACAGCGTTTCGGCGCGAGCCGGAAAGAACACGAGGCCCGGTCGCAGTTCGACGGCCAGGTGCCGCAATCCGCCTAGGATGTTCCGGTCTTCCCAACCAGCGATGCCGTGCGCCTCGACCTGACTGCCCATCAGCCCGCCGACGCCGAGCTTCATCGTGCGGAGCTTCACGGGTTGAAGGCTGACGGTGATGGGTACGTCGCTTCGAGGCGTGGCGTCGGCGGCACCGATCTCTGCGCGCACGTCCACCGAGCCGAAGACTCCCAGCTCGGCGAGTTCATCGTGAGCCGATTCCAACTTCACGCTCGAGTAGCGATCGCCCGACTTGAAGCCAAGACGCGCGCGCACGGCCGCTGCCGGGACCTCGCCGTTGCCCACGATCGTCACATCACCGAAGGTGCAAAGCGGTCCGGGCTCGACTTGAAATCGCACGCGAGCCTCATGGCGTTCGAGGTCGATCGTCGCGCGCCCGTCTACCCGCGCATGAGCGAACCCACCATCGGCGAGCACTCGCACGAGCGAGCGTTTTACCTCGTCGTAGCGATCTTCGTCGAAACGCGGCTTGGGCGTGCACGCGGGATTCGTGGTGTCGCTGCAGCGCGGCAACTCGACGATCGGTGTCGACCCGTAATCGGCCACCAACTTACCGACGGCCACGCTCGCCTCGAGCAACGCCTCGCGTTCGGCCCCGCGCTCGAGGGCGCGCGTGAGCAACTCCGTCGGGGGCTCCGCGGCAACGAGCAAGACCGGCTGGCCCTCTCGGACGATGATCTCGACACGGACCCGACCGGGCGCAGTCGTGATCACACGCCCCGCCGTCACCTGAACCTCGACGAAACCGCGCGCGCGATAATAACGCTCGACGCGCTCGAGGTCGCGCTGGAGCACAAAGCGATCGAGCACTTGGTACTCGACGGTTACGGCATCGAATACCCCCGCGACCGGAACGCCCGCGAGCCACTCGAACACCGGAAAATGGCTCGTCGCCTCGGTCGCGATGCGCGCCTCGACGTCCGCCGGAGCGATGCGTGGCGACTCACCGGCCCGAACCACGACCTCGTCGACGAGCTGCGACTTCGGCGGAATCACCTTGAAGGCGCAGCCCGCTCCTCCGAGGAAAACGCAAAGGATAAACGCGCACTCGCGCTGCCGACGTTGTCGAACCATTCAGCCCGTGGCGTGTACTACCATGCTTCTCGCCATGGGCTCACCGAAGGAAGACGCCGCACCCAACGAAGTCGATACGGACACCACACCTGCGCCGACCCGACGCCGCGCGCTCGAGCTCTTGGTCGCCGCGGGCAGCGCGGTCTACACGTGTTCGCTCGTCGTGCCGGCCTCGCAGTTTCTGACGACGCCCGAAGGCAGCGCTGAGCAACCGCGCTGGCTCAGGCTTGCGAAGCTCGACTCGCTGAGCGAAGGGGTGCCGACCCGGGTCCAGGTGCGCGGGGCTCAACGCGACGCGTTCACGGTGACGCCCGAGGTGACGCTCGGCTCGGTGTGGCTGACTCGCAAGGGAAGCGAACTACAAGCCTTCAGCGCCGAGTGTCCGCACCTCGGGTGCGCGGTCGACCTCGTGGCGGCAGGCACGAGCTTCAGCTGTCCTTGCCACACGTCGCGTTTCGGGCTCGATGGCCATGCCGAGTCCGGGCCCTCCCCGCGCGGGATGGATACCCTCGTCACGCGCGTGACCGACGGCTGGATCGAAGTCGAGTTTCGCCGGTACCGCCAGGGCAGTGTCGAGCGCGTCGAGGTGACCACGTGAGTCGGCTCGGAGATTGGCTCGACGAACGCACCGGGCACCGTAAATTACTGGCCGAAGCTCTCGACGAGCCTCTGCCAGGCGGGGCGCGCTGGGCCTACGTTTGGGGCAGCGCATTGACGTTGTCGTTCCTCGTCCAAGCGGTCACGGGCTGGCTGCTGATGACCGTGTACCAGCCGAGCGCGACGACCGCCTGGTCGAGCGTCTGGTACATCCAACATCGCGTAAGTTGGGGCTGGGTGGTGCGCGGACTCCATCACTTCGGCGCGCAAGCGATGGTGGTGCTGCTCTTCGCACATCTCGGCCAAACCGCGATCTTCGGCGCTTACAAGAAGCCGCGCGAGATGAACTGGCTCTTCGGCCTCGTACTGATGGGGCTGACGCTCGCGTTCGCCTTGACTGGTTATTTGCTGCCTTGGGACCAAAAAGGTTACTGGGCGACGCGCGTCGCGACCAACATCGCGGGCAGCATTCCGGTCGTCGGGCACGCGATGCAGCGGTTGCTCGTCGGCGGGAGCGAGTACGGCCATCTCACGCTGTCGCGCTTCTACAGCCTGCACGTGTTCATGCTGCCGGCGGCAGTCGTGGTGGTGTTTGCGCTGCACCTTGCGCTCTTTCGCAAACACGGCGTGACGCCGCCGGAAGACGCCGACGCGACGAAAGTCGAGCCGTTCTACCCGAAGCAACTCGGCAAAGATTTGCTCGTCGGACTCGCGGTCCTCGGCATCCTCTTCGCGCTCACGCTGCGCGAGCACGGTGCCCCCCTCGATGCGCCCGCCGATCCCGCGAGCAATTACCCCGCGCGACCGGAGTGGTACTTTCTCGCGCTCTTCGAGCTCTTGAAGTTCGTGCCGGGGCGCATCGAATGGGTGGCAGCGGTCGGCTTGCCATTCGTGCTCGGGGGATACCTCGTGCTGCTTCCCTTTCTCGACCGCGGCGCGTCGAGAGCGGTGCGCGCGCGCGTCCGGTGGCTCGCTCCAATCGGCGCCGTTTTGGTCGGTGCGGCCGCGCTGACCTGGCGTTCGCGGGCCAACGACGCGGCGGACCCAGCCTTCCTTGCCGCGCGCGCCACCGCAGAAAAAAGCGCCGCGCAGGCCTCGGAGCTCGCCACGAAAGGCGTGCCACCGTCGGGCCCCCTCGCGATGCTCGCCGCCGATCCCGCGACTCAAGGGCCACTTCTTTTTCAGAAGCACTGCGCCGGTTGCCATCGCTTGGGTGAGCTCGGTCCGCCGGCCGATAAAGCGACGGCGACCGACCTGTCGGGCTGGGGAACACGCGCTTGGGTGGCGGCACTCCTCGACAAGCCCGACGCGCTGCACATGTTCGGCGCCACGGCCTTCAAGGGCATGATGCCTTCCTTCAAACACGCGCCCGCCGATCCAACGGAGGCCGCCGGATTCAAGCCCCTCTCGGAGGCCGATGAGAGCGCGGTGACCGACTTCCTCGAAGCGCAAGCACGGGGCGACGACGCGAAAGGCACAGCAGGTGAAAAGCAGATAAAGCAGCGCTGCACGACCTGCCATCGCCTCGACGGGGAGGAGCCCCTCGACCCCGAGTCGCTCGCTCCCGAGCTCAGGGGCTGGGCATCCGTCGCGTGGACGCGGCACCAGCTGGTCAATCCGGGCGCGGGTAAAACCTACACGGCAGCCTCGATGGACGAGAAGCTCGAGGGACACATGCCGGCCTTCGGCAAAGAGCTCGAACCCAGCGACCTCGACTTGATGGCGCACTGGCTCACCGAGACCGCACGAAAGCTCCCCGTCGCCGTGACGTCCGCAAAACCGTAGGCCGTCCCTCGCCGAAAACGAGTGACCGTTGAGGGTTTACGGGACGCGATCGAGAGACTAACGTCCGGGACCGTTGCCATGAAGAACCGCATCGCACTCGCGTTCCTCGCCGTCGTTGGCCTCTCGTCCTTCAGCGCCTGCAAGGCCGAGGAAAAGCCGTACGCGCCAAAACCGGTCTACAGCGGCAAGAAGGCGAATCTGCCGGCCGTGCCCTCGCTGCCTAACAAGGCAAAGAAGGAGGGCGACGCGTACACGGTGTGGGGCGCGATCCACGATCTCCGAAATGAGGTCCACTCGAAGGACTTCGAAGGCAAAGAGGTCACGATCGTCGGCTACATCGTGAAGACCAACTACGCGGTCGCCTGCCAAGACGACAAGGCCCAAGGCGAGCGCGAAGACCCCTGCGTTCCGAAGTGCGCCATCCACAAGACGGGCAAAGCCGACCCCGAGGGATGCACCGCGCCGATTCCGGCGTTCTGGGTCGCCGAATCGCCCGACGAGAAGGACTTCAAGACGAAGGCGATCCCCGCAAAGGGCTGGGCCTCGAATCCCGCCTCGCTTTTCAGCATGGTCGAGGAGATCGACGCGAAGGCCGAGAAAGCTGAGCTCGTCGACACCTTCACCCAGAATAAACTGCCCAACCCCCTGCCCAACGTCGGCGCAAAAGTGCGGATCACAGGCAATTATGGGGTCACCGGTGCCACCTCGAGCCGCGGCAGCGAGTCGAACCCGCGCACCGGCATCTTCAAGGTGACGAAGCTCGAGTACGTCGAGCCGCCGAAGCTGCACGCGTTCTTGCCGGGGCAGACACTGCGTACCCCCGATGTGAAAAAATGATGCACCTCACTCGGGGTGTGAGTGCATTCGAACCTTTCGAGCCGAAGGAGTAACGTCGTACCGATGGTGGCAGCACCGACCCGACCCGTTGATTCGTCGCAAGTCTTGGTGATGGTGCTCGCCGGCGGCGAAGGCCGTCGCCTTGGGCCGCTCACCCTCGACCGCGCGAAGCCCGCGGTGCCTTTTGGCGGCCGCTACCGGATCGCCGACGTCGTCCTCTCGAACTTCGTCAACTCAGGCTACTCGCGCATCAAGGTTCTGACGCAGTACAAGAGTGCGTCACTCGAAGAACACATCGCCCGTGCCTGGCGGCTATCGCCGATGCTCGACAGCTTCATCGAGACCATCCCGGCGCAGCAACGCACCGGAAAGAGCTGGTTCAAAGGCTCGGCCGATGCCGTGTTCCAGTGCCTCCACGTGATCACGGACGAAGAACCGGAGTACGTTGCGATCTTCGGCGGCGACCACATCTACAAGATGGATGTGCGTCAGATGATGGCGATGCACGTCGCTCGCAACGCGGACGTCACGATCGCCGGTGTGCCCGTGCCGCTCGAGGAAGCGCGCGAGTTTGGCGTGCTCGAGGTCGACACGGATGGTCGCATTGTCGCCTTCCACGAAAAGGTGCAAAACCCGCCTCCGATGCCGGGCCGCCCGGACATGGCGCTCGCGTCGATGGGCAACTACGTGTTCCGCACGGACGCGCTCGTGAAGTGCCTCGAAGAAGACGCCGCGATCGAAGGCAGCCGCCACGATTTCGGCCACGACATCTTGCCGCGCATGGTCGCAACCGGGCAGCGCGTCTTCGTCTACGACTTCCAGACCAACGAGGTCAAAGGCGAGGTTGCGAACAGTTACTGGCGCGACATCGGCACCGTCGAATCGTACTTCGCGGCGCACATGGATCTTGTCGAGACCAAGCCGCAGTTCAACCTCTACAACCGTCACTGGCCAATTCGCACCGGCATCACGCATGACCCGCCCGCGAAGTTCGTCTTCCGCGACGCGACCCAGGACCGCGTTGGTACGGCGACCGAGAGCATCGTCTCGCTCGGCTGCATCATCTCGGGTGGGCGCATTCACCGCACCGTGCTCGGCAGCGGTTGCCGGGTGAACTCGTTCAGCGAAGTCGAAGACAGCATCCTGCTCGACAACGTGACCGTAGGCCGCCACGCCAAGATCCGGCGGGCGATCATCGACAAGGACGTCGAGATCCCGGCTGGAGCGCGCATCGGCTACGATCTCGAGCGTGACCGTCGGCGCTGGTATGTCAGCGAAACGGGCATCGTCGTCATCCCGAAACGCGCGGTCATCGAATCCGAGGGCTGATGACCCGCGCGGCTTCGGGCTCGTCAGCAAAAGGTGGCCGCACCATCGTGGTCGGTGACGTTCACGGCTGCGCGGACGAGCTCGAGGCGTTGCTCGACAAACTCGCGCTCAAGCGCGGCGATCGCCTGTTCTTGGTTGGCGATCTGGTCGTGCGCGGGCCGAGTCCGAACCGCGTGCTGCAACTCGTGCGCGAAGTCGGCGGCGTTGCCGTGTGTGGCAACCACGAGTGGCGTTTGCTGAAGTGGCGCGAGCTTGATAGCCGACGCCCCAAGGCGAAGCCGGCGCTCTCCGAGGTGGATGAACGCCTGCTCGCCAGCAAGATGCTGCGCAGCACCGCCGCTGACATCGATGACGAAGGGTGGGAGCAGCTCGAGCGACTGCCGCTGTGGGTTGAAGTCCCGGAGCACGAACTCCTCATCGTTCACGCGGGCCTCGTCCCTGGAGTGCGCTTGAAAAAGCAGACGGAGCGCAATCTGCTCTACATGCGCGGCATCACGAGCGATGGCAAACCCACGGAAAAACGTGGAGCTGGCGTCCTCTGGGGGAAAAAGTACGAGGGCCCCATGCACGTCGTCTTTGGCCACAACGCGCGGGCGACACCGCAGCTCCACCCCTTCGCGACCGGGATCGACACGGGCTGCGTTTACGGCGGGCGCCTGACCGCCCTGGTGCTACCGGAGGCGCGCAAGGTGCCTCGCAGCGTCGAGGCGCGAAGAAAACTCCTGGTCAGCGTGAAGGCGCGGCGTCCCTATCAGGCGATCAAATGACGGCAGCAACGGGCCCCTTCGCACCCGCATCGTCGGCAGGCGATGGCGATGCAGCGCGTACCCGCCACGATTCGGCGGAGCGACTCAGCGCGGAGCTCGAATCGCTGCTCGTTCGCGAGCTCGCGAACACGTGGCGTCAGCTCAATAGCTCCCACTTTCGCAACGAGCTTACGCCCCCAGTGTTTTTACTCGTCGACGTACCGAGCCTGCTCGGTCGCTGGGACCGCAACTGCCGCACCATCGAGCTGTCGCGCACGTTTGTTGCGGTTCGCCCGTGGGGCTCGGTCGTCGAGGTGATGAAGCACGAGATGGCGCATCAATTCGTCCACGAGGTCCTCGGGATCGTAGACGAGACGCCGCACGGACCGGCCTTTCAGCAAGTGTGCGAACGCCTCGCGATCGACAGCGCGGCCAGCGGCGTGCCCAATGAAGTCGAACCCGATCCCGAGCGGGATCGCACCCGACAGCGCGTCGCGGATCTGCTCGCGCTCGCGAGGAGCTCGAATCGTTACGAGTCGGAAAACGCCGCCTCACTCGCACAAAAGCTGATGTTGAAACACAACATCGCGATGGCGGAGCGCCCGGAGCGACGCCGCTACGGCTACCGGCAACTCGGAGAACCCAAAGGCCGGCTTCAGGAACACGAGCACATTCTCGCGTCGATCATGGGACAACACTTCTTCGTCGAAGCGATCTGGGTTTCGGCCTACCGCCCCGAAGATGGCAAACGCGGCAGCGTGCTCGAGCTCTGCGGCTCACCCGAGAACCTCGACATCGCGGGCTACGTGCACGCCTTCATGCGCGACACGAGCGAACGGCTGTGGACCGAGCACGCAAGCACCCTCCGCGAGCGCTCGAACCGCGAACGCCGCACCTACCTCGCGGGGGTCATGGAAGGCTTCCGCGAACGCCTCGCCGCCGAAAAACGAAAGAGCGCGGAGCTCGGCCTCGTGTGGGTAGGCGATGCCGATTTGCGCCACTTCTACAAGCAGCGCCACCCGCACGTGCGCAGCGTTCAATTAAACCGCAAGGAGCCCAGCGAAGCGCGCGCTCAGGGGCGCGAAGCCGGGCGCAACATCGTACTCAGCCGCGGGGTGAAGCAAGGCGCCTCGAGCGGCCCACGTGCGGCCCTCCCGCCGAAGCGCAGCTGAGTCGACCGAGCACGCGCAGCCTCGGTTTCCAAGACGCCCTGTAAGGTGACAACGACAGCGGCGTTCTTTCCACGTCAACCGACAGGAGAGAACGAACGATGCGACACGAAAAGACTGCGATTGCGCTGATTCTTGCAGCGACAGGTTGCGGCACTGCCAGCACGCCGGAAGCTCGCAGCGCGAACGTCACGCCGCCCCCGATGGAAGCGATTGCCCCCACGGCCGCCGCGAGCGCCGCCCCCATTGCCGTGCCAAGCGAACTCGATCGTGTATCCGCGCACGAAGCCTCTGCCTCTGCTTCTGCCAAGGCTTCTGCCAAGGCTTCTGCCGACGCCGAAGCCTCTGCCTCGGCCGACGCGGCTCCCTCTGGCGTGCTAGCGGACACCAAAGTGACGAGGTCACCTACGGGTTTGTTTGGGCGCGAAGAGTCGAGGTCGGAGGATTCGCCATCGGCGCCAAAACGGAGTTCCGGAGCATCCACCACTGACGCTGGCCGTGCCCCGGAGGGAGGACGCCCGAGCGCCGCGAAAGCTCCGGTTTTGGCGCGAACGGGCGCGAGCGTGCGAGCAGGCGAATGGGATGACAACGCGAACTACGGCGAGTATCAAAAGTACCTCGCGTCGGCCTCCCAACTGCCGTTCGAGAAACTCGACCTAAGCCTGCGCCGCTTCCTCGTCGTCCGCGACGTGAACGGCAAAGGTGTCGTCAACTGCCGCGTCACCGTGCGGGACGAAGCCCAGCACCAAGCCGTGCTCACGACGACCGCATCCGGCCGCGCCCTCCTCTTCCCGCGTGCCCTTGGCCTCGTGGGCACGCAGCTCTCGGGGTCAGCCGATTGCTACGGGCAGCACCAAGCGGTGGCGTTCGACACCACAGACAACGATGGCGTCGTCGAATTCCGCATGCCAGTCGCCCGCCCCGCGATGTCCCGCACGATCGACCTCGTCTTCGTGCTCGACACGACAGGCTCGATGTCCGAGGAGATAGACGCCGTCAAAGATACGCTCGCCAAGGTCGCGAGCGAAGCGGCGCGCGGACAGGCAGGCCTCCGCGTCGCGGTCGTCGAATACAAGGACCAAGGCGACCAGTTCGTCACGCGCATCCACCCCTTCAGCACCGACATCGCGGACTTCTCGCGACGCATCGACTCGATTCAAGCGGGCGGCGGCGGCGACACCCCCGAGCACGCAAACGAGGGCCTGCGCGTCGCCATCGATAACCTCGATTGGAACGACGCGGCGAGCGCCCGCCTCGCGTTCCTGATCGGCGACGCCCCGCCGCACCTGGACTACCCGGGCGACGCCGGTTACAGCCCTTCGATCAAACGCGCCGCCGCCCGCGGCATCCAGCTCTACACGGTCGCCGCGTCGGGCATGGACGCGCTAGGACAAGCCGTGTGGCGTCAGATCGCGCAGTTCACGGGGGGCACCAACCTGTTCGTGCTCCGCGGCGGCGCCGGCCCCCAATCCACCGGAGCGGGCGAGCCTACCTCGAGCTGCGGCGGCACCCAGGCGAACTACGCCAGCGGAAATCTCGACAAGCTCATTCTCGCGAAGCTCGAGCTCACCCAGCGCCTCTTGGACCTCGACCCACTGCGCATCGCCGGACTCCACCGGGACGAGAACGCAAAGCCCTGCGACGAGCGCATGGTCCTCGCTCAGTGAGGCCCGTCGTCGGCCATCGCTGACCCGTCGGTCAGCACCCAAAGGCGCCGCTCACTCTCGGGTGGCTGGCGCCTTACGCCGCTTGCTGGGTGCCGGTCCAATCGTCGCGTAAACCCGCCGCTTCGGCCCCTTAGGATCGGACTTGAGGCGCAAGTATCCGCCCTCCAAGACCGCGAAAAACGCTTCCACGACCTGCTCTCGCGTGCGTTTGCTACCGGTCTTCTGCCGGGTCTCGACGAGCACTTCGCGGATCGCGCCGATCGTCATGCTCGCGTAGAGCTTAGGGTCACCCTCACGGACGATGCCGAGGCGCTGCCCCTCCCCGAGGCTCGACGCGAGGAGCTCTTTTAGCGCGCGGTAGAAGGAATCGGTCTTCAGGCGAAAATTTTCGTCGACCCCGCTCGCCTGGTCAAAAAGCAGGCTCGTCACCCGCGGCTGCTGAGCGAGCACACCTATCACCGCGCGGATGTTGTGCTTGACCTGGGCGACGACGTCAGCCTCCGTATCCACCGGAATGATGGCCCCCGTCAGCTGCGCCGACAGACCGTCGATGAGCTCGGTGAAGATGGCCCGTTTGTCCTTGAAATAGAGGTAGATCGTGCCTTTGGCGACATCCGCGGCAGCGGCGATGTCGTCCATCTTCGCCTCGTGGTAGCCCTTGGTCGCGAACACGTCACTCGCCACGTGCAGGAGCTGCTCCCGACGGTCCTGTTTCTTCGTCGTCACGGCCGCCGGACCCTACACCAGTTCGGGCGAGGCTCCGCGAGTCGGATCCCCCGAGCCGCCCCACGTTTCGGGCATGCCCGTGCGTTCCTTCCGCCTCACAGCCAATCGTGCTACGCAGCCTCACTGACTGACGGGTCAGTCACCACCCGAGAACCGCCGCATGACCTCAAACACGCGCCTCCGAACGGAACCCATTGTCATCGGCATGGATGTCGGCTCAACCACGGTGAAGGCCGTGGCGCTCGACCCCCAGTCGCTCGAGATTCTCTGGAGTGACTACCAGCGGCACAACACGAAGCAGCCCGAGAAGGTGCACGAGCTCCTGCTCGCCATCGAGGCCGCCTTCCCGGAATCCGACCGTTCGAATTGGCGCTTGTTCGTCACGGGCTCCGGCGCCTCGCCTCTCGCTCCGCATTTAGGCGCGAAGTTCGTTCAAGAGGTGAACGCCGTAACCCTCGCCGTCGAGAAGCTCCACCCCGACGTAGGCAGCGTCATCGAGCTCGGCGGCCAGGACGCGAAGATCATCATGTTCACGAGCGGCGAGTCCGGCGAGAAGATCGCCGTGCCCTCGATGAACGACAAGTGCGCATCCGGCACCGGCGCGACGATCGACAAGTGCATGATCAAGGTGGGCCTCCCGGCCGAGGAGGTCGTGAAGATCCACTTTGACGACACGAAGCTCCATCACGTTGCGGCGAAGTGCGGCGTGTTCGCGGAGACCGACATCGTGAACCTCGTGAAGAGCGGGATCCCTGCGTCCGAGATCTTGTGCTCCCTCGCCGATGCCATCGTCCTGCAGAACCTGAGCGTCCTCACGCGCGGCAACACACTGAAGCATCGCGTGATTCTGCTCGGTGGCCCCAACACCTACCTGCCCTTCCTGCAAGAGTGCTGGCGCAAGCGGATCCCGGAGACCTGGAAAGAACGCGGGCATATTTGGCCCGAGGACCAACCGATTGAAGAGCTCGTCTTCATCCCCGAGAACGCGCAGTATTACGCCGCGTACGGCGCCTGCGCTTTCGGTCTCGGAGAGTCGACTACGGTCGGCCGCTACGCGGGCACGGAAGCCCTCGTCGAGTACATGACGAACGGTCGTAAGGCGCGCCTCGCCGAGACCGCGGGACCGCCGCTCGTCGCGTCCCCGGCCGAGGTCGATGAGTTCACCGCGCTCTACCGCATCCCGAAGTTCGTGCCGATGAAGCTCGAAGCCGGGCAAAAAGTTCGCGCGGTGATCGGTCTCGACGGCGGCTCGACCTCGTCGAAAGCCGTGCTCATCGACGAGGACGAGCAAATCATCTGCAAGGCTTACCAGCTCTCCAAGGGCAATCCGATCCAGGACACGAAGGAGCTCCTCGCGCAGCTTCGGGCGTACGTGACCGACCTTGGTGCCGAGCTCGAGATCATCGGCATGGGGGCCACCGGCTATGCCGCCGACGTGCTCGAAGCGAGCATGAAGGTGGACGTCAACGTCGTCGAGACCGTCGCGCACATGATGAGCGCCGTGAAGTACTGCGGCGACATCGACGTGGTCTGCGACATCGGCGGACAGGACATCAAGGTCCTCTTCATCAAGAACGGCGACATCGCGAACTTCCGCCTCTCGAACTCATGCTCCGCTGGCAACGGCATGCTGCTGCAGGCCATGGCCGATCAATTCGGTCTGCCCGTCACGGCCTACGCCGAGACCGCCTTTCAGGCTGAGCTCGCGCCGAAGTTCAGCTACGGCTGCGCAGTATTTCTCGACACCGACCGCGTGAATTTCCAAAAAGAGGGTTTCTCGAAGGAGGAGCTCCTCGCCGGACTCGCGCAGGTATTGCCGAAGAACATCTGGCAATACGTCGTGCAAATCCCGAGGCTGGCAGCCCTCGGTCGCCGCTACGTGCTGCAAGGCGGAACGCAGTACAACCTCGCCGCGGTAAAGGCGCAGGTCGACTACATCAAACAACGCGTCCCGAACGCTGAAGTGTTCGTGCACCCCCACACGGGCGAGGCCGGAGCACTCGGCGCGGCTTTCGAGGCGCTGCGCGTCGTCAAGCGACGTGGCAAGTCGACGTTCATCGGTCTCAACGCCGCCGTCGACATCGAGTTCTCCACGAAAAACGACGAGAGCACGGTCTGCCATTTCTGTCCGAACCTGTGCAAACGAACGTTCATCGACACGGAGTGCCCGGACGGCTCGACTGCCCGCTACATCTCTGGGTTCTCCTGCGAGAAGGGCACCGTCGAGAGCGAAGAGGCGATGCTCGCCCTCGTGAAGGAGCGCAAGGCCATCGCCAAAGAGTTCCCGAACATGATCTCGTACGAGGCGAGCCGCGCGTTCAAGCACTTCTACGCGCCTGCCCCGCTGCCGCCGAATGGCACGCCAATAGAGGACGTGGCTGTGCGTCGGGGGATTTTTGGGATCAAACGCGAGAAGGTCGTTCGCCCCTTCCAGCGCATGAGCGCCGACGGCCGCGAGCGGCTGCGCAAGATCCGAATCGGGCTACCGCGAGTCTTGAACATGTACTCGACGGCCCCGTACTTCCGGACCTACTTCGAAGCGGTGGGGATGACGAAACAGAATGTCGTCTTCAGCGATCCGACGAGCGAAGAGATGTGGGTCGAAGGCGGCAAATACGGCTCCGTCGATCCGTGCTTCCCGAGCAAGGTGGCCCAAGCACACATCCACAATTTGCTGTTCAAACATCACGAGGAGAAGGCGCTCAATTACATCTTCTTCCCGATCATGATGAACGTGCCGAACTTCCTCGAGAGCACGATGGACTCCACGAGCTGCCCCATCGTCGCAGGTGCGCCGGAGGTCATGAAGGCTGCCTTCACGAAGGAGGTCGACTTCTTCGCGCTGCGCGGCATCGAATACCTCGACCCGGGGGTTAGCTTCTCCGAGACGCACTTGACCGCGAAGCGCATGTTCGACACCTGGGGCCCGCGGCTCGGCGTCACCCAAGATGAAAGCGACCACGCTCACCGCGAAGGCCTGCGCGCCCTCGAGGAATTCGATCTCGACCTTCAAGAAAAAGGGAGAGCTATCCTCGAGACCGTCGAAGCGGAGAATCGGATCGCGGTGCTCGTCACCGGCCGCCCGTATCACTCGGACCCCGGCTTGAACCACGGGATCCCGGATGAGTACCAACTCCTCGGCTACCCGATCTTGAGCGTCCGGTCGCTTCCACGCCATAAGGACTTTCTGAAGCGCTACTTCCACGAGAACGAGAACCCGCTCGACATCAACGACGTCTGGCCGGAAAATTACTCGGCGAACAGCGCGCAGAAGGTGTGGGCCGTGAAGTACGCCGCGCGTCACCCGAACGTGGCCATCCTCGACCTATCGAGCTTCAAGTGCGGCCACGACGCGCCGACCTACGGCATCGTCGACAACATCGTTTCGGCTGGCAAAGTCCCCTATGCCGCGCAACACGACCTCGACGCGAACAAGCCGATAGGTTCTATCAAAATCCGCGTGAAGACCTACGCGCACAGCCTGAAGATGCACGAGGAGGCACTCGAAGACGTCGGCTCCAAGAAGGCGGAGATGGCCCTCAGCCTCGACATGAAGCGCCTCGATTTGCTTCGCACGAAGGAGGCGCAACTCAAAGGTCGCCAGACGCCGGATACGGAGCTCGCTCAAGCGATAGCCACCCTCGCCGACCGCATCAGCCGCTACCAGCCGAGTAACGCGACACCTGAGGTGCCGAAGAACACGCTCGTCCAGTTGAAACGCAAGAACCAAGAAGGCTCGCTCGTCGCCATCGACGCCGCGGAGTGACTTCGCGTACCGCACGACACGAACCGACAGCACGCCCCAAACTGAAAGCACGACCTATGACGATGGAAAGCACCACCTCCTCCACCCCGACCAAGAAAAGCCTGCCGATCGTTAAGACCGACGCGCCTCAACATTCGGAGCCCGTCCTCAGCGATGCCGAAGTCGAGGAGCACCTTCGCGCCTTCGAGTCAGCCGAGGCCGAGCGCCTTGGCATCAAGCGCGGTCGTCATCTGTGGACCGACACGATGGTGAACCCCCAGGTGAAGCGCGCCGAACGCGCGAACGTGACGCTGCTGATAAGCGGTCTCACGAAAGCCCAGGATTTCCTCGTCGAAGCCGGCATTCGGAGCAACGGCTACAAGGTCGAGAACATCGGCTGCCCGGACACGGAGGGGCTTCAACTCGGCAAGGAATTCGGCAACCGCGGTCAGTGCAACCCGACCTATTTCACGGTCGGCAACCTGGTAAAACACCTCATCACTCTGCGCGACGTGAAGGGCCTGACGACCGAGGCGATCATCAAAGACTACGTGTTCTTCACGGCCGGCGCGTGCGGGCCGTGCCGCTTCGGAATGTACGTCACCGAGTACCGTAAGGCGCTGCGCGATGCCGGGTTCGACGGCTTCCGCGTGATGCTCTTTCAGCAGACGGGCGGCCTCTCGCAGGCCACCGGTGACGACGTCGGTATCGAGCTCAGTCCGAAGTTCTTCGGTGCGATCATCAAGGCGCTCGTCAGTGGTGACGTCGTCAACGCCCTCACCTACCGCATCCGCCCGTACGAGGTCGAGCCAGGCGCGACGAACCGAGCGGCCGAGGAGGCAAAGAAGATCCTCTACAAGGCGCTGCTGCACAAGACGAACATCTTTGGCGCGCTCCTGCGCTGCCGCCGTCTGTTCGGGGCGGTGAAGGTCAACAAGCTCCTGGCGAAGCCTAAGGTTGGCATCATCGGTGAGTTCTGGGCCATGACCACCGAAGGCGACGGCAACTACCATCTCCAGCATTTCCTCGAGAGCGAAGGCGCGGAGTGCGACATCCAGCTGACCACGGCGTGGATCCTCTACAACATTTGGGAGGTCGCCCGTGACACCCGCGAGCGTGACTCGCTGCGCCTCGCCGACACCGCCAAGAGCGGGCTTGCGGACTTCCAAGGGGAGTTCGACGTCGCCAAACGCCAAGCCACGCTGCACGTCGCCGAGTGGGCGCTCCGCATCGGCTTCCAGATGTTCGCGTTGCCCCCGGGCCTGCACGGCTACCACCTGCCCGACATGGACGCGATTGCCGAGGTCGCAGACGCCTACTACTCGAACGATCTGCGCGGCGGCGAAGGCCACATGGAAGTTGGCAAGCTCATCTGCAACGTCGTGGGCAAGAAGGCGCACATGACGCTCAGCGTGAAGCCGTTTGGCTGCATGCCGTCGAGCAGCGTCTCGGACGGCGTCCAGTCGCTCATCACGTCGAAGTTTCCAGGCTCAATTTATTGCGCCGTGGAGACCAGCGGAGACGGAGCGACGAACTTCTATTCGCGCGTGCAGATGTTCCTCTACAAAGCGCGCATCGCCGCCGAGCAGGAGTTGGAAGCGACTTTCCGCGAGACAGGCGTCACGCGCGCCGAGGTCGAGGCCTTCCTTGTGAAGAACCCCGAGTACGCGTCGGCTCTCCACCACAGCCCTCACGCCCGTGCCGCCGGAGAGGCTGCGAACCTCGTTTACGAAGTCGCGCCGCTTATCAAGATGACGCGTTCGGAGCGCGCAGCGGCGAGCCTCCGCAAGGGCAGCGCGACCCTAGTGAGTGTCGCGAAGGCGCTACCGAGCACCGTCAAGCGCACCGTCTCGTGGCTGTCGGACCCCAAGGTGCGGCAAGCCATCGCGCTCGACGCGACCATCGTTCGCGATGTCGTGCGAGGCAAGGTCGCCGAGCACTATGGTCCGGTCGTTCGACGTCTGATGGGCAAGGCCTACTTCGAGAACAACTCGGAAGTCGCCCACCTCGTCGATCCGATGGCCGCCGAATGAACCGCGTTCGAGTTAGACTCGGCCGATGAGTGAGGAGTTTCCGCGCGGGGGAGGTGCACCACCCGAACCTGTTCCGCGCGGGGCAACCATCGCTCTCATCGTCATCTCCGTGGCGACCCTCCTCGGAACCGTTGCGTTTCTCGCTTGGTTCCTTCGCGGCTGACGTTCAGCGCCCTTCGTGCGCGCGGACGGCGGCCTCGATGACCTCGATCGTCGCGAGGCCATAGCGTCGCCAAACCTCGCGCCCTTCGCGGTCGAGCAGGACGAAGCTTGGCACATGACGAAGACCGGGAAACGCGCCTCGGCCTTGCAGCGTCTCCGCGTCGGCAAGCGCGACGGGAAATGGGACGTCGAGCACGGAGGCGAACGCCTGAGCGAGGGGTCGGTTCTCCGCGGGCTCGAAGACGACGAGCAGGCCGTTGATGCGCGGCTGATGGCGCCGCACGATGGCCGAGGCGATCGGGACGGCCGCCTGCGATGCCGTGTCGTACGTCGCGCCGAAGACGACAAGCGTCATGCGACCGAGAAATTCGGAGCTTTTGACCACGCCCGAATGGAGCTCCGGGAGCTCGAACTGAACGGGGAGGCTCGAGGCGACAGGTCGCGCGTCCGCCGAATCGGGCGACTCGACCGGAGGAGCTGTGACCTCGACGCAGGAGACAGAGGACGCGAGCCACAGCGCGGCGGCGGGAGCGCGAGCAAGCCTCATCGCAGCTCGGAGCCGAACAATCCTGTACTGAAGAGATCCGCGCAATCTCGCAGCACCTGCGGTAGCTCGCCCCCATGTCGCCGCTGCGCGAGGACCGCGTGGGCGAGCTCATCGACCACGGCATCGCGCGAGCTTGCGTAGAGCTTGATGTCGTCTATCACCGAGCCTTTGTCGGGGGCGTCCCCTTCGCGCACGAGCGGCATCTGCCGTACCCAATCGAAACCCTGGTCTTTAACGAAGCGACACATGAGCACGCGCACGAAATCGAGATAAAGCGGAATCACGAGCACCGCGATTCGAACGCCACCACTCGCGGTCCCGAGCAGCGCGAGCTTGACCTCCGTGATGGAGCCGATGGTCGTATTCGAGGCGCGTTGGATGCGTTCTCGCCGCTGTGGATCGGCCTCGACGGCCAGCAACGGTCCGTAGATTGCGGCGGTGGGTACACCGACCTTCGGCGCGTCCTCGGCGAGCGCCACAAGCCAGGCATCGCGCGCTTCAACGGGCAACTCCGCGTAGAGGTGCGCGGCCGCCGTCGCCGCAGTGGCATCCGTCGCGAGCGACACGAGCCACGACTCCCACGCCCCACGGATGTGGTCGGCAACTTCAGAGACCTCAACGCCCTCACCTGGAACACCGCTGCCCGACGGGCGGTCCTCGCCACTCATCGCCAATCTCCGTGAGCGATTCGGCGTAGCTTGAGCACCGTGTGGCATGTTAGCAGGGTGCGTGTCTGCTTGTATCGGGGAAGCCGCCAGCGTCCAGCGGTCGCTTGACGGCATCCCCGCCGCGCGCCGCGCCGCTGGCGGGACGGTTGACTGCCGGCGCGTGTTTTCTAACCTGCGCGTCGGCTCGTGAATTGTGAGTGCCCATGTCCAACAGTGAAGGCGACGACATCCTCGATGAGCCTGCGGCCCTCGAACTCCCGCCCGTGGGTGAGACCTCGGGGGAGGTGGTGGAGGATGAGGATGAGGATGAGGACGATGGCGCGAGTTTGCTCGATGAGGCGTTTGCGGTTCGGGCTGCCGGGCTGACCGCGTCGCGTGACGATGCGGAGCCCCAGCTCGCGGAGCCGTTTTTGGACACGATGGCCGAGGAACCCAGCGTGCTCGGTGACGAGACCGACGGCCCGATGACTGACAGCGAGCACGACGGCCTCGATGTGACCTCGCGCGATCCATCGTTTTTGGGCGCGGAAGAGCCCGAAGCGAACGTGGACGACGGTGATCTCGATGACCAACTCCCGGCGGGCGAAGACGACGGCGGGGCCGAAGGCGTGCGCGATCCCGAAGGCGAGGCATTGGACGAGCTCCCGCCGCTCGATGGTCACAGCGATGAAGACGAAGCCACGGATGAGGCGTTCGCGCCAGAGCTCGCTGACATGCCAAGCTGAACGTAAACGCCCCGAGCCGCGGAAGATTCAGCCGTTCACGAACGCCGCGTGAATGGCGCGCTGGGTCGCATCGGCAACCTTCACGTCAACGACGATGGAGAGGCGCAGCGGGCCGAAGGACTGCGCGAGAGGCACGACATCCGCAAGCGCGAGCGCGCGCCCCAACGCCATGAAGTGAGCCGGTTCGCTCGCGATCGCGGGGCCGACCACGCTGACGAACGCCACGTCGCAGCGAACGCAGGCGATGTGCTCGAGAACGGCGCGTGTAGCAGGCCAATCGGGTGCACTGATGAGAGAAACCACCGCACGAGCGTGCCCCGCGGCTCCATCGAACGCCAGCAATGGGAGCGCTGCTCCTTCGAGCGCGGCGAGCAACCGATTCGGCGCATCCTCTCCGCGCACCTCGAGCATGGCGACGTCACGGTCGCAGCTGACGGACCTCGCGAACGCATCGTTCGGAGCGTTCGCGCGGACGACCGTCTCCTTCGGCGTGTCGGAAATCGGGTCGAATGTCGAGCGTGCGAAGATCGCGATGCCTGCCCGACGGGCCCACTCGACCGCATGAGCATTGACGACCTTCGCTCCCGCGTGCGCCATCTCCTGGAGCATGTCGAAGGTCATCTCCGGCAAGTGCTGGGCATCCGGGACGACGCGCGGATCGGCCGAATACACGCCGTCGACGTCGCTGTAGATCTCGCAGCGATCCGCCGACAATGCGGCGGCGAGCGAGACGGCGGTCGTGTCACTTCCACCACGTCCGAGCGTGGTTATCTCGCGCCGATAGCTGACGCCCTGGTACCCCGCAACGATGACGACGCGACCCCGCGCGAGCTCGTCTTCGATTCGGTGGGGCCGCACTTCGATGATTCGCGCGTCGAAGTGACGGTCATTGGTGATGATGCCGCACTGCGACCCTGTGAAGCTTATCGACTCGACGCCGCGCGCCTGGATCGCGATCGAGAGGAGCGACATCGCCACGCGCTCGCCCGTAGACACGAGCATGTCGAGTTCGCGTCGCGGAGGCTCCCCCGAGAGTGCCACTTCGCGGGCAAGCGCGAGCAGCCCATCGGTGGTTTTTCCCATGGCGCTGACGACCGCAACGACGTCATTGCCCGCCCGCCGCGTGGCGACGATGCGGTCGGCGACACGGCCGAGGCGCTCGACATCCGCGACGGACGAGCCGCCGTATTTTTGGACGACGATCGGCCGGCGAGTGGAGGGAGACGAGGGTGCGTTCGAGCCGAGCTGCGACATGGCAATCGTGGTGACGGGCTAACACGAGAACGCGGCGTGGGGCGAGCTTTCGGAGAGGCCGGCCGACCTCGGCGACCCTGGTTTATGCGCCTCAGTCGGGCCTCAGTCGCGGCTGAGTAGAAGCTCGTAGAGGTCGACCTCGCCGTCGCGCCCTTCGGCGAGCGCCGCCACACGCAGCCGCTCGAGGGCCGCCCGCCGCCTGGGCACAAGCTGGCTGCGAATAGGCTCGCCCTCCTCCTCGATGCGGGCCGATAAGAGCGCCAGCAAGTCATGTTCGCGACCAAGCCGTTCGAGCACGTCGGCGAGTGCGAACACGACAGCCGCGTCGCTCGGATCACCCCGCAGCTTGTCGGACAGTTGCTCGGCTTTCAGCTCGTCATCTGCGGGATCGTAGTCGGGCGAAAGTTCGAGCTCCGGCGTGCTCGCGACCACGTGCGCCGTTGCACTGGAGTCAACTTCATGCGTATCGGATCCCAGCGATTTTATTGGCAATGTGGTGCCTGCTGCGACGCGACGGAAGGCCGCCTGGATAGAGCCCCTGCGCGGTGCGAGGCGCAGCGCGAAACCGAGAAACCGCTTGGCGGCGAGGCTGTCGGCACGCTCGAACTCTTCGAAGCGCGCCGCCTCTTCGAGGTGAGTCGCGAGCGCTGCCGCCACATCGCGACGGGCATGCCCAAAACGGTCCGGACCGGACGGGACGCCATGCTCATCGGGCACGTCACACAGGGCGCCGAGCGCTCGCTCCGCCTCGTCGCCGAGTCGCGCAAAGGCCTCACTGGCGCCTGCAAGATCCCCGAGTTCGGCGCGCCACCTCCCCTCGAGCAGGCGAGCCTCGAACGACTCGTTGAGGAGCGCCGGCAGCGACCGCACATGCGCGATCGCCGCGGGGCGGTCGTCGGCGTACGCGACCAACGCGCACGCGAGACCGATGACGAGGCTCGGGTTCGGATGCGCCATCGCCCCCTGCGACTTCTTCGCTACACCGACCGCGCGCACGTGCAACTCGAGCGCCCGCCGCCCTTGACCCAACGTCCCGAGAGCTCGAGCGAGCCCGGCGAGCGTTTCCGCGCCATCGGGTCGGTAGCGCAACGCCCGCTCGAACCACACCGCCGCGGGCTCGAGATGGCGCTCCCGCAACAAGGTCTCCGCGACGCGCTGAGCGATGGCATGACGACGGTCCGCGCCGCGTGCGGCAGCCTCGAGTTCGAACGCATCGGCGAGCCCGAGGTCGAGCGCGCCGACTGCCAAACGTGCGTCGAAACGCTTCCACCGCAGCTCGGCCCAGCTCGGGCAGCGGGCCACCGCGCGGTCAAGCGCCCCGAGGCGGGAGGGTCCGTCCATGAGAGCCCCTAGCCTCTCCCACGCGGCGGCCGCCACCGCGCCGTAGGCCTCTGTTTCGGCTGCGCGCTCGTAGGCCGCGCGTGCCGCATCGTTGTCACCGACCAGCGCGAAGAGCTCGGCGGAGAGAACGTCGACGTCACCCACGGGGCCGAGATCGGCGAGCACACCCAGCGCCACTTCGGCGCGCCCCTGTGAGCGGTCGAGTTCTGCGAGCCGGCGCGACAGCTCGGGGTGACGGGGCGCGCGCTCGATCGCTTCGAGGTAATGCCGGCGGGCATTCTCGATGTTCCCGCGGGCAAGGGCATCGTCGGCGTCTGCCGCAAGAGCCGCGACCTCGACGGCGCGTATCGCTCGTTCGCTCGGCGCGGCCGCCACGTCACTCGTCGCCGACATCGCGAGCGCACCGACCCGCGGCACGGGCGCCGACCAGCGCACGCGCTCGGTGCTTGGCGCGCGCATCCCCGCAATGGGCATGAGCTCCTGCGCGATCAAGCGAGCCGCCCGCTCGATGACGACGGTACCGCCAATGCGCTTACCGAACGGTTTTGTTGCCTCCGCGAGCGCCGCGAGCGCCACCGCGTGCGGGGTCGCAGCCAGGCCGAGTCCGCGTGCCTCGATCGGGATGAGCCTCAGGTCGTCGTCGGCCGCGACCACCACGACTTCGAATGCGAGCGCCGCCGCGCCGGCGCGCATGCCGACGAGCCACCCGTCCGACGTCGGAGCGAACAGCACCTCAGGACGCTCATCGCCAAACAAGCCGCGCAGCTGGCGGGTCCAGAGGTCGCCCGCCGCACGGAGCTCCACGGCGATCGTCTCGAGCTCGCCACGTCGATGGCGAAACGCACCAAGGCCACCCGAGAGGTCGACCGGGAAACGCGCATTCGGTAGCGACAGCGAGAGCTCGGTTACCGTCAATGCTCCAAGCGCGAATGGCTGCTCGAGCTCGACGCCCAACTTGCCGCGGGTAACCACGAGGCGAAAGCGGGGTCGGCCGTCATCGCCGTCTCCCGCCTCCGCCCCCCCTTTTTCCGTACGACGTCGCAGGGCGGACGGAGCCCGGACTGCGTTCGCTGTGTCGAGACGGGCCACGGCTTGCAGCGTAGCAACCGCGCGCCCACCGCGTGAAGTTTCAGCTCTTCTTCTTGTTCAGCTTATCGAGCTTCTTCTGCATTTTGGCCGTGAGCGCCTCGAAGCCGTCTTTGTTCAAGACCTTCAAGAACTGCGAGCGGAACGTCTTCACCATGCTCGCCTTCTCGGTGACGATGTCGACGACCTTGAGCTT
>CANJMI010000021.1 GCA_947475525.1 Polyangiaceae bacterium | reverse complement strand
GTTCGAGGGCGAAGTTTACGTCCTCCGCAAGGAAGAGGGCGGCCGCCACACCCCGTTCTTCGACAACTACCGCCCCCAGTTCTACCTCCGCACAACGGACGTGACGGGGTCGTGCAGGTTGCCCGAAGGCATCAAGATGGTCATGCCCGGTGACAACATCACCATGAACATCGAGCTCATCGCGCCTGTTGCTCTCGAAGAGCAGATGCGCTTCGCAATCCGCGAGGGCGGCAAGACCGTCGGCGCGGGCGTCGTCACCAAGATCCTTCTCTGAGGAACGCTATGGATTCAACGAAGATTCGTATTCGCCTGCGCGCGTTCGATCACCAGCTGCTCGACAAGTCGACCAACGACATCGTCGAGACCGCAAAGAGGACCGGCGCCCGTGTGGCCGGCCCTGTGCCGCTGCCGACCGAATTGCGTCGTTACACTGTGCTTCGCGGACCGCACGTCGACAAAAAGTCGCGCGAGCAGTTCGAGATTCGCACGCACAAGCGCCTGCTCGACATCATCGAGCCGACCCAGCAAACGTTGGATGCGCTGATGAAGCTCGACCTGTCGTCCGGCGTGGACGTCGAGATCAAGACCTGAGGGCTGAACCATGAAATTCAAGGTCTATAACCTGAAGAGAGAGCCCGTCGGCGACATCGAACTCGACGACGCGGTTTGGGGTGCAGAGGTGAAGCAACACCTTCTGCACGAGGTCGTGACGGCTCAGCGCGCATCGCGTCGCCAGGGCACGCAAGCGACCAAAGAACGCTCGGCAGTCGCCGGCACCGGTCAAAAGCTCTTCAAGCAGAAGGGCACTGGCGCCGCACGTCAGGGTGGCAAGCGTGCCCCCCATCGCGTCGGCGGCGGTCATGCACACGAGCTGCAGCCCCGTGACTACGGTTACCGTCCGCCGCGCAAAGTTCGCATGGGTGCGCTGAAATGCGCCCTCTCGCTCTTTGCGAAAGAGGACCGTCTCCTCGTCGTGGAGAACTTCCAGCTCACCGATGTGAAAACGAAGGCTCTCGCGCAGACGCTCGGGACCCTTCAGATCGTCGGTAAGGCGCTCGTCGTCGACAAGGTCGGCAACAAGAACCTCGAGCTCTCGATCCAGAACATCAAGGGCAAGCAGTTGCTGCCTCCCGAAGGCGTCAACGTGTACGACCTCCTCAGGCACAAGCACCTGATCGTCACGCGCGACGCAGCGCTAGCGATCCAGAGCCGCTTCGCGGAGAAGGAGTAACCGAGCCATGCACGCAGAACAAATCGTTAAGCGCCCGATCCTGCTCACGGAAAAGACTTCGCGACTTCGCGAAACGTCGAACCAATACACGTTCGAGGTCGCTGAGGCCGCGAACAAGATCCAGATCAAGAGTGCCATCGAGCACCTCTTCGGGGTCAAAGTCGCTTCGGTGAACACGCTGATCCAGCGCGGCAAATACCGTCGCATGGGCCGCGGCCACGGCAAGCTCCACAACTGGAAGAAGGCCATCGTCACTCTCGAGGCGGGCGCTTCAATCGCCTTCTTCGCGGAGAAGACCGAGGCTACCGAGTAGAACCATGGGCATCAAGAAATTCAAGCCGACCTCGCCCTCGCGCCGGTACTACACCGTCAGCGATTTCAGCGAGATCACGACGGACAAGCCGGAGCGCACGCTGCTCGAGAAGAAGACCTCGACCGGCGGTCGCAACAACAACGGGCGCATCACGAGCCGCTTCCGTGGCGGTGGCCACAAGCGCCGCTTCCGCGTGATCGACTTCCGCCGCACCAAGATCGGTGTGCCGGCCAAGGTCGCGACGATCGAGTACGACCCTAACCGGACGGCTCGCATCGCGCTTCTCCATTACGCAGACGGCGAGAAGAGTTACATCCTCGCGCCGGACGGCCTCCTGGTGGGCACGGAAATCGTCGCGAGCATCAAGGCAGACATCAAGCCGGGCAACAGCCTTCGCTTGCGCAACATCCCGACCGGCACCTCCATCCACAACCTCGAGCTCCGCAAGGGCAAAGGCGGGCAGATGGTGCGTTCGGCGGGCAACTCGGCGCAGCTCATGGCGAAGGACGGCGACTACGCCCAGGTTCGCCTTCCGAGCGGAGAAATCCGCAAGATCCACCTCGACTGCCGCGCCACCGTTGGCCAGGTATCGAACACCGATCACGCCAACCTGACGCTCGGCAAAGCCGGTCGTAAACGCTGGCTCGGCAAGCGTCCGCATAACCGCGGCGTCGCCATGAACCCGGTCGATCATCCAATGGGCGGCGGCGAAGGCCGTACGTCCGGCGGTCGCCATCCTTGTTCACCGTGGGGTCAGCTCGCCAAGGGCAAGAAGACACGCAACAACAAGCGAACCGATGCGATGATCGTCCGTCGTCGCAACAAGAGCTGAGCCGTAAGAACGGTTAGAGGAATTCAGACATGCCGCGTAGTATCAAGAAGGGTCCGTTCATCGACGGGCACCTGGTCGATAAGATCAACAAGGCTCGAGAGTCGGGCGACAAGAAGGCGATTCGCACGTGGTCGCGACGCTCGACGATCATACCAGACGCCATCGGCCTCACCTTTGCGGTGCACAACGGGCGTAAATTCGTCCCGGTGTTCGTCACGGAGAACATGGTCGGCCACAAGCTGGGGGAGTTTGCGCCTACGCGCACCTACCACGGTCATTCGGGCGACAAGAAGTCGGCTGGCGCAGGCGCGCCGAAGCCGGGTGGTGTCAGGCGCTGACGCCTGGCACCTCGGGCTGCCTCGCAGACGCCGGCTTGCTTCACGCAGACCGGCGTTTGCGTTTTTGTGTCGATTTTTTCGGGGGTTATTGACCTATGGCGACTTACTCGGCAGCGTGCACCGGATGAAGGGTCATGCGTTTCTGCTCGCGTTGATGTGCTTCGGCTGCGACAAGGCCGAGTCGGCGGCGGGCGGCGCACACGCGTCGAGTTCGGCGCACAAAGACGACGCCCACACGCCCAAAGGGCACGGGGACGACGCCAAGCACGACGACGGGCACGCGGCGAAAGGGCACGCGTCCGCGCACCCCGCCAAAGACCACGACGAGCAAGGCTCTGCGCACGGTGCGGATGCCGACGAACACGGCGCCGCGGCTGACACGAGTGGACACGCGCCGGAAGCCGGAGGCGATCCGTGCAAGTCGGGTGACGTCGAAGGCTGCCAACGCGCCTGCGACAACGGCGACTCGAATAGCTGCGACCGGCTCTCGGCTATCTACGCGGCCGAACCCAGTGGCAAAGCCAAACAGCTGCGCCTCGGCGCATGCGAGCGGGGGGACCTCGTAGGCTGCGCCGAGGCGCGTCGCGCAGGTGCACACGATGC
Source organism: Polyangiaceae bacterium (assembly GCA_947475525.1). Classification (GTDB taxonomy): domain Bacteria; phylum Myxococcota_A; class Polyangia; order Polyangiales; family Polyangiaceae; genus SYFR01. The sequence continues at coordinate 100,043 of CANJMI010000021.1, read as the reverse complement.
CCCTACCGCCAAAGGCGAAGACGCTCACGCAGCGAAAGGCCACGATGCCCACGCCGCCAAAGGCGAAGACGCTCACGCAGCGAAGGGCCACGCCGCCAAAGGCGAAGACGCTCACGCAGCGAAGGGCCACGATGCCCACGCCGCCAAAGGCGAAGACGCTCACGCAGCGAAGGGCCACGATGCCCACGCCGCCAAAGGCGAAGACGCTCACGCAGCGAAGGGCCACGATGCCCACGCGGCTGCGCCCGTGAACGAGCACGTCGGCGCCGAAGCCGTGCGGCGTGGACCACCTCTACCGAAGCGCCATCCCCAAGGGATCCCCACGGCGTCGCCGGAAGACCTGACCCGGGGGTGCGACGGTGGGGCGCTTATCGCCTGCGCGCAGCTCGGCAAGCTCTTCGAGAATGGACTCAGGGTCACGCAGAACGATGACCGCGCTGCGAGGTACTTTCGCAAAGCGTGTGAAGGCGGCGACCCGCGTGGCTGCAGCGGCCTCGGCGTATTGATGGTCGAAGGACGCGCCGTCGAACGCGACGACGCAAAGGCAGCGGAGCTCTTCCGAAACGCATGCGCGAAAGCCGATCCGCGCGGTTGCAGTGAGCTCGGCGCGGCTTACGAAGAAGGCCGCGGTGTTGACCGAGACCTCAAGCGCGCAGTCGAGCTTTATAAATCGAGCTGCCTCGCCGACGGTGAACCCGCCGCATGCGCGCGCCTCGGTAATCTCTACGAGCAGGGGCAAGGTGTACCGCGGCGTCTCGAATACGCGCTCGATCTCTATCGCTTCGCGTGCCAAGAGAAGGACCGACTCGGCTGCATGAGGCTCGGCCTCGCGTCGGAGAGCGGCCGTGGCGTGCGTAGGAATCGCGCTCTTGCGCTCAAGCTGCTGAAAATGGCGTGTGAGCGACGGCTCGAAGAAGCGTGCACCGAAGCGGATCGCATCGCGCGCGAGCCGGAGCCCGAACACACGGTGACTCAGGGCCACGCGGCAGCCCATGGGGCGCCTCACGGAACCGGGCACGGGCCGAAAGGCGCCGCGCACTCGTCCACCGCCGAGCCCTCGGTCGACGACCCCTACGACAGCGGTGACGCCGCCCCGCCGGCGAAGGCCGCGAAGCCAGCGAAGCCAGCGAAGCCAGCGAAGCCAGCGAAGCCAGCCAAGGCCGCGAAGCCAGCGAAGGCCGTGCCGTCCGACGATCCATACGAATGAGCGACACCGAACGCGGCCTCGTCGCGCGGTGCAGGCCCTGACTTACGCAGGCCCGCGGCGCAGCGAAGGGTCAGGCCCGCTCACCGCGAGCATAACGAGCCAGGCGCTCGAGCTGGTCACGCTCGCCGAGCGCGATCAGCGTCATACCCGCCCTCAGGATAAACTGCGGAGGCGGGTTGTACGTCTGCTCCCCGTCGTGGGCGACGGCGAGCACGAGCGCGTTCGATTCATCGCGGATCCGTGACTCCGAGAGCTTGCATCCCACGAGCGGACTCGCCGCCGAAACGTGCACTTGCTCGATGTTGAGACTCTGCGCGAGATCGCGCGCCATGAAGTCCAGGAACCCCACGACATTCGGCCGCACGAGTTCATGTGCCATGCGCCGCCCGCCGATGCGCGTCGGGTTGATGACGACGTTCGCGCCCGCTTTGAGGAGCCTGCCGGTGGCCCGCTCGGTCGAGCGACTGACGATCCGCAACGTCGCGTTCAGCCCTCGAGCCGTGAGCGCGACGAACAAATTGTCTTGGTCGAGTTCAAGGGTCGTGATGAGGCCGGACGCGACGAGCACGCCCGCTTCTTCGAGCACGCCGTCTTCGGTGGCATCACCCGCGATGCCGACGACAGCCTCGCCGTTCGTCCGCATCAGGTGTTCAAGCGCGCCCGCGTCGCGTTCAATGACGACGACCTCGCGCCCTTCGCGAAGCAACTCGGCCACCACCTCCGTCCCCGTTCGCCCGCCGCCGCACACCACAACGTGACCCTTCATAGCCGAGAGCCGCTTCTGCATTTTTCGCCTCCAGAGGGCCTCGCGGAGGTCACCCTCGATGATGAATGCCGTCAACGCCGAGAGAAAATAGAAGCTCACGCCCATGCCGCCGAGCATCACGCACATCGCGACCTCTCGGCCGTGCGCCACCGTCTCGAGCGGCAACACCTCGGCGTAGCCTACGGTCGTGATGGTGATGAGCACCATGTACAAGCAATCGCGCCAGCGCCACGCTCCGCCGCCCACCGCGTGAAAGCCGAGCGCCCCTAAGGCCACGACGAGCAACACCGACACCCCCGCCACGAGCAGCCGACGCCGCACGGCGCCTTCGTTCGCCGCGTTCGTGTAATGAATGCGAGATGCCGAGCGCGCGACGGCTGGGTCCGCTTTGCGAGTCGAGGTCGGTACGTGGGCCATGAGAAGACTGCGCGAGCCGCAACGCGCAGCGGGCATGATAAACTCGCACCCGGGGAGCCGGACCGAGAATGCTGGCTCGGCGGTTCGATTTTAGACGATGGACGTTCGATGAGCCGCGCTTCGCTTTTTGCCGCCGTCCTGCTTTTCACGGCCTGCGCGGCCATCAGCCGACCGGCCACGGCGGACCCCGCGAGCTTTCCGACCATCGGCGGCCGCGAAGGCGAGATCGACTTCGACAGCTCGATTGTCGCCGCGCTCGGGACCGCGCAACCGAGTGCACGCGAGTCGACGTGGCAACCGGCCGACACGAACTTCGTCAGCATCGGAGCGGGCTACGCCGTGGGCTCGCTTGGACCACTCCACGATTGCTACGCACGCGTCGACGGCGGCATCTTTCAATCCGCGTCAGAACGCGTGGAATCGGCGACGGACGTCTTGCCGCGCGGGTTCGTCTTCCACAACCGTGACCGCGGCGGCCTCGTGCGTGCGCTCGTGTCCGCCAACTTGCTGAAAGGATCGCGCTACGCGTTCGGCCTCTTCATTCAAGCGGCCCTTCCCCTGCAGCTCGACCTCGCGAAGTTCTCGACGCTCCACGTCAACCTCGTCGGCGCCGGGAGCACGCTCGACGTCGCTCTCACCGAGCCAAAGGAGCTGCTACACCTACGCTACCGCGCCAGGTTCGTCATCGGCTCCGGCGCGTACGACGGCGCACGCCAGAGCAACGCCCAACTTCAACTCACGAACCTCGTGCGGCTGGAGTCGGCGCGCTGGCTGCTGCCCTGGCCCGTGGGTCTCGCGGTCGGGCCACACATCGAGGCTGACTTGAACGCCTACCGCAACGAGCCCTACGCGGTCGCGTATGGCGCCGCTGCCCCCGATGCCGCGGTAGGCGAGCGCATCCAAACGACGAGCGTTGCGGTCGCCGTGATGCCCTACGTCAAGCTCACCGAGCACGTGTCGCTCGAAGCCACCTACCAGCGCGTCATCGTCGGCTCCCAAGTACCCGCGACGCAGACGTGGGCCGCGAGCCTCCGCACCGCCTTCTAGCTCGAGCGCGCTCGCTCAATCGAGGGCGCAGTAATCCGGTGCGTCCGCGGGAAGAGCATCGGCGTAAGGCGATGGCGAGGTGCCAAACGGATGGTCTCGCAGGAACTGCCAAACGAAGGGGCGCGCAGACAGCGGGATCTTGTGACCGAGCCCGTGATTGCACATCAATGAGAAGCGCCCCGTCGCCTTGAGTTCATCGTGAAGCGCGAGGCTCAGCGTCTGAAAGTTGACGATCACCTGGTCCTTCGTGCCTCCGTAAAAAATCATCGCCGAGAACCGGTTCTCCGGGTCTTGGTCGTCCGGGTAGCCCAAGAGCCCACCGGAAAAAGGCACGACACTCGCGACGTAGCCCGAACGCCGATACGCCATCTGGACGGTCTGCAATCCTCCGGCGCTCATGCCCGCCACATGAATGCGTCGCTCGTCGACTCCGCGTTGTTCTCGGGCACACGCGAGCACTTCATCCGCGACGAGTAGGTCATCCTCGCGACCGGCCCCCATCGTCAAATACCAGGGAAATTGCGCGGCTTTCACATCGTGTTCGGGCGCGGCGACCATGCCTCCAGCCGCCTTCACCGCATCGACGGTTGGCTCGCCAAGCCCGTAAGGCGCTTCTTCCGGTTTGCTGCCGGTGCCGTGCCAATAGAAGATGAGCGGCCCCGGTGTTGCCACCGCCGGATCGAGCCAGAGCCGCACCCGCCGCGGAGCTATCCCGAGCGGCGCGAACGTCACGTAGCCGTCCGCCAACGTAGGACACGCGCCTGTCGGTGTCGGAAGAAACTCGGCGAGCGGCGAGGTGCGGACCGTCGCTTCTGAGCCGCCGTCAGGACTCTCGGGCGTGCTGCAGCCAAAAACCACGCCGAGCGCGAAGACGAAGACGGTGCGCATCGGCCGACGATACACTGGCGCTTCTCACGGCGGGGTGGCGATCGCGACGTGCGACAAGCCGGGCCCCGCGATGAAAGCGGCCGCGCTCCATGCTCCCCCGTCGAGGCTCGTGTGGTACGCATTGCCGTCGGTCGCAACGTACGCAAGTTCGGCTTCATGGCCGTCTACGCCAACCGCGATCGATGGCGTGTGGGTGACGTCCGGGTTGGCCATCGCGAGTGGTTTCGGCGCCGTCCACGGAGGGTTCATCCCGAGCTGAAAACGCGCCACGTACGGTTTGCCATCGAGGCCGCGAAAGACGGTGATGGCCTCACCGGTCGGAAGCGCGACGAGCGCAGGAGGCTCCGCCGAGAACGAGTTCGACTCGAGCACCGCGGGAGCGGTCCAGGTACCGGCAGAGCGCGTCGCAAACATCAGCTTTTTATCTGCTGCGCTAAGATAAACGAGCAAAAGCTCAGGTCCGGACGCGAGGGCGACAAGGGCGGGTGTCCCGGTAACCGACGTCCCCGCATGCTGGCTTGCGGGCTGCCACCCGCTCGACGTGTGCGATTGCTCGTAGAGCGCGCCGTCGGAGCCAGCGAACGCGAAGATGAGCTCCTCCCCTGAAGCCGCGAGCGCTCCGGGCGCCTGACCGAAGGATTGGTCCTGCATCGAGGGCTTCACGGGCTCCGACGTCGGCGACCAGGTGCCGCTATAGCTCGCGAAGTAGAACTTGAAATCATCACCGTGAAAGACCACCTCCGCGGCGGCTCCACGCGCCGTCAACGCGGGCGCATTTTGCGTCGTCACGTTCGGCCCAACGGGAGCGGGCGCAGCCCACGTCGCGTCGTAGGTCTCGAAGGTCAACGCACCCACAGCGGGATCGCGGTGAACGCCGACCGCGAGCGTCTTGGTGACGAACGCGAGACTCAACCCTCGATCCGTTGCGCCGGGCAACGTTGTCGTCTCCCACGTGGCGCCATCGAAGCTCGCACCGACGAGCAACTGCGCGCCTCCCGCGAGGAGCAGCGCACGCCCGGTTGGCATGCCGCCCCCACTTGCGCTCGTTACCGACGTGCTCGCGCCACCCTGACCGGAGCTCGTCACCGTGGCGTCCGAGCTACCCGTCACCGAACCGCCGCCGGCCCCGGTCACAACGCTCGATGCCGACCAGGAAGCCCCGCCGTCTCCACCACTTCCGTCGGCACTCGCGTCCTCGCCGCTACACGCGCCACCGAGCAGCGCCGCACCGAGCAGCGCCGCGAGCCCGATGCTCACTCCAAAGCGCAGGTGCCCGCCCGAAAACTCCGAAAATCGTTGGGGATCGCTCATCGCGTCGCAGTCTACTCGCGTCGACTTTGAAACGGGAGGCCGCGCGTAGAGTTACCCGCCGTAGCCGCGTCCCCGACTTCCACTTTCCGCGCGGAGTCCCGTGTCTTGCCGCGCGGCGCTCGCCGAGTGTAAGCCTTCGAGCGTTGGCTGCGTTGTTCGCGGCCGGGCACGCCGCCGCGCGGTTCGACCGATACGTGAAAGGGTCCTATGTCTGCCACACCCACCATTGCACGAGAACGCCGTCCGCGAAGCCGCACGTCCCTCGGGCTCCTGCTCGCATGCTCACTCGGTCCACTCGGATGCGCCGCTGGGCTTACCCCGCCGCCGATCGTGACGAAGGCCACCCTGGGCAAGGTCGTCATCTACCGTAACGGCGTCGCGTACTTTGAGCGCCACGCGGGTCCTTCGGAACGTGAGCTCAAGCTGCGCGTCCCGAGCGAGCGCGTCGATGATTTCCTTAAATCGCTGTCGATCGTGGATGAACGCACCGGAGAAGCGCTGCCCGTCTCGTATCCGACGTTGAAGCCAGGCGCCGACTCCGTGGAGATGGTGATCGGCCTTCCGGAGCACAGCGCCGGCTTGCGCATCACGTACGTGACGGAGAGCCCTTCGTGGAAACCGAGTTATCGCCTCGTGGTCGATGACGTTGGCAAAGGACGCCTGCAAGGCTGGGCCATCGTCGACAACGTCTCGGGCGAAGATTGGAAAGATGTTCGCGTAGGCGTCGGCTCAACCTCGGCGCTCTCGTTTCGTTACGACCTTCACAGCGTACGCATCGTCGAGCGAGCGATGCTCGTGTCGCAAGACTTGCTCGCCCTCGCACCTCCTACGGGGGGCTCGCCTTTCGCGGCTCCGAAAGATCTCGGCTCGGCCGCGCAAGCCGCCGCCGAAGAGCTCGCGAAGCTCGATGACGACGAGTACCACGGCAGGGAAAAGAACAACGTCGACGGCGACGGATTCGCAGACGCCACGACCGTCTCACGCGCGAAGCCCAAGGCGAGCATGAAGGGCACCGAACCACGACCCACGCCGCCTCGCGCAGCGGCAGGAGCTTTCAAGGCCGGGGACGAGAACCGCGAGAACACGGCGAGCGACCGCAGCGTCGCGAGCTCACGCGCGCATCAGCTTGCCCGAATGACCGCCTCGATGCTGAAAGGCAACCAGCGGCTGCGCGTGGAAGGCTACGCGCAGAAGGGAGACGCGGATCCCGAGCAATTTGCGCTCGATCGGGCCAATCGCGTCCGCAATCGGTTGATCGCCGAAGGCGTACCGGCCGGCCGCATCGACGCCGTCGGCCTGAACGAAGTCAGCGAGGAACCCGTGAAGGTCGCGGTCAGCGAGGACGCCGCGGAGCCGAGCGAGACCGGACCTGGCACGCCAACGACGGAGCCGGTCGGCGAACCCCTTGGACAAGCGCACTTCGTCTCATCCGAATCGCTGACGATCGAGAGCAACCACTCCGCGCTGGTCAGCATTCTTCAGTCCGAGGCGGCCGCCGAGCGCGTCTACTACTACGATCCCATCTCCGAGCGCGGCAGCAAGGATTTCGCCTTCAACGCGGTGCGGCTGCAGAACCCGAGCGGCTACATGCTCGACTCGGGACCGTTCACCATCTACAGCCAAGGTCAGTTCCTCGGCGAAGGGTTGAGCGAGGCTCTCCTGCCTCACGGCACGGCGTTCATTCCGTACGCACTCGACCGAAACATCCTGGTCGAGACCGAGCTTGGCTCCCACGAGGAGATAGAGAAGCTCGTCACCGCGACGCGCGGCATCGTCAGGTGCGAGGCGCGCCGTCTGCGCACCACCAAGCTCATCCTGACGAATCGCGGGGGCACCGACGCCACGGTCTACGTTCGACACCGCGTAGCGGAGGGCTACAAACTCATCGGTGACCACAAGACCGAGAAGCTCGCGGGCGCAGAGCTGTTGAAGGTCACGGTGCCCGCGCTCGCGTCGCTCACGCTCGACATCGAAGAGACGACGCCGATTCGCAAATCGATCGACCTCGGCGGCGACGCCGGGATGGGTGAGCTGCGCCTCTTCCTTCGAAAAAGTCAGGGGCAGCCGAACCTCGCAGCCGGGCTCGCTCGCATCGTTTCGCAGCACGAGCAGTCGGCGAACCTTCAACAACACATTGAACTTCTCGATGACCAGATGCGCGTCTTTCGCACCCGCGTCGATGAGATCAACGTCCAGCTCTTTACGCTGCGCAAGCTGCCGCAAGGCGAGCGCCTCCGCCACCATCTCTCGGACCGCATGCAGGAAATTAGCGACAAATTGCAGAAGGCCACGCTCGAGCGCGCCGAGCTCGACGGAAAACGGATGACCGCCCGCATCGAGCTTCAAGACGCCGTCGCCGAGCTCACCCTCGACGGCAGCGACCACTCGGCCACTCGCAAACTCGGAGTAAAACCATGAGCCGCATGTTGTCCAACGGCCTCGCAGCAGGCTTTCTCGCGCTCGCAACGGGGTGTGGTCCGAAGCCCATCGTCGCCGACGGCACCCAGCTCGGCAACGTCATCATCTACCGCAATGGCGTCGCCTACTTCGAGCGCTACGCGGAGCGCGGCAAGGAAGCCATCACGCTGCGCGTTCCGACCGAGCGCGTCGATGACTTCTTGAAGTCTCTTACGATCACCGATGAAGCCACTGGCAAGGCGCTCCCGCTCAGCTATCCGACGCTCGCCCGAGACGGGGGCTACTTGAACATGACCATCGCGCTTCCCGCGCACACGGGCAAACTGCGCATCACCTACGTCACCGAGAGCCCGGCCTGGAAACCGAGCTACCGGGTTGTGCTGAGCGACGACGGCAAAGCAAAGCTCCTTGGGTGGGCCGTGATCGACAACGTCTCAGGTGAGAACTGGGATGAGGTAAAGATCGGCGTCGGATCGACGTCAGCCCTGTCTTTTCGTTATGATTTGCACAGTGTGCGGCTCGTTGAGCGCGAGACCCTGGGCGGCGGGGGCGAGCTTGCGCTAGCACCACCGACCGGTGGAACCCCTTACGCCGTCGCTGACAAGAAAGTGCGCGTGCTCGGCAATCTCAGCGCGGACGACTTGAGCGCCCTCGCTGGCGGCAAGTCTGACAATGTCGCCTTCGAAGCGCAGAGCGCAAGCGTCCTGAAAGGCGGCGGGTCCCGGCAAGGCCGAGTACCGCGTCCGGATCTCGGCAAGCTTGCCGAGGACGTCAAAGGTGGCAAGCAGCGCATTCGCGTCGAGGGCTACGCTCAGTCCGGGGACCACGATCCACAGCAGGCGTCGCTCGCCCGCGCGAACACGGTGCGCGATCAACTCCTTGCGAACGGCATCGAAGCCGAACGCATCGACGTCGTCGCTACGGGCAAGCTCCACTCGACCTCGGCCGTGAGTCTCCTCACGAGTGACGAGCCTATGGCCCCAACCCAAGCGCGCGGGGAACGAGCCCTCGCACCCAAGGATACGCAGCCGGCGGGGTACGCGCGGTTCGTTTCAGACAAGCCGATGAGCATTGCCGCAGAGCACTCCGCGATGGTGAGCATTCTCAACAGCGCGACCGACGCGCGTCGGGTCTACTTCTACGACCCCATCTCGGAGCGCGGCTCGAAGACCTTCGCCTTCAATGCGGTGCGCATGGGCAATCCCACGGAGTACACGCTCGATGGCGGGCCGTTCACGGTCTACGCCGATGGCCAGTTTCTTGGGGAAGGCTTGAGCGAGGCCATCTTGCCGAAGAGCATCGCTTTCATTCCGTTCGCGCTCGATCGCAGCATCGTCGTCGAGACGTCGATCGATAACCGCGAGGAGATCGACCGCCTCGTCAGCGTGCAGCGCGGCGTCGCGACCACGGAGACGCGACGCATTCGCCGCACCAAGCTCAGCATCGCCAATCGCGGACGCGAGCCCGCCGAGGTGTTCATCCGGCACCAGGTCGCCCCTGGCTTCAAGCTCGCCCTCCCCGAAGGCACCAAGGTCGAGCGACTTGGCGGGGCGAATTTATTTCCCGTGTCGGTAGCCGGTGGCGCGGCGGTCGAGCTCGTGATCGAGGAGTCGAGTCCGCTCTTGAAGACCGTCGACATTCGTACCGACATCGGGATTCGGGACATCGGCATCTTTCTCTCGAGCCGCTCGGTCGATGCCGAGCTGAAAAAGAAGCTCACTGAAGTGGTCGAGGCCCACAACGGCGCGACGCGCCTAAGCGAAAACATCCGCACGGCGCAAGAGCAACTCGCCGTCTTTCGCACCCGCGTCGATGAGCTCAATTTTCAGCTCGTGTCGCTCCGCAAAGTGCCGCAATCGGAGAGGCTACGGCAAAATCTCGCAGTAAAAATGCAGGAGATAAGTGATCGATTGCAGAAGGGCACGATCGCGATAACGGACCTCGAAGGGCAGCTGATGACCGTGCGCATCATGCTTCAAGACAAGTTCGCCGACCTCACCCTCGCGCGCGACGCCAAGCCACCAAGCGACGCGCACCCCACCCACTGACGAACGCAACAAGAGACGCCGCGAAGGGTCGGTCCGCGGAATCGTGACCATGCCCCTGCTCTCCGCGCTATACCCCGCCGAGTCCCCCGCGAAGAGGTCCCTTGGCTACCGCGTCCACTCCTCCCACGTCAACGCAACCCGCTCCCCACTCCACGTCGGCTGTCGCTCGCTTTTGGGACCGGGTGACCGAGCTCCAGCTTGCGCGGCCACGTTTCGTGCTGGCCATCGCGCTCGTCATGACGATGGCGTCGTTGGTGCTCGCGCTGCGCCTCCGTATCCAACCAGGCTTCGAGGCGCTGTTGCCTTCGTCGCGGCCGAGCGTTCAGGAACTCGAGCGCGTCAAGGCACGCACCGCCGGCATCTCAACGGTGTTCGTCGTGCTCGAAGGCGGCGAGACCGCAGCGCTCCGGAAGGCTGCCGATGCGGTTGTCGACGAGGCGCGAAAACTCGGCCACCCGTGGGTCGGTGCCGCCGAGAGCGGACCCCACGATGCCCTCGAGTTTCTGCATCCGCGCGCGGGGCTTTTCGCAGAGACAAGCAAGCTTCAGGGCTTGCTGGACGATTGGGACGAAGAGGTCGGCAAAGCGACCGGAGCCTCGCTCGACGTCGACGATGACGATGACGGCGAGACGACCGATGCCGCCGCCACACAGGCCATCCGCGGAAAGTTCAATGCTGCCGCACTGAAGAAGCGCTTCGGCGTTGACGACGAAAGTCGCAGCAAATTACCGAGTTTTCCCGACGGCTATTACCAATCAGAGGACGGCACGGTCGTCGTCGTCGCGATTCGCTCAGGCATCCTCGGTACCGATTTCGAAGGTGGTCGCGAGGCTCTGACGCGCATCCACGGGGCTATCGACGCGGCGCAACTGACGCGCTTCCACCCCGACCTGCACTACAGCATGTCGGGCGATCTCGTTACCGCCATCGCTGAGTTCAAGGCCATCAACGATGACCTGACCGAGGTGGGTTTGATCGGCACGCTGATGATCGTCGGCGTCGTTTTCCTCTACTTCCTGCGCCTGCGGATGCTCGTCGCGATGGTGCTCACGATCAGCATTGGCGTAAGCCTGACCTTCGGCGCGACCCAGCTTCTAATCGGCCAGTTGAACCTGGCGACCGGCTTCTTGTTCACCGTCGTGGCGGGCAACGGCATCAACTCGGGCATCATCTACATGGCCCGTTACCTCGAGCTGCGCCGCAAAGGCACCTCGAATGATGACGCCATTCGCGCGGCGCTTCACGACACCTGGGCCCCGACCTTGACCGCTGCTGCGGCGGCGAGCGCCTCCTACGCCTCGCTGATGGCGACGGAATTTCGGGGGTTTCGCGATTTCGGAATCATCGGCGGCGTCGGCATGGTGCTCTGCTGGCTCGCCACCTACGCGTTCCTGCCGCCTATCCTCATCGTCGCCGATCGCATGCTGGGGCTCGCTCCAGACCGCGGCGGATTCGGCGGACTTTTGCCAAAATCGACGAGTGGCGGCCTGCCCTTCGGCGCACCGTTTGCGGCACTTGTCGCACGTGCGCCGCGCATGGCTACGGCCATCGGCCTGGTCCTCACGCTCGCCGGCACGTTCGCCACCGTGCGCTGGGTCATCCATGACCCGATGGAGTACGACCTGAACAACCTCCGCAGCGACACCAGCAAGCGCGCCACCGAAATGCGCGCGCGCAAACTCGCGGTCGGCATCACGCATTACGTCGGCAGCGACGGCATGGCGATCCTCACCGACCGAACAGAACAGGTTCCATTGCTGGTGGCCGAGCTTACAAAACGCCGCGACGACGCGCCGGACGACGCCAAGCCATTCAAGGCGGTCTACACGCTGCAGGACTTCGTCGCTCCCGAGCAGGCCGCAAAGATCCCGCTTTTGCTCGAGTTGAAGGACCGCGTCCTGCGCGCCAAACGACGTGGCCTCATCGGAGCCGACGAGCTGCGTGAGCTCTCTCCGTACCTCCCCCCCGACGACCTCAAACCCTACGCGATGGCGGACCTTCCCGAGTCCGCGGCTCGCGCCTTCACGGAGCGCGACGGCACGCGCGGGCGCATCGTTTACATCGAACCCGTCAGCACCGAGCTCGTCGAAGACGCCCACTACCTTTTTCGCTGGGCAGACTCCTACCGAAAGACCGAGCTGCCCGGAGGACAAGGCACAATCCTCGGGTCGGGCCGCGCGGTGATCTATGCCGACATCTGGGCTGCGCTGGTAAGTGACGTGCCTCGGCTCGTGCTCTTGTCACTGGTGTTGACGCTGCTCGTCGTTGCCGTGTGCTTCCGGTTTGGGTCAGCAACCATCATCGTGCTGGCGTCGCTGCTCGGTGGCATCGCGTGGATGACCGGAGCGCTCGCGCTCGCCAACGTGAAGCTCAACTTCCTGAACTTCATTGCGCTCCCCGTCACGTTTGGCATCGGCGTGGACTACGCGGTGAACATCGTTCAGCGCTACTTGAAGGACGGCACGGGGAGCATGATGGCGGCGGTCCGTGAGACAGGCGGAGCCGTGATTTTATGCAGCGCGACGACGACGTTCGGCTACCTCGCGCTCGTCCGCTCGGTCAATTACGCGGTCCGCAGCATGGGGATCGCCGCGGTCCTCGGTGAGGTCGCCTGCCTCCTGTTTGCCGTGCTCGTGCTGCCAGGCGCAATCGTATGGCGCGACCGATCGCGCGGTCACTTCACGACGCGAAGATAGGGCGGCAGAGGACGCTTGCCACCCTTCGTAGCTTGGGTCGGCGGCACTGGATCCTCGTGGATCTCGGAGTCGTCGTTCCGGGTCACCTCGGCCTTCGCCACGGCGGGTGCGCGGACGGGAGCCTTTGGAGCCGCGGCCTTTCGAGTGGGTGTCGTAGTCACGCCGTCGGCATCCACAAGCGTGCGTGCGGGCTTGGCGGCTTTCGGTTTCGCAGGAGCGCGCGCGCGAGGCTTCTTGGTCGCTGGCTTGGTCGGAACCGAAGGCACCGTTGCCTGCGCACTCTCGAGGGCGCCGTCGGCCGTCGGCTCGCGCTCCACGTCGGGAACCGCGGCAAGGCGTGGACGCATGCGCGCAGGCTGCGGCTGGGACAGCTCGATCGGGACGTCTTCAGGCCAAATCATCCCGCGGCCATCATCACCTACGAGGCCGTAGATCGCGGTCCACGGCATGAAGCACCAGAACGGCGAGCGGTTGAACGACAAGGTGCAGCTCACGCCATCGTCGCCAACCTCCAAGTCTGGAATGCGCACCGCCATGCTCAAGCCCACCTGCAAGACGAGCTGCGGTTGATTCGTGAGCCACTTCGGTACGACAACGCCTGCGCGCCGCGGGTCGACGTGAAGGTAGACGCTCGAGCCCTCGAGGAGCGCCGTCATGATGTCTTTTTTTGGCGGCAGCTCCGATGACTCGGCCATGCCTGGGACATAGCGGGACTCGGCCGTCACGCCAAGCGTGCTCTCGGCGTCAGGCACTAAAGCCACGCGTCACCCCGAGAATCGAAGACCAAGCTGCGGGCTCAAGGCCTCGACTTCGGGCTCGAGGAGACCAGCGTCGTCATCCCGAACGGTGTTCACGCGGCGGGACACAGGAAAAAACGCGAGGGCATTGCTCGGGGCAGGCACGAGCAGCGTTCCGGCATCGCGCGCATGCGGCCCCGAGGTGTCGAGCCATGCTTCGATGCCCGCTGCATCGAGCAGCACAGGCATGCGGTCATGGATAGGCGCCACGAGCTCGTTGGCGCTCGTCGTGATCAGCGTGAAGCTCGGCAAGAGCTCACCCGTCACGGGTTCGGTCCAGGCCTCGTAGAGGCCGGCGATCCACACGAGCGAACGGTCCGGCGCGTGGAACCACACCGGCGAGCGCGCCGTTTTCGGACCCCGCCACTCGTAGAATCCGTCGACCGGTACGACGCAACGACGAGCGCGAAACGCCGCCCGAAACGCAGGCTTGACCGCCACCGTTTCGCCCCGCGCGTTGAACTGTTTCGACCCGACCGAGCGGTCTTTCGCCCAGCTATTGACGAGCCCCCAATGCGCCGGGACAAGCTCCCGTCGCCCAGCTTCGAGGCGGACTATCCAATGACGACTGGTCGGCGCGATGTTGAACCGCGGACGGTAGGTGCTCGCGTCATCGGCGTCGACGAAGGCCGCGACCTCCTCGGCGACGTCCCCAAGTTTGTGTACCGTGAGCGTGAAGCGCCCACACATCTAGAAGCGGCCGGAGAGCGCAGGAATGATCACCTGCTGCCCTGAAGCCACGCCAAATTGCGCGACTTCGCGGGACGAGTAGAGCGACTGCACCTCGATGGCCGGGATCCCCGGACGGATGGCAAACGAAGGCCCCGAAAAATCGAGCCCGAGCAACGCCGGTGCGATCGGCGGACGGCGTCGGGACTTCATTCGCTTCGACTGGGGAGCGGGCGCGGCCGCCGGCGGCGCTGCGGCAGGGCCTGACGGCTCCGACGTCGGCCCAACCGGAGGAGCGTCAGCACCCGGGGCCGCATCGGTGGGCGAGTCCTGAGTCGGTTCGCTGACTTCGGAGGAGCTGTCATCCGAGGCGATTTCACCTTCCTCGGCCTCCGGCGTGTAGGCCGTCGCGTTCAGCGTCAGGACGACGGTGGGAATGACGAGCGCCATTCCGCCGGCAAGCATGTACAGCGACGGCTCGGCCGTGCTGACTTTGGTCTCGACGAAGTAGCCGCCAACGCCGCCGGCGACCGCGCCGACGCCACCGCCGAGCAGGTACGCCCACCACTTGTCGACGCCGATGATGCCGAGAGGGAGCATCCCTATCTCGGCACCGAGGAGCACACCTCCGGTCACGCCTTTGCCCGTGGCGGTCACCGGATCGGCGGACGCCGGCCGGGCCACGAGGCACGAACCGGCGAGCAGTGCCGCTGCAATCCACGAAGATTTGCGGCCGATGATGGTGCGATTCGAAGGCGTCGTCATGCTTGCGAAGAGCGTACTACCCCCGCTTGCATGGTGGCAACACCGCGCGCGAGGCCTGACGAAACGCGTCACGCCCACCCAAGTCACTTGCCGTCAGCGGACGTAGACGTCGAACGAACCGATGAAGGGCTTCACGCCGTTGCACGAGTCGAACGAGTCGGCGAAATAGCTAATTTCGCTGTTGACCGACCAGTTGCCGAATGACCGCGGCGCGGCGCCGCCGACCTGCTGCCGATAAGGAAAAACGAACATCTTCGGGTTTGAGTAATAGTTCGGGTTCATCGGGTAGATCACGATCCCGTAACCGTTGCCCATCGAACCGCCGCACCCGCCGTTGTTCGAGTTCCGGCCGGCGATCATCAGCTTGTCGCCGTTGGCGAGCGTCACCAGCTGGTTGTGGTTGGATGCGTCGTACTGGTTGCCGTTACCGGTGGTCGAGGTGATTTGATCGTAGATCCACGCGACATTTCGCGAGCCTTTTTGTGCGTAAACGACGTTGGCGTCCGCGTCCTTCAGCTTCACGTAGAGGTCCGTCCCGGTCCACGAGGCCATCGACCAATCGACGCAGTTGTCAAACCAGGTGTTGTTGTTCACGTCCTCCGCGGCGGTGTTGACGAACTCCAAGCAACGCGTGTACCCGCCGCCATCGCTGGTCATGTCGCAGTACACCTGGAAAGCTGCGGCGCCGCCCTCGCCGTCAGGGTCGATCATGTAGAGCCCGTCGCCGGTAGAGCCGTTGCCCTGGAGGGTCGCGAGGCAGCTCGTGAAGCTTGCCTGGACGCAAACGCCGCCGGCGCATTTTTTCCCGGCTCCACACGCATTGCCGCAGAACGCGCAATTGAACGAATCGGTGAGCAAGCTCGCCTCACAGCCGTTGCCAACGAGTTTGTCGCAGTTGCCGAAGGTTGCGTTGCATGTCTGGACCGCGCACGCCGCGTTGCTGCAGGTCACCGTCCCGTTCGCGATAGCCGCGCAAGGCTTGTTGCAGCCGCCACAGTTTTTCACGTCGCTCACCGGAGCCACCTCGCAGCCGTCGCTATCGAGGTCGTTGCAATCGAGGAAGGACCCGGTGCACGCCGTGATGCAGCTTCCCGTGGCGCACCCTACCTTCGTGTTCGCGCCAACCACGCAGGCGTTGCCGCACATGCCGCAGTTGGCCGGATCGAACAGCGTGTTCGTGCACACGTTGCCGCATAGGGTCGTGCCGCCGACGCACGAGCTGCCGCACTTTCCGGCGGAGCATACGTTCCCCGCGCCGCAGACGAGACCGCAGCCACCACAATGAGCTGAGTCGACGTTGAGGTCGACGCACCGAACCGTCGTCGGGGCCCCTGGATCGGGGCTCGCCGGGACTTCGCATTTGGAGGTGCCGCCGCTGCACTCGACGCCGCACTTGCCTTGGCTGCAGACCTCGCCGGCAGCGCAAGCGGTACCGCACATGCCGCAGTTTTCGAGATCGAAGCGAGCGTCGACGCAGACCTCACCGCAGGAGAGGAGGGCACCGGGACAGGCCGCCGGCGCGCCGCCTCCTCCGCCTGCTCCGCCCTCCGGAGGCGCGGTCGGCTGACAAGCGAGAGCGAAGCACGACGCGAGCGCCGCGAAACCAAGTGCGTCGAGGTATTTCATTTTGCCCTAACTCGGCCCGACACGTCGGAGCATCGAGGCGGATGCTCAGGCTACGGTCAAACGCCGCGCTAGTAGCGACGATTCGACGGAGGCTTCAGCTTTTCGTTGGGCAAGGAGACGTCGGGCAAGGAGACGTCGGCCATCGCGATCGGCGGCAAGTGCAGGCACAGCAGGTCCGGGTTCGGCGGCGCGGTGAGCTTGGCCATGCGGAGCGCTTCGGCCATCGTCCGGGCCGTCTCCCAACCGAGAAGCTTCGGGATGTACTCGTTGTCGGACCCTACGACGATCACGCGACCGACGTGCTGGCGACCGGCCTCGCCCCAGTACCACATGAAGAACGGGTGCGTGGGGTGGTACGCGTTCCCCTTACGGTACATCTCGATGTACGCCGCGTTGTTCGCGAACTGCTGCTCGTAGCGGCGATGAAGCTCCATCGCGTCACGCGTCTCGGGCAAGAGGCGATGGACGAACTCGATGTATGGCGCGTGGTGATCGTTGTCGAACAGATCGGTGCACGGGTGGAGCACGATCATCGTGCCGCCGCGCTTGACCATCGGAGCGCCCTTGTACAAGTTGAACATGTAGCCCAGCGCCATCACCTGCACGAGGAGCGGGTTCAGGAAACTGTTCACGTTGTACGGCGAAATATAGGGGATCCCCGTGATCAGGATGTCCGCCTGCCCCTCGACGGGAACGCAGTACTGCTCGTAGTTTTTGTGGAGCGTCTTCTTGTGAACCGCGACGGTCTCGCCCGCGGTCACCCCAATGAGGCCGTACGGCGACGGGACGCGCTGAAAAATGGCCTGGCGCGCAGGCTGAGGCACCTTGTCGAGCGTGAAGCGCAATACGCGGAGCGCCGTTCGCTCGGCTGCCGAGAGGTCATCCTCGTTTTTGGCTAAGAACTCGAGCGGCCGGTCAAACATGCGGTTATTGACCACGGTCTCGATCGTGAAGACCTTGATCTTCTCGTTCACGAGCTTGCCCATTCGATCGACGCTGCGCGCGAGCGCGGACGTGTCCGGGTCCATGTACGAGTAGCAATCCCGCATCGTGCGCGGATTGTGGTGCGCTCGCAGGCTGCGGTAGCCGCACAAGCCAACCGCTACGGACTTATGACCGCCGTCCATCGGGACGAGGTTCAAGTTCACGTAGATGACGAGGTCGCTCTCGACGGCGCGGCGGTTGATTTCAACTTCCTCGCCGAGCTCCGTGGTGCCGAGAAAGACCATGTTGTCTTTGTCCTCGGCGTCGTGGTTGTAAAGCTTGTCGGGCCAGAATTTGTCGAAGATCCGATCGCCGACGACGTGCCGCACTTCGAAGCCCTTCATGCGGCGGTGGACGCTCGTGGCGATGATGATTTCGATGTCGTCGACGGCGTAGTCGGCCAGCAAGGCGAGCACGATGGTGAGAACGCGCTCGCGAACATCGGGGCGGCGCATCGGTGGCAGCGGCAACGAGATGTCGTCGATCGCGATGCACACCTTCATGCCCGGGCGGAGCAGCGCGTAGAGCGGCTCGCTGTTCTCCGGGTGGTGAATCGCGTAGCGAATGGCCGCGTCGGGATCTTTCAGCGGCTCGATGGGCGGCTTCGAATAAAGCACGCGCGTACCGGTTGGAAGATCGACCTCAACCAGTCGATCACCGGAAAAGAGGGTGCGCGGTTGGCTACGCGAATCGAGGGTGACAAGGCAAGGATGGCTCACGACGGGGCGGGTCTTTTCGCGCAGGCCTCCGAGAGAGTCAAGGCGTGCTGGCTGCGTAATTCATTACGCGACCCGCGTCCCCACGCTTAGGCCTAGGCCTCGGCGGGCGCGCTTGACTCGAGGCAGGCCCTGCGCCATGTCCCGGGGCCTCATGCCTGCGAGCTATTTCGACGTCGACGGCACACTCGTCACCACGAACCTCGTCCCGCCCACGCTTTACTACCTCCTCAATCAGCCAACGCCGCTGCACGTGGCGCGTTCGCTCGGTAAAGCGCTCCTCAAGGCGCCGATGATGATCATGGGCGAATTGCAGGACCGCCGCATTTTCAACGAGGTCCTCTTCTCCGTGTTCGAGGGGATGAGCGAGGACCGCCTGGTCACCCTCGCGGACGACGTGTTCGAGCGCGTACTCAAGCCAAACTTGTATCCAGGCGCCCGCGACTTGATCCGCACGTGCCTCGACAAGGGGCACGAGGTGGTCCTGATTTCCGGGGCGCTCGAGGTGGTTATCCAGCACCTCGCCCGCTACCTCGGCGCGACGAGCGTGATCGGCAACAAGCTTGAGTTCAACGGTTTATCGGCAACGGGAAAACTGCTCCGCCCGGTGGTCGCCGGTCCGAACAAGGCCCTGCTCGTGCGGGACCATGCGCGCGCTCGCGGGTACAATCTCGATGAGTGTTACGCGTTCTCGGATAGCTATTCCGACGTGCCGATGATGTCGATCGTCGGATACCCCGTAGCGGTGAATCCCGATCGACGACTGAAGGCGCTCGCGAACGCGTACCACTGGCCGGTGATCGACCTCGGCGGAGCGGCGGCCTAGCCTCTCGCAGCTAGGCCTCTCGCAGCTAGGCCTCTCGCAGCTAGGCCTCTCGCAGCTAGGCCTCTCGCAACTAGGACCCTGACGGGATCCATGCGGCCTGTGACCTGACCGAGCCGAGCAAAATCTCGCGGGAAACGCCGTTTTTTTGGCCTTTCTCGTCGAGACAAGAGAGCTTCAGCCTAGGCTCACCCGACGACGTCGGCACAACTTCGTCGATCACCGCGGGCTCGAGCCTGACCGTGTGCACGCACAACGCGAGCACCTTCATGCCGACGCGAACGCTCCCGAAGCGAACGTCGCTGCGGCGTGCCGACACGGTCTTGCCGTCCGAGGCCCGCTCGACCGAGAGCGTGTCACCCGTCGCGTCGAGCACGACGCCGATCTCCCACTCTTTCACTCGATCGCGGAGGGGCCCCCAGACCCTGGTGCCTGCGAGCGCCGCACCCGGTGGTAGACGCTCGGCGGTGTCGGTCGCCGCGAGGTTCTGGACCGGCACCCAACCGAGGCCGACGGGGATTCGAGCAGCGATCGCATCCACCGCGCGGGGTTCGGTTCCCGCCTGGACGCCCGCAACGAGTACGCCTGGATCGTGGTCGGCAATCAAGACGAGGGGGCGGCCATCGGTCAGCTTCCATACCTTGCGCGCGTGCTTGACCCGCTCGGTGGCGGTGCCGGTCACGTCGAGCACGGGGCGAGGTTCGAGCGTTCCGTAAGACCAATTGAGCCGAGGCGCGATGAACGAACAATCCTGAGCCGCGCACGTGGCCCAGAAAGCCGCCTCGCGATGACGCTGCTCGAGCGCTTCGGGCACCGGGTCGGCCTCGCTCCAACGGCCAGCCCCAATCAGCGCGTCGATCGTCTTGAGCAATCCGGGCGCGCCGCTTTTCACGCCGAGCCCCGCCTCCGCCTTCGCTTGCACATCTTCGGTGACACCGGCTCGGATGACTTTCAGCACGCGCGCCACCTCACGCGGGCCGGCCTCTTTGCGAGCGACCATCTCGTCGAGCTGCGCGCCAGCCTTACTCCAGTTGCGCGCGGCAATCGGCCCCTGCAAGCCGACAACGAGCGAACCGACAATGGATTCGTCGAGCTTCGAGTCCCAGTGCTCGAAGTCGACGACATTGAGCGCCTTCTTGAGAGCCCCGGCCTCGGAGAGCTCACGCGCGACGGACACGTCGATGGCGAGCGCATCGAGGAGGCACGTGAGGATCGGCTTCGAGACTTCGTCCCGGAGAAACCGAGCCACCGTGGTGCCGCGATGTTCGAGCACGATCGCGAGGGAGAGTTCGGCGGCCTGTTGGCACTCACCAGACTTCGCGAGTTCGAGGATCGGAGGTGAGAGGTCCTTCGCCACGCGCTGGTCTGCGCGCTGCAAAATGCTGCGAATTTCCTCACGAACGGACTCGTCTGCGAACGGCTCCGCTTGCTCGCAGAGCCGCTTCACGGACGGAATTTCATTCTGCTTCAGCGCATCTTCGGCGCGCGCGAGGAGCTTCCGCGCGACGTCCACGTTGACTCCCTTGTCATGATCGATCATCGGGTCGGCGACCTTATGCTCGACCTTCTTCGGGGGCAGCGGCGGAGGCGCGCATGCGAGCAGTCCGCAACCGAAAGACGACACCCAAGCCAACGCACGCAAGTTCATTGCACGCAGTGTTCTACATCGAGGGTCGGGCGGGCAACACCCGAGCCACCCCCGGCCCGAACCGTCACCTCAGCGGTAGCCGCGGAGCACGCTTCGGAAGGCTTTCAAGCGAGCATCGACGCGGCCATAAATAGACTTCGGCGGATAGTGCCCCTGCGCGTCTGGACTGCCCGCCGGCACACCCGTGAGCAGCTCGATGCCATCGTCTACGGTGTCGACCGCATAAATGTGGAACGTTCCTTGGCGCACCGCCGAAACGACATCCTCCCGCAGCATCAGGCCTTCGCTGTTGCGCGACGGGATGAGGACTCCCTGCTCGCCGTTTAGCCCACCCTTGGCAGAGCACACGTCGAAAAACGATTCGATTTTCTCATTGATGGCACCGACGGGCTGAACCGCCCCGTGCTGATCGACGGAGCCGGTCACAGCGTAGCGCTGCCGGATCGGCACCTCGGAGAGCGACGAGAGGAGCGCGTAGAGTTCGGTGGTCGAGGCACTGTCGCCGTCGATGGCTTCGTAGGTCTGCTCGAACACGAGCGAGGCCCCGAACATCAGCGGACGCCGCTGAGCAAAGCGCGCCGCGAGAAAACCCTTTAAAATGAGGACGCCCTTCGAGTGGATAGGCCCGCTCATCTCGACTTCGCGAGCGATGTTGATCGGCCCCTCGATGCCAGGGTAGGTCACCGCCGTGACGCGGCACGGTTTGCCGAATGACAACGGACCGTCGCTCATGACGCTGATCGCGTTCACTTGGCCCACGCGCGCGCCTTCGATCTCGATTCGGATCGTTCCGTCAGACAAAAGACGGTGGATCTCGTCCTGGAAGTACCGCCCCCGCCAGTGCGCGGCCTCGAGCGCCTCCTTCACGAGAGGCGCATCGATGATGTCGAGTCCGGCTCGCCTTGCGCAGTACGCCGCCTCGCTCGCGACTTCGGCGACGAGACCAATTTGCGCGGAGACTTTCGACTGGCTCTCGTTCAGACGGCAACCGTACGCGAGCAGCTCCGAGACAGCCGCCGCCGTCATCGGTGGCAAGCCGCGGTCGCGCAGGAACGCGGCGAGGAAGGCCGGATAGGTCACGATGGCTTGAGCCACGGTGATCTGATGCTCGAAGCGCGCCTGTACCTTGAAGAGCTGGGAGAACTCAGGGTCGAGCTCGTGCAACTCCTGGTAGAGCGCCGGGCTCGCCACGAGGATCACCTTCACGTCGAGCGGAATCTGCGGGAAGAGCAGTTCCTCGACCGTGCCACGGAAGTACGTCGGGTCGTGCTCGGGAACGATGAATTTACCGGCGAGCAGACACGCCTTCAGCTGCTCGTACACCGGCACGTTCTTCAGCAAGGTCGACGCCGGCAGGATGAGAAACCCGCCGTTCGCGCGGTGAAGCGCACCCGCGACAGCGAAGCCAGGCTCTGGCGGAAACGAGGAATCCGGAGGCACGTGGGCTCGACCGAAGAGGGCCGTCAACGTCGGGTACGCGACCTCGACGACGGGCGCCCCGCTCCCCGGCTCGTGCTGCGTAAGCAAGGTCGGAACCACGGTCCCACGGGCGAGTGTCGGAGCGTCTTCGGGATGCGTGTCGTCGATGATCGCGCGAATTTCGCGTCCGACGACCTTCTCGACCTCGGTGAGAAACGCATGGATGTCGACCCGTGCCGCATAGCGATCGAGCATCGGCACAAAGCGCGCACGGACGGCCTCGAGCATCAGGCGTTTCAGCTCGGCGCGCAGCTCTCGTTCGACCTCTTCCTGGATTTCAACCAGCTGCTCTTCGAACTCTTCGACCGCGTTGCCGATGGCAAGCAGGGACTCGCTCGACGGCTCCTCGCCCTCTTTCGCAGTGACTTTTACCTCGTCTTCTTCGCGGACGAGGTCCAGCCCTAGCGCCTCACCCACTTCGTGCAGAGCGCTCTCGAGTTCCGCATCTCGTTCACGGGCGCGGCGCTCGAGTCGCGAACGCGCGTGCTTGAACCGCTCGCCTTCCGGCACGTGTCGAAGCACCTCGACGAGCGACTCGTGGAGCTCCTCCATCGCATCGGCAAACGGGCCACCCTCCCCCGCCGGCAACGTCAGCACCGTAGGCTGGCTCGGCTTCGCCGGATTCGGGAGGAGCAAGACGTCATCGGGGGTCGGACGGGTCGCCGCGATCCGCTGGGCGACGGCTCGCGCACTGAACGTACGCCCGCCACCCGAATCACCGACCGCGACCACGTGGAAGCGCGGCTGGCGAATGTCGAGACCGAACTCGAGGGCGCGCAGCGCACGTTGTTGCGAGGCGATGCCCGTCAGGGGAGCCACGTCGTCGGTGGTTCGCATGTTCAGCGATTCCGGCGCGATCACCAGACGGCATTGTTCGGGCGTAAGCCTACGTACGGCCATGTCGCAGAAAGCGTAGCTCGGATGGCGCGGAGCGTACGAATAACGGACACTGGCGTCAGGGCGGGCACGGGCCTCAAGCGTTTGAGTAGGCTTCCTTCTCGTGACGAGCGTGCCGCGAATGCTGCCGCGAGTGCTGTGTTGAATCCCGCCGCGAATGCGGCTTCGAACCTCCTTCCCGCGTGGTTGCCGTCGATCCTCGACGCTGCTACGCCCGCGACGTGTCCGACGGGAGTCCCGAGCCGCTCGCCGAGTTCGACGAGGACAACCGCGTACGAGCGGACAGCGAACCACCGACGAGTTTGGTGGAGGTCGCGCCGAGCATGCCTCCGCTCCCCCAATCCGGCACGTTCGGACGCGACGACTCACCCGTCCTCGGTCGCACTGCAACTGCGCGCGCGGTGTCGCCGCGCATGACCGCGGTGTTCGGCGGCGTGTTCGGACTCGCCACCGTGGCTTCGGTCTTCGCGCTGCTGATCCAGGTTTTTCCGGTCAAGGATCAACGTGGCAAGATGGTGACCGTCCCTTCGGCCGAGCCCGAGGAGAACGCGCCCGAGGCTCCCCAGCCATCGAAACGCGCATCACTGAAGCGGGTGCGCCAGGAGTTGCCGCAACCGTGGAGGGTCGACGACCTCAAGGCCACCCACCAGCTGCTCAAAGGCGACATGCAGCGCCGCTCGCTATCGGCCGCGCTCGACGAGGAACACGTCCCCAAAGACCAGGTCTACCGAATCTTGAAGGCGATGGACGGCGTGTTCAAGTTCGACCATCCGAAGAAGAAGGACCGCTTCGTGGTCGCGCTCGAACGGGGCACGAAAAAAGTCGTTGGCTTCGAGTACGTCGTCGGACCAACCGAGATCTACCAAGCGAGAGGGAACGACCAAGGCTACCTCGAAGCAAAACGCCTCGACATGCAAGTGAAGGACGAAGAGTTCGCGACGGCGTTCTACATCGGGAAAAACTTCGCGAAGAGCTACGAAGCTGTCGGACTCGAGGCCGGCCTCACGAAGGTGCTGAACGAGGCATTCAACGGCCAGACCAGCACCGAGGCGTTCCAAGAAGGAGGCGTGGTCAAAGCGATTCTCATCGAGAGGACCGCGCTCGGCCGCTTCATTGGGTACGATCGCGTCAAGGCTGTCGAGTACCGACCAGCGGATCCATCGAAGGCACCGCTCCGCGCGTATTGGTTCGAAGGCGAAAGCGTGAAGAGCTACGTCGACGACAAGGGGCGCCACTCGTCCAATGCCGGTTGGCGCTCGCCGGTTCCGGGGGCGCCCGTCACATCGCACTTCAATCCGAAGCGGCTCCACCCGGTGCTGCACACCGTGATGCCGCACAACGGAACCGACTTCGGCGCGCCGAGTGGAACGCCCGTTTATGCGTCATTTCGCGGGAAAGTTACCTGGATTGGGCTTCAAGGACCAAGCGGAAACCTCGTCCTCATCGAGCACGCGAACGGTGTAGGGACAGGCTACGCGCACCTCTCGCGGTTTGCCGATGGCATCAAAATCGGTGATCCGATCGGCACGCGCCAGCTCCTCGGCTACGTCGGCTCGACAGGCCGTTCGACGGGGCCGCACCTTCACTTCAGCGCGAAACGCGACGGCCGGTTCTTCGACGCTCTCGAGCTGAAACTCGACTCGTTGCAGCTCCTTCCCGGGACCGAACGCGGCCCTTTTGCGGCCCAGAAAGAAGCCTACGACAAAGCGCTGGAAGGCATCGCGCTGCCGGAGCCACCCGAACCGGAAGCCACACCCGTGGAATCGGGGCACGCCGGTGGAGCTTCGGCAGGCCACGAGTCCGAAGCGCCTTCGGCGGGTGACGCCAAGGCGCCTTCACCGGAGCCGAGCGGGAGCCCGAGCGCGAGCCCGAAGCTCGAAGACGGCGCGAAGAAGCCCGATCCAAACGACGGAGCGACGCTGCTGGGAGACGACCTCTCCGGCGATATCGAGTAGCCGCGAGCGTCAGCGGGCGTAACGTGGCGGGCGGGCGGGAATGCGCAGCTCGAACGTCGCACCCGATGGATCCAAGCGGCTCGACTCGAGCGTCACGGTGCCGCCATGGCTCTCGGCGATGTGCTTGACGAGCGCGAGTCCGATGCCGCTGCCACGGGTCCGATGCTCCGCTGCCGCCTTGCCGCGAACGAACCTATCGAAGATGCGTGCGCGATCCGCGGCGTCGATGCCGGGCCCGTCGTCACTCACACGGAGGAGCGCACCGCCACTTGGAGTCGGCTCGACGAACACGCGAATCACGGCGGTACCGCGCGCATATTTTAACGCGTTGTCGATCAAGTTCATCGTCGCGAGTTCGAGCGCGCGGTCGTCGAGCACACAGGGCGCGGGGCTCGCATCCACCTCCAAGAGGACACCCTGACGCTCTGCGCGGTAGCCGAGATTGTCGATCGCGCGGCGAGCGACGTCGGCCAGGTCCCCGTCGGCGAAGTCGTAGGCATCCTTACCGCGCTCGAGCTTCGCAAAATCGAGCACGTTGTCGATGAGACTCGTTAGCCGCTCGCTCTCGCTGACGATAATTTGCAGGTATTCACGGCGTTTTTCATCGCTAGCGACCCGCCCCGTCAACAGCATTTCCCCGAACATGCGTACCGATGCGAGGGGTGTCTTCAGCTCGTGCGACACGTTCGCGACGAAGTCACCTTTCAATGCCGCAAGACGGCGCTCCTGCCTTGCCGCGCGAACGAGCGCGATGGTTGCCGCGATCACGATCACCGCAGCGAGGCCCACCATTCCGAGCGTCACCAACCGCTGACGGAGCGCTTTCTCTTCGAGGCCTTCGGCGCTGGTCAGCGCGACCTGGAGGCGCCACTCGTACAACGTCGTCGGGAAGGGCAAGCTGACGAGCGGCCCCGAGGCGCGGATGATGGGGCCGAACAAGACGCGGCCCTGCGCATCGACGACGTTCATTCGGCTGTTGCGGTCGAGCTCGCGGTAGAGCTGCGGCATGACCTCGTGAACCAGGCGCGAGACGTCATGCCAAACGACGACGAGCAGCGGGCGCTCACCGTCGAGGCGTTGCCAGTAGCTGACGAGGTAGCTCGTCCCAGCCACGCTCCGATGGAGATGACGGAGCTGGTCCTCCGGCGGCGAATGAAGCTCCATGTGAGGCAAGAGGCGCTGCACGAGCAGGCGACGGAAGTCGTCATCCTCGGGGCCTGGGGTTGGCGACACGAAGGCCCGGACCTCCGCGCTTGGGCGCGAGATGTCGAGGACGAGGACCGCTCGTACCGTCGGCGTCTCACGCGCAGCGGTCGGTAGCCAGCGGGCCGCGAGGGAGCCGACACGCGCGACGTCGACGCTCGACGCCACCACGTTGTCCTGCGCGATGATGAGCTTGTCGAGGCGATCGATACGCTCGGAGGCCACCGACCACGTGGCATCGAAAACGCTCTGCTGACGCGATCGCTCGACCTGCACGGTAGCGCGCAGTGCGAACCCCGCGAGGAGCGACACCGCCAAGCACACCGCCGGGACGACGGTGAAGTAGAGCCATGCGTCTCGCAGCCGTCGGAGCCAAGCCATCATTCGCTCGAAGGAGAGCCGTCGAGCCCGCGAGGCTCAGGCTCAAGCGTTGCCGTCGGCCGCCGCCAAAACCGCGTCGGGGTCGATCAAAACGCCGTGCGTATCGAGGAATTCGGCAAACTGTTTCGCGATGTACGTGAGCGCGTTGCCGTCAGTCGCCTCGTACAGACCACCCTCTGCCGGATTCGCGAGCTCGATGAGGCCGAGCGTGCGCCCTCCCATCAAAACCGGAGCGCACAGGAAACTCCGCGGCGACACGCCGACGTCCTTCCAACGGATATCGAGCTTGGCGTCGAGCTTTCCGGCGTCGTTTTCCACGACGGCATGCTTCGCCTTGACGGCGGCTTCGACGAACGGCGAGCTGTCCGGGCCCCGTAGCAGCAATGAGCTGCGTTTTCCGCCTTCTTGTCGCACGACGACGTACTCGCGGCGATCGAGGTCGAAGATCGAAACCATGCCGACTTCGCTCGGCAGTTTCTCGAGGGCGAGCGCCAGGACGAAGCCTACCGCTTCGAGCACGTCGCTCTGAAAGTGGAGGTCGGAGAGCGACTCGAAGAGATCGGTCAGCAGCTCATCGCCGGCAACACGCTTTCCCTCGCGGACCGCCGGCGGGGCAAAGGTCGACGCTTTGGCGCGAGCGGCCTCGAACTTTGCGTCCTTCTCCTCGCGCGACAGTGGGCGACCCGTAGGAGCGGCGCCCGACCGAGACAAGCGTGGTCTGCTCGCCGAGCTCTCGAACGCCCCCGCGCTTGCCGCGACGACTTTCTGGCCGCCCGTGCTCTCCTTCGGTGGCTCTGCCGTGACGACCGTGCGCCTCGAACCCGCGGCACTCGGCACAACCACGTCAGGCGGAGCGCCAGAGGACGATGATGCGGGCGCGGGTGTGCGCCCAAGCGCGGTCGGCTTCAGCTCCGCGCCGCCACCGAGACGAGTCGCTCCAACCGGCTTCGAGCCCGCGAGCGGACCCGGGGTCGCCCCCCTCACCGCGAGCCTCGGCGAGGTCGCCGCTGGCGTTTTTTCTTCGGCAACGTTTTGCGCGCCGCGCGGGATTGCGACGCCAGTCACACCAACGACCGGAACGCGGGCGCCAAGGGCTGCGCGCTTCGATCCGAGTGGGCGCTTCGACGTGAGGAAGCCATCCTCCGATTGAGGATCGTCAATGAGATTGGCAGCTTCCGCCGCGGCCGAGCTGGACGACTTCGCCGCAGGCGGCAGGTCGGCCGCCAGGGCCGGCAGCTCCGCCGGCGACAACGCCACGGACAGCGTCGCGGTCTTGAGCGGCATCGCCTTCGGCAGCACTCTCGGGCGCGCAACATCCGCAACTGCGGGCGGTGCGCTGACGGGCTGGGCTACGACGCCGAGCCTCGCGGTGACAGGGCGAGCCGCCGTAGGTCGCTTCAACGCCTGGGCAGCCGCTCGAACCGGAGCCTCTTCTATGGGCTCATCGGCGCGAGGGTCATCGGCGCGAGGGTCATCGGCGCGAGGGTCATCGGCGCGAGGGTCATCGGAGCTATCGGAGCCGCGCTCGTACTCGGCGGGGAAAGGATCGACGAGGTACTCGGGTTCTTCGAGCCAATCACACCAACGCAGCGTGGCGAGCGGCGGCTCGGTTGGACGGCCCTCGAAAGGCTGTGAAAACACTGCAATATCGACAACGTTTCCCGAGCGAGTACCGAGGAGCTCCGAGCGAACATCCTCAAGCCGCTCGAAGGCGAACGCTTCGAGGTCCTCGGCGGAGAGATCGACCCGCATGCCGTACGAGCGCTCGTGGTGAGCCAGTGGCATGCGCGCAGCGGCAGGCGACGTGCGACTCGACAGAAGCTCAAAAGCGCGCGATGGGGCCTTGGGGCTCGCAGCACTAGGACCGTCTGGCGCACGCCCGGTCAACGACGGACGCGGCTGGTTCATCGGAGTGCCGGCCGGAGGCGTCCCCGGAGCATCGTCGTAATCGAGCACGCGCGGGGCTGCGCGGGCCGCCGAGCGATTCGCTGACGCGGCGGACGCATCCTGTGCCGACTCCGGCGGGCGAATTTGTCGGGCCATTGGCTTCGACACGACCGACGCGCGCCGCTCGACCACGGGCTCCGACGAGCTTTGCCGCGATGAGCCGTCCGGCACCTGAGAGGCGCGGTCGCCAATTGACCGGCGTGACGACGAGGCGAGGGGCCGTGACAGTGGCGCCGCTGGCCCCGACGAGCTGCGCGACGGTGCGGCGGAGGGCAAGCCCGACGTCTTCTCGGCGAGCGGCGCGTCGTTCGGCGCCTTGATAACGACAAAACGAACCGCGGTCGCGCCATCGAGAGCACGGCAGCCATCATCCGAGATTTCGACCGACAAACCCTCGAGGGAGGAGCCGTCGCCGCGGAGTTCACGCGCTTTCTTCAGCGCACTCTGCCAGTGCGAGGCGTCCAGGCAGAACTCATCCAGCACCTCACCCTTGCCGACCCGGGTAACCTCGACAAACCAACGCATGCGGGGGTGCTTCTCGCTCCTGGCCAAAAGGGGCCGAATGCAAGTCGTAGCGTTCCTGGTTCAGCGGGTCAATTGCTCCGACGCCGGGCAAATTCGACTATGGTCAGGGCGTGAGCTTTTCCTCGCGGGGAGACCGCTTCGCCCGCGCCTGGCTCGAGCACGACGCGCTCGTCTACGCCGGGTTCGTGATGGTTTGCACGCTGTTCGCTTCGTCCGCGTTCTACGGCTACATGCTCCTTCAAACGAAAGGCGCGTGGTCCGCACCGCTCGACGACGTCTTCATCCACTTCGACTACGCCCGTTCGTTCGCGCGGGGTTATCCGTTTCAATGGACGGAAGGCAACGGCTACTCCAGCGGCAACACGAGCCTCTCTTACCCCATCGTGCTCGCGGTCGGTTACTGGCTCGGGTTTCGGCAGCTTCTGTTGATGGTGTGGGCGGCGGTGATCGCGCACCTCGGCGTGTTCGTCTTCTTGCACCAGTCGGGGTCACTCGTCGACGGCGTCGCCGCGCGAATCGATCCGGCTGGCGGTCGTGAGCACGCGTGGCTCAAATACCTGATCCCGCCCGCCGTCCTCTCCCTCGGTGCCCTCGATTGGACACTCTGGAGCGGGATGGAGAATGCGTGGCACCTGGGTGTTTGGGGGTTGTGCGTCGCGGCCCTCTCGCGGCAGCTCGCCGCCGACACGCCGCAGCTTTCGCGGCGCCGGGCTTGGTGGACAGGCATGGCAGGTGCGCTGCTCGTGGCTACGCGACCGGAATCGGCGGTGTGCGCAGCCGCGTTCGGGTTCTTCGGGCTGTGGCACGCGCGGCGGGACGGCCTCGTCAGGTCGTGGCGAGACGCAGGCGCGATGCTTCTTGGAGCGGGGCTGCCGCCGGTCGCGCTGCTCGTCGTCCAAGCCCTCGCGAACAAGCTTTTTACTGGGGAATACGCGGCAAATGGGGCCATCGCCAAGTTGGTATTTTACCAGCCGTTCATGGACGGAGCCGCGCGCTGGGACGTCTACGTCGACTTGCTCCAGTACATCGTGCCGAGGTTGCTGCACCACCACTTCGCGGATGCGATGCCGTGGGGCTACCTCGTTCCGGCGCTGGCCCTCGTGCCCTTCGCGAGCCCACGACTTCGTCCAATTGCCACGTTCCTCTGGTTCCAGATCATCGCCTGGATCGCGCTCATCGCCATGAACATGCAGGTGCGTTGGCAGAACGAGCGTTATGCGATGCCCGCGGCGGCCTGGATGTTCGTCCTCGCCGCGCTTGGCCTTGGCCTGCTGGCGAGCAGCGCGTGGCGCCCCGCGACGGCTCGGCTCCAACGCGCCGCCGCACTGTGGTCACGCGGATGGGCGGCCCGGTCGCTCGTCGCCGTCGGGATAGCGTCGCTCTACTGGCATCACCAAGAGCCACAGATGCGCGATCAGATCTGGTTTTTCGGTCGTGCGTCGCGAAATATTTTCGACCAGCAGCTGACCGCCGGGTACCTGCTCGAACACCTCAACATCAAGCGCGTACTCGTCGGGGACGCGGGCGCTCTGCTCTACGGCGCTGACCGACCGGGAATCGACCTCATCGGCCTCGGCGGCTTCCATCGCCACCCGTTCGCGCGCTCAACCTTGAATGGCGTCGGCGCGGCACTCGAGCAAATCGAGCGCCTTTCGCCTGATGATCGCCCCGACACGATGGCGATTTATCCGAGCTGGTGGGGCGATCTGCCTATCCATTTCGGGCGCTACATCGCCGCAGTCCCCGTGATCGGAAACGTGATCTGCGGGGGCGCGGAGAAAGTTATTTACCGTACGGACTGGAGCGCGCTCGACCGCGAAGGGGGGCCCCGGACCCTCGCGAAAAACGAACGCGTCATCGATGAACTCGACGAAGCCGATCTGATAAGCGAAAACGAACACGGACACGATCTGCCGCGGCCGCATGTCGGGTTCGTCAAGTACCGCGTGCTCGCCGATCCCGGCCTCGCGTCGCAGGACCTGTTCGATGCCGGCCGCATCCTTCCGCCGGGACTCGCGGCGTCAGCGGAGCTCCGCATGCCGCGCTCCGGCGGACGCCTGATCGTGCGGCTTGCCCCCGAGCGACCAATGAAAGTCGAAGTCCGCATCAACGGAGCCGCGGGGGAAGTGCTGGCCGTTGACCCGCAGCCGGGACGCTGGTTCGAAGCCGCAATCGCGCTCCCTCCCGGGCTGCCGCCACGGGCCCGCGTAGAGTTCGTCGCGATCGACGAGGAGATCGTCCTCTATCACGCGTGGACCGTCGAGCGCCGGGCGGACTGACGCATGGAGCTGCGGCTCGGCGGACCCTTCGTGTGGAGCACGCCAGACGATGCCGCGCGCTGGATTGCGCTGCTGCTCGGCCTCGCCGTCGCGTTCGGGAGGCTCCGCGCGAGCGACCGCGGCTTGCGGCTCGTCGAACGATGTGCGCCCTTCGCGGCAGCGGCTCTCTCAGCGGGATACATAGCGTTTTACCTGCGAGGGGGGCCGCGAATCATCGACGCGACGGCTTACTACCTTCAGGGGCGCGCGCTCGCCAGCGGGGCGTTGGCGCTGCCGACAAGCGAAGCGGAGCTCGCCATCGTCGGGCGCTTTTTGGTGCGCACGGATTGGCACGGGCCGGCCGCGAGTGTGATCTTTCCCCCGGGTTGGCCCGCGGTTCTCGCCATCGGTTTTTGGCTCGGAGCCCCGCTCGCGGTGGGACCGGCAATCGCGGCCGCCTTGTGCGTCGCGACTGCGCGTCTCGCTCGCCTGGCCATGGTCGAGAGCGGCTACGAACACGTGGCTGGCCGCGCCGGCGCCGCCGCATCGGTGATGTCCGTCGGCTGCGCGACTCTCCGCTACCACACCGCCGATACGATGTCGCACGGATGGGCCGGCCTCTGCTTCGCCGTCGCGCTCGCGACCGGTTGGACCGCGCTGCGTCGGGGAAGCTTCCGCCTAAGCTTGGTAGCCGGCCTCGCGTTCGGGTGGCTCTTTTCCACGCGGCCGCCGACCGCGCTCGCCCTCGCCGCAACGGTGGTGATTGCCGGCGCCTGCGGCTGGCTCCCGCGCCCCGCCAATTCGCGCAGAATGCAACTCGCGCTCGGCGCATCGCTCGGCGCGCTCCTACCCTTGGCGCTGTGGTTTTTTCACCAACACGCCGCCACGGGAAGCTGGCTATCGACCGCGCAGCACCGTTATTACGCCCTCAGCGACGGCCCGAACGGCTGCTTCCGTTACGGGTTCGGCGAAGGCATCGGCTGCCTCGGCGAACACGGGGACTTCGTGCGCCACAACCTGCCCGACGGGTACGGCGCCGTCGCCGCGCTCGGAACGACGGGCCGACGGTTGCTCCTCCACGTGACGGACGTGTTCAACTTCGGACCACTCGCGCTGCTCGTGCTCTGCGGTGTGCGCCTCAAACGACCGATAACGGGCATGCTCGCAACGGCGGTGCTCACCCAAGTCCTCGCCTACGCGCCCTTTTACTTCGACGGGAACTACCCCGGCGGCGGCGCCCGCATGTTCGCCGACATCCTCCCGCTCGAGCATGTGCTCGCCGCGATCGCCGTGACGACCGGCCTCGGCGAGAGAAGCGAACGCGTCGCCCACCTAGACTGCGATCGTGCGTGGCAAGGGCGCGCGAAGGTCGTGCTCGTGATGATGCTGTTCGGGTTCGCACTCGGCACCGGACGCGACCACGCCGCGCTGCGGGACCGTGAAGGCGGCCGGCCAATGTTCGATGACGCAACGCTCGCCGCCGTCGCGATCGACCCAAAAAAGACGCTGATTTTCATCGAAACCGACCACGGTTTCAACCTCGGTCACGGACCGGGCCGCCTGGTCATGCGGACCCACGATGACGACCTCGATCGCCTGACGTGGGAGGCCCTCGGGCGCCCCGAAGCCTTTCGCTACCGCTACCGTTTCGAGGACGGCGGAGTCGACTTGCTGCCCGTCGCGTTCGACACCACGGCAACGGCGAACCTTGCCTTGAAGCTCGAAGGCGAGTCGCTCTGGCCACCCGTTGAACAAGTGAACGGGTGGGCGTGGCCCTCGTGGCAAGTGCCGCCCTGCGCATCGCGAGGCCACGGGCTCGAGGTGCTCGGTTCAGCCACGACCCGCGTGACCGTGAGAATGCCACTCGCGGCATCGGGGCGAGTCGCCACACCTTCCGTCGCTCGATTCTCCACGAGCGGCGGCCACGCGTTACGGTTGCTCGTCGATGGCAACGAAGTCCATGTCTGGCGACCGACACCCCACCTCGTTGCGGGCGAATGCACCACCCTAGAACCCACGCGAATTCCGCCAGCCGAGCGCACGGTGGAACTGGAGTTGGAGGGCGCGAACTTTGTGTTAGACGCCGTCGAGCTATCGAAACTCCATTGACATTTCGGTCGCTTAGGGCGACCGTCCCACTTACGGAGAGGATTCGAGGGGGATGACAAAAAGCGAGCTAATTGAGGCGCTCACCAGTCGTGGGGACATCACGAAGGCGCACGCAGAGCAAATCGTCAATTGCGTGTTTGACACGATGACGACCGCCCTCCGACGCGGTGAAGGCATCGAAATCCGCGGTTTCGGGAGCTTCACCGTGCGTCCGTACAAAGCGTACACGGGTCGCAATCCGCGCACGGGCCAATCGGTTTCCGTAGCATCGAAGCGCCTGCCGTTTTTCAAGGTCGGCAAAGAGCTGCGCGAGACCGTCGACCAAAGCAAGGCTCACCCCATCACGAGCGGCACGACCGACCGCGGCTCCGACGGTTGAGTCGCGGAGTCGCGCGGCGCCCATCCGTCGGTGCCTGGCTGTTCGGGTTCGGCATGCTCGTCACGGGTTGTCGGGCGCCGATAACGTCCGCCGCGATCGAGCGTGAGCTGCCGCCGGTCGTTCGGCCCGACGTTGAAGTCACCGCGCTGACCGACCTCCTCGTCTCGGTGGGCCTCGAATGGTTCGTTGCGATTCGACCGCTCGAACTCACGCAGCTCGACTGGCTACGTTCCTCAATCGCCCGCGTGTTGAAAGACGAACGGCTCGACGCTCTCGCGCTCGCGACGGGCGTCCAGCTCCGCGACGTACCCGAGCTCGTTCTCGCCTCCTATCGAATCAAAAGCGACGACTCGGCGATCGCCTACGTACTGCGCCACCACGCG
The DNA here is from genome assembly GCA_947475525.1 of Polyangiaceae bacterium. Classification (GTDB taxonomy): domain Bacteria; phylum Myxococcota_A; class Polyangia; order Polyangiales; family Polyangiaceae; genus SYFR01. The sequence continues at coordinate 65,701 of CANJMI010000021.1, read as the reverse complement.
AATCCACAGCTACTCGAGCGCAAGTTTCGCGAGCGCCTGACGAGCGACGGCGAGCGGAGGGAATTCGGCCATCAGCTGCTTGGCGTATGGGGACGCGTCGGACGGGCGCTGCGCGGCTTCGTCGCGATAGGCCCACACGTCGTGAGTTACCAGTACGGCGGCGAACGCGCCCACGGCCCGAACCGCATCGCGCTCCTTTACGCGGAGGGACGCCTCGCCGAGGTGCCGCCCGTGTCGCGCAACGAGGTGTTGGCGCGGGTCGACGGCGCGCTCGGAGCCGCACCCATCAAAGCCTTTTTACTCGGTCCATTCGAGGGACCGCGCGCGCGAGGTGCGCACGGCCTCCTCGCATCGGCGACGGCGCTCGGTATCTCGCTCCAGCCGTCCGATGAGAAAACCTTGCGCGTGCACATCGTGCTCGATGGTGACTACGCCGGCGAAGACGCGTCGCGCTACCTCGAGGACGCGTGGTCGGACTTGGCCACGAGCGACCTTGGGCACCTGCTCGGCCTCGGAAGCCCGTCATCGCCAATCCGCATCCAAGCGGCAGCCGACCGACTTGACCTGGAAGTCGAGCTCGATGCCGCCGCACTGACCAATGGCCTCGCAGCCGCCACCTCCGACGACGTACGAGACATCATGCGCTGAGACGGCGCGCCCCGCTCTTCGCCGAGACGTCCACCCCAGCCCCACGACTCAAAGACTGATCGAGCCCTTCACGCAGTCGCAGCGAAACACCTCACCGTCGCGCGTTCCAATCCAAAGTCGGTTGCCGCCGCGCGAAGTCGCCGCGAGCGCCGTCGGGACTCCCTCCGCCCCAAGAGCGAGCTCGTAGGTCGCGACAGCTTGGCCGCCATCCCCGGTTCGGTGGAGAGCATCGGCGCCATAGACCCGCAGCACGCCATCGGCCGAAAGCACGAACAACGTCGACTCGAGCACCGCGACATCGACGACCGCACTCTGCGTGCCGAGCATCTTCGCCTCGAGTGCGGCCGCCCCCACTTTCCGAATGACGCACACTTCCAGAGCCCCTCGCTCCGTGAGCGCGGACAGCTGCGGCCCACCCGCTAACCGAGTCATGCGTCTCGCGGCAAGGGGCAAGTCACACCGGAGCTGCGTGCCCGCTTCGGGCGTGTTCCCCGCGTGCTCGCGAAACTTTCCGCCGCCATCACCGTCATCGGCCACGACGTAGCAATTTACGCCATCGAGCGAACACGTACGGATGCTGCCACGCAGCTGAAAGTCGCGTCCGACGACTTCATTGCCCTCGAGCTTCAGCTCGGACCCCTCGCCATCCCAGCCGAGCGCGAGCGCGCCGTTGCTGCCCGCGTTGTTGAACAACCCACGCATCGAGCGCCCGATGGGCTCGATCTTCGGCTTGTGCTGAATGTCGATGAGACCCCACAGCGTATCGCCGCTTTTGACGACGGCCACCCGCTCATCGATCAAGGCTCCCGCGTCGCACGTGTCGAGCGACACTTGTTGGACTTTCGGCTGGCCCCCTGCGAACGCGAACACCGCCACCTTCACGGGATCGCTGCTGAAGGCCGCGCACACCGAAGCGGAAGGGTACGACGCGAGCGTCACAATCTCGGCATCGAGGGTTCCAAGCTTCTTCAGTCCGGCGAGGCTCTTGAACGGCATGCGTGGAAGCTAACGCGAAAGTGGCGCCCAACCAAGACGAAGTCACCCCGAATGACTCCGCCACAAAATGAACAAAGCCCACCGTGTTCCCACGGCGGGCCATGCTCAAACGCGATGACTAGAAGCGCAGCGGGCCCGGCACAGCACCGGTCCGCGGAACTTTCTTGTCGTCCTTCTTCTTCGGATCCTTCTTGTCCTTGTCGTCGTCCATCTTGCCGGCGATCGCCGCGGCGTTCGGATCGACAAGCACGCTACCGGCCTCTTCGCCCCGCTTCGGCCACACGACACCATCAGGAATCGCGAAGAGGAAGTCGCGGATCAACATCGCCTGCTGCTCGGCGGTGTACTTCTCGAAGCCCGGCACAGCCTCGTTCCAACCGGTGGCTGGAGGCGAGAGGTAGGGGTCGTTCTCATCCGGCCAGAGCGCCGCATTCTTGGGACGGTTGGTGACCGCGAAGAACGCCGGCATCTTCGTGTAGCGGAGATAACTCGACGGACGCAACAGCCACCCACGCACCCACTCCGGCCGCAGGCGATGTTTGACCTCGGCGAGGTTGGGGGCAAGCGCCGCCAATTCTTCCTGGCCCCGTGCCACCGGAAACTCTCCGGCAAAGTGGCACTTCAGGCAATTGCCGGCCTGGTCGGAATTGACGTTCGTCAGCGCCCAGAGCTTTTCATCTTTGGAGAGCTCTTTCGCCTTCGGAGCCGGGAACGGATACGGCTGGTGGTCCCATGAGGCGAAGTAGCGCACGATCGACGTCCACTGCTCCGGCGTGAGTTGCTTGAACGACGGCATGCGCAGGGCAAGCTTGTCCCCGGGCACCTCATCCTTCCAGACCCACTCCGGATGCATGAACGGACGGATGCCGTGCTGCTCGGGGTTTCGCAAGAAGTTGAAGAGCCACTCGGGTTGAACACGAGCACCTTCACCATCGAGCCACGGAGCGCGCGCCTGCGAGTCCTGAAGGAGCTGCGCCGAACGCCACCCATCAATCTCCGCACCGCGTCCCTCGAGGATATGGCAGCCCCGGCAATTCAGATCGTTGACGAGCTTGCGACCCTCAGCCTGGGCCGCATACATCGGGTTGGTCTTCGGATTGAAAGCCACGGTCGGCGTTGCCGGCACCGTTCCCTTGAGGAACACGACCAGTCCGCGAATCTCTTCTGCGGAAAGGTCGAAGTCGCCCATCTTTAACTCGACGCGATCACGCGAATAGATGCGCGGCGAGTCGAGCTTCAGGGCCGCGTACGTCTCGGTGGTCTGCAGATTGTGGTCGGCCAGCGCGTAGCCAAAGTCGAACGTGCTCACGTCCTTCTTGGCGAAACCGGTCAACTCCGGGCCGATCGGCGCGTAGTTTTCAAAGCCCGCGATCCGGTGGCAGCCGTAGCAACCGCGATGGGCGATGGTCTTCTCGCCGCAATCGACGCGGCTCATCTTCGCGCCATCCGCAACGCGGCAGGGCACGAGCTCTTGGCGCTTCGTCGGATCGGCCACGATCGCGGCCTCCTCCTTTGTAACGTCGGCCGGTGCAGGCGCCGCCGCCTTCAGCGTCATCAGGTACTGCGCGACGCTCGCCGCTTCCTTGCGGGAGAGGCGCAGGTTCGGCATCGACGTCCCGTGCCAATAGCGCTGCGGGTCTTCGACCCAATACGCAAGCCAATCGACGTTGGTCTTCGCAGCGATGCTAGCGAGGTTCGGCGCAAGGTCCCGCTCGCGAGCGCGCCAGCTATCCGGTAGGCCCGCCCCTAGGGTGTTCGCGTGGCAGCCTTGGCAGCCGTAGCCCTCGAAGACTTGCTTGCCGAGCAGCGCGTTCGCACCGTCGACGGTCCCGTAACCCTTGATGCGCTCACGGAGCGATTTTGCATCCTTGTCACGCGCGCCGCCTGCGCCGGCCGGGCCGTTCTCGCTGCGCTCGTAGAGGAACGACGCCACGGCCACGGTCTCGTCTGCGCTAGCCTTGTGCCACTTCGCATACGCTGGCGAGTCATCCGGATACGGCACCTTGGATGCAGGATCGAGCGGCTTCGGCCAGAGGTTGGGCATGCCGGTCTTCTCTCGGAAGCCGCGAGGATTGCGGATCCACGAGAGAACCCAGTCCGCCGTCGCCTTCGCGCTGAGGTCATTGAGCTGTGGGCCCGCGTCCTTGTTGCCCTCGTAGCCCTCGAGCAAGTGGCAGCCGTTGCAGTTCAGCTGACGGAAGAGCGCGCGGCCTCGGTCGAGGGTCGGTGCGAGCGACACTGCTTCCACCGAATCCATGGGAACCCGAGGCAGCTCGTCGGAGCCGTGAGACTTGCGGTAGCCCTCAGGATCGTGAGCGCGCTCGACCTCGGCTTTTTGGTAATCGAGCTTCGCGGAGATGAACTCACTATGCGAGCGACGCGGGACCAAGTCGGAGTCGGTGGCGTGGCAGCGCAAGCAACCCGACTCGACTTCGGGCAGCGCCTGGATGAAGCGATTGCGCTCCGTGTCCGGGATCTGAAGACCGCCCGCTCCGCTTGGAGGCAGGTACTTGTACTCTTTGTCGTTGTCGATCCACGTGCCTTGCGCCATCGCGTTCGCGGCGCGGACTGGCAACGCTGGCGGATTGGTGCCGGTGAGGACGAGTTCCGAGGTCTCGACCTCGGCACGCTTCGCGAGCGAGCCGTCGGTCTTCAGGTTGGTCGCGCCATAAGCATCGACGAAGCCGAGCAATTTGCCCAGCGCGAGCTTGGGAAACACAAGGCCCATGGTCTTGGGCTTTTTCGACGCGTCCGCTTCTGGGGTCGCTTCGAGACCGATACGCACGCGGTTGTCGAGCTTATCCGCGACGACCTGGAACCCGGGCATCTCGGCCTTGGTGGCTTCTTGGAGTTTCGACTTCAGCTCAGCGAAGAACTCAGTTTCGGTCGCGTAGACCTTCGACTCGAGGGTGATCGGCAGCTTTTTCTTGCCGAGGCGCAACTCGAATTCGTTGTTCGCGTCGTCGATGGTGATCTTGACGAGCTTGCCGATCGGCAGGAGCGGGTCCTCCCAGTGGTGGTCCCCGTCCATGTGCCAACGCTCTTCATCGTGGTGCTCATGGAGGTTCATCGTGGAGTGCGCGTACTCCGTGTTGGTCGCGCGACCCTGACCCTGGTGGCAGGAGGTGCAGCCAAACTTGTCGGTTGGATGCGTCCCGAGGAGGAGGTCGCGCCGCGGATGCGTGCGGAACTCCCGCGGGAGGTCACTGCCCGTGTACGAAGGCTTGTCGGTCCCGAGGTGGCACGTCTCGCAACGGTCGACCTGCTGGATGTCGACGTCTCGCTTGAAGTCGAGCCAGTTGGTTACGACCTGTTTAATTTCGTACTGGCCAACGAGAAACCCGAGCGGGTTCTCTGGCTGGAACGCCGGGTGAGCCTTCGCTTCCGCGTTTTTGAGTCGCTCATCGGCATCAACCAGCGGCCGTTTGGCCTTGGCGACGGCGAGGACGACCGACTTCATCTTCGCATCCGACGGCCCGAGTTGCAGCCACTTGATGCAGTTCCGCGTGTCCTCATGGCCGCCGCAGGCCTGGAGGCGAGCAGCTTGCTGAGCGGCTTCACGCTTGGCGGGATCCTTCTCGGCGACGGTCGGCTCGACCGGCCCATCGATTGCCGACATCTTCGCGCGAGTCGCGTCGATGCGCGCCTGGTGCTTGAGCTCGGATTCGAGGATCGTGACGACCTCGAGTTCGGACTTCTTCGATGCGCGAAGTGCGACGACGAGGGCGGTCGCGGGACCGGTGGCGATGGCCTTGTCGAGTTGCTCGGCGTGGGCCTTCATGCGGGCCACCTCACGGGTGAGGTGCTGCGTCGCGGCGCTGTCGTCCGGTTTCGCAATGAGCGCAGGAGGGTCCGCGTAAATCGCGTTCGGCTCGTCGACTCGCGCCGGGTCGCTTTCCTCGTAGAGCTCCTTGTAGAGCTTGCGCACCTCGACGTGCTTTTGATCGCGCTGGTACTCCGCGTTGTTGCGGTAGTAATAGGCCTCGTCGAGATCGCTCGCGCCGAAGGTCTTCTGCGTTTCGGCGGCCATGAAGTCAGCGTTCAGCTGAGCGAGTCGGCTCTGCGCCTTGCCATAATCCGTGCTCGTATCAAACGAGCCATCGGCCCGAGGCTTCATCTCGCCTTCGAGCTTTTGCTGCTCGGCGAGAAGACTCTTCAGCGGCTCTTGCGAGGAAGCCTTGTCCCAATCCGATTGCGCAGCCTCCTTCGCCTTGCGGCTGAGCTCGACGTCGAGCTCGAAGAATCGCTGTTGATTTTGTTGCCACGGCACGCGGGAGGTCATCTCCGCATAGCCGGCCCATAAGGCGCTCGACGCGAACAAGCCAGCGATGGCGAGCCACGTGAACGGAAAGGTCTTTTTCTCGTCGCGAACGAAGCGAGACATTCTACTTCTCCGGTGCTCGGCAGCTCAGATGTTGAAGCCCATAGGGCCAACCATGATGTATTTTACGTTGAAGCCTAGGCGCAGAATCATCTTCACGACGACTCCAGCCATCGACATCACGAAGAAGGCAACGATCCAATAGCGGACCGAGCCGAGCTTCTGGAGGGCTTGGCTCGTTTGGCCCTTTAGCTTCCAGTAGACCGCGGGGGGGCCAAACAAGAAGCCGAGTGTGGTCGCGGCCCCGAAGGCGAAGGAGGGCCAGAAGCCGGTGATACCGAACTTCGTAGGCCAATCCATGTTGGTGATCGCCACCGTCTTGTGCACGTCCCAGTACTCGCCCGGGGTGAACATGTACCAACCCGGTCCGCGGAAGAACGTGCCGATGATCACCGTTGCGATCCAGAGGACGAGGAACCCGAACAGGTAGAACGAGATGGCGAATCGGCGTTCCTTGAAGCAGTAGTAGCCGTTGCCCTTCGGGTTGATGTCGACGTACGGAATGATCATCAGGCCGACGATGATCATCCCGGGCAGCACCACTCCCGCGAACCACGCGTCGAAGTAGACGAGCAGCTCCTGGAGGCCGAGGAAGTACCAAGGGGCCTTCGACGGATTCGGGGTTTTCGTCGGGTTTGCAGGCTCCTCAAGCGGAGCATCGACGACGATCGACCAGATGGTCATGAACGCCATGAGGGCGGTCCCGACCATCATTTCCAAGCGAACGAGGTAAGGCCACGTGTGCACCTTGTCGGGCAACGCTTTGGTCAAGCGCTCCAACTTCGTGGCGCGCTCTTTTACCTTAGCGACGTCTTCCACGTCGCCTCGTTCAGCTTCGGTTCCTTCGAGAACGCTTTGAGCCATGGTCGTCGACCTCGTTCCGATCACAGGGGGCCGCTGATGCCGCCGTCTTTACGCACACGCCAGAAGTGCACGATCATGAGGACGGCCGCGACAAGCGGGATGAAGATGCAGTGAAGCACGTAAAAACGCAGCAACGTGGCAGGTCCAACGAGGCGACCCGCCGTGAGCAGTGCGCGCGCGTCGTAGCGTGCGTTGACGCCAACGAGCTCGGCGAAAGGACCCTCGTGGCCGAGGAGCGGCGTCGCGCGGCCCATGTTGGTACCGACGGTGACTGCCCAGATCGACAGCTGATCCCAGGGGAGAAGATACCCCGTGAAAGACAGCAAGAGGGTGAACACGAGAAGGTTCACACCGATGACCCAGTTGAACTCGCGCGGGGGCTTGTACGACCCCGTCATGAAGACGCGGAACATGTGCAGCCAAACCGCAATGACCATCGCGTGCGCACCCCAGCGGTGCATGTTGCGCATGATCATGCCGAAGGGCACATCGAACTGCAGGTACTTCATGTCGTGGTAGGCGTACTCACCGGTGGGCCGGTAGTAGAACATCAGAATGACGCCCGTCACGACGAGGATGAGAAACAGGAGGAAGGTGATGCCACCCATGCACCACGTGAAGCGCAAGCGGAGGGCGTGCCGACGAATCTTCGTCGGGTGAAGATGCAAGAATACGTTGGACGAAACCTGCAGGACGCGGTTGCGGTACGTGTCCTGATACTCGTGGCGGAAGACGCTCTTCCACACGTACGAGCTTCGGACGACGTCCCACCAGCCTTTCTTTTCCACGTTATTTCCTCGGAGCCGGGGAGTTGGAGCGGACCTGGCGGCGGTTTGCCGACGGGTCAATCATCAGTTGAGTCCAGTTAACGTCAGGGAGTCATGCGTACGGGAGGAACGCGCCTGTGGCGTCGGCCTGGCCCTTGTCGATGCGGTAGGCCTTGCCCAAGTCGACGACGAGCTGTCCCGTATCGTTGGTACCGAGCATGTAGCGCTCGAGCGGACGAGGCGCCGGGCCCTCGTAGTTTACGCCGAGCACGTTCCATCCCCCCTTGAAACCGCGGAAGCCCGAGCCGTGGCACGGACACTTGAACTTGTCCTCGGTGCCCAGGTAACGGGGCGTACAGCCGAGGTGGGTGCAGGTTGCGCTGAGCGCAACGAAGCGGTCGTCGAACCGCACGAGCCAGAACCGAAGGGCCTTGATCCACTTCTCGCTGACCGAGTTCACGCCATATTCCACGGGCTTACCGATGCTGTAGCGCGAAGCTGGCTCGAACAAGACCCGGGGGTACATGAACCGAACGAACGCCAGGCTACCAATACCGAGCGACGTCAGCACTGCGCCCCATCCGAGAAAGCCGAACATGTCGCGGCGCGTCGGAGCGATGCGCCAAATGTGACCTTCGGGGTTCGTTCCGTCCTCTGCCTTTGGCATCCTGGGGCAGTACCTAACAGGCACGTCGCACGCCGTCAAACCGAGGTGACGAATACCTGCAGGAAACCCAATTTTACCGGCTCCGCGGCATATTCAAACCTGCGGAATCGTAGGCGATGCCTGGCGCTTCTGCACGCTAGCGGGAGGCCGGAACTTCCGGCGCGCGAGGAGCCTGCCCCTCGTTCTGTTGAATCGAGTAGCGGACGAGCGAACGGAGCACCGCGTTGCGCTCGACGTTGCCGATCAGGCGCTTGACGTCTTCGTACACCGAAGGGTCCACCAGCAAAGCCCCGAGCGTGCCCTTCCCTTGCTTGATTCCCTTAACGATTTCGCGGAGATCGGCGGTCATTGCGGTGACGTTCGACAAGGCATCCCCGGGTACGCCTTTGCCGCCGAACAGCACATCGTGGGCAAAACCACTTCCGGTGCGCAATTCGCGCATGGAAAGACTCACCTCTTCGGCCGCGGAGCCGAGCTGGCCGAGCGGCTTCGACACCCCTTCGCCGTAGATCAAATCGTGGGCAAAGCCAGGTCCGGTCTTGACTTGCTCGGTAATTTGGCGGACGTCGCGGAGGGCAAGGGCGAGCTCCGCCGTCGTCTTGTCGAGATTGTCGATCGTTCGCGAGATGCGCTTCGCTTCTTCGGGGTCGGATAGGAACCGGTGCGGGTAGCCCTGCCCGTCGACAACCTCACCGAGCAAGCGGTCGACTTTCTTCACGCCGGCACGGAGATCTGCGTGCAATTTCTCGTCGGCGAGGGCGGATGCCACCCGCTTCACGTCGCCCATGGTCGCTTCGGCTTCGCCGCCAATTTGGCCGAGAGCCTTCATGAAGTCGGCGGGCTCCTCGGTCTTGACCGTGCCTCCCGAGGGAACCACGTCGCTCGACGCGCCGCGTGTCAGCATGAGCATCTTGTCACCGAGGAAACCCTTGTTGACGATGGTAGCCACGCTGTCGGTCCGCAGCCGGGGCGCGGCACCGGCGACAATGTCGATCGTGACGTATATCCGGGGATCGGCGGAGTCCTTCGAGTAATCGATGGTCTCGACGTGGCCGATCATCAGGCCGCCCATTTGGACAGGCGCCCCCTTCTTGAGCCCGGCGATGTCCTCGAACGCGAGGTGGTACTTCTGCGCCCGCTCGAACACGCGGCGAGCGTCGCCGATCAAGAAAATCACGAGCGCTGCGAGCACAAGCCCGAAGAGGACGAACGCTCCGACTTTGATATCGCTCTTACCCACGCGGCCGCGGAGCCTACACCAACTTTCGTTGGCGTAGCGGCCTTCGCCGGCGACTTACCGCGCTTTGCCTTCTTTCGGGCTCGCCGCGGCCCCGGGGGCCTCGGCCAACGGGCGGTCGGAGCTCAGGCGTGAAGCAGCGTGGCGACGTCTTCGTGCTCGGGGGCATGACCGTTGATGAAGTTTGCCACCCGCTCATCCGCAGAGCTCTTGAACTCCTCCGGCGTGCCCATCGCGATGATCTCTCCGCGGAAGACCATCGCCAAACGGTCCGCCACCGCGAAGGCGCTCGACATGTCGTGGGTGACGACGATGCTGGTGACGTTCAGCGTGCGTTTCAACCCGTTGATCATGTGGTTTACACGCGCGGTATTGATGGGATCGAGGCCCGTATTCGGCTCATCGTACAAAAGCACTTCGGGCTTCAGCGCGATCGCCCGCGCGAGCCCCACTCGTTTTTTCATGCCGCCGGAGAGGTCGGACGGAGACATGCTCTCGATGCCCGGAAGGTCGACGAGCGACAGCGCCCAATGCACGCGGTCCCGAATCTGAGCTTGCGTCATGTCGGCCCGGTGATGCTCGTGGAGCGCGTACGCGACGTTGTCACCGACCGAGAGCGAATCGAAAAGTGCAGCCCCTTGAAACAGCATGGCGATCTGGCAGCGCAGCGCACGCAGCGCACGCTCATCCATGCGTGTGACGTCCTCGCCGCGAAACCGAATCGTTCCGGAATCAGGCTTGAGCAAGGCGATCAGCATCTTCAGCATCACCGATTTGCCGACGCCCGAGCCACCCATCACCACGAGCGTCTCGCCGGCTCGAACTTCGAATGAGAGGTCGCGGTAAACGCGCTTCTCGCCGAAGGCCTTTTCCACGTGGTGAAACTCGATGATTGGATCCACGATGAGGCTCGACAGTCGAGATTCGGGCGCGCGGCGTCAAGCCTTCGCTTCGGCGCGACTACCAGCGCTCGACCAATATCTCGGGCTGCGCGCCCCCACGAAAGTGATCCCGCTTCAGGCGCCCGGCGATATCGAACGTGCGACCCACGACGTGACCCGCTTCGGAGCCGCGCTCAGGCGCGAAGGCGCTCAATCGTTCGCCACGAACGCGCACCTCGAGCTTGAGATGCCCCTTCAAGTCCCGCGCGGAGAGCACCTCCGCCCCCAGGATGTACAGCAGCGGAGCCGGGTTCGCGTGTCCACAAGGTTCGAGGCGCTCGAGGTCAGAGAGCACCCGCGAGAGAGCATCACGCTCGTCGAGGCGCACATCGGGACCCGGCTCGATCATCGGCGGCAAGGTCGCAAGTTGCGCGGCGCACGCCACATTCCACGCGTCACGAAAGGTCGAGACTCGATTCGCTCGTAGCTCCACGCCAGCCGCGGCTTGGTGTCCCCCGAAACCGACGAGCTCGCCGCGGCATTCAACGAGTGCGTCGTAGAGGCGGAAGCCTGCGGGTGTACGCGCTGAGCCGCGCCCGGACTCGCCATCGAGAGCGACGACGATGGTGGGCTTGCGGTAACGCGACGCGATGCGCCCTGCCACGATGCCGACGATCCCCGGATGCCATCCCTGACGCGCGAGAACCAATCCAGCATCCGACGCAAACCCACCCAACGCGATCTCGCGCTCGGCCTCCTCGACGAGGACGCGCTGCAATTCACGCCGTTTTTTCTGCAGTGCTTCGATCTCGCCGGCAAGCTCCCAGGCGCGCGTCGGATCGCGTTCGAGCAGCACGTCCAGCGACACGCGTGCATGCGTTAGACGACCGGACGCGTTGAGGCGTGGCGCAATTTGAAACGCGACATCCTCGCTGCTCCAAGGCCGTTTCCGGCCGCCCGAACCGTTCATTGCGAGCGCCGACAAGCCGACCCTCTCGCCGGCCGCGAGGACCTCGAGTCCGCGTCGCACGAGCGCGCGATTGTCTCCGGTGAGCGGAGCCACGTCAGCGATCGTGCCGATGGCCACAAGATCGAGCCAAGGCCGCAAGTCGAGCGTAGAGCCAACCTTTTTGCGCAGCGCGGACGCGACCACGAGCGCGAGCCCGCAGGAAGCGAGCCCCTTGTACGGGAAGCCGCAACCGGGCCGATGGGGGTTGAGGAAAGCGACCGCCGGCAACGCCTCTTCGGGGACGAGATGGTGATCGATGACGACGCAATCGATCCCGGCTACGCGCGCGCTTTCGATCCGCTCATGGTCGGCCGAACCGCAGTCGCACGTGATGAGCAGCGTTGCGCCTGTCTCCTTGACCCGAGCAAGCGCGGCGGAAGAAAACCCGTAGCCTCCCTCGAAGCGACTCGCGACGAGTGGGCAAACCTCGCCACCGAGCGCACGCACGACCTCGGTCAAAATCGCGCAGGACGTGATGCCATCGCAATCGTAGTCGCCGAAAATCGCGATGCGCTCTTGGCGCTGGATAGCAGACGCAATCCGTTCGACCGCCGCGGGAAGGTCCGCCATCGACTCGGGCGAGGTGAGATGGGCAAGCTTCGGATCGAGCCACCGGTCGAGGTCGCTCCCTGCCGAAAACCCACGCTTCCCGAGCCATTGCGCGACGGTGACCGTTGCACCGAGCTCGCCGGCGAGCGCGAGCGACGCGTCATCCGCAGGCCCGGGGTCGAGGATCATCTCAGGCGGGCGCGCCGGCCTCACGAGCCGGGCCAGACGTCGGTTTGTCACCGCGTCGCACGACCCGCTTTTTCTTAGTCGCCTTGTTGCCGCCAAGCTTCGCGAAGAACCGCCTGTCGAGATACTCGGTGAGCGGTGCCGCAACGTAGATGGAAGAATACGTCCCGACGGCGATGCCCACGAGCATGGCAAAGGCGAAGTCTTTGATCGTACCGGTGCCGTAGAAAAGGAAAGGCACAAGGGCAATCGAGGTCGTAGCCGACGTCTTGATCGTTCGACCAAGCATCTCGGTTATCGAGCGATTGATGAGCTTCGGGAAGCTCATGTTGCGGTGCTTGCCGAGATTCTCTCGGATGCGGTCGTACACGACCACGGTGTCGTTGATCGAGTAGCCGAGCACGGTGAGGAGCGCCGCCACCGTCGAGAGGGTCACTTCACGCCGGGCCACGATCATCGCGCCGAGAGCGATGAACACGTCGTGGATGAGCGAGACGACACTGCCGGGCGCGAACCGCAAGTCGAAGCGGAACGCGACGTAGATCATGATGAACAGCATCGCGAGCGAGACGCTCGTTATCGCCGCGTCGCGGAGCTGACGGCCAGCCTTCGGGCCGACCCACTCGATTCGCAGCGCCTCGGCGGGCACAGCATCGGCGCCGAGCTTGGAACGCAGCCCGTCCATGATTTGGTCGCCTTTGCTCTTGAAGTAGAACTCGACCTTGTTGTCGCGGGCGTTCAAAACCACTGGGTTCGCACGGCCCGTCTGAAGCTGCACGCCCGAGATCGTGATGCCAAGCGAAGCGAGGCGAGCGTCGTCGAGTTGGTGGGCGACCTCGTCGCGCGGCTCGCAAGCGTGACCCTTAATTGGGGCCGCGTCGGCCGACTTCGGCGCGCAGATGTTCTGCTTGTAGCGGATGCTGACTTTCTCACCACCGGGGCTAAAGGAGACCTCGGTCGCGCGTACGTTCTCAGGGCACTTGGTCGCGTCGAGCTTGGTGTCTTCGCCGTCTTTCTCGAGGCAGAGCGCCCGCTCGAGCTGCGCCTGCTGCTCGGCCGCGAAGGTGCTGACCTCTTTCACGCGGATGATGTAGCGATTTTTCAGCGTGCCGGTCGAAAGTCCGCTCTTTGAGACTTCGACGACCTCGGGCTCGTGAAAACCAACAGCGGCGACGGTCGCTCGAACCGTGCCGCTGTCCACCGTCTTGGTGAACGCGAGCTCGACCTCGGTACCGCCCACGAAATCCGTACCGAGCTTCGGCCCCGGATAGAAGAGGGCGATGGCCGAGATCACCGTGAGGAGAGTCGAGAAGCCAATGAAGTAGAAGCGCAGCGACATGAAGTCGATGTCGCCATCGGCCGTCCTGAAGCTGCTCTTCGGTTTGGGGCTCGTTTTTTCCGTAGTTCCCATCGTCATCACCCGACGCTGATCTTCGCCGCGGCACGACCGCGGACCCACCAATCGAACATGAGCTTGGTGACGAACACTCCCGTGAAGAGATTCGTCAACAGGCCGACAATCAGCGTAACGGCGAAGCCCTTCACGGGGCCGGTGCCGTACTGCATCAGGATTAACCCCGTGATGAACATGACGACGTGACCGTCGAGGATGGCGCTGAACGCCTTCTCGTAGCCAATCGCCACGGCCGAGCGAGCGCCTTTGCCGTTCCGCATTTCTTCGGAAATTCGCTCGTTTATCAGCACGTTCGCGTCAACGGACGCGCCGATCGTCAGGGCGAGGCCACAGATGCCGGGGAGCGTCATCGCGGCGTTGAACATCGCGAGCACGGCAAGCTGAATCAGCAGGTTGAAGAGCACCGCGATGTTCGCGATGAGCCCCGCTCGGCGGTAGTTGTAGAACATGAAGACGAGGACGAGCGCGGCTCCGAGGCCCGCTCCGGTGACGCCGTCCTTGATCGCATCGTCGCCGAGAAGAGCGCCGATCCGCTGCTCATTCGAGAGGGAGATTGGGGCGGGGAGCGCACCCGAGCGCAGAACGAGCTCGAGCTTCGAGGCGTCCGCACGCTGCTGTTGCTGGTTGCCCGAGCCCATGCTGATGCGAGCCGAGCCGCCGCCGATGGCCTCATTGATGATCGGCGCACTCTCGACCTTGTTGTCGAGGAGGATGGCGAAGCGCTTCTTGACGTTCGCGCCGGTGATTTCTTCGAAGCGGTCTGAGCCGTCCGAACGGAGGGACATCTGCACGTACCAACCACCGAGCCCAGCGTCGCTGCTGTCGGGCTGAGCCTGAGCGTCGCTCACCATGTCACCGGTGAGCTCGGCCTTCGCCTTCAGGTAGTACGTACGCCAGCCGACCTCGGTGAAAACCTCGGTGTTCTCGTCGAGGTCGAGAACCTTGTGGAAACCGATTTCGTGGTCCTCGTCGATGGGCAGCGTCGCGGCCCATTCACGGAAGCGCTTGAGCGCCTCTTCCATCGACTCGCCTTCGAGGCGGCCGATGCGTGCGTAGAAGCTCGGCTTCGTCTTCGTGGCTCCGTTTTCAGCCTTGCCGATCGGGGCGTTCTCTTGCTCGAAGCGCAGGCCTTTGGGAAGCCCTTCGGTTTGGTTCACGAACTGTCCGAAGAAGTCGACTTCATCGTCGAGCAACTTGAACTCGAGGCGCGCGGTCTCGCTGATGATCTCGCGGATCCGATCGAACTCCTTCTCCTGGTTGCCGGGGACCTCGACGATGACATCTTCGTCGCGCACGCTCGGCGAGACTTCCTTCACGCCCATGCCGTCGATGCGCCGGGCGATCGTCTCTTTCGCCTGCTGCACGGCCTTGCTGCGAATGTCGCTGCCAATCTCGTTCTTGATGCGGAACGTGATCGTCTTGCGATCCGAGGAAGGGGTGTAGGCGAGCTCGCGTTGGTAGACCGCGAGAAACGCTTGGTCGAGGACCTTGGTCGCGTCGGCCGCGTCCTCGAGCGCGAGGACGATCGTGTCGGCCTTGTCGCGAGGCTTCGTGAGCTTCGCCTTTTCCGCGAGTTTTTTCAGCTCGTCGACGGTGGGAGTGTCCAACGTCGAGAACCCGAACAGCTTGGTCAGCCCCGAGCGCAGGGCCTCGTAGGAGCGGTCACGCTTGTCGCGAATCGCCTCGTCGACCTGCACCGAGTAAACGAGACGCAAGCCGCCGGCGAGGTCGAGGCCGCGCACCATGCGGAAGGGAATGTTTTGCAGCAGGAACTGGGTGAAGCCCTTATCACCGGACTGCGCCGCCTTGAGGTGCTCGTCCCGCTGCTCGGCCGCCATGTCCTTCAGCGTCTCCGGACAGGACGCACGCTGGTCGAGGGCCGGTTTGTTCGGCGTGCAGAGGAGCTCATCGTGGATGGTCGGGTAGAGCGCGAGCGCCGTGCCGAGGGCGACGTAGATCGTCAAGCCGACACGATGACGCCAACCGGACGACTGGTAGTTCGTCGCAGCGAACAAGCCCCAAAACGCCATCAACCCGAGCACGGCCAACGGCCAGAACACATGGTTGTACGATGCGGCACCGGCGAAGCCCGCGCATACCGCGGCCCATAACAGGACGCCGCGGCTGCCCCGATTACGCCAAGCCGCGAGGGCGGCGATCAATGCCAGTGCGCCGAAGGCTATTGCGAGATTTCTGAAAACCACGTCACACGCTCACTTTTTCTTCTTAGAGTCGGCGGACGGCTTGTCGTCGGCTTTGTCGTCTTTGCCGGCGTCCTTCGCGTTGTCCTTGGCGTCAGCGGGCTTCGCGGTCGAGACCGTGTCACCACCGTCGAGGCCTTCGATCGCGGTCTTCAGCATCGTCACCGTCACGCCGGGAGCGATGTCGACGCGCACGGTGCGCTCACCGAGAGTCTGCAAGGAACCGATAAGACCGGAGCGCGTCACGACGCGATCGCCCTTTTTCAATTGCGACTCGAGCTTCGCCCGCTTCTTGCGATCGACCCGCGACATGTAGAACAGCACGACCACCATGATGGCGATGGGGGCCATCACCACGAGGTTGCCGAGCAGGCCGCCGCTCGCTGGCGGCGCCCCCAACGGGGCAGTCTGCACCGTCCCGGTCGGCGGGGAAGCCGGAGCGGGAGAAGCGTTGCTGGTGTCGCGGCCAGGCGGTGTCGCCGGCTGAAGCATCAAGACTTGCAAGAGGTTATTCTCGATTCGAGAAGACGCAGCGCGCTCCGATCCTCGGAAGAGAAGCCGGTCCGCGCTGTGGCACCTGGCCAGTAGCCAGGAGCAGGGGGCGCGTGCATAGGCCGAATTCGCGCGGCGAGCAAGTCACGCGCCAACGGGCGGCGCTGGTCGGCGTTCTCGCGTGCGGCCCGCCCACGAGCAAATCGGACACTCAGGCGGTGAATGACCACGTGCCGGGCAGTGCTCGCGTCCAAAGAAGATCATTTGCAGGTGCAAGGTCGACCACTCCGATTCAGGAAACGCGCGCTTGAGGTCGCGCTCGGTGCGCACAACGGACGTCCCATTCGAGAGGCCCCACCGGGCCGCGAGACGATGGATGTGCGTGTCGACTGGAAATGCCGCGAAGCCAAACGCTTGCGCCATGACGACCCCCGCGGTCTTGTGGCCCACGCCGGGCAGCGCCTCGAGTGCCTCGAAGGATGCGGGAACCTGGCCCCCGTGCCGCGAGATCAGCAACTGGGAGAGGCGATGAAGATTCTTCGCTTTGGTGGGAGCGAGGCCGCACGTCCGTATGGCCTCGAGGATGCCGCTGGGCCCAAGCTCGACCATGCGGGCGGGCGTACCGGCTCTGGCGAAGAGTACCGGCGTGACGAGATTGACCCGGGCGTCGGTCGTTTGGGCCGAGAGCGCCACCGCGACGAGGAGCTGAAAGGCATCCGCGTGCGCGAGCGGGATGGGCGGTGCAGGAAAAAGGTCGCTGAGAAGTTTTTGAATTCGCGCCGCCTTCGATGCGCGATCCATCCGTAACGCCGAACACATGAACTTGACTCGCCTGCCCCTCGCTGTTACTTGCTCGCCGCGCATTCGGTGTGAGGTCTGTCACCTCACTGCCAACGTCGCCCCGGCTCACTCGACTCGGTGCGACGTAGGGACCGGGCGGCAATAGGCGCGTAGCTCAGTGGTAGAGCACTACCTTGACACGGTAGGGGTCGTTGGTTCAACCCCAATCGCGCCTACGAAATAGCAGTGAAAAACAAGCGGGTTGGGCGTTTCGGCGCTCAGCCCGTTTTCGTTTCCGCCCCACCTGCGAGTGAATCCTCCCCACTAACTTCCCGACCTGGGGCGGAGTTCGGGGAGGTGTTTGCGCCGAGCGCGGACCCGATGACTGAGGCGCGCGAGCCAGGTGCTCGCCTTCGTGCAAGCCGCCATGCACCCCGCTCGCTACGTCGAGCGCCACCGCGTTTTCGAGGACCGAAAGGCGGGGATCAATCGCGCGCTCTCGTTCGCCGGGATTGAGCTTGGCGAAGACAGCAAACTCAGGGCCGTGACGTCGGCGACGACGATCACCGAGGCCGCCGCCCGCGCCGGTCGACTGCGCGCCGAGCTCCAGCGACGAGAGGTTCACGCGGAGGTTCTCAAAGCCTGCAGGAGCGAACTGCTTGAGGAGAACTACTTCCACGCGGTGCTCGAGGCGACCAAAAACCTCGCGGATCGCATTCGATCCCTGTCGGGCCTCACGTCGGACGGCTCGGACCTCGTGAACCAAGCCCTCGGCACCCGCGACGGTACCCTCGTACTCGCGTTTAACTCGCTCCGAACGATGTCGGGAGAGAGCGAGCAGCGCGGCATGATGCAGCTCATGAAGGGAGTGTTCGCCGTGTTCAGGAACCCGACCGCTCACGAGCTGAAGACCAAGTGGGCCGTGACCGAACGGGAGGCGCTCGACCTTCTCACCATGGTCTCGCTGCTCCACCCGAGGCTCGACGGAGCCATCAGAACACGGCGATAGGTCAGCCGTTCCCCGGGTTGCGCGATCCGTAACATTGGTACATAATTATAAGTACCGATGAATCGTACGAGCCAGCTTTCAGCCCAGGGAGTCGTTCGCGCCCGCGATGCCGAGGCCCATGGGCTCGCCCGCCCCGAGCTAGCCAGGCTGGTTCAATCGGGGAAACTTGAGCGCGTGGGCCGAGGGCTCTACGTGCCCGCCAAGGCGAAGATCACCGAGCACCACTCGCTCGTCGAGGCTGCCGCTCGTATTCCCCATGGCGTCGTGTGTCTCCTTTCCGCCCTCCGCTTCCACGGCATCGGCACCCAGAACCCGCACGAGGTCTGGCTCGCCATCGACGTGAAGGCGTGGAAGCCGGTCGCGGACTCGCTTCCGCTCCGCATCGTGCGCTTCTCGGGGACTGCGCTCACCTACGGCGTCGAGGTCCACAAGCTCGAGGGGGTGGACGTGCGCATCACTTCGCGCGAGAAGACCGTGGCTGACTGCTTCAAGTACCGGAACAAGATCGGGCTCGACGTGGCCCTCGAGGCACTTCGCGAGTACCTGCGATCGCGGAAGCGTTCGATTGACCACCTCACCAAAGCCGCGGAGGCTTGCCGCGTCGCACGGGTGATGCGCCCGTACCTCGAAGCCCTCGCATGAAGCCGCCTCCGACCAACGTCGCCCACTCCGTTCGCACGCGCCTTCTCACCTACGCCAAGGCCGAGGGCGAAGAGTTCAACTACGTCCTGATCCGGTACGCGCTCGAGCGGTTCTTGGTGCGGCTCTCAAGCTCAAAGCACCGGGACGCCTTCATCCTCAAAGGGGCCATGCTCTTCCGCACTTGGTCGCCGCGAACGCACCTACGTTGGAGCCTGGTGGATTGACGAACGTTCGACCGCTCCACGGCAGCTCCAGTCCGTTGTCGGCCTTGGTGAAGAACTTCCACGCCTTGATGACCGTGTTAGCGGGCGCGCAGCTCGCCGGGTCGAGGTCGATTCCGCCCAAGACGGCGCGCGCGGCGTCCGCGACCGCATGAGGGGTGAACCACTCCGATGACGTCGCGAGGTGCTGGCCATGCGGGGCCCGCTTGCTGGCTGCCGGTGAACTGATCGAACCGCTGCGGCGGTTTTTCGCTTTTGCGGTTATTTTATTAGGTTTCACGCGCGTACCAGCGCGTGCCGGTGGATCGCCCTACCGGCGGCGTGTATGGTCCCGCCCTCGCGGGCACGCCCTGCGCATGAAACGCCTATGAGCCGACAGACCGCACGCGAACTTCTTGGCGAACGCCTCGACAAAGACAAGCAGATCATCGGCGTCAAAGTCGCCGGCAAGGTTTACGATCTGCACACGCCCATCGAGGTCGCCGCCGACGCGACGATCGCTCCCGTGCGTTCCGACGACGCCGATGGCCTGCGCATCATTCGCCACTCGACGGCCCACGTGATGGCCGATGCGGTCCAGCGAATTTTTCCTGGGACGAAGGTCACCATAGGCCCGGCGACGGCGGCCGGCTTCTACTACGATTTCGACAAACCTTCGGGTCCGTTCAGCGAGGAGGACCTCGCGACAATCGAGGCGATGATGGCGACGATCGTCGAGGGCAACCACCCCTTCCGACGCGACACCGTCAGCCGCGAGGAAGCGCACGCGCTCTTCGCTCAGATGAACGAGTCCTACAAGCGCGAGATCATCGACTCGATCCCCGCAGGCGAGGCGATCTCTCTCTACCGCCACGGCGCGGCCGAAAGCCTCTGGGTCGACCTGTGCGAAGGGCCGCACGTGCCGCACACGGGCTTTTTGAAAGCACACAAGCTCGTCAGCGTCGCGGGGGCGTACTGGCGAGGTGACGAGCGCAACGCGATGTTGCAGCGCGTGTATGGAACCGCGTTCGGGACGCCGGGAGACCTCCGCAAACACCTGCTGCAGATTGAAGAAGCGAAGAAGCGCGACCATCGAAAACTCGGCAAAGAGCTCGAGCTCTTCATGTTCCACGAGTACGCGCCCGCGATGCCATTCCTTCTGCCGAAGGGAGCGCACGTCTACAACGGCCTCATCGATTACATTCGCAGCGCCTACCGCGGCGAGGGCTACCAAGAGGTCGTCACGCCGCAAATCTTCGACAAGCGACTCTTCGAGACGAGCGGACACTGGGCGAATTACACCGAGAACATGTTCTTCGCCACGAGCGAGGACCGCCTCGCCGAGCTCTTCGCCGACCCCGCCCTGGGGTCCACGATCGAGAAGATCCAAGCCGCGCGCCGCTCGGGCGATGAGTCCGGCATCCAAGAGCTCTTGAAGGGCCTCGTCGACATCGCCGTCAAGCCGATGAACTGCCCGTCGCACTGCCTCATCTTTCGGCAACGTCGCCGAAGCTACCGCGAACTTCCGTGGCGCGTCGCAGACTTCGGCCGGCTTCACCGCTACGAACGCGGCGGCGTCGTCCATGGGCTCGCCCGGGTGCGCAGCTTCACGCAGGATGACGCGCATATCTTCTGCCAACCCGAGCAGATGGAGAGCGAGATCTCGAATTTCATCCGGTTCTTCTACGGCGTGTACCTCGCGCTCGGGTTCAGCAAAATCGCTATCAAACTCGCGACGCGCCCCGACAAGCGACTCGGCACCGACGAGCAATGGGACATGGCAGAAGGCGCGCTCGAACAAGCGCTCACCCGGGCCGGACTGCCCTTCGAATTCGCCCCCAAAGAAGGCGCGTTCTACGGACCGAAGTACGAGTTTCACGTCGAAGATGCGATCGGTCGCAGCTGGCAGCTCGGCACCCTCCAGGTGGACTACGCCCTGCCCGATCGCTTCGAGCTCGAGTACACCGGAGCGGACGGAGCGGGTCATCGACCGGTGATGCTTCACCGCGCGATATACGGTTCACTCGAGCGCTTCCTTTCGATTTACATCGAGCACACCGGCGGCAATTTCCCGGCGTGGCTCGCACCGGAGCAGGCACGCGTCGTCACCGTCAGCGAGAAGCAGAACGAGTACGGCGCCGAAGCCTCTCGGTACCTGCGAGCTCGCGGCATGCGCGTCGAATCGGACCTCAGCCCGGACAAGCTCGGCTCAAAGATTCGTGAAGCGCGTCTCGCACGCATTCCCTACATTTTGGTCGTCGGCGACAAAGAGGTCGAGACGCGCTCCGTGTCACCGCGGTCCCGCGACCTCGACAAGAACCTCGAGGTGATGTCGCTCGAGGCCTTCGCGGACCAGCTTTCTGCCGAGGGTGCGCCGCCTTCCCTGGCGTGAATCGGCAGCCACTTGAATTTCAAGGAGCGGAATTGGGTGATTTGGCCCTACAATTCGCTCCGCGAGACCGACCCCTTTCTTTGACCGCACGAGGAGAACACCAAGCTCGATATGTCTTTTGGACGATTTGATCCCCGCAAAGCGCGACGCGAACCTCAACATCGCGTGGGCCACCGAATCCGCGTACCCGAAGTACGGGTCGTCGATGCGAACGGTGAAATGCTTGGTGTGTTGACGACGTCGGAAGCGATCAAGCGCGCTCGTGACCAAGGGATGGATCTCGTCGAGATCAACCCCAAGGCGGTTCCGCCAGTCTGCAAGATCCTCGACTACGGCAAGTTCAAGTACGAGGAAAAGAAGAAGAAGCGCGAGACGAAGCGCAAGCAGAGCGTCGTCGAAATAAAGGAGGTCAAGCTCCGCCCGAAGACCGACGACCACGATCTCAACTTCAAGATGCGCGCCGCGCGCCGCTTCATCGAAGGCGGCAACAAGGTGAAGTTCACCGTCCGCTTCCGCGGCCGCGAGATCACCCACCCGGAGAAGGCCCGTGAGCAGCTCGACTGGATCTGCAACCAGTGCCTCGACATCGCCGTCATTGAAACCCGGCCGATGATGGAGGCCCGGACGATGTCGATGATCATCGCTCCTAAGACCGCCGTTCTGCAAAAGCTCTCCGAGACGCGCGCGCAACAAGAAAAGCAGCGCAAGGAAGTGGAAGTCGCTCGGCTCATGGCCAAGGGCGGCGTGTTCGCAGCGCCCGAGGAAGACGAGTTCGACGAGGATGACGAGGATGACGATCTGGACGACGAGTTGGACGATGATCTCGACGATGATCTCGACGATGACGACGACGACGACGACGATGACGATGACGATGACGATGACGATGACACCGACGACGCCGGTGACGCGACTGACGCCGCTGCCGTGACTGAAGCCGGTTCTGCGACTGAAGCTGCCCCCGCGACGAAAGGCGCTCCCGCGACGAAAGGCGCTCCTGCGACGAAAGGCGGTGCCGCGACGAAAGGCGGTCCCGCGACGAAAGGCGGTCCCGCGACGAAAGGCGGTCCCGCGACGAAAGGCGGTCCCGCGACGAAAGGCGGTCCCGCGACGAAAGGCGGACCCGCGACGAAAGGCGGTCCTGCGACGAAAGGCGGTCCCGCGACGAAAGGCGGTCCTGCAACGAAAGCCACTCCTGCGACTGAAGCCGCTCCTGCGACTGAAGCCGGTGACGCCGTCGAGAAGTGAGCCTTAGCCCGCAGCCGACGACGCCCCTTCGCTCGTTCTTTTCCGTTTGGGGGCGCCCGTGGGGCCCCGTGGGCCTTGCCGTCGGACTGCTCCCGTTCGCGTTTTGCTCGTGGTACGCCGCACACCTGAATGCGGCTGCCGCGAGGAGAATGGCAGAAGGCGTGAAGGTCATCGGCGACCAAATTGCCGACTTATCGACCGACGTCCCGCCGACACCACTGCCACCGACGCCGGAGTCGCACGACCTCGCGCTCCTCGATGGGGACGACCCATCCGCGCTGCCGCACGAGCCCGCCGCAACCGCATCGCTGCGGCGACCTTCGGCAACCGAATGCAATGAGCCGAGCCAAGCATGCGGCTTTCCGGCACCAATCGGGGTGTTCGTCAGCCGTCATCGCGTCATCGCGGCAGCCGAGGCGGGAATGCGACCGAGCGGCAGCCCCGTTCCTGCGACTGCGTGGCGACCGGCAGGGCTTTCCCTCTCCGGCGTAGGGGGCCTCGGGGTAGGCTTGCGAGACGGGGACATTCTCGTCAATGGCGGCGGCCCGGCAACCTCGGAAGGGGCCGTCGTCGGAGCGGTGATTGGGGCGCTTCGGCATCGAGCGAAGGCCATGAGCGGCGTGGCGTGGCGCGGTCGCCAACGCATTCTGATTACCGTGGAGCTTCCGGAGCTCGTGAAAGTCGACAGCCGCCAAGAGCCTCGGCAGACTGCTCGACCATGAGCGAACTTTTCGAGCGTGCGTGCGAGCAAATGCTGCTCGATCTCGAAGGCGAGCGCCGAGCGTCACGCCACACGGTAGCGGCCTACCGTCGCGACCTCGTTCAGTTCCAGCGGTTTGCAGCCGAATGCCTAGGCCACGCGCCATCGATCGAAGAGGTCGACCTCCCGCTGCTGCGACGCTGGCTTGGAGAGATCGCGCGACGGGGCGGACACGACGGCGGAGCCGCAAGCTCGACCATCGGCAGAAAAGTGGCCTCGGTGCGGTCGCTCTTTCGCCACTTGCAAAGGCGACGCGTGCTCACGGAGAACCCCGCCGCGCAACTCAAGGCCCCAAGATTGCGCCGACCGATGCCGGTATTTCTCGACGCCGAGACGATGGGGGAAGTGATCGAAACCGCCGCGGCCAGCGACGTCGAGACGCTGCGTGACCGAGCGATTCTCGAGACCCTTTATGCCGGTGGGTTGCGGGTCTCCGAGCTCGCGGGCCTCGACATCGGACGGCTGGAGCTCGACGGCGACCTCGGGTCGGCGCGCGTCGTCGGCAAAGGTAACAAGGAGCGCATGGTACCACTTGGTTCGAAGTCGCTCGCGGCTTTGCGCGCGTACCTCGCCGTGCGGCACGAGCTCGAAGAACCAACGCGGCCTGAACACCATGCGGTCTTTCTCTCGGCGCGCGGACAACGTCTTGGCGTACGGCGCATCCAGGAGATGGTGAAGCGCTACGGCGTCCTCGGAGCTGGACGTGCTGACCTCCATCCTCACGCACTTCGACATAGCTGCGCGACGCACTTGCTCGACGGCGGGGCGGATCTTCGGAGCATTCAAGAGCTGCTCGGCCACTCGACGCTCTCGGTGACCCAGCGCTACACCCACACGTCGATCGACGGACTGATCAAAGTATACGATCGCGCACATCCGCTCGCTCAAAAGCGAGTCGCTCGAGGATGACCGCGTGAGCCGTGGCCCCCGAACATCCGCGCCCTCCTCTTCGCCGAAAGGCCGCCAGTCCTCGGCCGGGTCAACGGCTGGCCCTCGCGCTCGGTCGTTCTTGGGACGGGGCCGCGCGCCGAATTCCGGGCGCTCATGGGGGCAACGCTGGCGCCGCACCGAAGAGCTTCGTCGGCGGCTCGTCACGAGCGCATGTGTCGGTTCAGTTGCAGGTGTACTCGTCGCATTGCTCGACGCACGATGGGCACGGCAAAGCCACGAAGGCGCGAACCTCATCACGCTTGCGCTCGCCGCCGAAGGAGCCCTCGCCCCGGTCGGACTGGTCGTGGCCTTGCTGGTGGGCTTCGGCAGTTGGCTCATCCACCCGCGCGTTGAGCCCAGCGTAGGACGGCTCATGGACCGCCTTCGCAAACTCGGCGCAGGCCGACAAGCGGACTTCGCGGCCTTCGTACCGCTCGCAACTCTCGGTCTTTTCGTTTGGACCACGTTCGCGGCACAGCTCACGCGAGCCTTGCTCAACCACGACGCCCCCTCGAAGCTCGTCGGAACCGCGGCCATGGTTGGCGCACTCGTCGGCCTTCTCGTCATCGCCGTCCTCGTGTTCGCGGCAACACCGACGCTGCGGCAGCTCCTCGCCGTTGGACGCGCGCGCTTCCAGTTCCTCGTCGATCCTGCCGCAACGCTCGCGCTCTCGCTCATCGCGATCAGCGTCGTCGTGACGTACGGCGCGTGGCACGGCAGCGTATCGGGCGAAGGCGGCATCCTAGGAATTTACGGCATTTTGAAGCGTCCCGAGCTCGACCTTCGCGCGCCTTTCGCGTGGCTCGGGTTCATGGCGCTCGTTTACCTCGGCCCCTCGTTTGTGCCGCGAGTACCGGCCATCGCGGCGCTGATCGTCGCGGTGGCCCCCTTCGTGTTCACGTTTCAAGAAGGCCGGCGCCTCGAAAGAACCGTAGAGACCGCGCGCATCCTCGAACGGAGTGCCCCGGCTTCGCGCATCCCACTCGCGCTCGTTCGCAAGCTGTGGGACCGCGACCACGACGGTGCGAGCGCGTGGTTCGGCGGCGGAGACTGCAACGACCACGACGCGCACATCGGACCGGGCTCCGAGGACATCGCCGACAACGGGATCGACGAGGACTGCTCCGGCAGTGATCTCTCCCTCGCAGAAAGCGCAGACGCGAAGCCCACGGCCCTCGCACCGCGCACCGAACGGAGTCGCCTGCCGAAGAACGCGAACCTCGTGCTCATCACGGTCGACACCCTTCGGGCCGACCTCGGTTTCAGCGGTTACCCTCGCGCCGTCTCGCCAAACCTCGATGCCCTTGCACGCCGCGCAACGGTCTTCGAGCGCGCCTACTCGCTCGCCTCCTACACCGGCAAGAGCGTCGGCCCGATGCTCATCGGCAAGTACGGCAGCGAAACGCACCGCAATTGGGGGCACTTCAACAAGTTCAGCCGGGACGACACGTTCCTCGCCGAGCGCGTTCGCACAAACGGGGTGCGCACGATAAGCGTTCACGCTCACCGCTATTTCGGCTCGTTCGGAGGACTCGACCGCGGGTTCGACGAGGTCGACATGTCGGCCGCCCCACCCGAAGGAGCCAACTGGGCGACGGATCAGACGAGCACGAGCGAGAAGCTAACCGATGCGGCACTCAAGCAACTCGCGGCCCTAAAAACGGACCAGCGCTTCATGCTTTGGGTGCACTACCTCGATCCGCATGCGGACTATCTCACGCACGCGGAGGTCCCGAACTTCGGCAAGGCCCCTCGCGATCAATACGATCACGAGGTCGCCTACACCGATCGGCATATTGGACGGCTAATCGACGCGATCTCGAAAGAGGCGTGGGGGGCGCGCACAGCGGTGATCGTCACGAGCGACCACGGCGAGGCCTTCGGCGAACACGGGATGATGCGGCATGGCTTCGAGCTTTGGGAGCCCCTCGTGCGGGTGCCGCTTATCGTGCACGTCCCCGGGCTCGCAGCGTCGCGCGTCCAGGACCGCCGGAGCCTTATCGACCTCGTCCCGACGGTGCTCGATCTTTTCGACAGTCCGCCTGTCCCGACCCGCGAAACGGCGCCGGCAGGCTCGTCGGATTTCATCTCGGGCCTCTCGCTCGTACCGGATCTTTTGCGCGATGCTGGCCGCGCGCCCGCGCCGCGAGACATTCTCATCGACATGCCCGCCGGGCCCTACAACGAGGCTCGCCGAGCCTACATCCGCAACGACCTCAAGCTTGTCATCTCGCGCGATGCCTCAAAGGAGCTCTTCGACCTTGAAGGCGATCCCGAGGAAACGAAAAATCTATGGGCCGCGCGCAGCAAGGAGATTGAAGCCCACTACGCGAGGGCGAAGAGCCGCTTTCGCGCGATCGACGTCAAAGCGCCCTGACGCTGTCAGCGAAAATCGGAGCGAGCGCGAACGGCCGCGACGAAATTGTCGGCGCCCAAGAAGTCGAAGCAGATGCGCCCAATGGTGATCTGCTGCTGGTCCTTGATACGGATCGGCTGGAGCGGCTCAAGCAGCACTCCATCGACTTTCGTGCCGTTCAGTGAACCGAGATCGGTAATCGACATCCCGGCGGCATCGAAGCTGAACGACGCGTGCTGCGAAGACACGGTGTACTCGGGCAAGAGGATGTCGTTGTCGGCGGTTTGGCCAACCATCACGGCCGCACCACGCTGCGCGCCTTCGCCTTTGCGCACGCGCCACACGCGCCCAACGATGCTTGCCGCATGCAGCGGCTCGTCCGACGAGATGGCCCCAAGCGTGCGGCGCTTCCACGAAAGCGGGCGTTCGGATACGCGCGCGACAAGGCTTACGCCGACTAGCACGAAGCCGCGGTACTTGACCTGGAACGCCGTTGGACCGAGGGTATTCATCTCGGCGGCGAACTCAACTAGGAATTGCGGCTCTCGGGCCATCTATTTAGCGGCGGACCGTAAACCAAGTGGTGCAAAGCGCCAAACATCTCACACCGCGACCATGCTCATTCGCGCGATATGTTGGCTGACTCGCCGGGTGAAGGGTGGCTGCGCGTGCTTTCAGCCGCGCGCTCCGCGCCCTAAAAACCTTGCCGTAATTGCGCTTCTCGCTGCAGCCGCGCTCAACTGCGATGCTCGAGGCCTCGATTCGGCTAAGCGAAGCACGGCCCAAGCGTCCGCTCTCAACGCACCACCCCAAGCTCCGTTGGAGCCGGACCGCGCGCGAACACGGGCCCCCTCCCCGACGCGCCCACGTCACTTTCGTGAGGCAAAACGCTTGCTCGCAGCGTTTTACGCCACACGGACCGCGCGCACCGTTTACTCGGGCTGCCCGCTTCAAGGAGGCTCGCTCGACTGGGCCCATTGTTGTCTCGCGAAAGAACGGGCGCATCGCGGCGCCATCGAATGGGAGCACGTCGTCCCTGCCGCGGCCATCGGCGCACGCCTGCCCGAATGGCGCGACGGTCATGAGCGCTGCCAAAAACGAGGCCGGCCCTTCCGCGGCCGAAAATGCGCCCGTCGCGCGTCAACCCGCTTTCAGCAAGTGGAGGGCGACATGCACAACCTCTTCCCCGAGCTCGGCGACGTGAACGGCGCGCGCGGCAGCGAACCGATGGGAACGGTGACCAATCCCACGCCACGTCATCGCGAGCTGGCTGGCTGCGGGCTCACGTTCGGCGAGCACACCGTGGAACCCCGCCCCGGGGTGCGCGGTGACGTGGCCCGCGCTTACCTCTACATGAACGACGTCTACCCCGACCTCGTGGTGCTGACGGACGAGGCCCGCGCCACGTATGAACAATGGCACACGAGCGACCCTCCCGACGAACTCGAACACGCACGAAACCGAATGATCCACGCCGAGCAAGGCAACGAAAACCCATGGATTCGATGACGCGAACAGGCGCTCTCGCGATGCTGCTGATGCTCGTCGGATGCTCGACTACCGAGCCTCGTCGGTACGACACCGCGGAGCTCCGCGCCGGAGACTACCGCCTGCTTGTCGATAACCAACCGAGCCTGCGACTCCTCCGCATCGACGACGAGCTCTTCCGCTTCGAGGCCGATGGCATGCAGCTCGGCTTTGCAGGTCCCGTCGACGACCTCACCAACTACGATCCGTACCGTCGCTTCGTGCCCTCGGGGCTCTACATTCCACCCGTCGAACCGACCTTCGCATGGCCCACGACGGCCGCGTTCGAGCCGAGCGATCCAAACGAGCTGCGCCTTCGACTGCACTACGACGCCGCCCACGAAGCCACCCTCGTCGCGCGCGTCGGAGGGGATGGCCGCTTCGCGCTGACGTTCACTCCAACGCTCGGAGTGAGCGACGTCGCCTACCTCGACCTCAAGGGTCACGCGTCACCCGACGAAGGTTTTTACGGGCTCGGGGAGTTTTCCGACCAAGTTGAACAGCGCGGGCAGGTCCGTGCGATGCAGATCGAAGTCGAGTCCACGACCGAGGCCGGCTACAACGATGGGCACGCGCCCGTACCCTTCGTTGTCGGCACGCGCGGCTGGGGTCTGTTCGTCGAGTCGCGCTATCCAGGCGCGTTCGCCGTCGCCACCGAAGCGGCCGACGTCATCACCGCGAGCTTCGGCCTTGGGACGAGCGCGAACGATGGCCTCGCGTTTCATCTCTTCGGAGCGGCGCACCCTCTCGATGTGTCGCGGCGCTACTTCGACGTTACCGGAACCCCGGGACTCCCGGCGCGCTGGGCCCTCGGACCTTGGATATGGCGCGACGAAAACGTCGATCAAGCCGAGGTCGAACGCGATCTCGATGCGATCCGAGATCGCGACCTCGCGACGACGGGCGTGTGGGTGGACCGCCCCTACGCGACGGGCGTGAACACGTTCGACTTCGACGCGAAACGCTTTCCTACTCCGCAAGCGATGCTCGACAAGGCGCATGCGCTCGGCCTGCGCACGGCCCTCTGGCACGTGCCGTACCTCGACGAAAAAGATGCGGCCACCGCGGCACTGCGCGCAGAGGCGAAGTCAAAAGGCTACTACCCGAAGGCCCACGGCCTTGCGCTCAACAAGTGGGGCACGCTGCTCGATTTGACGAACCCCGACGCCGTCGCCTGGTGGCAAGAGCACGCGCAGGCGTATGTCGACATGGGCATCGAGGGCTTCAAACTCGACTACACCGAAGACGTCATCATCGGCCCGACGGCAAACCGCGTCGCGTGGTCCTTCTTCGACGGCAGCGACGAGCGCACGCAGCACTCTGAGTTCCAGCTTCGCTACCACCGAACCTACGCGGATCTGATGCCGAAAGGCGGAGGCTTTCTGCTGACACGCGCCGCGCGTTGGGGCGATCACGTGCACGGCATGGTGATGTGGCCGGGCGATCTCGACGCGTCTTTCGCCGAACGCGGCGAGACGGTGAAGGATGGCGACGGGACCTACCTCGCGACGGGCGGCCTACCGGCCTCGGTGGTGAGTGGACTCAGCTTGTCAGCGGCGGGCTTCCCATTTTACGGCGCCGACACTGGCGGCTATCGCCACTCACCACCGGACAACGAGCTTTTCTCGCGGTGGTTCGAGCAGACCGCGCTATCCACGGTGATGCAGGTCGGAACCAGCACCAACGATGTTCCCTGGGAGCCCACCGCGCAAAACGGATTCGATGCCGCACTCCTCGATCGCTACCGCGCGTACGCACGGCTTCACCTGCGGCTCTTCCCCTACGTATGGACTCACGCCACGCGCATCGCAAAAGACGGGCGCCCGATCGCGCGCGCACTCGGTCTCGCGTATCCCGAGCTCGGTGCACACCCGAACGACAGCTACATGCTCGGAGATGACCTCCTCGTCGCACCGGTGCTGGTGCGCGGGCAGCTCGCTCGCGAGGTTCTGTTTCCGCCGGGCAGGTGGGTTCACTGGTTCACCGGCGAGACGTTCGACGGCGATGCGTTGCGAGGAAAGCCTACGAAGGTCGCGGCCCCCATCGGTCGGCTACCGCTTTTTTTGCGCGCCGGCGGCCTCGTGCCCCTCCTGCGCCCGACGATCGACGCTCTCGCCCCAACAACGGAACCAACCCGCGTCGATAGCTATGCGACCGACGCAGGGCGCCTCTACGTTCGGGCCGTTAGCGGGACCACGGGTCGCTTCGAGCTCTTCGACGGCGGCGTTCTCAGCCACACCACGATCGGCATGACGAGCACCCTCGCCGCGTCACCCGGGGCGGAACTCTCGAAGGGGGCGATCTTCGAGCTCCTCGGCGCCAACGCTCCGCTGGCCGTCTCGAGCACGCTGCCGCTTCTCGAACGCGCAACACTGGCCGAGCTCGAGCAGCAAGGAGGCTACTTCTACGACGCGAGCACGCGCAGCTTGTGGGTCTCCGTGTCGGCATCGAGCACGGTCGAGGTCACGTGGACATGATCCTTGTCTCGGCGTGCCTCATCGTGAAAAACGAAGAGCGTTTTCTCCCGGGGTGCCTCGCATCACTGGCGGGGGTTGCCGACGAGATCGTGATCGTCGACACGGGTTCAACCGACCGAACACTCGTTATTGCCAATGAATTTGGGGCTTCCGTGCTCCATCATCCCTGGAACGATGACTACGCCGAAGCGCGCAACGTCGGCCTTGCACACGCGCGCGGCCGCTTCATCCTCTACGTGGATGCCGACGAGGAGGTCATGGCAGAGGACCGCCGCCCCTTGCGGGAGGTCCTCGAATCGGACCGCTTCGACGCGGTCTTGATGCGCATCGTCAGCCCCCTCTACGGCACCGACAAGACGAGCATCGACGTGTATCCGCGCGCCTTCCGGAACTACCCCGACGCGCGCTTTCAGTACCGGATCCACGAGCAAATATGGCCCTCGCTCGTGAAGTACGCGCCGCGCATCTACGACAGCGCGCTGCGCATTTTGCATCACGGGTACGCGCAAACTCCCGACGTTCTGAACAAAAAACGGCAGCGCAACCTCGATGCCGCGCTGGCCGTCCTCGCCGAGGATCCGGACAACGGCTTCTACCTGTATCAAGCCGGCTTCGCTTGCCTCACGCTCGCCCGCGGCGACGAAGCGCTTCGTTGGCTCGACCGCGCGCTACGCCATACCGAAGCCGGACCGCCACGCGTGCCCGTGTTGAACGCCATCGCGCAAGTCCACGCCGACGCGAAGAGGCGTGACCTCGCGATCCCCGTCCTGCTCGAATCCACGAGCCTGTCTCCCCAGCAATTTTACGGCTGGGCACTGCTCGGCGATCTTTACCTTCAGTCGCAGCGCCACGCAGAAGCCGCACACGCGCTCGAGCGTTGCCTCGCTGTCTCCAAGAGCACCATCGCCTCCGACGTCACCCCAGCCCGCCCGGTGCTCGAGCTGAAGCTTGGACTCGCCCTGCTCGTTACCCACCACCCGGCCGAAGCCGAAACCCACTTCGCGATGGCGCTCGCGACCGGTCTTCCGAGCGAACATCGCCCGACAGCCGAGCGTTACCTGACCCTCGCGAAGAGGATGCGTGCCGCGGGGCCACCGTGAAGGCGAAGCGGTGAGCGTGCTTGCGAGGCGCGCGCGCGGCTGGCATGATTGAGATCGTGAAACCCTTTCGTCTTTTTGCGGTGGCCGCACTCTCCTTCGCCGCATGGGGCCCAGGCTGCGGCACGGAGGACACGACGTTCTGCATCCCGCGAGCGAAGCAAGCGTGCACCTGCGACACCGGAAAATCCGGCTCGCAAACATGCCTCGACGACGGAAGCGCCTTCGGCGAGTGCCAGTGCGGGGAAGGCATGACGGCGGGAGCGGGCGGCGGGGGCGGCGCGGGCGGAGGCATGGAGACGACAGCAAGCGGAATGCCTTCTCAGACCGCGGCGAGCAGCGCGACGGCGAGCAGCGCAACGGCGAGCAGCGCGACGGCGAGCTCATCGAGCAGCACCGGCGGAGGCACCGGATGCGTAGCCAATGACTGCAAGGAATGCCTGACGACGGAATGCGCGGAGCTCGCCTGTTCCACGGAAATCATGGCGTGTGATGCCGAGCCCGACTGCGTCGGCTACGAGGCCTGCTTGAGCTCGTGCCAGTCGGTCACCTGCCTCACGCAATGCAAGATGGCGTACCCGGCGGGTCCGAAATACTACAGCGCCAAGAGCACCTGCATCTACTGCTCGCCCGAGGCGTGCCGAGATTTGTGCAACACCAACAACATCTGCAAATAATCGAAGCGGCGCTCTTTGCGCTCTCGCTCGCGACTTTCGGCTGCGGCTCGCCGAAGACCGCGTCGGCTTTGCCACCTGAAGACGGAGTCACCGCCACGGGCGCGTGCAACACGATCTTCGGTGTCCCATCACCGGACCCTGGGTTTCACGTCGGTGAATGCAACGCGATCGAGTACCCGACCAACCCGCCTTGTGCGGGACACCACTACGCCGTATGGGCCGACTACAAAGAATATCCGGAGACAATTGCGCCGGGATACTGGGTCCACTCGATCGAACACGGTGGCACAGCGTTTCTCTACGGCTGCGACCCGGCAAGTGATCCGGGATGCTCGGAATTGGTCGTCGACATGCGGACCTACATGACGGGGCTGCCGCAGGATCCCGACTGCACACCACCGACGCGCAATCGAACGCTGATGCTCCCCTACCCGACCCTCGGAGCGCCGTTCGCGGCAGTCGTTTGGGGTCATTATTTGCGCGCAGATTGCTTCGATTCGAGCCTCGTGACGGCGCTCATCGAGACGTATTACGGGAACAATTACGAAGACACGTGCGCCGCCGGCTTCGATCCGACCGACGCCGCGCCCAACTGCGGCACGCCGTAACCACGGCCAGAGCCAGGGCCAGCGCGTTGCACGGGACGCGCCCCGCCTGCGCCCCCGTCATTCCGCACCCTCCGTGGGCTTCGATGCGCTCCTCGGGTCCTTCGTCGTCGATGCTGCCAACGGCCGCCGCAAGCCACTGCGCGTGGTCGGACGGGGCACTGTAAACGATCGTCTTGCACCCATCGAGGGCGCGCGAAACGACCCCCATCACGCGCGACGCCGCGTCGAGCGCAGGCCCGCCCGAATCACCCGCGCACGTGCCTTCAGGACCCAGCCATTCCGTTGGAACGACGCTCGTCGTCGCGCACGTGGCACCGACACACTCGACCAGGAGCGCATCGCGCCGCCTGCGGATCCCGTACTCTTTCGCACTCTCATCGGTGCCTCCGTAGCCGACTGCCGCGTAGGTTTCACCGGCACTGACGGGCTCATCCACTCTCCATTGGAGCGGCGCTGTCGCGCTCGACTCCGCGAGCACGAGTACCGCGAGATCACCCCCGCAAAACTCGTCCACCTCGGGCACAAGTACCCCCGTTACCCCGCGCCATTCGACGTCCACCGCACGAATGTCGAGCGACGCACTTACACCAAAACTGCCAGGCGAAGCAGGCGCCGCAAATTGCGTCTGCCCGCAAACCACGCCTCCGCTCGGACTCGTTCGCAGAAGGTCGGCTACGCAATGCCGAGCGGTAAGTACGGCGCGCGGAGCGACCAGGGTCCCGCTGCAAAGGCCTTCCCCGGTGCGGGCCACGGCCACAACAGCGCGATCCTCGGTATCGATGACGCCACTCTCGATCGGCATCCGCACCACACCGACCGACTCGCCGCTGCAGCCGGTCGACGCGAGCGCGGCGAGCAACACGAAACTCGCGCGGGTCACTGGAGCTTAAGCGACCAGCGATACGCGAACGTGTGGTTCGGCGGTGCGCCCGGTGCCTTCTTCAGCCGCAGGTAATACTTGCCCACCGCGAGTCCCGTCTTGATGATCTTCGCCGCGGGGCCGCCGTTGTCGTCGTTCTGGGCGAGCACGGTCACGCCATCGGTGCCGATGAGCTCGAGGTAACTGTCGATGAAGACCTTCCGACAGCCGGTGCCTGGAGTGACGGTGTTCGTCACCGTGACGCTGGAGTTGGGTTTAATCACGTCGAACGACATCACGTCGACGTCGCCGGTGGGCTCAATCCGCCCAATCATTGGCTCTTTGAAGGCGTTTGCCATCGCGACGGTGCCGTTGTCTTCAACTTCCGAGAGCTCGAGCGTACAGGCTGCGCTGCAACCGTCACCCGGCAGCGCGTTGCCATCGTCGCAACTCTCCGACGGATCGAGCAGCTTGTCTCCACACACCGCGGCACGCGTCTTGACCGAGAGGTGGTAGGGACCATAGGTGAGCGCCGAGTACCCCGAGACGAGAAGGAAAAGCTCATCACCCTTCTGGACGGCAACCCGCACGCACTCGCTCCCCAGCGAATCCCCGCACGCGAGCTCCGAGGCCGGGTCGTCACACGCCTTGCGCACCGTAAGGAGGAGGTCATCTTTCATCTCGACGGGCGTCACCGTCGCGTCAAAGATCCCGCTAATCGCCGCCGTCACCTTGTAGACGTTGGCGTGCCCGTCGAGGTTGGGCTGTATCGTCCCGCAGGAGGCGCCGGCGAGTTGTGCAAACTCGGTGTTGTCCCCGAGCACATCCACGCTCGGGTCGCTCAGAACCTTCGAGCCCATGCAGGTCGCGCCGGTGTCGACACAGAGCGGCTTGCACTCCGATTCGTGGTCGAGGCAATCGACGAAACCATCTCCGTCGCCGTCGATGCCGTCGTAACAGTCCTCAGCGGGCGCGCCGCCAGTTCCTGCCCCAGCGCCACCTGAACCGCCCGCCCCGCCAAAGCCGCCGGAGCCGCCCGCACCGCCCGAACCGCCGTCTCCGCCCGAGCCCGTCGAGTTCGACGTGGACACGGTGCTTTGCGCAGGGGGCTTTGACTTGGTTTCTGTTGGTTTGCAGCCGGAGAGGATAGTCGCCCCGAGCAGCAGGGCGACCACAGTGTGACGCGTCCGCGTTCGCACAATCCGGGAGGGGACAAGTACTGTAGGAATAATCACTGCTCTTCGATGCACGTGTAAGAAAGCTGCCAGGACTCAAGCGTCGGGGTGCTCTTCTGATCGGCGCTGACCTTAAAAGTTACCTCGAGATCGAGGAACTTCTTCTGTGCGAGCTGCTTTCCGACCAGAGCGAAGATATCGATCGGGCAGGGAGAAGGGCCGCTCGCAGAGCAATCCGGCTTCGCGTTCGTGGACTTGGTAGTCACCGTGTACCAGCTCGCGTTGACGAGATCGGCCTTGGCGTCGGCCGCGCGAACTCGGAATGAGACTTCACTGCCTGTCGGAGTCGTCGCGTCCCAGGAGAGGTAGCCCCACTGAGGCGTGAGCCCGGCGTCGCAGGTGTTCTCGTAGTTCTCCGTCTTGGTCGTGTCCAGGTAGCCGCCTGGGCACTTCGGGGGATAGCCGCAGGTGTCGGCGTAGTAGAAGCCCCAGTTGTCCCCGTCGAAGCATTCGCTCTTCAGGTAGTTCGCGTTCGCCTTGGGGTTGACGACGACCTCTTGGCCGTCCGTCACATCGCAGGTCGTCACATTGCGGCACTCGCCGGCAGGAATGGCAACGTCGGTGTAGCAGTACTTTGCGCCCTTGAGCGTCGCGTGGTCTCCGCCGAAGTAGCCTGAGGCCTTCGGTAGAATGGCAATGGCGATCCCTTTCGGGGCTTCTTTCGCTCCGGTGTTGCAGATCGGGATGACCGGGTTCACGCCCTTGCAGGTAAGGCCGACACCAAGCTCATAGGTGTCGCACTTGGAGTCGTAGTTCGGAGCCTCCCACTCGACGCACGCGCCGGCGCCCTTGTTCACGCCGTCGCAATAGTCGTGGCAGGTGTCGTGGACGGCGTTGATGCACGTTGCATCCCAGTCGCCCTTCCAGCTCATCGGGCAGGTACCAGGCGCGTACACCTTGTACTGATCGACGCAGTGTTGGTCCCAGAGGCCGTCGTAGCTCTTCTCGCAGTCGTAATAGATCCAGCCGTAGATCGCCTCCTCCCAGCAGACCTGCGTGAGCTCCCACCAGCACTCGTACACGTACGTGTAGACGTCCTCCCACCAGCATTCGTAAACGTACCGCTGGTCCCACCAGCACTCGTACAGGTACGTGTAGACGTATTCCCACCAACAGTCGTAGACGTACTGCTGCTCCCACCAGCACTCGTACAGGTACGTGTAGACGTCTTCCCACCAGCAGCCGTAGGTGTAGACGTACTCCCACCAGCACTCGTACAGGTACGTGTAGACGTCTTCCCACCAGCAGCCGTAGGTGTACACGTCTTCCCACCAGCACTCGTAGAGGTAGGTGTAGACGTCCTCCCACCAGCAGCCGTAGGTGTAGACGTACTCCCACCAGCACTCGTAGAGGTACGTGTAGACGTCCTCCCACCAGCAGCCGTAGGTGTAGACGTACTCCCACCAGCACTCGTAGAGGTAGGTGTAGACGTCCTCCCACCAGCATTGGTAGACGTACTGTTGCTCCCACCAGCACTCATAGGTGTAGACGTACTGCTGCTCCCACCAGCAATCGTAGACGTACTGCTGCTCCCACCAGCAGGTGTAGACGTACTCCTGCTGCCACCAGCAGCTCCACCAGTCACAGTAGTAGGTGAGCTGCCATGTCCAGCCGCAGACGTAGTTCTGGATCCAACGCCACCCGCAGACGTAGGTTTGGATGTACGTCCAGCGCCAGCCGCAGATGTAGGTCTCGATCCACCGCCAACCGCAGATGTACGTGTAGACGTAGCGCCAGCGCCAGCCGCAGAGGTACGTGTAGATGTAACGCCAGCCGCAGATGTACGTGTAGATGTAACGCCAGCGCCAGCCGCAGATGTACGTGTAGATGTAACGCCAGCCGCAGATGTACGTGTAGATGTAACGCCAGCGCCAGCCGCAGATGTACGTGTAGATGTAACGCCAGCCGCAGATGTACGTGTAGACGTAACGCCAGCGCCAGCCGCAGAAGTACGTGTAGATGTACCGCCAGCCGCAGAGGTACGTGTACACATACCTCCAGTGCCAGCCGCAGAGGTAGATCTCGATCCAGCGCCAGCCGCAGAGGTACGTGTACACATACGTCCAATGCCAGCCGCAGAGGTAGGTCTCGATCCAGCGCCAGCCGCAGAAGTACGTGTACACATACCCCCAGCGCCAGCCACAGACGTAGGTGTCAACCCACTCACAGACGGTCTGGTAGCCGACGATGTCCCAGTAACTGCAGACCTCCCACTTCTTATAAGGGCAACAGGTCTTGTCCCAGTCGCAGGTCTTCGTGACCTTGGGATCGCAGTCCTTCGTCAGGCCCTTTTCATAGGTGAGGCAGGGCTCCGTCTCGCAGGTGCCGTCGTATTTCTTTTCGCAGCACTGCGGTTTGAGCGCACAGATTTCGTCGACGCACTGCGTCTCGCAGCCTTTGACCAGTCCGGCACCCTTGGTGCAGATGTCGTGCGAGCAGGCGCCCTGTGCCGGATCTTGGCACAGCTGATTCTGTTGGCAGTCCGAGCCGAACGTGCATGGAGTGCTCGCGGCCCCGGCTTTGTTCGCCTTCGCGATGTTGGCGGCCGGCGCGGCGGACCAACTCCAAACCCATTTGCAGACGCTGCCATCGGCCTTCCACTTGCCGTCTTCTACCCACTTCTTGCAGCGAGGGTCGCAGGGGTTGTCATCGCAGACCTTCTGCTCGGTCAGGGAGAGCGGCTTGCCGTCGTCTTTTGCCGGGACCTTGGTGACGTTCGAGCCGTCGCCGCACTCTCCCCATGCGCCATCGGTGCAGAACTGAAGGCCGACGAAACAACTCAGCACGCCTTCGTGCTGACCGAGGGTGACGTGGCAGGCTCGCTTGTCGCCTTCGTTGCAGGCGCCAGCTCCGCCGTCGCCGCCGCCCGTGCCTGTCGCGATGGCCGAACCTCCGTCCGAGGGGCCGCTCAGCGAGACGTGCGCGGGATCGCTTTCATCGCCTTGCGCACATGAAGCGAGGGCAACGATGAGGATCGCGAACACGCCAAACAGCTTTGCTGCCCAGCGATTCCTGGCGATGAAGCTCGTCACGCGTTGCATGTTGCGTCGGCCCTCAGAAAAATTTCGTGCCCAACTCCGGAGGCTAGCACGGAAAAATAAATTTCCGACATAGGGAACTTTTTCGCTTCCTCGCAAAAAGGTTCCATTCGCTCACACCTGGGTAGGTTTTTGTCCATCGCGACGGCTTCGCTTTGAGGTGAGGCCTTTAGTCTTCGACGATGGTCAGCACGTGATTCGCTGCTACGCCCGAGACCACCTGAGTGTGCCCGCCTGGCCAGCGGACCCTGACGCCATCGAGGGTCGGCGATGTCCCGAGGCCGAAGTGGACCCGGTGCCACGACGTTCCTAGGCTTCCGCCGGCGCCCGCATAACGTCGCTGCGCCACGATGCCACTTTTCATCAGCTCGACGACGGCACCGATGCCATGGGGGTTTGAGTTTCTGCCGACGAGCTCAATCGTCAGGTAGTTCCCCGGGGGCTGTTCGTTGCGCAGGAGGCGCATCTGCAGGCCATCGCCCGCCGAGACGAGGATGTCGACATCACCGTCGCCGTCGTAGTCCGCCGCGGCGGAGGACGCGAAGATGACGAAGGGATTCTGGTGGCCGCGATGGGGAAGTGACATCGGGGCGAAGACGCGGTTGCCGTGGTTCCAAAAGAGGAGGTCGAACTGGGGGACGAGGTCGTTTATCGGCGCCATGGCGACCATCGCCATCTTGATCATGTCTTCTTCGTTCGTCACGACGCCCGAGCTTGCGACGAAGATGTCCGGGAGACCGTTCAAGTTGAAGTCTTCGGCGATCGAGGCCCAGTTGGAGTGGTACCGCGTGATGGCCGATATCCCGGTCTCTTTGTTCAGGTTCTCGAAGGTCCCCTTCGAGTTGCCGAACCAGAGGTTGTTCGGTCCGAGGTCGGTCGTGTAAACGTCGGGGTAACCGTCGAGGTCGAAGTCGGTGATGGCGATGCCCATCCCGTGATTGAACTGCGCGAGACCGAGGTTGGTCTCCGCGCGCGAGAATTGACCGGCGGCGGTCTGGAGGTGAACGTGGTTCGAGTACCAGTCGTTCGCCATCACGAGATCGGGGAGACCGTTGCCGTCGAGGTCTGCGAACGCGAGCGCATTCGTCGTTCCTGGGAAAGGCCCGCTCAGCATGAACGGCAAGAGCTTGAAGCGCCCGTTGTCGTTGCGATAGACGATGGGGCCGGAGGTTCCCGGGCTTGGCGAGGATTCGCACACGAAGTCATTGTCGAGCATCTTGCAGGCGTCCGATGTCGAAGGACCGCCGCCGTGCGAGCGACCGATGACGAGGTCGAGCCAGCCATCGTTGTTCGCGTCGAAGGTGCCGAGACCCAGCACCATGTGATCGTCGAGCGGAATGACGTCGAAGCCGAGCTCGTCTTTCTCGAACTTGAAGCCCCCGAGGTTCTTGAAGTAGGCGAGCGTGCTCGAGTTGTCGAGCCCGTCGACTTTGACGACGACGTCGGGCTTTCCGTCGCGGTCGAAGTCGGCGCTCACGCAGAGGAGCGAGGTCCCTGTCGAGAGCAGCGCTACCGGCTTAGGCGAGAATTTTCCGCCGCCGAGGTTCTCGTAGATCATCACCTGACCGGGCGAGAACGTACTTGGATCGCTGCTTCTGCCAGTCAGAATGACGTCCTGATCGCCGTCGATGTCAAAATCGTCGAAGCCGAGGCACGGGCCGACGCCTTCATCGAGACCACCGAGGTCGGGCGATACGTCGACGAAGCCTGCCTCGATGCCGATGTTCGGCGCCTCCTGGCAGAACGAGCACGTGCCGTAACCGCTGCCGCCCGGGAGGCAGGTTTGAAGGCCTTCGCCGCCGGTGTCGCAGCTGCAGCTCAGCGTGCGGCCCGGAACGCACACGAGCGCTGCGTTGCCTTCGTTCGACGAGCAGCTTGGGGCCGCGACGAGAAGCGCGCCCGCTCCGATGACTCCGAGGAATGCAGTGACGATTCGGTTCATCTATCCTCGAAGTTGTGTTGGGTTATTCGCCTACTGGCACTGCAGCGAACCTTTGCAGTCCCCGGCACAAGGTCCGGGTTTGCAGGCCGTGCAGGTAAAGTACGCGATGAGGTCGGTCGTGCCGCCCATGAACTGCTGAATGCACTCATTGAAACAAGCGGAATCCATCACCGCGCAGGCCTGAACACACTCGAAGAGACCGCTGCACGCAGGGTTGTTTTCGCAGTTGCTTTTTTCGTTCTTGCAGATGGCGATCGCACACGGAGACGCCTGGCACACCGAGCACGTGGCCCCCGTATCGCACGCGCCTTTGTTGGGATCGCTACCGCCGGCGCCGCTGGTGGTGAAGCCAGTGGCCGAAGACGGGGCGCCCTGAGACGAGCTGCTGGGGGTCGTCGAGGTCATGCCGCTGGAGGGACCGCCCCCGCCGACGCCTTCGCAGACGCACATGTCAAAGCCGCTGCCGTCCTCGAGGCAGACCTGGGCCCCGGGCACGCTGGTCCCCGGGCAGTTGCACGCCACCGACTGATTCGGGGGGCACGCCGTCGCGGCGCCGGTCTTGGTGCCACACGCGTAGAGCGCCGCGAGCGCCAAACCGCAAAAACTCAATTTAACGAAGGAATTCACGATTTTCCCCACAGAAAGCAAGCAAACCGGACGGGAGGAGTCGGCGGCGGCGTGCACGCATCCGACACCCCATCCTCATTCGATGACCGGCCGCTCAATGCGCCGGGGGCTGAGGCGCGCCCGGCGGGGTCGCGCCCG
Source organism: Polyangiaceae bacterium (assembly GCA_947475525.1). Taxonomy (GTDB): domain Bacteria; phylum Myxococcota_A; class Polyangia; order Polyangiales; family Polyangiaceae; genus SYFR01. Next base: position 24,867 of record CANJMI010000021.1, on the reverse strand, counting down.
GCGCGGGTGCTGCCATGCACGTGTTGAACTCGTTGCAGTTGGTGATGACCGCGCACTTCGTCATCTTCGCGACAGCGTCGCGAGGGGCCGCCTTGCCACTCGGCGGCGTCGTGCAGCTCGAGACGCACGTCCCCTCGGTCATCTTCGCCCCCTTGCCTTCGCTCGCGGGCATGCAAGAGACCGCGCGGGTGCAGAGAGCCTTGCAGCCTTCCTCAAGCTCCTTCGGGGTCGCCTCGCCTGCGCCGCCGGGTGCGCCGGTGCCCGCAGCCGCGGGATCGCCGCCTGCGGCAGGTGGCGTGGCACCGCCTGGATTCACGATGCCGGGGTTCTGGCGCCCAGCTCCCGGTGGTTGCGACGCGTCCGTCACTGGCGCGGCCCCGTTCGGCGCCACGGCACCCGCGGGAGGCTGAGCCCCCTGCAAGCTCGCGGACGCCGCACCTGGCGTCGTGTCGCTCTTGCTCGAGCACCCCAACGCCATCACAGCCAGAAGCGCTACCCCTGAGATTCGGCTCGTCATGTTTCGTCTCCTCGTGTTCGTTTGAACCCGTAATGGCTTCCTTGGGGTCACCGTGCTTACGCGTCGATGGCCGAACGGTTACCGTTTACTTCACGTCATCCAGCAAATCTATTTCACGTCATCCAGCAAGGTTGCAAGCTGCTGCGGCGAGTTCACGTCGGCGCGGCGGCCGTTGATGAAGAACGCCGGCACGCCCGCGCGCTTCGAACGAGCGATTGAACGCTCGCCTTCCTTGACGTCGCGGTTCACGATGTCGCGCACTTCGGGCGACTCCAGGTCGCGCTTGAACTTCTCGAGGTCGAGGCCGACCTGCTGCGCGTAGCGAACGAGATCGGTCTTCGCCAACGCCTTGTTGTTCTTGAATAGAACCTCGGAGTATTCCCAGAATTTACCTTGAAGCTTCGCGGCTTCCGACGCGTGCGCCGCGTTGCGCGCGTCTTTGTGATCGGGGAGTACGGCGTGCTTGAACACGAGCCGTAGTTTCGTCGAACGCTCCTTGAAGAGGTCGACGACCTCCGGAGCCCAATGCTCGCACGCCGGGCACTCGAAGTCGCTGAACTCAATCAGCGTGATTTTCGCGCCTTCCGCGCCCTTCGCTGCCGACCCCGCGAGGTCGAACTGCTCGACCTCGCCGATGTACTCACCCGTAGCCGGAGGCGGACGATCCGAGCCGCCGCCATCTTCACTGCCTCGGCCTCGATCGCGATCGCCACCGCGGTCGCGGCCCGCATCGTTGTTTGGCAGCGGAGAAGCGTTGTTCTGCGGAGACGAATTGTTCTGCGGCGCCGGACCATGCGCGACGGGCACAACCGCCGTGTCGGCAACCGGCAAGGCCCCGCGCAGCAATTGCTTGTATTCGTCCTTCGGGACGAACTGATAGCTCGACGAAAGGTACGCGTACGCACCGAGAGCGCCGAAAAGCACGCCGACGCCCACCGCCATCAGAAGTTTGTTGTCCACCCCCGTCGACGCCGGTCGGTCGAAGTCCCGAGGTCGATCGAAGTCTCGAGGTCGGTTGTCGTTGTCGCTCGTCATCGGTTTTTCTGCCACGGGTCTCTCAAGATAGCACGGGCCGTTGCGGGGGCGGTAGTGGCTGGTCTGTCAAACGGGCGCGTCACGGCTCGACGACGAGCACTTGGTTTTTTTCGACGTCCGTTAGGACCTTGGTTGTCCCGGAGTCCGCCCAGTGGACCTCGACCTCGGCTACGGGTCCCGTTTGGGCTCCGAGGCCAAAGTGTACGATGCTCTCGCTCTGGCCCAAGAAGTGAGTGCCGACGCCGACGAACGCGACTCGCGGCGGGAGGGTTGCGGCTTTCCGAATCGTCACGCGGGCGCCCGTCGCGTCACGACCGCCGGGCCCGAGCACGCGGACGCGGAGCCAGTCGCCGTGGGCGCCGTCGTTGCGAAAGAGCGATGGGGTGTCGGAGTTGTTGACGACGAAGACGTCGAGATCGCCGTCGCGATCGAAATCGAGCGTGACCAAACCCTTGCCGCGGCGCGTGTCGGAAATTCCGAGGGCATCGGAGCGCTCAACAAACGTACCGGCCTCGTTCTTCCAAAAGCGGTTCGGGTCAGTCGCGAAATACGAATTTGACTGGATCATCGGGTAGTCGGCGCCGTTCGTCTGCACGACGTCGAGGTCACCATCATTGTCCTGGTCAAACATCGCGGCGCCCCACGCCCAGAAGCCGTCGTGGAGAAGCCAGGCCTCGCCGACATCCTCAAACATGCGGTCGTCGCGCGCGCGGTAAAGGTGATTGCCGCTCTCGCCGATGAGGCAGACGCCTTGCACGCAGGAGGGCGCTCCCGAGATCGAGGTGACGAGCCAATCGAGACGCCCGTCGCCGTCGATGTCGGCGATCGATGAGCCCATCCCGAAGCGGTCTTTGGCAACGCCAGACGCCACCGATGATTCTTCGAATTTGCCCGAATTATTCCAAAAAAACCGACTCGTTCCGAAGTCTCCGCTGACCGCGAGCTCGGGCCAATCGTCGCCGTCGAAGTCGGCGAACGCGGTCCCGTGAGCAAAGACGTTGGCATAGGTCCCGTCGGCGGCGGGGGGATCCGTCAGGGCGCCGGCCGGCTCGGTGACGTCCTCGAAGTGGCCCGGCGCAGCGGCACCCCGGTTGTGCAGAAGGCGTGTATGCCCGGGGCGTTTCGGATCGAGAAACTGGTGCCCTTGCGCTTGGGGAAGGACGCCCTTCGCGCTCCACTCGGTGACGTGGAGATCGAGCCAGCCGTCGCGGTCGTAGTCGCCAACGGCCACGCTCATCGAGAGCTTGAGCGCCCCGTCGTCGAACGCGGTACCGCGAGCCTCGGCTTCGTCGGCAAAGTGCCCGTTGCCGTCGTTGATGAAGAGGAAATAGCGGTCATCGCCGAACGTGAGCGCGGCGAGGTCGAGGTCTCCATCGTTGTCGACGTCGAGCCACGCGGCACCGTTCCAGTTGCCCGAAATTGCGAGCCCGGCGTTGGCGGTCACGTCGACGAACGTGCCGTCTCCCTGATTGCGAAAGAGCACGGGCGTATTCGAGCGGCGGCTCACCCAGAGGTCGGGCCAGCCGTCGGAGTCGTAGTCTCCGACGGCAACCGCGCCGGTGAACAAGTTGAACTCGCAAAAGCTCTCGATGACGCAATTGCTTTGCCCGTCGATCGGCTCACCCTCGTGGTAGCCGACCTTGGCCTCGCTCGAGACCTCCACAAAATGCGCGTCAAACACAATCGGCGTCTCGACGCACGCAGCGCAAGCACCGAAACCGGCGCCGTCGGGACGACACGTCTGCAGGCCACGAGCCGCCCCGGCTTCGCAGTCACAAGCCACGGTGCGGCCGGGCACGCACGCCGCAACGACCGGGTCACCGCCGCAGGTGAGTGCGAGGGGAAGCAACGCTGTGGCGAGGCGCGTCAGAAACAGCGGACGTCATCCTGCTTCGGGTAATAATAAACGAAGCTGTTGCAGTGTTCGGCGCCGTCGACCGTGTTGCCAAACGTGTAGCAGCAATCGAGAGACGCGTCGGGGGTTTTGTTGTCCCCTTCTTTGTCGAGCTTGTTCAGCCCGTTGCAGCCAATCGAGGGTTTGGGTGCCGCCCACTCGTACGCGCACGTGTACCAAAACCCACCGAATGCGGGGACCTCGGCGGAGAGCTCCGGAGAGCGCGCCATCGGCGGTTCATTCCACTCGAGCGAGGTGTAGAAGCGCGCCGACTCGGGAGGGGTCTCGGTGGTCTTGCCGTCCCACGTGTACATGCCGAATTCCCTCCCACGAGTGTGAAAGTGGCCGTTCGCGCCGACGAGTTTCACGGGGGCGGGGCTGTTCAACTGGCACGAGCCGGAGAACGTCGGCGACGGGTTCGACTGGCACACGCGAATCGACTGTTTTGTCGCGAAAACCGTGCCGAGGGACCACTGCATCTCGCTCTTCCGCATCGTCCAGAGGTTGATGTCAGCGCGCGCGCCATCGGGCGTCGTCTGCGAGGTCGTGTTGACGTAGTGGCTCTGAAGCATCAGCGTTTCGTCGGGCATAAGCTCGTTGCCAACGCCTTCGGGGTAGGTCCAGTCAAAGTCACCGGGCGCTTGATTGTTCGCGACAAGCGGCCAATCCGCCCAGTTGGTGCTGAACGCGCAAGGATGGTTGCCGTTGATACTGACCTGAACGTCCCCGTTCGCCGGGTCGAGAGCCGAGATCGTCCGAACCCGGAAGATGTTCATGTGGTGGCTGCCCACCTTGTACGCAATCTGCGTGCGATGCAGGAGCAACGGCTCCGACGGCGAGTAGCCGAATTTCTCGGCCAGCTCGCTGACTTTGAAAAAATAACACGCCTGAACGTCGGTGCCCGCGGGCACTTCGAAGTCTCCGGTCGAGAGTTGGAGCCCCTCTCCCAGAGGCGGCGGCGCGAGCAACGGGCCGGTCGAGTGTGCGGGTTCTCCTCCGCAGCCGGCGCAACCGAGAGCGAATGCCAGGGCGAGGGCGAGGGCGCGCATAGCGAGAAAGATAGCTGATCTTAGAGGCGTCGCCGTAGTAAAGTTAAGAAGCTCGCCTTGGCGTCCCGTTCAAAGCGTCCCGTTGAAAGGAATCCGGAGCACCGCATGAATCGCATCACCCGTCGGCTCTCTCTCGGCGTCTCGCTCGCGACATCCCTCCTCACGGTCCTTGCTCTCGCGGTCGGAGTCGGCGCGCTTGGCTCGTGCACGAACGACGATGGCCCTGCGCCACCGAAAGCGTGCGTGCCAGGCCGTACCCTCGGGTGCGAATGCGAGGAGGGCGGCGCCGGTGTGCACTCGTGCTTGGCCGACGGCAGCGGCTACACGGCGTGCGGCTCGTGTACGCTGCCTCCTTCGGTACCGCGTGATGGCTTCATCGACGCGACGAACTTGCTCTCAGTCTTCGGCAAAGGTGGAGCATGCCTCGCCATCGAGGACTTCGACCGCGATGGCGTCCTCGACCTGATGCAAAGCGTCGGTGCTTTCCCGGGGAAGGTCTCGTTCATGCGCGGCCTGCCCGGGGGCGAGTTCCTCGTACCCCCCATCTCGACGCTCGACGATGGCGCGTTTGAAATGAAGTGCGTCATCGGCGACTTCGACAACGACGGATTTACGGATGTCGTGCAAGCAGCGGTCGGCAGGGGACCCGAGTCCGTGCTCGTCCAGTACTACAAGAACAAAGGCAACTTTAAGTTCGAGCTCCAAAACGACGCGATCGAACTTCCGTCGATGCCCGACCACCTCGTCGTCGGGATGACCGCGTGGGACTACGACCACGACGGCTGGCTCGACTTTGTCGTCGGCCGGCTCTTTACCGCGGGAGGCGGCACGTCAGGCACCCCGAATTCCATCAACGACCTGTGCAAGTTCACCTCGGAGGCGGACTTCCGCTGCCTCGTGCCCGGTGGCAACTACCCAGGCCCGCGCGTGTACCACAACGAGAGGAATGGGACCTTCAAGGTCGACGGCAACCTGCTGAAGCCGCCGTACCCATCTTCGACCAACGCGATGACGATCGCCGACATCAACCGGGACGGCAAAACCGATCTCTTCATGTCGAACGACTACTACGCAAATCACATGCATCTCAGCACGCCGAACGGGTACGTCCACGCCGAGGACGCGGCGGGCGTAGGTGAATACAACCACGGGATGGGCGCGACGATCGGCGATTTCAACAACGACGGCCTCCTCGATATTTACGGCGTCGACATCGGGCCGAACAACCTTTGGATGGGCGTCGGTGACGGAAAACTGGAGAACCGCGGGCTCCAGCTCGGCATCGCCACGCCTACGCATTTTCACTCGAATTGGGCGCCAATCGCCGAAGACTTCGATCTCGACGGGCGGACCGACATCTACGTGAACGCAGCGGCCGTAGTCGCAAACGATCCGGACTTGGTCGCCATGGCGAACACGTTCGGTAATATTCAGGACATCGTGGATCAGTACGACCTCATGTTCTGGAACGAGAACGGCAAGGGCTTCTCGAACCAGAAACTTCCGCACCGCGTGTACACCCCGCCGAACGTCATCTACGGCACGACCGCGGTTGCGGACACCGACGGCGACGGCGACCTCGACATTTTGTCGAGCTCAGGCAACCCGCTCGTGTTCCGCTATTTGAAGAACCAGCAGCGCCCGGGCCAATGGCTCGTGGTGGACGTCGAAGGCACAAAATCGAACCGCGACGGCATCGGCGTCGAAGTGCAGCTCTTCGAGTTCGGCAAGATGAAGCAGATTCGCACCATCGGCACCCAAGGGTCGATCGGGCAGTCGTGGAACCGTGCGCATTTCGGCCTTGGCGACCGCCAGTCCGTCGAGGAAGTGCACGTGCACTGGACCACCGGAAAAACGCAGATCATAAAGAACGTCAAGGCGAACCAGGTCCTGATGGTCCTCGAGGAGTGATGCGGTTCGTCGTCGGTTCCGTAGCCTTCGCCGCTGCGCTCTTCGGCGCTTCGTGTGGTGGCGACGAGACAACGGAGACGCCGATCGCGGGATGCACGCTCGCGCCGCTCGGCGACCTGGCGAAACCCATCGAGATGGAGCTTGTCTACCTCGATACCGCGAAGAAGATTCAGCCGCTCCAAGACGGTGGCGCGCTCCCGATGATCGTGCCGCCGCAAGGAGGGTGGGTGGTCTTCGTCGGGGCACGCGCGACGAACCTCGAGCCGTGCGGCGTCACCGTGAAAGGCGTCCTCCGCGACGCGAACAATCAGCAAGTGCGCGTCGACGAGCGAACGACCAAGCTTGTGCCGACCGGCGATGGCTGGGGTGGCCCGGTGGACGAGGACATCTCCACGGTGGCCAACGTGCCGACGTGCCCGAACCAGTGGGCATCGCAAGCGATACCAGGTCTGCCGATCGAGCTTACGTACAGCATAACTGACCGCGACGGCCGGACCGCATCGAAGAGCATCAACGTCATTCCCGAGTGCGCCGAGCCGCCCTTCAAGAATGCGTGCCTCTGCCAATGCAAGAAGGACTACGTACTCGGCGAGTCCTGCTTGGCTCAATGAACGCGCGGCGCAAAGTGCCCTCCCCGCCCCTCCCCGCCGCCTAGCGCTCTCGAGTGTGATGGGTCTCGTTCCCCGAATCCATCGAACCGATGGGCACAACTGTTTACTTACCCCTCGATTCTGACGAATCGAGGGTCTAGTTCCCCGAATCCATCGAACCGATGGGCAACTCGACGTCCCCGATTTGGCGAGGACATCGAGTTGCCCATCGAGTTGCCATGCTTTTGATTCGGGAACGGCTGTTTACTTACCCCTCGATTCTGACGAATCGAGGGTCTAGTTCACCGCGGTCACGTCGAGCTTGAGCTCGCGCTCGCAGCTCTTCGACGTGAGTGAGAAGAGGCATATCTCACGAGGATTTCGGCGCAAAAAGAGGCTTCCATCGTCCGGGGCGATGTTGACGTTCACGGGTCGGAAGTCGAGCGGCACCTCGGCCACCTTCGCGGCGTCGAGCTCGAGATCGTAGAGCCCGTAGTCAGTACCGTTCGCGGCACCGCGGCGACCACGACCACGCGTGCGGGACGTCAGTTGAGCGTTCGACAGAACGTACGCGTGCACGGAGTCGCTCGAGAGAGCCACCTGTTCGAACTGAATCGCAGGTCCCTCGATGGTTTCGAAGGCGCGCATCTCCATGTCGAAGAGGCGCGCGCGCGAAATGCCCGAAAGGCCGTTTGACTCATCGACAAGCAGCGCCTTGCCGTTGGGCGAAAGCGCATAACGGGGACGAATGTCGCCGTATTCGTAGAATGCATACTGAAGCGTCGGCGTATCGATCACCATGAGGTGATACGCGCCCTTCGCGGGGAGGAGCTTCGGGTCGTCGAAGAGGCTCGCGTCGGCCTGCGCTCGATCGAGAAAACCGACGGCGGTGACACCGTCTGGAGCGAGGACAACCGGACCGAATCCGGGCAGGTTTTTCCGAAAGGCCTCCTTGCCCGGGACGAGGTCGATGACGCTGATAGGGTCCTTCGAGCACGACGTAGGCGCGAGGAAGGCCATCTTTCCGTCGCCGGTAACCACGATGTCATCGCTGCAATTCGGCACCGAAATCACGCGGTCTTGACCCGTCGCCATGTCGAGTACGTGAACAATGGTGTTCGCCGTTGGCGCGTCGGAGCCAGGCACGACAGCGGGCGGCCACGTGTGCTGCTCGACGACGAGAACGCGCTCGTCATCGGGGAGGATTTTGAGATCGACCGGCGGCGAAGAGAGCGCGAGGTCATGAAGGACATGACCATCTTTGGCATCGAGCACCCAGAGGCGCTTCGACGCGGCGAAGACGAGCCGGGTATCGCTCTCGGCGACGGCAAGAAAGCCATCCGCGTATTCGCCGAGCGGGGACGACCACAGTTGGGTGGCTGAATCGACGTCGATCGCGTGGACAGCGCCGTCCTTCGTCGAGCTCACGTAGACGACATGCCGATCCTTTGCGAAACCGAGGCGACTCGGCTCTTCGAGCGGCAAGGCCTCGACGAGACTTGTTTTGGTCCACGCGACGGCGAGCGTGGCTGCGTGGTCGTAGACGACGTAACTTCCATCGGGCGAGACGGCGATGTCTCCGTACGCGAGGTCAACGCCGCCCGGTGCGTTCCCGGGCGCCTTGACTTGATCATTCGCGCCGCCGGCGTTGCAGCCACGGCCGCCGCTTTCGGACCCGAGCTGAGAGCCGGTGCACGCCGCGAATGAGAGCGAGAGTGCAACGAAGGACGGACGCGCGGAGCGCATGAACACTGTGGCAACTGCGGTTACACGTTTTGACGGGACGGGGCGATCGTGTTTGGGATGAAGCAACGTAAGACTCCTTTGGTGCTCGACATGAGCAGGGTTTACGCTGCCATTGGCAGAAGCCGTGCCACTACACGATTGCCTGTGTTTTTACTGCCTATGTGCAGACACAGAACGTTTCCAATGAGCGGAGGGCCCGCTCACGCGGCGGTCGCTCGAGCTCGGCACCCACGACATCTCGGTCGTGACATGGGCGCGAGAATCACGGCAGCCGCGCTGCTCGCACGGTGCTGGAGCCGCCGCCGACCACCCTGCGCAACATGTCGCGCGTCGTGAGGATGCCGACGAGCTTTCCCCGTTGGAGAACCGGCAAGCACGAAACTCGGTGAGTCAGCATCAGCTGCGCGGCCGTGGCGACCTCGGCCTCCGTGTCGACGGTAACGAGCTTGCGCGACATGACCGCGTGAACGTGCCGCCGCATCGTGTCGAGGTCTTGGGTGCGCTCCGCGAGCGTGTCGAGAAACGGTGACAGCGCGCGCAGGATGTCGCGGTCCGACAAGACGCCGACAAGGGCGTCACCCTCCACCACCGGAAGGTGGTGGAAGCGGTGCAAGGCGAACAAGCGTTGGGCGTCGAGCAAAGTCGCGTCGGGCGACACCGTCACGAGTCCGCGTGTCATCATGTTGGCTACGCGTTCGCTCATCGCCATTCCTCGCAGTTGCTTACTTACACGTATCGGCCATCGGCGGCGTGCACTTGCCCTGCAGGCACTCGGCCGGCGCCTCGCAGCTCGGTTGGTTCGGACCGGTCATGCAGGCGTCACCGTCCTTGAGTGGCGCGACGCATTTATCGTCGACGGCGCAATCGCTCACCTTGCAGGCCGTGATTTTGTCGCCCGCCATGTCGTAGCCGCAAGATTCTCCGACGTTCGCAAGCCCAACCGCCTTGCACGTGTTGGTCTTCGGCGAACAGAAAATCGCCTCGAAGGGGGAGCAGCGGATGTCCTGCGCACAGGCCTCCCCCTCGGTCGGCGGAGCGCCGCACTTGCCCCCGATGCACACGTGCGCGCCCGAGCACTCGTCGGTCGCCGCGCAGGCATCCCCGGGCGGCTTTAACTTCGTGCACGTGTCCGCAAGGCAGGTGAAGCCGCTCTCGCAGACCTGATCCACCATGCCGCAAGCCCCGCCCGCGGCGACTTTGGCCTCGCAGGTGCCGCAGGCCGGATCGGTTCCCTTCACGCAGTGCGAACTCTTGCATTCGGCGTCGTCGCCGCATGGCGCACCGTCGGCTGCAGCGTTCGTTGAAACGCACCCCGCGGGCGCAGAATCGCTGGCGAAAATGGCGTCGCACGATAGGGTCGCGTAGTCCGTGCCACAGGCCGCGAAGTCGACGCCGGCCGAACTCGCGCAGAGCCCGAGCGCCAGGCGTTCGGAACAGTGCGCCACCGAACCATAGAGGAGCTCGATGACGGTCGGCGCGCACGCGTCGAGTTTGTCGCACACAACCTTCGCAAGCCCGTCGCACGTCGACACGGTCGCGCCGCCCCCCGCGCCCGTCGCCACGCTCGCGCCGCCCCCCGCGCCCGTCGGGTTGCCGGAGTTCGGAGAACTGCACGCCGCCCCAGCGAGTGAAACCGCAGCCAACCATCCCAACATCGTTCCGAGTCGCATCGTCCTAATCCTTTTGTACCACATTTGAAGGCGCTCTTAGAGCCGCGCGCGAGCTAGCAGGCGACCGCCGAGAGACTTAAAAGCGAAGGCCCTCGCCTTGGCTTGTTGCTGCTAATTGGCCTTAAAATTTGCGAAGGTGCAAGTTCGTGCGGACCTGCTGCGTCAAAGGCCCATAAGCGAAGCCTTCCCAGAACTGTACGCGTCGAACCTAAGGGCCAGCGGCGCATGAACTCATTGAGTGAGCCATGAGATCATTGTGGCCAAGTGAAGGTCACCGAAGCCGAGGCCGAGGCCGAGGCCGTTGAATCGGTCGGCTTGTTTCGCCGCGGGCGCTTCGTGAGACGAGCCTGTCCATGAAGCCGCGTGGCTAGCGCACATCAACACCAAGAACTTGTCGGGTGTCATTCAATGTCAGGTACGATTGATCAATGTTGGGACGGGGTGGCGGAAAAGGTGGTTTTGCGACGTGCCTCGCCGCAGCGGCAACGCTCGGCACCACGGCGTGCGCCGACCGCACCTCGCCTCAATCAGGGCCCGCGCTGATAGCAGCGGCGCAGACGGACGGGGCAACGACCACGCTGCCCCATCCGACGCAAGTGCCCACGGAAGTCCCGGCAGCGCCGGCGGAAGGGTTCGCTCGGGCCGCCCTGGAGGAGAGCGGCACGCGCGTTCCACGAGTTCTTACGCAAATGTCGCGCACGGACATGCTCGTCGCGCTCGCCCGCGGTCATAAGCTCGCTTTCGGGGTCCCGCCCCTGGATCCTCGGCTCGCAGGCGCCTTTGGGCTCTGCGCTTTCGAAAACGCGCACGGCGAGGCGCTTTACAATTTCAACTTCGGGAACGTCGTGGCGGGGAACGTCGGCGGTCTGCACACCCGCGGGCCAGACCCATCGTCCGAGGCCATGGCGGCGCACGAGACAGCCGACGCGGGGGCTGCGGCCCTTTGGCGCGTCCTCAAAACGCAGCATGGCGACGCCCTGCGCGCTTTCGACGCCGCGAACTACCCCAAGGCGGTCGAAGAGCTTGCTCGGTTTGGATACTTTCAGGCCCCCGCAAGCCGCTACGCCGTCGCGGTCCCTCGGCTCGCCGAGGCGGCGCTGCTGTCGACCATTCCGGCGCTCCGCTTCTCGGCGAAACGGCGCCACCAATCGTTCACCGACGCTTCACCCGTCGCCGTCTACGTCGCTTCCGAACCTCCACTCTTCGATCGTCCCCTCCCATGACCCCACGCAAATTTTCGCATGCCGTCGCCGTTGGCATCGGCGCAGCTAGTCTCGCCGCCATCGCCATCGTGAACGCACAACCGGCGCCCGGCGCAACCGCCTCGCCTTCGGGCACGCCGCTCGCAAGCGACCCGCCAGCGAAGCCGCCGACGTGCGTCGAAGCCTGTGAGCGCTCAAAGCTCGTGCTCGCCGAGTGCACAACGGGACGAGGGAACTATGGCCCCTCGATACTCGGCGAAGCCGCAGAAGTGGCTCGCTTAACGCAGCTCAATTGCAAAGAAGACTGCACCTTTTGGACCGACGCTGAGGTCACGCGGGTCGACGCTTGTTTCCCCCAGTTGACGTGCGGCGAATACGTCGCGTGCCTGAACAGCGGCAAGGAGGTCGCGCACGTCGAACCGAAAGGGACGCGGGTCCGAACGAACGACGGCGCGACGATGCTTCGCGTTCCTGCAGGGTCATTCATCGCGGGTGTACCGAGCGAAGCGCGGGCGCCGGACGAGAAGGACGCGGGGGCTGTCGAGCTGCCAGAGTACTGGATCGACCGCGACGAGGTCACCGTTGCGCGCTACTTCGTCTGCTACCAGCGCGGGGCCTGTCCGGCGGCCGAGGCCGACGTCGTTGATTCGCCGGAAGATCGTGAAGGCAACGGCGAAGCGCGTGTCACGCGCATGGGCTGCAACTGGGGCCTCGCGGGGCGGGAAGCCCATCCGATCAACTGCGTGACACAACCCGCGGCAAAGGCGTACTGCGCCTTCGCTGGGGCGCGCCTGCCGAGCGAGCTCGAGTGGGAAAAAGCCGCACGTGGAACGGCGGGTCGACGCTATCCGTGGGGGATTTCCCCTGCCGATTGCGGTCGCGCCCACGTTGACGCAGGCAAGATTTACGGGACGCGCGGGTGCTCGACGCGGCACACCGCGGAAGGCGGCACCCACCCAAACGGGGAGTCGCCCTTCGGAGTACGGGACATGTCCGGCAACGTGTGGGAGTGGGTCGCGGGGACCTACGCCGCGGCGCACTACGCCGAAGCAAGCGACGACCGCCCCTCGAGCGAGTACAGCTCGGCGTTCGGCGTGCTACGCGGCGGAGGTTGGGGGACCGACGATAGCGGAACGCGGGCCCAAAAAAGCCCCGAGGACGCGAGCGCTACCAACCGCTTTCGGCTCTTTAAACACCTGACCCTCGAGGGCATCGGGTTCCGCTGCGCGACGGACGGAGGTGCCCAGTGACGGCCCGTGTTCGTAGGACGATTTGGGCCGCTCTCCTTGCGACAGGCGTCGTCGGACTCGCGGCATGCGGCAAACGCGGCGACTCGAACGCGGCGGCCTCAGCTTCAGCCTCAGCCGGAGACGCAGACGCCTCAGCCTCAGCGCCGTCACCGAGCGCGAGCGCGGAAGCGAAAAAGCCGCCGAAGTCCGGTCCGGAGTCCTGGGCGACCACGTATGACTCCGCACTCGGCGAACGACCCATCAAGATCCCCGCGCCCGAAGTGAAGGCACCCGCCCTCGCCTGCGCAAACACCATCGGCAAGAATTTCCTCCGGGAGAAATTCAAAGACGCGTACGCACGCCTCCTCGAGGAGGTGGCGAAAGGAGAACCTCAACGTGTGGCGGAATGGGCCGCTCGGTACCGTCCTTGGTACATTGGGCGCGCTCCGCTGCTCAATGCCATCGCGAACGGTTGCTCCGTGACGGGCGGCGATGCCTTCGCGAAAGACTGTGCAGCGTTTAAGGCGCCTTGGGAGCGTTTCGACACGACGAAGCCCTTCACCTGTCGGGCCATCGCGAGCATCACGCGAAGCGCAAACGGCGCCGAGATCGACACGCTCGTCTGCCAGGTCGAGAGCTTCTCGGGACACGTGTTGGTGGATGTGCCGAAAAGCGCACGGTCGAGCGTGTTGGGGGAGACGCTGCTCCGCGCGGCAGACACCGACGGCCTCGCCGCCGCGCTTGGGGTTCGCGCCCTGACGGGGGCGGACGTCGAGCTCCCAGTGCCACAGGAGCCAGCTCTCGTCGAAGTTCGCTCTGTCACTTTTGTCCGCCGCCACGCGCGCGGCGAGGGATTTATCGATGGAACCGTAAGCGCGATCGGGACCTTCGGGGTCGCCCGCGAGCTCGCCGCCGCGGTCCTGTCACGCGGCGACGTGTGGCAGGTCAGTCTGCCGACAGAAGGTGGAGCGAGCCTGCAGCTCACAAAGCGCGGCGATTCAAGCCGATGGCAAGAGATGGTGACGGAGGCGAAGGAGAGGAACGCCATCGTCCCGTGCGAGGCCGTAGAAGGCCGCTGGGACCGCGCCTATTGCGAACTTGGGAGTTACGGTCTTGCTGCACCGATACCGCTCACGACTGCGACGGTGACGATCGAGGTCAGGACCAGCGAAGCGGCCCCTGGCGACGGCGGAGCCATGCGTCGGCCCATCGACCGCCATCCGCGAGCGGAGATCTGGCGCAACCGCGTGCTCGCGCTCGGTGGCTTCGAGCCTATCGCTTGCAAACTCACGGACGTCACCGTCGCGGAGAAGCCACGCTTCACGCGCTTGCGTCAGGCGATTGCGGAGCGAGCCGGCGTGACGGAGGGCGCTCTCAAGGAGCACCTCTTTGCGTGCGTCGCGGACGAGAAAACGTCCCGCGGCTCGATCGTCGTCCGAGTTCCAAGCCATCGCATCTGGACGCGCGGAGGCTTCGACGCCGAGCGATCCCAACGCGGCGTTGTTCGCATCGACGGTTACGTCGCCGATGCGAATGGTCTCTTCGCGGGAGATCTCGCGAAGTTCGCCACCTCAACCCCCGCGTTCGCTGATCTCGCCCCGTCCGCCACGCTGCGCGTATCGGGCTACTCGAAGGTTTGGAGAAGCGAAGGCCACTGGGTGGTCGCCTTCGAGCCAGAGTGCGCAGACGAGGGCATGGGCTGCCCTCACGACGACGGCTTCGAGCCGAAGATCGAGCTTCTGTCGCAGCCGGCGTGCAACGTCATCGGCTACACGTATCCGTAAGCGGCCCGCGCCGAGACGGAACCGACGTCGCGGGCATGTACAATTGTCGCGGCGGCCAGCGTCAGCGAGTAGAATCGCCCGAATGCGCGCTAGCGAATCGCACGTTTGGACGGTCGTAGGTTGTGCACTCGCATTGGCAACGACCCATTGCGGCCCGCCCAGCGCACCGCGCTTCGACCAATGCACGGTCGAGGCCGAGATGACGTTGGAGGTCGACGGGGCCACAAAAGGCACGACACCCGTCACCATCGGCGAACACGACGGAAGCGAGTTCAAGCCGTACGTCGACGGCCAGACCGTGGACGTGGTGCTCGGCTTCCAGGGCGGCTACATGATCACCCCGTCAATCAGGATCGAGCTGCTGGCCGATGACCCCGCCACGATTTGTCTTGTGGTGGCAGCGGTACATTCGATCGACGGCGACGGCGCGATAAGCCCCGGCTTTGGGGGAAGGATGCAGTTCACGCGGGACGGCGATGCGGCTTACACCGAACCGCTCTTCGATCTTCTCTCGCACCGAGACAACCTCTCGGGACGCAACCTCACCATCTCGCTCTCGGTTGACGAGAACGGCACGGCGGTGACGGACAAGAAGACGATCCTCCTCCACTGAACGCTCGCCAGACGCCGGGCGAAACAGAAGGCGCCATCGCCCTCTGTTTCGTCGTGATAGGAGGCGCGAGGACACCGAGTTGCCCATCGAGTTGCGATGCTATCGACTCAGGTACGGCTGTTTACTTGCGCCTCGATTTGAACGAATCGAGGACTAGTACCCCGAGTCCATCGAAACGATGGGCAACTCGACGTCCCCGATTTCGCGAGGACACCGAGTTGCCCATCGAGTTGCGATGCTATCGACTCAGGTACGGCTGTTTACTTGCGCCTCGATTCGAACGAATCGAGGGCTACTTGCCTTTCTTGTTGTTGTTCCCGCCGTCACCATCAGCGCCCTTCTTGTAGGCCTCCACGGCTTTCGTTTGCGCCGGCGTCAGCGGAACTTTGGCATTCGCCTTTGCCGCAGCTTGGGCCTTGTTGTTCTTTTCATCGGTATCTTCAGCCGACTTCTTGGCTTGCGCTTCGTGCGTCTTGCTTTGTTCAAGGCCCGCTTTGAGTGCGCTCGGATCGATCGACAGCGCCAAGTTGAAGGCGGTAAGATCCACGGGCGGTCGCTGGTGGTGTCCAGTGACAGCCAGCGCAATGTGATCGGCGTTGTGAGCAATCGAGTCCAACTGCAACGGCGACGAGTAGCCGGTCGCCTGGAGGAGATAGGGCGCGATGCTCAAGCGCACGAGCAACTCGACGCGCTGCCGTAACAGGTCGGCCATGGACTCCGAGACGGCTCGATTGATGATCGGGCTGATGGTCGACGAAAGCGCGTTCAACAGTCCGGGCAGCTGCCAGACGGCCCCTACGACGACCTGGAAATCTTCCGCCACAACCTGGTTCCCCTGCCGTCCAAGCCGGAAGCTTGCGTTAATCACGATCTGCTGGACACCAAGGTCCGGGGGATCGGGCAGGAAAATCGAACTGCTCGTCCAGTTGGTCGTGATCGTGCGAATCCTGTCGTCAGGCCGAAGCACCAGGGCGACGCGCAGGCGGCCGTTCGCGTACGTGAGCGTCGGCGTTCCAAGGCTGCGCAGCATCGTCGTGGTGGCGACGAGCCCGGGAAAGGGGTCGGGCGCGGGAATGGTCACCACGGGGAGACGAAGAGGCGAGTTGATGGTTTGGCCCCCAGGCAGCCGAAACGTGATAGCGCCGCCCGGGCCGCTACTCGCAGTAATCTGCACCGAGCCCAAGGTATCGCCCATCAAACGCTGAATCTCCGGGTTGCCGAGGCGCACAGTCGCCGTCTCGGCACGGGCGGGCAAAGCGACAAAAAAGAGCGCGACAATGATCGACAGGATGCGTGGTATTTTCATCGGATTTCTCGGCGAGAGTTAGGCGAGTCAGCGGCTTAAGGCAAGGTGGAGTGTTGTGGCAATCCTGCTCCCTTCGTGCAGGCGCGCCAGCCGCGGGGGCCTTGTGCCCGTGTTCTCGGGCGAGCCCTCAACCGGCGCCCTCAGAGTTGAAAGCACGCTCCGCCGAAACAGTGGTGCACGTTGGCTCTTCGTCTGGCGCGGACCCCGCCGCGACCGTCTCCTTGACGCTCTCGCCACTCAGCGTTTCGTTGACCGGTTTCTTCTGAGTGCGCACGGCGGGACGGGCGCTGGTTGAAACCGCCGCGTGTGTTATGCGTCGCCGATGAGCAAGGTAACCTTCCGCGACTTCGCAGGCGCCATCATGGCCACTGAGCACGAACGAGCCGCGCAGGTGTTGTCCGCGCTGCTCGGGCTCGACGCGCCGACCGCAGCCACCGCCACGAGCGCATTTGTCGCGAAAATGGCTGCGGATCCGCAATTCGTGATCAAGGCGATGGGTCTTCGTGCGGTCGTTGAACAGAAGGACCACGACGGCGCCACCGGGCTCCTACGCGAGTGCTTCGGCCTCGCCGCCGAGCAGGCTGCTGCTTCCGCAACCGTCCTGCTCGCGCACGATTGACCCGCTCCCCGCGTCGCGGGGCCCCCGGGGACTCGCTTCAGAGAGAGACTTCGAACGAAGCCACAAGCGGGCTCGCGGACGCCGTCGTTCCGCTGAGGCCCATGGCGAAATCGAGCGTTCCGGCAACGAAAACGCTGGCCCACGCCGACGACGGGATGGCCTTGAGTGCGGCGCCGCTCAAGCGGTTGGCCTCTACACCAAGGGCCTGCTCGTAGCACGCCGTGAGGATGCTCTCGGTGCAGCGGGTCCAGGTCTCGGAGCCGTACACCGTAGCACTGTTGTACTGCAGCTCGTAGGAGCCGACGGACTGAGTGTTCGGCATGAAGCCTTTCATCACCGTCCGCCACGTCGTTCCGTTGTGAATGACGAACGACGCGCGGTTCGTGAACGAGACCGCATACGAGATTGAGCCGCCGTTCAGAGTCTCCTTTGGCGTGATGCCCACGACCGACGCCCAGGCGCTCGTGTCGAGTTGCGCGCTTGCCGTGACCGCCGTTCCGAGGATGGTTGGGTAAACGGGAGCGGCTGCGGCCCACGAAAAGAACACGTAGCCGCCTCCGCCGTCGCCACCGCGACCAGAGTAGTTTCCGCCCGCTGCCCCGCCGCCTCCGAAAGCGAGACCATGGCCGCCAGGCTGGCTGAGCCAGCCGCCGGGATCTGCCGAGTAGAACCCCGGGCCCGTATCGACAAGGCCCCACTGTGCAATACCGTAGCCTCCAGAGCCCGCTGGGTAACAGCCTCCCGCCGGCCCAACGACGTAGTGAACGAGCCCGTCGTCGATGGGCGGTGCGCCACCGCCGGAGCTGCAGACACCGCTCACGTTGGTGCCACTCTTGTGTGCATCTCCGCCTGGCACGTTCACGTCACCGCCAGTCGCCGTTCCCCCAACAGTGCCTATCCCGCCACCGCCAACGAGGCTGACGGCCCCGAAGTTGAGCGTTGAGTCGCCGCCATCAGTGGAGCCACCCCCGGTGGAGCCTATGCCACCTGCGCCAACCATGAAGGGGATGATATCACCCGGCATTACTGCGAACGTCCGCTTCGCCGCTCCGCCGCCGCCGCCACCAGGGCTAAAGTCGCCTTTACCGCCGCCGCCCGCACCAAGCACATACGCCGTCAGGCTTGTGACTCCGCCAGGAACGGTGAAGGACCCTGAAGCCGCGAATCCGGCCGTGTCGGGTGTGAGGGAGACCGAACCCTCAACAATGGACAGGTGACGCGTGAAAAGCGGCTCCGTAGCAGCGATTCCGCCAATCAGCGTGCTCGATGAGGGGTTTCCGGGCCCACCCCACGAGCCCAACGGGCTCTTTATGCAAGTGTCACCCTCGGCGTCGTACCCCGTGTCGCACGTGCCGCAGGCCTCGCCCTTGTACCCGACCGCACACGCGCACGCGCCCGCTGGCGTGAACGTGCCGTTCTCGCAGGTGTACGCGACCGTGCCCGCGTAATGCGCGGCGTCACACGCGAGCTCACCGTTGCCGTTCGCGATCTGCGTTTGCGTGGACCCCGCGAGCGTGAAGTCACAATCCGCCGCGCCACCTGCGCCACCTGCGCCACCCGCGCCACCCGCGCCGCCCGCGCCAGTCGTCGAGGTGGTTGAGGTCGTCGCCGACGTTGGGCCGCCCGTGCTCGTTGTGGCGGTCGTCGAACCGTTGGCACCGGTTGAGCCTCCGGTCTCCACGCTATTGCAAGCGTAAGCCGCCTGCGCCCCGGCGAAGAGAACGAGAAGGCTTGAATTGGAAATACGGGAGGCTCGGAAGTTCATAGGGGTGCGCGCGTACCGCTAAACTATCGGGTTGTCAAGTCAAACCAAGCCCCTCAAAACCGAATTCTGACGTGGATCATGATGGCGGTACGTCAGTGGCGCGTCGCACGTGACGCCGGCCCCCGGGGACTCGCTTCAGAGAGAGATTTCGAACGAAGCCACAAGCGGGCTCGCGGACGCCGTCGTTCCGATGATGCCCATGGCGAAAACAAGCGTTCCGGCAACGAAAACGCTGGCACATGGCAACGACGGAATGGCCTTCAGTGCTTCGACCTCGCCGCCGAGCAGGCTGCTGCTTCCGCAACCGTCCTGCTCGCGCACGATTGAGACGAGTACCTGCCCGATGGGGAGGTTTTTACAGCTTTAAAATACCTAGGGACCGTTCCCTTTGTTCGTTCGCGGTTCTGCGGCGAATTACATGACAGAGCGCGACAAACTTGTCTGAAACGCCTGAACGCGCGCGTAAAGGTTCGCCACGTTCGCGACGCTCAATCCGTCTGAAACGAATGCGAATGCGAGGTTTCGCGTTGAAAAGTTCACGAGGTTCCCGGCATCGTTTCGTGCCAGCACCGCGATCGCATAAGTGTTCGGCGGCCCTAGAGTTTGCGGAGCGGTAACCACCCCGATTTCGCTGTTGTTTTTGAAAAGGCGCTGGCTCGTCGCGTTTTCGATGCTTCCGACGTACAGACCATTTCCGTCCGGATTCGAGACGACAAGTCGGTGCGTGTCGTAGTCGTATCCGTCGAAGAAGGTGTCACCGTTTACATTCCGAGTCGTTAGGCCCAGGATGGGTAAATTCGAGTTCGACGAAACGCCAATTTCAGTACTTTGCCCATTGTTTGGCGAACGAGAATAGACACCAATCGCCGAGCCGCTCGTCGCCAATTCAACGCTCGGCACGATGAAGGTGTTGGCCCAACCATCCGCCCCGTTCCCGGTGATTCCGTTGGCGTCATGCGTGATGCCACCCGAAAACACGAGCCTGAACGCCACGTCGAGATCACGCGGATCTTTCAGATTGAATTTATGCGATTGTTGCGTTCCACCGACAAATGGATAAGCGGCCTTTAGTTTGGTCCAGAGGTCGTCTGTCTTCAAACCCGTCACGAGCGTATCAATCGCCGCCGATTGTGTCGCATCGGCTATGCCTGCTGCCACAATGAAAGAGTTGGCCTCGCTGTTGCTAGCGCCAGGTGTTTGGCAGGTGGCGCCCGAGTACCCGACCGCACACGCGCACGCGCCGGCTGCCGTGAACGTACCGTTCTCGCAGGTGTACGAGACCGTGCCCGCGTAGTGCGCGGCGTCACACGCGAGTTCACCGTTGCCGTTGGCAATCTGCGTTTTCGTCGACCCAGCGAGTACGAAGGCGCAATCCCCCGCGCCACCCGCGCCACCCGCGCCACCCGCGCCACCCGCGCCACCCGCGCCACCCGCGCCACCCGCGCCACCCGCGCCAGTCGTCGAGGTGGTTGAGGTGGTTGAGGTCGTCGCCGACGTTGGGCCGCCCGTGCTCGTCGTGGCGGTCGTCGAACCGTTGGCACCGGTTGAGCCTCCGGTCTCCACGCTATTGCAGGCGTAAGCTGCCTGCGCCCCGGCGAAGAGAACGAGAAGGCTTGACTTGGAAATACGGGAGGCTCGGAACTTCATTGGGGGGGGTGCAGTACTAACCAACCTATGGGTTAGTCAAGTAAAAGCGGGCCTCCCAGAGCCGGATTCTGACGTCGCTCATAATGCCAGTACGTCAGTGGCTTCATTGGCACCTTGTGATCGCCGCGCCCCGCGAGGACCAGCTCGTCGTGCCCACGACGGCGTCCGCCAATGTGTTTCGGGAACATGCGAGGCTCCGTGAACTTTTCGGGATTACTTGAGAGGATGGGTCCGGCCGCGAACGTCTACACGCCAAGTACAAGCGAGGTCGAACCTGGAACGTGGATGGCAGGTGACTTTGGCAACTGTAGTCACCGCACGAAGTACATTCTTTGATTATCGAACAGAACGGACGTTTTATTTGGCGTGAACTCGCGCTTGCGTAGATTGACGTACTTCGAACGCACGCGCGAAAAGCCACAACGTGCTCGCCACGGCGAGTACCGCTGGCGTAGGGGCGCTCGAGCACGATGAGCACAACCTTCTCGGGCAACAACTCAACCCGCTCTTACGCGACCGGCCAGCGCAACGCGTAGCAGCGCAGCTTCTCTCGGCCAGCGGTGACGAGCGTTTCTGGGCGCGTGGCGAGGTGAAGGACGGTGAAGGGTGAACCCGTCAAGCGCAGCACAGAGCGGCTTGCCGAACGCGAGTTCACTCGGTCGCAGCGGAGTTGCCCTGCACTTCAATGCGTTCCGTTCTAGGAGAGCTTCGCTGGTGGCCCTTCGACGCAGCAGGGTGCGCGCTCTGAAGCGCATGCGCCGGCGTCAAGGTCAGCTCGGAGGCATGTTGCAGTGTTCCGCGTGGTAGCGTTGGCGCTATGGTCGTCGGCAGCCCCACTCGCCTCGCGCTCTGGGTACTCATCGTTCTAGGTGCTAGCGAGGCTTGCCTTGCCCCGACGCAGGTGACGCTCACGCTCGTAACGGATGTCCCCTGCGACGAGCTCGGCGGCGTTGCGATCACGGTCGGCATCCCCTCCGAACTCGAGACGCGCGACGCGAGCACCGAGGCGGTCACCTGCAAGGAAGGCACGCTCGGGACGCTCGTGGTCGTGCCGCATGGCGACCGATCCGCGGAGTTCGGCGTGAAGGTGGTCGCAAGTCGCAACGTCGGTCTCGACGCGTGCGGCCAAACGAGCGGCTACGGCAAAGACCTCAAGCCGAGCGCCGACCCCGCGAAGCCAGTGGGCTGCATCGTGGCGCGCCGCAGGCTCCGGTTCATCGAGCACCAGCCGCACACGCTTATGGTCGAGCTTCGCAGCGTTTGTTCAGGCAATCCGTGTGACCCGAACTCCACCTGCGTCGAAGGGGTCTGCACCGACGCAACGTGTCCCGAGGGCACGAATTGCGACGACGCGAGCCTCACTGAAACGGCGGCGCAAGCCTCGGACGGTGTGCTCTCGGTTGCGGCCGGATTCGACACCCCCAACGGCGCGGGCCACAGCTGCGCGGTCCTGAGAAACGGCACGGTTCGGTGCTGGGGCGACAATACGGACGGACAACTCGGCGTGCCGGCGTCCGGCATGGCCCAGTCGCTCGTGCCCTTCGATGTACCTAACTTGGTCGGGGCGACGCAGGTCGTCGCAGGCTTCGATTACTCGTGCGCCCTACTTAAAGACGGCACCGTGATGTGCTGGGGGAAACGCTTCAGCGACTCAATGGGCAAGCCCACTCTACTTCCCAAGCCTAAGGCGCCGGTGACACGCCTCTCGGCAGCGGCCACGGTCGTCTGCGGCGACGAAGGCGGAACCCAGTACGAATGCTGGGGAAGCAACACGGCGGCCTTCATAAGTCGCCCGACTGTGCCGTACGTAAGTTTCGGCACCGGGCGCGACGAGTGGTGCTTCATTTCAGGCAACTTGCCGAGTGCCACGAGTGTGCCGCAATGCCAAAAATTCTTCCCGGACCAAGCGTCTCAATCTCTACCCATTTTGCTATTCAATTGGACCGGGGTCGCCACGAACATGCAGAACGCCGTGCCGCTTGCGATCGTAAGCTCGCGCAGCGGTGACTCGTCCGGTGTCGGAGATTTTCACCTCATTCGCTATGGCCACGCCGGTGGCAACTTCATCGTCGGCGTAGGTGCGAACAACCACGGGCAACTCGGGGCGATGCCATCCAACAAAGCAGGGGCCCTCCAGCTGGCCACCCTGGTGTTCGCGGCCGGAGAGCCTCAGTCGGTCTACGCGGGAGGCGGCATCGCCTGCGCGGACATCACGCCGATTGGAAAAACGCTCCCGCAATTCCAGTGTTGGGGAGACGACCGCTTTGGGCAGCTCGGGGCCACCTCGCCCACGGCGCCTCAACCGGGCAAACCTCGGATCGTCGAGGGTCTGCCAACGGGCCTCGTCAAGGACGCGTCTCTGGGCTCGACACACACTTGCGTCGTGGCGTCGGACGGCAACGCCTACTGCTGGGGCTGCGGCGCGAGCGGCCAGCTCGGTGACGAAAAGAGTGGAGCCAACTGCGACGGTCACTCTCGGGCGCGCGCGGACCGGGTCACTGGCCTCGGGCCTTGAGGTCATTCGCGTCGGCGGCAGCGATTGGTGTCGCCCGAAAAGCTTTTTTTTTTAAGCGCGTGTGCTAGCCGTAGTCTGCGGTGCCGACTTCGAAGAGCCCCTCCCCTCCGCGAGATGAACTTCAACGCCGCATGATCGGCATCGACGTCGTTCGCGCGGTCGCAGCGCTCGCCGTCGTCGTCAGCCACGTTCGCCACTGCCCTGATCCTGGCCCCGGCGCCCCCGGCACGGCGACCTGGCTCACCTCGGTTGTGCAACAGAGCCTTGGCGCTTGGGGCGTGGGCCTCTTCTTCGTGCTGAGCGGCCTCTGCATCCACCTTCCAATGGCGCGCCGCCGCGCCGCCGACCCTTCCGCCGAACTCGCGCTCCGCCCTTACTTCGAGCGGCGATTCGTGCGCATTTACCCGCCGCATCTGGTCGCGCTCGTCTTGAGTGCGCTGCTCGCCCTCGCGCTGCCCGCGTGGTCGCTCGCGGGGTCTTCACTGCTATCGAAGCCAACCACCGCGCAGTTCGGACTGCACCTCGCGATGGTCCACTCGTTCGTTCCGAGCGCCATCAGCAGCATCAATTCCGTGCTCTGGACCATCGCGGTCGAGACGCATTTCTACCTCCTCTATCCGCTGCTCCTGGCAGGCTCGCGACGGTTCGGTTTCGTCCGCATGACGGCAACGCTCGCCGTCGTGTCGCTCCTCGCCCGGGGGATTAGCCTCGACGCGCCCGCGTGGTTTGGCACCATCGTCAAGACCAACTTCATCTGCCGCCTTTGGGAGTGGTCCCTTGGCTGTTGCCTCGCCGAGTCGCTCGTGGCCCGCGGCGCTCCTCGTCCAACGAGCCTCCGTAGCTTCGTCGCTCTCTGCGTCGGCTCCATCGCAATGAGCCCCGTCCTGCGTCTCGGAGTGCGCGCCCTTCTCGGCGTCGAGCTTGGCCGCATGCTCGGCAACGAGACGGTGGCGCTCGTCGGCCCCCTTGTGTTTGCCTTCGTCGTTGTTCGCGCGTGCGGCCTCGTGCAGTCGCGCAGCGCCCCGTTCGCAGCGCTCGTGGCACTCGGCGTGGCGTCGTATTCACTCTACCTTTTCCACCCTCTCGCCCTCGCGACCTGGGGGTGGGCGTTTGCCACTCTCGGGTTGCCACACCTCGCGATGGCCCTCACCGCTGTGCCAGTGGCCGTAGTCACGTCTCGAGTGTTTTTTCACACGGTCGAGCGACGCTTCCTGGCGCGAGCCGCGACCCTCGGTGCCCCCCCCGCCTGACCGGATGCCCGAGTCGTAGCGAACCGCCGACCAAGGAACGGCCCCTCGTTACTGGCTTACGGTGTGCACGCCGCGGCGCACCCACAACTTTCCGCTCAGAGTCACCTCCTCCTGACCTGCTGACCCATCCCCTCAAATAATCCCAAAAAGCTCGCAGAAAATCGAGCTCATCCGGGAAACGGGTGGGCGTGACGGTGTAACCTTGACGGCATGAAGGACACCGAGCTCTACGCCCACCTCCTGGGGCTAACGTCGCCGTGGCATGTCGGGCAAGTCGATTTGGACGTCAAGGCGCAGCGCGTGAGCGTCTACGCTGAGCATCGCAGAGACACCAACTTCAGCTGCCCGGAATGCGGACTTGCCTGTCCGCTGCACGATCACGACGAGGAGCGGTCATGGCGGCATCTCGATAGCTGCCAATTCGAGACGCACCTGCATGCTCGTATCCCACGCGTTCGTTGCGACGAGCACGGCGTGCGGCAAGCGCGCGTGCCGTGGGCGGAGCCGAAGTCGCGCTTCACCTTG
>CANJMI010000020.1 GCA_947475525.1 Polyangiaceae bacterium | reverse complement strand
CCGCAGGTGACGTGAGCCACAGGCCGACGGCGCCCGCTGATGCGGCTGCGATGCCTAGCGGAATGAGTACGTTCGAGGTGGTGGCCAAGGTTGTCATATCGTCGTGGAGTGCTCGCTCGCTGCTGCTGCACACGTGGCTTGGACAACGTTCATCAAGGTCGCTCATGCGTGCGAGTGCGAGTCCGCCCGTGACGCTCCCCGTGATCAGGCTCGCCGCTCCAAAACCGACACCGATCCAGCTCCAAGTGCGCAAGGGCACGCCGACAAAACCCGCTCGACTCGTCGCGTCGGCATCGCCGTTATCCAGGCGGAGCGCGATCGGTACGGCGAGCACCGAGCCTTCGGTCACGGTCACGCTGCTGCGAAAGGTCTGGAAGCCAAGCGCCCGCGCCTCGATCGAATGGATGCCCGGATCCACCCTGCGCGGAAGCCGTGACGCCGCCGCGGGCAGCTCAAGGCCGTCTATCACGATGCGGACGCTGCCGTCGGTTGGGCTCGAGACGCGTGCCTCGACGCTGGGGATTCGCTTGTCGAGCTCGGCGGCAAGCTCCTTGGCGGTGGCGCGCGCGCGCTCGAATGCCGACGGCTCGTTCGTACCTTCCGGCGTTGCGGCAACCTGCAACAAGGTGTCTCGGGCCTCGACCCAGCGTCCAAGCTCAATCAACGCGCGGCCGACACCGAGCCTCGTCGTCGGTACATGGACGAGCGCGTCGGCGCCCCGGTAGGTGTCGAGCGCACCGGCGTAGTCCTTCGCTTCGAAGCGCGCGTGGCCGAGATCCATCAGGTGCCGGGCCGTCTCGCGAGCGGCGGCTTCATTGCTTGCGGTCTGCGTGTTCGACGGAGTTTGCGTCGGTGTTTTGCCGTCAGCCTGGCTCGTCCCATCGGCGGCGAGTACGGGGTGCGTTGTTGCCACGATGAGGGCAATTCCGAGGATGGTTCGAAGACGCATGGCGATCAGAAGCCGTGATCGTAGTCGAGCTTCTTTGAGCCGGCTGGCTTTCTCGTGCTGCTGTCGTCGGGCGCGGATTTTCGCGGCGCGTTCGAACCCGCGCGCGGGCTCGCGGCGGTGGGCGGAGGAGCCGCAACGGCGTTGGCGGTCGCCGACGAAGCCGCGGGGGCATCAACCGAAGTGACGCTTGCCGCCGCCTGAGGGAGCGCGCTTGGGTGGGGCAGCGGCGACGCCGCGGAACTCACCGTCGGAGAAGGCGCGTTCGAGGCCGCGACTGGGCTTGCGGGCGCCCGCATCGCCAGCGCAGCGAGCACTCCGATGACCCCGATGGTGGCGGCCACTGCGGCCTTGGGGCCGAACGCCCGAGGCCCCGATCGTGGCGCGCCGCTGACGGTCGCGCTCGTGCCCGTCATCGAACGTCCGCTCGGGCCGTTATCTTGATCCGACGCAAGTGAGACATGCGTGCCAATCCCCGAACGACTCACACCCGAGCGTGAGTAGGAGCCTGCCGCAGCTCGCTCGCGTTTCGCGTCGGACGCCGTTGCCTCGGGTGTTTTCGCAATCTCCTCCGCGTGAGGCTCTGCTGTGCCGCGGTCACCGAGGGCTGCGATGAAGGCCGCGCGCATCTCTTCCGCGCTCGCAAATCGCTCCGTCTTTTTGGCTCGAAAGGCGCGCGCGAACCACGCGTCGAGCTCGGGCGTGACCTCGGGGTCGACATCGCTCGGCGGCGCGAAGCTGCCCTCCAGAATGTTGGCGCAGAGTCCGACGAGGTCGATGCCGGTGAACGGGCGTTTGCCCACCAAACAATAGTAGGCGACGACCGCGAAGCTCCACAGGTCGGCGTCGTGGTCGACGGAGCTCGAGTCCACGAATTGTTCGGGGCTCATGTAACTCGGTGTGCCGACCATCGAGCCGCTGCTCGTCAGCGCTTCGCCGCGTTCGCCGAATTGCTGTTTGGCGATGCCGAAGTCGAAGAGCTTGCAACACACGCCTTCGTCGGTGAGCGCCACGAAGATGTTCTCGGGCTTGATGTCGCGGTGGACGATGCCGAGTGCGTGGGCTTTGGTGAGCGCGCGGCCGACGTGGTCCACGACGCGTCGCGTAACCTCGAGGGATGCCGACCCTCGACGCGCCAAGTGGCGCCCGAGGAGCTCCCCGTCGACCAGCTCCATGACGATGTAGGGCACGCCCAGTTGCGTCGCGGCGCGGTCGAGCACCTGCACGATGTACGGCGACTTGAGCTTCGCAACGAGCGCCGCTTCCTGCATGAATCGCGAGAGAGTGACCTCGTCGCCGATCATCGACGCGTCGCCTATGAACTTGACCGCGACGTTCGTCCCGAGCGTCAGGTGCTCGGCGAGCCACACGCTGCCCATGGCGCCGGCCCCAATGCGGCGCACGAGACGGAGGTTGCCCGTCACCGTGCCGGGTTCAAGCTCGGTAAACATGGCGTACCCCCAGGTATTCGCGAATTCGTTGCGTGCCGCAAGCCGTAGCGTGCGCCAGGTGCCGTATTTTTTGCCACTGGCTCAGGTTCGACGGCAGGGCGAGTCTTGGGTCAATCGGTGGTAGGGTGCGTGTCGGGGATACGTTGGCGACCGATGCTTTGGCAGCTGGGGATGTGGTCTCCGAAAAGTACGAGATCGTTCGCGTTCTCGGCCGGGGGGGCATGGGGATTGTCTACCTCGCCGTCCATCAGCGGCTGGGTCACCGCGTCGCCATAAAGACGTTGGTTCCCGAGGCCGTCGCCGACGTGGAGGCTTGTTTACGATTCGAACGCGAGGCCCGTGCCGTCGCAAAGCTGAAGAACCGGTTCGTCGCGAAAGTGACCGACGTGGAGACCCTGCCCGACGGCTCTCCGGCGATGGTGATGGAGTTTCTCGAAGGGCACACCCTCGGTCACGAGCTCGAGTTGTGTGGACGGATGCCGGTCGGTGCCGCGGTCGATTGCCTGTTGCAGGTCTGCTCCGCCCTCCAAGAAGCGCATGCCGTGGGCATCATCCATCGCGACATCAAGCCCGAGAATATTTTCCTCGCCGACGAAGCCGGGGAGCGAGTCGCCAAGGTGCTCGACTTCGGCATCTCGAAGCTTATCGACCCCGATGAGCGGCGGGTGACCACGACCGGGCTTGTCCTCGGGACGCCGATGTACATGTCGCCCGAGCAAATTCGCGCAACGAAGGCCGTGGACCATCGCTGCGACATCTGGGCGATTGGTGTCGTGCTCTACGAGGCGCTGACCGGGCGCCCGCCTTTTGAGGGCCTGAGCAGCGCGGCGGTCATCGCGGCGATTACGGTTGACGACCCGAGGTCGCCCCACGAATGGGAGGACGACATCCCGGTCGAACTCTCTCTCGCGGTGATGAAGGCGCTCGCCAAGTCCCCCGACATGCGCCACGCCGACGTCGCCGAGTTCGCAGCCGCGATCCAGCCGTTCGCCCGTGCGTTCGAATTTCTCCGGAGCAGCGCCCTTGCGTCGCTCGCCGGGGTGCCGCCGCGTGCGTCAGGGGGTATCGTCGCGGGCAATGACCTTGCCACGAGCGGTGACGGCGCGACCGTCTCTGCTTTGTTCACCGATCGAGCTTGGGCCGGCGAGGCCCAACGGACGTCCAATCGGCGCCGCTCGCTTCTTGTGGGCGCCGCGCTGTCGCTGGTCGTAGTCGGTATCGGCGTGGCGTTGACGCTCGGTAGCGGGCCCGGCGTTGCGGCAGGCGTGAACGCCGCAACGCTGACTTCTTCGCCGTCGTCGGTTTCCGCATTCGCTTCCGCCTCCACCCCCGTGACGCCCGTGCCGAGCGCGTCGATGACGCCGACATCCTCCGAAGTGCCCGCAACGACGGCAGGCCCTCGGACGCTCAGCCTCGATCCCCGAGAACGACCCGCCCGTGCTCCGGCTCATGGCTCGACGCGCATCGAAGCCGCGGCTCGGACGACGACGCCTTCCGCGGCGCCGCCCACTCCGTCGCCCGCCCGCACCCGCCCCGTTGCTGGCGACGGGCAGCCCTTGAACTTGTAAGCGATTCGCGGTTCCCACCCTGGAAGGGGCCGATGGCCATGGTAAGGTCACGCCTCCACGCTCACTCGCTTGGGACACGAAGGATGAAGCCACGGCATCGCTCTTTCATCGCCGCGGCTTCCCTCGGACTGATGCAGCTGCACGCTACGACGGCCGGCGCGCAACCCGCGTCGTCACCCCCCGCTCGCACAACCGCGAAGCCCGCGGCTGCCAAGCCCGAGCCGGCCGAACTGAAACGTGTCGGTGACGACGCGATGGCGACCTTCAAGTTCGCCGAGGCGCTCGCGGCGTACGAACAGGCTTACGAGCTGGAGCCGCTGCCAGCCTTGCTCTTCAATCGCGGGCGCGCACTCCAACTTCTCGACCGACTTCCCGAAGCCCTCGAAGCGTTCGAGCGCTTCAAACGCGATGCCCCACCGGACCTACTTGCGAAGGTTCCGAAGCTCGAGCAGCTGATAGGCGACGTTCGGGCGCAAGTCGGTACGATCGAGGTCGTTACGAAAGTCGTTGGGGCCGAGGTGGTCATCGGTGGGCGGACGGTGGGCATGACCCCGCTCGCTTTGCCGGTTCGCCTCAAGCGCGACAAGGCCGTCGTCGTCGAAGTGCGCAAAGAGGGCTACCACACGCTCGAGCGTCGCCTCGACCTCTCGAAGGTGTCCTCGGTCCGCCTCGAAGTCGAACCAAAACGAAAGGACACGACGGCGCTGCTCCTCGTCGCGTCTCCCGTGGCGGGCGCGCGCGTGTTCGTCGACGATCGCCCGATCGGCAATGCTCCGTCCGAGAGCTTCTTGCTGCCCGGGTCGCATCGCGTGCAAGTCTCCGCGCCTGGCTACGACGACTCGGAGATCACGGTCGTTCTCGAGGTGGGCGAGCGAAAGCCTGTCACCGTTCTCCTGAAAGAAGAGACCCCCGTGTACAAACGGTGGTGGCTTTGGACCGCCGTTGGGGCCGTCGTCGTGACCGGCGTCGTGCTCGGGGTTGCGTACACCACCGAAGGTGCAGCGAGCACCGGCGACATCGCGCCCGGTCAGATCTCCGCGCCGCTGCTCACCTTTTGATCGGCACCTTCAGAGGCCCCGCGGGAAGGTCGCCGAGCGACCGCACCGACTGAATGGTCGTCGTTTTTTTCATGTGAGAACGACCCCAACATGCGGGCACGAATGCCGCGTCCTCGTCGCATTACCCGCATGAAAGCGCGCGCCGTTCGGTGTACGGTGCGCCGCGATGATACGCCCTGTCTCGTTCCTTTCCGCGGTGTTCTTGGGCGTCTTGGCTTCCAACGCCGTCGCCGCCGATCCGAAGACGACGAACCCGTCCTGCACCAACGCATTCGCCGTACTCGGCTGGTCGCACTTCGATCGGCAACAGGCCGAGGCCATCGAGAAACTCGCCACGTCCCGGCTGAAGAAAGCCGCCGTGCTCGAACAAATGGGCGACCCGTGTGCCGCGGTCGCGACCTACGAAGGCGTGCTCGCGCTCGCGCCGCGCGGTGCCGATGCCGACAAAGTCTCCATGGCTCGCCAGCGGTTGGCTGCACTCGAGCCCGCTCTCCGTTCGACGGTGACGATCAAGACCGACCCCGAAAAAGTACAAGACCTCGTGGTGACGTTGGATGGCGCCCGAATTTCGGGCACCCGCGTCGGGCTCGCGGCGGGCACCCACACCATCACGGTCGGAGCGAAGGGCTTTCAAACGCACACCGAAAACCTCTCGACCTGCAAGGAGGACCGCGAGCTCGCGGTGCAGCTGCAGACCGTGGGCAGCGCGTCGCCTGCTGTAGCGAGTCCCACGCCGAGCGCCGTGACGGGTTCGAGTGACAAGGACAAAGACGACGATGAGGACGACGACAAAGGCGACGAGGACCACGCGCCGCCCGCCGCTAAGCTGCCTGCTGCGCCGTCAGCTCCGGCTGCGCCGTCCGACGCGGCCGTCCTCGCTCCGGTAGAGAGCCCGGCGGCACCACCTCCGCCGCTCGTCTTCAAAGGCACGGCGGCGATGCGGCGCGAGCTTGCGCGCTTGTCTACCGCCGAGAATGATTGGCAACGGATCGCGGACCATTGGGAGGCTTCAAAGAAACTTCCGTGGGCGAAGGTCGGCTGGATTCTCGGTCGGCGCCGCCAGCTCGAGCAGGTCGCGACGATTCAGCGCGGCCAAGCGACTCACGTGAACTTTATGCAATACCGCGTAAAAGGGCAGGAGGGCGCGTACGCGTACGTTGCGAACTGTGGCACCGGCGCCACGTGCAATTCGATCGCGAAGACCTTCCTCTACCTCTACCCCGGCGTAGGCGTGCCGCAGGTGGAGTGCGGGGCGCTTCCCGGCGTGCTTGAGAATCCATTCGCTCCCGAGATTCCGATCCCGTCCGCCGAGGAGATTGCGAAGCGTGATGCCGAATGGGCCGCGAGCCACGCGCCCGACGACGACGATGACGATGACGACAAGTCCGACAAAAAGGACAAGGCCGACAAGAAGGCCGACGACAAGTCGGATGACGACGACGATGACGATGACGATTGAGCGTCATCGCGGTGCCCGGCGCTGCCTCGCGCTCGCGGTCTGGGTCGGACTCGCGTGGGTTGGCTCTGCGAGCGAGGCCCCCGCGGCGACTCCGCCGTGCAGTGACGGAAAAGTTACCGTGGGCGGTGGCTGCTGCTGGCCTTCGCAGCGCTTGGAAGCTGGCCTCTGCACCGGATTGCCGCGCTGCCCGAGCGGCACGCTCGTCTCCAAAGGTGAGTGCGTGACGAGGGCCGCCTACGCCGAATCGCTCGGCCAAACGTGCGCCAAACTCGAGGTTGGTTTCGACTCCGCGGCTGCTCCTGAAGACCCTTCGCGTCGCGCGTGCGATGAGCTTGCCGGTATGCTCGGCGATGCGGAGCCGCGCTGGATGAAAGCGTGCGATGCCGGAGATGCGGCGGCATGTTTGCTTTTCGGCGCGGCGCGCCAGGGCTACCGGACGGTGAGTTCGCGGGTTGAGTTGTGGGTCGCACGGTGCCGCGCGAACAACTGCGACGGACATCGACAAAGTGCCGAGCGCCTTGGTTTTTCAGGCACAAAACGCGATCCTGTCGCTACCAGACGCGCCTTCGAGAAGGCGTGCCGCGGAGGAATCTCGGCGGCGTGCGTCGAGCTTGCGCAGCTCGGTGCGGAGAAGTCCGAGCCGCGTGAGGCGTGCCTTGCGCGTGGTGACGTGCGTGCCTGCTCGGAGGCGGCGTATCGAATTGCCGCGGTCGGGCGCGTCTCGGATGCCGAGCTTGTGAAGCGCGCGGAAGAGATCCTTCGAGGGGCCTGCGACGCGGGGCAGGGGCTCGCTTGCAACAACCTCGGATTTTTGAACGAGCGAAAGCTCGCGGGGGCGAAGACGGTGGCTGCGGCGATGGCCCTCTATCAGCGCGCGTGCGTTGCGGGCAGCCCCCTCGGTTGCGCGAGTCTCGTGATGGCGGCGCTACGCACTCCGGCGCTCGTACGGACGATTGGGTGGGGCGACGCCGCGAAGGTGCTCGATGCCGCCTGCGATGAAGCCTCGGAGCCGGCCCGTGAAGTGTGCCTCGCACATGGTTTCGCGTTGCAGCGGGGATTCGGCACGAAGGCCGACGTGCGGCGCGGGCAGGGTTTGGTCGGTCGACTTTGCAAAGCCGGGTTCAGTGACGCGTGCGAGCGTTGAGCTTGGTAGGCGTACGCATGGAAGAGGACCGATGAACGACAAGTTGCCCCGCTTTGCGCGGCCGCGCACCGAGGGCGAGGCTCCGCTGGTCGCGCTCGGCACGATGAATTTCGGCAAGCGCACGCCCCCGAAAGAGGCCTCACTCATCGTCGCGCGTGCCCTCGAGCGCGGCGTGACGGTGTTCGATACCGCGAACGCGTACAACGATGGCGAGAGTGAGCGCATCCTCGGACGGGCGCTCGGCCGCGCTGCCGCGAATGTGTGCATCGCGACGAAGGTCGGCTTCGGTCGCGTTGCGGGCCGGACGGAAGGTCTCTCCGGGGAGCGTGTTCGCGCGGCCATCGACGAGAGCCTGCGGCGCCTCGGTGTCGAGCGCATTGACCTCTACTATTGGCATGTGCCCGATGAGCACACCGCGATCGAAGAGACTCTCGCCGCTACCGCGGAGCTCCTCACGTCGGGCAAGATTGGGCAGTTCGGCGTGTCGAACTACGCCTCGTGGCAGATCCTCGAGATCATGGTCGCGTGCGATCGCGCGGGGCTTGCGCGTCCAGTCGTGGGGCAACAGCTCTACAATCTGCTCATCCGCCAACTCGACATCGAATACTTCCGCTTCGCGGGGCGCTACGCACTGCACACCACGGTGTACAACCCGCTGGCGGGCGGTCTGCTGACGGGTCGCTACCGCGCGGGTGACCCCATCGCGCCGGGTTCGCGGTTCGACAAGAATCGTCTCTATCAGGGCCGCTATTGGTCGGAGCGCATGCTCGTTCTTGCGGGCGAATACGAAGCCCTCGCGAGGGAGGCTGGGCTCGGCCTGACGGAGCTTTCGTATGCGTGGCTCGCCGGCTCGGCAGGTGTGGACTCGATCCTCGTGGGTCCCGCGACGCAAGCTCAGCTCGACCAAGCCCTCGATGCCGTTGCGCTCGAGCTCGCTCCAGAGGTGCGTGCTCGCATCGACGTTATCCACCGCGACTTTCTCGGGACCGCGACCCACTACGCGCGATGACGATCCTGCTGCCGCACGTCGGTGACCTCGAGCTTGGGCCGCTTTTGGCTCATTACCGCGAGCATGGCTACGTGCGCCTCGGGCGCGTGATCGCCGAGGAACACCTCGTGCGGCTGCGCTCGCGCGCCGAAGCGTTGATGCTCGGAGACGTCGTGATTCCTGGTCTATTCTTCCAAGCCGACAGCGCGACGGGGCGCTACGAGGACCTTCGCTACGGTCAGGGTTATGTCGGGCCTTCTCTCGACTACCGGAAGCTTGAGAAGCTCGAACGCGATGACCTTTTTCGCGCGCACCTCGAGAACCCGCTGTTCGAGCGGATCGCGCGGGCGGTGCTGGGCGATGCGGTGTCGATCTACCGCGCCACATTGTTCAACAAATCGATTCGCGGTGGCGCGCCGTTGCCGTGGCATCAGGATGCCGGAAGCTACTGGGGGCTCGACCGCGATCCCGAGCTTCAGATTTGGACCGCGCTCGACGACTGCACGCTCGAGGCAGGCTGCCTGCGGGTGGTGCCAGGGAGTCATCATGGCGGGCTCGCGACGCCACTTGGAGGTTTGATCCCCGCCAACATTGCCCTGCGTGATTGTGCCGACGCCCGCGCGCTCGATGTTCCCGCGCTCGCGGGTGAGGTGCTCCTCATTCACAACCACCTTTGGCATAGCTCCGGCGCGAACGAGAGCGGCCTCGCGCGGCGTGCCTTCACTGTGTGTTACATGGACGCGGCGACTCGTTGTTTACGGCGAAAGCGTGCACCTCGCGAGTTCGTACGGGTGTTCGTGCGCGACTAACCACCAGTCTGGTATGGTCCGCTCCATGCGGCACGTTGCGTTGGTGGCTCCCCTTTTTCTCGAGAACACGAATCGGTACGTCGCCGCTTTTTCGGCGCTCGATGGGGTCAAGCTTTCGGTGATAAGCCAGGACCCCGCGCGGGTGATTCCGCCGTCCCTCCGTGGGCGCATTGCCGGGCATTACCAAGTGCGCGACGTCGCGGATGGTCAAGAGCTCGCTCGCGCCGTGCGTGGATTGCAGCGCGGCATTGGCCCTGTCGACCGCTTGACCGGCGTGCTCGAGCAGCTGCAGCTTCCGCTCGCCGAGGCCCGCGAATTGACGAACGTGCCGGGCATGCGCCCGAAGATCGCGCGCCGCTTTCGCGACAAAGACGTCATGAAGGAGGTGCTCCGCGCGCACGGTGTTTCGGTTGCGGCGAGCCAGCTCGTCGGCTCGATGGCGGAGCTCGTTCGGTTCACCGACTCGGTGGGATTTCCTATCATCGTCAAGCCCCAGGCAGGCCTCGGCGCGCGCGGCACCCATCGGCTCGAGTCGAAGGAGGACCTCGATGCGCTCGTTCGGCTCGGTATGGGGCCCACCGAAGCGTACCCGCTCCAAGCCGAGCAGTTCATCCGCGCTCGGGAGTTCACGTGCGAGACCGTGACAATTCATGGCCGCCCCGTCTGGCGCTCGGGAACCCGTTATTTCCCTACACCTCTTGAGGTCCTCGAGACCCCTTGGATGCAGTACTGCGTCCTCCTACCGCGCGAGATCGAAGCTCCGTGGACGGACTTTGCCGCCGTCAATTCAAGCGCCCTCGATGCGCTCTTCGGACAGGACCGCGAGGTCACCGGCACGGCTCTCACCCACATGGAGTGGTTCCTTGCCGATGGCGGAAAGATGTACGTAAACGAGGTAGGCGCTCGTCCCCCGGGCGTTCACATCATGCCGCTGATGGGCCTCGCTTACGGCGTCGACATGATCAAAGCGTGGGCCGAGCTGATCAGCTTCGACAGGTTCACGCCGCCTGAGCGCGGGGCTGCGGCCGGGGCGGCGTGTTTCCGCGGCCAGGGCGCCGGCACGCGCGTCGCGGAGGTCGTCGGGCTTCAAGCGGCGGTGGAGAAAGTCGGCAGCGCGCTCGTCGAATTGCGCGCGCCGAAGGTCGGGCAGGCGCGCGCCCAGAGTTACGAAGGTGAAGGCTACGCCATCGTGAAGGCCGCCACGACCGAGCAGGTCAAGCAGGCGTTGCTCGCGCTCGTGGAGACCGTGAAGGTCCGCTACGCGTAGTGCACCGAGTCCCGTAAAAATGCGCCTCAGTTCGATTCGCATCGATTCGCATGAATCGAGGCGCTAGGCGTCGGGTGTCGAGGTGATCCCTTGCTCCGCAGGAGGGAGGGTTGGGGAGGGCGGCGCCTCCGATGGGATGAAGGGCTCGCCCGAGGGCTCAGGTGAGCCAATAGACTCGAGCCACGGCGCGAGGTCGCGCACGCCACGAGCCGCCAGGTGCTCGTAACGCTCGCGTTTCTTCATGCGCGGATGGTTTTCTAGAGGCGGCACGAGTGCCCAAGTGACGTTCGAAGGTTGGTAGCGCGCGCGGTGCGCTGGCATTTTTCCGAGGTGCGTCAGCAGTGCGCCGAGCGCGGTCGTCTCAGGGGGGCGCGTCAGCGGTTCTCCGCGGAGCCGCTGCGCCAGCATCAATCCGCAGAGAAATCCGCCCGCCGCGCTCTCGATGTAACCTTCAACGCCCGAGATCTGTCCGGCGAGAAAGACGCCTTCGCAGTTCTTTAGCTGCATCGATTCGTCGAGGAGCTCGGGCGCGTTGACGAACGTGTTGCGGTGGATGGCTCCAAGTCGCTGGAACTCGGCATTCTCGAGCCCTGGAATCATGCGAAATACACGTTTTTGTTCGGGCCACGTCATTCGCGACTGAAAGCCGACGAGGTTCCACGCCGTGGCTGCCAGGTCCTCGGTGCGCAGCTGAACCACGGCCCACGGTCGCCTACCGGATTTCGGATCGACGAGCCCGACCGGCTTCAGCGGACCGTATCGCAGCGTGTCGATTCCGCGCTCCGCCATCACCTCGATGGGCAAA
This sequence comes from Polyangiaceae bacterium, assembly GCA_947475525.1. Lineage (GTDB taxonomy): Bacteria > Myxococcota_A > Polyangia > Polyangiales > Polyangiaceae > SYFR01. Next base: position 99,681 of record CANJMI010000020.1, on the reverse strand, counting down.
CAACCCTCAAAGTATTTCACGTCTTCGAAGTCGTGCGGCACGACCTTCTCGGCGTCGCAAATCGCTCGGACGAAGGCTTCGTATTCGTCGCGATTGAACCCGCAGTTGACGTAGTCATCGCCGCCCTTGTCGTAGCGGGACTGACGCCAAACCTTGGACCAGTCGATCGACTCCGAATCGATGATTGGCGCTATCGCGTCGTAATAGGAGAGATGTTCGTGGCCGATGGCGCGGGCGAGGTCCGCCGCAAGCGCGTCCGAGGTGAGCGGGCCTGTCGCGAGGATGACGGGTCGCTCGTCCGGGATGCGCTCGAGTTCGCCGCATACGAGCTCGATCCCGGGCGTTGCGCGGATGAGCTCGGTCATGGCCCGGCTGAAGTGTTCTCGGTCCACCGCGAGGGCGCCGCCTGCTGGAACTCGCGCCTCGAGCGCGCACTGCATGACGGCCGAGCCAGCGCGTCGCAGCTCCTCTTTCAGCAGGCCCACGGCGTTGGAGAGTGCCGCGCCTCTAAGTGAGTTGGAGCACACGAGCTCGCACAAACCGTCGCCCGATTGTGCCGGCGTTCGGCGCTTCGGTTTCATCTCGACGAGCAACACCTCGACGCCGCGCCGCGCGAGCTGAACTGCGGCTTCGCAGCCCGCGAGTCCGCCGCCTACCACCGTGACTCGGTTCATCGTCGTCTCTCCTCGTGCCGCGGCGAGAATGCTCGCGCTGCGCGAACGGTGTGGCTCGCCGGAGGTCACAAAGCAACCCTTCTGTAAGAGCCGGGCGGGCCTTCGCGCACGAGGCCTTCGAGGCTGCACTCGAGCAGAGCCCGCGCGACTCGCGGGGCGTCTCTTCCCGTCACGAGGACGAGCGCGTCGAGGTGGGTGGGGCGCTCGCCGAGCACATGGAGAATGGCCGTGGCGTCGGGGCTGAGCTCGACTGCGGCCTCCGCGGTGGTAGGAGCCGCGCTGACGGAAAAAAGCGAGCCTTGCGAGGTGGCTTGCGCGCCTGCGCGGACCGTCGTCTCGGCGCTCGCGCGGTGGTCGGGGCCTCCGGTGGGTGGACGGAGCCCGAGGAGTCTTCGGACGTCGGCCGCGGTTGCGACCAGCGGCACGCCAAGTCGCGTGAGGGCCACCGCGCCCGCTCCACCTTGTGACCACGGCGGATGCGCGACGGTCATCACGTGGCGGTTGAGGGCCATCGCCGCGCGCACGGTGTGGCCCGTTCCGCCATGCCCGGCTTTGGGGCGCAGCTCGACCGCGAGGACGCCGCTCGACAGCGCCGCGAGTACGTGATTCCGCCTAAAATACTCGCTGCGCTCACTTTTTGTCCCGTCCGGGTCGAGCGAGAGAATGGCGCCACCAGCTTCGAGGATGGCTTGGAAGAGCTCACCGCCGGGCCGCTTCGCGAGCGTGTCCAGCCCGCCCACCGTGACGACCACCGTTTGGAGCCCGTGCGCGATTGCAGCGCGATGCGCGGTTGTGTCGATGCCTTCGGCTCCGCCCGAGCCAATGGCCCAGCCGGAGTGGCTGAGCTCTCCGATGGTGCGTTCGGTCCAATGCACCGATGCAGGCCCGGGAGTGCGCGTCCCGATGACCGCCAAGAGCGGGGCGCCGGGCAGCGTTCCGCGGAGGTAGAGCGTTGGCGGAGAGCACCACCGCAGCGCGCCGGGGAAGGATCGCGTCGGTAGCTCCAGGACGGCGGGCGGATAGTCCGGACAGCGAACGTCGAGGAGGCGCGTCGTGAGAGAGGTGGGCATCTCCCTTCCATCGCCACGAAGCCCCTCGCGGTTTCACGAACGCGACGTGTGCGCATCCGTTTCTCGAAAATCGACGGCATCGAGGAATTCCGGTAGCTTCGCGCGGAGCTCATGGCCACCCATTCCCCTTCGAAGGCAATTGGCCGCCGCGCGCTCGCGGCAGGAGCGGCGTGCTTCGCCGTTACCGTCCTTGGAGACGGCTGCCGGCCTGCGGGTCAAGGAGGCTCGGCGCCGACGACCTCGGTGCCATCGTGGGTGACCGAGCCCCTCGTTTCGCCCAAGGCCGATGCCGAGCCGCCGGCACCGTCCGTCACCGCCGTGCCGCTGTCGCTCGCGCCGGCCGATGGGACGATGTTCGACCCCCAGTCGATCGTGCCCGTGCTCGATGATCCAGCCTTCGGCGACGTGAAGGCGCTCGCCCTACGGGAGGCCTTTCAGCCCGCTGCCGACGCGCTTGAGGCTCGCCTCGCGGCATCCTCCGTACCGAACCTCGCGGCACTCTTTCAACTGGCGATTCTGCGAACGAAATCCGGCATGCCGGGCCCGGCCGTGCAAGCGTACGACAGGGCTGCGGCGACCCCTTGGGCGCTCGCCGGTCATGCTCGCCTTCGAGCCGCAAGGCTCCTCGTGGAGATGGCACAGCCGACCGAAGCGTTGGTGCGCCTCGATGCGCCCGCTCATGCGGTCGATGGTGTGGCGCAAGGCGGGCCCCAATCCCTCGAAGCAGGAGGCATCGCAACCCTCGTCGATGAGGCGCAACTCGTGCGCGCCCATGCGCTCGCCGCGCTCCACCGTGTCGACGAAGCGGCGCCCATTGTTCGGGCCTACCTCGCACGCGATCCCAAGCCTTCTGATTGGCAGAACGAAGCGCTCCGCTTCGCCAAGTCCTTGCTGGAGGAACCGTCGATTGCGCATGCGGAAGAGGCCGCGAAAGTGGCGGAGCTCGTGATCTACCAGTCGGCTTTCGGCCGCGGAGTTGGCGAGGCTCGCGCTCTCGAGGAACGCGCGCTTTCAACCCTGTCGTTCGACGCCCGCAAGCGCTTTGTCGAGCCTGGGCGGGACGTGCGGGTGGCGCGCGTGCGGAGCCTTGCTGACGCGAATCAAGGTCGGGAAACTCTCGCCGCGGCGGACGGGCTGCTCACCGAGCTTCAGAAGGAAAACGCCGACGCCGGCGAGCCGGGCTGCGAGGCCCACGCCGCACGAGGGAAAGCCCTCTCCGCGTTGAAGCGCTACGCCGAGGCCACCGTGGCCTTCGGCCTCGCCATCGAGCGTTGCCAGGGACCGCGCCTCGCTTCGGCGTATTTTCTCGGGGCCCGCGCCGCGCTGCGGGGTGGGCGACCCGCACTCGCGAGGTCGCGTTACGCCGAGCTCGAGCGCCGCTTTCACGACCATCGGCTCGCCGACGATGCGCGCTTTCACGGGGCCGAGGCCGCGCGTTCGCTCGGTGACATCGCCGCGTTCACCTCGCTTCTCTTACGCATTGCGGAGGACTATCCCGAAGGTGACATGGTCGATCAGGGCCTGTTTTCGCTCGCGCTCGTGCGCATTGAAGCGGGCGATTGGGCGGGCGCCGTGTGGCCGCTCGAGCGTTCCATCGAACGGCAAAAGCGCGGTCGGCCGTACTGGTCGGAGGGCCGGCCTCAGTACTTCTTGGGTCGCGCGCGCATCGAGCTTGGGCAGCTGCAAGAGGGCAAGGCGCTCCTCGTGTCGGTCGTCCGAGACTTTCCGCTTTCGTACTTCATGCTCCTCGCCGAAGCGCGTCTCGCGGCGCTCGATCCCGAGCTCGCGAAACGCACCGTCGATGAGGCGCGTGCCGCGGAGCCGCAGGGCCAGTTCGTCATCCCCGACCATCCCGAGCTGCACCGCCCCGAGTTCACTCGCGCGGTCGAGCTCGTGCGGCAAGGCGAAGGACCGGCAGCGTTGCGCGAGCTCGAGGCTCTCGGGGTGCGCGATCGCAGCGCCCACCCTTCGGTGTTGTGGGCCTCGGCCTTCATCCTCGCTCGCATCGAAGCGCCCGCCGAGTCGCACGGTGTCTTGCGCTCGGTTGACCTTTGGACCGAGCATTTTCCCGCTGGGGTCTGGCGACCGATCTGGGAGGTCGCCTACCCGCGGCCGTACGCGCACGTCGTGGAGGGTGTGGCGCAGCGCTTTGGGATCCCCGCGCATCTCGCCTACGCGATCATGCGTGAAGAGAGCGCCTTCAAGCCAAACGCGTCTTCGCCTGCGGCGGCGTATGGGCTGATGCAGCTCATCCTTCCCACCGCCAAGAGCATGGCGACTCCACTTGGGCTCCCCTACGACGAACCCGCGCTAAAGACGCCCGCGATCAACATCACCCTCGGTAGCCGCTTTCTCTCCATCCTGACAAAACGCTTCGCGTACGACCCACTCCTGGCGATCCCCGGCTACAACGCGGGGCCCGGTGCGCCCGAGCGATGGGTCGAGGCCGGCCCCAACGCGGACTTCGACGTCTTCGTCGAATCGATCCCCTATACCGAAACGCGCGAGTACACCAAGCGGGTGATGAAGACGATGGCGGCCTACGCCACCCTCTACGGTCGTGGCGTCGAGGCCGAGCTCGTTCGGCCGCCGCTCAAGGTCAAGCCCGTGACCGCGAACACGGCGCTCCCGACGCCGACGAGCCTTGCGGCTCCGTCTCCATCTTCGGCTCCGTGAGTGCAAGCTCACCGAGCGCTGCCGCTCGAATCTGCGGGACTCCAATCAAGGGGGCTGCCCCCGTGCTTGAGGGACTCGCGTCGAATGCTGGGCGCTGCAGGGCGGGGGACTCGCGCGCATCGCGTCCGGCTTGACGCCCGAGGTGCCGACCCGGCATGCCGAGTGTTGCACCGCGTCGGATTTGATTATGACGGTGCGCCAATTGCGCTAACGGTCTTGTCTTCTGAGAGCGGAGCATCCCCATGAAAATACTGATTGTGGACGACAGCTCCTCGAGCGCCTGCGCGAAGTGTTGAACATCGGCAGCCACTGGTTCATGCAAAGGCGGGCGGCTGGGCCTCTTCTCGCGCTAGCGGCGCTCGTCCTTTCTGGCGTTAGCGGGTGCGCGTGCGCGCGCTCTTCACTTCACGGAGCGCGCGTTCGACCACCCGCCTGAAGGCGCGCACCGGCTGTGCACCTACCAGCTCATAGCCGTTGACCGTGAAGGTCGGTGTGCCGTTCACGCCGAGTTTGGCGGCGAGCTCCAGATCGGTATCGATGGCGAGGTTGTGGCGACCGTCGGCGAGGGCGGCTTCCAGTTTGGCGACGTCGAGCCCGAGCGTCCTCGCGTGCACGGTCAGGTCCTCGCGGGTGAGTTTCTGCTGGTTCGCGAAGAGCAGGTCGTGGGCCTTCCAGAATTCGTTGTTGCCTCGCTGCGCCTGAGCTTCGAGCGCGAAGGCGGCAGCGTCCCGCGCGTGGGGATGAAATGAAAGCGGCATGCTGTGGTACACGACGCGCACCTTGCCCTTGTAACGCTGCTCTATCTCGGTGAGCGACGTTTGCGCGCGGCTGCAAAACGGACACTGAAAATCGGTAAAAAGGTGGATCGTGACGGGCGCGTTCTTGAGTCCACGGAAAGGCTGGGTGACCGGGGGCTCCGGCACGTCACGGCGGGTCAGCTCCTCGTCGTCGGCCGTCTTGCCTTTGGAGGTGAGGGTCTCGTAGATGCGATCCGCGGGGGTGCCTTTCGCTCGCAGCGCTTTGGCGCGCGCAAGCTCGGTGTCCACCACGGCCACGAAGTCCTCGAGCGGCCGAGCGCCGACGACCTTGATCCCGTTGACGAACGAGGTCGGCGTTCCGGTGGCCTCGACCGATTCGGCGAGGTCCTGATCGCCTTCGATGATCGCGCGATGTTTCGCATTCACGATGGCCGCGCGTGCTCGCTTTACGTCGAGTTTCGCCGTGCCGGCGATGGCGTCAAGGCTCGCGTCGCCGAGGTCCGTTGTCGCCATGAGCGCGTCGTGCACCTGCCAGAATGCCTTCTCTTTTCCCTGCGCGAAGGCCTCGAGAGCAAGCTCGGCCGCAGGGCCCGCGTTGGGGTGAAACGGCAGAGGAGTCTGCTTGGAGACGAAGCGCAACTCCTTCGGATAGCGTTTCGCGAGGTCATCGAAGGTTGCTGCGAGGCGTTTGCAATACGGACACTCGAAATCGCTGAACACGACGAGCGTCACGAGCGCGTCTCGCGGTCCGCGTGAGGGCGACTTACCGAGGGTAACCTTCCACACCGGTTGCGCTTCGGCGGGGGCGTCGGTGACGTCGTCTTTCGCTTCGGGGGCGGCAGGCTGTGCGAGCGACGGCTGCGCCCAGAGCAGGGTTGCAAGGAGGAGTAAAAGCCCCGATCGGCGAACGTTCATGATGGCGGAGCATAGCCGCCAAGCGCCGCTTTTGTATCCTCCAGCAGGACCACGGCGCGGTCGATTGGACTATCCTGGCGCGATGTCGAGCGATCGGGGGGGTCCGAGCCGGGTGATTGGTGCGGTTCTCGGAGGCCGCTACCGTCTCCTTCGCTTGATTGGGGCGGGAGGCCTCGCCACGGTGTACGAGGCCGAAGGGCTGCAGGGGCAGGGGCTGCGTGCCATCAAGCTTCTGCAACCTGAGTTCCAGTCGCGCCGCAACGTCGTCGAGCGTTTTTACGCCGAGGCGCGGGCTTGCCACGCCCTGCGCCACCCGAACATCGCGGAGACGCTGGAGTTCGATTACGCGGAAGACGGCAGCCCCTACATCGTGATGGAGCTGCTCGTCGGTCTCTCGCTCGAGGATTACTTACGCAGCAACCCGCCAATCGCGCCCGAGCAAGCAGCCCGGCTGGTGCTCGATGCCCTCGCGGCGCTGTCGCTCGCACATTCTTCCGGCGTCATTCACCGCGACATCAAGCCTCCAAACTTGTTTCTCGTCGCGGGGGCAAACGGCTCCAAGGTGCTCAAGGTGCTGGACTTCGGCATCGCCAAAGTGATGGACGTAGCGGGCGGGCTGGGTCGAAAAACGCGCACCGGCGCCGTCCTCGGAACGCCGGGCTACATGAGCGCGGAGCAGTTAAAAGACGCGAAATCGTGCGATGCGCGGAGCGATCTGTGGTCGCTTGGCGTCGTCTTCTACGAGATGCTGACGCACCACCACCCGTACGGTGATGACGACCAAATGGCGCGCGCGGTGGCGATCCTGCGCGATCCGGCGCGACCGATTGTCGACCTTGCCCCGGAGCTTGCCGGATGGGACGCCTTCTTTCAGCAAGCGTTGGCGCGTGAGCCCGCGCACCGTTTCCAAAGCGCGGAGGCGATGGCGCAGCGAATACGCGAGCTCGTCGCTCAAGCCGCAGCGACCGCGTATTCCGTTAAGCCCGCACAGCCTCGCGGAGGGGCGACACTCTCGAGCCAAAACGCCCTTGCGTTTGCGGCCCCCGCGGGAGGCCCTCACATGGTGCATCGCGGCGGCTACACGCCTCATGTCGGTGTCGTCTCCGCGGCCTCGTTCGAGCCGCCGTCGGTCGTGTGGTGGGCGGTGCTCGTCATCGCGCTCGCTTGTTTTGCGTCGGGATTGCTCTTGGGTTACGTGATCGCGTCGTGACCTCGCGTCGTTCCCTCGCCGGTCTCGCGCTCGCTCTCGGGCTGCTGGCCTGCACCTCGCGCGGGGGACCACACGCCGCTGCGGAGCCGAGTGCCGCGCTCTCGTCGGTCGTCGTCCCGAGCTCACGCGCGTCCGCGAGCCCGACCTCGAGCGCATTGCCCATGACGGCGTCCTCGTCCTCGTCCGCGCCCGTTCGCAGTGACCTCGCGCCGCCGCTCGCGCTGCCCGACGATGGCCCGATTCGCGCGGTCGATCTCCACGTCGATACCCCGTGGCGCGTTCACTTCAAAGGGCGGCCGAAATCCGCCGATGAAGGGCCAGCCACACCCGCACTCCTGCGTGCTGGGCAGTACGCCGCGGTCGTCTATCCGATCTACTTGCCCGATTACATCCACGACGACCACCCCGCGATCGCGGACGCGGACGCCGTGTACGCGACCATCGACGCCATCGTCGCGGAGCACGAGGCCCTCGTTCCGCCGAGCGCAACGGTGGACGCAGACTCGGTAGCGGTCTTCGTCTCGATAGAAGGCGCAGGAGCTTTCGCGGAGGACATCACGCAGATCGACCGATTCGTCAAACGCGGCGTGAAGTTCGTCGGTCCCGTGCACGCGCGTGACAACCGTCTCGCTGGCGCCGCGACCGGCAAGAAGCGCGGAGGCCTTACCACGCTCGGCAAGCAATTCTGCGAGCGGGTGTACGCGGCGGGGGGCCTCGTCGACGTGTCGCATCTGTCCGACACCGGCTTCGAGGACCTGCGGCCCATCGCCAAAAACTTCGGTGCGCCGATCGTCGCCACGCACTCGAACGCGCGCGCCAAAAACAAACATCGCCGAAACCTTACCGACAAACAACTGCGCGTCATTGGAGAGACCGGCGGCGTTGCAGGACTGAATTTGCACCGCGGCTTCCTCGACAGCGGAGACATGGCGGGGGTCGTCGCGATGGTGCGGCACATGGTCGCGACCGCAGGAGTCGAGCATGTCGCGCTGGGCACCGACTTCGAAGGCGGCTCCGCGACGGAGGCCATCAAGGATGCCTCCAAGCTCCCCGCGCTCGCGGAAGCCCTGAAAAAGGCGGGGTTTTCCGACGTAGACGTCCGTAAGATTTTCGCGAAGAACGCGCTTCGTGTTCTCGCCTGGAAGCCCGCGAAGTAAGCGCGCCGCCGCGGGCGTCAGTATTCGATCGCGAGGCCCGCGACGCCGGCGGAGGCCCCGACGTGCATCGCATCCTTGGCGCCGAAGCCATCGAGATCCGCGAGCATCCATTCACCCCAGAGGTAGGCATGGTCGATGCCGGATTCGTGGCGCATCGCCATCGCGGTGCGCCGGTCGAACGAGTTCAGCGCGAGAGCGCCGCCGATTCCGAGGTGCAGTCCGAGGGTCGTGCCTTCGCCGGTGACCGTCCCGACGGCGGAGGTCCCGCTTGGGCCAGTGGCCTGCCACATGCCGATGCCGAGACCACCTTTGACGTAGGGCACGAACGGCACACCCGCGCGTCGCAGGAGGCCGTCGAAACGCACCACGGCGTCGGCGTACATTGGGTTTATCAGCAGTGACGTGTCGGAGCCGGCGTCGCCCGTGGACGTCTTCGCTTTCGCGGTCGATTTGACGCGACCCCAGCCGAACGCGATGCCGACGCTGCCAACGTACGGGATCCGCAAGGGCAGCCAATCGAGCTCGACGCCGAAGTAAAACTTTGGCGACGTCCCGAAGAAGGCCGCATAAGGCGTCAAGCCGCTCCCGAATTCTTCGTCGACACGCGGCGCGTAGGCCCCGAAGCGCGCCTCGAACAGGAAATGGGTCGGGTCGAAGAGCTTCTCTTTCCCGCCGGCACTCGCGAGCCTGCGCCAGCTTGAATCGGGCAACGTGCTGAATGCCGAGCTCGACTCGACGTTGGTCATCGGGCGCGTGCTGCGACGCGTCTCCGTCAGGCTTGTGCGCTTCGGCGCCGGACCGGTCGACTCTGCCGTCGAGGGTGCCGCCGCTCCGGTCTCGGGCGTCACGTCGTGCGGCCGAGCGAGCTCGACTTCGAGCTCTTGAGCCTCGGGCTCCGCGGCCATCGCAAGCGCAGGCGTGAAGATAAGACCCAGTACCGCGACGGGAAGGCGCAGTACCGCGACGGGAAGACCCAGTACCGCGAAGCGAGTCGCGCGCATCATCGAGCACCTCGTGCGCGTCGAGCGGTGAGCGCGAGCGCACCGACGAGGAAGGCGAAAAGTCCCACGTTCGAAGAGGTGTCGTGCCCGACATGGCAGTAGCAGCCGTTGCCGGCCGTGCCGCCAACTGATCGGTATTTCTCGAAGAAATCGACCACTTCTTCGGGTTGACCGCACACAATCGTAGACAGGTTGCCGAGGTTGCCGACGTTGTCGTAGGCCGCGATCGCTACCGCGCCGAGCACGCCAACCGTGTACCCGGGGGCGTTGCCCGAGACCGCCGTGATGCCCGAGAGCGTCGCGCATTCGATCAAGCCCGCAGGGTCGGCCCCGGCGACGAGCGCGGTCGAGGCGCAGGTGCCCGTGCCGCCGCTGGCCGTCGACGACGCGGAGGCGCTGCTCGAGGCGCTGCTCGAGGCGGAAGAACTGCTCGACGTGCCGCCGACGCCGCTGGTCGCGGTTGAACCGCCCGCCCCCGAGGTCGCGCTCGTGGAGCTGGCGCTCGTCGTCTCGGCGGTCGATGAGGCGGTGGTGTCGGTGCTGCTGCAGCTCGGATTGTCGGAACTCGATACGGTGCCTGTTGCCCCTGTCGCATCGCAGTAAACTTTGTAGCCGGCGACGTCCGCCGTTCCGACCGGCGTGCAAAACTTCACGAGCAGGCTTGTGTCGTCGAAGGTGCTTGGCGCGAGGTTCGTTGGCGGGGGTGGTCCGCGCAAGTCGAAGGTGATGTCGTAGGTGACGTTGTCCGTGACGTTGCCGGCCGACTCGTCGACGAGGAAGAAGAGTACGAGTTTGCGCGGCGCGTCACCGGCGGTCGAGTCGGTGCAGTTCGCGACTCCCGTCGTGGCGCCGCTCCCGATCCCGCCGACGATCGCGCTCGACGTGAGGATGAGCGAGTCCGAAGGCGGCAACGCCGGGATATACGCCGCTTTGATGGGGAAGCAGGTCTGGGTACTGCCTGGATTTCGCTGCGCAGACTGCGTGCAATCTCCACCTTGCGAGCTCGCCCATACCGACAAGGTCTTCTGTGCCGTGAGGCCCGTGACCGCGAAGGTGAACGTGGTCTGGCCCGAACAGTCGGCCGCGCTGATCACAAGCGGGCTCGCGTTGTTCGGGTGGTTCGCTCCCGAATGAATTGGCGCGCCGTTCAAGGTCACGACGGCGAGCGCCGTCGCGGGGAAGGCGCAGAGTGCAACGAGCACCCCGAGGGCTCCGACCCAGAGGGGAGCCAAACACCGGGAAAGGCGGAGCAAAGTGGGACTTGGCGCGAGCGAAGACTTCATGCGGAACGCTTCCTATTGAGCATAGCCCATGCCACGCCGCAAACATCATCGCCTTGGCGCGGAGCATCCCTCGAAACACGCGAAGTCCTTCAGGCATGCCGCGTTCTTGGCGCGTTTTTTTGATGCGAGGCGTAGCCGGCCCGAAGGCGTTGCAAACTTGGCAGCCAGCGCGTCGGCGAACATAGTGCCGTGATGGCGTTGCGATCGATCCTACCGGTGCTGTTGCTGCTTGCCGCGGGCTGCGCGAAAGAGTCGCTATTCGACGCCAAAATGCCTGCGCCGCGCGGGGCCGGCGAGCCCGAAACGGTGCTCACGGCGAATGATGGCGCGGTTCCGAAGGGGGCGGTGGGGCGGTCTTACCTTGACCACGTGCTACGCGAAGGGCCTGGTTTCGTGCTCGAGCGGGTGCCGGTCGAGGAGGTCGTCGTTGGAGGCAAGTTCGTCGGCTGGCGCGTGCGTGAGCTGCCTGCCGATTGGGCCGGAGGCGAGCTTCGGACGGGCGACGTGGTGACCCGCGTGAACGCGATGCCGCTCGAGACTCCCAATGATTTTTGGGCCGCTTGGACGACCCTCGGCGTCGCGACGGCGGTGTCGATCGATTACCGACGTGGCGAGGAGGCCCGCACGCTGACCGTTCCGGTCGTAGGCAAGCCCGAGGCTGCGACGGCTCGGCGGCCGACCCCGACCGAGGAGCCGTCGAACCGGCCCGTCCGAGACAAGCGCTTCGAGACCGTCACCATCGAAGGCGATCCGCGGTCGGCATCTCCGCCAGTTGACTGGACGACCGGAAACTAGTCTCCGGTAGCTTCTGTGCGCCCTCGAGACGCGCGGATTGAACGACCCGCAAAGTCACTTCGACTGACGCTGGAGTTCAGCCTTTGGCGGCGCGGAGAAGATCTTTCGTCATGTTCTTTTCGTGCGCTTCGAGCGTGCCGCCGCCGATCTCGATGAGCTTCGCGTCGCGGAGGAAGCGCTCGACCTTGTACTCGGTGCAGTAGCCCCAGCCGCCGAGCACCTGCATCGCGTGGTCGGCCACTTCTTTGGCAACGGGCGCGGCGAAGAGTTTCGCGGCATCCGTTCCGACGCGGTTTCGCGTATCGGGCGCGCAGTCACGCGCCACCGTGTAGATGAGGGCACGCGCGGCTTCGGTTTTGGCGTAGCTGTTCGCGATATAATGCTGGATTTGCCCGAACTCGCCGAGTGACTTGCCGAAGGCTTCGCGATCGTTTGCGTAGCCCAGCATGATCGCGATGCAGCGGTCGGCGATGCCGAGGCTTATCGCTGCGAGGGTGAGGCGCTCGAGCTCGAGGTTGCGCATCATGTGAGTGACTCCGCCGCCTTCCACGCCGAGGAGGTTCGTCGCGGGAATGCGGCAGTCGTCGAACATCACTTCGCCGAGGAGGCTCGCGCGCATGCCCATCTTCGGGGTCTTTGGTTGCGGTGCGATGCCTGGGGTGGTGCGCTCGACGATGAACGAAGTGACGCGGCCCTCGACCTTCGCGTAGACGAAGAAAAGGTCGGCTTCGGGGGCGTTGGTGATCATCGCCTTGCGGCCGTTCAAGATGTAGTGGTCGCCGTCGCGGCGGGCGGTTGTCGTCATGCCGAGGACGTCGGTACCCGCGCCCGGCTCGGTCATGCACATGCAGCCGAGTTTCTTGCCGCTGATGACGTCGCCGAGAAAGCGGCCGCGCTGCTCCTCGTTGGCGCTCAAGTAGAAATTGTTCACGAAGAGCACGGCGTGAGCGAGGTACGCGAGCGTGAAGCCGGGGTCGCTCTTCGCAAGCTCGTGGTGAACGATCACCGAGCCGAGGTAATCCATCCCGCTGCCGCCGAGCTCGGCGGGAACCGTCAGGCCGAGCAGGCCGAGGTCTCCGCACTGATTGAAAAGGGCCCGGTTGAACTTGCCCTCTGCGTCATGCGATTCCGCCTGCGATTCGACGTGCTCGCGCACGAAGCCCTGCACCATCTGGCGAAGGAGGAAGTGTTCTTCGGTGGGGTTCTCGAGGTCGTGATGGGCATTCATGGCGTAAGGCAGCAGCGGGTCCCGAGCGAGTAGTCAAAGTAGCGCCGCGGGTGAACGGTGATCACCGCGGAGCAACCTCTTCGGGTGCTCCTAGCATAAAATCCCCCGGCAAATGAGCCCGCTTCATCGTCGAGCCATTCGTCGAGGTTGCCCACCATGTCGTAGATGCCGTCTTTGCCCCAGCGGCTCACGCAGCGCGGCGTGCTGCCGGTCGGTCGCAGCATGCGCTCGTCACCGTCTTTCACGAGGTTCAGGCGTGGATCGAGGTGGCCGAGTGCCGCATTACCGTGAAGCGTGGCGGCAGGATGCGCGTAGCGGTTGACGTTGCACGCCCCCTGTTCGTGTTCGTTTCCATAGGGAAAATCCTGGTCATCTTCGCCGCGGCACGCGAGCGTCCATTCCTCGATGGAGCACAGGCGCTTGCCGCCCGCGCGGCATGCGGCATCGGCGATGACACCCGAGAGATAGCCGTTCGGGAGCACGCCGGGGCGACTCGTGGCGACGGGAGCGACGGGGGTGAGAGCGGGGCGAAGGAGGGGAGGGAGCGGCATCGCGCGCGCGTGCAAATCACCGGTGACGAGACGACCAAAGGTCCATTCGTCGAGCACTTGCTTGACGACCGCGGGTTGCGTTGCGTAGTACGGCGAGAGGACGAGTCCTGCGGCGTCGACGAGCTGCGACTCGAAGCTGTCGACACAGAGGGTCCCTCGCACGAGCACCATGTCGGGTGGGCAGCGTGCGGTCCCGGGCGCTGACACTTCGGAGAGTCGAGCCGTGGACCGCGCGACCGGGGCCGCAATCCTCGCGAACGGGACATCGACGCGCTCGACCGAGGCATCGATGCCGGCCTCGCGTGTGCCGAACCAGCGGAGCCCGTCCGAGGTCCACGTCGGCCGTGTTTCGGCGCAGGCATCCGTCAGCGTGAGCGCGAGGAACTGGCCGGGTTGTGGCGATGGAATGTGAGCAAAAACCGGGCGACCGGCGCTGCAACTGCGGCTTCGGTCCGTCGGAGCAGCAGGCCACGCGGCGAGTGCGACGGCATGGGCGTTGAGGTCCAACCAGACCGCGCCCGGCGGCGTTCGAGCAGGCTCTCGCGGGTCGGGTTCGGCCCACACGACGGCGCCACCTGTCGGCATTGCCGCGAGCCCGATGCGGCCCGGCGCGAGCTCGAGCGCGACCACGTCTCCGCGTACGAGTGCCCCCGTCGCGTCGAGCGCAAAGGCGAGCGCGCGCGAGGGCCCGTGCGCCGCGGAAGCCGGGTGCATGCCCGCCGGTGCCCGGGCAGCCTCGACGCCGACGAGGAGAGCGCCGCCTCCCGCCCGCGCGGCGGCAGAAAAGCCGACTTGAACGGGCGCGGGCTGGCGAGAAAGAACGGCCGTCGTGCCATCCGCGCCGAGCGTCGTCACGACGAGGTCGCCCCCGTCGAGCGCAAGGACGAGCCCTGCGTCGGCGCCTCCGACGAGCGCCATGCTTCCGCTGAACGCGCCTTTAGAGAGGCCCGCGGCTTCGTGGCCGTCGTCGATGCGCACGACGCGTTGGCCGCCGGGATGAGCCGCGTCGACGGACGTCGGGACGATGCCCCACCACGTGTCGCCAATCCGCGCGAGCGACCACGGCGGGTGGCTGGCTTGCGCCATCGAGCCGAGTGACTGCTCGCGGGTGGTGCCGTCGCGCTCGACCGTGAACAGTGTTTCTCCAACGGCCGCGATAGCCGAGCCGTCGCCGTCAACGGCACTCCAAGCGAGCGTGGCGCGCGTCGCGGTGAACGGATGCGGCAGCTCGGCGACCTCGTGGGTCACGCGGTCCGCGCTCATCAAACGTCCGTTTGCGAGGAAAAAACCACGTGTCCCCGCCCACGCGACGCGACCGGGCTCTTCCGCGCTTTGGGGCACGACAAGCTCAGGTGCGGCCGCGACGATGCGCTCCAAGAACGTAAGCTCGCTCGCATGGGGCGGCGGATTCACGAGGGCGCGCCGAGGGTCGGTGACCCAGAGGGCATCCGTGCCCGTCGGCTGCGCTGACCGTCCGAGCGACACCGCTTCGAAGCTTCGCGCGGTGCTGCGGCCGACCGGCGTCTCGCGCCGCCCGACGTACACGCTGGCATCGCCCGACCCGAAGAGCCGCGGGCGCAGGTGGCCTTCGATCCAGCCGAACTCGCGAGGTCCGCCTACGACCGGAGATGCCGTGCCGCGGAGCTTCCCGTCGAGGTCGAGCTCCGCGCTCATCAATTGGGCGAATGGCACGAAGCGCCCGTGCATGCGTTGAGGGTGGTCGGGCTCGTACCAAAGCGCGCGTGCGCCACGGGTCGTTCCGACCGCGGTGACGAGCCCCATGCCGGGCATCGGTCGGCCGAACGCGACGCCCGTATCCACCGCGCCCGCGAGCCCTCCAAGGTCGGAATGCGCGTGCAGCCAGAGACGCACGGGTGTCGGCTTCGACGATGGTATCGGCGCGGGTTTTTTTGCATGCTCGCGCTTCGGACGCTCGCGCTTCGCGGGGGCGGCGACGGGGGAGTTGGCCGCGGATGACTCGTCCCGTTCCTCGAGGAAAGCGAGGCGAGAATGTCCGAGTGCGACCACTGCATCCGCGCGCAGGTGGAGCGGCTCGGCCGGGGCGCTCTGGTTCAACGCTTCGACGCGCAACGAACTTCCGTCCGAGGTGACGAGTCGCGGGTCGGGAGCCGCAACCGCAGCGGCGACGTGCCGATGTCCGAGCGTGCGGATAGGCGACAGCGAGCCGTGTGCATCGATCGAGCGAACGTGGCTTCGGGCAGTCGCGCCTTCCTCGGCCACCACCAGGACCAGCGGCGCACCCTCGATCGCAAGAAGCCGGTAAGCGAGCGGGACGGCCGTCGTGGAGCCGACCGGAATCCGCCTGACGTCGCTTGTCGGCGCGTCGAAGCCCGCGTTCGGCGTAGGTGCCGTCGTCGTGGCTGACCGTTGAACACCCCCTTGTCCGGGCCCACGCGGCTCTGCACCCGCGGCGCTGCAGCCAAGGGCTCCGCAGAGCAACGAACGAAAATAGAACCAAGGACGCATGCGACGGACGCTCATGAGATGTCTCCGAACCTCGACCAGCGCTCGGGACCGGGCTAAACTCGTCCGGAGCATACGATATGGGCAACATTTCGCGACGAGACGGGTTGGATGACGAGCTCGCGGAGGCTGCAGGCCTCGGCGACGATGACGCGCCCCGTGGCGCCGCGGATGGCATGGTCGTTCCCGGGCCGGCGCTCGCGCAAGCGGGAGCCTCGCACACAGGAGTGCACGTTTCTCCCCGTAAAAAGGGCAGTTGGGGACTCTTGCTCACCCTCCTCGTGATGGCCGCAGGGCTGGTTTGCTTGTTCATGTTCGGTTTCAAAGACGCGGCGGTCTACTCGATGCCGGTCGACAAGCTGCTCGCCGACCGCGCCTCGGTGGGGCATCGGGTGCGCATCGAAGGCGAGCTCATTCCGGGCACGCTGTCGCGTCGGGACAAGCCGTGTGAGTACCGCTTCAAGCTGCGCGGCGATGGCAAGGACCTCGAGATTCGTTACCCGCAATGCGTGATTCCCGACACCTTCCGCGACGTGCCGCAGGGCGGCGTGGCAGTGACGGCTGAAGGCAAGCTCGTCGAAGGCGGACACTTCGAGGCGAGCCTGCTTCTCGCGAAGTGCTCCTCGAAATACGATCCGAAGACGCACAAGATGGGCACGCCCGCCGGCTCGGCTGAACCCGACTCGATCTGACGCCGTTGCGCTCGTCGCTACTTGCCGCGTCGCATGCGGCCCCATGCCGTCGCGAATGCGCGGGCGAGCTTGGCGTCGATTGGATCACCCGCGCAGCCACTCACGCGGAGGGCACTGCCGACGATCGCACCGTAGGCTTCGCGGTACTTCGAGAGGTTGTCGAACGTCGCGCCGCTCGCGATGAACACGGGTGCCCCGCCGGCGTCGCTGTCGGCCACCGCGCCGAGGACTTGCGAGAGCTCGCGCGCGTCGACGGCCGAGCCGGTACCCGAACCGGTGACGAGCACCGCGTCGGCGAGACCTCGTGACACGAGCTCTTTCGCCTCTTCGGCGATCGGGCGCGCCGCGACGGGAGCGGAGTGCTTGACGGCGACGTCGCACAAGAGTCGCACCGAATCGGCCCCGATCGCTCGCCGGTACCGCAATGTTTCGTGGGCTTCGCCTTCGATAATCCCTTGGTCGGTGACGCGTGCACCCATGTGCACGTTGATGCGCACCATCGTCGCTTCCGTCGCCATCGCCACCGCGAGCGCCGCACGTGCGTCGTTGCGCAGGACGTTGACACCGACCGGGATTGTCGGCGCGATGCCGCGGACTCGGCGTACCGCGGTCGTCATCGCCGCCACGGTCTCGGGACCAACGGAGCCGCGTGTGAATGGCGCATCGCCGAAGTTCTCGACGAGAATACCGTCGAATCCCGCGGACACGAGCGCTTCGGTATCGCGCGACGCTGCATCGAGGATCCGCGCGAGGCTACCCGCGTACCGCGCGCTCCCGGGCAACGCCTGCAGGTGGATCACGCCAATCAGGTGCGGAAGCTCACTGCGCGCGGAAACCATGTGCAATTCCTTACACTGAATCGAGCCTTCTCGCTTCAAAGAGCAGCGTGGCAAGCGTCCGACGCGCGGCGCACCGAGGCGTCAGTTTGTCGGGGGCTCGCCTTCACTGGGCACGACCGTCGCGCTGCTCGGCGCGAGACCGTCGACAGTTTCGCTCGCGCCGCGTCCACTCCCACGCCGTCCGGGTGCCCCATCCAGCAGGGGCGATCGGCCTGCGGGCTTGGCGCGTGCGCCCCCGGTGATCCCAGCCGGCTGCACGTCCAATTTGTCGAGCCTTCCCGCGAGATGAAATCGGTAGAACTCGTCCTCGGTCTTTGCGCGGATGAACGTACGCTGCGGGTCGAGTTCCTCGATGATGGCTTTGATCTTCGAGCCGGGCTTGCCGAGCAGGCTGCGCGTCGCCTCGTCTCGGTCCCGGTACGCATCGGTGAATTTGAACTTCAGGAAAAGGTCAGCGGTCGAGCGTTTGTAGCTCTCGTTCAACCGGATTTTACCTTCTCCCGCGAGCTCGAGATCTTTGCCTTGAACGGAGAGTTCTTCGATCGTCAGCTGCCCCTTCTCGGCGGTGGCAGCGAGCGCCACACGCCCGATTGAGGCGGTCGGCAGCGCGAGGCCCATCAACTTCGATTTTCCGTCGAACAGCGAGACGTCGTCGATTTGCAGATCGGCCTTGCCGCTCGCCTTGGCAAACTTTCCATCCGCGGTCTGAAGCGAGACGGTGCCGTGCAGCACGCCGAAGATCGGTTGGTTCTGAAGCATGGCCTTCAGCGGCTCGATCTGCTCGAGGTGCACCCCTTCGATCGTCACGTCGACCTGGCTCGCCGTGACATTGCTCGAGGTGGCGTACGGCGCGCTGCCGTAGACGCTTCCACCGAAAGCATCGACGTGGAAGTCCACCACCACGCGGCCGAGCAAGAGCGGAAGGACGCGGACGCGCGCTCGAAAGCGGTCGATCGAGACGACGGTCGGTGCTGGCGGCTCGGCGGAATTCGAGCCGAGGTTCAACCCGGGCATGCCGGACTTCGCCTTCTCGACGCGCGGCGGCACGGTCAGTCGGAGCTTCTCGAACTCGATGCCCGTGAACCAATAGGTATCGAGCTCGCCTATCTCGAGGGTCATCACGGGCTCACCGGCGGGACGACCGTACCGCTGCTGCCGTTCGAATTCCGTGACGATCCGGCCGCGAAGCGCTTGCATCGGAAACGTGACGTAAAAAAACAATGCGAGCGACGCGAGGTAGAGCAGTGGGTAGCCGACGTACCGCGCGAGTTTTCGGAGGCGCGCCTTCACAGCGCTTGCCCTTTCGGCTTCGGCTCGCCATTGACGCCGGGCTTCTTCGCGTCGGCGCCCTTCTTCTCGTACTGCGATACCGTCAGTGACACGTCGTACTCGTCCGCTTGAGCTCGGGCGCTCACATGCAGCGCGGTGATCGCCACGGGAAGCCCGCTCTTCTCCATCTGCTCGAGGGCGTTGACGAGGGCTCGCAAACCAACCTTGCGGAATTTCGCTTGGGTCGAGTGTTCGACGTAACCTTTCGTCGGCGCGTCCGGCTGGTCCGACGATTCGGGAATGTCGATGTCTTGGGCTTTCGCGGCGTTCTCGATGAACGAAGCGAGCGGCACGGCAGCTTTGCCGTAAAGAACCTCGCGGGCCTGTCGTGCATCGCGGCGCTCGACCAGCAACGGAGCAGCGTTGGCGATCTTGGTAAGCTGGCTGCGAATGTCGGCGTTGTGTTCTCGCGCCGTGGCAACGGAGCTTCCGACGGCAACGGGCGTTCCGAGCGCGAGGATCGCGGCGAACACGATGGCGAGCGCTTGCAAAAGCCGCTGCTCGCGGGGTGACAATTTTTCGAAGCGCGTAAGCACGCTCATTCGCCACCTCCTTCTGCGGGCTTGGGCGGTGCGGGCTTTTTCTCTTTTTCGGCTTTCGGTTTGCCGCAGTCGACCTTCACCTCGAGCGTGTACTTTTGCTTGTTCTTCTCTTTGAGCTTCGTCGTGTGGCTCAGGTTGACGTCTTTGAAGCAGGGGTGCTCGGACACCTTTTTCTCGACCGTGTTCGCGTCGTCGATGCTGTTGACGAGCCCTTTTATCGAGAGTTGGTTTCGTTTGAAATCGAAGTCCACGATGTCGTGCACGAGCTCACTGGGGATCCGCTCACTCAACGCCGTCAGCACATCGAAGCCATCGAGCGGAGGCATCGGGTCGTCGGATTTTCCCGCAATCGCGGCATCGAGCATGTCGGCCGCCTCCTTCGGGTCGCGCGACGCCACGGCGAAGTAAGCTGACGTGACGGCGGAGAGCTGATCTTCGAGGGCGGTTTTTTCAGCTGCCAAGGAACGCTGCTCTGCGAACACGGCGAAGCCGAAACTCGCGACGAGAGCTGCGGCGAGGCCGGCCAAAATCGGCATCTTTTCCCTCAGAAATTGGTAACTCTGCTGCGCTTCGAGTGCGCCCTGTCGCAGGTTGAGGTCACTCGGGCGCCGTGAAAGCGACAGCGCGAGAGCGATGGCCCGCGCGAATCGTGGGACGAGCGGTTCGAGCTCCGGCAAAACCTCGATGCTGAGCTTTGGCAGCGCGGCGACGTTGAGTCCGACCTCGGCCTGCAGGAACGCTTCGAGACCGGGGGTTTCGGCTCCTGGGCCCACGACGATGACGTGTTCGAGCGGCGCCCCTCCGCTTGCCCGCCAAGCCGCGAAAGTCTGCCGGAGCTCGCGGGCGAGCAACGGGGCTGCGGCCGGCAGTGCGAGCGTGCCGTGGGTGAGGGAGCGTGAGAATCGAGGCTCACTTGCCTGAGCTATCAACACGTCACAGTGATCTTCGGCCAGGTCGATCAGCGCGACGGGAGCATCGACCGCGAGCTCACGGGCGACCTGCGCGAGGTTGAGGAGCGGCAGCGGACCTAAGCCAATGCGGCTCGGATCGAGGCCCGTTGCGCCCTTGACCGTGTCGATTCGAGAGGTGACGTCGGTCGCTGTCGCAACTCCGGCGAACAGTGAGAACACCGCATCGGAGCCGACCCCGTCCGGCGATGCCACGCGGCGGTGGTCCATGACCGAATCTTCGAGCTCGAAGGGCAGGGTGGCCTCGACCTCGAAGGCGAGCACATGCTCGAGATCTTTCAACGCGGCCCGAGGCAATTCGAGCCGTCGCATGAACCCTTTGCGGCCATCGATACCGGCCGCGCAGACGTCGGCACGAAGCCCGCTGACAGCCGCTCGCAACGCGGCGGAGACTCCTTCGTGGTCGAGCACGCGCTCTTCGCGCAGCGCTTCGATGGCCCACTTTCGGTAGCTCGACGACACGAGTGCGACACGCACCGTCGTCGCAGAAAAGTCGATCCCGAGCCACCTAGCCATGCTGCCCTCCTTCTATCATTGCACCCGCCAGTAAACGACGTTCCCGGCGGGGCTCGTCGCGATCTGTGCCGTCACGGGGTCGAGCGTGGCGCCGTTGATACCCGTGACGGTCGTCGGTGCGGAGGGGTCGACCGCGCCCGTGGCTGCAGCTTGGTTCGCCGTCGCGACATCGGCGACCGTGGTCGCGTGGCGAAAATCGATTACGGCGTGGATGGTCACGCGCGTCTCACGGCCCTGACCCGGCACGACGCCGGTCGAATAGATGCTGAACATCTTGCTCTCGGTGGTGACGATCTTCGCCATCTCGGCGGGCGAGCGGAAGGTCACCGGGTTGATGCCCCCCATCGCGAGAAACGGTCCCAAGGTCCCGCCGCCTTTCATCGTGAGGATGAAGTCTTTCGCGGAGCCGAAGAGCGGTGCGCCCGACGTGAAGCTCTTGACGAGCGAGATCGTCGACACGAACGCGGCCGCTTTCATAGGATCCAAGCAAAGCTCGGAATCCGGCGCGCCGGCGCAGACGATCGCCAGCAGTGTTTGGGCATTGGCGGTGTTCACGTTGACCTTGCCTTGGCCCCACACCGTCATCACGCGGTCCTTCGGTTTGCGCGGGTCGGGGTCGACGAACGTGGCCCAAAAATCGTCTCCGATGCCGCGCACCAGGCGCAGCTCGTCGAGCGAGTCGAAGGCAGCGTTTTTGCGGAAATACTTGAGCCCGATCGTCTGGTAGTAATTGTCCTCGACGCCACCGGCGGGTGCGGCCTGAGCGGACCGCGGATCGCACGGCTCGCGTTCTTCGTCCGAGTCCACCCAGTCGATGACCGCCGCGCAAATCGACTGCCGATCGGAATACTGCCCGTCGGGATCTTCCTGCTCGAAGAGTGGGTTGTATTGCGGCGCCGCGAACACGCCGAGGAGCTGCTGGGCAAGACGGGTGCGCGAGATGATGTCGCCGCGTGCGGCGGTGTTGACGTC
Source organism: Polyangiaceae bacterium (assembly GCA_947475525.1). Taxonomy (GTDB): domain Bacteria; phylum Myxococcota_A; class Polyangia; order Polyangiales; family Polyangiaceae; genus SYFR01. Next base: position 78,021 of record CANJMI010000020.1, on the reverse strand, counting down.
GATCTTCGAGTCCTCATCGATGACGACCGCCTCGAAATGGCCGAGTCCCCCGAGGCCGAGATTTTCTCCCGAAGCGATATCGACATTCGCCAGCGCGGCGAAGCTCTCGGCGCCAGGGCCGTCGTTGTACGGCCCGAGCACCTGGTCGCCGAATTCCCAAACCGGGATCTGGGGCGCGCGGCCCTTGGGGTTCATCAGCTTGAAGACGGGCTCGACCACCTGACGCACGGTGGGCTCCGACGCGATCAACATGCGCTGCAGGTTGATGCCGCTCGTCGCGAGGTATTCGGCGCGCAAGCGATCCCGCTCGGCCAGCGCAGAGGCAAACGCGGTCGTGCTCTCGGCTTGCACCTCGGTGAGGTAGACCGTCAGCACCACGATCGCGAGCAGCACCATGACGAGCGCCATCGCGCGCTCTTGGCGGCGCCCGCGGATCCGGCGAGAATTGAATCGGTACGCCTTCATGGTTCAGTCCGTCGCGAACGTCAGCGGCAAGAGCATGCGCATCGCGATCTTTTCTTCGAAGCGAATTTGCCGCCCGCCGGGGCCGTTGTTGAGCACGAGGGTCACCCAGATTTGCGACGGAAGACGCCCGTACTGGGCAGCGGCTTGCGTGCTGTCCCACCCATCCTGCCACTCGTTCGTTACCGGATCGAGGTAACGGAGCGTGAAGTCGTCGACCCCTTCCGCCATCGTGTCGACGCCCCCGCCGCGGGTCATGTCGCTGTCGATGCTGCGGGCCGCGCGCCGCATGAGGTCGAGCGCGCCGGAGTCGCGGCTGCGTGAGCAATAGTAGCCAATCTCGGTTTGGTCGGACTCGTGGCGGTTCTCTTGCAATCGCTGATGCGCGAACGCCGTGAAATCGATCCGATCGGGCCGCCCTTTCTTGCCGATAAGTCCAGTCTGCGGCTGGTTTTGCAGGCGCATGAAGTTCTTGTGACCGGACATGTAGGCGCTCGAGAGTTCGCGTGCGATTCGCTGCATCGCCGCGCGCCCCGCCTGGTAGCGACCCGAGACGCTCATCATCGTGTTGCGTGAGCGGCTCATGCCTGCGAACGCCGAGTAAATGAGCAACGCTATCAGCGCGATGATCGCGATCGCGACGAGCACTTCGATCAGCGTAAATCCACGGTCGCGCGGTGAACTCGCCCTCCAGTTGCGCTTCGCGTGAATCGCCATCACCGCGTAGTTCCCTTCGGCGCGGGGGACGCGCTTCCCGTGCTGGCGCCAAGGCCGGTGAGGTCCTCGGGCCCATTCGCCGTGCCGGTCGCCCTCTGCGGATGGGTCACCCACTGCACCACATCGAAGTGGTGATCGCGGCCGCGCTCGTCCCAGTGGATGACGACCGTGATGCGACGCGAGCTCGCCTCGAATACACGCTTCAAGCTCGGGTACACCATCCCCATCACCGCCGAGGCGATTCCACCGATGCCACCTGACGCAAGCTCGGCGGCGTCAGGACCGAGCGCCTCGGTGATACCTCCGAGCCCGGTCGCACCGCCCGGTGCGCCGCTTTGCGCGCCACCCGCCAACTTGCCGATCGAGCCGAGCTTCGAGGTGTCGAGGTCGAGTTTTGCGGAGGTACCGTCGGGGAACGAGGGCTTCTCGATGCGCCAGTCGCACGTGTAGTCGGGCGAATCCTCTCCGCAGCACGGACCGCTATCGTGTTCGTCGAGCTCAGCGAAGCCATCCCGCTGCAGACGCCCCTCGATCTCAGTCATCTTGCAACGCGCGTAACCCACGGCGCCACTCATGCCCCGCGCATGGGCGATGCCGTTCATCGCGCCGAATTGCGCTGACAAGATGGCCGTCAGGCCGAGCCCGAGAATGGAGACCGCCACCATCACTTCGAGCAGCGTAAATCCCCGCTTTGCGGGCGCCGGACACCTTGAGGTGGACCGCTTCATTCGGAGTCCGAGGGCTCCTCGTCGGTCTCGGGGCGCGCCATCGCGACCGCACCGTACTCGGCGTGGACTTGTCCCGTGAGGGGCTTGACCGTGATGGTCATGATGTCCCGCTCGGTGCCCGTGGTGCCTAGCTGCAATTGGATCGCAGCGCGCTCGGTCTGTCCGCCGGGCCAGAAGTACAGGTAGACGTGCTCGCTCGTTACAGCGGCGTCTTCGTGCTGGACCTCGACTTGCCGAAACGTCACATCTTGCGGCAGTTGCTTCCCGCTCGGCTTCGCCTGGTCATCGCCTTCGCGAAGGGCAGCCACCGTATCGAGGGTCGACTTTTTGACCTCGCTAAAATTGGGGCGCGCCTTTTTGGGGCCGTCCACGATGTCCTCGCCCGCTTCGAGCGCGGCCTTCTCGAGGTCGCTTGCCCCGGCCGCTCCGCCGGTCCGATTTTGCTGAAGTAGCAGCGTGCCTTCGGTGTCCTCCATCGTCACGGAGCGCTGCTCCAAGTCGAACACGAGCCGCGTCACGCGCGAGGTTGCATTCGCGTGGTCGTAGCCGATGCGGACCGCACTCGCGACGAGCGTCGAGGCTTCGCGGAGCCGTGACTGGCGCAACATGCCGATGCCGCCAAACATGCCGCCGACGAGCAATGCCGCGAGTCCGAGGGCGACGAGCACCTCAATCAAGGTCGCACCTCGTCGCCCCGCGGCGGTCACGGAGCCGCCGTGGTCGCTGCGTTCGCTCCGACGGTGATGTCGTCCTGGGTCGAGTCTTTTTTGTCGGGCCCGGGGCACGACACGGTGATGTCGTCGCCGTCACACTTGATGGTGTACTCGCCACCCCACGGATCTTTGGTGTCGCCGGCCGAGTCCAGTTCCTTGTCGGCGATGAGCGTCGCGATCGTGGGGCAATCGCTCTTCATCGCCATGTGCTGAGTGGCCACGTTGCGAATGTTGCGGGCGTTCGTCTTCGCCGTCTTTACCTGCGCTTCGCGGTAACGCGGCAGCACGAGGAAGCTCACGCCGCCGGCGATCAGCGCCATGATCGCCACGACGATCAAGACTTCGACGAGCGTTACGCCGCGGGAAATTCTGCGGCGCGCGTGACGGAGGCGGGCAAGCAAGGCATCGTTTTTGGGGTTCATGGTGGTTTGCAGTCTATTCGATTCGGTCGAGTCCGCGCATGTCGCCGCTCGGTCCGTAGCTGAGCAAGTCGTAACTGTCTGGGTTGCGCCTGCCGGGGCAGGTGAGCTGAAGGGGCCGACCCCAAGCGTCGGTCGGGCTGGTGATGAGGTAGGCGTCGGCTTGAAGTTTCGCAAGTGAGTCGGGGCAGCGGCTCTCGTGGTCGGCGCGGAACGCGTCGATGGCCTCGTGGACGACGAGCAACGTGGCGCGGGTCGCGCGCATTCCCGTGCGGTCCCGTTCGCGCATGCCGAAGAACCCGACGAGAACGATCATGGCGAGCGCGGCGAGTGCGGGCTTCGTACGAGCCCAGGGCAGCGCGAAGATCCCGCGGCGGCGCTCCCACGGGAACAAGATGGTGCGCTCGCCTCGACGTCGGCTCATCGCATCACTCCACGAACGAGCTCATTTGGATGAGCGGCATGAGGATGGAGAAGGCAATGAACCCGACCGCTCCGCCCATGATCACGATGATGATGGGCTCGAGCAAGCTTGTGAGAAGCTGCACACGCGCGTCGACGGCGGTGTCGTAAGCTTCCGCGACGTTTTCCAGCATTTCTTCTAGCTGACCGCTGCGTTCACCGATGGCGATCATGTGGGTTACGAGGGGCGGAAAGTAGCCGCTCGCCTTCAGTGGTTCGGCGATGCTCTGGCCCTCGCGAATCGATCCGGCGGCCGTCTCGACGACCTTCTCGAGCGCGGCGTTTCCGAGGACGTTGCGCACGATGGCCATCGCCGGAAGCAAGGCGACTCCGGCCGCGAGCAAGGTGGCGAGGGTCCGCGTGAAGCGCGAGATGGCGACCATCATCACGAGTGGACCGAAGAGCGGAGCGCGCAGCGTGAGGCGATCCCACGCGAGCCGACCTTCGACCGTGCGCTTCCAGCGACGAAACCAAGCCGTGCCCCCGAAGGTGAGGAGCAGCACGAGCCACCAAAAATTCGACGCGAAATCGGAGAACCAGATCAGGCACTGCGTGTACCAGGGCAGCGCCTTGTGCATGCTCGCGAAGATCGATGTCACCTTGGGCACGACCGACGTCATCAGCACGCTTATCATCACGGTGGCGATGAGCATCATGAGGATCGGGTAGGCGAGCGCGCTCGACACTTTGCCGCGCAGCTTGGCTTGGCCCTCGAGGAAGCTCGTCAGCCGAAGGAGCACGGCATCGAGGGTGCCGGACGACTCCCCCGCGCGAACCATGTTCACGTAGAGGTCAGGAAAGATCGTCGGGTGGGCCATCAGCGCGTCGGCGAATGCGGTGCCTTCACGTACGGCGTCCCGCACGTTGGTCAGCGCCCGGCGCAGGCCTTCCTTTTCGGTCTGCTCGATCAGCGCGGAGAGCGCCTCGAATAGTGGGATCTGCGCCTTCACGAGCGTGGCGAGTTGGCGCGTCATGATGGCGACGTCGGCGACGCTCGGGTGCTCGAAGAACCGCTTGAGACTAAAGCCCTTCGGCTCCGCGAGCTTCTGGGCTTTCTCTTCCGTCGCCGTCGTCAGGAGCACGCCGTCTTTGCGAAGTTGCGCCCGCAAGGCCTTCACGTTCTCGGCGTCGCGGAGGCCTTGAGTGCCCTTGCCCGTCGCGACGAGGATGCCTTTGTATTCGAAGACAGCCACGCGTCACCTCACTCGTCGCTGATGACGTCTTCTTGCGTTGCGGCGAGAATTTCTTCGACCGTGGTGCGCCCTTCGAGAACCTTGCGGGCGCCGTCGTCACGCAGGGTGTCCATTCCTGCGACCTGCGCGCGGCGCTTCATCGACTGGGCATCGGCGCGCTCGAGGATAAGGGGCCCAACGACGTCGTCAATCATCATCAATTCGTAGATACCGAGACGACCGACGAAGCCTTTGTCGAGGCACAAGGCGCAGCCTTTTGCGCGGAAGAACACGGGATCGGGGCTCATGTCTTGGCCTACGAAACGGTAGGCCGCGCCCTGTGCGACGTAGCGGTGGCCGACCTTGCGACGCTCTTTCCACTGGAGGCGGGCCGGGTCGAGACCGAGCTGCTTCAGCTCATATTCGGTGGGCTCGTAGGGGATCTTGCAGTGGGGGCACAGCACGCGAACGAGTCGCTGGGCGAGCACCGCGATGAGCGAGGAGCGCACGAGGAAGCTCTCGATCCCCATGTCGACGAGCCGCGTGACCGCGCCGGGCGCGTCGTTCGTGTGGATGGTCGAGAGCACGAGATGGCCGGTAAGGGACGCGTGGATCGCGATTTCCGCCGTCTCCTTGTCGCGGATTTCGCCGACCATCACGACGTCTGGATCTTGGCGAAGGAAGGCGCGCAAGGCGTTCGCGAAGGTCAGGCCGATGCCGGGCTTGACGTGGACCTGATGGATGCCGCCTATCTCGTATTCGACCGGATCTTCGGCCGTGAGGATGTTGCGGCTCGGGTCGTTTATCTTGTTCAGACATCCGTAGAGGGTGGTGGTCTTGCCGCTGCCGGTGGGACCCGTGACGAGGATGATGCCGTCGGGGCGTTGCACGAGCGCGTCCATCAGCGCGTAGTCTCGCGGCGCGAAGCCGAGCTCCTCGAGGCTCTTTAGCACCGAGGTCTTGTGCAAGAGGCGCATGACGATTCGCTCGAAGTGCCGGCTCGTCGGAATCGTGGAGACGCGGATGTCGATGCTTTTGCCCGCGATCTTCAGGGTAATGCGGCCGTCTTGAGGCAATCGCTTCTCGGCGATGTTCAAGGACGCCATGATCTTGATGCGAGCCACGATGGCGCTCATGAATTGCTTCGAGGCACGCCGCGCGACGTAGAGTTCACCGTCGACCCGGTAGCGTACGACGACGTCGCGTTCCTCGGGCTCGATGTGGATGTCGCTCGCGCGCTCGCGGACCGCCTGTGAAAATAGGCTATTTACCCACGCGATGATCGGGGCTTCATCGTCGGCGTCGAGGATGTCGACGAGGTTGTCATCGTCGACTTGCGTCTCGGCTTCGAGGCCGCTGCCGCCATCCTCTTTGCGCTCCCACACGCGGTTGATAGCGTCGATGACGACGGCGTTGGTCGCGACGGACAACTCGACGGTCTTACCGAACACGGCCCGCACATCGTCGACCGCGGTGACATCGAGCGGCGTGGCGGTGACGCAGTGAACGTGCGTGTCGTCTTCGCCGATCACCAAAAGCGCGTGCAGTTTCGCGTACGTGATCGGGATGCGCTCGGTGATGGGGAGCGAGACCGCGGCGATGTCGATCGACGGCGTGAATGCGAGGCCAAGCTCGTCGGCGAGCGCGCGCGCAATGCTTTCGGCGTCAGTGATTTTCGCAGTGATGAGCACGTCGCTGAGGGGCTGCCCCTTCTCGCGCGCCGTCTGCAACGCTTCGTCGAGTCGCTCCGGCGGAACGACGCCGCGGCGAACGAGGATCTCGGCGAGGAAGTTCTCCACGGCTCACTCGATTCGGTAACGGTTCGGTGTATTGGTGCGGCCGCCGGGCACACGGATCGCCGGTCGCGTGACTGCCGCAGGCGGCGGGGCTGCGATTGGGGGTGCGGTCTGAGGCGCGAGGCCAGGCACACCCGACGATGCACGAGGGCCCTTCGAGCCTCCGCTGCCAGCCGCGCCCGCGCCGGTCACCACGCTCGGCAGTGCGATCGGGCGAACGGGTTCGTGAGTCTGGGAACGCTTCGGTACGAGGTCTGCCTGCAGGCGTTCACGCTCTTCGATGCCGAGCTGCGTCTGGCGGATCTGCTCGACGAGGCCGACCGAGTGCGCGTAGTCGATCGGGGGTTGCCACTGCGTCGTGTCGTCGAAGACGAAGTAACGATCGAGGAACTCCTGACGCTCCTGCATTTTGCGCTCGAAGATGCGTCGCAAGTCTGAGGGATCGCGAACGATGTAAGGCGTCAGCACCAAGAGGAGATTGCTCTTCTGCGTCGTGTTGTCGGTGCTTCGAAATAGGGCTCCGAGTACGGGAATGTCTCCGAGGATCGGGATTTTGGTGAGCTTGTTGCGCTGCTCTTCACGCACGAGTCCGCCGATGACGACGGTCTGCTGATCCCTGACGATCACCGTTGTTTCCGCAGTGCGCTTGTTGATCGGCACGACCCCAAGAGCGCCTTCGGCCGCGCCGGCGTTGCTGAACTCCTCGGAGATTTCCATGCGAATCTGGTCCGAGTCGTTGACGTGCGGGGTGATGCTAAGTTTGATCCCGACGTCTTGGCGCGGCGCTTGAAATCCGCCGCCAAGTGCGCCAAGCGCACCGAGCGCACCGAGTCCACCAGCCGCACCCCCGGCGGACCCCGCGAGGCCCGCAAGGCTGCCGAGGCCGCCTGCGTTTTGCTGGATCGCGATGTTCGCGCCGATGTTGATCTCGGCGGTGATGTTGTCGGTCGCGAGCACGTGTGGGGTCGCGAGGACGTTGGAGTCACCGTTGGTGGCGATGGCCGAAAGCACGATGCCGAAAGCCGGGATCGACTTGCCGGTCCCGAACAACGTTTGGCTGCCTTGGAGATCGGGACCGCGCACGCCGAACGCGAGGGCCTCGAGGTTCGACGGGATGCCCGCGAGCGAGTCCTGCGGATTGAGGCCGCCGTAAAAGATCGTGTTGCCGCCACCGCCGAGATCCGCGGTCGCGCCACCGTGATAGCCGAGGCCGAGATTGCGGCTGTGCTTCACGTCGATGTCCATGATCACCGCTTCGAGGAAGACCTGCCGGCGTGGTCGGTCGAGCCGGTCGACGAGGTTGCGGAGCTCGACGTAATCACGGAGTGTCGATACCGCGACGAGCGAGTTCGTGGCCACGTCACACGTCACCTTGATGTCTTGTTCGAAGACGCCACCGCCGTCACCGGAGACCGACGAGGCCGCTTGCCCGCCGCCTTGGGCTGCTGCGCCGCCACGGGCACCGGCCCCTTGCCGCTTGGTGCGTTGAGCCGCGCCGCGTCCGGCTGCGGCACCGCCTGCGGCACCGCCTCCACCACCGCCGCCGCCCACAATTTGCGAGAGCGTGGCCGAGAGTTCGTCGCATTGCGCATGCTGCAACCCGAGCACGTGGATGCCGCCCTCGCCACTCGTGGGCACGTCGATGCGCTTGATAAGCTCCAGCAAACGCAGGTAGTCCGACTCGGTCGCGATGACGATGAGCTGGTTGTTGCGGTCGTCCGCGAACAAGCGCGCGCGTCCCGTGCCCGAATCCATGAGCTCGCCGAGCTTTTGCGACAGATCTTGCGCCGACACGTGGTGGATCGGCTGCATCCAGATCTGCTCGCCCGCGCCCCCGGCGTCGAGCTCCTCGACGATACGGAGCATCCGCAGGATGTTGGTCCCGGTATCGGTGATGATGAGCAGGTTGCTCGGCGTGTAAACGGTGACGTCAGCGTCCTTCGTCTTCAGCTTGCCAAGGACCGTTGCGACCTCGGTCGCATCGGCATGGCGAAGGCGGTAGAGCCGAGTGAGGTAGCGATCGACGTTGGGGACGGGCGTCGCCGTGCCGAGGACCTCGGTTTCATCATTCGAGATCCCCGCTGACTCGACGATCTTCAAGTAGCGTCCCTGCGCGATCACCGTCATCCCGTTGGTCTGAAGGACCGAGAGGAAGGCTTCGTAGGCCTCGGCTGCGGTCACCGGCTTCGGGGACACGATCGTCGCCTTCACGCCGGGGCGCATTTTTCCGCCGAAGATGAAGCGCCGCCCGGTAAAATTCGAGATCGTCTCGATGAGCTGCGTGAGATCCACGTCGCTCATGTTGATGTTCACGAGTGCGCCCGGTTTCGGGTTCCTGAACTCGATGTCAGGCGATTTGCCGAGTGGCATCGGAGTCACGGCACCCGACGGCGGTGCGGCTGCGGGCGTCGGCGATACGGCGGGGTTGCCTACTGAGCCCGGCATCGGTGTGGCCGAACTGGGTGAGCCCGTGCCCGGCGCGCCTGCGCTCGGAGGGTTCGTCGGCGTGGGGTTGCCCGTCGCCGTGACGCCGCCGATCCCCGTTATGCCCGCCGAAGGTGTGCGAAGCGGCAGGTCACGCTTGCTCGGCTGCGCGGCGGCGCTGGAGGCGAGGACCAACGTCGAGGCGAGCGCGGCGAATGCGACGCGTGAACGCCTGGGGCGTGTGGAGGGCGGGGGGGTCATCGACGTTTGAAGCAAAGCTTGGGCGTTATTCGCCCGCATTGGGAGGGGAGTCGTTACCACGGCCCGAGGCCGCTTTGGAGCCCGGTGACGCGGAAAGCGTTCGCGGACCGGAGGACGGTTTCGAAGCACTGGACAGGCCGAGCGGTAAACGCACCGACGCGCTCGGCGAGGCGGCGTCTTTCGGGGCCGCGGCGCTCGTCGCGGATGGCAGCATGCTTTCGGCGACGCTGACGGCAAGCCAGCTGAAAAAGCCAGAGATCGCCAGCGAGCCGAGGCCAAACGCCACAACGTAGAGGACCGTGCGCTGCCCGGGAGAGCGCAGCGTTTCGCCGAGTCGTTCCGAGAGGGTCATCGTCACTGAATCTTGAAGTCGATGTTGAGTGGCGCGCCGCCGCGGTTGACTTTGAGGTGCAGAGCGTCGGCCGTTCGCAGTCGCCCGTAAGCTTCGAGGGCCTTTTGCGGGTCCGCCATGTCGAAGCCGTTGATCGAGTCGAGGCGGTCCCCGTTCTTCAAGCCGAGCGTATTGAGCAGGGTGCCGCTGCGGATCCCGAAGAGCCGAATGCCCATCACTTTGTCGCCCTGTTTGTCGGGGACGATGCGCGCCGACTTCATCAGTTCTGCCTGATTTTCAAGGATTTCGTCGATGACCGAGCGTTCGACGTTGAACTCGGTGTCGCTGACTCTGTGGATCTTCGAGGCGAGCTCGGGCGAGATGCCGCCGTTGCCCGGCGTTGCCGCCGCGGGTTCTTTTGGCGCGGCAGTCCCGGTCGGCTTGGGCGTCCCGGCGCCCTTCGATTTTTCACCGAGCTTGAGCTGGCACTGTTTGCCGCTCTGCTCGAGCCACACTCGGTTCCACGCCATCGCGCGGACAAAATGCCCGTTTATCTCCTGACCGTTTCGGCGCAGCTGCGATTTGCCGCTCGAGTCCTCGATCGACGCGAACGACCAGGTCGGATCTTCGGAGGCGCTGATCAGGACCACCCGTCCGGCGTCACATGGCGGCGCGTCTTCCGACAAGTCGGCGAGGGGGATCGCGTCGGCGGCGGGTACAACTTCGGCGGCGCTCGTGCTCGCGGGAGGCGGCGCGCTGCCGTCGAGTGGCCCAGTCATCGAGTCAAAGATGTTCCGAGCGAGGATCGGTTGGCCCTCTTTTTCTCGGCGTTCCGGTGGCTTGCCAGCCACGAGCTTCGGCGGCTCGACAGGACCCGACTTCGATAGCGCGGCTGCGACGATGCGTCCGATCCCCGCTGCCTGGAGGAGCGAAGTGCACGCGACCATCGTGGCGAGAATCGCCCACCACCATCGTTTTAGCTGCCCATCCAAACCCATCGAATTCGCTCTCGTGCTTAGCACCGATCGTCGCGTGCGCCGACACCGGAAATTCCTCGGGATCCGACGCCCGTGGCCGTCCGATTCCAGTAACCCGAGAACCCGCTCTCGCATTCCCGCACGAACCGTCACCATCGCTTGTCCGCGCGCCGGGCATCTGGCAAGAAAGGGACATGAGAGCGCTTCGCTCGCGACGTGCGTGGAGCGCGTGAGCCACCGGGCTGACATCGTTCGAGCCGATAAGGCTCACCTTTGGCACCCGTACACCGCGATGCGGCGTTACATCGACGAGGTCGAGCCGCTCGTGCTCGCTCGCTCGGCGGGCTCGAGCCTCTTCGACGTCGACGGTCGGCGGTACCTCGACGCAAGTGCAAGTTGGTGGGTGGCCGTCCTCGGTCATGGGCACCCGCGCCTCCTTCGTGCGCTGCGCGAGCAGTCCGAGACGATGGGCCACGTCGCGCTCGCCGGGATCACCCACGAGCCCGCGGCCATGCTCGCCACGGAGTTGTGCGCGGTCGCTCCGCGTGGATTGGATCACGCCTTCTTCACCGACGATGGCTCCACCGCCGTTGAGTGTGCGCTTAAGATGGCGCTGCAATTTCGCTACCTTCACGACGATCGCCGCACGCGCTTCGTTGCGCTCGAGGGAGCCTTTCACGGCGACACTCTGGGTTGTACGAGCGTCGGCGGCGTGGAGGTGTTTCGCCGGCCGTTCGCCGACGTGGTGGTCGATTGCGTTCACGTGCCCGTCGCTCCCGAAGGCGACGACGTCGGGCAGGCGCGCGCGATGGAGGTGCTCGTCGAGCTCGTCGAGAAGGAGGGCGCGAGCATCGCGGCGGTGATCGTCGAGCCGCTCGTCCAGGGCGCGGCAGGCATGCGCATGGTGCCGCCCGAGTACCTGCGTGCGCTCGCGCAGGCGTGCACGAAACACGACGTCTTGTGGATCGCCGACGAAGTTTTCACGGGCTATGGCCGCACCGGCACGATGTGGGCCTGCGAGCAAGCGGGGGTCGTGCCGGACATGCTGTGCACCGCGAAGGGATTCTCCGGCGGCCTCTTGCCGATGGCGGCGACGCTCGTGTCGGACCGCATCTTCGATGCATTTGCGCAAGGTGAGCGTGCCTTTTACTACGGCCACTCGTTCTGCGGAAATCCGCTCGGTGCCGCGGTCGCTCGTGAGGTGCTCGCGGTGTTCCGCGAAGAACGCATTCTCGAATCGATTCAGCCAAAACTTCGGCGCATCCGCGAGGCGTTCGACGGTTTCGCGTCGCTGCCTGGCGTCAAGCGAACGCGCTCGCTCGGCATGATAGGTGCGCTCGATCTCGCCGAGTCCTCGAGCTACCTCGGCAAGCTTGGCTGGCGGGTATACGAAGCCGCACTCGCCCGCGGCGCCTGGCTGCGGCCGCTCGGGGATACGGTCTACATCACGCCGCCACTGACGATCTCCGATGCGGAGCTCGATGAACTCTTGGGCATCGTCCACGACAGCATTCGCGCGGTCGTTCGCTAGTCCGCGCCTCCTAGTCTTTTTGTTCGGCGCTCGCTTCTTTGCAAGGCGGCGGCAACGCGGGCATCCCGGTCTTTGCGCGGAAGTTCGCTCGGCGCCAGCTGAGCAAACACACTTGCTCGTGCTCGGTCGGTGTCACCGCGAAGGGTTCGGGGCATCGGTCGCGCAGCCAAAACACGTTGAACGCAACGAGCTCGTCCTCCGGTCGCCCGGTCGCGCGGTGCCACGTTTGCAGGTACTCCGAGAGCGCCTTGCGGTAGACGCGATTGCGGTCGAGGCGGATGCGATTGAAGTAGTCTTGCTCGATCTGGCCGAGGCCTAGGCCACGCGCGTCGCTGAGGTTGAGGTCGGGTTCACGCCCAGTGAACGGATCGACGCGGCGGCCATCGAGCGTGTAGCCGTCGACGGCGAGGACCCCGTCTTCACGTACGGGATTCGGGGCGAACATGCCCCAGCCTTGAGAGACGCGGAGGTAACCGAGGGTTGCGCGGACGAGCTTCGGTTGTTTGTGTTTGAGCGCCGCCGGGATCGATTTGTTGTCGTGCAGCACCGCGCTCGTGGAGCATAAAAGCAAGAATGCCAGCGCGCCTTCGCGTGGCCAAACAAGGCTTCGAGCGATGGCCGAAGCGCAGGCCAGTCCGTCGCTCGCCAAGTCCGGCTCGGGGCGATCCCATCCGAAAAATCGCTCGATCGACACCCGGTTCCGCTCCACGCACCGTAGGATCGAAGACGCCATGCCGAGGCAAACGACGTTCGCCAATGGCGCGACGACGAAGCCGAGTGGCAGGGCGCGCCAAACGACGCGGTAGGCCGCGGCGCCCGTCACCCGTTGGCCCTGGTACACGGCTTCGAGCAAGGGGCCAGTCGACGGGCCTTCTTCGAAGGTGAGAGAGTCGGTGCAATCGAGGCGTGCGAGCACACGACCAAGCCGCAACGCGAAAGGCCGCGCCGCAGCGAGCGTGACCGTGACTCCCCCAAAGCGGCGCCGGTGAAAGGACTCGACGGCGTCCCAGTGGGTGCGCTGCAGGAGCAGCAGCGACCAGGCGATGATGAACCAACTGAATGGGCCAAGACGCATCAGCACGCCGAAGGTTGCGTGGAGCCCGACTATCAGCACGATGGCGAGCGGCCGCGCGAGTCGTCGGTGCGTTGGCCACACAATCGCGACGGCGATCAGCGCTTCGACGAGCAAGGTGAGCCACGCGGCCCCTTGCATCAACCGGTACGGCATGTGCTCCCGAAGGAACACCGCGAGCCCGGTCACCATGCGATCGAGGTGGAGCACGTACTGGATGGTCGCTCCCGTACGCCAGGTCTCGCCGTACTTATTGGCGACGTTGAAGATGTAGATGACCGCGAGGTTTAGGACGATGACGAGCGATGCGAGTGAGCGATGCGGCGCCGTGAACCACTCGGGTCGGTGGCGCTGGTCGAGCTCGGTGATGCCGCTCGGGCGGTTCTCTCGCGAACCGCGACGCCACGCGTCGATGCTGAAGCGGGCACCGGTCGGGAGGAACGCGAGCCACAAAACGAGCAGGTTGACGACGACGTAGCCGCCGTTCTCGACGAGCACGAGTCGGTTGTCGAGGCTGGTCACCCATAAGCACGCGAGTGCTGCAAAAACCCGCGTATTCCAGCCAACCGTGAAGCAGACATGGCACGCGAGGGCACACGCGAAGGCGACGTTGACCTCGGCGGGAGTCGAGAAGGCGGTGAAGATCGAGAAATTGAAGTCGCTCGACGGGTGGGCGAGGAGCTCGGCGCTCGAGAGCACACCGGCATTCGAATAATAGAGACGGGCTACGGACCAGTGGCGCGCGGTGTTGGCGCAGAGCAGCAGTCCGACGACGATGCGGGCAAGGCCGAGCGTGCGCGGATCCGCGACGGCGTAGCGGGCGACGAACCAACGGTACGCGTGCGCGAAGGTCTCGCGGCGCGTCATCTCAGCGGGCGAAGTTCGTGGCGCATCGAGGGACCGCGGCCGTACGAGGCGTCGCCGGATGAAGCCGCTCGCGGCATCACGGCCGAGTCGAGAATGTCGACCCGTTCGATCTCGCCTACAGAAGCGAGACCCGGCGCGGCAATCGGCGCGCTCACCCAGAAAGCCTTCAGCTTGTTGATTGAGGTGGGCTGCTCCTGATCGTCCGCGATCTTGCCGCCTCGAGTCAGGTAGCGCCGCAACTCTTGGCGGAATTTGCCGCCATCGTCGTGGCGAATGTTTTCGCTGTACGCCGCCCAGAGGGCTCCGAGCCGGTGATCCCGAGGGGCCGCAAGTTCGAGGTCGGGCGGCAGGCCTGTCAGCACGTCGAGTTCCTTGTCCTCGCGCGTCGTCGCGACGGTGACGAGGGCTTCGTTGCGGAGTGCGGGCTCCGGCGACCAGAGGCCCCATGGGGCGGTGAGACGCGCATAACTCGCCGCGCCGAGCAGGGTCTGTTTCGAGCCGAGTCCCGAGCGAATAGGCAGGTTGTTGCCGGCGTCGGTGGCCGCGAGAAAGGTCGCGAAGACGAACCCGACGAGCAGGGTCGCGAGGGCCGTGCGCACCCCGCGATGGATGCGCGTCGCGGGGGGAAAGACGCCTGCGTTTGCCGCACTCGACGCCGGCGCGGACGCGTCATGCCGCTCGACGCCGCATGAGCCGAGGCCGCATGCGACGCTGATGTCGAACCGACGGTTGGCGACGCGTCGGTAGAGCGCGGCTACGATGTGCCGCAACCCCGGCAGCGCGATCGCGTGTCCGACGACGCGCCCGCACGGCAGCGCGCGAAACACGTGCGAGAGCGCGAGGGCGTCTTCATGCGGGCGGCCCGATGGATCGAGCACGACGATCGAACGCTCGGTCATCTCGACTGTGACGCTCTCCGGAAGGTCCGCGAGCCCGTCACTGACCGCACCGTTCGGAATGAAAGAAACGTTGCCGCGAGCGTCGAGTCGCTTCAGCAGCCGGGCGAGCCACAGGCACATGCCGCAGTCGTCGTCGTAGACCACCCGCAAGGGATAGCGGCCTCGCAGCGCCCATGAATCCCACGTTTCTTCGGGAATGAGGAGGGCCACCGCGGCGAGCAGGCTCCAGCCATACGGGCCGTAGTTGAAGCACACGGCGCACGTCGCACCGACAACGCCGAGCGCCACGCCCGCGATGGGCCGTGCGACTCGCCGCGCGACGGGCACGAGCAACAGCGGGAGCACCGCAAACTCGCACACGCGAAAGACTTTGCTCCACGCGGCGAGCATGCCGATGGGTGCCTTGTTTCGAACGAGCTCGCCGACGGCGGAGATCCAACGATCGGACCGCAAGGCGTAATACAGCGCATCGCCCCGTATCCAAGCCCCGCCCTTTTGTTGAAGCGCGGCGGCCAGCGGAACGACGCCCACCACGAGGACGAGCACGAGCGCGCCGAGGGACGGGCCGACCTCGATCGGCGAAGGGGTCGTGCGGTCGTTCAGGTCGTTGGCGGTGCGTTCTTCCGTGGCCCGGAAGGAGTGGCGAAGGGAATCGAGCGAGAAGCGCGCGCCGAGGGGCAGAAACACCGAAACGAGCAGGAGGGAGATGGCGAGTGAGTCGCCGATGCCGTTCATCAGGAGGTTCCGACCCGAGAGGCTCACGAGGGCCACGGCGCTTGCGATGGCGAACACCCGTGTGTGCCAGCCAAGCGTGAAAAAAACGTAGAACGCGAGCGTCCCGCAGAAGGCCGCGAACGTCTCGTCGCGAAGCGAAAATGCGTGGAAAACGCTAAATACGCGACCGGATTCCCGCAACTGAAAGAGGTGCGCGTGGTTCGGCAAGACGCCGTCGTTCGAATAAAACGCAGCGATCCAGCGCCATCGCTGGCACAGGTCGATCATCAAGACCAACCCAAACAGGATGCGAAACAGCCCGAGCGAGCGTGGATCGATGCGGAGATAACGGTTGGCGAGCCAACGAAGCGTAGCCACGGATCAGTCCTCGATTCGAAAGCGGTAGTCTTCTGGGCGCGAGAGGCTCGGCGTGAGGTCACTCTTCAAGAGCAGCGTTTTCACAGCCCAGAGGTCGTTAAAAATGCGGTAGCTCTGTGCGGTCGCGTCGAGATAATCAACGCCGCCCGAGCCGCCGGTTCCCGTCCGGCGTCCGATCACTTGTTCGACCATGCGCGCGTGGCGCTGGCGCCAGATGATCATCGCTTGCTCGAGGCTGAGTGTCGTCTCGATGAGCTCGCGGGGCCAGGTCAGTCGGGGCAGCTCACGATGGCTCTCGATGAAGACCAGCGCCGCTCGCGAGTGCCGCCGCTTCGCTTGCTCCGCGTCGGGCAGGTTCGCGAGGTCGTGGCCTTCGAGGAAGGCTCGCGCGTGGTCGATGTCGCGCTGGTAGCGTTTCTCGAGCAGCTCGCGGTCCATTTGGGGCAACGCGCCTCCGCTCGACTCGATGAGCTGCCGCGCTTGCGCCTCGTGCGACGCGAGGAACGCACCCGTGTACGCTCGGACGTCTGCTTCTTCGCTCGAGCCGTCGATGGGGGTGCGTGCGAGCCAATCGTAGAGCGCGCTTCGGAAGCTCGGACCGCTCGCGAGCTGCTGGTCAACGCGCAGGAATGCTGGGCTTTTCTCGCCGTCTTGGTCCCGGAGGGCCTCCTTGTAGCTAGCCTCGCCAGCGCACGAGATGCGCTTGCTGTCGTCGAGGCCAAGGATGATCTCAATCTGCCGCATCTGCGCGGATTGGAAGCCGCTCGCGCCGACGAGCTGATCGCGGAACGCCAGGTAATCTCGGGTCGTCAGCGTCTCGACGACCTTCCAATGCGCGGTGGCGATCTCGAAGATCGTCACGCAGCGGCGCAGCGAACGCGCGGCCGCGGAGAGCGCCTGATCGGGCACGGGATTCTGACGGAAGACCGAACGTACGTGCTCGAGCTCCCGCAAAATGAGCTTGAACCACAGCTCGTAGACTTGATGCACCGTGATGAAGAGGACCTCGTCGTTGCTGACGTCGCTCTCCTGCTCATGCATCCCGGATTGCAGCGCGAGGAGTTCCTCGACGCGGATGTAGTCCCAGTAGTTGATGCCTCGGCGAGGGTTGGTCACGGCGGCCCTGAGTCTAGTCGCAACAAACGCCGTCCTCCAACGCCTTCCTCAGGCAAATAGGCCGAAATCGCGCAGGGATCCCAAGACGTTGCGTTACGGAATTGCTCGAAAGCACCGAGGCGCCAGCCGCCGCTCCTTAAAAACTCAGCCGGCGGAGCGGGTCAGGTAGTGACCGTAGAGCACGACGAGCAACATGAACCCGAGTGCGACCAGGTAGAGAGCCACCGGGCTCGGGTCGATGCGGCGTCGCAGCTCCCGGGCGGCGGCTTGAATCGCGTGGTCCTCGCTCTGCTCGGCAAGCTTCGGTGCCCCTTCGCGGACGCGCCGGAAATCTCCACGCGAAAATGCGGTGACGAGCGCGTCGAGTGCGTCGTCTTTGGGGAAGTTTCGTGCGAATGCAGGACGCGAATCCAACGTCGCGTCGAGGTTGGGATCCGCGTCGAGCAGGTCACTCACGCGGCTTGCTCGTCGTCGTCTTTCGCCGACGGCGCGTCGATGATGCCCACTTCTTCTTTGAAGCGCGCATTCCGTTCGCGCTGGTCTTCGGCGAGCTCAGAGTCACCGCGGAAAATGTGGATCGCGTCGTAGGGGCAGTCGAGCTCGCAGAGCGTGCAGCCGACGCACTTCTTGGTGATCACCTCGGATATCTCGAAGTGATGCCCGTCGGTCAGTCGAACCATCTTTAGGGCGTCGAACGGGCACGCCCACACGCACCACTCGCAACCGACGCACGATTGCAAGTCGACGAAAGCGACCGGCCGAGCGGCGGTCTTCAGGTTCTCGCAGAGGTTGCCTTGGTGGTCGTAGATCGCCTCGTCAGGGCACACGGGACCGCACGCTCCGCAGTCGATGCAGAGCTCGGGATCGATCACGTGGAGCATCTTGCGCTCGCCGGTGATCGCGTTGGTCGGGCAACGCCGGATGCACGCGGTACAGCCGGTGCAATTTTCGGTGATGATGAAGGCCATGGGTTGCTGGCAGCAGCCTGGACCGACTTCCCGCGGCCGTCCAGCGACAATGCGGGATTGTGCGCACTTTGGGTGCCGGGTTCGTCGACGAACGGCGCGCGTTTACAGGTCGGTTTTGAATTGGCGCCCAGTTGAGCCGGCGGTCGGCGCGGGGGTGGGCGCGGGCGCGGGGGTGGGCGCGGGCGCGGACGTCGGGCGCATGCCGATGCCTCCTTGCGGCGTGGCGCTCGGAGGCGGCGTGAGCGGGCCTCCGGGAACGACCGCCGGAGGGACCGCCGTCAACGCCCGGGGTGCGGGCTTGCTCACGGGTGCGTTCGGTGTCGCAGCCTCCGTCACAGCCGACGTTGCGGTCGCTGCGGGCTCGTTCGGCGTGGCTGCTTGCGTGGCAACCGAAAGCGGTATGTTGATAGGCCCGGCGTCCGTTTCAGGTAAGCCATGGCGCACGAGGTACGCGCCGAAACCGATCGCGCCGACCAGTGCACCGGCTACGAGCGCGACCGCCAACTTGAGGCCGCCGCGTCGCGGCTGTGGGGCGAGCGCGGGCGCGCGCCCGGACGGGGGAGGCTCTTCCGCGAGGTGGGCTGGTGCAGCGCGTCCGGACGGGGGAGGCTCTTCCGCGAGGCGCGCTCGTGCAGCGAGCACGGGTGCAAAGGTCTCCGGGTACTCTTGGGTGGCGGTGGGATCGGGGGCGCGGCGCTCTCGGTCCCACGCAAGGAGTGCCGCCTGGAACTCGCTTGCGGTCTGGAAGCGGCCGTCGGGTTCGCGCGCCATCGCCCGCTCGATCAGTACCTTGAAGTCGCGGTCGAGGGTTGGCACGAGCTGGGCGAGTGGCTCGGCGCTCTCGAGCACGATCTTGAACAGGAGCTCGTTGAATGAGCCCGCGTTGAACGGCACGCGTCCGGTGACCATTTGATAGGCGACGACGCCGAGCGCGTAGAGGTCGGTGCGCGCGTCGACGATGCCGCCTTTGGCTTGCTCGGGCGACATGTAATACGGCGTGCCAACGACAGCGCCGGTTCGCGTCATGCTCATTTCGGCGTCGAGCGCGGAGAACTTCGACACGCCGAAATCGAGCAATTTTACGAAGTCTGGGATCCCCGCGTTGCGGTGCAAGATGAAGATGTTGTCCGGCTTGATGTCCCGATGAATGATGCCCGCAGCGTGGGCGGCCGCGAGCCCTTCGAGCGCCTGGATGAGGATGGGGGCCGCTTGGTCCGCGGTGAGTCTTTGAAGCCGGAGGATGCGTGCGGTCACGTCCTCGCCATCGAGGTACTCCATCACGATGAAGCGCTCGCCCGACGGCAGGCTGCCGAGGTCCAGCACCTCGACGATGTGGGCCGAGCCGATGCGCCCCGCCGCCTGGGCCTCGCGCTCGAATCGCTGCACCACGTCTTCTTTCGCGGCGACCGCGGCGTGCAAAACCTTGATCGCCACGCGACGTTTGATGCGGACGTTTTCGCCCTCGTAGACAAGCCCCATCCCGCCTTGGCCGATTGGGCGGACGATGCGGTACTTGCCGTCGACGATCTCTCCGGGCTGTAGTGCCATGGCTTTATGCGGCCCGCATCCTAGACCTTGTGAGGCAGCGTGGCCACCTCCTCCGAACGGGTCCACGGCTCTCCGGCGTTGATCGAATGTGGGCCGCCGACCGCGAACGGCGCTACGCAACAAAAAATGGATGTCGGTGTCGATCGATTGGGACAGCGTGCCGGGCTCGTGGCCGAGCTGCGTGCAAAAAAGGTGGGCGTGCTTTGCCACGCCGCGAGCGTCGATCGTGGCCTCGTGCATCTGCTCGATGTGCTTGCACGACTCGGCGTGCGTCCTTCACTCTTGTTTGCGCCCGAGCACGGCTTCGGTGCGGCCGCTCAGGACATGGCGACGATTGCCGACGAGACCGACCCTGGGACGGGTGCGCGGATCGTCAGTCTCTACGGACCGAACCTTGAGGACCTCCTCCCGCGCGCGAGCGATCTCCGTGACGTGGACGTGCTCGTCATCGATCTGCAGGACGTAGGCTCTCGGTACTACACGTTCGTGTGGACGGCGCTCCTCGCGCTGCGTGCGGCTTCCAAGGAGGGCGTGCACGTCGTGATCCTCGACCGCCCCAATCCGCTCGGGCGCGTGACCGAGGGGCGCCGTCAGGAGCATGGCTTCACCTCGTTTGTCGGGTGGGAGCGCGTGCCGATCCGGCATGGCCTTACGCTTGCCGAGTTGGTCTGCCACTTCGCCGCCCGCGATGGCCTTCCGCTTGGGGCGGACGGCGCGGTCAGCGTCGTCGGCGTCACCGACTGGGAGGACTCGACCCTCGGCGCGCACGATCGACCGTGGGTGCTGCCCTCGCCGAACATGCCGACCACCGACACGGCGCTCGTCTATCCGGGGGGCTGCCTCCTCGAGGGGACGAATCTCTCCGAGGGCCGTGGGCACACGCGACCCTTCGAAGTGTTCGGCGCGCCATGGCTCGATGGCCGCACCCTCGCGAAAGCCTTCGACGCACTCGGCCTCGAAGGGCAGCTCGTGCGACCGCTCTCGTTCATCCCGACATTTCACAAACACGCGGGGAAAAACTGCGGTGGCGTCGAGGTGCATCCCACCGACGCGCGCTTCCGGCCGGTCGCCGTTTACGCGGCCCTCATCACCCTCGCGGAGCGCCTCGCGCCGATCGAGTTTCGTTTCCGCACGGAGCGCTACGAGTTCATCGATGACATCCCCGCGTTCGACTTGCTCACCGGCTCGGGGTGGGCCCGCGACGCGATCCTCGGGGGCGAAGACGTGCGCGCGATCGTCGAACACGTCTCTGCCGTCGACGCGGAGTGGGAAGAAGAAGCGCGCGTGGCTCGTGCTCGTGCACAGCTTGCCTCCTGGTGAAACCGCCCTGCCCGGTGGAGAATTGGGTATGTCCCGTCGAACCTGCCAGCGCTCGGGTCTCGACCTCCGTTTTTTCGATCGCGCCGGTGAGCGTCGTCGGAGCGGCCGGTACCGACTTCACGCGGTTCAGTGCGTTGCGGTGCAGCCGTGTGCCATCGCGGCGAGCTCGGCGACGGCGGCCTCGTAGTCCTCCGGCGTGTTGAGGTTGACGAGCGAAGCGAGGCGCGGATCTTCCGCGGTGACGTCCGGCGAAGCCTGCAATGTCTCCCCTGAAACGAAGTGCATCGAGGTTCCCGCGAGCGTGAGCACCTTTCGCTCGCCGTGCTCGAGCAACGAGCGCGCGCGCACGGCAAGGGCGGTCGCGTAGATGGCCGTCAGCGGATAGGCTCGCCCGCCCGTGAAGGGGATTGCGGCCTCACCGTCGCATCGCTCGAAGAGCTCGCGAATCACCGCCGCCGCGAGAAACGGCGCGTCGGTCGTCGTGACGAACGCGTGGCTCACCCGGGACGCGAGCGCCTCGAGTCCAACGGCGAGCCCTTCGAGCGGGCCTCGGTCGGGGTAGGCATCCCGGAGGATCACCACGTCGTCTGGCAGCGTCGGCAGCTCCTGCGCGATTGCAGCGACGACGACCACCTCGCTCGCCACGACGCGCACACACCGAACGACCCGCTGCAAGAGCACCTCGTCGCCGAAAGGCAGGCCCACTTTCGAGCGGCCCATGCGCCTGCTTTTGCCGCCGCACAAAACCACGGCACCGAGCGTTTTCATTGGTGCAAACGACCACGACCGAGCTGCGACAACGGCTGCGAACGCGCGAGCTGACCGCAAGCCGCGTCGACATCGCTGCCGCCGGAGTAACGCACGATGCTCCCGACCCCGCGCTCGCGCAGCGCCACGCGAAATGCCGCCAGGGCCTCGTCGGCGGAGCGTTCGAAGGGCGTGCCCTCGACGCGATTCCACGGGATCAAGCTGAGGCGCGGCCGAACGCCGACCCGGTCGGTGAACTCACGTAGCGTTGCCGCGAGTGCGTGCGCCGCGTCGTCGTCGTCATTGATGCCGGCGAGCATCGTGTAGGCCCACATCGGTGCGGAGCGCGTGGTGCGGGCGTGCTCGGCTACGGCGTCGAGGACCTCGCTAAGTGGGTGCGCGCGCTCGATCGGCATCAACCCTTCGCGGCGGCCTTCGCGCACGTCGCCAAGTGAGAGCCCGAGGCGCACGTCGGGGGCTTCGCGCGCGAGACGGAGGATCCCGGCCGGGAGGCCCGCTGTGCACACCGTGATGTTGCGACGATCGATCGACTGGGCGCTCGGCTCGGAGAAAACGCGGATCGCCGCGAGTACGCGCTCGAGGTTGGCGAGCGGCTCGCCCATCCCTTGAAAGACCACGCCGTGCGCGCGTGTGCCTTCGGGCAGCTCCGCGCGAACGAGCCGCAGTTGCTCGACGATCTCCCACGTCTCGAGGTTGCGCTGCAGCCCCATCTGCCCGGTCGCACAGAACGCGCAGCCGAGTGCACAACCAATCTGTGAGCTTACGCAGATAGAAAACCGGCCCGGCTTCTCGAGCGGGATGCGCACGGTCTCGACTTCGCGTCCGTCGGGCGTGCGGAAGGCATACTTCACGAACGGATCGAGCTCGCTTGCGCGGCGCTCGATGACCTCGAGGGTCGGGAGTTCTCCTGCGCGTCGTACCGCGTCGAGCGCGACCCGGCGGATGGTTGGGGGGCAGCGCGCGGGCAGGCCACCGCGGTTGTGGATGCACGAGACGAGGCGCCGAGCGTCCACAAGCTCGATGCCTGCGAGCGCGGCGAGCTCGGCGGGCAAGAGTGCTTGCAGCGCGGGACCCCGATCCATAGGGGACGCGTCTACCACGCGCGTACGAGGGTCGACTTCAAATAGTCGCCTTCCGGAAATGCGGGCAAGCGCGGATGGTCGGGCGCGGCACCCCACGAGTCGAGCAGCTGCAGCGGACGGCGAGCCCGCGCGGCGCCGGCCAGGATTGTCTCGTCGAATGCGTCGCGACGCACGTGACTGGAACACGATGCGCCAAGATAGAGGCCGCCCGGCGCGAGCACCGTAAGGCACGCGGCGTGAAGCTTCCGGTAGCTCGCAAGTGCAGCTTCGAGCGCCTCCTCGTTCGGTGCAAAACTCGGTGGGTCGGCGATGATCACGTCCCAGCGCGTCCGTCGTGCGGCCGCTTGGTCGAGGTACACGAACGCGTCGGCCCGATGGGACTTGTGGCGCGCGACCTCGAGGCCATTCGATGCCCAACCGCGGTCCGCGAGCTCGAGCGCCGGACCCGCAAGATCCACCGTATCGACCGTACGCGCGCCGCCCAGTCCCGCGGCGATTGAGAACGCCCCCGTGTACCCGAACAGGTTCAACACCCGCGCGTCCCGGCTAACTTCGCGCACGCGTAAGCGCGACTCGCGGTGGTCGAGGAACATGCCGGTCTTTTGCCCGTGCACCACATCGACCCACAGCGTCATGCCGCGTTCTTCGAACGCGATGGGGGCCGAGGGTGCCGTCCCCCACACCGTCTCGGACCGCGCTTCTTCGCGTCGTCCGCTCCGCAGTAAAAGCGTCTCCGCGCCGAGCTCGGCGAGCGGGGCTCTCAAGGCGTCAACGATGGCGTCGCGCCAGGCGGCAATGCCTTCGCCGTCGAGCTTGAGCACCGCGACGGTCCCGTAGACATCGCAAACGACGCCGGGGGTTCGGTCGCCTTCGCCATGCAGCAAGCGGAGGCCATTCGTGTAGGCCGGCGTCACTCGTGCTCGTAGCGCGCGGGCCTCGAGGAATCGGCGGGCGAAGAGCGTAGCCCCGATGGATTCACGAGGATCGGTTGTCCAGAGGCGCACACCGATGGGCCCCGAGTCCGTCAAGCCGCGCGCGAGGAATGCGCCCCGTCGGTCGTGGATGTCGACCACCGTTCCCGGGCCGAGCTCGTGCTCGCTGAGCGCGTCTCGCCAGAGCCACGGGTGTCCTTGGGCGATCGACCGCTCGAGTTTTTTTCGAAGAATCAGGGCAGGTGGGCTCATGGTCGTTTAGCTGAATCTACTGAATATATACGTTTCAATAGATTATTTTAGATATCGGGAACTGAAAGTCGGCCACTGAGGATAAATAAAGGGCAGGCGGGCGGGCCGGGTTGACGCGCGGCCCGAAGGGGATTTATCACGACTGCATGTTTTCATCAGTGAAGCTCGTGCACGTGGGCGTTTGGTTCGCGCTCGCTGCGGCCCCGGGGCTCGTCGCGTGCAAGGGCCAGGCTCGGAGCTTTTGCGAAGCGAAGATTCAATGCGAGGGGGGCAACGACGCCGACATCGACGCCTGCGCGATCGACCTGGGCGCGGCCGAGGACACCGCGGCGGCTTACGACTGCGCCGATGCTTTCACGAGGGAAGCCGATTGCGTCGAGCGCTCCGGCACGTGCGATGCCGGCAAGTACCGCAATTCGTGCGACGACGAAGACGACTCAGTCGAGGCGTGCATCGAAGCCGCCTCGGACCGACGATGACCTCCTCGGACGGCCGCCGCGGTTCACTACCGATCGTGCTCGACGCTACCGAGGCGTCGGAGGTGGAGCCGTCGGCCTCGGCCTTGCTCGACGAGGTCGTCTATTCGGCGCGCCGCTCGGAGGCTGAGTCTTTTGCGGCGATTCGCACCGCTCGGCTGGTCGGGCTCGAGGGGCGTGATGCCTTCATCGCGTTTCGTGGAGCAGGCCAGCGGGTGCGCGCATGGGTGGCGCCCGAGGTCGAGCTCGGGCTTCTCGATGACGCGCTTGCGGCGGGGGGTATGGTCCTCGTCGAGCACGTTCCCGGGGAAGTTCCGATGGTCGCCGGGGTCCTTCAGACCCGTCGGCCCGAGGTGCTGAAATTCGAGGCGGACTCGATCGAGCTGCACGGGCGGAAAGAAATCCTCCTTCGCAGCGGCAAATCCGGCCTTCGACTGAAGAGCGACGGCGACGTCGAGGTGATGGGGTCTCGGATAAGCGCCGTCTCGCGCGGTCTGTTCCGTATCGTCGGGCGCGTCCTCCGCCTGAATTGAACGGCCGCAGGGTATCGCGACCGCGCGAGCGACGTGGTAGCCCTTCGGGCATCGTGGCCGCGAACAATTCCAAGAAGAACGGGCGCTCGGGGTTCGGCGGGGGCAAGTCCCCCGGGCAGCGCTCACGACTGACGTTGGTCTCGCGGCCCTCGGAGCACGCGTCGCGGCGGGGTGCGCTCGTGGCGATCGGCGGGGCCGAGGACAAAGTGGGTAGCCGGGCGATATTGAGCCAGGTCGTCGCGCTTGCGGGCGGGAAGAAAGCGGTGGTCGCGCTCTTCCCGACGGCCTCCCAAATCCCGCTCGAGATCGAGGCGACATACCGCGCGATCTTTGGCGAGCTCGGGGCCGAAGTTCGTACCGTTTGGGTGAACGAGCGGGCCGACGCGAGCTCTCCCGAGACGGTGGCGTTGCTCGATGGATGCACGGCCGCGTTTTTTACGGGTGGTGCACAAGGGCGCATCGTCAGCCTCCTCGGCGGCACGGCCCTCGCGCAACGCATCCGGCGCGCGCATCGTGACGGCATGCTCGTCGCGGGCACGTCGGCAGGAGCGTCGGTGATTTGCGAGCACATGATCGCGCAGGGCCGCTCGGGTTACGCCCCGCGTCGTCAAAGCGTGACGATGGCGCCAGGGCTCGGCCTCACCAAACGCATCGTCATCGACCAGCATTTCGCGCAGCGTCACCGCATCGGTCGGCTGTTCGCCGCCGTGGCCCTCAACCCGTTCTTGATCGGCGTGGGCATCGACGAGGACACGGCTGTGGTTCTCGATGGCGCGAACAAAATGAAGGTGATCGGCCGCGGCACGGTCACGGTGATCGACGGCTCGAAGCTCCTCCACACCGACATCCACGAGACTCCGAACAACGCGCCTGCCACCGTCCTCGGGCTCGAGGTGCACGTGTTGACCGCCGGGCTCGGCTACGACGTCGACGCTCGGCGCCCGACGTGGGAAGCGACGAAGCTCGGTCCCGCCGAGAGCATCAAGCCCCCGGTGACGAAGCCCCGTTCGGTCAAGCCCGTTGCAGCTCCCACAAAGAGGCATCCCGATGAAACTGATTGAGACGCGCGTCTATCGCGGCCCGAGTCCTTACGGCTACCGGCCCCTCATCCGCATGACCCTCGATCTCGAGACGCTCGAAGCGTATCCGAGCGATAAATTGCCTGGTTTTGTGCCCGCGCTGCTCGCGGCGATCCCCACGCTCCACGAGCACGGCTGCTCGTACGGTGAGCCCGGCGGCTTCGTGCGGCGCCTCGAGGATGGCACGTGGTTTGGCCACATTGCCGAGCACGTTGCGCTCGAACTGCAGTGCCTCGCGGGCACGCCGGTGACGTACGGAAAGACGCGCACGGCGGGCCGCGAAGGCGTCTACCACGTGATCGTCAGCTACGAAGAAGAGCGTGTCGGCCGACGCGCATGTGAGCTCTCGCTCGACTTCTTGTGCAGCCTCCTTCCGCCGGAGTTCCCAGACCATCGTCCGCCGATCGACCTCGCCAGCCAGGTGGAGGACCTCGCGCGGCTCGCCGAGCGTGTCGCCTTCGGCCCCTCGACCCGCAGCATCGTCGAAGAGGCGAAGCGCCGCGGGATCCCCACGTTGCGGCTGAATGATCAGAGCCTCGTGCAGCTTGGCTGGGGCGTTCATCAGCAGCGCATTCAAGCGACCATCACGAGCAAGACGAGCCACATCGGAGTCGAGATCGCGCAAGACAAAGATCTGACCGCCAGTTTGCTCAGTCGCGCGGGATTGCCGACGCCGCGCCACGAACGCGCGTACGACGCCGACGACGCGGTGGCGATTGCGGCTCGGCTCGACTGCCCGGTCGTCGTAAAACCGATGGACTTGTCGCATGGCCGCGGCGTCTCGCTGAACTTGACCGAGCCTGATGCCGTGCGCGCCGCGTTCGAGAAAGCCTACGAACTCTCAAGCTACGTTCTTGTCGAGGAGTTCTTCGAGGGCAACGACCACCGCGTGCTCGTGATCGGTGACCGTGTCGTGGCCGTGTCCGAGCGCGTACCGGGCCATGTTGTGGGCGACGGCTCATCGACGATCGCCGGGCTCGTCGAACGCCTGAACGCCGATCCGCGTCGCGGTGTTGGTCACGAAAAGGTGCTCACCCGCATCGAGTTCGATCATCAGGCCGAGCGCTTGATGACGCTCGCCGGCTACACGAAAGAGACGACGCTCGAATCAGGTCAGGTCTTTGCGCTGCGTTCGACCGGCAACCTCTCGACCGGCGGAACGGCCGTGGATCGCACCGACGTCATTCACCCCGACAACGTCGACATCGCGCTGCGTGCGGCGAAGGTCATCGGCCTCGACGTGACGGGCATCGACATCGTCTGCCCGGACATCTCGCGGTCACTCCGAGAGCAGCGCGGTTGCATCATCGAAGTTAACGCGGCACCGGGATTTCGCATGCATCTTGCGCCGACCGAGGGCAAACCTCGGAACGTCGCAGCTCCCGTCATCGACATGCTCTACCCCGCCACGGTCGGTGCGGTCAGCGGTTCGCGGGGACAAGCGCGCGGGCGCATCCCACTGGCGGCGATCACAGGCACGAACGGCAAGACGACCACGAGCCGGATGGTCGCTCACATCTTGAAGATGAGCGGAAAGAAGGTCGGGCTGACGACGACCGACGGCATCTACATCGACGGCGAGCGCGTGCTCAAAGGTGACATGACCGGACCATGGAGTGCGCGTGTCGTGCTCACGGATCCCACCCTCGATGCGGCCGTGCTCGAGACCGCGCGCGGCGGCATTCTCCGCGAAGGCCTCGGCTGGGATCGTTGCGATGTCGGCTGCGTGCTCAACGTCTCGGCCGATCATCTCGGCTTGCGGGGCATCGATACCGTGGAGGAGATGTCCTTCATCAAACGGCTGGTCGTCGAGGTCACGCACGATGACGGCACGAGCGTGCTCAACGCCGATGTCCCGCTCGTTCGCGCCATGGCCGAGCGGGCTTCCGGTCAGCTGATGTGGTTCACCCGCGATCCGAACAACGAATTCGTGAGGGAACATGTCCGCCGCGGTGGGCGGGCCGCCGGCATCGAGCACGGTGTGAACGGCGAGATGCTGACCCTCTACGACGGTGAGCGTCACATGCCGTTGATTTGGTCGCATTTGATCCCCGCGACCCTCGAGGGCAAGGCAAAATTCAACGTCGAGAACGCCCTCGCGGCGGCCGCGGTCGCCTTTTCACTCGGGATTTCGCTGGAGCACATTCGCCAGGGACTTCGAACCTTCTCGACTTCGTTTTTCCAGGCACCCGGGCGCTGCAACGTGTTCGACGAGCATCCGTTTCGGGTCATCGTCGACTACGGGCATAACCCCGCTGCGATGGCCGCGATGGCGGAGCTCGTCATCAACATGCGGCGCAAGCGTGCCATCGGCGTCATCGGCGCCGTCGGTGACCGTCGTGACGAGGACATCATCGAGCTCGGTCGCGTCGCGGCAGGCGCCTTCGATTTCGTCATCGTGAAAGATGATCCGAATCGCCGTGGTCGTCCCCCGGGCGAGTCCGCGGGACTCGTGGTCGAAGGGCTCTTGCTAGGCGGCCTCGCCACGGAGCGGATCGTCATCGAGGCGGAGGAACCCCCCGCGATCGATCTTGCCCTCGCGATGGCCGAGCCCGGTGATCTGCTCGTGCTCTTCGCGGATGACGCTGCAGCCGCCTGGAAAAAGGTTATCTATTTCGGCAAAGACCAACCGGGCTCGCTCGGCGGGAGCATGGTCACGCGCTCGGAGCTGAACGGTGCCTGACCTGCGGATTGGTTCGGCGACCGATGGCTCCGAAGCCCGCGGCCCGTGGCTCGTGCTCACTCACGGCGGTGCGGCTTCGCCGTCGGCCTATTCGGACGGCTGCGTCACCGCGGCCGAAGCGGCGGCTAGGCTCGCAGAGGGCGGCGACGCGCTGGCGGCGGCACTCGAGGCGACGCGGCTACTCGAGGACGATGAGCGGTTCAACGCCGGGACGGGTTCGAACCTGCGCCTCGACGGCATGACGGCGCAGATGGATGCGGCGGTGATGACGAGCGACGCGCGCTTCGGTGCGGTTGGGTGCATCGAAGGCGTACGAAATCCAGTGCTCGTCGCGGCCCGCGTGATGGAAACGCCGCATTTGATGCTGGTCGGCGAGGGAGCGACGGCGTTCGCGCGGCGGCTCGGATTTGTGGCGTACGACGTCGTCACCGAGCGGGCTCGCAGCAAATTCGTTCGCGCGATGGCCGAACTCGAAGGGAAAGGCGACGGGGTCTACGCCGAGGATGCGGCCCCGTGGCTTGACGGTAAGGTCGCCGCCCTCTGGAACTTCGCCGGTGAAAAACACTGCGACACCGTCGGGGCTGTCGTGCGCGACGCTGCCGGTAACTTTGCCGCCACGGCATCGACGGGCGGCACGGTGTACATGCTGCGCGGGCGTGTGGGTGACAGCCCCATTCTCGGGTGCGGACTCTTTGCCGGGCCGGAGGGCGCGGTTGCGTGCACCGGCGTTGGCGAAGAAATCGCCCGGCGCGTGCTCGCGAAGACGGTTTATGACTGGCTCGCCGCCGGGGTGTCCCCCAACGAAGCCGGCGCGCGCGCGGTGGCGATGTTCCCGCACGAGGTCGACATCGGCCTCCTGATCGCGGGGCGTACGGGGCACGCCGTCGTCGCCAACCGCGACATGGCGAAGGGCTTCCTCCTAGGCTAGCGGCCGCGAGCGCTGTGGGTTCACACGGCGGCGGGGGTGCGGTTCGCGGCGAGCAGCTCGATGAGGTCGAGCTTCGTCAGGATCCCGAGCACGCGGCGATTCTCATCCGTGACGAGGGCAACCTCGCCGCGTTCGAAAATGCGAGGCAATTCGGCGGCATTCGCGTGGACGGAGACGGTCGAGACGCGGCGCTGCATGACCTCGGCGACCTTCGTCTCTTGGTTCACGCGGCCGGAGACCATGTGCTGCAAGAGATCCGACTCGGTGAGGATCCCCGCGAGTATTTGCTCGTCGAGTACCGGAATTTGCGAGATGCCGTGCGCCTTGAACTTCGCGAGCGCCTCGCGGATCGAGTCGGTGACGTTCACGGTGATAACCGCATTGCGGCTCATCTTTCGAAGGACGTCGCCGATCGTGCCGAGGTCGAGCTCGCTGTCGGTGAACTGGTTCTGCCGCATCCACGCGTCCGAGGCGAACTTGCTCAGGTAGTTGCGGATCGAGTCCGCAAGCACGGCGACCACGCGCTGGCCAGGCTTCATCCGCATCGCGACCTGGCGCGCCGCCCAGACTGCCGCGCCGCACGAGCCGCCGCAGAGCAAGCCTTCTTGGCGGATGAGCTGCCGCGCTGTTCGGAACGAGTCGCGGTCGTTCGATTTAATCCACTCGTCGACGAGCGAGCGGTCGAACACGTCGGGGATGAAGTCGTAGCCGATGCCTTCGACTTTGTAGCTCTTGATGTCGCCCGGTCCCGCGAGGATCGAGCCTTCGGGGTCAACACCAATGATCTTCACATGCGGGAGTTCACGCTTGATGACGCGCGCGACACCCGAGATGGTGCCGCCCGTGCCCGCGGTCATCACGACGACGTCGAGTTTGCCCTCGCACTGGTCGATGATCTCGCGGCCGGTGCCTTCTTCGTGCGCAAGCGGGTTCGACGGGTTTGCGTACTGGTCCAGAATGTGGGCGTTGGGGAGGACGTCCCGCAAGCGGCGCGCGACTCCGATGTGGCTCTCGGGTGCATCCCATGCCGCTTCGGTCGGCGTGCGGATGATCTCGGCACCGAGGGCCTCGAGGACCACCTGCTTTTCCTGGCTCATCTTCTCCGGCATCGTGATGATCAGCCGGTAGCCGCGCACCGCGGCCGCGAGGGCGAGGCCGATGCCGGTGTTGCCGCTCGTGGGCTCGATCAACGTGTCACCGGGCTTGATGCGCCCCGACTGCTCCGCGTCCATCAGCATGCGCACGCCGATGCGATCTTTGATGGAGCCGCCAGGGTTGACGAACTCGCACTTTGCGACGAGCTCGCACGGGAGGTCTCGACCGATTCGGGAGAGGCGGACCATCGGGGTCCAGCCGACCGCGTCACAGATCGAATCGAGAATTTTGGCGTTCCGTTGGCTCACGGGGCGGGACCTTGCGCGAGCCGTCGGTCGATGTCCAGCGCTGCGAACGCGCCTCGTTGAACGGTCGCCGCCAAGCGAGCAACCGACTATGGTGAAGCCACCTTATGGTCAGCATCCTCGGCATCAACGGCTACCATGGCGATGCCGCGGCCTGCATCGTCGTCGATGGCAAGCTCGTGGCCGCGGCCGAAGAGGAGCGCTTTCGCCGCATCAAGCACTGGGCAGGCTTTCCGTCCGAAGCCATTGCGTATTGTCTCTCCGAGGCGAAGCTCTCGCTCGGTTGCATCGAGCACGTGGCCATCAACCGCGATCCCAATGCGAACTGGGGCGAGCGAATCCGTTACCTTGCGACGAGCGCCGCGCGCGGTGAGTTCCCGAGTCCGCGCAAGCTCGTCTCCCGCCTGAAGAACCGCGCGAAGGTCGTGTCCGTCGGTGAAGAACTCGAGCGCGCCTTTCCGGGGCAACGCCTGCGGGCCACCGTGCATCACGTCGAGCACCATCGGGCGCACCTCGCTTCGGCGGCGCTCGTGTCGCCGTTCGAGCGCTGCGTCGCCGTCAGTGTCGATGGCTTCGGTGACTTCGCCTCCGCGGCATGGGGCTACTGCGAGGGAAGTCAGGTTTCGGTCGACGAATGCGTGTACTTCCCGCATTCACTCGGCGCATTTTATACGGCGATTACACAGTACCTCGGCTTTCCGAACTACGGCGATGAATACAAAGTGATGGGTCTTGCGCCTTACGGCAAGCCGACCCGAATGGACGAGATGCGTCGCATCGTCCGCACGTTGCCCGATGGTCGTTTCGAGCTCGATCTTCGTTACTTTCAGCACCACACAGCCGCGATCGAGTTTGAGTGGAAGGGCGGCTCGCCCGAGTTCGGAGACCTCTTCACCGGCGCGCTCGTGGAGATGCTGGGGCCGCGCCGCAAGTCGGGTGAGCCGCTTGCGCAAGCTCACTTCGACCTCGCGCGATCGGCGCAGGCTCGTTACGAAGAGTGTTTCTTTCACCTGTTGAATGCGCTCTCGCGAAACTACCGAGGGCGCGTCGGCTCCGACGCTCTCGCGATCGCCGGCGGCTGTGGCTACAACTCGGTCGCGAACGGCAAGGTTCGGCGCCGCACGCCATTCAAGCGGATCTACATTCAGTCCGCCGCGGGTGATGCCGGAGGGGCTCTCGGTGCGGCGTTCGCGGTGTGGCACGACCTCGGGTTGGGTGACCGTTTCGTGATGAATCACGCGGCATGGGGCCCGTCCGCGAGTGAAGCCGATGTCGATGCGTGTATGACTGAGCACCGCGCCGCGCTGGACGCTGCGGGGTGCGTCGTCGAGCGCATCGCCGACGAAGGGGAGCTTTGCCGCCGCACGGCCGAGAGTATCGCCGACGGGCAGGTCGTCGGTTGGTTTCAAGGGCGAATGGAGTGGGGGCCACGCGCCCTCGGCAACCGGTCGATCGTGTGCGACCCCCGGCGTGCCGACATGAAGGAGATATTGAACGCGAAAATCAAGCGGCGCGAGTCGTTCCGCCCGTTCGCGCCGAGCGTCCTCCGTGAGGCCGTCTCCGAGTGGTTCGAAGACGACGACGACGTGCCGTTCATGATGCAGGTTTTTCCAATCCGTGAGGAAAAACGCTCACAAATTCCCGCGGTCACGCACGTCGACGGTACGGGTCGGTTGCAGACCGTCGCCGCGTCCGAGAACGCCCGCTACCACCGCCTGATCAAGGCCTTCGCCGACACGACTGGAGTGCCGATGGTGCTCAACACGTCGTTCAACGAGAACGAGCCCGTCGTCTGCCGTCCCGGGGAAGCGCTCGCGTGCTTCCTTCGCACGAAGATGGATCTGCTCGTGCTCGGTAACGTGATGATTCGCCGTCCTGCCGGCTGATGCCGAGGCGCGCGGCACGCTCGAAAGACTGGCCTTTTCCGCAGGGTGAGCTATAGAAACACACTTGGGTGGCCGACGCGTTCCGCTTCGCTGCTCTCTCACTCTAGCTTGGAGATTTCATCGATGAACACGACTGCTCGTATTTTTTTCGGGATGTTGCTCGCGGGCGCTGCGGTTTCGGCCGTGGCTTGCAGCGACAGCGATGACACCACCCCAACCTCGTCCAGCACGGCGACCACCACCGTCAGCAGCAGCAACTCCACCGTGGCGACTTCCGGCGCGGGCGGCGCGGGCGGCGCGGGCGGCGTGAGCCCTTGTGCGACCGTCTGTGCGACGCTCTACAACTGCGGCCTCGAGAAGGACGGCTCAGCCCAACTCTGCCCGGGCTTCAAAGGCGGCGAAGAGGTCAACACCTTCGTCAAGGGCTCGATGGACAACGGCTGCGAAGCCAGCTGCAAAGAGCAGCCTGCGTTGGCGGCTCTCGTCGATGGCGCGAACTGCAAGGGCACGGTCGGCACGCTGAAGGGCCTCAACGCGACCTTCAAGAGCAGCTGCGAAGAGGGCCTCTCGGGCGGCGCGGGCGGCGGCGGCGGCGCGGGCGGCGCGAAGTGAGCTGACGCGCGATCGACGCCTCTAGGGCGACGATCCGAGCGAAGGCCGGCACCGAGGTGTCGGCCTTCATCATTTTGTCGCGCGGCGAACGGGAACGCGGAGGCCTGCGTTGTTTTGTGCGTTGTGCCGTGCGTTAAAGCATCACGCAGACGCCGAAACCGGTGGGGTAGGGCTTGCTTCCGCCGCTGCACTGGTAGCCGCTCGGACAATCTTCAGCCACCGTGGTGTGGCATAGGCGAAAGCAGCGATTCTCCCCGGTGGAGCATACGAATCCTGCGGCGCACGGGCAGCTTTCGCCGTCGCTCCCGACGCCTGGAGGCAGGCAGCTCGTGGTGCCGTCGGCGCGCACGAGCGTGCACGTGTCGCCAGGGATGGAGCAGGTCGCGTCATCGAGCAGCGTGCAGGGCTCGGTCGGCGTGCACACCGGGATTTTCGGCGCGTCCGCGTTCGGTTGCAGCGAGTTGACGGTCATGACTGTAGGCGCGCAAAAACTTTTAGGCGCGCAGGCCTCCGCGTCACTGCAGCAATACGGTCGACACACTCCGGGTTGCACGCACGCTAGGCCCGCTGCGCAATCCTGCACCGAGAGGCACGGTGCACCGTCGCTTGCGGTACCGGGAACGCCGCAGGTCCCGTGGGGCTTGCCCTCTAGAACCGTGAGTTGACAGGTGCCGTTACCCGGTGAGGCCGCGCCGCCCGCGCCGCCCGCGCCGCTATTCGGCACCGGCTCGAGCGAGCAGGCTTCATTCGTCGTGGGGTCCGGCGTGCAGCCTTCGCCGCACAGCGCTTGGGCCGCGCTTTGGCCGCCCGTTTCGCTGCCCGCTTCGCCGTCGTGGATCACAGTGCCGCCCGAGTCACTTCCGGCGGTGCCCGTCGTAACGCTCCAGCCCCCGCTGCCTTTGCTCATCGCGGCCGAGTTAGCGAACCCGCCGCACTCGCCCCAGCCGGCAGCCACGAGCGTGAGCACGCCAAGGGTGAAGGCGGTTCGTGGGCTTGGAAGGGAGGATCGAAAACGCATGGCGGTCGCTCGGTCGGGCTCGGTCAACAGTAGCATCCGCGCGCCGATGTTTCACGAAACGTGCCGTCGCGGCAGAGCGCCGAATTTCAGCAGAATGGCGAGGGTACGCCTCGTGCGACCGCGACAACGCTGTCGTGGTCCACAGCTTTTTCGATCAGCGCGAGATGGTGGCCGAAGTGCGGTTGCCCGCCGCATCGAAGGCCCGCACCACGAGCTGTTGCGGGCCGGGGGGAACGAGCGCGGTGAGGTCGACATCGAAGCTCTCGCTTGCTTGATCGAACACCCCGTCGCTCGGCGCGAGCGGAATAAACGGCTTGGTTCCGACCAACGCGAGTTCGAACCGCGCGATGGGTCCGATGCCGTCCGACGCGGTGCCCGTCAGCTTGTTGCCCTTAAGCGTCAGGGTCGAGAGCACCGGCGCGGTGTTGTCGATCACGAACGCGGACGACTCGAGGCTGTGCTGCAGGGCCGCTCCCGGGGCGTTGACGAGCTCGTCCGACGCGTCGACGCGAACCCGATAGCGACCCTCCGGAAGGCCACTCGTGTCCCATGCGAACTCCTTCTTCGTGAGCACCTCGCTCGGATCGAGCAGCGTCGTCCAACGCGTGCTGCCGACGGGGTGGAAAAAAAGGCGAAATCGGAGTTCATCGTTGTCGGGGTTGTCGAGCTTCCAGCGCAATCGCACCGTCGGCTTCGACTCTTCGGGTCCGGCACCCGACGCGGGCGCCGTCGCGCTGCCAGTGTCGGCTTTGAGGTCGCCGGCTTCGACGCTCGTCACGACCGCGCGGGCATTGTCCGTCACGAAAGACAGGCGAACCTCGCGCAGGATCGCGCTCGCGTCGGTGCGAAAACGCGCTCGAACTTGACTGAAGCGCGCCGCGGGAGAGGTTACCGCTCCGGGTTGCGCGAGCACGGCCGACCAATCGCTCCATGTCGCGTCGGGCTTCTCGGTGTTGCCGCTCCGCGTTTGGAATTCGAGGGCGCCATCGGCGGTCCAGTTCAACCGACCGAAGTGAGCGCGCAAGCCGGCGTCGAGGACCTTGCTCGTCCAGATGGCGTCGGCCCCCCCCGAGCTCGTCACCTCGTGAAACACGACCGGATCACTCGACGCGATGAAGCGCGTTTTGCCTGCGATCGTGAGCGCCGCGGCTTGTCGCTCTTCGGTGTCGGCCACGACGCGCACAACGTGATGGTCGTCGACCGTCACCACCTTGCCGTCATGACCTGTTCCCACGAACGGCGCGCCTTTTTCGTCGATGGCGAGCGTCGCGAAGTGGTTGTCGTTGTCGTCGAGCAAGCTCTCGAGCGCCCCGTCGATTCCGAATCGCACAAGCTTGCCTTTGCCGGCTTTCGGCTCGGGCTGCTCGTCATTCGTGGCTTGGAGTTTCGTTCGTTTTTGCGGACGCAGGCTGCGGAGCGCGCCGCGGTAATCATTCGCCGTGACGTACACGGCCCCCGCGTGCGGGAGCCCGGCGGGGACGATCGCGATCGAGCGGACTTCATCTCCTTCGAAGTCGTGCACGACACTCGCGCGTCCCGGACCGCTCAGGCGGTACAAGAGCGCCTTGCCGCTCGAGCCCGCGTAAACTTGGCCGTCGGCCGCCACCGCAACGCTGACGAGGTGCGACTCTTCGCTGTCGAAATAAACTTCGGCTTTGCCCGCGGCGTCGATGCGATAGAGCCGGCCTTCGGGCCCCGTCGCGGCGTAGAGCGCTTTCGCTTTGGCGTCGTACGCGAGGTCCCACACGTCTTCGGTTTCGGGGAGCGTGACCCATGGTTTTAGCGCGTCCGCGGCGGGCTCCGCGGCGAATGACTTGGGATCGAGCTTGAAGATGTTGCCGTCAGGGAACGTTCCGGCGAACACCATCCCGCCTTCACCGAGGGCGAGCGAGCTGACCGCCATTGCGCCCGTCGTGGCAGCGATCGAAGCCTTGCCACCTTGAACGCGGTAGACGCGTCCGCCCGAGCCGGTGCCGAGGAGCACGCTGCCGTCGGTGAGCACGACCGAGTCCCACACACTGCTCGCGTCGGCGATCGGGAGTTTTGCAAGCGTGAGCCCCGCACGCACGGTGCCGTCGGAGGCGACCGAAACGCCGGCGAGGTCTCCGCCTTGGAACGACTCGAGTGTCGCGAGGACAAATTGGCGTGTCCCGACGGCGAGGACCTCGGAGCCGAGGAGCGAAGCGGCGACGACAGCAGAGGAAAATAGGAGCTTGGAGTTCATGTCCAGTTGGTGTTCCAAAAGCGGAGAAAATCAGCGAAGGACGTGGCGAACTTTAACGTCGATGGTCTCTTGCCCGACGATGAAACCCTTGGTCGGCACGACGAGTTGCCACTGCGCCGCGTAGAGCTCGGGCACGACCGAGTCGGTGCGTGAGGCGAGCCTATCGGCCATACCAGGCGGAAGTCGCGTCGCGAGCTTTCCAGCGAAGGCTGCGCTCGCCTCGTTCGGGAGCGTGTAGCTGACGATGAGCGCTTCGCCTGGAAAGTCGAGTCGATCGAGGACGTCGACGAGCTCGTGGTAATTTTCGGGAGCGGGGGCGGCCCGGTCCACGTTGTACGCCGGGCGGATTTCGATTCGCACGGTTTCACCGGCGAGCGCGAGGGCGATCGGGATCTCGAGTTCTTCGGTGCGGAGGGCGCCGAGGTAATTTTGAAGCACGAGTCGCACCCGCACTTTGCCGCCCGCATCGACTTCGGGGTCGAGCAGCTCCGCGCCGCGTAGGAGCGCTACGTCGCGGCGCGCAATGATGTCGATCTTCGATTCGATTTTGTCGATCGTGCCGAGTTGCCAGGGATTGTTCAGCAACGCTCCCATGGCGCGGGTCAGTCGCGAGCGCGCAAAATCGCTCGGGCTAAGGGGCGTGCCGGAGCCCGCGCCGAAGTCCTCGAGGGTCAGCACGCGACCGCCATCGATCGTCAGGCGAGTCGTTGCGCGCCAGGTCGTCTCGCCGCGCTCGGCCGCGGTGGATTCGAGGGCCGAACCGAGTGCCAATGCCGCAAGGTTGGGGGCCATGAACGGATCTTGCGTGGCCTCCATCTGCCAGTGCGTGTGCGGAGCGCCTGGCACGCCGCGGATGTCGACGGTGATGGGGAAGGTGGGCGCCTTGCGCGATTGGTCGACGACGATGGACGCTTGGCGATCGTTGACGAGCGTGCCGAGGGGGGTGGTCGGCTCGCCGAGCTTGAAGCTGCGGTTGGTGGTCGCCACGATCCAGTGGACGGTGCCGAGCGCGGTTGGCAATTGCCCGAGCCCGCCCATCATCATCGGGTGACCGAAGGCCACGAGCTTGTCGCCGGCGACGTAAGTGACGGTGCCGAGTCCGGAGGTGGAAACGTCGCCTGACAGCATTTGTACAGTGACGACGCCGCCATCGACGAAGCGCTTCGGCGAGTCGGGTGGCGCCACGCTCGGGCCGCCCGTGCCGCCACCTTGCTGGAGCGTCATGCCAAGGGGCTCGAAGACCTCAGCGGCAAAGCGTGCGGAACGCGGACCGAGTCCCGAGATCATCACGTCGGTGCTCGCGGCGCGGAGGTCCGTGCCTTCGGGGGCCGCGAGGGCCGCGCGCATGCGCTCGCTGACTTGCGCGCCGTGACGTCGAAGGTCGTAATCGAGTGGGGCTCCGGCGAAACGGTTCGGGGCATCATCGTCGAGAAATGCCTGCTTTTTCCCTCGTCGCGGCGGCATGGGCTTTCCCGGCATCGGGGCGCGTCCGGCCGCGGGTGCGAGGGCTTGAGGGATTGGCCGCGCGAGGTCGTCGAGCATGTCGTGGATCGGTGTCACGCCGGCGATAGGCTCGACCCCGAAGAGCCAGCCGTACGCGTACGCGCCAATCATCTTGCCCTCGATGTAAATCGGGCTGCCGCTCATCCCGGCGACCGTCCGTGCGACCTCGAGGCGAGGGTGCTTGGTCTTGATCAGGATGAGGTCCTGTTTCGGCCGAAAATTTTTCATGGTCGAGATCACCTCGACGTCGAAACGCTCGGGCTTCGTGCCTTGAAAAACGGTGAGGCCATACCCTTTCATTCCGGGCTTCACGTCCGCGACCTTCATGAATTTTTCGTCGGCCGGCGCGCGCACCGAGAGACCGAGAAGCGCGGCTACGAGGGCACCGCCAAGGACGCCGAGTGGCAGGCTTGGAACCCCAAAACTTCCTGAAGATCGCACGGTGGCGCAGCTTAGCCTTTGTGTCTGTGACAAGCGAGCCGCCCCGCATCAGCCGCCGAAGCGCCGCCCAAGATCCCACGCGATGGCGGCGAGAGCGGCGAGAACGACCAACGCGTTCAATCGCGTGAGTGCGCGCTCAGGCCAGCGTTTTGCCGCCAATGCTCCAAACTGGGCGCTGACCGTCGAGCCCGTCATCAGCACGAGGGCGAGCCCCAAATCCACGTTGCCTCGGAGCGCGTGCGACAGCGTGCCGACGAGCGAAGTGACGACGAGCACGAGCACGCCTGTGCCCGCGGCCTGGCGGAAGGGGAAGCCGTAGCCGTAGAGCATTACGGGCATCAGCGCGATGCCGCCCCCAATTCCGAGCAAGCCGCTCAGCACTCCAAGCGCGAGGCCGAGGTACGCGATGACGATGGTCGAGACGTGATCGAGGGGCACCGCGGGCAGGGACGTCGAGGGTCCGAAGCGAAGGCGCGCGAGGGGACCCGGCCGAACGCCGTCGAGCTGCGCGTGTTTCGAGCGCCGCCAGTAAAGCGCGGCGACACCGATAAGCGTCGCGCCGTAGAGCGATTCGAGCAGGAGGTTTGCGACGGGAGCTGTGTGTCCGAAGAGCGTGACGTCGCCCCGGCGCTGCAGGGCTTCCAACAGCCGAGCGCCTCCTTCGACGCCGAGAATGCCGCCAGGGAGGAGCAAGAGGTCGAAGCGCAGCTCGCCTTGCTTGAGCTTTTGGTGTCGCAAGAGCGAGGCCGTCGCCGTGCCGATGATTTGGCAGAGGCTCGTGCCGATCGCCACGCCGAGCGGTACGCGAAACACCGCGACCAAGAGCGGCGTGAGTAGAAATCCGCCACCGACGCCGAATGCGCCGGCGATGAAACCCACCGCAATCCCCAAGAGAACGAGGCCCGGCAAGGTGGCGAGGGAGACCGTCGTGTGCATCGCTCGTCCTCAGGCGCCGTCGGTCGTTTTCGATGCGCGTTCACGGCGCCGTCGGTCGATGGCGTCGAAGATTACATACGAGAGCGCTCCCCACACCGCGGGAACGACCAGGCACAGCGCGATATACATGGCGGAAGACACGGCGCGGACTCTACAACGCGGCGAGCCCCGCGGCGTCCGACTTCGCGGGGGCGTGCGAGTTGGTGGTAGGGTGGGGCCGTGCGTGACGGTTGGATTTTGGCCTTGCTCGTGAGTTCGTTCGCCGTGTTGCTGACGACCCACGTGGCGATTGCCGTTCGACTGATCATGCGGTCGCCGCGCTACAAAGGTGTGCTCGCGCTCGTGGTCGTGCCGCTCGGTCCTTATTGGGCGCGGACCAACGGGTGGACCCGTTCGTTCTGGCTCTGGTGTGGCGCCGCGGCATGTTACGCGGCGATGCTCGCGTTGGCGCAGCGTTGAGCCCGCGCCCTGCGGCTTAGCGGTCCTCGAAACGCGGGGGGCGTCGCGAGCGGGGCAGCCACCTCGTGCGCGGCGCGATCTCTTCAAGCCACCGATCGACCACCTTGAGGGCGAGTCCTTCGTCGGTGCCGACACGCACGGCGAACGCATGCACGAGGCAGGTGCCGGGCCAGGAGCGGTATGCGGCAACGGCACCCGCGTAACGGTGGCGTGCGAACACGGCGGTGAAGTCGCCCGTGCCGCGAACGTACGGCATCGACGCGAGGCCGAGTGGCGCTCCGACGGGTGTGCGCGGTGAGCTCGGCAATAGCGGGGACTCCTCGGCGGCCGCGAGCGGGGGCGGCGTGGCTCGGCGAACGCTCGACTCGACGCCTTGAGCGTATTGACCTTGACCGTGAGCAATTGGCCCAAGGGCGACACCGTAGCGATTGGCTTTGTCGCGCGCGCGATCGACGAAGTGCTGCAAACACGCTTCGGCTGTGTCGTCTCCGCTGGCGGGGCGGTAATCGAGCGAATCGAGGGCAAAATGCTCGTCACCGTAGCGATGAGTGGCGCGCGTGGGATGCCCGAAGAGCTTCACGCGTCGCCAGCGTTCGGCATCGGGGAGCCACGTCGCGAGCGTGCCGGTGCGGTCGCGTCGCTCGCTCGCCTTTTCATGGAGCAGGCGGGTTAGCGCGGCGTCTTCGGGCTCTTCGGCGTCCCCCGCGGGGTTCTCGCGCGTGACCGTGACCGGCGTCGCGACCCGCGCTTGGGGTGCCGACGGCTGTGCGGCGTTGCACGCGCTGGCGAAGAGGAGCAGCGTTGAAACGATCGTCCGTTCGGTCACTCTGCGAGCGTAGCGCATGGCACGCTCGAGGGCGCGCGAACCGGACCGGCGCTCATGTGCTCCCGCGGACGATAGCCGCCTGAGGTCGAACCGAAAGGGGCTCGGCATCGAGCGCACTCAAGATCGTCGCCAATCGCTCGAGGTGTTCACGCGAGGTTGCGATGAACCCTTCCGCGCCGAGGAGCGCGTTGGCGGCTTCGATCACCTCGGGGTGCTCTCCGGTGACGAGGCTATCTTGCAGAGCGCCGCGAATCTCGGGCTCGAGCTGCGTGCGGGCCGCCAGCATGTCCGAGGGGATCGAGCCTGCGACGAGCAGCACGCGCACGCTGCGGTCACCCCATCCCGCGCTGTGCGCAGCGGGGCGGCCGGGCGCTCGCGACGAAGGCGCAGGTGGCGACGTCTGCCCCGTGTCGTCCGCTTGGTAGACGAAGGTCGCGCCGACATCCGCCGCGCCCGAAAGTACCGCGTCGACGACGGCCTCGTGCGAACCGTAGAACGTGTTGTGCGTGAAGGCCTGTTCGAGCGAGACGCCGCGGCTCCGCAAGAGCGAGCGGACCACGAGGTAACCGGCGGCGCTCTGCGGATCGACCCAGGCAGCACTCGCGCCGACGAGCTCGGCGACGTTCGTTATCGGCGAGTCCGGCCGCGTGAAGAGTGCGGTCGAATAGGTCGATACGCCGTGGCGGATCGGCAACGCCAGTGGAGCCACGATGCCCTGACCGGTCGAGCGGAGCGCGAGCAGCGGCGGAAGCCACACGAGGTCGAGTTGCCCGCTCTCCAGCTCGCTGAGGAGGCGATGGTATTGGAAGAGTCCCTGCTTCACGATGCGCAGGCCCGTGGCTCGATGGACGGCGTCGCAGAAATGCGCGAGCCGCAGGCGAGAGGTGTCCGGGTCGGTCGTCAACGCGATCCCCATCGCGAGTTCACGGGCCATTGAATTTACGATGACAGCGGCCTCGCGCCGGGGTCAAGCGACTATGCGATCGAGCACAGGCGAAGCGCCGGGGCCGAGGTCCACTCGATCTCGACGGTCACCCCGAATATGTGGTAGCAGGCGCCGGTAGCAGCATCGTGCGATTGAGTAATGATGACGGCGCGAGCTTCTATCGAGCGTGTGAGACGCGCGTGGCGAACGGCCCCTCCTCGAGCGGCGGAGTTCGCCGTGGCACCTCTCTTGGGTGCGGCGTGCGCGGCGGCGGTTAATGTCGTGGCGGTGTGGGCGGTGCTCGGCCGACCCGCGCGCTGGGGCGTGCGTGGGCAGCACCATTTTTTCGACATCCTCGCGACGCTGACCGTGGCCGGCTGGCTGGCGCTGCTGCCCGCGTTGCTCGTGGCCGTGAGACGCTGGAACGCACCGCGAAACGCAGGGGCTTCAAATCCGCCGCGGTGGCGCGCGGTGTGGCTCGGTTGGTGTGCGTTTGGGCTGATGGCGAGCGCGGGCATGCACTGGGTATTGGGTGACCACCTCGAGCGGCAAGCGAATGCCATCTTCGAAGGACGGTTCGCGACGTTCCTCTTCGGCGCGATGGTGTTCGGTTCGGGCTTCGGTGTGCTCGCCGCGCAGCTCCTCGGGGACGCGGCACGCGCGGTCTCCCCCGGAGCGGCGCGGTTCGTCGCGGTGCACGCTTCCGCCGCGCTCATTGCGAATCATTTTACATTGCGGGATGACTACCCGAGCGTCCATGCGGCGGTCACTTGGGTGGCCGCGACCCTCCTCGGGGCGTGCTTTGCTAGGCCCGTGGCGGAGTGGCTCTCCGTGCACGTCCGCGTGACCGCCACCGTTGTGTTCATCGCGCTGGTCGGGACGGTCTTATCGCCGCCAAACGAGGTGCGTCTCGAGCTCTACCGCGAGTGCGGCGCCGTCGCGCCTTGGGTCCTTGCGAGGGCGCTCTGGCGACTGCCGAGCGTGCCCGAATTGGAACACGTTCTCGTTCGTCCTTCCAGCGGCGTTGAGCCGCGTGCGACCAGCGGCAAGCCCCTCGTCGCAGCCCCGGTCGTCGTGCTCATCACGGTCGATGCGCTCCGCGCGGATGTCGTCGCCGACCCTGCGAACGAATCGCGCTTTCCGAACCTCACCCGCTTGCGAAACTCGGGCCTCTACGTGCCGCGCGCCGTGTCGCCTGGCTCTCAGACTTCGGTGTCCCTCGCGACGATGTTCTCGGGGCGCCCTTTTTCGGGGCAGCGCTGGGCCCTGCACGGAGAAGGGAGCGCTCGG
Source organism: Polyangiaceae bacterium (assembly GCA_947475525.1). Lineage (GTDB taxonomy): Bacteria > Myxococcota_A > Polyangia > Polyangiales > Polyangiaceae > SYFR01. The sequence continues at coordinate 34,893 of CANJMI010000020.1, read as the reverse complement.
TTTCATTACCCCGCGACCGATGCGACGCCGCGTGTCCCGACGCTGTTGTCACAAGCCGGCGTGCGGACCGAGGGATTTTTCGCCCTGCGATTCCTCGCTGGAGAGTTCGGCGTGACCCGCGGCTTCGCGGTCGAACACATGTTGACCGAAGGCCGCAAGCACGGTCCGGCGAGCGTGGTGATGCCTCCGCTACTCGCAGCCTTCGACAAGCTCGGCGCGAACGAGCCGACATTTTTCTTCGCGCACCTCACCGAGCCCCACGAGCCCTACGACCGCGGGCGCGTCCACACCGGCACGAGCTTCGAGCGCTACCTCTCCGAGATCGAGGTGGTCGACACCTGGCTTGGGCGCGTGATGCAGAAGATCACACAGCGCGCAAAAGGCCGCGGATACCTCATTGTGAGCGCCGATCACGGCGAGGCGTTTGGCGAGCACCACAGTGAGTTTCACACCAAGACTCTCTACGATGAGGTCATCCGCGTGCCGCTTATCGCATGGGGGCCAAAGCTCCGGTCGGTGCGCTGCGAGGCACCCGCATCGCTGGTCGATGTCGGGCCGACGGTGCTTGAAATCTTCGGCTTGCCGACGCCCGCGTCGTCCCTCGGGGAGAGCCTCATTCCGATCGCGGTTGGAGCGCGGTCGTGCGACGCGCCGCGACCCCCGTTGTTTGCCGAAGGGCGCCTCCGGCAGGTCTACTTCACGGCGGACGGGTTGAAGGTGATCGAGGACCACGTCGGCAAGACCGTCGAGGTCTTCGATGTCGTGCGGGACCCGGGCGAGCTCGACAATGTGTTCGGGCGGGACGTGCGCGCGAATCGCGCGGTTGAGGAGTTGCGAGCGTTCTTCCGCGCGGAGTCGCTCGCCGACTACGAGCCGCCGTACAAGCCTTGAGGCTTGCGAGCGCCGTACAGGAGCGCTACCCATGGCCCGTGGCCGAAGAGACGAACCGAGCGCCGGACGCCCGAGCCGAAGCCAACGACGCGCCGATCGAGGTCTCTGTCGACCAGCTGGGTATTCCGATGAGCCGCGAGCCCACGCTCGATGACGTGCGCACGGACGGCGTCGAGCACCGCCGGCTGGCCGTTGGGTGCACCGTCGGGGTCGCGCTGCTGCTCATCGGGTTTTACGCCGCGCGAATGCTCCTGTTTCGTTGACGCGCGCGCTGCGGCGTGTAGTGACAATCGAGCCGTCGTAGGGTGCCCTCGGTGCGTGCGTCGCGGATCGTCTCGACAGCACGAAAATGTCCCCTGAAACACTGGTTAAACGCGTTGACACGTCCCGAAGTCGCGGACTACTTTGCCCACGCTGCGAACTTACGACCAGCGCGTTCAGGACAATCGGAAGTAGTAGAAAGACACTATGCGCACGAAACTAATTAGCATCTTAGGGGTCCTGGCGTTTGCGGGAATAGCGAAGCCGGCGCAGGCGGCCGACCGTACGCTCGAGCTCGCACCTCCAAAGACCAGGGCCTCCTACGGCAGCGGCTACAGCAGCGTCGAGCAAGAGTTCAAACCCCAGGTTTGTGTGACGTTTGGCGAAGAACGCGAAGACGGTCAGGGTGGCGGTTCGGATGACGTGTGGAAGTCGATCAGCAGCAACTCTGAGCTGGCCGACGAAATGGCGCTCGGCGTTCAGGTCGGCTTCAAGGTTGCGATGGGCGTGGCGAGCGCAAGCGTCGACACGAAGGTCGACTTTCTTTCCAAGACACAAACGAATTTTACTTCACAGACCATCCTTGCAACTCACAAGAGCCTCGATGCCCCAAAGTTCATCAAGGGCGACATTAAGCTCAAGGAGGAATTCAAAAAGCTGAAAGGTTCTGAGTTCAAGGCCAAGTGCGGTGAGTTCATGGTGCTTGGCATGCAAGAGGGCTCAGAGTTCTTTGGTACTGTCCAGTTTGAGATCCGCGATAGCTCGGCGATGACCGACTTCTCGACCGCCACCAAGGCGAGCGGAAGCTATGGTCCCTACAGCGCGAATGCCGCGTTCGACTACGCGAAGAAGAGCTCGAACAAGAGCAAGCTAACCAACCTCACGGTTCACGCCATCACGAGCGGTGGCAACCTCCCCATGACGACGATCGAAGACTTCGAGCGCGAGTACAAGGCGTACCCAACGAAAGCGAAGAAATCGATCATCAAGATTATTGCCGTCCCTTACGAGGACATTGTGGCCGATTGGCCTACGGGCAACCCACTCGCGCCGATGACCGCAGACGAGAAACTCGATAAGTTGACCGAAGTGGCGTTCGCTCACGTTTCGCTCATCACCGATACCAAGTTTATCACGCGCAGTAAGGAGTTGTTCGCGCTCGGAACGTCGGAGAACAACCGAAAAGCGAAACTCGGCGCGGTCGAGAATCTGGTCTCGGTTTATGAGAAGCAACTCGACGACCTTCGCAAGAACGCAAAGGGCTGCGAGAACGACTTCAATAGCAAGTGCGAGGCTCTCTACACTAAATGGGAGAAGTGGGACGCGGCCAGCGAGTACGACAAGCTCCCGCAGCGCTATACGTCGGACTGCAGCGGCGTCACGCTCAAGGGCGACACCTGGGGCATGAAGCTCCAGAGCATCGATGTGCGGAAAAACAAGGGTAAGGACCTTGAGTTCGGGAACAACCCCGTGAAGCTCACCGCTAACCTTGATCTCAGCCCCAAAGGCAAAGAGCTTTTAGCCACCATGAGCATCAAGCTCGCGGAGGTGGGGAAGGAGGGCTTCGGTCACATCAACGAAGACACTTCATTCTCAGGCAGCGACAACGCCACGGTCTACACGCTCGAGAAGGACCCGATGGGCAACGACATGTCGCGATGCTCCTTCGGCAAACCGCCATTCGTGGGCAAGTTGGTGGAGGGCCACGCGGGGCATCTCGAGGAAAGCACCGGCAAGAAGCCAGACGATTCGCACAAGTTCACGAAGGGCGAGGGTCTTATCCGGAAGATGACTTGCGTGATCGGCGCCAAGGGAAAGAAGAACGAGAAAGGTGCCCTGAGTTGCAGCAACATCGTCTTCGCCGACCTCAAGCTGAATCTGCTGAGTGAGCAGGACACGGCAGCCGATGACGGCAAGAGCAGCGGCAGCGGCGCAGCCGCCCACAAGAAGGCGCGCGACAAGGCGAAGAGCGCCAAGAACAAGTCCAAACCGAAGCGTAAGAAGAGCGGCCAAGGCAAGTGAACCCGGAAAGCCACCTGGTCGCGACGGACCAGGTGGCGTGATTCGGCGCCCTCGGGCTGCCGGCGAGGGTACGCTGCCGAAGTAGGCGGCGGCCCCGGCCGTCAGAGGGTGGAGCGGTGGCGGCGCCGGGGTACGCTACGGGGCCATGCCTTCGACGACGACGATGTCAAACTGCGCCGCGCCCGCGCGCAGGGCGATGGCGTCCTGGTACGCCGCCGAGTCGAAGCACGCGCGAGCGACGACGTAGCTCGGAAACTCGATGAAGTACGGCCGTCGCGGCACTTGCCCTTCGACGACCTGCGCCACGTCGCCGCGGGCGAGCACGCGGCCCCCGTACGATGCGATCACGGGCCCCGCGACGGCTGCGTACTTGCCGAACTGCACCGGGTCGACCACGGTCGCGAGGACGAGCCAGTAGCCCCTCGCTGCCTTCGGCTCGCTGTCGGGCAGCGCGGGGTAGTCGACGTAACCCTTTTCGCCGCCGTGGTAGAACGAGCCGCGGTCCCCTTGAGCAAGGGCCGCTCCGGTCGCGAAGCGGTGGACGAGATCCGGGTTCGCGATGAACGGCGCACCGAACGATACCGCGTGCGCCGGGCCCGTCACGAGCGCCGCTTCGGCGGAGTCGCGATCGAAGCCGCCGTTGACGATGAGCTGTCCGCGAAACATCGGGCCAAAAGTGGCGATGGTGTCTTGGGGCCAAGTCGGGAATCGCGCGGCGTCGGGGGTCGCGCGCATCAGGTGCAAATACGCGAGCGGCAGCGCGTTTAGCTGCTCGATGAGGTGCGCGAACGTGGCGAGGGGATCCGAGTCGACCATGCCGTTGTAGGCAAGCGTGGGCGACAGACGGATGCCCACGCGACCGTCGCCCCACACCCTCACGAGGCGCGCCATTACGTCGAGCACGAAGCGCGCGCGATTCTCGACGCTCCCTCCGTACGCGTCGGTGCGCTCGTTGGCGGAGTCGACGAGAAACTGATGCGGCAAGTAGCCGAACGCGCTGTGGAGCTCGACGCCATCGAAGCCTGCGGCTTTTGCGTTTTTTGCGCCCTGCTCGAAGTCGTCGACGGTCGCGCGGACTTCTTCGGTCGTGAGCGCGCGCGGCACTTCGTAGTCCTTGAGGCCTGAGGGCGTGAAGTGCTGTTGGCCTTGAATGCCGATGGCCGACGGCGCCACGGGCGTGCGGCCGCCGCGCACCTCGGAGTGACCGACGCGCCCCGTATGCCAGAGCTGCATCACGATGGTGCCGCCGGCCGCGTGCACTGCGCTCGTGACCCGCTTCCATGCGTCGACGTGTTCGGCGCTCCAGATGCCCGGCGTCATCGGGTAGCCGACCGCCTCGGGAGAGACGTTCGTCGCCTCGGTGATGATGAGTCCCGCGGAGGCGCGCTGCGCGTAGTAGCGGACGGTCAGCTCGCTGACGACGCCCGCCACATCCGCGCGGCTGCGGGTCATTGGGGCCATCACGATGCGGTTCGAAACTTGGATACTGCCGAGCTTCGTCGGGGTGAGGAGCTTCATGCGGGTGCCTTTTAGGGTTGTTGCAGGACGTTAAGCCCTCACTTTTCACTACCCACCGCAATGGGACAAGAGTGCGTTTTCAGGATACACTGTCCCGCCCATGGGCCACTTCGATTTGAACGCAGCGCTCGTGCTCGTGCGCGTGGTGCAAGCGGGAAGCTTTCGGAGCGCGGCGCGGGCGCTCGGCATGCCGAAGACCACCGTGAGCCGAAAGGTCGCGGAGCTCGAAGAGCAGCTCGGAGTGCAGCTGCTTCTGCGCACGACGCGAACGCTCGCGCTCACCGACGCAGGAGCGGCGTTCGTGGAGGAGGCCGAGGCCGCGATCACGAGACTCGACGCCGCGGAGGCCGCCGTGAAGGAGCGCCAGCGCGAGCCTCGCGGCAAACTCCGCGTCACCACCACGGTGCCGCTCGGCGAACTCTTCCTCGCCACGATCGTCTTCGAGTTTTTGGAGAGCTATCCGGAACTCGAGGTCTCGCTTCATCTCACGGACCGCCAGGTCGACCTCGTAGCGGAGCGCTTCGACGTCGCCGTGCGCGTGGGGCCACTCGCCGATTCTTCACTCGTTGCAAAATTCATCGGAGACTCGGCCTACCGCGTCGTCGCGAGCCCCGAGTACCTCGCGCGCCATGGAACGCCGCGTCGCCCGTCCGATCTCTCGGCGCACCAATGCCTGCGCTTCACCAAGTCCGGGACCGCCGTGCGAACGACCTGGCTCTTCGGAAAGGGAAAGCGCGCAGTCAACGTGCCCGTGAGCGGGCGCCTCGTGAGCGATGATTTCATCGTGCTTCGCAACGCCGCCGAGCGCGGTCTCGGCGTCGCGCACCTCCCCGCGGGGCTCGCGCACGAAGCCCTCTCGACGGGACGCCTCGTGAGCCTCGTCGCCTCGCATGCGCCGCCGGCCACGCCGCTCTACATCGTGCACGCAGGCGGACGACACGTCGCACCGCGCATTCGCGCCTTCGTCGACTTCGTGCACCCGCGCCTCGCGAGAGCGTTCGCCGAAGCCAGCGCCACGTAGCCGGGAGACGAGAGCGGAGCCGCCGCGAGGACCGACAGGGCGCAGACGCGGTGGCGGAGCGTCGGTGTGTGTACGCGTGATCAACGCACCGATCTGCGCGGAGTTGGATCGCCAGGATCGGGTCACGGCTGATTCACGCGAGCTTGCTTGAGTCGACGAGCGCCAGCAGCGGCTCCACCGTGGCTCGGTCGGTTGCGCTCGCCGCGGCGAGGAACGCTTGCTTCTCCTCGGCGACGATGACCGCGAGCGAAGGATGCTCCGCCACCAGCCAGCGCACTGTCTCGAACGCGAGTGCCGCGTGGCGCGTTTCGTCCTCGCCGAGTGCCGCGTAGAAGGAGCGCAGGCCAGGCGTCGTGCTCGCGGCGCTGCGCTCGATGGCGCGGTAAGCGGCCAGCGTTTCGCCGACGCAACCGCCTCGGAACACGTCGCGCAGCAGCTCGGCCGCGGCATCGGGACCCGATCGGAGCGGAGCGACCGCGGCGGGCAAGGGTCCGGGACCAACGTTGATGCTACCGAGCGCCGTGGCCCAGGCGAAACTCTCCGCCGCATGACGGATCTCGTCGCTAAGCGCGGCGTTGCTCTGCTGCACCAGCCAGGCCGGCGCGCCGAGCGCGAGCAGCTCGCAGATCGTTCGTGCAAAGGCCCCCACGCTGGCGTGTTCCTCGAGCGCGGCCGCGCGCATCCCTTCGGCGAGGCTGGCCCGCTGGTGCTCGTCGATCAGCGCGACATCGAGCTCTTCGGCCGTTGGCTGCGGGGGTGTCGCGTCGTCGTTGCTCTCGAGGTGGGCGGCGCCGCCGGCAGCCACGCGCGCGGGCAGCCAGCCGGGCGTGTGGTGGGACTCTGCGGTGCAATGAACCCCATCGATCGTGAGCGGGCGACCTTCGTACACCGGGTGCTCGCTGACGCACCGTCCTGGCTCAGGGAGAAAACGAGCGCCATCGAACGAGCGCTCACAGAACAGGCCCTTGGCACAATGACTCTCGGAGGTGCAGGGATCGCCGATGCTTCCCTCTGCGTACGGCACTGCGTACGGCACCGCGTACGGCACCGCGTACGGCACCGCGCTGGCAGCCACGGTGGCCGTGGGCGGAGCGCTCGCAATCGGCCGCGAGCTCTTGTCTGTCATGAGTGTGGGTGCTGGCGTGGTGTCCACGGTCGGCGTGGCGCGCGCTGTAGGCTCAAGGGCGCCGCCGCTAGCCGCCCGAGGCCTCGGGTTTTCCTGGCAGCCGACGGTGGTAGCGGCGCCGAGATAAAACAGCACCAGCTCGTGAACGCGCGCTTTGGAAGTCATCAACCCAGTATTTTACCACGAAAGCCGCGCGTTTCGGGCGTGCATTGCGCGCTTCGGTCGGCGCCGCCTTGCTACTCCCGCCACTCCTGGCACACCTCGCAGCATGGTGGTGGCTAGTCGGTCGGGCCCGCGGCGATCGTGAGCGCGCCGCCAAGTGTGAAGCCTGCGACGCGGTCATCGATCGGGCGTACGACCAGCCCGGGTTCGACGGCGAGCCCGAGCCATACGTGCGGCCGTAGGGCGAGCTCCGCGGCGACTCGAGTCGTTGCGGTCGCGGTCCAATCGTCGAGTGCTGGGCCTGCGCCTCGTGAACGCAGCGCGGCCAGCCCCGTTCGCGCGCCGACGGCGAGCTGCAAGGGTGTAGGCGTCTTTCCGAGCGGAATGCGCACATCGATCCCGATGCCTGCACCGAGCCACCGAGTGTCGGTTGCGCTGTCGGTGGCCACGAGCCACTCGCCGTAAACAAGCTGGCGCACACGTCCGTGTTGATGCCCGAGTTCGAGGCGTGGCCCGGCGAGCAGGCCGAGGTCACCGCTCGGCGTGAAGCGCACCGCGGCGCTGCCAAGTGCGGCAAACGATGCGAGCTCGCTCGGCGCGTCTTGGGCTCGTAGCCGACAGGTGCCGCACGGATCTGCGGGTAGCGCACCGACCTGGACGCGGATCATCTCGGATGCTTCGAGCGCGACCATCCGCGCCGCGACCTCGGACGGATAGCCGGAAATATCGACCGTCCGCCGCGCGAGTGTCCGGCCCATGCGGCGCACCTGCAACGCGATGCGTTCGTCCGCGAGGTCCACCCAAACTTGAACGAGGTCATCGCCAAGCGGGCCCGTCTGTTCGTGCTCGAGCTGCACCTTCCGGCCAAGCTCGATCGCGAGCAGTCGGCGGAGGCGAAGCTCCGCGAGGCGCTTATCGGCGGCGTGCGATAGGGCGATGCGAGTACGCGCGACGGGTGCGGCGGTAACGTTGCCGCCGGCGTCGGGCGCTCGGCCCGAGGCCACGGTGGCGACCGGTGCGGAGCTGGGCATCGCGGGGGGCGCGGCGTGTCCCGCGGCGGGCCAGGCCACGGCGAACGCCACGATGGCCGACCGCGTTGCTGCAAGCGCGGAGCTCGGGGCGGCGCGGTTGCAGTCAGTCGTTGGTCGGTGCCGGGGAGTCGCCATCGGCGTCATCGTCTGCCGAGGAGGCGGCGCTTTCAGCGGCCGCGAGCTTTGCCTTCGCGGCGGCCTCGAGGGCTTGGACGGTCGCTGCACAGGTGCCACTTGGGTACTGGTTCTCGTATTGCCGCGCGAGCTCGAGCACCGTGCGATGCGCACCTACTTCAGCCTGCACCTTGAGCTTCTCGCATAGCGCGGGTTCGGAGAGAAGGCGCCCCTTCGATCGGATCTCCTTCAGCTGCTCGTAGCGTCGCTGTTCCTCTGTATTTCCTTCGTCCTCGAAGATCCGGGCGAGCTGGGCGGCGGCGATGGCGGCACGATCGGGATCGCTCGAGTCATCCGCGACGCCTTGGAGCGCAAGCTTTGCGAGCTCCGGCTGGTTTCGCTGGCGGCTTCCGCTCGCGAGGCAAAGACGCTGATCGTTGGTCGCCTGCTGAAGGGCGGAGCCGACGCCACCTTGTGCGTCGAGGAGCTCGTAGGCTTTGTCGTAATCGTAGTTCGCACAGGCGACGACCCACGCCGGAGCGGCATCGGCGCTGGAGCCTCGCTCGGCGTTCGTCAGCCCGGGTCGCGCGGAAGCGCTCGCGCGGGGACGCGGTCCGCTTGTGGAGTCACGCGGGAGCGCGGGCGTGTCCGCTCGGCGGCCGGCGGCGAGGCTCGGCGAAGCGGTGGAGGGTTCACGGCTCGGCGGCGCGTCGCGGCTTTCGGCGAGCGGGGTGGAGGGGCCGAGGCTGCGCGGCCAGTTCGAGACGCCGATGCCACCCGCAAAGCCGGCCGCGAGGGCGGCGGCCACGTAGAAGCCGGTGCGCTTCGATGCGTGGCGAGCGCGCGGCCCGCCGAGCTCCCCGGTCAGGTTGCTTTCGAGTCGCTCCCACACGCGCTCGACGCGCGCTTCAATAGCGTGATCACCGAGGTCCGAGGGATCGATCGAGGGTTTCACGGGTGACCCTCCGACTCGGTTTCGCTCGGGCTTCGAGCATCGACGAAGTGCTCATCGATGAACCGCTGCGCGCGCGCGATCCGCCGCTTGACGGTTGCGAGCGAGCAATCCGCGAGGGCCGCGGCTTCCTCGAGTTCATGGCCTTCGATGCAGCGCAGTGTCCATGCGATCCGGTCATCCGTTGGCAGCGTGCGCACGAGCGCGTAGAGCTGCGCGAGCTCCGCGCGGACGGCGGGTGAAGCCGACGGGCTGGCGATCCGGTCGATGTCGACGGGCTGCGCGCCGCGCGCTTCGCTGAGGCCGAGGATCCGCCGAAGTTTTTCTCGGCGGAGACGCGAGCGCATGCCGTAAACGACGATCGACCCGAGCCACGTGCGGAATGCCGCCGGGTTGCGGAGCGAGTCCAATCGTTGGAACGCGCGCAAAAAAGCGTCATGGACGACGTCTTCGATGTCGGTCGGCGAACCTGCAATGCGCGCCGCGAGGTTCAGCGCGTAGGGGGCGTGCCGTCGGTAGAGCGCTTCGGCTGCGGCCGTCTCTCCGGCAGCGGCGAGCGAAACGAGGGCGTCGTCGGCGAAGGCCGCGAGCTGCCGATGCCCGCCGCGCGACGAGCGGGTAGGGGGCTCGCTGACGCGCGTGTCCGCCTCGGCCGTTTCCGGCACTACCAGGCGAAGGACCGTACGCGGACTCATCGGCTGCGATTCTGCTTCAAAACGACTCGGCAAACCCATTGTTTCGCTTAGGATGAGACGCCTAGGTCGAAGCCTTCGGCTCATGGCGCCATGATTTTGCATCGCGAGCTCGCTATTTTGCTGGTTTCTGCGGGCTGCGGTGGCTCCGCGGCTCGGGGTGTCGTGCCGCCGTCACACCCGCTCGAGGCTCAGGCCGCGGTCGCGGCTCCGGGTCAAACCACCACGGCCCGAGCCTCCATCGCCTCGCCACCGACGCCGTCGGCCGTTTCCGGCGAGATCGAAGTGCCCCCGGCTCCATGAGGCAATCATGACCCAAAACTTACGCTCGAACGCCGCCCCCCCAGGGAGCACCGACCTCGACGCGGTGCGCGTGCTCGATCACCTCGTTCAACGCGCGGTGCTCACCGGCGCGAGTGACATTCACATCGAGCCGCGGCGCAAAGGATTGCGCATTCGCTTCCGCATCGACGGCGTGATGAGCGAGCAGGGGATCCTCCCCGTCGAGCTCGCCTCATCCCTCGCCAACCGCATCAAGGTCCTCGGTCGCATGGACATGACCATCCGCATGCTTCCGCAGGACGGTCAGTTCAGCATCGAGCTGAACGATGGGCGCCTCGTGCACCTGCGCGCCTCCACTTTCCCAGCGATTCACGGCGAAAATCTGGTGATGCGCGTGCTGATGGGGCACAACTTAATCTCGGTCGAGCGCCTCGGAATGGACGCCAACGAGCTCGATGCGGTGCGGCGCCTGGCGACCTTGTCGGCGGGGCTTATCGTCGTGTGTGGGCCGACCGGCAGCGGCAAGACGTCCACGTTGTATTCGGTCTTGCAGCAGCTCGACACCGAGAATCTCAGCGTCGTGACCCTCGAGGATCCGATCGAAGTCGAGTTCGCGAGCGTGACGCAAGGCCAGACCAACGTGCGCCAGGGCTTCACCTTCGCGTCTGGGCTCCGCGCGATCTTGCGCCAAGATCCCGACGTGATCCTCGTCGGTGAGATGCGCGACGCGGAGACCGCGCAGATCGCCTTGCAAGCGAGCTTGACCGGGCATCTGGTGCTCTCGACGCTGCACACCTCGAGCACAGTGGAGACCGTGGCGCGACTCGTCGATCTCGGGGCCGAGCCGTGGATCGTTGGCAACGCGCTGCAAGCCGTGATCGCGCAGCGCCTCGTGCGTGTGCTCTGTGGCGCGTGCAGTGTCCCCTACGAACTGCCGAACGACATCACGACGAGTCACGACGAATCACGCGTCGTCTTGCCGGCGGGGACCGAGATTCGGCGCAGTCGGGGCTGCGACCGCTGCCACAACACGGGGTACTCGGGGCGCACGGGGATCTTCGAGGTGCTCGAGCTCGACGACGAGTTGCGTGAGCTCATAAAGCTGCGCGCGACCTCGAAAAGTTACAAGGACTACGTGCGCGAGCGGTCGTTGCGGCGGCTCCGCGAGGTCGGGCTTCTGCGCGTGAAGGCGGGCGTGACGTCGCTCGACGAAGTGTTGCGCGTGACGTGAACGAGCGCGGGCACTCGCGTGAGCCGGTCGTGTAGAGTGGCCGTGATGCGTATCTGGATCATGGGGCTCGTGGCGGTCGGTTTCATTGCGGCGTGCAGCAGCGAGTCTGCGGCGGAGCTCACGACCGCGACGACGGTGACGACGACCGCGACCGTGGTGTCGTCGAGCGGCAGCGGTGGGGCTGCGAGCGGCAGCGGTGGGGCTGCGAGCGGTAGCGGTGGGGCTGCGAGCGGTAGCGGTGGGGCTGCGAGCGGCAGCGGCGGGGCTGCGAGCGGCAGCGGCGGGGCTCCGTCTCCAGGTCCGTTCACGCTGACCAGCAGCGTCATCGTCGACATGGGGACGATCCCCGTTGAGCACTCGTGCAAAGGGGCGAACGTGTCACCGCCGCTCGCGTGGACGGGCGCGCCCGACAACACGAAGAGCTTCGCCATCGTCTTTCGTGATCTCTCGAACAACCTCCTCCACTCGTCGGTGTGGGACATCCCCGCGAGCGTGACGGCCTTGCCGAAGGCGGTCGAAGAGGTGGCGATGCCGAAGGAGCCCGCGGGCTCGAAACAGAGCAAAGGCTACAACGGTGAGTATGGCTATCAGGGGCCGTGCCCGCCGAACGAGCACAGCTACGTGTTCACGCTCTACGCGCTCGACGTGGCGACGCTTCCGAATGTCACGACGAGTAGTAAACTTGCTGACATTGTGAAAGAACTCGAAGTGCACGCGATCCTCACCGCGACGCTCCAGGCGACCTTCAAACCGTAAGCGGCCTCAGCGGAGCCGAGCGCGCGGCGTACGAGCGTGCGTGCCATGACCCGGCACCGCACTCACGGAGCGCAACACACGGTGACGGGATCGATCGGCGTCGCTTCGCCGCTCGCCACGCTCGGCACCGAACTGCAGCCGCCGCCTTGCGACGCGCCAGGCGTGTAGACGACGCTACGCAATGTTTTGTAGGCCGAAGGTTCGGGTGGTGGGGTCGGGTCGGGGTCGAGATGAACGCACTGGCCGACCGTAGTCAGTGTCGTCACATCCGCCGTGCATCCCGTATCCGTGGCGAGCGCGAGCTTGCCGGTGCACACCATGCCTGTCGGTGCGCCGCAGTCGCAGTTGGTGCAGCTTCGCGAGTCGCTTGCGGCCGTGAAGTAGACGCTTCGATCGGTGTAGGGTCCGGCGGGGCAAGCGACCTCGCCGCTATGCGCGATGCACAGCGTTTTACCGAAGTTTTCGCTCGGGCGTGGCATGCATTGGTTCACGCCGCAGCCGCCGCCGATGCTCCCTCCACCGCAGACGCGCGCGCGTTGCTCCCAGCCGATGGGTGGCACGACGGGCGGGCTCGAAGCCTTCGGGAAGCACACGCCTCCGCCGGGCAGGGCGGTCGCCCACTGCGCGCTCGCGGGGTCGGTCATGCTGACGAAGCCGATGCACGCGTTGGCCGCGATGGTCAGCGTTCCGCCGCCTCCCATGCAAGCGTCTGCGCCGTAAAGCCGGAGCTGCGCGATGTCGCACGCTACGCCTTTGGGGACTCCACAGGTGCATGCTGGGCAGCTCGCGCTCGCGGCGAGGATGCCGTCCACGCCATCGACGAGCAAGAAGGGGTACGCGCTCCCGCACGAGGGAGCGGCTTGCGAGCCTGGCCCTTCGAAGAACGCGACCGGCCCCGTCCAATCGGTAGGCGGAGGCGGCGTGCACGTGAAGCCCGCATCGCAGTCCGGATCCTCGCAATCGACCTTCCCATCGTCGTCGTCATCGAGCGCGTTGGTGCAGTCTTCGGTGGCAGGTACGCCACCGCCCACACCGTTGGGTACGCCACCGCCCACACCGTTGGGTACGCCACCGCCCACACCGTTGGGTACGCCGCCGCCCACACCGTTGGGTACGCCGCCGCCCACACCGTTGGGTATGCCGCCGCCCACACCGTTGGGTACGCCGCCGCCCACACCGTTGGGTACGCCGCCGCCCACACCGTTGGGTACGCCGCCACCTACGCCATTCGCGCCACTTCCGCCCTCACCGAACGCCCCAAATTCGCCGCGGCCGAGGAGGCTCCGGCTGCACGCGACGAGCGCGACCGCGGCGATCGCCAGCACGAGATGAGCGCGCATGGCTTTACCATCGCATAAACTTGGGCCGCGCGAGCAGAAAGCTCGCCGATCTCGCCGAGCCCGTCGCGCTTCGACTCAGTCGACGAATGGGCCGCGGTGCAGGATCGGCTCATCGTGTGGCAGGCCCGCGAGATGAAACACTCGGGCTTCCGTCAGTGCCCGCAAGTCGATCGAGCCGGCCACGAGCAGCGCCGCGTGTCCGGCGTGCACCTCGATGTCTCCAATGCGCACGACGCCATCGGCTACATAGAGCAAGCCTTGCCGCTTGGGGGCGAGCTCCGTTTCGAAGCGAGCATCGCGCGCCAAGGTCACGTCGCGGTAGTCGACTTCGGTTTGCAGTTCGACCGGCGAGCCTTTGCCGACGATCGTGCGGATCACCGCGCCGGCGCGTGACTCGATAGGCAAGTCGGCGGCGTGCACCGCGCCGTACGTTGGGGCGATCCCCTTCAGGCGCTTGGGCAGGTTGACCCAGAGCTGCAGCCCTCGATTGAGCCCTTGGCGCCCTGGCATCTCCGAGTGGCGTGCACCGCTTCCCGAGGTAAAACGCTGAGTCCCGCCACTCGTCACCTCGCTTTCGTTGCCCATCGTGTCGCGGTGTTGGAAGCTCCCGTCGAGCATGTAGGTGAACGCTTCGAAGCCCCGGTGGGGATGCATCGGAAAGCCCGCTGGCGGCGCGACTCGGAAGTCATCGAGGAGCACGAAGGGGTCACGGTGTTGCCCCGGCACTTGCGGAAAAAGACGCAGCAAGTCCGCGTTGTCGCCATCGACCGAACGCCGAGCCGTCACGAGTTGCGGCTGCGTGTTCGCTGCGGGGGCGGCTTGCCGGGCGCGGCTTAGGTCGGCTTCGCGTTCGGGAACGTTCGAGCGGCAGCCCGTGATGGCTGCACCCCCGAGGGTCGCTCCGTAGAGCAGCGCTTCACGCCGGGTGAGATTCATGCGCGGCATCTCCGCCGCCCATCGCCGCACGGCCGAGAGCGAGCACACCCAGGAAGGCGAGGCCGTAGCCCCAGCTGTTCGCTGAGCGGTACTTGAACTCCCCGGTCAGGTAGATGAAACCCCACAGCGCCGGCGGCAGCACGAGCATCGAAAGCATGGTTTCTTTCGTGTAATCGGTCATGCCAAAGCCCACGGCCAAGAACGAGAGCGTTAAGCCGAGCGGGAAGCCGAGCCCGAAGATCGCCATGTTCCCGTAGAGAAGATACGCCGCGGCCGAGAGCATGAACGAGGCGAAGGCGCAGAGGAGCACGCGTCCGGAGACCGAGGACAGGTACGGGGTCGGCATGGGTATTTTTTAGGGAGTTGTAGGCCTCCCGTCAACCATTCCGTGCCGTTATTGGCCTCGAGTAACGCTACGGCACCGGCAGGGTGGCTCCGCGGATCCAAGGCTCGGTGAGCTCACGGAAGCGCCCGCGCGTTCCGAGGCCGCCGAGCACCGACGCGAGACCCCATTGCAGGCGGTTCATGAACACGAACTCACGCGGCATCTTTGGTACGTGGGGGATGGTCGGCAGCGTCTCGCCCTCTTTGAGCACGAGGCTCTTCATCCCGGCGGCGATGTGGGTAACCGCCTCGCGGGCGCGCTCGGGCGAGCAGCGGAACTCCTCCATGCGAATCGGATCGAGTAGAAAAAGCGTGTAGTCGCGGTAGACGTTCCAGCTCGGATCGTTGGGTTTGAAGTCGAGGACCTCCACGCAGGCGCGGTCGAACTCTTCCCAGTTTTCGTCCATCGCGGCGCGCATGTAGCGTTTCACGCCGTGCATGAGCTCGGGGGAGATGTACTTCACGCAGCCGAAGTCGAGAAAGCCGACGCGTCCGTCGCTGAGGAAGCGGTAATTGCCAGGGTGGGGGTCTGCGTAAAGGTAGCCGTGCTTCAACAGCGAGCCGAACATGAAGCGCCATACGGCGAGGCCGGCTGCCGTGCGCTCCTCTTCGGAGCCCGTGTCGCACCTCTCCTGGTAGCCGATGCCGCCCAAGAGCTCGGTTGTGAGGACGCGCGCGGTGCTGAGCGACTGGTACACCCGCGGGATCACGATTTGCGGGTCGTCCTGGTGCATGCGACGGAACACATCCGCCATTTCGGCTTCGCGGGCGTAGTCGAGCTCGGAGAGGAACACCTCGGAGAGCTCGGCGATCGTGTCTTTTACATGAGTTTTATGCCCGAGGGGACCGAGCATGCCGCCGAGCAGGTGGATGCTCTTCAGGTCGTTTTTGATCGCCTTGTCGATGCCCGGGTACTGCACTTTCACCGCGACTCTGTCACCGCCTTTGGTGAGAGCGCGGTGCACCTGCCCGATGCTTGCGGCCGCGAAAGGTTCGCGCTCCCACTCCGCGAAGATCTGCTCCGGCGGTGCGCCGAGTTCTTCGGTGATCACCTGGATGGCGGCCTCGGACGAGAGCGGCGGCGCTTTGTCCTGGAGGCTCTTTAGCGTCGCCTTGAACTTCTCTTCGTAACCGGGCGGCGCGATGCCGTCGATGTAGCTCATCATCTGGCCGACCTTGAGCGGTAGGCCCTTCATCTCGCCGAGCGTCTTCAGCATCGCCTCGGCGGCCTTTTTCGAGTCGGCCGCGAGCCGCTCACCCGCGCGCTTGTCGTCGGCCTCGCTTCGGTCGCGGTCCAGACCGAGTGCTCGCTTCGCGCCTTCAAAGGCAAGCGGAAACCCTTTGGTGCTGAGTACGGCAAGCCGCGCGAAGCGACCGAGCTTCGACGTTGGGGGTTTGTCCTGCGGCTTGTCAACCATGGGGCGTCATCCGGCTCGCGAGGTTAGCCGACTGGCGCGCAACTTGGGGGCTTGTCGGAGCGCGGCGACCTGCCATTGGCCGAGCGCGTTGCGGAGTTGCTGCCGAACCGGGCGGGCGAGCTCCTCGTCTCCGTTCGCGTACATTTTGGGGCGGCCGTCTTCGATGATGGCGCGAAGCTCGAGCTCGAGGACCCCAGCGCGCCCGAGAATGTCGGCGCAATCATCGAGGAGTCGCTGCGGAATGCGGCCACGAACCCGACGCAGTTCGGCGCCCTCCACACGCAGCAGGAACAACTCGTTCGCGCGCATCATCGCCACGACGAGCGGGACCGCGAGCAACAGCAACAGGGCGGGTAGGAGTAAGGCCACGAGGTTCGGCCCCTACCTAAGCACAACTTGCGGGGCGGCGCTCCCCGTCAGCGACCTTTGGAGCGGTTGTTCTTCTTGGTCTTGCGGGCGGGCGGTCCACCGTGACTCGAGGAAATCCGCGGCTTGCCTTTGGCCTTGGGCTTCGGCTTTCCGCGCGTGGCCTTCGTGGGCTTCGTCGGATCCTCGGGACGGCGTTCGACTTTTTTGCCGGGCTTGGTTGAACCGGACTTGGTCGTGCCGGGCTTGGTTGCGCCGGGCTTGGTTGCGCCGCGCTTGGGCGCGCCGCGCTTGGCTGGTCCGCGCGTGTCGGTGGCGCCCGTCGTCACGGTGCGTTTGGTCGTACCCCCTCCGCGACGCTCCTCGCGATTGAGGGGCCGCGCTTGTTCGCCACCGCCGTTGCGGCGGCCATAGACGGTGCGCCGCGTGATCGACACATCGAACACAGTGATCGTGAGCTCATCACCAAGTCCCACGACCTCGCCAGAGCGTTTGCCGCTCACCCGCAAGCCGTTCTCGTCGAGCGCGTAGCCGCCCGGGCCGAGATCGTCGAAGAGAACGTTGACGGTGACGTAGGGCTCGGTGACTTGGAGATAGAGGCTGCTGCTCGTCAGGGCCACCACGTTGCCCTTGAAGATCTCCCCGATGCGCGAGCGCATGTAAAGCGCGCGATAGAGGTCGTGGATGGCGCGCTCGGACTCCATCGTCAGTCGTTCGCGCTCCGAGGAGGTGAGGGCCGCCGTGCGCAGATCGGCGAGCAATTGCTCGGTTGGAGCGACGCTTTCGCCGCGAAGCGAGCGCCGCAAAATGCGGTGCACGATCAGATCCGAGTAGCGGCGGATAGGCGAGGTGAAGTGCAGGTAGGCGTCCGACGCGAGGCCGAAGTGGCCGACGTTCGTCGTGTCGTAGCGGGCTTGCTGCATCGCGCGGAGCAGCAGCATGTGGAGCGTTCCCTTTTTCGGGTGTCCTTCGAGTTGCCGCATGAAGTGCGACAGCGCGCGAGGATCCGCGGCGGCCTCGGGGTCAAAGGCGATGCTGAGCTCGCTGCAGAGTGCGCCGAAGCGGTCGAGCTTTTCGGCGTCCGGCGCGCCGTGGACTCGGTAAATCGACGGCACGTTGCGCTCCAGCATGTAGCGAGCCACCGATTCGTTCGCGAGCAGCATCAGCTCTTCGATCAGGCGGTAGGCTTTGCGTACGCCGGGATCGACTGCTCGCTGGACGATCTCGGTCGGCGCGCGGGTGACGTCGTCGATGATGATGTCGCTCTCGGGGAGATCGAGGTCGAGTGCCCCGCGTTGCATGCGGCGCTCGCGAAGCTTGCTCGATAGCTCCCACATCGCAAGCAAATCGCTCGCCATCGCGTCGGCTTCGGGGTCGCGCTCGGCAATGTCGCTCCAGCCGAGCGCGCGGGCGACCGAGTCGTAGGTGAGGAACGCGTGCGAGCGCATGCGTCCTTCGTAGATTCGCGTTTCCTTCGGCTGGCCGTCCGCATCGAACGCGACCTCGACGCACATGCAGAGGCGTTCTTGACGAGGCAGGAGGGAGCACAGGCCCGACGAAAGGTCGTGCGGCAGCATCGGGATCGAGCGGTCCGGGAGGTAGACGGAGTTGCCACGGCCGAGGGCGCTCGCGTCGAGGGCCATGCCGGGGCGTACGTAAAACGAGACGTCGGCGATGGCGATCCACGCGCGGAAGCCGCCTTGGCCTTCGCGCTCGACCCACACGGCATCGTCGTGGTCCCGCGCGGTTTTCGGATCGATGGTGACGAGCTTCAGGTGGCGCAGGTCCACTCGCCGTGCAGCCTCGGCCGGATCGACCGTCTGACCGTACGCGCGCGCTTCCGCAACCGCGGCTTCGGGCTGTTCTTCGTCGATCTCGTGCTCGATCAGGATCTTGTTCACCTCGACATCGGGCTCGCCGGGAGCACCGAGTGCCGCGATGACGCGCCCTTGCGGAAGCTCCTCGTTGAAGCGCGGGTAACGCGTGAAGGCGACGACCGCTGCGGTGCCCGGTTCGAGCGTGAGCGGAGCGCCGCCGTCGGCCTCGTCGGACACGATCTCGATAGGGCCGCGCACGCGCAAATCGTCCGGCTCGAGTCGGTAGGCGCCGCGCCGCCCGCGGAGCACGCCGACGACCCGCTTGCGGCCACGGTGTACGATCTCGGTTATCGAGCCTTCGAGGCCGCGCCGCGACTCGTTCGCGATCTGGGCCTTGACGCGATCGCCGTGCATCGCGCCGCCGATGGCGTCGGCCGGAATGAACACGTCGTCGATGCCGCCGCCGACCCTCACGAATCCAAACCCCCGCGCGTGGCAAGCGAGGATCCCTTCGACGTCGCGTGGTGGGTCGCGTGGTACGGCACGCGGCGCGGTCTCGACGGATGAGCCCGGTCGCACGGCGCGTCCGGGACGTGCGGCCGAAGGTGCGGGTGGAGGCGTGAGCGCGGCCGCGGCGTAGCGTTGCCCTGGCCGGAGCCGCAGGAGCCCTTCGGCGACCAAGTCGTCGAGCGCGTTCGAGAGCACGCGGCGGTCGCTTACCTCGAGGCGGGTGGCGAGTTCGTGCAAGTGGAGCGCGCGCGGGGGCGTTTCGTTGCCAACGAGCTCGAGAATGGCATGCGCGAGCCGGTTCACCGGGCGGTATTACTCGATTTGACCTGCGAGCGCGCCATAGTAGTTTCCCGTAGGCTCATGGTGACGCGAACCCTCCAAGTCTTGCTGCGCGTCGCGCTCCTCGTGGCGCTGGTCGCTTCGACGGCGCTGTTTCTCGATTACGCAAACGGTGCGCCGGCATTCTGCGGTGGCGGAGGAGGCTGCGCCGCCGTCAAGCAGTCGGCGTTCAGTCATGTGGCCGGCGTGAGCCTGCCGACGATCGGCCTCCTTGCGTTTGCCGTGCTGTTCGCCGCCGCGCTCATCGTATCGAAGCCGATTCACGCAAAATTGCTCGCAGGATTGCTGGTTCCGGGTGCGTTGCTCGCGCTCGCATTGGTGGCAATTCAGCTCATCGTCGTCCGAGCCATCTGCCCTTGGTGCATGCTCGTCGATGGGAGCACCGTCGTCGCCGCCGTGACGGCTGTCTTTCTGGCGCGCCGCGAACCGGAGGTCGAGCCGTGGCTGCTCAGGTTCGGCTGGCTCGTCGCAGGGCTCGTTGCTGTCGCGGCGCCTTGGTCGTGGGGTGGCTCGCCCGTGGTGACCGTGGAGTTGCCCGCGCCGCTCGCCGCGCTGCAGCACGAAGGCGTAGCCGACATCGTCATGTTCACGGATTTTGAGTGTCCGTACTGCCGCAAGCTCCACCTGGGCGTGCACGCTCGGATTGCCGAAAATCCCGATCGATTTCGAATTGTTCGCTTCATGGCACCGCTGCCGTTTCACAAGGCGGCGGACCCTGCGGCGCGGGCTTACGTGTGCGCGCCCGAAGCCTCGCGCGAAGCGATGGCAGACAAACTTTATGGCGCGGATTTTGGAGCGATGCTCGGCGACGAAACGCGCCCCGCCGTGGTGGCCGATACCGTCGTCGAAGAAGCGATCGTCGGGCTCGCCGGGGAGCTTGGGCTGGAGCGGGTCGCGTTCCAAGAGTGCATGGGGGCGCTCGCCACGAAGAAAAAGGTCGAGAGCGAGTTCGCGCTCTACAAGTCGCTCGAGCTGCCCGGGCTTCCCACGACCTACATCGACGATAAGCGCATCGTTGGAGCGGACCTCAAAGGGTTCGAACAAGCGCTGGGAGGCAGCGATTTACGTGCAATGTACGCGCTCCTCGGGGTGGTGATCACCCTCGCGGCCGCGGCGAGCTTGTTCCGTGCGGGTGCGGCGCCGCAGACCTCCGAGCCTGGGCGTGATATACCCCCCGCATGAGCCAGGAGACGCTTCCGCTCGAGTTCTTCCAGCAGCTTCCAAAATCGGATCTGCACGTTCACCTCGATGGCTCGCTGCGCCTGCAGACGATTCTCGAGCTCGCCGCCGAGCAAGGCGTCGAGTTGCCCGCGCGAGACCAAGACGGTCTGCGTCGGGCGATGAATCTCGGCCAAAACTGCGGCTCGCTGGTCGAGTACCTGAAGGCGTTCGACGTCACGCTGATGGTGATGCAGACCGAAGGGGCGCTTTTTCGGACCGCGTACGAGCTCGCCGAAGACGCGGCGAAAGAGAAGATTCGTTACATGGAGGTGCGTTACGCACCGATGCTCCACACGCGCCGTGGTCTGCGCTTGACGAGCGTCGTCGAGGCGGTCCTTGCCGGCCTGCGCGCCGCGCGCGATGCGTTCGGGATCGAGGCCAACCTCATCCTATGCGGGATTCGCAACATCTCGCCGGACAGCTCGCTCGAGATGGCCGAGCTCTGTGTCGCCTACAAGGGGCGTGGGGTCGTCGCGTTCGATCTCGCAGGCGCCGAGTACGACCACCCAGCGAAGCATCACCGCGCGGCGTTCCAGCTCGTGCGCGACAACAACATCAACTGCACCATTCACGCGGGTGAGGCCTACGGTCCCGAGTCGATAGCCCAGGCGCTCCACGTATGCGGCGCGCATCGTATCGGTCATGGCTGTCGGTTGCGTGAAGACGGTGACCTCTTGCACTACGTCAACGATCACCGCATCCCGCTTGAGGTTTGCCCTTCGTCGAACGTGCAGACCGGTGCCGTGAAGGACCTCGCACGGCACCCGATCAAGCTCTACTTGGACTTGGGATTGCGCGTGACCGTCAACACCGACAACCGCCTCGTGACCGATACCACCGTGTCGCGCGAGCTGTGGCTCTGCCACTCGAAGATGGGCATGCCCCTCGAGGACATCAAGACGATCGTCATGGCCGGCTTCAAGAGCACGTTCCTACCGTTCCACGTCAAGCAAGCGATGCTGCGTGAGGCGAGTGCCGAGCTGCGTCGGTTCCACGAAGACGGTACGATCGACCCGGTAGCAGCGCCGTTGGCCGTACCGACATCCGTGCGCAGCTCGCCGGGCGCCCTCGCGACCGCCGAGGCGCGCAGCACCAAGTCCCACGCCGAGGCCTGATGCCTTCTCCTCGGCCCGGCTCGACGGGTCCGCGGCCCATGCGCACCCTGACTGTGGCGGTGTTGCTCGTGAACGCGGCGCTCTCGCTTACCGCGTTCGGATCGCTCTACGCCGAGGCACGCTACGCGTTTGAGCCGGCCGCGCCCGTCGATGTCGGTCGGTTCGCAACCGCCGAGCTGTCGCAACGACTGGTGGGCCGCTACGTACGCGCGCAGGTCGAGCTCGAAGGTCAGCCCGCGATTGCGTTTCGTCGTTTGGGCGAGTCCGAACGGCGGCTGGTCCTCGCGGCGAACGCAGCCGACGCGGAGGTCCCCGCCGAGCTGCGATTTGTCGAACATTCGGTTCCAGCGGCGGTGGGCATGCGTTTCGTCGCGCCGCGACTCGTCGCCGGCAGACTCTCGCGCGTGGGGGAGCTAGGGCTTCGGTATCGCGGTCTGTCGCAGCCCCTCGATTCATTGGTTGTAGGCGCCTCGAGCAGGGGATGGGTCTTGGTCGACGGTGAGGATCCCAAGTCCGCGGCGTGGGTCGCAGGGGTCGCAGGGCTCGCGTTCGCGTTTTTCTGTTTCAGCGTCGGTTTGCTTTTCCGGATCTTCCGCAAGCCGCACCCTACGCCACCGGCTTGACTCGCAGCCCGGGTTGCGCGAGAAGTCGTCGGCCCATGCCGAAAGTTCTGTTCGTCAACGAGCACCGCGAAGTCGAGGTCGAGGCAGGTCGCAAGATAAGCGACGTGGCCGAGGAACTCGGCATCGCCGTATGCCGCCAGCACTTCATCGGTGTGGCGTTCGGCGACTGGACCATATGGGTCGACGGCCCGGCGGGCTGCGTCTCGCCGATGACCGCGCTCGAGCGAATTTGGGACCGTTGCAGCGGGTGGCGCCGTGCCGCGAATCGCACGCGGATCCTTGGCGACTGCAAGGTCTACACGCAGCAGGGACTCGCGAGCCGCGCCAAGACGCCGCGTCCCGTCGCGCCCGTGCCGGTACCGTCGACGGATCCCGATGCCGAGCGTTTTGACCACGAAAACGACGCGGCTGGCACCGCCTGGAATGTCTACGGTCATCCAAAGGCGGTCGGACTCGGAAAACGCGAAGCGCCTAAGTATGTTCCCAAGAAGAAGGGCGCCGCTGCCGCCGTTGTGGACGATGCCGACGCCGACGCGGACGCGGACGCCGAGAACGAGTGATGGACCGCGCCGGGCTGTTTGATTCGCTCGGACGGTTGCGGCAAGAGGCGGAGGATGCCGGCTCGCGGTTCCGCAAGCGCGCCGGTGCAGCCGCGCTCGATAACTTTTTTCACGGCGCGTCGAGGCTAGGAAAGCTGCATCCGAAGGCGAGTCCCGAGCGTCACGGCGTGGAGGTGTTGAAGGACATCGCTTACGTGCCGGTGGATGCATCGGGCCCGACCCAGCCGCATCACACCCTCGACGTGTACAAGCCGCGGGCAGCCAAGGGGCTTCTCCCGGTGGTGCTCTACATTCACGGCGGCGGCTTTCGCATTTTGTCGAAAGACACTCACTGGGTGATGGCGCTCTCCTTCGCGCGGCGTGGCTACCTCGTCTTCAACATCAACTACCGCCTGGCACCCGAGCATCGGTTTCCGGCGGCCGTCGAGGACGTGTGTCAGGCGTTTTCCTGGGTCGTCGAGAACGCGAAAGCGTACGGCGGGGACATCGAGCGGCTCGTCGTTGCGGGCGAGTCCGCGGGCGCCAACCTCACCGCGGCGTTGACCGTGGCCACCTGCTTCCGTCGCGAGGAGCCTTACGCGCAGCGCGTATTCGACCACGGTGTCGTGCCGCGTGCTTGGCTCCCGTATTGCGGCGTGTTGCAAGTCACCGACATCGAGCGGCTGCGCCGTCGTTGGCCTAATATCTCGACGTTCGTCAACGACCGCCTGCTCGAAGTGTCGCGCGGCTACCTCGGCCGAGATGCGGAATCGCACGGCGCAACGCTCGAGCTCGCCGATCCGCTTCGACTCCTCGAGGGCGATGTGCAGCCTGACCGTCCGCTGCCGCCGTGTTTCGCCGCTTGCGGCACAGCCGATCCACTTATCGCCGACACGCAGCGTCTCGCCGAGGCACTCACGGCTCGAGGCGTGCCGCACACCGCGCAGTACTACCCCGGTGAGTTTCACGCTTTTCACGCCCTCGTTTGGCGCCCCGAGGCACGCCGCTGCTGGCACGACAGCTACGCGTTCCTTGCCGAGCACTGCCCAGCGTAAGGCGGTCGTCGTCGCCTCTTCGCGATGCTCTCCACTGGCCGCGCGCGCGGATATTCACTAGACCCACGTGTATGAAGGCACGAGTCCTCCACTTCACCGCCGCGCTCGCCCTCGTCACACTGGGGACCGCTTGCGACAGTGCCGACAAGAAAACGAAGTCGGATGCGCGAGCGGTCTTTTCGGCGAAACCGAAGTCCAAGCTCGAGCAGGCGATCGCCGCAGCAGGGGCGAGCTCCGCTGGTCCTTCGGCACCCGATCAAGGCAAGGGACCGCCGGCGACTGGCGTGTTCGCGGCGGGGCTCGGCGACGTCGAGCAGCCCTCCGGTGCACCCCCGAAGTTAACCATGGTCAGCGTGGGGTCCGAGCCGAAGCTCGTGCTTTCATCGAAGGGCCTCGCGGCAGGGACGCGCCTCGCTGTGAGCGTCAACGCGACGGCGTTTCAGGGACCGCTACCCGCGATGCTCTACACGCTCGAGGTCGCCGGTGACGACGCTCCCGCCAAACCGGACGCCAAGGCCGCGCCCGACGCCGGGCGGACGCTCGTGCTCAACGTGAAGAAGGCCGAGATCGATCCCAAGTGGCCAGGCAAGCTTCAGGAGGGTGCGGGGAAGCTTCTCGCGAGGCTCACGGGCTCGAAGCTCACCGCGACGCTGACGCCTGAGGGCAGCCTCGCCGAGCTCAAGGTTGTCGCCTCCAAAGACGCGAAAGAGATCGAGTACATTCTCGAAGCGCTCGCGCAATCACTCGGCTTCGTGTTCCTTCCGGTTCCGAAGGAAAGCGTCGGCACGGGAGCCAGCTGGCTTGTTGCGGATCGCACGCGAATTCACGGCATGGAGCTCATTCGCTATCGCGCCGCGACGGTGCAGAAGCTCCAAGGTGATGACCTCGTGATCGGGGTCGACGTGCGTCACTACGCGCCGAGCGCGGCGGCGCTACCCGAAGGGCTTCCCGCCGGTGTTGAGACGCTGCGGCTCGAGTCGTTCGGGCAAGCGACCTTCGCCCGCAAAGCGAGTGATTCAACGCCGCTCGTCGCGAAGTTCGGCTGGCCTATCGATATCGTGATCGGCAAAGGTGGGCAGCCTGCGGGCAAGCTCCACGCCGAAGTGCAGGTGGAGTTGCAGCCGGCCGTTAGCAACCCATCGACGAAGTAGTCGCGAGGACCCGACGGTGTTGCGGCACAAGGTGATCGGCGCGGGACGCGAGCTCTTCGCTTACGTACGGCAGGCCTCCCTCCTTCATCGCGGGCTCGGCCGCTCCGTGTTGCCCGAGCTCGGCCACGAAGACCATCTGGTGGTCACGCTCCACGGTCTCTTCGCGACCGGAGGCGTCATGTTGCCGCTGCGCGAGCGCCTCGAGGGCCACGGTATCGCGACGGCGGCAATGAGTTACGCGCCAGGCCCCGCGATCGCCGAGGTCGCGTCGGGCGTCGCCGATTGGCTCGCCGACGTTCCCGCGAGGCTCCACCTGGTTGGCCACAGCCTGGGCGGCGTTGTCGCTCGCTACTTCGCGATTCATCACGGGCGCGGGCGCGTGGTGCAGACGATCTCGCTCGCTTCGCCATTCGCGGGCGTCAAGGTCGGGACCTTCGGCCGCGGGATCCCGCTTGCACGTGACCTCGACGTTGGGAGCTCATTTTTGCGCGAGCTCCGCTTCGACGCCTCGATTCCTCACCTGTCGGTGATCGCGAGTGACGACCACATGATCCCGTTCCCGCTCTCGCACGCCTTACCCGGTGGTGAGGTGATGGTCCTCGATGGGAGCGGGCACAATGCGCTCCTCTACGACACGCGCGTGCAAGACCGCATCGCCCAGCGCGTGCTCGCTCACTTGCGTTGAGCCACGAGCGCGAGTGCGAATGCGCGCAGCTCCCCATGAGCGGGGGTCAGCGCGATCCGGTCGCCTTGGCGCAGCGTGAACGTGGCGGTGAGTGCGCACCAATGGGCGGCGTCGACGCAGGCCTCGGCGGTGAGTTGAACGGTGGAACTCGAGCCTTCGGTCGAGGTGACGCGAACGTTGGTCGTCGTGACTTCAGACGGCGGCGCATCGGTGCGTACCCGAAGTTGCACGGACCCTTCGCGGTTCGGTCGAGCGCGGAAGGTGAGTGTCCGCTCGGCGGCGATGCGTCGGCCGCCATCCCAGCGCCTGCGCCCATCGTCCAAGGCGCGTGTCGCCTGGATGACCTCGCCGGTATCGCGCGGGAAAGCCACCTCGTGCTCGCGCTCGCTGACCAAATCGGCCAGGTCCGTCACCTCGATGAGGTCGCTCTCCGAGTCGTCTCCTGAAGTTGAAAGATCAGCAAAATTGCTTTGATATATGACTTTTTCGTCGGCCGCACAAATCACGTTATCGTCGATGCGCACCGAGTCCACCCGCGTGCCAAAGCGCGTCGGCAGCTCGCCCCACCAACCGGGGTAGAGCGCCATCCAATCGGGACGCTCTTCTGGCGGCATCCGCTCGATGAGCTCGACCACGGCCGCATCGCCATGGAGCGAGGCACGTGCGAACGGCAAGCGATGGTAGCCACCGAGGCCGAGGCCATCGAGCGCGGGCAACTCGGAGAGATACGGAATCGCGCCCGCGTCACCGACGAGCACCCGTCGCGGCCTTGGGTCGAGCAAGGCGAGCCTCCGCGCGACCTCGCCCTGCTGTGCGGCGATGTTTCGGCTCGCGCGCGCGAAGTGGTCAATCTGCTTCGGCCACTCGCGAAGCGGGGCTGCCATCAGCCCAAGCAGTGGAAGTGCGGCGAACATGCCGGCGCGTGGTGACAGCTTGGCGATGCGGGTCGTGAGTGCGCTCGCGCCCAAGATGGCGGCGAGCAACAGCATCAGCTGCGAGGGGGCTGCGTAACGGTAATTTTGAAATCGCGCGGTCGCGTTCAAGCAGACGAGCAGAAGCGAACCTGACGAGCCTACGACGAGGGCCACCGCGAGGCGCCGCTTGCCTGGGAGGAAGACGGCGCAGAAGGCGAGCAAGATGAGCGCGATGGCCCCAGGTTGACCGCCGAACGCCCGAAAAAACGCCTGATGGAGCAGGACGACCAGGTTCTTCGCGAACTCGAGGGTGAGGTCCGCACCGGTTGCGTGGGGCTGTTCGGTGAGGAGCTTGCGGATGGCGCCCGCCGCTTGCCATTCGCCTGTGAGCGCCCGATTGAGGAGAGCCTGCGCCGCGAGCACGCACGGCAGCGGCAGCATCGCGCGCAGCAGGGACCCCGATGTCTTGAGGCTGCGTGCACCGTGAACGACGGCGAGGCCGAGGCAACCGGCGACGAGTGCGCCTTCGGGACGAGCGAGCGGCAAGGCTGCACACCAGAGGCCGGCGTGAGTTTGTGCGCGCGCGCGCTCGTGTGGCTCGGCCGTTAGGGCTCGACCGCTCGCGGCGAGGGCGCGTCCGAGGAGTGCGGCGAAGAGGGCGGTCTCCATACCGGAAAAGAGGCTCCAATCGAGCAGCGGTACGGCCACGAGCGCGAGCGGAACGAGGCGTCGCACGGTGCGCACGTTGCGGTTCGAGCCGAGCACCTCAGCGATACGCCCATCGAGGTCGACGAGCGCCCCCACTGCGATCAGTGCGGCTCCAAGTCCGAGCCACGCGCCACGAAGGCCGAGGGCCCAAAACGGTGCGAGGAGAAGCGGGTACAAGAGGCTCGTCGCACCGGACGAGAAACCGTTTCCGGGTACCCACGCGAGCGGCGATCCGAGGGCGGTCGCGCGCGCGAACCCGAAGTAGATGTAGGTGTCGTCGAGTGGGGCCGGGAAGCCGCCCGCTTTCGCAAACCCAGGTCCGAGGAAGGCCACCGCGGCCGCGAGGAAGACGACGAACCCGGGTAGTCGTGCCCAGGATATACGGGTCTTCGCTCGAACCATTGCGCGCTCGTCTTGGTGGAGACATAACACGCGCGATGATTGAGGACGATTCCCGAGACACCACCGATGAGCGGCGCTGGGAGGCCGTGGAAGAGGCCAGCGAGCTCTTGCTCGACGGCAACCAACCCGCCGCGCTCGCCTTATTGAAAACGGTGCTCGTGGCCGATTCGGGCAACGCGTACGCCTACTACCACGTGGGCGTCGCCATGCGGGAGCTCAACCAGAATGAAGCTTCGCGCGATGCGTTCGCCGCGGCGGTCGCCGTAGCACCCGAATACCTGGCGGCGCGCCTCGGGCTTGCCCATGCGCTTCGAAAAACCGGGGACATCCTCGCGGCTATCACCGAGGCGCGCGACACGCTCGAGCGGTTCCCGCATGACGGCGACGCGCACTTCGCTATCGCGCTCGCGTTCGCTGCCGTTGGCGACAAGGCGGCCGCGGTTCCGCATCTCGAGTTGTTCCTCCGCAGCGGCTCCGAGGTCGAAGAGCAGATGGAGGCGCGGGAGATGCTCGCGGAATTTTCCCAAGGCGACGGCGCTGTCGAGCCCGACTGACCGCAGTGCAACTTGACCCCCCTTGAAAGGCGACGCGCATCCACCTACCGTTGCCTCCGAAGTGGTGATGCGGAGTCGTCCTTTATGCGTGGTCGCGCTCGTCGGATCGGTCGCGCTCGCTGCATGCGCTCCGCCGCGCGAGCCCGCCTCGCCGAAGACGTTTAACGCGCAGTTCTGTGTCGAACGGTCCCTGCGTCGCACGGCCGACCCGCGCACGCTTCCGCTCGCGTTCTCCGAGTTCACCAAGGCGTGTGAACAAGGTGAAGGGAGCGCGTGCAGCTCGCTTGGGGTGATGCACGAGCTCGGCCTCGGAACGAGTGAGGACCACGCGCAGGCGTACAAACTTTACCAGACGGCGTGCGCATCGCAGAACATCGGCGGTTGCACGAACCTCGGTCTCGCGTTGCTGCATGGCGTCGGCGTCGCGGTGGACCCTCGGCGTGCCAGAGAACTCCTCGTATGGAGTTGCAACCACGACCATCCCATCGGCTGCCGTGAGCTCGGGGTGATGCACCTGCTTGGCGAAGGTGGCGCGGTCGATATTTCGGCTGCAGCTACGTATTTTCGCGCTGGCTGCAAGAAGGGAGATGGCGAGGCCTGCTACAACATCGCCGCCCTCTACGAACAAGGCAACTCGCTCGCGCAAGACAACGCCCAGGCGCTGAGCTTCTTCGAGCAATCGTGCGTGCTGGGCGAGGCGCGCGGATGCGATGGAGCTGACAGGATCCATACGCTCAGTGCTCAGGCGCAGCGTGAGCGGGCCGCGGTGAAAGCCGTGCCGAGTGAGACCGCGTGCGAAGCCGGACAGGCGTCCGAGTGCACAGCCGCCGGACTCGCGTATTTTCGTGGAGATTCCGTCAAGCGCGACGTTCCCCACGCCGTGCTGTTGCTCAAGCGCGCGTGCACCCTCGGCGACGCCACGAGTTGCAGCATCTTGGAGCCGATGCTCCAGGGCTCGTGCGCGCACGGGCATGATGAGAGCTGCTCTGCATTGAAGGCGCTCGCGGCCGAAGGCCCAACGACGACGATCACCCGAACCGGCGAGGACGTCGCGGGGGGCGTGCCGGGAGCGCGCTAACGGCGGTTTTCCGCGTGCGTCTATTGCGGCTTCTTGATGGTGCCTGGGTGATCGTCGGCGAGTGAACGCAGAAACGCGATGCCCTGCGCGCGTGCGGCCGGAACGTCGTAGATGACGAAGTGGCCATCTTCTCCGGCCGGCGGCGTCCATTGAACGAGTGCCCCCGTCGCGGCGCCGTTCGCGAGGTTGCCTTTGATGCCAAGCGCGTCCACGAGGATCGTGCCGGGACCGCCGTAAGCGAGCTCGGTTATCGGGTACACGATGGGCTCGGCCAGCGGCAGGCCCATCGCGACGGCGTGGGCTTCGATGCCGCGCGTCGGCGAATAGCTGTCGCCGACACCGTCCGCGTTGATGCCTTCGGTCATGTAGATGCTCTTCGGCGCGTGACCGGGGCGCGGCTCGATCACGATGTGCCGCGCGTAGTTCGACGGGTCGACCGGATCGACGACGGCTTGGGCAAGCGACATCGCAGGGTGAAACTCGTCGAGCTCGTCGTCATCGGGACCGAGCCCGAGGAACACGATGCGCACGAGGCTGGCTATGCTCGGCGTGGGCTGGGTCTTTCCGAGTAGCGAGATGGCGAGCGTTCCACCTGAGCCGCTGAGAATACCGCCAAGTGCGCCGTCGTCGGCTGCGAGGAAGAGGGGGCCATTGAGCCCGCCTTGCGAGTGACCGAAGAACAGTACTTTCTTCGGATCGAAGCGCACCTCTTTGCCGTCTTTCGCAAGCGAAGCGGGGATGGTTGCGCGGGTCTCGGTGAACAGGCGCGCACGTTGAACCTCGTCGATTGCGCTCTGTCGACCGTTGGTGCGGGCCGCTTCGGCATTCTGGAAGTTGAAGAACAAAATCTCGGTCTGCGTCTTGTCGGCGGGAGCACCGGGGCGCGTCCCATGAAAGATTTGATCGACGCCCATCGACGCCAAGCACGCACTCGCGAGCTGGGTCGCGAAGCTCAAATGACTGCGGTAATCACCGCCAGTTCCGTGAGCGTGAAGGACGACCGGGTAGCCGCTCTCGGGCATCGGGCAGTTCGGCACCGTCAGGGAGAAGCGCGGCTCGAAGGTGTCGACTACGGCTGGTTTTCCTGCGGCGTAGTGGAATGCTCCGCCGTCACCGAAGGAGGCGAAAGGGAGCGCGCCCTCCTGAAAATTCGGGGCGTTCGTGTACGACGCGACGTACTCGACGTAGTTCTTCCCATCGCCGCGTGCCCACGGAACGCGGTAGTTGAAGTCGGGTGCGGGAACCGTTGCGCGCAGCACGTCGCGGACCGCGAAAAGCTCGGCGGTCGGGTCGGTCGTCGTGAATACGGCGAGGTGGGCGATGGCCTCTCGTGGCAGGCCCGTGCGTGCGAGCGTCTCGATTGCGGGTGCCCACTCGGAGGCGAGCTTGGCGCGTGCTCCCGTGGCGGGCTCGAGCCCGAGCACCTGGCGAAGTTCGCTACTCGGGCGCACCGATTCTCCCGCGGAGCCGCGCACACCCGTCGTGACGACGAGCGCGTAGCGCCGGTGAGGGCGTAGCGGGAACCCGAGGGCGGGCATCCAGCGCAAGGTGTTCGGGAGCACGTACACTCCGCCGGCCGCGCGGTACGAAACGGTGACGAGCTGACGCTGCCCATTGTCGGAGGAGTCGCGGTCGACGTCGACGAGCTGCACCGTGGCGTCCGGTGCGAGAGCAGCGAGAGGGGTCGCCGGAAGGGTTGACGGATCGAGCTCGGCAGCGAACCGGAGGTGCCCCGCCGCGAGGGGCGAAAACCCATCGCTAAGGCCGCTCGCATAGTTCGCGTATTCGGCGATAAGGGCGTTGTTTTTCGGGTTGTAAAAACCTTCGTAGCGCACCGTTCCATCAGCGTTTCGCCGCAGATCGCTTGGGAACGGGTGATCGAGGAAACGTTCCGCGGTGAGGGTCTCCAGGGCGTCCGGCACGATGAACAGCGCTTCGACGGAACCCGACTCGGCGGAGCATCCCCCAAGCGCGAGGAGGACGGCGACGCCGATGAAGCGGCAAGAGCGCGAGAACATGCGCGCAGCATAGCGGAACTGCCCTCCGGGAAGGACGTGGAGAGGCCGCGGTCGCGTGGTATACGAGGATGCGATGCAAGGCACGCCGCTCGCCGGAAAAATCGCGTTCGTCACGGGAGCGAGTCGAGGCATCGGTCGTGCAATCTGCCATCGCCTCGCGGCTGACGGGGCCACCGTGGTCGCGTCTGCTCGAACGGAATCGGCGCTCGCGTCACTCGTGCTCGAGCTGCCCGGCGAGGGCCATCGCGTGGTGCCGATGGACCTCGGTGACGCGGCTTCGATCGATGCCGCACTCGCGCACGTGG
This sequence comes from Polyangiaceae bacterium, assembly GCA_947475525.1. Classification (GTDB taxonomy): domain Bacteria; phylum Myxococcota_A; class Polyangia; order Polyangiales; family Polyangiaceae; genus SYFR01. Next base: position 3,356 of record CANJMI010000020.1, on the reverse strand, counting down.
GGGACGTCGACATCCTCGTCTCGAACGCGGGGATAGCCGAGAGCAAGCCGTACGATCGCACCGATGACGCGACCTTCTTGCGGCTCTTCGAGGTGAACGCGCTGGCGACGGCACGCCTCGCTCGGGTGCTGATGCCGAAGATGATTGCCCGCGGCTTCGGGCGTGTGGTCGTCGTGGCCTCGAATGCGGGGCTCTCGGGCTACGCCTACTCGAGTGCCTATTGCGCCTCGAAGCACGCGGTCCTCGGTTGGATGCGCGCGGTCGCCCACGAGGTGGCGCGCACGCCCGTCACGCTGAACGCCGTGTGCCCGGGCTGGGTCGACACCGACATGGCGCAGCAAGCCGTCTCGCGGATCGCTGGCAAGACCGGCCGCAGCGAAGGCGATGCGCGTGCGGTGCTTGCGGCGATGTCACCACAGAATCGAATGGTGACGTCCGAAGAGGTCGCGCATCTCGTGGCGTCGTTGTGTCACGAGCATGCGCGAAGCATCCACGGTCAAGCGCTCGCCATGGACGGCGGGCAACTGATGAGGTGAGCCATGGCACGGATTGAGGTGGTGCAACCCGAAGGCTGGCCGCGACCGCCAGGCTACGCAAATGGCATCGTTGCGAGCGGACGTACGCTCTACGTTGCTGGGCAAATCGGCTGGGATGCGGCGGGCACGTTTGCCGGCGATGACATGTTGTCGCAGTTCAAGCAGGCGCTCGCGAACGTGCTCGTCATCGTGCGGGCGGCGGGCGGCGAACCTGCGGACATCGTGCGGCTCACCGCCTACCTCGTCGACCTCGACGCGTACCGTCGCGAGCTACGCGCCTTCGGCCTCGCCTACCGCGAGGTGATGGGCAAACACTTTCCGGTGATGGCCTTCGTTGGCACTGTCGGGCTCGTCGAGCCGCGCGCGCTCGTCGAGATCGAAGCTACCGCCGTTCTCTCGGAGACTCCATGACCCTCAAACCTGAATCCTTCGACCTCAACATCGATCGCGGCATTGCCGAGATCACCTTGAACCGGCCCGAGCGGCTCAATGCGCTCACGTTCGAGATCTACAAGGAGCTGGCGAGCACGTTCGTCTCCCTCGAAATTCCTGAAGTGCGCGCCATCGTCATCACCGGAAAGGGCCGCGGATTCTGCTCGGGCGGTGACGTTGAAGGCATCATCGCCCAGCTCTTCGAACGAGGAGCGGAGGGGCTGCTCGAGTTCACGCGGGTTACCGGTCGGCTGATTCAGAACATCGTTGAAGTGCGGCGACCCGTCATCGCGGCGGTAAACGGCGTGGCGGTCGGCGCGGGGGCGGTGATCGCGGCGGCTTGCGATCTGCGCATCGCGAGCGAGGGCGCGCGTTTCGGGTACATCTTCCCGCGCGTCGGCCTCTCGGGCGCGGACATGGGCGCATCGTACTTGCTTCCCAAGATCGTCGGCCGCGGGCGTGCGGCTGAACTCTTGTTTTTCGGCGACGTGATCGACGCGCCTACCGCGCTCTCATACGGCCTCGTCAATCGCGTCGTCCCCGAGTCCGACGTGCTCCCGCTCGCACGATCATGGGCGGCGAAGCTTGCGGCGGGTCCGGCGTTTGCGCACGCGATGACCAAGCAAATGATTGAGAGCGAGACGGGCATGAGCCTCTCCGAGGCGATCGAGGCCGAGGCGCAGGCGCAGGCGCTCTGCATGGCGCACGGTGATTTTCGCGAGGCGTACGAGGCCAGCAAGGCGAAGCGGAAGCCGAAGTTTTCCGGCGCTCCGGAGAGCGAATCGTGAGTGTCGCGAAGCATGTTGCCTTGAGCAGCGTCGGCTGCGGGCCGTTCTTCGCGGCACGCCACCATGAGCTCGCGGCAACGATGGCCGAGCTCGCGCCGAGGCTCCTGCTTCTCGGTCATGGTCGCACTCCGCGTGAGATCGCCGAGGCGCTCGGCAAGGAGTTCGACCTCTACCGCTGGCTCGCGCCCGAAGGGGGCATCGACGTTCGCGCGCTCGTCGTGATTCGTGATGTGCTCGGATTCACGTGCCCGACGGCGGACGCGATCTTCGCGGTGCAGGGACTCGGCACGTATCCGATTGCGACGTACGGAACCGACGAGCAGCGCGAGCGCTACGTGACTCCGGCGGTGCGCGGTGACCGCATCGCCGCGTTCGCGCTGACAGAGCCCGAGGCCGGCAGTGACGTCGCTTCACTCATGACCCGCGCGCGACGCGACGGCGACAGCTGGGTGCTCGACGGCGACAAATGCCTGATCAGCAACGTTCCGATTGCGGATCACCACGTTGTCTTCGCGCGCGTCGAAGGTGCGCCCGATCCGAAAAAGGCGATCACGGCGTTCATCGTCGAGCGTGGCGTGCCCGGGCTCGAGCTCGTTGCGCAGCCGATAAGCCTCGAGCACCCGATAGGTCAATTGCACCTGCGCGATTGTCGCGTGCCATTCGGCGCTCAGCTCGGCGCGGTCGGTCAAGGGATGAAGCTCGCCCTCGCGACGCTCGAGACCTATCGAACGAGCGTGGGCGCTGCGGCGAACGGAATGGCGGCGGCCGCGCTCGAAGATTCAATCACTCACGTCTTGGCGCGGGTCCAGTTCGGAAAGCCCCTCGCGGAGCAACAGCTCGTCCAGGCTTACCTCGCCGAGATGGCGACGGAGCTCGATGCTGGGCGTTTGCTCGTGGCGCGCGCGGCGTGGGTGAAAGATGGACGCGATGGGCTGGACGCCGGAGCCGGAGCTTCGGCCACGTCATCGTCGCGGGCGCCGATGGAAGTTGCGATGGCGAAGATGTTCGCGACGGAAGGCGCACAGCGTGTGATCGATCGTGCGGTCCAGTTGCACGGCGGTCGCGGTGTGCTCTCGGGAACGCGCGTCGAAGCGCTGTACCGCGACATTCGTCCCCTGCGAATTTACGAAGGCACGACCGAAATCCAAAAGCTCATCATCGCTCGCGGGCTGCTCGGGCGTTAGCCGCCGAAGCCGCCCTGGCACTCGCTCGCGCAGTTCGTCAGCACACACGTGACGGCGCCGATGGCGTCGGTCGCCGCCGTGATGTCACCGTTGAAGCATGCGAGAGCGCATGCGAAATCGGGTTGGCCTCCGCTCACGCACTTCTGGAGCGTGCAGCTTGCCCCATTGAGGCACGCCTGATTCTGAAGACACTTTAGCGCCGAGGTGCACTTGGTGAACGTGCACGAAATGCAGCTCGCGGCCCCGCCCGAGGTCGTGGACGTGGCGACGGTCGTGCTCATGCCGCCCGAGGTCGCGGACGTTGCGACGGTCGTGCTCATGCCGCCCGAGGTCGCGGACGTTGCGACGGTCGTGCTCATGCCGCCCGAGGTCGCGGACGTTGCGACGGTCGTGCTCATGCCGCCCGAGGTCGTGCT
>CANJMI010000019.1 GCA_947475525.1 Polyangiaceae bacterium | reverse complement strand
GCGTTGTGGCCTCGATCGCATGTTGAAGGCCAACACGAGCAAAGAACGCACAATGTCTCTCTACAGTCAGGGGCTCTATTGGTATTCAGCGATCCCCGCGCTCCGCGAGGATCGCCTCGTCTTGCTCATGACGGCGTACGCCGATGTCCTCAAGGAACATGCGATTTTCTGCGAGCTTTTTGGGATTATTTGAGGGGATGGGTCAGCTGACTACCGACATCCACTGCCCCACAAAGGATACCGACTCGCCGATACGCTCGACCGAAACCAGCATCAGCGGCACCCAGTCGAATTGCGCACGATATGCACCAGTTGCGCAACACCCGCACGCCAGAAACCCGCGGAGACGTTGCACTTGACTTGACGCATACCGAGCAGACAGTCTGAGGGCATCTTCGAGTTGAAAGGCGCATCCTTCATGACGTTCAAGAACCCATCGCACTCTTTTCTCGCGACCGTCCTCACCTTGGCGACGCTGACGTACCCCGTCGCGGCGGATTGGCCTTCCGCGCGTCAGAACGCACGCCGAACGGCCGCGGCGAACGGCACCTCCGCGCTGGTGACGCCCACGCCATTCTGGAGATTCTTTCATGGCGGAACGCTCGACGCCGGCGGCGCACTCTTTATCGACGTCAACAACGACGGCTCGACCGAAGTGGTCCTCGCGGGCGCCGAGGGCTTGTCCGCCAAGTCGCCCATCAACGGCGACGCGTTATGGTTGAACAAGGACCTCGGCGGCGCGGCGGCGGCCCGGCTGGCAGGCCTCGCGGACGTCGATGGAGATGGCGTCGCCGAGCTCGTCGCTCACACGGGAACGCAAGCTTTCCTCGTGCGGCTGAGCGATGGCGCGACGCTCTGGGCGGAGACTCCCGGCGAGATGGGCACGCTCAGCGCGATTCGAATCGGTGACCTATCGGGTGACGGACACGACGATCTGGTGATTCACGAGTGTGGTTGTTGCGCGCTGAACAGCGGAAAGAGCGCCGTCGCGTATCGTTTCGCCGGAAGCGGCGCGAGCGTTGCGAAGCCGAAGTTGATGTGGACGCCGCCGGCTCAGTTCTGCGGCGGCTCGCAGTCGGGGACGGTTGCGCGCATGCGCTCGGCCACGAAGTCGGACTTCGTTTTCGGGACGGGCGACCATCTTGAGCTGCTCGACGGACCGACCGGCGCGGTTGTCGCGACGATGCCGACCTTTGGGGTCGCCGTGCAAGCGAGTCAGTGCGAGCCGCTCGACCTCGATGGCGACGCGCTCGACGAGCTCTTGTGTGTGTTGAACGACACGAGCGGCACTCCGAACAACGGACGGCGAGCCTTCCTCGTCAAGTACGCGGCGTCACCCAGCCCGACACTTACCGTGGTGTGGCAGACGTTGGTCGGAACGGAAGACGGCGGCGTTCGGATTCCACCTAATTTCATTGGTGATCTGGACGGTGACGGCAAGCTCGAGTTCGCGCTCGGTGGAAAGACCTCGCCGACGGAGTGGACGACGTACGTGTACGACGCGGCCACGGGGGCCGAGCGCGCCAAGGTCACAGCCGCCGAGCCTGCGGGTATCGCGCCGATTCTTGCCGGCAAGGCGAACGCGCTCCTGACGGAGAGCAACGGCGCCCTCTCCGCATGGCGGCTTGAGAAGGGCGTCAGCGGTAAGCTCGAGGCACGCTGGACGCTAGCAAACCATGCGACATACGCGACCATCGACGTCAACGCCGGCAAGCGAAGCTCGATCCGTCAGCGCCTCGTCCTACTCGACCACGATGGCGACGGCACCGCGGAGGTGGCTGCCACCGACACGACCAACGGCAGCCTCGCGTTCGTTCGTGACTCGGGCGCGAGTGCAGCCGTAACGGGGAACTACACCCCACCAGGGGCGTCGACCCTACTCGCCGTCTGGCCCGTCAACAATGGGGGCCAAGCCACCGTCGGCGTCGCGCAGTCGGACGGCAACGCTCACGTACTCGACCAGAGTCTCGCGCCCGTCAGCGGCAATACGAGCTACGGCGCGCAATTCGGCAACTATTTTTCGGACGGGCAGTTTCGCTTACTCTGGAACTACCCAATCGTAGGAGACCTCGGCGATGGGACCCCGGGAGTGTTGCTCGTCAACAGTCGTGGAGCGCTCCAGCGCCTCGACGCGCGAAAGGCATCCTTCGCGGACGCTCCGAGCGTCATTTGGACTCGTGAACGAACGCGCGCGGCACAAATTGTCGCCGGCCTCGACACGAGCGTCAGCCCCGCGAAGCCCGGCCTCTTCGCCTTTGAGCGGAAACTCGGGATAAACGATCGCGTTCTCGCGCTACGAGCCGACGGCACGCTTCTGTGGTCGAAAGAGACGCTCGGCTATGTGCTCGCGGACATGGTCGTCGGAGAGCTCAACGGAGATACCGTACCCGACGTCATCGTCGAACACGGAGAGCCAACCAACACGCTGCATCGGGTCACCGCGTACTCGGGCGCGACCGGCGCGGTGCTCTGGACAGCAGCCCCCATCGGACCTGGGAACCGCCAACCGCCGGGCGGCGCCCTCGGCGACTGGAACGGAGATGGAACCGATGACTTTGTCCTCGAGGCCGACAATAAAACCATCGTTCTCAATGGTTTGAGCGGCATGGTCCTCCAACAAAGTGCTCTCGGTGGATACTACTACTCGCCTATCCTTTACGACGTTGACAATGCCGGCGAGTACGAAGTCACACTCTATGCTGGGTACACACCTCCTGCGACTATCAACCACGCCTTGTCGAATTACCTCTGGCAGGGCACGGGCGCAGACAGGCCTCTCACCTACGGTGCGATGACACGATGCGGGCAAGCCGGGATGCTGCTTGGCGGCTCATGGGCGTCCCCGTCCAGCTTGTCCCGCATCGTCGCCGGCGGAGCGTCGGCGGGCACGCGATCGGAGCATACCCTCGCGGGCGGCAGCGTGTTCGCCAACGTCGCTTCAGCGAATGGCGCGAAGGCAAAGACAGGCCAGCTCGCATCCCCGGCGATCCACGAAAACCTTGCCGGTGACGGGGTGGCCGTAGCCGTCGTAGGTTCGGCTGACGGCTGGCTTTACGGCATTGAAGCGTGCACGGGTGGCCTCAGGTTTGCGCATGCGATTGGCGCTCCGGTGGGCGCGGTCGCCTTCGGGGACACCGACGGCGACGGCTCCGATGACCTCATCGCGTCCGCGGCCGACGGCTACCTTTATGCGTTTCGGCAAGCCAACGTCGCGGCCCCGGTAGCCGTGCTCGATACGGATCCGTTAAACGGCGACACAATGACGGACGTCGACGCGATCGTCACACAGTCCACTCTTTACGCGCGCTGGGACTCCGTGCCCGGTGCTGAGTCTTACGAGGTGGCGGCAGTGCGGGACGCCGTCGACGGTGGCGGCTTCGTCTCCGCGGGACCGTGGACGGACGTGGGTGCCCTCGACGAAGCGCAGCTCGCCGGGCTGACGCTGGTCGAGGGTCACCGCTACTTCGTGGCGGTGCGCGCACGGATTGGCACGCAGTACTCGCCCGACACGCTGAGCGATGGAGTGCGCGTCTATTTCAATGCCTTGCCGAGCGGAGCCGGCGGAGGTGGGGGCGCAGGTGGCAGCAGCACGGCCAACAGCGTGGGACCTACTAGCGGCGCCGGCGGTGGCGAAACGACCTCCGGTGCCGGTGGCGCGCCCGCTGCCGGAGCCGGCGGAGGCACGGTCGGGAACACTCCCGAGTGCGAATGCACGTGCGCCGTAAGTGCGACGTCCGGCCCCTCGAGCGGAGAGAGCACGCCCCTCGCGTGGTCAGCCCTCGCGCTCGCGCTCGTCGCGATGAGACGCCGATGCCGCTTTGGGACGCGGCGACCAGCGACGTCCTGAGAGCACGCGCTCAAAGACAACCTTCTCCCTCGATTCATTCGAATCGCGGGAGAAGCAAACAGCAGTACCGAGTCAAAAACATACCCAATCCACGAGCAACTCGATGTCCTCGCCAACTCGGGAACGTCGAGGCTGCGAGACCACGACATCGACCGACAAGGCCAACTGCGGCGGCTGCGACAAGGCCTGCGCGGCGGGAGAGACCTGCGAGGGCAGCGCGTGCAAGAGTCCGGCCGCCGCGAGCTGCAAGGCTCTGCTCACCGCGAAGCCCGGCACCCCCGACGGCGTTTACCCCATCGATCCCGATGGAATGGGGCCGCAGCCGGCAACCGAGCTCTTCTGCGACATGACGAACGGCGGCCTCACGCTCGTCGCGAACATCTTCGATTCGACTGGCGATGATGCGCCGAACGCCACCGACTTTGTCGTTTCGGGCTGGCAGCAAAAGGGCAACGGCCAGTGGGACACCAAAGCCACCAAGGTCGCGCGCGATGCGACCGGCTCCGGAAGCGCCGCCGTCTCGCTCGCATTCGTCGCCGCTCTCAAGGCGAGCGCTGGGCAGATGCACCTCAAGATGTGCTTTGTCAGCAACGCGGGCTCCGACACCGAGTGCCGCGACAGCGCGACGGGCTCGATGACGCTCGTGAGCTACCCCACTGGGAACCCCAAGCTCACTGGCTACGCGAGCGACACGTTGGCGTACACCTACGGGCGCCTCGCTGGCCTCGCTGGTACCGCCGACGGGTACGATTCGACGAAATTCACCGAAGCGGGAGCTCCCATCACGAAGACACCAGGGGTGGACAACGACTACTTGTTTGGCGGAGCGGACAAGCTCATAGACAAGAACGCGAAGGCGACTTGCCCTGCCTTTGACGGCGTCTGGCACGCAAACGGTGCCGAAAGCCCGCCCGATCGTCGCGATCGCGCGGGCTTCGTTCTATCACCTACTCCTCACACCCAACACAGTCGCCACGGTCTAGACGGCTTTGAGGATCGAAGCGCAGCGCACTCGTGTGCGTGAACATCGGAGCGGAAAGGCAAACGACGGCCAAGATGAAATTGCACCGATTTGGCGAACAGATTTGACTGTGTGAATCAGAGTGACGCGTTGGTTTCTAAGTCGATGAGCGAGCCGTAATCGAGGTGCGAGTGAAGCCTGACGAGGCTCTAGTAGTTTCGATGCAATTAGCAACGATTAGCCACGTTTTACCGTGATTTTGCGGTGGCTGCAGTGCGAGCAATTTTTTCAGAGTGTCAAAGAACGTCTCGGATACCGCGTTGTCCCAACAGTCGGCCGGCGGCTCATGCTGGGTCGTGTGTCGAGTTGCTTGAGAGCTGCGAGGCAGTCGTCACTGACGTACCGACAGTCCCTATCCGTGTGGTGAATCCAGCTGGGCGGCAGCGTGTGCGTGCTTCGATGTCGATGACGAGATCGACATCGATTCCGAAGTAGGCGCGCGCCAAGACGTCACGCATTTCGGTAACCTGCCTCCAAGGAACACCTGGAGCGCGCTCGCGAAGTCCGTCCGACACGCGCTTCGCCGCCTCGCCCAGGATTTCGAGGTTTCGAACGACGGCGTCGATGGTTCGACAGCGGCGCAGACCAATACAACCGAACTGCAAGCGCGTTGGTGGCTTCGTTCGTCGGACGGTTACGTCTAGCCGCGAGAACATCGGCGCCAGGTACCGGAAGGTGATAGCCTTATTGGCAGTGTCGAATCCGACAAATTCCACGCGGCTGCGGGGCGCGGGCTCCGAGAGCGGGTCTCCTCCGTCAACCGTCGACAGTAAGCCGTTGGAACAGCCAGCTTGGGCATTCGTCACGCAGGAGCAAAGTGAGGAAGAAGAAGCCAGCTTCTGGCGACAAGCACCCGCCGCCCAAAAACTCGCGCTCGTCGAGACGCTCCGCCGAAGGCTCTACCCTGGGCTCGTTTCCCAGCGACTGGCTCACACTTTTGAGATTGCTTGCGCGCCATCGCGTGCGCTTCCTTCTCGTGGGGGCGCACGCCCTCGCGGTGCACGGCATTCCAAGAGCAACGGCTGACCTCGATTTGCTCGTCGAACCAAGCCTTGCCAATGCCAAGAAGCTGGCGAAGGCGGTGCGCGAGTTTGGCTTCCCCGAACTGGCTGACGCCATTCCAACTGTGATGTCCAAGGGGCGGCAAATGTTTCGCATGGGGGTAGAGCCGCTTCGTATCGACGTGATGAACGCAATCGAGGGTGTTTCCTTTGCGCGCGCGTGGTCGGGGGCGATGCGGATCGAGCTTGAAGGCGAGGTGCTGTTCGCTCTTGGCTTGCGTGAACTGCGCGCCAACAAGAAAAGAGCCGGGCGCTTGAAGGACCTCGCGGATCTCGAGTCGATCGACCGTTTGCTGCGCTGACTCACCCGATGAGCCAGGCCCCGGGATTCAGCGCCCTCGGCGCGGGCACGCTCGAGAACGAACCTGGTGGCGGTGCCCTGCGGGAGCAAGGCTAGCCGTGTTACCGTACACGCGATGACAGGTCTGAGGCGGCACAGGTTTGCTCTCGGGTTTGTGCTCGCGCCGACGCTGTTCGGCTGCAGCGCAAGCCCCGCACCCCAGGAGAAAAAGCTCTCGGACGTGTTGACCTGCTCCTTCGGCGATGGGCAAGGCGCGCCGTCGACCTGCCTCACGCCGAAGCAGGCTCCGGAGTACTACGTCGAGCAGGCGCAAAAGTACTTCGATACGCTCGACGTGAGCGCCGATCCGAAGAGCATTCCTACTTACTCCGAGCTCTCGGCTCGGTGGGAGTGGCCGCCCTGGCTACGTCTCACCGGGTACGGACGCGCGATGCTGCTCGATACCGCCGTAGTCGTTCGAAAAGACGCGCCCTCCACCATTCCAAAACGAGACTGTCGTGCATTCGCCGAGCAACCGTTCGCGCGCTGCACCGTATCGTTCGACTATGCCGAGGGCTCGTGCCCGATTTACGAAGAGTTCACCTTCAACGACACGGGTGAGATGACCTTCATCGAGGCGTGGTCCAACCTGCCCGGACTCACCCCAACAAGCGCCGCCGACCCCTGGGCCGAGAGCACCGGGATACACCGACTCTCGACGAGGGTGCCAGGTCTCGGTAAGGCGGACGGGCGCATCGACCCGGCAGGGCCCTGGATGACCGAGGCCGCCAGCCTCGACGCAGAGGTCGCGGACTTCGCGGAGCGCGCGCAGAATTTCTGGCCGACTTGGCTCGCTGAACTCGGCGCCGTCCAAGGGGACGTCTACGCGCTTGGCTGCGGCTGGTAAGGCCTCCTTCAGCGACTTGAGGCGCAGGCGTTAAGCCTCTTTCATCGGTTCTTCTGACGTTGTTCATCGAGAGCATAGGACGAGCAAGGGACGTCGCGGGCGATTGAGCGCACGATGAGAGGCTGACGAAACACTGTGAATCGCAATCCTGCTCCCGCGTTGAAGGGCACGCTCCGCGATGCTACGCGGCAACACATGAAGTCCTTCGGCATCGTCACCGCCGCCCTGCTCGGCGCCGTAACCTCACTCGCGCCGCGCGCGGCACACGCCGAGAGCCTGCCCGCCAAAGGCGAGGTCGATGTGAAGAAGGTGACAGTCGATGGCACGAGCACGCCGAAATTCGTGGTCCGCAAGGTGATGGAGCTCGCGCCGAAGAAGGTCTGGGCCATCGTCTCCGACTGCGCGCACTACAAAGAACGGTTGCCACGCGTTGCCGCCTCGGAGCTCCTAAAGAAAGATGGAAACACCTACACGTGCAAGGTGACCATCAAGGTGCCGTTCCCGATGTCGAACCTCACCGCGACGACCGAGGCGCACCACGAAGAGTCGCCGCGCTCGATGAAACGCAGCTGGAAGCTCGTGTCCGGGGATTACACCCGGAACGAAGGGAGCTGGGAGGTGAAGGCGCTCGACGAAGCGGGCACGAGGAGCCTCGTCACGTACAGCGTCCTCGCCGAACCGAAGACCTCCGTACCTGATTTCATCCGCGAGAGCGCGCAGGCGAAGGTGCTCCCCGAGTTGATGGAGCGCGTCGAGAGCGAAGCCGCGAAGCTCTAGCACCAAGCTGCAACGCGAAGCCTCAACCCAACAATTGCGCGAGGCCGCTCGCGCGCGCGACCCGAACGCCGAGTGCGCCGGCGAGTTCTTTTTCGCTACCGAGCCACGTAAGGGTTTGTTTCGCGCGGGTGACGCCCGTGTACACAAGCTCGCGGGTCTGGATAGGCGACGAACGCTCCGCGAGAACGAGCGCGATCGAGTCGAACTGCGAACCTTGCGATTTGTGGACCGTCATCGCGAGCGCTCCGTCGTGCGAGGGAAGCCGCGACACGCGTACGGCACGAATGCCACTCTCGTCTTCGGAGGGAAAGACCGCCGCGAGGCCATCGCGCGTCGGCAACACGAGGCCAACGTCACCGTTCATCAGCTTCACGTCGTACGCGTTCTCGGTAACGAGGACCGGACGGCCCACCCAGTAGCGGCCTTCGCCGCCGTCGCCATGCACGAAGCGCCGCACCACGTCGGCGAGTGCGCGCTCAAGACCGGATACGCCGAGCGGGCCGCGCCGGTGCACGGCAAGGACCCGGTAGCGTTCGAACTGGCGGAGAATTGCGAGCTGCGTAGCCGGCTCCATCAGCGCATCGGCCCACCTACCGCCGAGGCCACGCAGCGGCTTCAACATCGCCGCGTAGCCATCGAGGTAAGGCCGCGCGAGAGCATTGAGCTGCAACGCCGTTGGGCGCGCCACTCCCATCGGGCCCGCCTCGGCCGCACCGAGGTGCACGATGCGTGCGGGGCTCGGGCCAGGTTCGCGGTCACCTGCGGGACGAACGCCCTGCTCCTTGCTCGCGTGGACTCGGCCCATCATCACCTCGACGGCGAGCCGAAGACGCGAAGCCTCCTGTCCGGCCCCTCTCGGTACGTCTTCGTGTGCGGTCTCGTAACTCTGCAAGCACGCCGCCACGAGGCCGATATCCGGCGCACCAACAAAACGCCTCGAAACCGTGAAAGTTTGGAGTCGCGCGGCAAGGGCTCCCGTCGTCGCACCGTCGACCAAATCCGCGAGGACACAGCCCGCCTCGACGCTCGCGAGTTGATCGCGATCGCCGAGAAGCACGAGCCGCGCAGTAGGCGGAACCGCTTCGAGGAGCCGCCGCATGCTCGCGAGATCGACCATCGAAACTTCGTCGACAATCACGACGTCCGCGGCGATCGGATTCGCAGCGTGATGCCGACAACTCCCGTCGGGGCGCACACCGAGCAGGCGATGCAACGTCTCGGACGGCAGCTCATTCAGGAGCACGCGCACCGCGTCAGAGACGGCGAGGACCGGCCTCGCATCGACCGACGTCGCCTCGCGAAGCGCCTCGCGCATGCGGGCCGCGGCTTTGCCAGTTGGCGCAGCGAGCACGACTTTCAAGTGGGCTCTCGGCGCCGGTGCCTCAGCCCCATCGAGAGCATCGACCTCGGGCGCCAGCAGCGCAGCGAGCAAACGGCTGACCGAGTAGGTCTTGCCGGTGCCAGGGCCACCGATGATCACGGCGAGCGGATGCGCGGCCGCGATGCGTACGGCATTCGCCGCTTCGCCATCGACGTCGTCCCCGAAGAGAACCGCGAGCCTGGCCTCGAGGTCTGCAACGCGCGCCTCGGGTTCGAGTGTCGCCTTCGCTCGCGCGGAGATGGCAGCGGCTACCCTCTCCTGTTCGCGGAACATGCGGCGCGTCATCAGCAGCGTGCGCGCTTCGAGCGTCCCCGCCCGCAGGATCTGTCGAACGAACGGTCGCCCGGTGTCTTTCGCTTCGCCCACCATCGACGACGCGAGCACCGTTTCGAGCCATGCCGCAGGCTCAGGCCAAGCGAGCGCCACGATGGGCTCGTCGGTCGCCGTTTGAAGGTCGACGGCGTCGTCATCGGCAAGCGCACCGCGCTTCAGGTCTCTCGCATCCGCGACCTGCAACGCGATGCGCCCGAGCTCCACGGCCGGATGTCCGACACGCGGGGCACGCACCGCGAACGCCAGGCCGAGCAAGACGACAGGATCGGTCTCGCCAAAACGCGGCGCCGCGAGCGTCACCGCAAACACATCCGCCTCCGACAGAACGCCTTGGTCCAAGAACGGTCGCAAGAGCGGCTCGAAACGCCCCGCGAACGTCATCGAGGCCCATCCTTCGTCAGGCTTGAAGAAGCACCGTCGGCGGTGAGCCTACCCGGCACCGACGCCTCGAGCGCGGCGTCCATCGCGTGGATCACTTCAGCGGACCATCGATGCCCATGGACGCCGAGCGCGTGGCCCGAGGCAGAACAACGGGGAGTTTTCGGCCCCGCCATTCCACGCAGGAAGAGGTACAAGACGCCGCCGAAATTCTCCTCGTAGGAGTACGAAGCATCCGGAAGCCTGAGACGAAGGTGCCGGTGCAGCGCGAGCGTATAGAGAAGCGACTGCAAGAGGTAACCCGAGGACGTCATTTTCCAGTCGAGCCACGGCCCCGTGAAGTGGCCCGGCGCGCAAGCCTCGATTTTGTTCGTCTTGTAGTCCGCCACGTAATATCGCGTCACGTCGCAATCATCGACGCGAAACGCGAGGTCGATCGAGCCCGTCAGGATGCCGACGATGCTGCCTATCAGCGCCGCCCCCGACTTCTCTCGGGCTTCCTGATACGCAAGCCACGCTTCGATCCCGGGCGAACGCGGCTCGAGGCGCAAGGCCGCATACACTTGGCGCGGATCCACAGCTCCAATGCGCGCATCGAGCACCGTACGGTCGGTCGCTTCGAGGTCCGAAGAGCGCCGATAACGCGTGCCACTTCCGAGCCGCAAATCGAAGGCGAGCTCGTCTAAGCGATCTTTTTTCGCGAGACTCGCGAGGCAAAAAGACTCGGGCAAACCGGCAACCTTGCTCGCGCCTCCCTGCGGGTCGAGTGGGGTCGTGAGCCAGTGCGGCATCATCGCCGTCACCTCGTCGACCTCCCGCGATGTCGGTCCAAATCCGTGCCGGCCACCGAGCGCGCGAACACGTTCTAGGAGCGCGTCGTTCACGGGCGCGCCAGGGCCACTCGCCGCGAGAGGGGTCTGCAAACTCGCGAAGTCCAGCTCGTCGAAGACCTCGTGCACGAAGGTCCCGAACACCGTGCCGTGCCCCGCGGTGAGACGCGGCGGCGCGTCATGCATTCGAAGGGGAGGCTTCACAAGCTCGGTGAGCGCAGCTCCCGTCGTTGCAAACGCGTCCGTCGTTGAAGTCGGCGCAACGTGCGACTCCGAACTGTCGGGGCGCATGCGCTCATCGCGATCGTTCGCAGCGGCCGCCTTCGCCAATCGCGAGTAGCTCGTCACGCACCATCGGGAGGAAAAACGCGGCAGTTCGCGTTCGACCGGCCACCTCGGCGCGTGCGCGTCACGGTGGGCTGGACCCAGCAGCGCCGCTGGGCGTCGTGGGGGCTCGCAGGCCGTCCATTCGATGGTGCCCTCGGCGCGCGCCTTCAGGGACGCGAGGCGACTTTGCACGAGCGACCACGCCGCTTGCGGGTCCGCCTTAAAGTCACCAAACGGCGTTGCGTCGTAACCGTGTTCGCCTTGCTCGCGCATCAGCAAGCGACCGAGGGGCGTCGCGTCGGTGCGTTGCCCATTCTTACCAACCGGCCCCCACCAGACGATCGTCCGATGCCGCGCTCGCGTCAGCGAAACGTAAAGCCGACGAGTCCCCTCGCGCTGGGTCTCCTGGTGAGCGGCGGCCTCGGCTTCGATGCGTCTCGGGTGTTTTGACGGGTGCAGATCGACCTTCGACGTTCGTCCCGCGCGGAGCACGATCGGTTGATGAGCCTTCGCTTCGGCGCCCCTACCAATCCATGCGAATGGCAAAAGCACGACGGGGTATTCGAGACCTTTGCTCACGTGAATCGTCTCGATACGAACCGCGTTGTCATCGCTCTCGAGGCGCTGCTCGCGACCATCGCCGTCGAGCCTCGCCTGCGCGCGAAGCCAATCCCCGAGGGGGCCCGCCCCGAGGCGCCGCGCACGCTCTTCAATCTGCAAAAGCTCGAAAAGATGCCGCAAATCGGTCGCATGCCGTTCGCCATCAGGCATCGCGAGGATCCGCGGCAGCGTGCGCAACTCGGCAAGCTCGCGGTCAAAGGTTCCCGCAAAACCATGCCTCGGCCAGCGCTCGGCGGCCCTGCGGAGGCGATCCGTCCACGCGTTCCAGTCGCGCTCCAATGGCATGCCCGCGTCGTCCGCCGGCGGCCACTGACGGCCGCAACGCTGAGCCTCCTCGAAGGCGAGAGATCCTCGTTCGGCCAACGCGAGGGACCAGGCAAGCTCGTCACCCGTCCAACCAACGAGCGGCGTTATCGCAGCCGTGCGGGCCTCACGATCGCGCCCGCCACTGCTCATGGCGTCGAGCCAAGCGCCGAGCCACGTTGCGGCCGCACTCTGGAACACGGTGTTCTTCGAGGCACTGACAGCGGGGATCTTCAGACGCGCGAGCTCGCGTCGCATCGCCCGTGCTTGGGTGTGACTTGGAACGAGCACCGCAAGATCGCTCGGTACCGGCGTGCGCCGCTGCTCAAGGCTCTCGCCGTGTTTGCCCCGCGCCTCGACGAGGTCACCACGATGCCCCGCGAGCCACGCGTGAACCTCTTCCGCCGCGAGCCGTGCCGTCAAGTCGACATCGACCGCCGAGAGCGGAACCCCTTCGCCTTCGCCACGCACGCGTCCGTCGATCCAGCGCACCTCGAGACCCGGACCCGCTGGGTCGATTCTAGTTTTCTTGTTCGGACGCACGGCGACGTAATCGAACGTTGCGGTCTGCAATGAGCCGGCAGGCGCAGGGCCCGCCACGCCGCTGTCGAACGCATTCGATGCGTGCTGCCAAAGGTGATTCATCGCGTGCACCACTGGGGGATCGGAGCGCCAGTTCTCCGCCATCGTTTGCACGACGGAGCTTGCGCCGTCCTCGGACTCGCGCGTGACGTCGGCTGCCGCGGCGAGGTAGACGTTCACGTCGGCACCGCGAAATGCGTAAATCGCCTGCTTTGGATCGCCGATGAGAAAGAGGTGCGCGTGCCCGTGAAACGCAGCCTCGATCACCGTCCATTGCGCGACGTCGGTGTCCTGAAACTCATCGACGAACACCGCATCGAAGCGCTCACGAATGCGCGCCGCAAGAATCTCGGCACCCTCCGTACCGGGTGCGATGCTCGCCGCGAGTTTCGCGAGCATGTCGTCAAAGGTGAGCTGCCTCCGTCGTGCGAGCTCCGCTTCGAACTTTGCACGGATGGTCGTCGCGAAGGCCGCGAGCGGGACGAACGCCGCGTGAAACTCGAGCGACGCCACGCACAACCCATCGAGCGCCTCGATGAGCGGCCACCACGGGCGCGTGTGAAGCTCCGGCGTGGGCACCGGCGGCGGAGAGGATTTCGCGTATTTGCCCCAATTTTCCTTAAACCACGCGACGCGCAAGTTCTTGAGAGCCGTGGCATTTGCCGCCCCAGGCGTGAGCTTCGTCGCGTCGGCCCCGTCGTCGAGCCACGCCTCGACATCATGGATCCACCTGCGGAGCGAGTCTGGTCCGGAGGGATGCCCCTTCAGGTGAGCATGGTCATCACACAACGCTTGCAGGGCCGCGCGACCGCTCTCGCTTCGCATCGTCGTTAGCATCGCTTCGACGCGTGTGGCCTGGGCACTGGCGCACGCAAGCTCGACTCCTGGCTCGAGCACGAGGTGCGGCTCGACCCGATGCGCAACGGCACCGCACATCGCCCCCGCGACCCGGCGCAGTGCGTCTCCCTCGAAGCCCGCGCGCTTGTAGAGCGCAACCTCACGCGGCCCAGTATTCGCGTAGACGCAAGCGAGCGCATCCAAGACGAGTTGCTCCTGAACGAGGCGTGCATTCGTGAGCAGTTCGAGGTCGAGCTCTTGCTTCGATTCAAACGCGAGCTCCTGCAGCATCCGCTGCGCAAAGCCGTGAATCGTCGACACCGGCGCTTGGTCGAAGCCCCGCAACGCGAGCTGCAATCGGAGCCTCTGGCGCTCGACGTCGGAGCGCGTCCGGAGGTAGGTGATTGTCGGGTCCCCGTCATCCTCACCCGGCGCGAGTGGCGACGCGAGGCGCTCGCAGGCCCGATGAAGGCGCGCACGGATCTTGTCGCGCAGCTCGGCCGTCGCCGCGTTCGTGAACGTGATCGCGAGGATTTTTTCGACAGGAACGTCGTACTCGGCCACGAGGCGCACGAAGAGCCCGGTGAGTTGATACGTCTTGCCGGTCCCGGCGCTCGCTTCGAGGAGCCACGTGCGGCGAGGCTCCAGGGAGACCAACGGATTCCACGTCGCGTGCGTCATGGGGCGCGACCCTGGCTCTTCGACACACTTGCGTCTGCTTGCCCGGCGAGCACGGGTCCCCAGACGAGCGTCGCCACACGGAGGATCGCTTCGGCGGGCAGCTCCGAAAGCGTCATCTCGAAATACGCGGCCTTGACCCATGGGTCGTCTTTCGCACCGCGCTCCATGAAGCCGCCTTCCCACGCGGTCGAACACTTCGCGAGCACCTGCGCTGCCGAATCGAGCGGGTTGCCAGCCGCCACCTCGACGGCCTTCTTGGACAATTTCGGAAATAGCAGAACCGGTCCTTCTCGCATCTCACGCCACATCGTCGTGAGCTCCGCGACGGAGTCACGAGCGGCTTCACGCGATGCGGTCGAGCGCAGCGTCACGTTTTTGTCCACGCCCACGACCCTCGCTTCAGTCACGGGATACCCCGCGGCGCGCGCAATGAGCAGCGTCAGCCACGCAGTGAGCTGCGCGCGTTCATTCGGCACGTTGCTTGCCGTCTTCCACACGAAAACGAGCTCCGTCTCCGCGTCCCCCGATTCGGAAAGGATGCGCACATCTTCGGCGTGGGCCGAGACAGCGAGGCCGCCTGTGTGCACCGTGGCAACGATCGACGGACGCGCGCCGCCTCCGATCGTGTTCGCTTTGGTGTGAACGGAACGCGCATCGCGCTCGGCGGACGCCACCACTTCGGCGCCACCCGCATCGAGCGGAAGCGCGCCCTCCGCCCGCAAGCGAGTGAGCAGCCGCCCGACACGCGCGCGAGCCTCCTCGCCACCGTCTCCTGCGCGTGAATCGAGTTCGATGAGCACCCGTTCGCGCACGTTCCACGTGTCGAGCACGTCGAGCTCAATCGGTTCACGATCGGGGACTTCCTCGTCATCACGCTCGCGGTGAAAGGCGAGGCCGAGGCGGCCCTTCAAGAGCTCTCTCGAGGCGTTCTCGAGCGCGGTTGCAAGGGCATCCACGGTGAGTGCCGTCGGTGCATGCGACTCGCTTGGCCAGACCGCCGAGGGTGAGGTCGCGCCGAGGCCGGCTCGCCGAGGGTCGCCCGTACGCGCGAGCACCAGCGCTTGTCGCGCCTCGAACCACACGGGATCGTACGGCCAGCGTTCAGACGTCGTTCGCGCTCGATGAACGTCATCGGGACCCCGCGACGGGAGCGCTGGCACATCGAAGGCGCGCTCGCTCCACGGCTGCAGCGGATGGCGACGTGTCGGCCAATCGAGTGCTTTCGCGTCGTCCGGGGTGAGCCCCGTGCCTTTCACGAGCAACTCCGCGACCTCGCTCGCAACGACGGACAGAGGAATTTCATCGCCTCTTTTTGGCTCAAATCCGGTGCCGAAGAGCAAGAGCCCATCGCGCGCGCAGAGCAACGTCTCGAGAAACAAGTGGCGGTCCAACGTGCGCCTATCGTGCTCGCCAATCCGTGAGGTCGCGAACGGATCCCACGCGGCCGTCTTCACGCTGCGCGGAAACGCGCCGTCATCGCAGCCGAGCATCGCGATGATCCGAAACGGCACCGAGCGCATCGGCTCCATCGCGCAGACGGTGACGGCGCCAGTGACCAAGCGATCACCTTTCGCGGGAACGTCGAACGCGTCCGCGATGAGCGCAACGACTCCGCTCTTGTCGAGCGTGAGCTCATCGCCGATTCCATCCGGCAAACGAAGCCGCAGCGCATCCGTGACTTGCGCGCGAAGCCGGGCGTCGTCGTCATCCACCCGTGTCAGCGCATCAACCGCGCGAAGGAGTCGCTCGCGCCAATTCATCACGGTCGCCGGCATGCGGAGGCTCTCGCGTTCCCTCGCCAGCGCATCGCAGAATGCGGCGAACTTTCCGAATTGCGCGGCGCGATCACGGGAGGCGACGTCGAACGGCACTGCGGGGTCGAAGTCGCCAATCCCGTCGAGGTAAAAAAGCGGCTCATCATCAGGCATGAGCACGCCGAGCGCCATTCGTTCGAGTGCGAAACGCACGGTATTTTGCTCACGTTCCGGCTGCGAATGCGCCGCGCGATCACCCTTGTCCCACGCCCAACGCAGGCCCGAATCGACGACCAGTTCGCGCACGGCGCTCATGTCCGCTTCGCTGAGGCCGAAGCGCCGACGCACCGGTTCGAGCTCGAGCAACTCGACGAGAAGTTTCCCCGTCACTCGCTCTTCGGTCAATTCCAGTGTGCGCATCAGGGCGTCCGCGACGGCATTGGTTCCGCGCAAGCCAAGATCGGCGATGTGCACCGGTATGGCGGGCACCCCGCCACTCGCGCGGCCAAACATCGCAGCGACGAGGGGCGCGTAGGTCGCGACGTCGGGCGTCGTCACGAGCACGTGGCGCGGCTCGAGCGTGGTGTCGGCCGCGAAACGCCGGAGCAGCTCATCCCGCAGCGCTTCGCATTGTCGCAGCTCCCCGTGACACGCATGCACTTCGAGCGAAGGACAGCCCACGAACTCACGCCACGGCGGAGCCTCGGTGACGGGGGAGGGAGCGGCCCAAGCTACCCACTTCTGGACCGATTGGAGAAGCGTCTCCGTTCCGCTTTGCAACTCGCCTTCCTCATCGTCTACGTGGTCGTCGAGGTAGCTCGTCTCTTCGAGCCAGAGCTGCAGGTCACGGCTCGGACTGCCGTTCGATGCGAGCTGGTCGTTCTGGGTGAAAAGTTGGTCGATCTCGCTCCGCGCGAGGCTCGAGAGCGTCGCCTCGGCGAGTTTTTTGCGGATCTCCTTCACGGCCACGCGCTTGTCCTTCAGGTCACCCCACCACTGCTGGGAGGGAACGAGCGCGTAGAGATGGATCTCGAGATGTTTCGCGAGCTCGGTGAGGCGAAGCTTGTCGCCAGGTCGCAAACTCGAGAGTCCGAAAACGTGAAGAGTCCGCGCGATTGGCTGGCCTTTTCGCGTGCGGAGACGAGCGAGACGCGCCGCCGGCGATAGACCGATCCGCAGGCGTTCCGGGGCGACCTCCGCCTCGAGGAGCTGAAGCAAGTCGGCAAGCCAGCGATGCTCACTCGTCGCCTTCGACGGTTCGGAGGCCCACAGGAGCGCGTCACTCGGGCGGTCGTAGTGGAGCTTCTCGACGACGCTCGCAACTTCGGCCGCGAAGAGCACCTCACGACGACCCACTGGCCGCGCAGCCTCGACCGTATCCTCCGCTCCGAGGTAGCGCCGCACTGCCGCAAAGGAAGGCTCGGCGATGCGAGCTCGCAACGCGACGAGCACGCGGGCGACGAGCTTGGGGCCGGACCATGCGTCGTCTGCGGCGTGCACATCCCAGAAGACGGCGTCTTCGAGGTTGTCCCTGTCGGTAGGCTCGAGGAGCCACGCCGCCGCCGCCTCGAACGCATTGCGCGGGAACAAGAAATCGATGCGGGCCACGCTCTTCGCGCGGGTCGCGAGCTCGTGCCGAAGCCAACGCCCCATGCCTCGGCTACCAACGACCACCGGGACCGACGCGAACGGGTCGCGCGGCCAGCTGCATGCAAGCTCACGGTGCAGCGCGTCGACCAGCGCTTCAACCTTGGGGCTACGGTGAACGTGCAGACTCATCGGTTCGTGGGCAGCGTGCGGCGTCATGCACGAGCGAGCGAGAGGCTACCACGGACCCTGCGAACGAACGGTTCGCAGGTAAGCCAGGAACCGCGTCACTTCGCGCAACACACCGTAAAGCCCATCGCCGAGACGTCGGCGCTACCGGTCGGCTCCCCGCCCGCTGGCTCGCAGGTCGGGCCCTGCAACGTCGTCTTCACGCTCTGGAGCGTTCCCCCCAGCGACGTGTTGCACGAGCCGTCGATGGGCGCCTCGCCGAGCCCTGCGCCGCCGCAAGTTTTGCCGGAGTACCCCGACGCCTTGCCTTTGCATCCGCCCGCACCCGGAGGGCCGCATGAGCACGCGGCACACGAGCGCGTATCGGTAACCTCCTCGAGTTTGTGCGCGAGTTGCTCGCGAAGCGGGTACGCCTCCGGGCAGTCGACGGCCCCGGGTTGATAGATGCAGAGCGCCGCGCTCTCGCCGAGCGGATACGCGTCCATGCAAGTGCCTGCATCGCACGAGCCCTCCGTTGGAGTCTGCGTGCACAGCGCAACCAAGACGCCGAGCACCACGGGACCGACGTCCTTCGAGGTGCGCGCCGGACACATGCCGATCGTTGACGTCGTGACAGCGAACGACGCGCCCAGCATGAAATCAATCGTCGCGTCGCTGCACCCGTAGCCGAGCTCAATCGTCTTCGTGGCAACGCCGCCGCAGCCCGCATTGACGCCGTACTGCTTCGCCGTCGGTTTGCTGCATGCGGGGAGGCACGTGCACGTGCATTGAGCGGACGGCGCCGCGACGTTGTAACCGTGGTCGATAACCGGACCCGGACAACCGTTCGCGGCCTCGTCACCGGAGATCCGCAACGCGGGGCCGCTCCAGCCATTCGGAACCGGGGGTGCACACGCCGCGCACGCTTTGCCGCCCGTCGCGGTACTCATCGTGTTCGTGGAGCTCGCGCCTCCGACGCCGTCCGAGGTGGTCGAGGTGGTCGAGGTCGTTGCGGACGCGCCGCCGCTGCCACCGGTGAACAGGCCAGGCGCGCCCGAAAAATTGTCGCCGCATGCAGCGGTGAGCAAAGCGACTGTGAGGGCGGCGCGGAGCTTCACTATGTTATCAGGGTCGTGCAGCCGCGCTTGCGCGTCAATCGCTCGGCCAGACGTGAACGACGACGGGGCCCAGTCTCCTGAGCCCCGCGTCTTTCCCCATCGAATCGGTCGGCGTGAGTGGATTCGAACCACCGACTTCCTGCTCCCGAAGCAGGCGCGCTAACCAGGCTGCGCTACACGCCGAAGGGAGGCGGAGAGTGCTCGGCGCAGGGGTTTCTGTCAAGGACGGACCGCAGGACCCGCAGTTTGTGTCGCCCCAGTGGAGGCCCGTCAAAGGGACCTCGTCACGCCGCACCCTTGTGGCGGGGCGCGGTGCGCGGCAGGCTTACGCGCATGGGAATCTTCGACCGCATGGGAAAGGTGATCTCGAGCAACGTGAACGCGCTGCTCGACAAGGCCGAGGATCCTCGCAAATCCGTCGAGCTCGCCATCGACGAGATGACGCAGTCCTTGCGAGACGCAAAGCAAGAGATTGTCGAGGCGCTCGGCAACCAGAAGCGACTCGGTGGCGCTGCCGAGGCGCTCGACAAGGACATCAAGAAGTGGGAACAACGCGCGGAACTCGCCCTAAAATCGAACGATGAGCCCCTCGCCCGTGAGGCGTTGAAGCAAAAGAAACGCCTGACCACGGAACGCGACCGGGCTGAAGGCGTCCAGGCCGAGCAACGCGGCATCGTGCTCACGATGAAGCGCGAGATGGAGCGCATGGAGAGCAAGCTCGGCGATATGAAGGCCCGCAAGACGACGGTTGCCGCCGAGCTCACCCGCGCGAAACGCGCCGCCGCCGATCCCACGGCCACGCACGCCGCGGGAGGAGCCGCATTCGAGAAATTCCGCGAGCTCGAGAACAAGATCGAGCAGAAGCGCGCCGAAGGCAGCGCCTACAGCGAGGTCGAAGAGGCCTTGCGCGACGGGCGATCGAGCGACGCCGACCTCGAGTCTCGCTTTGCCGCGCTCGAAGGCCGCGGGGTCACCGCAACCGGCGGCCCGAGCACGGACGGGTTCGACGACGAGATCTCTCGCCTCAAGAAAAAGCTCCGGATCGAGAGCTAAAACAAACCTAGTAGCTCGTAGGCTTGCAGGTCGGCTGGCCGCCTGGCTTTACGTCGCACGCCATCCGCTCGAGCTTTATCTCGAAGGAGCCGGTGCGTACCGACGAGCGGGGCTCGATGATGAGCGCGTACTCGTCGTAGGCGCCCGCGTCGGCGGGTAGCCACTTCCAGAAAGCCTGGTTCCCGGTCGCGGCATCGACGGTGATGCGGTCGGCCGCCTTCGTGTCCGGATCGAGCGAAAACGCCATCACCTCGCTGGAGGAAAAGTCGCGCGGGCTAAAGTCGCTCGGAGAGATGCCGCCTTGGCTGAAGCGGCAGAGGTTGAAGAACGCGCCGCCGGTTCCGGCTTTGGCGAGACGGACGACTTTCAGCGCGAAACGAACGTACGACGTCGTCCCATCGGCGAGCACGATCGGGTGGTCTTTCGTGTGCTCCTCTTTTCCCGCGAGCTTCGTGAGCAACACCCGGGGCGACGTGCCAAACGCGCCGAGAGGCTTGAACTCTCGAGCAACGGTGTTGGCGATGGAAAAGTGTTCCGACTTGAGTGGTCCGCCGGCACGCTCCCCGACCTTGGAAAACTCGCTCAGCCAATCGACCGACTGTTCCATGGTCTTCCGGTTCAACACCTTGAGCTGCTCGGTTCCGACGGCCTTTGCCTTCGCACTCGAACACGGAAAAGTCTGCGCCTCCGCCGTACCCGCTCCGAAAAGCACAACGGCACCCGCGATCATCGAAAAACGCACGTTCATGTTTGCTTCACCCTCTAATTGAGCGCGAGAGCGTACACCGCCGCCCGCCTCAACGAAAACATCCACGCACGTTCACGACGCGATGCGATGCGATACGAGCAAACGGTATCGCGATGAACCCTACTTGCTCTCGGAAAAACGCGTCACGTTGCCCGTCGGAACCCGCGCCCATCGAAGCGAATCTCCGACGAGCGTCGAGACTCGCTTCGCGCGTGAACCATCGATGCGCATGATGTAGAGCCCGGGGCCAGCTCCGCCCTGACGGGTCGAGAAGAAAGCGACGAGTCGGCCATCGGGGCTGCATGCGGGAGAGCGGCTCGTGCCTCCCGAAGTGAGGCGCACGACACCGCCACCGTTTTCTCCGGAAGCCGCGATGTCGGTCGCCTTTCCGATGCCGATGCTGAAGAGCGCGCGCACCCCATCCGGATGGCGGCAGAACACAGGCGCGGAGGCCATCAGGCCCGCCGGAGTGATCGGCTTTTCATCGACGAAGACGCGCGTGCCCAACTTTGAATCGCCGACGTACGCGAGGCGGTCGTTCGGCGACCACGCCGGGTGCATCGCGAGGTCGTTCGCGGCGGCTACGCTGAGATGCTCGAGGTCTGGTCCCTTGAAGAGCTTGATGCCGCCGCCACGTGCAATCGACACCGCGACCTGGTCCTCGTTGCGCGAGAACGCGAGGCCGTACACCGAGCCGCGCGGCAAAAGTACGAGGGGCTCGGGACTCCCGGCCCGGTAGAGCATGAACGCGCCGCGGTCGCTGCTCGCCGCCCAGTAGAGCGTGTGGTTCGGCCCGAAAGTCGGCGCGAGCGCGAGCTGACCGGGCGGGGATACCCCGTGCGGATCATGGCCATCGCTATCGATCACGTAGACGCGGCGCGCTTTTCCGGAACCGAAAACAAACGTCATTTCGCTGGAAAACCCACCCGCCGTGCCGGTGAGTGCACCCACGATCGCATCGGCCAAGCGGTGCGATGCGACGCGTACCTGGCTCGGCTCCACCTCGACGTGAGTCTGGTAGACCGGAGCCTCGGCCGAGTCGGTCAACCACGCGAGCGCATCCAGGGCGATCTTCCCGTTCTCCTGTGTTTTACCGACCAACTTGACGACCGCCTCGGCGCCCTTCTTCTTCCATCCCTCGATGTCGACGTTCGCGTCGGAGAGGAGTGCGTCCTCGGGCTCGGGCAAGAGTTCATACTCACCGGAGAGGTCCAGGTCGCGGCGCACGACGTTGCGCAGCGTGATGTCGTACTCGTCCGCCGCGAGGGTCGGGTGGATCGCAATCTTGGGCAAGGGTCGCCCCGCAACGCTGACGCTCGACGCGACAACGATGTTCTTCAAGATGTCTTCGGGCTTCTGGGTCGGCGTCTCCTCCGGAGATTCGGCGCGCGCCGAAGGCATCAGCAGGAACGCGGCGCAGGCCGTGAGCAACCAGGGAAGAATTTGAAACGGGCGCTGTCGAAGCATCATGATCCACAGACGAAGGTGACGTTGGTCGAATTCGGACGCAACTCCGGAAAGTCCTCAGGCGGAGGCGGAACTTGCTGACCTTGAGCAGATTGCATCGCGCGCTCGGCGGCGCCATCGATCTCGGGATTGCCGCTCTTCGATAACGAGAAGCTGAGCACGGTTCCGTCTGCGCCAAGGGTCACCGACGCCACTGCACGAAACTTCGCGCGCTCCTCCGGCGTGAGGTTCTGACACGCCGCGTGAAAGCGACTCGTAAACCACGAGACGACGCGACCGAGGTAACGCCGAGCGGCATTGCGCTTCTTTGGATCGGCATTCGGGTCACCGTTCGGATCCCCTCCGGGCGCGCCCGGTCCAAGGGGCGCGGTGTTGGTGTCGCCCGGCGGCCCATCGGTCGAGCCACCCACCGTCGTCGGCGGGGCATCTTCGAGAGGCGGTGAATCGCTCGACGCGACGGGCTCGGCGGAGGCCGAAGCTTGCGGTTGTTCGAGCGTGTTTGGCTGCGCGAGCGGCATGTCTTTGGGAGGGATCGCGCCCACTTCGTCCTTCGCTTTGGTGCTGACACGCGCTTCGTGCGGCGCCGTCGGAGCGGGCGGATCGGCCCACGCCTTTGGCATCTTGACCTTCACCTTGCCACCGCCGAGCTTCACGTTCGGCGACTCGAGATCAAGCACGGGTCTCACGCGGATCGGCGTGGCCGCACCCCGATCGATCGCTGGGTAATCCGACGAATTCGCTGCACTCGACACCGCGAGCGCGAACGCGGCCACGAATGGAATCGGCAGCGCCACCAGGGCCGCGGTCACGATTTCTGCAGTGCGAAAGTCTCGAAGAGGTCGCATCGACTCCTCGCTCACTTCAGCGTCTCGAGATCAGGTTCCACGAGGAGGTTCAGCCCCTCGACCCCGGCCGCTCGAGCTGCCGCGACGACGCGCGCAACGGCGCCATAACGCGCGTTTTTGTCCGCGCGGATGTAGAGTTCCTTCTCTTGTTGAACGCGCTCGCTCGAAACCAGCACGCTCTCGAGGTCCGCGGTGACATCCCGCTCCGCGAACATGATCACCTCATCTTTGGTGACCGTGACGACGAGCTTCGTATCGGTCACGGGCGTGTTCTGCGCCCGCACGTTCGGCAACTCGACGCGCAAGCCGGACGTGATAAGCGGAGCCGTCACCATAAAGACGACGAGGAGGACCAGCATGACGTCGACGAGGGGCGTGATGTTGATGTCGCTGAAGCCACGACCACGACGATTCCCCAGGCTCATCCCCATCGTCTTACTTCGCCTCAGCGCCCTGGGTAGGGAGGACCAGGCTTGCGCAGCTGGTTTAGCGGCAAGGGGCCAGACAATTCATTTGGCTCGGTAAAATGCGGGCGTGGAGGCAGCGGGG
Organism: Polyangiaceae bacterium; assembly: GCA_947475525.1. Classification (GTDB taxonomy): domain Bacteria; phylum Myxococcota_A; class Polyangia; order Polyangiales; family Polyangiaceae; genus SYFR01. The sequence goes on along the minus strand of CANJMI010000019.1, from coordinate 90,387 downwards.
TCGGCGGAAGAACGCCCCCCGGTTGCGGGGTCGGAGCCATCGATGCCGAATGCGAAGGGCGCGGCGTCATCGAACCCGGCGCGAAGCTATTCGGCGGCGCGGGCGTCATCGGGCTCGGCACGAAGTGGCTTATCGGCGCGGACACGATCGGGCCCGGAGCGGCCGGGGAGGATGCCGCGGGAGCTCCGACAGGCTGGGGCGCGATCGTCAAACGGTTCATCGCCTCGCGCGAAATGATGGCGACCCAGCCTTGAGCCGCGGACTCGACTTCGCTGAGGAGGTCATCGACCTTTTTGGATATCGCGTTGTACGCAATGACCGCCGGGATCGCCGCGAAGAGTCCAACCGCGGTGGCGATCAAGGCTTCGCCGATCGCCGGGGCGACGACCGGAAGCGACGCGCTCTTCTCGCGACCGATTCGCAAGAACGCATCCATGATTCCCCACACCGTACCGAAGAGACCGATGAATGGCGCGGCCGAGCCGATCGATCCGAGCGCCGCCATCATGCTCGTCGCCCGCTTCTGTTCCTCGACGAGCGCGCGTTTGGCGACGCCCTCCAGCGCGGCCGGCACGTTCTGGCGCCGTTGCAAGGTGGCTACGACACGTGCGCCCGGCGCGTCCCCGTGGTGCCGCGCCATCTCGAATAAAATCTCGGCCCCCTCCGCACGTGCGCAGTCTTCCTCGAAGCGTGCCTGGGCCGCGGACCAGCGCCGCAGCTGCAGGAGCTTCAAGACGGTGATGAACCACACCGCAACCGCTGCAACGATCAGCAACAAAAGGACGACGAAAACGACGCCCGAGCTGTTCTTCGCAAGCGAGAGCGGGTCGAGAGCAACCGTCGTCGCAACCGCAGTGGAAGGATTGCCGCTCATTTTGCGAGCAATATCTCCACGCGCCTATCGCGCGACCAGCCGCTGGCGTCGGTGCCGGTGGCGTCGAGCTCGCCACGCGACGACGAGTTCACGCGATCCTCGCCGAGGCCCGCCTGCTGAAAGAGCGACGCCATCGACCCGGAGCGACGCTGCCCGAGGGCGAGGTTGTACTCTTCCTCGCCGCGGGAATCCGCGTGACCGACGACGTTGATGCTTTTGCCCTTACCGGGGCCTGTGAGGAAGCACGACGCGATCAGGCCTACGACCTTGCGGGCATCGCCGCTGACCGACGACGAGTCGAAGTCGAAACGCGCTTCGGGCAACTCGCACATCTTGGCGATCTGGTCGTCCACCGACGCATTCGCCTTGTTGGCGTCGTCGTCCTTGCCATCCTCTTTCGCGTCGGGCGTTTTCTTCTCGGGAGCGGCCTCCAAGACTTGGTCGGGGGTTACCGGCGGCTTCTCTTTTTCGCAGCCAACGAGACCGAAACCGCACACGACTGCCATGGAAATGAGGGCAAAACGCTTCATGATTCTTCCTTTTGCCAGGACCCGCGATGCACCGTCGGGCAAAGAGCCAGACAGCCACGCGGGACAGGCGGATACTGTATTCCCGGGGTCCGGGGGGTCGTTAACACGACCACTTTGGATCGGGCACCTTCTTTGTGAATGGAACGCACGAGCATGAAACACCTGACACCCCTTGCCTTGTTCCTCGCAACGCTCGCTACGGCCTCGACCTGTTTCGCAGAGGTGCCCGTCACGACGACGCTTCGTTACGTTCCGGGCTCGAACGGCCACGGCGCCGTGATGCTCGACCTCGAGAGTCGGCGCGTCGTGCACTTCCGCGAGCACGTCTATGCCTCAGAGGAGCCGCTACTCGACGGCAGCGGAAAGGAACTCTGGAGCGGCAATCAGCCCCTCGCCGTTCCAACGCGTGACCTCCTTTACGACGCCTATTTCGGACTGCGGACCGGGGGCGACCAGAGCTGGCTCACCGCCGACCCCGTCGATCGAAAACGAAGCGGCTATGTCGAGCGGTCGCCGAACGCGCTTGGCGGAACGGGCATCGTACGGATGGTCCAGAGCCGCGGCGCGCTCGAGCTGACCGAGTACGTGTTTGCCCCCCGGGGTCTCGAGCACGCGGGCTTCGTGATGGCTCTCAAGCTCGAGAACACGGGCGCGACGCCGGCGAGCAATGTCGCGGCGTTTTCCATCCACAATTTTCACCTCGGGTTCGGACGCCCGGGCGCGCGCGACGACATCGGCGAAAACGGTGAGACCGCGACCTACGACGGCCCGAGCGGAGATCTCGCCGAGCGCGGCTTTGCGGGGGTGATCGTCGCGCGTCCGCTCGGTGCTGCGAGCCACCATGGGGGCTCCTTCGGCGGCGCGGGGGCGAGCGCGAACCTGTTCGCCATCGTGGACTCGGGCAGCGGTGACTTTCCCGACTTGAGCGGCGAGGCGCCCGTCCACGACGGAAGCGTGACGGGCTTCCAGTGGAACGTCGGGAGCATCCCTGCGGGCGGAACGAAGTGGGTCGGAGTCGCGTTCGCGCACCATGGTGACCCGTTCGCGCAGAAAGCCGTGCAGGGCTGGCTCGATCAGTACGTTCTCGGTCGCGACGCGGAGGCGCTCGTCATGGCGGAGCTCGCCGAATGGAACACGTTTCAATCGCGTGTGAAGGTCCCCGCGAAACTCTCGGAGGAGGAGGAATCGATCTATCGGCATCAAGCCGTGATGCTCTCGATGGCCCAAGTGCAAGAGTCGAGCGCGTACCTGCGCGAGTGGCTTTCGAAAGACGGCGAGGCGCGCTTCACTCGGTTTGGCGCGACGCGCGGTGGTCCCCAAGCCACGCTACCCGGCACCGTGGTCCACCGTGGCAAGGGTGCGCTCCTCGCGAGCCTTCCGCCCGGCGAGTGGACGGTCTCGTGGCTGCGCGACGGTTCCTACGCCGTGGCTGCGCTCGCGCAGATGGGCCTCGCTGGCGAAGCAAAAGACGCGCTCGCCTACTTTCTCGAGGCCGAAGGCGGCCGCTTCCAGACCTGGGATGAGCTCAAGAACTACGCGATGCCGCCCTACCGCCTCTCGCTCGTGCGGTACCACGGCATGGGGGTCGAAGAGACCGACTTCAACGAGTTCGGTCCGAACTTGGAATTCGACGGATTCGGTCTCTTTCTATGGGCCCTCCGCACCTACCAGCGCGCGAGTGGAGACGACGCGTTCGTCCAAGCGCGCTGGGAGACCGTCGGACCACTGGTCGCGGATGCACTCCTTGCGCTCATCGAGCCCGAGAGCGGCCTCATCCGACCGGACTCGTCTATTTGGGAGACGCACTGGAAGGGGCGCGAGCGGCACTGGGCGTACACGAGCATCACCGCAGCACGCGGCCTCTGCGACGCAGCGGACCTCGCCACGCTCGCGGGGGACGCGCAACACGCGGAGACCTATCGGAGCGCCGGGATCGCGCTCCGTAAGGCCATCGCCGAGAAGCTCACCGACGCGCAAGGTGCACTCGCCTCAAACACCGAAGAGCTCGCGAGCGGCAGCGGTTACCGCGACGCCGCGGTGCTCGAGGCGATCGCGCTCGGCCTGTTCGATCCCAAGGGGCGCATCGCGAAAGCCACGATGGCAGGCGTCGAGGCCGAGCTGCGCACGCCCGCCGGTGCGGGGTGGGCCCGAAACGATGATCGGACCGACCACGCCGGGGCCGAGGATTTGAGCCCGTGGGGCAGCGAATACGACAGTGGAGAGTGGGCGTTCGTCGATCTGCGTGGCGCCGTCGCTGCGAGCAAGCTCGGCAACGAAGAGCGAGCGGCGCGCCTCACCGACTGGGTCGGCGACCAGGCCGCCGCCAACTACCTCGAGATGGGTGAGGTCTTCGACGAAGCGAAAGGAACCTACAAATTCAACTCGCCGATGATCGGCTTCGGCGCCGGCGCCTACGCGCTCGCGTTGCAGGCGCGCGGAGCAACGGAAGACCCAGCGTGCGGCGCCTACTTCGACGAAGGCACGAGCGGGGGCGGCGGAAACGGAGGGGGCGGACAAGCCGGCACGACGAGCGGTCCGCCGAGTGATGTTGGGTCGGGCTGCAGCTGCACGATCGGCAAGGCGAACGACCCCGCGCTCTTAGGGTTCGCCTCGCTCGGGCTCGCCGTCAGCGTCGCCGTTCGACGTAGCGTTCGAGGGCGTCGGCGAGTCCCTCGGTCGTACTGACCTCGGCGGTGACCGCAACGGAAAGGCCGTGTTTTTCCGCAGTTCCTGTCGTGATCGGCCCGATGCTCGCGAGCACAGTCCCCGCGAGAAGCCGGGCCGCGTCGTCCCCGAGCAAGCCGCACAAGTGCTCGACGGTGCTGCTCGACGTCAGCATCACGACATCGATCGACGTGAGCAGACAAGCGAGCTCGGCGGCACGTTCCTTCGAAGCGGGCACGGTGCGATAAACGGGCACGACGTCGACGGTCACGCCGGCGCGACGCAACGTCACGGGCAAGATTTCGCGGGCCACCAGCGCGCGCGGAAGGAGCACCCGCGAAGGCGGCGGATTCAGCGCGAGGATCGCCTCAGCCAAGCTCTCGGCAATGAACGTCTCTGCAACGACGTCCGTAACAACACCTCGCTCGTGCAAGGCGGCCGCGGTTGCAGGTCCGACAGCCGCGACGCGCACGCCGTCGAATACCGCCACACTCGCGTTCGCGAAACCGATGGCGTCCAAGAAGCAACGCACGCTGTTGTCGCTCGTGAAGACCGCGACGTCGTAGCATCTCGCCGCGAGCTCCTCGACTGCACGCGCGACGCTCGCTTCGCCTAGCATCGGCTCTATCGCAATGATCGGAAACGAGACCGCCTCCGCTCCGCGGCGTTGAAGGAGCGCGACCGTGCCGCGAGCTTGATGGGCCGGCCGCGTGAGGAGCACCCGCAGCCCCAAGAGCGTTCGCGGATCGCAGGTCGCAGCAGGCTCGGTCATCGGCTCGGGGTGAGTGTACACCGCGCGTCGCTCGTCTTTGCTATGCTGCGCGCGTGTTTCCGGTTCAACGCCCTCGCCGCCTGCGCCGCTCCCCTGCCATTCGCGCCCTCGTGCGCGAGACGTCGCTCGCACCGAATGATCTCATCCTCCCGCTCTTCTTTTCGGCAACCCTCGACGAGAAGAAACCCGTGCGTACGATGCCCGGCGTCTTCCAGCTTCCCGTGAGCGACGCTGCGCGAATCGCGAAAGAGTGCGCGGCATTGAAGCTCGGCGGAGTGATCCTCTTCGGCTTGCCGGCCACCAAAGATGACCGTGGTTCCGGCGCCTACGATCCGGAGGGCCCCGTGCCGCGCGCCATCGCCGCAATGAAAGACGCCGCCCCCGAGTTGCTCGTCATCACCGACGTGTGCGTCGACGAGTACACCGATCACGGTCATTGCGGCATCCTCCGCGAGACGCCGCAAGGCATGGTCGTCGACAACGACGCAACACTGGAAATTCTCGCTGAATCTGCCCTCTGCCACGCGCGCGCGGGGGCCGACGTCGTGGCCCCGAGCGACATGATGGACGGCCGAGTCGGCGCGATCCGCGAAGCGCTCGACGAAGAAGGCTTCACCGAAACCGCGCTCCTTTCTTACGCCGTCAAGTATGCCTCCGCGTTCTACGGGCCGTTCCGCGAAGCCGCAGACTGCGCACCGAAATTCGGTGATCGTGCCGGCTACCAAATGGATCCCGCGAACGCTCGCGAGGCCCTGCGAGAAGCACGGCTCGACGAGGACGAAGGCGCGGACATGCTGATGGTCAAACCAGGTATGCCGTACCTCGACATCCTCGCGAAAGTGCGCGCCGCGACCGTGTTGCCGGTGGGCGTCTACAACGTGAGCGGCGAATACGCGATGATCAAGGCCGCCTCCGCGGCCGGCATGATCGACGAGGAGCGCGCGGTGCTCGAGCTTCTCACCTCGTTTCGTCGCGCGGGGGCGGACTTCATTCTCACCTATCACGCGATGGATGCTGCCCGATGGCTCGGCGCCTGATCGCAACCGCCCTCCTGGCCGGCCCCCTCCTCTTCGGCACGGCGACGGGCTGCACGAACGCGCCCACGATCTGCAAGCGACCGCGGACCGACCAGCCCATCCCCTACACCGGTGGGACCACCGAGCACGGCGTGTACATGACGTCCGATTGGGACGGAGAGCTCCTCTACTATCCGGGCGGCTCCTATTACACGCTCCACCACAACCTCGGCGAACGCCCACGATGGTGGCAGTGCTGGCTCTCGTTCGAGAAAGATGGCGTCGCGAGCGGCTCGGTCGCGCAGGCTGCGGGCAACGAGGTCGAGCTGAAGGCGCTCGACGAGAACACCCTCACGGTGCTGAACGGCACCTGCATCGACTTCTGGCTGCTATGCGCGGTCGGCGGCACTGGCACGACACCCTGAGTTTTGGCAACGCTCTGAGTGGACAGCCGTCAGAACGTGCCGCGGAGAGCGAATGAACCGGGGCCAACGAGCGGCTCAACGGTGAACGCCGTCTTCGCGTCACGGTCGCCGCCGAACACGCCCGAATCGAAGAGCCCATAGCCGAGGAGGCCCAGGCCGAGACCGCCGAGGGCGAAGCTCCCGGTCGAGAGGTGCGCGAGCAGGCGCGCGTTGTCGATCGTATCGCGTTCGGTTTCGGGGCAAACGTTGCCGGGGCAATTGGCTTTCGCGTCAGCCACGGCGCCGAGCGACATCACTCCGGTGACGCTTCCAGCCGCGACGCCGAGCGTCGTGACGCCAATTCCAGCCCATAAAAACGCGGAGAAACCGTGTTTCTCTGGAGGCGGAGGAAGAAGCGGCGTTTTTACGACCTGCTTTGGCAAAAGCGCGGTCTTCGGCACGGCGACGAACGTGAGCGTGAGGGTCTTTTGCTCGCGCTCGGCAAGGACGACGTCGAGCGCCAGGTCATTGAAACCGGCGGCACTCCCGACGACGACGTGTTTGCCCGGGTCGACTTTCCACGGCAGCGTAAGCGTGGTCGCGTCGAGGACTTCGCTGTCGACCTTCACGGTCGGCTGAACCGTCGCGGGAAGACCTGCGACCTCGAACTTGATCGAAGGGATGCGTTCGGCCACCTGACCCTGAAGTTTGTCCGCCTGCGCGCGCGCATCGCGGATTTGGTTGCTCTCACCCGGCTTGGGCGGGACGCGAGCAACCTCGAGGTATTTGTCCCGCGCGTCGACGAGCCGGCCGAGTTTTTCGAGCGCCTGGCCGACCGCGAGGCCCGTCGAGGTAACCCTCATGATCGCGTCGGCTCCCTTGAAGTCCTCGAGGGCACCGGACGTCTCGCCCTTTTTCATGCGCTCGTACCCTCGGTCCATCAGGCTGCGCGCCGTCTCACGTGCGGCCGGCGACGGCTCCGCCTGAGCGACGACCGCCAGCGCAAGACTCGCGAGAACGACCGCGCCACCGAGGCACCAAGAGCTGCGTGAATGAGTCGGCATCAGGCGGGGAACCTATCACCGGGCCACGCGCGAGCGATGCTCAGAAGCGCAAGCGATGCTCAGAAACCATAGTTGCCGGGCGCTGACTTCGTGGAGGGCGGCGGGCTTGCAACCGTCGTGGTCGAAGGTGAAACTTTGTTTTTTGGCAGTGCTTTGCTCGCCGCAACGTCGGTCGGCGAAGCGGCGTCGGCGACCGCGCTCGAAACGATTGCCGACGGCGTGACGAGAGGCCCGGTCGCATCGTGGCTGGGCAGGGGCGCCACCGCAGCCGAAGGGAGCGCATCGACCGCCACCGCGACCGAGGCCGAGGCCGTCGCGGCAGGATGGCTCTTCGGTCTCGACAGCGACCAGACAACACCACCGAGCAGCAAGACGGCCGCAGCAACGAGCCAAGCGCCCGCCCCGCCGAAGCGCGCTCGCATCGGAATGGATGCGCCCCCCGTGGCCGTCGACGAACCCGAGAGCGTCGCCACCACCTGCGACGAAGCGGGGACTGGAGCGGTACTCGGAATTAGAACCGAGATCCGCGAGGCGCTTTGCGGAGGCTCCCCCCGAACGCTGTACGCGCCCGTGTCGTCGATGGCGCGATCGCCCGGCGGCAACAACGTCGCGAACGAACGCGCAAGCTCGCGCGCGGTCTGAAATCTGTCGCCCGGTTCTTTGGCAAGCGCGCGCAAGAACCATGAATCCACTTCAGGCGGGAGGTCGTCGCGAAAGTCGCTCGGAGGCGCGAAAGTGCCTTTCATTAATTCGGCACAAAGGGCGCCGAGCGTCTTCGCCGGAAATGGAAATTGTGTGGTTAAACACTGGTAAGCCGTCACACCGAGTGCCCAAACGTCGGCTTGAGAGTCGACGTCGGCAGAGCTCAAGAACTGCTCCGGACTCATGTACTCCGGCGTTCCGACCAGCATGCCCACGCCCGTCAGCCCTTCGAGTTGCGGCACCTTCGACTGCTTCGCGATACCGAAGTCGAGCACCTTGCAGAACAGGCCTTCATCGGTTGTCGAGACGAAGATGTTGTCGGGCTTGATGTCGCGATGAACGATGCCGAGGTCATGGGCGCGCCGGAGCGCACGCGCAACCTGCCCCACGACCTGCGCGGTCTCGTCGATCGTGAGCGGACCCTCGTCCTCGAGTTTCTGCCACAGGCTCTTGCCGTCGAGCAGCTCCATCACGATGTAGCGCGTGCCGTCCTCCATCGCGCCGCAGTCGAACGTCTGGACGACGTGCGGACTCTTTATCTGGGCCGTCACGGCCGCCTCGCGTTCGAAGCGCGTCGCCACCTCCGGTTGCGCGACAACGAGCTCGGGCGAGATGAACTTCACCGCGACTTCGGTGCGGAGCGTGAGATGCTTGGCGACCCACACGGTGCCCATCGCCCCTCGCCCGAGCACTCGGGTCAGGCGGACGTTGGGGTTGACCTGAGTACCGGCCTCGAGCTCCACCTGGAGGAGGGTACCACACGAGCCGTGGGGAGCACGAAGCTACGGCTTTCGCGGGCCGCGGCCTTTTCGAGTGACCCGTGGCAACTCGGTGTGCGTCAGTGGGGCGAGGTCGAAACCCGAAGTCTGGCCGAGCCGGAACTTCACGGCACCGGCGTACGCAATCATCGCGGCGTTGTCCGTGCAAGTTCGCGGAGCCGGAAGAAACAAGCGAAGTCCCCGTTGCTCGCACGCCGCAGCCATCGAACGACGGAGCTCGCTGTTGCACGCGACCCCACCGGCGATGACGACGTTCGGGATGTTCTCGCGCCGCGCGGCCCGAATGGTCTTCGTGACGAGGGTGTCGACGACCACTCGCTGAAAGGTCGCGCACACATCGGCCACGGCCTCGTCGCTCTCGGGCGGCTGGTCGGCGACCTTTCGAGCGACCGCGCTTTTCAAACCCGAAAAGGACAGCTCGAGCGAATCACGCTGTGCCATCGGCGCTGTCAGCGAAAAACTTCGGCCAGGCACACCCACGCGCGCGAGCCGGTCAATCACGGGTCCCCCCGGATAACCCAGGCCTAGCAACTTACTCACCTTGTCGAACGCCTCTCCGACCGCGTCGTCACGCGTCGCACCAAGCTCGTGCATCTGCTCCGCCTCAGGCCCTTCGCAGCGATAAATCGCGCTGTGTCCGCCCGAAACGAGCAGGCCGACGAACGGGAATACCGGCAGTTCCGAGACGACCCCAGCGCGTTGCAAAAACGGCGACAAGAGATGCCCGACGAGGTGGTCGACTCCGACGAGCGGACGATTCGAGGCCCAAGCGAGCCCCTTCGCCGCCTGCACCCCGACGAGCAACGCGCCGATCAAACCGGGACGGTGCGTGACCGCGATGGCGTCGATCTCCGCGAGCCGAAGCCCCGCCTCGCCAAGCGCTTGAAGAACGACGGGTACGATTGCGCGGAGGTGGTCACGTGCTGCGAGCTCGGGGACGACCCCGCCGAAGGGGGCGTGAGCGGCGATCTGGCTTCGAACGACATCCGACAGGACAACGCCATCGTGCTGGACGACCGCCGCAGCCGTCTCATCGCATGAGCTTTCGATTCCAAGGACCGTCGTCATCTTGATCTCGTCACGGAACGGTCCTGTCGGTCGCCGGCGTGCCTAGAAGCTCGGCCGCGAGCGCTCGCAGCGCGGGCTCGCCGTCGCGTTGACTCATGCGCCGAGCAAGCTCGACTGCGGCTCCGTCTAGGAATCGAGCGCGCCGCGCGAACATGGACCGGAGCGCCGCCTCACGCACGAGACCCACGCGATCCGTTTCCGCGATGCCCACGAGCGCTCCTGCGATCGACGCCGAGAGCGCACCTTCGACCACCTGCGCGCGACCGAGCGCGTCGGCGGCGTGAGAACGCAGTGCCCAATCTGACTTGACTCCCATAAGCCGTATGATCGCGGCGATCGTCTCGTTACCCGCGGGCTTCGCGAGCGACGCCAGCGCGCTCCGACAAAGGAGCGGATCACGTGGGTCGAGCGCCGCGACGACCGCTTCGGTTGCCTGAGCTTCCGGACGATGCGAAAGCACCTCGACAGCGTGACGCCTAACCTCGAGCGATGGGTGCGTCGTTAGCCGCACGAAGGCATCGACGGTGGCGCGCCCGACGGCCTCGAGGACACCCGCAACGCGGCGCTCGGCGACAGGCTCGGTCACCCCTTCGCCAACGGTAGCCGCGAGCTCCGAGAGCTGACCGAGCAGCATGCGGGCGACGACGTCCGCTCCCTCCGCCGATGCCGCAACCACCCCCACGGCGGCTTGCGCCAACGGCTCCGCAAGCGCCTCGAGCGCACGCGATTCTTCCTCGCGCGTGTAACCGTTGGGAGCGAATCGCACGATCACCGACTCGGCCGTCACTTGGCGATCCGTGACAGGCAACGCGCCGCCTTGGCGACGAAACTCACCAACCGTAAGGGCCGTCGCCGCGGCGAGGGCAAGACGCCGCACGCGACTTTCACCTGATAAAAGCGAGCGTGCCAGCAAGAGGGCGAGGTCGGCGGGCATGCCGCCGGCGGAGGTCGCGAGCGAACGCCCCGTCTTGTCGTGGGCGTCGTGCGACAACCCATCAAGCCTCGCCAACGCGGAGAGCGCCGCGAGCTGCACCTCAGGCTCGGACGACTCGGTCAACCCAAAGAGCAGCGGGCGGTGAACGCGATCGCCGAGCTCACCTAGAGCCAGCGCGGCCGCCGCTCGCGCCACGGGGCCAGCCTCCGGAGCGCGTGTTATTTTCGCGAGTTCTGCGCCGTGCTTCGGCTGCTTCGATAGACCCAACCCGAGCGCCGCGAGAGCGCGAACATCGGCCGCCCCGCGTCGAACGAGAGTCACGAGCAAGGGCTCGGCTTTCGGGTCCTGCATCCGGGCTACCGCCCACGTCGCCGCAACCGCAACCGGATCACTGCCGCTCGCCGTGGTGTCCGATCCCTTCGGCGCGAGGAATTCTGCGTACCGCGGCAAGAGAGTGGGGTCATCAAGGGCACCGCACGCCACCATCGCACGCACGCGCAAGTCAACCTCTGCCGTCCCGATGGCGAAGTTGAAGAGCGCCGGACCGGCTCCCTTGTTTTGGACATATCCCAACACCTCGAGAGCGACTCGCTGTTGCGCGGCAGCATCATCGACGAGCGCGTCGAGCAACGGCTTGACCGCACGCGCACCGATCGCCGCGAGCCGAGTACGCGCGACCTTCGCATCGGACGCATTCCCGAAACGCGCGGTCTGCACGAGCGGCGCCGCGAGGTTCTTGTAGACCTCGACGAGCAGCCGCCGATAGACGGCCTTCTGGGGGTTGCCGAGCGCAACCGGGAGCAGCTCATGCTCGAGCGTCTCGAGGGTGCCCCGCCCAAGATGAATTTGCATCGACATCCGTGCGGCCCGAATGACGAACTCCTCGTCCCGCGCGGAGCGCACGACCTGGCGGTAGAGACGATCGGCTTCGTCGATGTCGCCGGCCGACATGGCGAGCTCGGCGAGATCGAAATACGCTTTGTGTAGTTTGGGGTTTTTGGCGATGGCCTTGCGCAGCTCGCGCATCGCTCGCTCGTTTTCTTGGCGACGCCGATGCATCGCGGCGAGTCGCACGTGGCCCTCGGCATCTTCCGGCGAGAGCTCGAGCGCACGCGATGCGTAGGTGATCGCGTCGTCGTCGCGATAGAGTTCGGCCGCGTACTGGGACATACGTTGGTAATACTCACGAGCCTTTTTCGGCTCCGCCTCGACGAGCCTCGCGAGGACATCGATGGCGCCAGCGAGATTCCGTTGCACGACGAGCACACGCTCGAGCGCGAGCATCGACGGGGTATCCCCGGGCATCACCTCGATGATCGTGCGAAGGGTGGCCTCGGCGTCGGCGGTGCGTCCGAGCCGGCGCTGCACTTCCGCCAGCAATCGGCCGGCTTCGAGATTGGGCGGCGACGCCGCGAGCTTTGCCCGAAGCGCCCCTACACGTCCGTCGAGCTCGCGGAGGAGCGTCCAGATGCCAACGAGGTGGGTGCGGCAATCCCGCGCGAGGAGCGCATCGTCGCCGGCGGACGCCAGCAATTCCTGCCACAGGACCTGGGCCTCGCGGTAACGGACTTGGCTTGCGCCGGCTCCACCGGACCGCTCGAGCGCACCCGCGAGCGCCTTTCGGTACCGCACGACCTTGCCGGCCGGCGCCACCTTCACAGCCTCCCGAAGCGCTTCGAGCGCGTCATCGACGAGGTCATGCTCGAGGTACACCTCACCGAGCATGACGAGGCCGTCGGCACGCACCGGCCCGACGGTGGGGAGCCGTTTCCACGTGGCAATGCCGCGAGCGCGATCCCCACTTTCGTAATAGCGCGCACCGAGATCGACCAGGTGCCGCGGGTCGCCATCGGGCATCGTTGCGAGCCTCTCAAACACCTTGAGCGCGCGCGCCGGCTCCTCCACTCGCTCATAGAAATCCGCGACGCTCGCGAGCACATCGCCTTTGTCGGCAGAACGCCGCTCGAGCTCGGCAAGCAGCGCGAGGGCCTTGCCCCGCTCGCCGCGTTGCATCCAGGTCTCGGCCAGCTCAAACACGTACTCGGCGTTGTCCGGCGCCGCCTTCGCCAACGCTTCGTATTCGCGGATCGCCCCGTCGAGCTGGCCCGCCGTCTGCAGCAAATGCACGAGCCTAATTCGAACCTCGACGTTGCGGCCGTCGACGGCAAGGGCGTCGCGGAATCGTTGAATCGCGCGTTCCACCTGCCCCGTCTCCTCGAGCAGCTGACCTATCGTCACGAGTCGCGCGGCGTCGCGCCCGCCTTCTTTCTCGAGAATCGCGATGAGCTCCGTGAGCTTACCCTGCTCGCGGTAAACATCGGTCAAGATCGCAAGGATTTCATTGCGAATACCCGCTTGCCCGCCTGCAGCGAGCCGCGCGCGATCGAGCACCGTGAGCGCTTCATCGAGCTTTTTTTGCCGCGCGAGGGCTTCACCGAGATCTTTCAACGCAGGGGCGAGCGCGCGATTGTCGCCCGTCGCAGCGCGGACCACGTCGTACAGCTTCAACTCGGCGGCAGCGTATTGCCGACGCGTCATAAGCTCGGTCGCGAGCTCCTTTTTGACGAAGATCGAGCCGCCCGACAAACGAACGAGCTCGTCGTGACGCGTCGTTGCCGCAGCGAGGTCGTTCATGTCGAGGGCGAGGATCATCAACTGCCGCGTCACGCGCTCGCGATCGGCAGCCTCGCGCAAAAGCGGCAGCGCAGCCTCGTAGTTCCGACGGGCCGTCGCACGGTCGCCTTCGCGCTCCGCCAGAGAGGCGCGCATCAGCCGCGGGGTCGCGAGGCCCGGATGACTGGCCGTAAGTTCATCGAGGACGCGACTCGCCTCGACACGCTTGAATCCAGCAAGGTAGACGCCAGCGAGCGCCAAGCGCGCATTCACCTGCTCGTCGCCGCTCGTCGTGCTGGCGCGCCGCTCGAACTCGAACACGAGCTTGGCGAGATTTCCATCGCGCGTGCGATAGAGCTCCGTCAGTTTTTGCAGCGGAAACCCTGAGGTTGGGCTCGCCAAGAGCGCCTTGGTGTAGCGGAGAATGAGCTCGTCGGTATTGGGTTTCTTCTTGTCGTCGGGCTTCGATGGAGCGCGCGAGCCACCGTTTGGGCGTCCCGTCGCTCGACCGCCGGGCCTTCGTCCGCTCGGATCGAAATCGTGCTGCGCATGCACCTCGGCCGTGATGACCAAGCCACAGAGGACGACGGGCGCAATCTGCCAGAGCCGCACGTCGAAGACTCTAGCAGGTCTCGGTTCGCAGACCCCCACCCCGCGTGTCACTCAGCCGTACGCTGCGACAAGGGCCAGCGCCGCAAACGCGCACGCGAGCGCGGCGAGCACGCCGAGGACGAGCCCCCATCGGGGATCGGCTATCGCGAGGGACTCACCGCGGCCGGCAAGGTGAGCCTGGAGGCGGCGTTTCTCCCGCGCAACACGCCGCGCGAGAGTGGCCAGAACGGTGATCGCGCCGACCAGAATCAACAATGCTACCGGTCGCCGAATAGCACGCGCCCGCTTTTCCTCGCGCTCGATGGCCCCCGGAACTCCGTCCACGAGGCGCATGCTCGTCACCGTCGCGACGCGCTCGCCGGACCCGAGCGGCCAGGCGACGACGTAACCTTTCGGTTCACTCGGATCGCTCGCAAGGATGAGGGTCAGCGGCCCCTCGGCAAACGCGGGCAACGCGGAGACGGGCAACGTTCCACCGGAGAAGCCATTCGGCTCCGACGCGAGCGGAACGACCCCGCCCCAGAGGCGTCCCTTTTCGCCGAGGAGTGACAGGTAGGCCGCCGACCGAGGCGTCGCCGAGCGCAACATCAAGCGAGCCTCGCGGCGCGAAGCCGGGTCGAGCCAAATTCCGCCGGGCTGAAGTGGCAACTCACCGTGGTAAGTCACGTGCTCGGCAGCGGCGCGCAGCTCGACATCGAGCGCAACCGCGGGTGCGCGCGCCACCACCGTGTAGATCCAATTCTCGGAACAGCCGTTCGCATCGCACACGGGACCCGGCGACATTCGGAGCTTTTGAACATCACCCCCGGAAGCGGAGAACTCGAGCGTCGCCTTCGAGTGACCTTCGCCACCACGGGAACTCCAGGTGACCTGCACTTGCTCGGGCGACTCCGGCACCGCGACGCCGCGAAGCACGCAAATTTGCAGCTTCCCGGTGTTTCCGGTCGACTCGCACGAGCGCGAAGGCTGCACCGCGAGAGAGGCTACCGCCAGCACGTCGCCCTCGCCGAGCACGCTCCCACTGCGGCGCAGGGTGAGTCGAGAATCCGTAGGCAGGGGCGCCGACAGCTCACCCGCGAGCTCGACCCAACCATCGCCCCCCGCGGTGGCTGCCGCCGCGCCGATTACCGTTGCACCGTGTGTCCACTCGAGTTCGACGGGGCCGCCGAATGGCTCCTCGAGCTCGGCGTAGCGGCGAACCGATTCGACACGCACGGCGAAACGGGTCGCACCAACGACGGGCACGCCGTAAGCACGCGCCGCTTCCACATGACGACGCGCACCGGGACCGAGCAGAACGAACGCGATCGCGATCCCCGAGAGCGCCGGGAGACCGTAAAGGATGCGGAGCTCGCTCATCGTGGCGCCTCGATGTCGGCTAGCACGTCACGAGCATGCGGACGATAACCGTCGCAAAAAGCACGGTAAACGCGCGCTTTTCGGTGTAAGACCCGGGGTATGGCCACGAAGAAGGAAAAGTCCGGCGTGAGTGACGATGCGCCGCGAGCCCCCGAGGCAGAGCGCTCCTCAAAGGCGCTGCGCCATCTCGACGAGACCTTCGAAGAGTGGCGCCATGAACCGACCGCGCGCGGTTCGGCGTATCTCGGGGCCGTGCTGTTGTCCCTAGGCGGTCTGCTTCTCGGCGCGAGCACGTTCGCGTTCGCGCGCATAGCAGCGGGCCCATGGCGCGAGAACGCGTGGCTCTTGCTCGCATTCGGCCTCGTGTTCGAGCTCGCATTCCTCATCGTGGGCGGCAAGCCCGACGCGCCGCTGCGTGTCGGCGACCTCGGCGTCGGCCGCGAAACCGAGGGAAAGGTGCAGCGCGTCGCGTGGTGCGACATCACCCGCATCTCACTCGTGACGGATGGCGTGAAGCTCGAGACCGCCGACGAGCCAATACTGGTCGGCTTCGAGCAACACTCGAGCACGGCCGCACGCGTCGTCGCCGAGGCGAAAAAGCGCATCCCGAAGCGCGTCGTTATCGAAGACGACGACGTAGCGGGCCTCGGCAAGGTGCAGGGCGGCGCACGGGTCACGGCGGAGCCTCCGCAAGTGACCATGGCCGTATGCCGCGCGACGGGCGAAGCCCTGACCTTCGAGAAAGACGTCCGCATGTGCAGGAGCTGCGGCGCCCTTTATCACCGCAACGGCGTTCCTCGTCGCTGCAGCGAATGCAGCCGAAAACTCCGGGCGGCCTAAGCCTCAATCCATCAACGCCATGTTTTCGCGGAGAAACGCGACGTAATCTTCGCTCTCGAGGTAGGGCTCAACCCGCCCCGCCTTGACGGCGTTCTCGAGATTCTCCTTGATGATGCCGATGCGCTTCGAGGGCGGGATGCCAAACGCGAGCATGATGGCATCACCGACGCCCTTCGGCAGCGGCGGCCGCTCGGCGTCCTTCGCCGCAAGGTCACTCACGCGCCGCTGAAGCTCGTCGATTTGGTTCATGCCGCGGCGCTTCTTCTCAGGCCGCTTGGTCGTGATGTCGGCGCGCGATAGGCAAAACAGGTCCTCCATGTAGGGGCCGATCTCCCGGGCGAAGCGACGCACGGCGCTGTCGGTCCAGCTCCCGCCGTAGTGGCTCGCGCGGAGGTGATGAAGGATCAGAAAGCGCACGGCATCCTCGAGCGCCGGCTCGAAGAGGGAAAACCGCTTATGAAACTTGTCGAACATCCGCGCGCCGACCTCGGCGTGGCCGAAAAAGTGCACCTCGCCGTCGGGTGAAATCGTGCGGGTCTTTACCTTGCCGATGTCGTGCAAGAGGGCGCCCCAGCGAACCTCGAGTCGTGGCGCCGCTTGGCGGACGACTTGCTTCGTGTGCTTCCACACATCCTTGTGCCGCCACTCGCCATCACTGAACCCGACGAGCTTCTGGACCGGCGGCAACAACGCCGCGAGCGCCCCGCACTCGAGCATCGCGTCGAGCCCGGCCTCGGCGTCCTCGGCCATGATCACGCGGTCCATACGCACACGCAAATCGGCGCGGTAGAGTTCCGCCGCCAATTCGAAGTCGCTCGCCTGAGCGAATGGAACCGAGCCCACAGCCCGCCCTTCGGCTTGCTCAACGGCCCAATCAAGCGCATCCAGTGCGCGGGCATGAATCGGCTCTCGCTCCTGGACCTCCACGGGGCGCGGACCATAGTCGTTTGCGGGCACAAGGGAAAGTCAGGGAAACGACGGCCCATGAATCAAGCGCCCACCTACCTCGTCTTACCCCCCAAAGGACGTATGACCATGTCGCTCCGCCGTCGCATCTCCGAGTTTCTCCTCGCCGTTGGAATCCTCGCCATCCCGGCGAGTGCCGTCGCCAACCCGGGGCCGGTACAGTCCTTCCTTCGAGGACCGTACTTCCAGCCAAGCGCCGCAACTCTGCGCATCTTTCCGCCGAGCGGAGGGCACGTGATGCTGCATCGCGATGGCAAACCCGTTCGCTGGTTCATCAATCCGAGCGCGCTTACCGTCGAGCCGGGGGTGACTTACGCGGTCACCGCGGTTCGCGACGATAAGGTGATTTTTGACTCAGGCGTGGTGGCGCGCGCCGGGATCCTCGACCTCTCCTGGGACCAAGGTCGCGACGCTCCGAGTGTCGCGTTTCACCTGCCTTTTGCAACGAATCCGTTCAACGTTGGCCTCGTGCCGATCGGCACGGTGCCCGTCCAAGCGCTGCGCACGCCGATCGGCGAGAACGGCTGCTCGCTCATGCTCGATGACCTGCAAACGCAACTGAACGACCAGGCTCGCTGGATCGCCTTCACGCGGTACACGCAACAGTGGCTTTTCACCGACGCGCAAATTCGCGCGATCGTCTCGAGCTTCCAGTGGCCGGTCTTTCAGCAGTCCGCCGGGCAGCTACTCGAACGTCGGCGCATCGAGCAAACGTGACGGGCGCGGCCTAATTCCCCGATTCCATCGAAACGACGGGTATATCGCTGCCCCCGATTTGGCGAGGGCAGCGATATACCCTCGACGTCCGATGATATTGACTCGCTTGCTCGCACTATTTGGTCCTCGATTCGAATGAATCGAGGAACTACTTCCCCGCGGGCAGCCAGCGCGGCAGAAAATCGACGCCAGGCGAACGGGTCACGCGGGTGACGGCTCCCCCACTACTCGGAATGGCATAGAGCTCAACGTCTCCATCGCGATTCGACGCGAAGACCACCCAGCGTCCGTCCGGGGAGAAGCTCGGCGTCTCATCTCGAAACGCGCCGCGGTCCTCGACGAGGAGACTTCCGTCCCGAGCGTTCACGATTCGCAGCGAGGCCGAGCTCGCGCGCACCGCGATGTAGGCGAGGCTTTGGCCGTCGGGCGACCAGGTGGCCTCCGTTTCGCCGAGCACCTCCTCTTGGTCGAGGACCCGCGGCCTGCTCCCATCGGCGTTCATGACGTGGATCCGCACCGCACCGCGACGCGAGCTCGAGAACGCGATGCGCTCTCCATCGGGGGAGAAACACGGTGCGGTGTCGTCCCCCCGCGACCGCGTGAGGCGCAAGAGCTCGGTGCCGCCAACGCTCATTCGGTAAATCTCGGCGTCCCCGTCACGACTCGACACAAACGCGAGCGTTTTGCCGTCGGGCGCGACCGTCGGTTCAAACGCGCCATGCTCATCGCGCGTGAGGACCTCGAGTCGGCCGTTCTCGGTAAGCCGGGCAAGGTTGCTCATCCCGCCTACGTCGGCTTCGATGACGAGCGCTCGTCCCCCCGACAAAAAGCTCGGATTTCGGAGCCGCGCGCGACCTTCACCGAGGGCATGGAGCGAGCCGTCGAAGAGCTGGAGTTTCTCGCGGTAGCCAGGTTCCCCGCCGTTTCCGGTGATGCTGAGGACGGCCAGCGTGCCGCTCGGCGAGACCGCCGCGACGTGATCGTTCGAAGGGCTCGTGAACCGCCGCTCGACCCTCGAACCATCGGGGCACATCTCGAAAATCTGGCGATGACCCGTGCGCTCGGAAGTAAAAAGAATGCGGCCATCGGTGCACGCGAGACCGGTAGCTACGCCCGAGGAGGGTGCGGACGAGGCCGATGGCGCGGACACGGAAGCCGGCGCGCTGACGAGGGCGGGCGCAGGCTCGGCAAGCTGGGGGCGACACCCCGCGAGCCATGCCAGCACCGCCATCAGGCCAGCGCGCGTTACTTCACTTCGGTGAAGCGGACCGCATCGGCGACGACCACGCCGCCCCCCGAAGTCCAGCGCGACAGCGCAACGACGTTCCAGCCCGTTGTGAAGTCGTACGTTCCGAGCTGTACCCATTTTCCGCCGTTGACCCGCTGGTTCACATAGACCGTATCGAGCTGGACGCTCTTCGAATCGTAGACGTGGAAAGGCGCCTGCATCGAGCGATCCGAAGCGGCCGGCCACCACGCGTAGACCTGCATTTTCTTCGGCTGGGCAAGCTTGATGCGGAATTCGGCGAGGTCCGTGGACGGTCCGACCGAACGCCAAAAATAGCCGGTCTTGTAATACCCTTCGACGCTGTTGCTCGCGGTCCAGGCGCCGCTCGCGTCGCAGGTCGCATTCGGCGAGTTGATGCTGTTGTTGCTGTCGACGATCACGTCTTCGAGCGCGCTCGGCGGGTCCATCGGCGGGTCCATCGGCGGCTCCATCGGGGGAACCTTCGGCGGCTCGTCACTCGGCGGGGGCCCACCGTCGCAAGCCGCGTTGACGAGCTCGAGGTACTTGCCCCAAGGCCACGCCTTGCCGGGATCGCTGCGGTTGTACGGTTGGAGCTGACCGTGACCCACGATGTGAAACTTGTCCCGCGGGATGCCCCACTGCTTGGTGATCGAGCACGCAAGCTTGGCCGAGTTCGCGATGAGCTGAGGGTCCCAGGACGATTGCGCGTCGAAGCCCGCATGCTCGATGCCGACGGTGAACGCGTTGGCGTTCAAGCCGTTCAGCGCACAGAAGGTATCGCCGTTGAGCTTGCATTTGTACTCAGCCGCAATGTGCCAGGCCTTCTGCTTCCCAGCGACGAGCTGGGTTATCTCGGAGCCGGTCGAATTCACGACAAAGTGGGCGCTGACCTTGGAGGCGTCATCGGCCAACCACCCCCAGCAGCCCGAGTACGACCCTTCGCACGTATGGATGATGACGAGGCTCGGGGTACCGGTCTTGCCACTCGGACGGGGGCTGTAGTTGGGTGACGGGCGCCAGACCGAGCCCGCGTAATCCGGCCCCGGCGAGAGCTTTTTATCGGCCATCGGAAAGTTCGCGACCGTCGCAATCGCGGGCAGCGTCATGGCTTCGGTGGCGACGCCGGCAGCGAGCGTCGCGTAAACTTCACCGTGGACGTAAGACTGCTGCGCGTCGAAGGCTTCGATGCCGCTGTATTCGGCCACGACTTGCGCCCATTCGCCGATCTCAGCACGCTGGATGCCAAGCTCCGCGGCGCTCTTCGAGAGCAACGCCGCGGCGGCGCGAACATTGGCACGTAACTCGGTGCGGGCGTCCTCCACGGAGACACCGGCGAGCTTCGCGCCGAGCTCGAGGTGGGCACCGCGCAGCGCCATGATCCCGTAGGCCGCGTCGCGACCGAGTTCCTCGTTGCCGGCTACCATCTGCCAGCGAGTCTCAGCCCACGCGAGCGACTGCAGGAGCGCAACCGGAACCGCGTACTCTTGGGAAGCCGCGTGAAAGACGCCATCGAGGCTCGTCCCCTCGGGGTTGACCTCGCCCTCGGGCGCGTCGAATCGCGCGGGCTCCGACGGCCCGGTCGCTTCGCAGCCGGCGACCAACACTACTCCCGCAATCCCGAGCCAGCGCTGAATCCGCATTGGGTCCTCCAAGGCTCCCTCGCGAGCCTGCGAGGGTTGTCGAATGGGCCGCGTGAGCTGCGACCGTCTCGCCATAAGAAACCACACAAACCGGCCAGGTGGTCGAATTTCGATCTGACATAAACGGCAATGATTCTGAACTAGTGGCACTATGTATGCTCACAACCACACGCACACACTCGGCCCATCAACCTACATGGTAAAATTCCACCGAGGCTCGCCTGCGCGCGGGCGACGACCGGCGTTCGACGTCACGGGCGACTTCGCCGAGGAGCGCCCCGCGCGAAACCTGGCATGCGGTAAAAGGGTTGCGCACAGCCGGGTACTTGATTAGCTATCGAGCGCTACCGGGCGCATAACTCAGCGGTAGAGTGCATCCTTCACACGGATGAAGTCACAGGTTCAAATCCTGTTGCGCCCACTGTGTCGTCTGGCTCTTCGGCTGACGCCTCATCGCGGGCTGGCCGTTTGGCTCTTCGGCTGACGCCTCATCGCGGGCTGGCCGTTTGGCTCTTCGGCTGACGGTGCTTCCGCTGGCGGCGCTTCCGCTGGCGGCGCTTGAGTTAACCTTCGAGGCCGTATGGGCGGACGAGCGAGCGGAGCGCCGCGATGGCGTCGTCGAACTCGTAGACCCGTAGCGCGTCGCCAACCGCGTCGAGCCCAGGGCCCAATCGCTCGCGCAGTGCGGCCTCGTTGGCGGCGTAGACACCCGTAGCCTCCGCGTCGCAGGCCTCCATCAGCCGCACGAGGCGGCGAACCGTGGCGACGTCGTCAGCGGAAAGCGTAGCGGATGGCGCCAACGCGGGGCTCGAGCTCACGGAACGGGGCTCGAACACAGCGTGAATGGACTCCACCAGCACCCCGAGCTCCGTTCGGAGTCGCAACGCAACAGGCTCGAGCTCGGCGGCGGATTCACCGCCCCGCAGCCCCTCCTCAATCGCCCCCGCCAACGCTGCAACCGAGGTCGCCGCCGCGTTGCCGGCACTGCCCTTCAGCCCGTGCGCGATCGAGCGCGCCTCGTCGAGCTTGCCTTGCGCGAGAAGCTCAACGATCCGATCACCGATGCCCGTCGCTCGCGAGGCAAACCGGAGGAGCACTCGGCGAAACAAATCGACCGCGCCGCCGAGCCGTTGCAACCCTTCGACGACCGCGATCCCTTCGACCGCAGGGAATTGGTGCCGCGAAGACGGCGGTAGCCTCTCAGCGTCGATCATCGGTGCCCTGGCGATGCGTGCCCACTCGGCGACCGTCTGGCACAAGAGTGCGCGATCGATAGGCTTGCTCAAGTGGTCGTTCATGCCGACACCGAGACAGCGCGCGCGTTCCTCGACCATGGCGTGTGCGGTCATCGCGACGATCGGGAGAGCATCGAACACCGAATTCGCGCGGATGCGACGCGTGGCTTCGTAGCCGTCCATCACGGGCATCTGAAGGTCCATCAAGACCACTTGGTAACGTCGGTGTCCGCCGTCACCCGAGAGGTGTTCGAGGGCAACGGCACCGTTCTCCGCAATGTCGACCTCCGCCCCAGACTGAAGCAGAATTTCCGAGGCGATGAGCTGGTTTATGTCGTTGTCTTCAACGAGCAGCACCCTGATGCCGGCAAGGGAGATGACGTTCGAAAGGACCGACCCCGTGGACGGGCGCTGCCGCCTGAGCGGGCCGCCGAAGAGCTTCGATATCGAATCCGTCAGGGCCGAGCGCATTACGGGTTTCATCAAGAATCCGTCCGCTTTCACCGCTTCGACGACCGAGCGAACCTCGCCTTCCGTGTGCGCCGCGAGGATCACGACAAGCGGCTTTCGGCGCAGCGACGCGGCCTGCTTTATTTGGCGGGTCGCAGAGGCCCCGTCGAGTCGCGGCAAGTTCGAGTCCATCAAGACGAGACTGAAGGGGTCGCGGGCGTCGCTCTCAAACACCATGCGCACGGCCTCCTCGCCGTCGCTCGCCTCCGCGACGCGCAGGCAGAGCTGCTTGAGATGAAGCGCGACAACCTGACGTACGCTCACGTTGTCATCCGCCACGAGCACACGCATGCGCGACAGCTCCTCCGGTAGCGCGTCGCTCCCGTTAGAGGCGGCTCGTCCGACTGAAGCCGTGAAGCGAAATTGGCTACCTTTTCCGAGTTCGCTCTCGACTCGGATGGTGCCCCCCATCATCGTGACGAGACGCTTGCTGATGCTGAGGCCAAGGCCTGTGCCGCCATAGCGACGCGTCGTGGAAGCATCGGCCTGGGTGAAGGGCTCGAAGAGCTTCGCGGCTCCCGCTGGATCGAGACCGATACCCGTGTCGATGACGGAAAACTCCAAGAGGAGGTGGAGTTCGTCGGACTCGATGAGTTGAACATCGATCCGGACCTCACCCCGCTCGGTGAATTTGACGGCGTTGCTCGCCAAGTTCGTCAACACTTGCTGCAATCGCAACGGATCGCCGATGACGCGCAACGGCACCTCAGGAGCGAGGTGCACCAGGAACTCGAGCGACTTGGACTGGGCGCGCTGGGAGATGAGCACGCTCACGCGCTCGAGGACGTCATCGAGCGAGAACTCGATGTGCTCGAGTTGCAGCTTATCGGCCTCGATCTTCGACATGTCGAGCACGTCGTTGATGACACCGAGCAAGGATGTCGCCGAACCGTACAGCTTCGAGAGGTAGTCGCGCGCGACGGGCGCCATCTCGTAGGCGAGCGCGAGCTGTGACAACCCGATGATCGCGTTCATCGGCGTGCGGATCTCATGGCTGACGTTCGCGAAGAAAGCGGCGCGCGCCTCGGCGGCGACCTCGGCTGCGCGGAGTGCATCCTTCAAGCTTTGCTGCAGTGCCATCCGCTCGGACTCGTCGCGCATCACGCTGAGGACGAAGCTCGAGCCGGCGAGCGTCACGAGGCCCGAGCGGACGGACATCCACACCACGGCCTCGTTTGGTCGCTGAATGCGACATCCAAAATGCGCCGGGTTGCCGATGACGAGCGCCTCCCATACCTCGACGACGCACGGCCAATCCTCCGCCACCACGAGGTCGGCAAGCGTGCTTGGCGATTCGCTACGAGCCATGCTCACGAGGAGCTCGTTCGCGGTCGCGTTCCGCTCGATCACTCTACCGCCCGCATCGTGGACGAACCAGGCATCGGAAGCCGCGTCGAGCAAGGTTCGCGCGCGCCCCTCGGTGGTCTTCAGTGCGCGCTCGGTAACTTTGTCGCGATCGATATCGCGCTTCCGCGCTACGAACCCCAGGGTGGCGTCACCATCCCGCACCGGGGACAGCACCGCCTCTTGAAATGAGAGGGAACCGTCGGCGCGCTGGCCAACCATGGAGCCGGTCCACACGCGACCGGCACGCAACGTAGCCATGATGTCTTGGTAGAAAGCCGGAGAGTGTGTCCCCGCGCGAAAGAGCTCGCCGCTGGTTCTACCGACGACGGATTCCACGGAAAAACCGGTCACTTCGGAGAACGCCCGATTGACCCAGACGAGCCGCACGTCCGAGTCGACGATTTCGATCGATGCGGACTCGATCTCCGAAAGGTTCTTGAGGGCGAGTTCGAGCAAGCGACCGCGGCCAGCCGCACCGCGCCGAAGGCCCTCCGCAGCGTGCACCTGCAGGAACGCGGCGAGCTCGGCGGGCGACCCGGGCCAAGCCGCGAGCTGCGCGACGAAGCCGCCCGCGCCGACAGACACGGCCGCATGGCTTCCAGGCCCAGTGCCGACCGCGATCGCGGCTCCACGCGCATCGATGGCCGACGCCGTCGCGAGATCGACGAGCACGAGTGCCGAAGCCGCCGCGACTTCTCCGGGTGCATGCGTACCGAGCACGACCGAACCCGCTGCCGCGCAGCGCCGTTCGGCGTCATGAGCCCACGCCTCATTCGCGGTGACGAGGCGTAGGGTCGGTCCGGTCAGGCGTTCCACGCGGGGAGACTACCGATACGTTCGGCCCACCGCGCGAGCGAGCCGCCGGCAGCAGGCACCGGGAGCTTCCAGGCCTCGCGTGATCCGATGATGGAATACGCCGCAAAGTCGGCGATCGAGAGACCCGAACTCGCCAAGTAATCTTGAGATTCGAGGTGCTTTTCGAGGAGAGAAAAACACGCGTCGAGCTCCGGGCGAACCTTCGCGAGCGCGGCGTCATCCGGGGCACCGATTCCGAAGAACGGCTTGATGACGTTCTCGAAGAGGCACACGCTCGCAGCGCTCCCGAAGCGCGTATTGACCCACGCGACCCAACGATCGACGTCGGCGCGCGCCCGCGCGTCGGTCGGTGCAAGCGTGCTACCGGCCTTCGACGCGAGGTACGCCATGATCGCGGTCGACTCCCACAATATGAAGTCACCATCGACGAGGACGGGAACCTTGCCATTGGGGTTTTTCGCCAGAAATTCTGGCGAACGCTGCTCACCGGTGCCGAAGTCCACCGAGACGAGCTCGACTGGAAGTTGGAGATGGTGAACGAGCGCGACGACGCGACGAGCGTTGTGTGACGCGGTGTGGTGATAAAGTTTCACGGCGAGCCATTCGCGAGAGTGTTGGTAGATAACCGAGCGCGCCACGTAACCCGTAGGCCCGCCCGGACCACACGAAGCTAGCCCCAAGACGCACGGCCGACCAGCACCTTCGAAAGCGGGTGTTGCCGTCGAGATGCCGCGTCAATTCGCGCAAAGTTCGATGACATCGCGCTCGAGGGCGCTGCTCGCCGGGTGCTCGATGACGCGAGTGACGACGACCTCTCCGTCGAGTGCCCGCCACGCATCGGCGAACAGGCAGACGCTCCCCGGAGCGCCCACCCCAACCAACGCCGCAGCCACGTTGACGGGCTCCCCCCACACATCGAACTGGTAACGCTCTCCGCCGACGATTCCGGAGACGACCGGTCCGATGCCCACTCCGACCCGCGCCCGCCACTCGGGCACGATGCGCGCCACTTCGCGGGCGAGCTCAAGGCTGCAGCGCACCGCGGTCGCGAGCGGCGAGTCGTCGGGTTCGAGAATACCGACAGCGGCCATGAATCCATCACCAATGGTCCGCAGCTTGTCGACTCGGTAGGACCGCGCGACGACCTCGAGTCCGCGAATCACCGCGTCGAGACGTTGCACGACCAATTCCGGTTCGTGCTTGTCACAAAACGCCGTAAATCCCGCGATATCGCAGAAAATCACGGCAACATTTTCGAGGCGCCGCGGGCTCACGGTGCCGCTGCGTCGCAGCTCATCGGCGGCAACCTTCGGCAAGACGACCTCAAGCAACGAGTCGGCCTTCGCGCGGTCGCTCCGCGCAGCAGCGAGTGCGGCTTGCAGCGAGAGCTGAGTACGAACGCGCGCGGCAAGGAGAGGCGGGCTTATCGGCTTGTGGATGTAGTCCACCCCACCGCATGCGAAGCCGTGAGTCTCGTCCTCCACGGTCGCGCGGCCCGTCAGAAAAATCACCGGCACGGCGGCGAGGGCGGGATTGGCCTTGAGCTGACGGCAAACGGTGTAACCGTCGACACCCGGCATTTCGACATCGAGAAGAATGAGATCGGGTCGCTCCGCCTCAGCGAGCAACAGGGCCCGCTCGCCGGAACTCGCGAGACGCAATCGGCAAGTCGACTGAAGCACGGTGGCGACAATCGCGAGGTTCGACGCGTCATCATCGACGACCAGCACGCTCGGGCGCACCCCGACACTCATCGCTCCCTCGGGGCCACGTCGCATCGTGGCGCACGCGCGCTTAGCTGACAAGCGAGACGCTCCCGCTCGCCCTCTCCGTGCCCGTGCGAGCTCTAACGAGCCAGAGCGGCGTGCGACTCGATGGCGTCAGGCAAAGACACCTCGACGCGACGCGTGTCCACGCCCAGGCGGACGAGCCCGCCCAAGACGAAGAGCGCGGCGACAAGGGTGGCTGCGGTTCGGCGCGAAAACTTCATTCGTGTCATGGTGTGGCGGAGCAACGCCACGGGCCAAGAATCGCATTCCCGAATTCACGGGGGCGAAGCCGGCATGGCGGGTGCATCGACGGCCTCGAGCATCACGAGAAATGGCGAGCGCGCTGCTTGCACCGCGTCGTCCGGGCCGACAAGCCGGAAGAACCACAACTCCCCGCTCGGTGTACGGACGCCGACGCCGATGGCCCGCCACCTTTCCTGCATCACTTGAGCGACGGCCCGCTGTTTGACCCGCGGTCCCATCGGAAACTTGTAAGTACCCGCGAGCTCGAGCTCCCGCAGCTCGAAGCCGCGTACCTGGCGAACCCGCCGCGCCGGCGTGCCCGCTCGCGGTCCGTCGAAATCTCGCTCGAGCTCGGCGAGCGAAGCATCGAGCTCCGAGGCGTCGCCGTTGCCGATGCGGGTGACGAGAACTTCCGCCGGATTCGCAGCGTTTCCCTGGGCGGGGACAGTGTATTTCGCTCGATAGAGCCCCTTTTCCGCAGACTTCTGGAGCGACCAGTAGGCCGGTGGGACCCAGGTCAAGGAGGCGGGAACGGCGGCGGCGGCCGAACGCTCAGGCGAAGGCTCGGGCTCGGGCGCGCGACGTGAGCACGCGGTCACAACCCAAGCGATGAGGAGGCACCGAGCGACGTGGCGTGCAAAACGAAAGCTCGTGCCCATCGGGAATCCCATAGTAGGTGAAAGAGGCCCAGGTGAACTGGGCGAATGCGCGGATGCGAGGCGCATGGCGCAGCCTACACCGAGTGCCGAACGACGACCGCGAACCGAGAAGGGTCCACCCCTTGGACACGCCATCGCCCTGTTCACAGGACTGCGCTATCGTGCGCGTCGCTATGGAACTGGTCCCGGGTGCAACCATCGAGCAGTTCACGCTGATCGAGTGCATTGGGGAGGGTGGGACCTCGGCCGTGTGGTCGGCAAGACACACGAGCCTCGAGCGCACGGTCGCGGTTAAATTTCTCTCGCGCGAGATCGCCGACAGCGACCCGACCTGGCACCAGCGCATGTCGCGCGAAGCGAGCATTGGTGCCCGCATCGGAAGTCGCAACGTCGTCGAGATTTTTGGCAACGGAACGACCCCCGACGGGACGCCCTACATCGTGATGGAGCTGCTGGAGGGCATCGACGTCGCCCGCGCCGTGATCGCGACGGGGGCGTTGACCCTTCACGAGACCGTGGCGATCATGGACCAAGTCGCGAGCGTGCTCGAACGCGCCCACGCTCTCGGAATCGTTCACCGGGACATCAAGCCCGACAACATCTTCCTCATCGAGTCGAGGGAGTTCCTGGTGAAGGTTCTCGATTTTGGCATCGCGAAACTGACGCAGGTCGGCAGCAGCCGAGGGCGCACTTCGCAGCGAGCCGTCACGATGACCAAATCGGGCATCGTGATCGGGACGCCCGAGTTCATGAGCCCCGAGCAGTCGATCTCGTCACGAGACGTGGACTTTCGCTCCGATCTCTTCTCGCTCGGCATGGTCGCTTACTTCGCGCTCACGGGGGACTTGCCGTTCCCGATGGGCGATTCCCCGACGATTTGGCGCCGCGCCGAAAAGGGACCGACTCCGGTTAAGCGAAAGCGCTCCGACCTGCCCGACGTGCTCGATGGCTGGTTCCGCAAGGCGCTCGCGCTGCACGCAGCGGATCGTTTCCCGTCGGCAAAAGCGATGGCCGAGAGCTTCAGCGAGCTCGTCGCGCCCTTCGTAACGGAAGACGAGCGGCCCACGACTCGCGCCGTGCGCCCCGACCTTGCGAAGAAGGCTCCGCTCCCCGCCGCAGGTGCACCGCCCGAGCCTCCTCGAAAGGCAGCCATTGCCACGGAGCGTGCGAGCACGGCCCCCCTGGAGAGCCGCGAGGCGACGCGACCGAGCTACCTGGTTTCAGACTTCACCGCAGAGCCGCTCGAGCTCGCGGGCACACCCGAGGAACCAATTCTCGTCGTGCGACACGAGACGGATACGCTGCCGCAGGCGGTGACCCTGTCTTCACTACCGACGACGAGCGACCCACCGGCCGTCGCCATCGTTTTCGACGAGCCAGTACCTCTCGCGCTTTGGCTTCTCCTCCTGCTCGCGACCTTCGGGGCCGCGGCGGGGCTCTTGCTCTGATGACGAGCGACGGTCAGCCGATCGAGCGGTCTTGATCGAAGTACGTTCGAATCGAACCCGCGATCACCTCGCCGATGCGGGCCGCTCGCTGTTCGTTCTTCGCGGTGAGCGGGCCGGGGTGGTGTGTCGTGGGATCGAGATCGTTGACGAGATCTTTTCGCACCTCGATCGCCATGCAACTCGGGCGCTCCCGGGAGCGACGGTAATCATTGAGGACGGTGCTCGCGTCGAGGAACGCACGCACGCGATCGTAGGCGACCTGGGCCGCCCGGTAAGCCTCGGCCTCGCCATCGGGTAGCCGACGGAACCGGTGGAGGTAACTGCGTAGGGTCTCCGCCTCGTGGATACGCAAGTTGGTGTTGAGTAGCATCGACCACACCATCTCGTGGGCGGGGCAGTCGCGCGTCTCCGGACACGCTTGGGTGTAACGGCGACGTAGGTAGTCGAAGAAATACCAAACCTGCGCGCGCACCTCGACGCTGCCCTCGGGGAGCGCGTAGGGGTGGTTGTGGAGCACGCGAAAACGGGCGCGCTCGAGATCGAGCGACACGCGATCGCGGAGGACTCGGCTGCAGGTCGATTCGGCGAGCACGTCGGAATACATCGGGTCGAACACGCCGTAAGGCATGCGCGACTCGCGAAGGTAGGTGGCGGAACACGTGACGAGGCTTAAATCGGGGCGGGTCGTTTGGCTCGCGTTCCGCGCATCGTAGGTGTGCACGCCGAGCATCAGGAGGTTGCCGCTCAACCAATGCTCTTCAAAGAGATCCGAGACTCGGTCGTAGAGGCCTAAAACCTCCATTTTTTCCTGGTGGTCGAGCAACGAGGAGAAGGGATCATTGATCGCGAGGCGCTCGAGCGGATCGCGGTTACCAGGCGAGGTGCTGCCGGGGAATCGGTTGAAGTCGAGAAGGACGCGCGCGACGTTGCAGCGAGCGTAGCCTCGCAAGCCGAGCGAACTTGCGATCGAGCGAGCAACGAGATTCGCGCCCCAATCGCGCTCCGAGACGTAGCGGTCGTGGAAGGCCTTTGGCTCGACACGGGGGGTCCCATCCGGCGCCATCAAAAACTGAGGCGGGATCCAATCGCCGTCGTGGACGGTGAAGATGAGCACGCGGTCTCTCAGGTTCTCGGGCAGCAACTCGCCACGCGGCTCGACCTCGACCAATTCGAAGGGCCGGTCGCATTGAGTCCGATAAGGAAACGGGTTCACCATTGACGTTCTCGTGATTCAGGCACCATCGGCGAGACGCAGAAGCGCCGCGTCGCTGATTCGGTAAGTGGTCCACTCATCCTGGGGGTGCGCTCCAAGGCGCTCGTAA
Source organism: Polyangiaceae bacterium (assembly GCA_947475525.1). Taxonomy (GTDB): domain Bacteria; phylum Myxococcota_A; class Polyangia; order Polyangiales; family Polyangiaceae; genus SYFR01. The sequence goes on along the minus strand of CANJMI010000019.1, from coordinate 60,235 downwards.
AACTCGATCGCCAGCCGATTCCAGTCGAGAACCGACCACTCGACCCGCGCACAACCCCGCTCGCATGCGATCGCCGCAAGGTGCGCGAGCAAGGCCTTCCCGACACCGTGCCGACGCCGCGAAGGCAGGACGAAAAGATCTTCGAGCCACAAGCCCCGCTTTCCACGCCACGTGGAATAAGTGTGGAAAAACAGGGCAAATCCGGCAGGGGAGCCGTCGACTTCGGCGATCACGCACTCGAAGGGCGGGGCCTGCGATGCGAGCTGCTCGCGGAGCATGTCCGGCGTCACCTCGACGGCAGCGGGCTCACGCTCGTACTCCGCCAGCGCCACCACGAAACCGTGGATAAGGGCGGCGTCATCCGGGCCGGCTGCACGCATGGAGAGCATCGGCCAGCAGGCATACCAATGGTCCTCGGTTGGGCGCAATCGGGCTCTGCCTCGGCGTCGAAACGACGCTTCTACCGACCGGCGAGAGCGAGTACACCTCGTGCTGCGTGGACGACGACCAGCGTTTTCAGGCAGCGCTCAGCGCCCATCGCGACGGCGACTTGGCGCGCGCCGAGACAGGCTATCGAGACTTGCTCGTCGGTCAGCCCGACCAGCCCGCGCTCTACGTGAACCTCGCAGCGGTGCGGACCACGCTTGGCCACCCCGAAGAGGCCGTCCGGCTCCTCGAGCAGGCCCTCGCCCTTGCCCCAGAGCACACGAACGCATGGAGCCAACTGGGCGTCGCGTACGCCGCACTCGGGCGAATGGATGACGCCGAGCGAGCCTATGGGCAGGCGATCGCACGAGACGAGCGGCACGTGGCTGCACTCAACAATTGGGCGCTCGTGTGCGCAACACGGCACCACTACGACCGCGCCCGGAGCCTCTATGAGCGCGCGCTCGCGGTCGATCCGGCGAATGTCTCAGCCCTCGGAAATTTCGGCGCGATGTTGGTCGACGCGGGCCGACTCGGCGATGCCGAAGCCACCTTACGGCGTGCGCTGGCTCTTTCACCGAGCGATCCTGGCGCCCACGTGAACCTCGCCAACGCCCTGACGAGGCGCGGACGAGCCATCGAAGCCCTCCCTCACCTCGTCAGCGGCATCACGAACCACGGCAGCGACCCGTCGTGGCACTCGAACTTGCTGATGACGTTGCACTATCCCGAAAGGCCGAGCCGTGCCGACATCTTCGGGCACCACCTGCGCTGGGCTCGTATGCGCGGCGTCGACCGAGCACCTGCCGGCGTTCACCGTGGGCGAACGCGCCGAGAGAAGCTGCGCATTGGCTACGTCTCGCCTGACTTTCGAAGTCACGCCGTTGCCTTCTTCATCGCTCCGCTTTTGCAAGCGCATGACCGCAGCCGCTTTGAGATCCACGGCTATGCCAGCGTTCAGGTCGAAGACGCGATGACCGCTCGCCTTGGAGCGACGTGCGATTCGTGGTGCAACGTGTTCGCCCTCGGGGACGACGCGCTCGTCGATCGCATTCGTGCCGACGGCATCGACGTGCTCGTCGATCTCGCCGGGCACACCGCCGGCAACCGCCTGAGCGCGCTCGCACGCAACCCGGCACCGGTGCAGATGAGCTACCTCGGTTACCCAGACACGACCGGCGTTGCCGCGATCGGCTACCGCCTGACGGACCGATGGTGCGACCCACCCGGGAGCGAGGCTTTTCACAGCGAAACGCTGCTTCACGTCCTCGGAGGCTTGCATTGTTACGAGCCGCCCCAAGATGCGCCTCCGGTCACGAGCGGGCCTGCCGCACGTTCGGGTCACCTCACTTTCGGCTCATTCAACAACACATCGAAGGTGAGCGAGACCGTGGTCGCGCGATGGGCCAGACTCCTCCGGGCGATCCCGAGCTCGCGCATGTACATGAAGTTTCCGACGCTGACGGATCCAAGCACCGCGGCGCAATACCGCGGCTGGTTCGAACGACAGGGCATCGCAGCCGCGCGGGTCACGCTCCGCGGCTCGACCTACAGCCACGGCTCGCACCTCGCCGATCACGCCGAGGTCGACGTCATCCTCGACGCCTTTCCGTACCACGGGACCACGACCACCTGCGAAGCGCTCTGGATGGGGGTGCCGGTGCTCAGTCTCGTCGGCGAGAGCCATGTCTCACGCGTCGCGTTGAGCCTCCTCAGCCAAGTTGGCCTCGAGCGGTTTGCGGTGGGCGACGAAACGACGCTGCTCGAGCGTGCCGCAGACCTCGCGAGTCCCTCGGGCCACCTCGAGCTCGCGGCGCTGCGAGCCACGCTGCGAGGCACCATGGCGACAAGCCCGCTCTGTAACGGAATCGGCAAAGCACGAGCCCTCGAGGCCTGCTTCGATTGGGCTTGGGAGGCCTTCGAACGGGCGACTCCGAGCCGCTGAACGCCCTCACAGGTCCGCGCGTTTCTTCGCCCGGTCGGGATCGCTCGCGTATGCTTTTCTCGTCAACGTGTTGCGATTTTTTTCGAGACTCGTCCGTCGTCACCGCCCGCTGACGCTCTTCGGAGTAGCTTCGCTGAGTGTGGCGACGCTCGTCGCGGCGAGCTGCGCACTTGACGACCGTGGCACCAGAGTCGGCGTGGCCCAGTCGAGCTCGACCGGGGGAGCTGGCGGCGCCGGAGCAACTGGTGGTGCCGGGGCAACTGGCGGTAACGCATCGACCGGCGGAAGTGGCGGGGTCGCATCCGCAGGCGGCAACGGAGGCTCCTGCCCAACGTCCTCCGCCACGAGCACAGGCTCCAACCTCGTTGGCGTGGGTGGGGGATGCAGCACGGACTGTGCCTCGTGCGGCGAAGGAGCCTGCTGCGAGTCTGCTTGCGGCGACGCGTCCGATCCGTTCTGTTTCTGCCCGAGTGGATGCACGTGCGGCTTCGCGTGCCCGCAAGGCGCTTGCGAGACATCGTGCGGCGCGAAGAGCGCGTGCGATGCGAAATGCGACGACTGTTTCTGCAGCAACGCGACCTGCCGGTTTCGCTGCTCGTCCGCGGCCTGCAAGGTAAATTGCCAGGGCGGCTCGATCTGCGAATCGGAGTGCGCCGCGAGCCCAAAAGGCAAAGAGAAGTGCACCTGTTCGGGCGGTAGCACCTGCACGTTCCGGTGCACGACACCGCCATGCTCCGTCGCGTGCCTCGACAATGCGAGCTGCGCACTCGACTGCAACGGCCAAGGTGAACCCGGCACTCCGAGCTGCAACTTGAGCTGTTTTCTTGAGAACATCGAGCTTTGTCCCGACGGAAAAACACTCACGTGCAACAAGGCATGCCCGCCTAAGCCATGCGATTGATGGCGAAAGATAAAACCACAATGAAGCGGGATTCGACCCCGGAACCGCCGCCGTCTTCGGCAGGCTTCGAGCCTCGCACGCTTGGTTCGGCGTCGCTCGATAGCCGCTCGCGCTACATCAATCGAGAGCTCTCCTGGCTGAAGTTCAACGAGCGGGTCCTCGAGGAAGCCCTCGACCCGACAATCCCCCTGCTCGAGCGCGTGCGGTTCCTCTCCATCTTCGGGAGCAACCTCGACGAATTTTTCATGATTCGCGTCTCTGGCCTACGCCGTCAGCTCACGGCTGGCGTGCTCGAAGCACCTCCGGACGCCATGACCCCGGGCGAACAGCTCGCGTCGATCCGTCACGAGCTCATCCCAACCCTCAAGCGCGCGTACGCCTGCTGGAGTGATGATTTGTGCCCGTTGCTCCGCGAAGCGGGCATCAACGTGCTCGCGTACAGCGACCTCAAAGGCAAACAGCGAAAGCTCCTTCGGAACTACTTCACCCGCGAGGTCTTCCCCGTCCTCACGCCGATCGTCTTCGATCCGGGGCACCCTTTTCCGCACATCTCGAACCTGAGCATCAACCTCGCGGTGGTGGTCAAGGATCCGGTGCTCGGGGAACGGTTCGCACGCATCAAGGTCCCCCCGAATTTGTCGAGGCTGCTGCGCATTCCCGATGAAGAGAGCGCCGACGCTTACGAGCGCCTCGGCCTCGAGGAGATCAAAGCGGCAAATTTCGTGTGGCTCGAGGAGGTCATCGCCGCGAACCTCGATCTGCTCTTCCCGGGCGTCGACGTCATGGCGGTCCACCCGTTCCGCATCACGCGTGACGCCGACATGGACATCGAAGAGGACGAGGCCTCGGACCTTCTTTCGGCAATGAGCGAGTACGTCGCCGAGCGCCGATTTGGCAGCACCGTCCGGCTCGAACTCGACGAAGCGATGCCGCGGAGCATCGAGGATGTCCTCGTTCAGAACCTGCGACTGAAGCCTTACCAGATCTACCGAACGCCCGGCCCTATCGGCATCGCGGACCTTTCGGGATTGATGAAGGTCGAACGCGCCGAGCTCAAGTTCCCGGCGTTCTTGCCGATGATGCCACCGGCACTGACGACCGAAGAGAGCATCTTCTCCGTCATCCGCAGGAAAAACCTGCTCGTCTACCATCCCTACGACAGCTTCGCGCCCGTGGTGAATTTCATCCGCGATGCCGCGCGCGATCCGAACGTCATTGCCATAAAGCAGACGCTCTATCGGGTCGGGCCCAATAGCCCGATCGTCGAGGCGTTGATGCACGCGCGCGATGCGGACAAGCAGGTCGCGGTGCTCGTCGAGCTGAAGGCGCGCTTTGACGAGGTCAACAACATCACTTGGGCGAAGGCACTCGAACGGGCCGGCGTCCACGTCGTATACGGCGTGGTCGGCCTGAAGACCCACGCCAAGGTATGCCTCGTCGTACGCCGCGAAGCCGATGGGATTCGACGCTACGTGCACATCGCAACCGGCAACTACAATCCGATCACGGCGCGCTCGTATACCGACGTCGGGCTCTTCACGAGCGACCCCGAGATCGCCGATGACGTATCGGACCTCTTCAACGCCCTCACCGGAATTTCACGCAAGCGTGACTACCGCAAACTGCTCGTTGCACCCGTCGCGCTGCGGGACGAGTTGATCAAACGGATCGAACGCGAAATTGCGGTACAGCGGGCTTCGAATGACGGCCACATCATCTTCAAGTGCAACGCGCTCACCGACCGGGCGATCATCGACGCGCTCTACGGCGCATCGCAAGCCGGCGTGAAGATCGACCTGCAAATCCGAGGTATTTGCTGTTTGCGACCGCTTGTGCCGGGCTTATCGGAAACCATCCGCGTAACCTCGCTCGTCGGACGTTTCCTCGAACACGCGCGCATTTACTACTTCAGGAATGGCGGCGCGGAAGACCTCCTGCTCGGCAGCGCCGACATGATGGGCCGCAACCTCGACCGACGCGTCGAGGCCTTGTTTCCAGTAGAAGACGTCCGCCTGCGGACCGCGCTACGCGACGACGTGCTGCTGCCTCACCTCGCCGACTCAGCGAAAGCCAGAAGCCTCGAGGCGGATGGAACCTGGCGAAAGGTCCTTGCCGAAAGCGGCGCCGCACCGAAGAACAGTCAGGTGCAACTTCTGGAACGTGGCGGGCGCTGGCGCGGCGAGGAATGAACCCAATGGATGCCCCCTCGAATCCGCATCGGATCGCCGTGATTGGCGGTGGACTGAGCGGGCTCGCCGCCGCCCATCGCTTGCTCGAGTTGGCCTCAGAAACGGGTCGCGTATTCGACATCCAGCTCTTCGAAGCGAGCGCGCGACTCGGCGGCTCGATCTGGACCGATTCCATCGACGCTTATCCCGTCGTGGACGGTGGCGCCGACATGTTCATCACGGACAAACCGTGGGGCGTCGCCCTCGCTGAGCGCATCGGTCTTGGCGAGAAGCTCATCTCGCCGAACAGCGCCAACCGCCGCTCGCTCGTGCTCTGTGACGGACGTCCGGTCCAAGTCCCCGAAGGCTTCACGCTGATGGCGCCGACGCGGGCCATGCCGATGCTGAAAACCTCGCTGCTCAGCTGGGCCGGCAAGGCGCGCATGGCCGCCGACCTCCTCTTGCCAAGGGGCAAGGTTGGCCCGACGGAGGATGAGAGCATCGCCTCGTTCGTGCGGCGACGCTTCGGCCAGGAGTTGCTCGATCGCGTCGTGCAACCGCTGGTCGGCGGCATCTACACAGGCAACCCCGAGCACTTGAGCTTGCGCGCCACATTGCCGCGTTTTCTCGAGATGGAGCGCGACTACCGGAGCGTCACCCTCGGCGCCATCAAGCGCAGTGGGGCGGAGAGCCAAAGCACGAGCGGCGCCCGCTACGGCCTCTTCGTCAGCCCCAAGGGCGGCATGGCGGTGCTTGTCGAGCGCCTCGCCGACCGAGTGAAGCGCGGCGCCACGGTGTCGCTTTCAACGCGCGTCTCGCTACTCGAGCGACGCGGCGCGGGATGGCAACTGCACCTCGCCTCGAACGAGCGACGAGACTTCGACGCGGTGGTCATCGCCCTGCCCGCTTTCGCCGCGGCGACGCTTCTCGATCAGGTCCTTCCCGATGTCTCGCGCAGCCTCGCGTCAATTCCCTACGCCTCAACCGCGGTCGTCGTAAGCGGGCACGCGCTCGCCGACGTAAAGCACCCACTCGACGCTTTCGGATTGGTCATTCCGCACATCGAGCGGCGGAAGGTTTTGGCCATCTCTTTCTCCAGCCGCAAGCTCGACAACCGCGCGCCACGAGGATGCGTGCAGCTTCGAACTTTCGTCGGCGGAGCGATGCAGCCCGAGCTCTTCGACCTCTCGGACGCGCGCATCGAAGGCATCGTCTTGGACGAGTTGCACAGCCTGCTCGGTGTCGATGGCACCCCGGACTTCATCCGAATCGGGCGACACCCACGCGCCATGCCGCAGTACCTCGTCGGCCACGTCGATAAAGTGAACGCCATCGAACGCGCCGTCGCAAAACTTCCGACGCTCGCACTCGCCGGGAACGCGTATCGAGGCGTCGGCATCCCCGACTGCATCCACAGCGGAGAATGCGCTGCGGCAGCGATTGTGGCTGGAATTTCGGCGAGCGCAGAGTCCCGGGCTACACTTGACGCGTGACTGACGTCCCAGAAGAGGCCTCCACTCCAGGGATCGGCCTGGTCCTTGCGGGCGGTGCCGCACGTGGAGCCTACGAAGTGGGCGTCCTCGATCACATCGTGCATCGCGTAGCCGAGGACCTCGGTTACGAGGTCCCACTCGACATTCTGTGCGGAACGTCCGTCGGCGGAATGAACGCATGCATGATGGCGGCGCACGCCGATCAACCTCGCGGACGCGTAGCCCACATGGTGTCCGTGTGGACCAGCCTCTCCGTGGACGAGCTCTTGCGCCCAGCCGCACGCAGCATTTTCGATGTAGCCCGAGGCCTTCTCGGTCGCGGAACGTCCATCCTCGAAGTGGGCGCACTGCTCGACCCGACCCCGCTCGCCGAGCTGCTAACGCGCTCGATCCCATTTGAGCGCATCGACACCCACCTTCGCTCCGGGCGACTGCGCGCCGTCACGGTCACAGCCACCCAACTCACGTCCGGGCGCTCGGTCGTCTTTGTGCAGCGCCGACGGGCGCATCCCGCGCCCTGGCCTGAGTCCCATCAGGTCGCGCCTCGCGCGGTTCGCCTCCGCGCAATCCACACGCTCGCATCGTCGGCCCTTCCGCTGCTCTTTCCCGCGGTGCGCATCGACGGGCGCTACTACTCCGACGGCGGCTTGCGCCAAAACGTGCCCCTCTCGCCGGCGCGTCGTCTCGGTGCCCGCGCCCTCATCGTCGTCAATCCAAAGCACGCTCCGGCCGCACCGGGACACGCGGACGGTGACGAGCTCCACCGCGTGCGCGACGAGTCACCCCCGAACGCACTCTTCCTGCTCGGAAAAACACTGAACGCCTTGCTCGTCGATCGCATCGACAACGAGCTCGATCGCTTCGAGAAGATCAACGCCATTCTCGACGCAGGCACTCGCATTCACGGGGCCACGTTCAACGACGCCTTGAATCGCGAGCTCGGCTACGAGCCCAACGCCGGCCTTCAACGCATCGACGTCGTGCACATCCGCTCGTCCATCAACATCCCGCAGCTCGCGGCCGAATACGTCCGCCATCCTCGCTTCCACGTGCCGGGCGTACTGGGCCGCATGATGAAACACGTGGCTCACGCCGACACGATAAGCGACGCCGACCTCCTCTCGTACGTGCTCTTCGACGGAGAGTTCGCAGGACGGCTTATCGAGATAGGCCGGATGGACGCGCAGGCCAACCACGAGCGACTGTGTGGCTTGGTCGACAACGCCGTGAAGCGTCACCGCGAAGAACGCTGACGGCCCCTCACGGCTGCGGCGAATCGATGCCGAGGAACTCGGGAAGTCCCAGCGCGAGGTTCGCATTTTGGAGCGCCTGCGTGGCCGCACCCTTTAGCAGGTTGTCTATCGTCGCGACGATGACGGCGCGCGTCCCCGCGCAGCTAAAGCCCCCGACGCTGACGCCGTTCATCCCCACGGCATCGCGAACCAGCGGAGCCTCAGCCTGCACGCTGACCAGCCGTTCACCCGCATAAAACGCTCGAAATCGCGCCTCAAGCTCGCCGGCCGTGGACGCGTTCGCGAGCTCGCAGTCGATTGTCAGCGTGATGCCGCGGAAGAACGCGGCCACGTGCGGCATGAAGCGAACAGGCCGCCCAAGCTTGTGACCGATCTCGCGCTCGTGGAGGTGGCCGGTGAGCGCGTAGGGCATCAGGTTGTCGCGCAGCGCGTCGACGTCGTTCTTAAGAGAAGGTGTCGTGCCCGCACCGCTGTAACCCGACACGCCGAAGATCGACGGGGCGACCACGAGGTCTTGCACGAGCGGCATCAAAGCGACCTGCGCCGCGGTCGCGTAACAGCCAGGGTTGGCGATGGCGCATGCATCCCGAAGGCTCTCACGGTGGTGCTCGGGCAAGCCGTACGCCCAATCGTCGTTGAAACGGTGATCCGCGCTGAGATCGACAAGCCGCGTGTCGGGGTGGTTCGCGCGGAGGGCCTCGACGTAAGGCTCCGAGAGGCCATTCGGAAGCGCGAGAAATACGAGATCTACCGCGCGCCTCCCAGCCTCGGCGGCGTCGATGTCCTCGAATGCGAGTGACAGTCCTTCCGCCTCGGGTAGCTCCGATGCCAATCTTTTTCCAGCGAATTGCCGCGAACCGACGTACTCGAGCTCGAGCTCAGGGTGCCCGATGACGAGGCGAAGGAGCTCGACGCCAACGTAACCGCGAGCACCGAGGAGGCCCACGCGACGCTTCCGTGAAGGCGCGTCAATCACCCTCGACCCCATGGTCCTTAAGCGATGCGGGCATCTCGAGCGCGGTGTGAACGCAGCGCGTGATCTCGTCGAAGCCGTCCATGCCGCACCAAAAAACAGTCCACTTTGGCGTGCGGTAGGAGCCGTCCGACTGTTGGAAATACCAGGCATTCACGGGGTTGACCGTCTGCGATCGCCAGAACACCTTCGGGTTGTCGCGGCGCATGCATTGCCATACCGAACCGCCGAGTCCCTCGCCCTGGGCTTTCTGCGTCACGGCAAACTTGTCGAGGTAGACGAGGCCCGCCTCGCTCGTGAGAATCGCCGCCCCGCGGTAGTCCTCGGTCGCGTAAACGCGGTGGCACTTTTTTTTCTCGAAGTAACCCGGTGTCAGCCGCCGACCAAAACACGACTCGAGCAACTGCTGGAGCTTCTCGCGCTCGAGGTCCTCGAAACGGGAAAACGAGTTCACTCGTTCGCCGCGTGAGACGAGCGTACCCGCGCCGCGATGCGTAAAAAGTTCGCGCGCAAGCTTATCGGGCGCCGTGATCGACACCGTCGTGTGCGGCAGCTTTTCGAGCAGTTCGTGGATATGCGCAAGCTTGCGACGCATGCCGCCGCTGACCCACGGCTGCGCCATCAAGCGGTCGTAGTCTTCGGTGAGGTTGATGGCGCTTATCACCTGCTGCTCTTCGTTGAAGAGGCCGCCGGTCGAGGTAAGAAAGATGATCTTGTGCGGCTCGAAACGCAGCGCCAATGCGCTCGCGGCTTCGTCGGAACTGATGCTGAGGAGCTGCCCGTGCCGCGTCGCGCCAAGGCAGGTGACGACGGGCAACTTGCCCGCCCGAATCGCAGCGAGCACCGACGTGTCGTCGACCCCGGTCACGCGGCCACGTAGGCCATAGCGCTCGAGGTTGATGGGCTCGACCTCGAAGACTTCACCCACGATCGGGCGCGCGTCACAACCGTTTGCGGCGAGCGCGTCGACGAGCGCCAGGTTCTCACGTTGCAAAACGCGCCGCACGATGTCGAAAGCGTCGGGCGAGATGCAGCGAACGTCGTCCAGCCGCGGCGTAGGGACCCCTGCATCGGCGAGCGCTCGATCGACGTGAGCGGCGGCTCCGTGGACGATGATCGGCGTGAGCCCGACTTGCTGAAGGAAGGCGATCGCCGAGCCCACGGTGTCGAGCTGTTGATCGAGCGCGCTGCCGCCAACCTTGATCAGAGCAAAGCGTTGCTCGTCGACGCTGCAGTACTGCTTCAAGTACTGCTCGACCTCTTTCTTGCTACCGAGATTCGTCAGCAGCTTGGCGAGCGTGTCGCGCGTGATGCTCATGGCACCATCAACCGGCGCATGATGGCCTTCTGCACGTGCAAGCGGTTTTCGGCCTCGTCTATCGCGATGCACGCCGGTGAATCGAGCACCGCGTCGGTGACCTTCACGTTGCGGCGGACGGGCAAGCAGTGGGAGAAAAACGCGCCGTCGGTCTTTTTCATTTTCGCTTCGTCCACGATGAAGTGCTTCAGCGTGTCGCGCATCGGTTTCTCATCTTGCCAGCGACCGAAGTAAGGGATGGCGCCCCAGCTCTTCGCGTACACCATGTTCGCGCCGCGGTAGGCCGCGTCGATGTCATGGGTCACGGTGACCGTTCGCCCGTTGGCCGCCGCCGAGGCACGGGCAGCGTCCATGTAGCGGGGGTCGAGCAGATACTCCTCGTTCGGGCAGAGGAGCGTCACGTCCATGCCGAATTTTGCGGCGATCATCAGCGCGGAATTCGCCACCGCGGTGTTGAGCGGCTTGGGGTGATACGTCCACGTGAGGACGAATTTCTTGCCGTCGACCTGACCGCCGAATTTCTCCTGAAGCGCGAGCATCAGCGCGAGCTCCTGGCACGGGTGGGAGATCGTCTCGAGATTGATCACCGGCACGGTCGCGTATTCGGCCACCGCACGGAGCACGCGATCCTCACGGTCCTTCGACCAGTCGGCGAATTTCGGAAATGCGCGGACACCAATCAAATCGCAGTAGCGCGAGAGGACGCGCGCGACCTCGGAGATGTGTTCCTCCTCATCGCCATCCATCACGACACCGGGATCGAATGCGATCGGCCACGCGCCCTTGCCCGGCTCGAGCACGACCGCCGCCCCACCGAGCTGGCGTGCGCCGATCTCGAAGGACGTGCGCGTCCGCAGCGACGGGTTGAAGAACAAAAGGCCAAGTGTCTTGCCCTCGAATTCGTTTCCTCGCAGGCCGGCCTTGAGCGAGCGTGCGTCATCGAGCATCGCTTGCAGCTCCTCCCGGGACCAATCCGCGGTCGTGAGAAAATGTCGCATGGCGCGCGTTTGTCTCCGTTCCTGGCGCGCGGCAAGACCAGAATCCGCCGGGGCCGTACCTTCTCGGTTATCCTCGGCGCACGACGGACGTGTTCGCAGACTGCGGCGCGAAAAGCCGCGCCCAGCCCGCGATCAGCGTCCCCCGCGATACGCGGTACGTTGCTAGGATAGAGCCTCCAATGAATGAGCAATCGGCGCGCCTCATCGAGACCGTTCGCAACAGCGTCATCGGTGACGACCAGGTCCTCGAGGGGCCCTATGGCCCGCGCCGCGTGACGTACGCCGACTACACCGCTTCGGGGCGCTCGCTCTCGTTCATCGAGGACTTCATCCGCGACGAAGTGATGCCGCTCTACGCGAACACACACACCGAGCAGTCGGGCACCGGCAGGCAAACGTCGCGTTTTCGAGAAGACGCGCGCCGCATCATCAAAGAATCGGTAGGCGGCAACGACTCGGACGCCGTGATCTTCTGCGGCTCGGGTGCGACGGGCGCGATCAACCGTCTCATCGACGTCATGAACCTCCGGGTCCCGCGAAACCTCGATGCGCGTTACAAAATGTCGGAGCTCATTCCCGCCGACGAGCGCCCAGTGGTGTTCATCGGACCGTACGAACACCACTCGAACGAGCTCCCGTGGCGCGAGTCGATCTGCAACGTCATCACGATAAGCGAGGGCCAGGACGGCAAGATCGATCTCGCCCAGCTCGAAGAAGAGCTGATCCGTTTCGCCGCGCGGCCGCTCAAGATCGGCAGCTTCTCTGCCGCCTCGAACGTCACGGGGATCGGCACCAACACACGAGCCGTTTCATCGCTCTTGCATCAACATGGCGCGCTCTCGTTCTGGGATTTTGCGGCAGCAGGTCCCTACGTGTTGATCGAGATGAACATGAGCGACGACCGCGAAGACGGTCACCTCCTCTACAAAGACGCGGTCTTTCTCTCGCCGCACAAGTTCATCGGCGGCCCCGGGACCCCCGGCATCCTCGTCGCGAAAAAACACCTCTTCAACAACACGGTCCCCTCGGTTCCGGGCGGCGGCACGGTCTCCTATGTGAACACGAAGGAGCATCGCTACCTCGACGACATCGAACACCGCGAAGAAGGCGGCACCCCGGCCATCATCGAGTCGATTCGCGCAGGGCTCGTCTTCCAACTGAAAGAGCAAGTCGGTACGGACGCCATCCGCGAGCGTGAGCACCATTTTATCGAGCGGGCGATCGCGAGCTGGGAAAAGAACCCGAACCTCCAGATCCTCGGCAACCGCAACGCCTGGCGGTTGTCGATCGTCTCGTTCGTCGTGAAGCACGGTGACCGCTACCTGCATCACAATTTCGTGGCGGCGCTCCTCAATGATTTGCTTGGGATCCAGGCACGCGCGGGCTGTTCTTGCGCCGGACCTTACGGTCACCGGTTGCTCGGAATCGACCTCGAGACCTCGCGTGAATTCGAGCGCGAGATTCTGCGTGGTTGCGAAGGCATCAAGCCGGGCTGGGTCCGCGTAAACTTCAACTATTTCATCTCCGAGGCCGTCTTCGAGTTCATCCTCGCGGCCGTTCACCTGATCGCGGACCAAGGTTATCGGCTCCTTCCCGACTACGAGCTCGACACGGCGACCGGGGTCTGGAGGCACCGCGCGACGCGCCCCAACCCCGCGATGCGACTCACCGATCTCCGCTACGTGAGCGGCAAGCTCGAATACCGCTCGAAACACTCGCGCGAGCCCGAGTGGATCCTCTCGCAATACCTCGGCATCGCCCGTGACCTTCTGGACGCCGGTTCATCGCGCGAGCTCGACGTCGTCGATCCCGAAGCCTCAGGCGATTTCGAGGAGCTCCGCTGGTTCCCGATGCCTTTCGAAATTCTGGCTGAATTGCGCGGAATCGCGGACGAGGAAGCGCACTCGCAGCCACTTCACCTACGGCGATGACGAAGGCGCCCCCTGACCTCCGACTCGCCTCCTCGGAGTTGCGGCAACTGATCGTAGGCTTGGTGCGTCGGCGCGTGCCGCCAAGCGAGGTAGACGACATCGTGCAGACCGTGTTCTGCGAGGCGCTGGCGAGCCAGGCCGTCCCCGAAGACGAAGTCGCGCTCCGCAAGTGGCTCGTCGGCATCGCGAAACACAAGGTGGCCGACCTTCACCGCAAAGGCGGACGACGCCAAACGGTCGAGCTCGACGAGAACGTGGCGACCGAAACGGAAGCCCTTTCCGCGCGCGATCTCGCGCGATGGGCGGACGAGCAGCTCGGCGACAATGTGGAAACCAAACGCACCTTCGAGTGGATGGCGCGCGAAGGCGACGGCGAGAAACTGGCGCATATCGCCGAGGAAGCCGCGCTCCCACCCGAGCAGGTCCGACAACGCGTCTCGCGCCTGCGTCGTTTCATGCGCGAGCGTTGGGCACGGGAGCTTGCCGCGGTGGCAGGTGTCGTCGCGGCGATGTACGCACTTTGGTGGCTCGGTCGCGACGAGGAAAAAGTCGCGACTCCGCTTCCGTCGCAGAGCGCCGACAGGCCTGCTCCTCAACTCCCCGCGGGAGGCGTGAGCGCCTCAACCACAGCCGTGACGACACCCAGCGTGGCTCCCGAACCGAGCGCCACCGTTGCGCCAAGCGCGACCCTAAGCCCCATCCCAACAGCCACACCGAAGCGGCAACCACCGCCGAAGCCACAGCCAGCGGACCGTCCGAGTTTGAAGAACATCGAACCGAAGGCCGCCCCGAATGGACTTCCGGAATTTGGCAAGAAGGGCATGCAGAAAGCGGCACCCGCGATGAAGCAACGCTACGATAACGGATCACCGGCACCATGATCGGCATGCCGAAATCTCGGAGCTCGCAACAATGAAACTGCTGACGTCAGGGTTCCTGGCCGCGCTGACCGCGACGACGGCGCTCGCGTGCGGGAGCCCGCTGCCACCTCCACGAGCGACACCGAGCCGAAGTGCGACGCCCGCTCCTCGCTCGCTCTCGTCAGGGACCGCCCTCGAGCCCTTCTTGCCGCTCGTTGCGGGTCAACTCTACCATTACGAGTTTCACACCGATGGCGGCGAAAACGGCCTCTTGTCCGTCCGGATCGAACGGACCGATGAACGCCATGGCGCTTGGGTCCTGCCGGGAGGCAGCAACGCGTTCGAGTACGCGACCGACGGGGTCCTCACGTTTGGCGAGCACGGTTCGAGCTACCTGCTGCAAGCACCACTCGAAGTCGGTCGCCGATGGCGTGGCGCGCATCAAAGTTGGGTCGAAGTGCGGCGCATCGATGCGACGGTCACGGTCCCCGCGGGCACCTTCAGCGGCTGCGTCGAGACCGCCGAGAGCCGCAGCGGGGATGTGCCATTCTCGGTCGCGGCATCCTACTGTCCGAACGTCGGCATGGTGCAACGCGACGTCTCGAACGGACCGCGCCACGAACGACTCGTTCTCCAAAGTTTCGGCGCGCCCGTGGACATCGGGCCAGACGGCGTGAGCGTGACGCCCGGAAACTGAGAGTCAGCACCTCGCGCCGATACCGCCGCTCCAGTTGCAATCCGCGCGGATTACGGACTGCACATCGACGCAGGCCGGCTCATGCCGAGCTTGGTCTTGAATCCGTCGCCGACGCAGCCCACTTGACACGCGCCGAAGCACCGTAAAGAATGCAGGCCGGCTGGCCGGTTTGTTTCTGGCTAGCCCCAAAGAAGGATCCTATGAGCAGGCCACAACGAGCGTCAATTGCTGCATTTTTGCTGGTAAGTTCGCTATCGGCATGCGCCCTTCATGGACCTGAACGCGACGCCGCGATGGGCTCAGACGATGGCGTCGAGCCGTCTACTGGGCCTGGCTCGAACGGCGCCGGGAGCCCTAGCGCGTCGCATGCGACTTCTACCGCCAGCGGCTCGGGCGTGGCTGCCAGCGGCAGCAGCGTCGCTAGCAGCGGCAGCGGAAGCGGCGGCGCGGGTGGCATCGGTGGCAACGGAAGCGGCGGCTCGGGCGGCATCGGTGGCAACGGTTGTTACACCGAAGGCTACAACCCAAACGCCGCGCTCGCAGATCTCGAAAACGGCTACAGCTCGAAGAACTGGCTGGCCACGATGCTGAGCACGCTCGACCGGCGCTACCACAATGGTTGGGTCGTGCTCGATGCGATGAAGGGTGACCCCTGGCTCACCAACGACCTGCCCGACTATTACAGCATGTCGAGCTGGGACGGCATGATGGAGGCGGTCGACACCGCCTGCCACGAAGAGACGCACGGCTACGATTTTGAGCAGGCACTCGGTCTCTCCGGCAAGCACCTCTTCTTCATGGGCGAGAACCTCGAAGTCATCGCCCCGAAGCTCGAATTCTTTCCGCGCGATGAAATCCTCGCTGCGGTGACGCAAGGCGGCAGCGTCACGGACAACTACGATTCAACCTACCTCACGGGCGAGCAGGGAACGTACGACTTCATCTTCCTCGCCGATGAGCTGACGGCATACATCAATGGCCTCGCTTGCGCGGTGAGTGTCGTCGACCAGTTGCAGTCGACCGCGTCCTACCGGGATGGCGTGGCGGCCCATCTTCTGTACCTGCAGATCTACCTGCGCATCGCGCGCCAAAACTACCCTGCGTTTTATAGCCAATGGAAGGCGAACCCCGCGTGGCAGAAGTTCGTGCGCTTCTCGTGGGCACGTGGCAACTTTTGGACTGCCGTTGCGGCGCCCCACGCCAAGCTCGGGATCGACGACGCGGCGATTTGGCAGCGCATCCAACAGCCGCAGAATCTCGCCGAGATCAAGGAATTCACAGGTGATGAAGCAAACGTCGTCGCGTGCACGCCGTGACTGCGGGCGGCGGGTAGAACGGGTAATCCCGCCGGGGCCTATTTTTCGGGCATAGGCAGCGAAGCTCGCGCGTGCGACGGTGTCAGCCTTGAAACACCTCGTCACCACCTCGTCGCTTGTACTCTCCGCGGCACTCCTGGCATGCAGCGGTTCCGAATCGGCGACGTCGAGCGGGGCCACCGGAACCGGAGGCACGGGCGCGGGCGGCGGCGGAACCGGAGGCGCGGGGACGGGCGGCGGCGGCTCGACCGTCCCATCATGCGATGACGGTGGCGTTGACTACGGTGCGCCGTCCCAAGCGGGCTGCGCGGCCTGTTTCGAGGCCGAGTCCAAGGCCGGAGGCTGCTGCGCGGCCCCCGTCGCGGCGTGCACAGCGAGCGCCGCGTGTACCGCCTACTCCGATTGTTACGACGCATGCGCCGACGAAGCGTGCGTGGTTAATTGCCAGACGCTCCAGCCCGAGGGAATCGCGTTGCACAAGGCCGTTTTCGACTGCCTAATCCGCCCCACGAAAGACGAAGTCGGCCCCTGCGGCCTGGTCTGCATGCCCTGAATGCCGGCGCGCCGCGGCCACCGCAAAGGCGCGGGCGTGCGCAGCCTCAGGTTCGCAACTCCCTTTGCAGTGGCCGCTTTCTTTCGCTAGAAAAGCGGTCAACACTACAGTGGAGACGATGAGAATGAATTATTCGAAAACGATCGTGGGTTTAGTAATGTCCTCTGGCCTCGTTGCTGTGGCGTGCAGCTCGGATGACACGAGCGCTACCACAGCGGGCGCGACCGCAGTTACTTCGACAGCGGTTACCTCGACCAGCGTGACGACCAGCACCACCGCGACGGGTGGCGGCATGGGCGGGTCGGGTGGCGCGACGACGTGCGAGGCATACTGCGACGCTGTCACCGCAAACTGCACCGGCCCGAACGCGCAATACGGTGACCACGCCATGTGCGTCGCGAGCTGCGCCGGACTGCCCGAGGGCAAGGCGAGCGACATGTCCGGCAACACCGTCGGCTGCCGTACCTACCATGCGGGCGCAGCGAAGATGGACGCGAACACCCACTGCGAGCACGCGGGCCCCGGCGGCGCGGGCGTCTGTGGCGCCGATTGCGATGGCTTCTGTGCCATCGCCCTCGAGGCTTGCGCGAGCAAGTACGCGACCCTGGCAGCCTGCCAAACCGAGTGCAAGACGTTCAAGGACACGGTCCCTTACAACACGAACGTGACGAGCGGGGATAGCCTCGCTTGCCGCCTCTACCACCTTACGGTCGCAACGACCGTTCCGGACGTTCACTGTGACCACATCGGGGCGACTTCCGCTCCGTGCAAGTGAACCACGGCTGAACTCCTCGCTCGGTCGTTCGCGGCGTCGCTCGGTTGAGGCGGCGCCGCGTTACTCGTGCGGGTAATCGTGTACGAGCGGTCGCACTTCGCTGCACGGGCGGCACATGGCGTTGGGCAGCCCTGAGTTGCGGCGGGTTCGACCGGCTACGGCTTTGAAGACCGCGCCGCTCTCTTTCTCGTCGCACGCGAGGCACGCGTTCAATTGGCCGTTCTCGTCGTGGTAGGGCGCATTCAACGCGGCGAGGCACGGAGCGAGGCACGCCGCGCGGGTGTTGCGGGTGTTCCAGTACCAGATCTGCGCGCACGGTTCGTCGAAGCCAAGCGCACTCAAGCAAGCGATGTTCGACGCCGCGTCTTTTGACGTGAGCCCGCATGCTCGAACCGGCCCCGTGAGGTCCGGCTCACGGATGTACACGCCGAGATTGACGAGCGGCGAGCACACACCGCAGGCGCCGAAGTGGGTGACATGACCGCCGGCCGCACGCGCTTCCGTCTCGGATTCATACGTGACGAGTGCATACGGGCGCGCGCCTGTTCCGGCCGCCGTTCCGGGTACGAGCGCGCATACGGCATCGGGGCCTTCGGTAACCGGCGCTGGAGCGGCATACGGATCCGCGTCGACGTTCGCGTAGGGTTGTTCGAGCACCCAGTCGGTGAGGAGCTTTGCGACGAACGCCGCGTCGTAGACCGGCGGCGCAAACTCGACTCCGCCGCATGCACAACGGGGCTGACAGCGTGCCTCGTCGAGGCCCGTGTGTGCGTTTGGCGCGCCGAAAAGCACGTCGCACGATGCGCTTGTGCCTGGAGCTTCGGCGCTCTCGGTGCACGCAAACAACAACGACGCGGCCCACACGAAGGCGAGCCGCGTCGGTCGATGCAAGCGCGTTCGTGTCACTTCGCCGTGGGCTGTTTGACGAGGCGAAGGTACGGCTTCTTCTCGTCCCAGCCCTCGGGGAAGAGCTGCTTTGCGTCGTCGTTGGAGAGCGACGGAACAATGATGACGTCCTCGCCGTTCTTCCAGTTCGCTGGGGTCGCGACCTTTTGGTACGCCGTCAGCTGCAGCGAGTCGATCACGCGCAAGAGTTCGTCGAAGTTGCGGCCGGTCGACGCGGGGTAGGTCAGCGAGAGCTTCACCTTCTTGTCCGGGCCGATGATGAACACCGAGCGCACCGTCAGCGTGTCATTCGCGTTCGGGTGGATCATGTCGTAGAGGTTCGCGACCGTGCGATCGGCGTCCCCGATCATCGGGAAGTTGACGGCGGTGCCCTGCGTCTCCTCGATGTCTTTCTCCCACTTCAGGTGCGACTCGACCGAGTCGACGCTGAGGCCGATCACCTTGACGTTGCGGCGGTCGAACTCCGGCTTGATGCGGGCGACGTAGCCGAGCTCCGTCGTGCAAACCGGGGTGAAGTCCTTCGGGTGACTGAAGAGGACCCCCCACGACGTCCCAAGCCAGTCGTGGAAGTGGACCTCGCCTAACGTTGTTTGTGCCGTGAAATCAGGTGCGGTGTCGCCAAGTCGAATGGACATCGAATGAACTCCTCGTGATTCGGCCTATTGGGCCGATGGTTGGTGATGCGTTTCTCGGAGAGACGATTCTGGCGAGCCGCGAATGTGCCAGGGCGTTACACCGTGGCGCGTCGCGGCTCGCTACAGCAACACGCGTCGAGAATCAGGGTCATCACGGGTGCCCACTTTGTCCCATGGCGTCCCGTCGCGCAACACCAAGGTAGCCCGAGCGCAACGGACACGCCCGCGCCGAGCCCCCGATGAGCGCGCTCCCGACGGATTCGGCTTACCTGCCCGCGATCGACACGCTACCGTCTTTCCTTACGTGATGGAGCGCGAGCAAAAGATCGCGGCGATGCTCCTCTCCGCACTCGTCACCACCGACGACGGCGAGCTCGAGGACTTTCGGCGCAAGCGGCTCCCCCGCGGGGTGAAGGTGCCGGTCGATGACCTGCGCCGTCTGCGCGAGGTGCTCGTCGTTCTCGGCGAGGCGCTACGCGTCGACGACGAACCCTCGTGGGAGACGATTCGCTACGTGCACGCGTCGCTCACCGAGACGCGGGAGTCTCGGCGTTTCGCTGTCATTTCGCCCACGAGCGTCGTCGAAGGACCACCCCCCTCCAACGTGGTTTTCACTCCTCCGCCGCCTGCGCCCGTCGAGGTTGCGCCGGCTCCACCCTTCGCGGATGAGCATGCAGAGCCGGTGGACTTCACCGTGCTCGAGACGCCAGTGCCGCCGCCTTCCGAGATCGCCGAGCGCTTCAGCGCCGCACCGTTGCCGTTTGCTCCGAGGCTACCGGCCGAGACGACCGCGGTAAGCATCGCCATTCCAACGCTGCCGCCCTCCGCGCCTAGCGACGTGAACGCCGACGACCCGCTTCCCTTCCGCCGCTCTTTCGCGACCCTCCCAGCCGCCGAGCCCGAAGTGACCCCGGCACTCACGCTCGAGGCGTACGCGTCGCTCCGCGCAATGTGTTCGGCTTTTCCCGATCGGCGTCGCGAGGTGTTGGCGCGTTACGGCGTATCGGACGCGCTGACCGAGCTTCGAGTCGACAACGGCTGGCGGGAACGCTTCGGCCTCGAACCCGCGGACGCCGAGCGCTACGCGGAACTCTTCGCCCACTACCGAACGTGGTTCGAAGCCCATGGTGACTCGGCGTGGCGAGACGCCTGACAACCTCGCTCGACTGAGCGAAATGGCTTTAATTCTTGGCGTTTAGCGCGTTGTATTGGTGCTGTTCGCATGAGCACCAACATTTTTAGCCTCACCTCGGAACATCTACCCGCGGATCTCGAAGTCGTTGGCTTCCGGGGACACGAGGCGTTGTCCGAGCCGTACCGCTTCGAGATTGGCTTTCTCACGAGCGATCCGACCTTCGACGAAGAAGCGGCGTTGATGGCTCGCGCGACGCTTCGTTTTCAGCTCGGTTTCGAAGCCGCGCCGTACCGCTACCACGGCGTGGTGGCCTCGGTGGAGTTGGTCCATGCGTTCGGCACGAAGATGCTTTTCCGTGTGGTGCTCGTGCCCCAACTTTGGCAGTTGACGCTCACGCGCCACAGCAACGTGTGGACCAATGCCACCGTGCCATCGGTCCTCACCGACGTGCTCCGCTGGAGCGGCCTCGCGGCGTCGCAGTTCGCTTTTTCGCTCGAGCTCGAGTACCCGACGCGCGAGTACGTTGCGCAGTACAAGGAGGACAACCTCACGTTTTTCCATCGCTGGCTCGAGCGGATGGGGATGTCGTATTACTTCGAGCAAGGCGACGACGAAGAGCGCCTCGTGGTAGTCGACGGGCTGACTTTCGATGGGGTAGGCGGGCCCGGGGCGGTGAAGTACCGGCCGCTCTCCGAAGGCGACTCGATGGCCCTCGAGGCGTTCGAGTACGTTCGCCAACAATCACGCGCGCTGCCCGGCGCAGTGTCGCTCCACGACTACGACTACCTGAAGCCCACGCTCGAACTCCGGGGTGAAGCTCGCGTGCCAAATGCGACGTTCGGCACGATCAACCGCTTCGGGGACGACCACTTCGTGACGCCACACGAGGGCGCGCAGTTTGCCCGGTTCCGCGCCGAGGCGCTCCAAGCCTCACAAAAAGTCCTTCACGCTCGCGGCCGGGTCTTTCACCTTCACGCCGGGCGCACCTTCACCCTCGATGACCATCCGCGCGCCGACCTGAACCGCAAATACCTCGCGACCGCGATCACGCACGAGGGAAATCAGGCGGCGGCCCTTCCCGAAGTGAAACAGGCCCTCGGGATTGAGCTCGACAAGGAGTACAGCTGCGAGGTTACGGCGATCCCCGCGAACGTCACGTACCGCACGCCGACGGAGCGCACACCCTGGCCGCGCATCTCGAGTTACGAGCTCGCCACCGTGTGCGGTGAGGCTGGGACGACGTACGCCGAGCTGGACGACCAAGGTCGCTACAAGGTGCGCATGATGTTTGACGAGAGCGATCTCGGCGATGGCATGGCGTCCGCGTGGGTTCGTCAACAGCAGCCCTACGGTGGGCGAGCCGAGGGCTTCCACTTCCCGCTTCTCAAGGGCACCGAGGTCACGCTGATGTTCCTCGGCGGCGATCCGGATCGGCCAGTGATCGCGGGGGTGGTGCCGAACGCGCAGACGCCGAGCCCCGTGCTCGCGAAGAATCACACGCAGAACGTCATCCAGACGGTCAACAACAACCTTATCAAAATCGAAGATCAACTCGGTGGGCAGTTCGTGCACATCTCGTGTCCGATCGAGACGAGCTGGATGCACCTCGGCGTAGTGAACGACGGCTTCAACGCCATCCTCAGCACGATGGGCCATGGGCACTTCAACTTCGGTGGCCATCAGGTCGTCGACGTGGGTCTGACGCTCACCGAAAACGTCCAGGGTGACGTTACGAAGAACTACTTCGCCAACTGGCTCGTCAACGTCGTCGCCGACAGCACGATAGAGCTCCTCGGCATGAAGAACCTGCATGTCGTTGGGGACGTGCACTACGACTTCGACGCGCTCTGGAAGAGCACCGTCCTCGGCAACAAGATGACGGACGTCTCAGGCGTCCTTGAGCTTCACGTCGTAGGCGACGTCACCGAGACCTTGGATGCAAATCTCGCGATAGACGTGGCCGCGAATCGTTCACTCCACGTCGGCGGAAACGAGTCGACAACGGTCGATGGCAACGAGACGCTGCTCGTGGCCGGGAACCTGAGCCACAAGGTGAGCGGCTCCACGACCTGCCACTACGAAGGCGACGTGAAGGTGTCGGTCGACGGCGCGATATCCGAGAGCTTCTGGCAGACCCATTCGGCGATCAACGGTGGCGCAAAATCCGAGACTTTCCTCGGTCTGAAAAATGAGGCGTTCATCGGCGTGAAGATGTCGACGTTCATCGGACTCAAGCGTGAAACCTCGCTCGCGCTGACCATGAAAATGTCACTCGGAGCGAAGATCGATCTCGCGCCGAATCTCGAATTTACGCTCCGCGGCGCGAAGATCGACTCCATGGCGACCCGGGTCGAACGGGTGGCGGGTCCCGCGCTCCTCAGCGGAGCGATTTGGCTTGAGAACCGCGGCTTGAAGATCATCCTCTGACGCTCGGAGACATGCGGTGAAGGTCGTCAAACCACTCAAGGTCGGTGTCATGCACCGCACTTTCGAGCATCGCCGGGCGTTTCACTTCGTGCCCACGGTGATGGTGCATTTTTCGCTCGAGCACCCGAGTGTGCCGCTGCAGGAAATTGCGATGTGGCCAATGATCGTCGAGGAGCTTGGCCCCGAGCTCGTCTTCGACGAAGGCATGCCGAAAGCGCGTGGCGAGGTGTTGCTGACGGCCCGCGCCTATCCACCTGGCGGTGAGGCGCCCGTATGTGGCGTGCGGGTTCGGTTGGGGTCGGTAGACAAGCAGCTCTATGTGATTGGCGACCGGCAGTGGAAGCGCGGCGTACCGACGGACCCTGCCCCGTTTCGCGAGCTCCCCCTCACTTGGGCGAACGCCTTCGGTGGCCCGGGTTTCGAGCGCAATCCACTCGGCAAAGGCATCGCGCGCGTCACCACGGGCGGAGCGGAGTCACATCCACTGCCGAACATCGAACACCCCACGCGCATGGTGACTGCGCCAAGCGACAAGCCCGCGCCCGCAGGATTTGGCGCACTCGACGTCCGTTGGCCGCAACGCGCCGCGAAGCTCGGGACCTATGACGCGCGCTGGTTGAAAGAGAGCTTCCCCGGCCTCGCGGACGACGTGGACTGGTCGACGTTCAACGTCGCCGAGCCGGATCAGTGGCTCGAAGACTTCTTCACGGGCCGCGAGTCCATCGTGCTCGACAACATGCACCCGAGCCGCCCTCGGCTCGAGTCGACGATGACCGACCTGGTCGCGCGAGCGTTCATCACCCGCGAAAACGATGAGTTTCGTGAGGTGCCTCTGCGTATCGATACACTGCATCTCTTCCCCCATCGAATGCGGGGGATCGCGCTTTTTCGTGGGGTCACGCCCGTGTCGGAGGATGACGCAAGCGACGTGAAAGAGCTCGTCGTCGGTTGCGAGCGGCGCGGCCATGAGCCTCTCAGCATCGACCACTACCGGAACGTTCTCGCCAAACGGCTCGACCGCGCGAAGGCTCACATTCATGCGCTGCGTGACTCCGACCTGATGCCCGAGCGCGATGCGTCGATACCGCCAATCGATGGTGAAGGCCTCGGCACGACCGAAGCCGATTTCGAACACAAGCGTTTGCTCGAGAAAAACCAGCGACGCGGCGCCGAGGCCAAGCTTCAGGCGATGCGCGACGAGCTCACGAGCCACGGCGTCGATCCTGCACTGCACATTCCGGACACGCTGCCCGAAACCGAAATTCCCGACGATCCGGACGCTCTCGCCGATTACTTGGAGGCGCAACTCGACCGCGTCCCCGAGCTGCGTCGCGAAGCAGATGCGCGCCTGGAGACGACACTTGCCGAGGCACGCCAAGCCTGCGCGTTGGCCGGCGTGGACTACGACGCCTGGCTCGCCGAACAGCGAAAAGACGAAGGCGGTCCCCCGAAATTTCGTGCCGCAGACGAGCTGCGCCGCCTTGAAGACCAGCTCACTCTCGCCCGCAACGCAGGCGTTCGCCTCGAGCATGTGGAGGCGCAGCATGCGTCCCCTGGGCTCCGCGTGAAGCTCGAGACGATGGAGCGCGAACTCCACGAGGCGTATCGAACGTTCGCCCATCGTTTCCCGCCTGCCGCAATTCCGGACGCCGATACGAGGGCACGCTTGCGGGCGGAGCTCGAGGCTGCGGCGATTGCGCACACGAGCCTCGCTCATCGCGATCTGACGGGTGCGGACTTGTCCGGTCTCGACCTCCGGGGCCTCGACCTCCGCTTCGCGATGCTCGAAGGGGCGCGCCTCGTTGCCACGGACCTTCGCGGAGCAGACCTTGGCTACGCGGTTCTTGCACGCGCGGATCTGACGGATGCGACGCTCGCGGGGGCGAGAGTTGAACATGCAAACTTTGGCGCCTCGACGCTCCTACGCACCGATTTTTCAGGCGACGTCGATCTCACGGGCGCAGCGTTTGGGCACGCGAGGTGTGTCGAGACGCGCTTCACCGGTGCGAAGTTTTCCCGCAATGACTTTCTCGATGCGACGTTCGTTCGCTGCGATTGGACACGGGTCGTCGCCCACGATGTGAACTTCGTCGGCAGCGAAGCTGTAGCCCTCGACCTTAGCGGCGCGGTCTTCGCCGGAGCCACTTTCGAGAAGGTAAATTTTCTCTATGCGAAGCTGGACGGGGCTGATTTTCGCGGCGCGAACCTCAACGGAACCGTGTTCGTGTCGGTGTCCGCCGAGGACGCTCGCTTCGACGACGCCGACTGCACGAACCTGCGCGTCGTTCACGGCTCGACGCTCGCTCGCGCGAGTTTTTTACGGACCAAGCTTGAGAAAGCCAACCTGCGCGCGACCAACTTGGTTGGCGCCACGTTCGCCGAGGCAGAGCTTGGCGGGGCCGATCTGAGTGAGTCGAACCTCGAAGGCGCGAACCTCTATCGCGTGCGGGCTCCGCGGGCCTCGGTGATAAAGTCGAACCTGAAAGGGGCGAACCTGAAGGGCGCGAACTTTGTCGAGGGACTCTTCATGAAGTCGGACATCAGCGGCGCGGACTTTCGGGGAGCGAATCTGTTTCGCTGTAATTTTGCGCGGATTCGTGGCTCGAAGGACACGTTGTTCGACGACGCCAATATGAAATTCATCCTCTTCGTGGAGCGCTGAAGGGATGACTCGCGAAGAACTGCTCGAACGCGTCGGGGTTGGCGAGGTGCTCGAGGGCGCCTGCCTCGACGGCGTCGACCTCGCTGGTGCCGAGCTCGGCGGCGGCATTTTCGAGAGCTGCTCGTTTGTGGGAGCGAACCTTCGGGGCGCGAGCTTGCGGGAGTCGATCCTCAGTGATTGTGACTTCTCGCGAGCGGTGCTCGAAAAAGCAGAGCTTCGCCAGACCACGTTTCAACGCGCCTCGTTCGTCAACGCGAACCTCGACGAAAGTGACCTCACTGCGGCAAAGCTTCTGGCCTGCGACCTCGCTTGCGCCACCTTGCGCCGAGCGACGCTGGTGGTGGCGCAGTTTGTCGAGGTGTCGCTGGACGGGACTTCGTTCGAGGGCGCGAACCTCGACCGTTTCGCCGTGCTGATGCCGCGCTCGTGCAAGGACCTCGACGTCCGAGGCGCCAAGCTGAAGCAAACCGTGATGCTCGCCGCTGACCTCACGAGTGCGCGCTTCGATGGGGCGACGTTCGAGCTCGCGGTGATGAACGACAGCGATTTTACTGGGCAGGACTTCAGCGGCATGTCGCTCGCGTTGACCCAATTCTCGAAGGCGAAGCTCGTGCGCTGTACGTTTTCGGGAGCGGACATCTCCCAGTGTAACTTCCACGAGTCCGATTTGAGCCACGCGAAGTTCGACGCCGCGAAGGGAAAACACGTGATGTTTCTCGGGGCGAAGCTTCTCGGAACGTCGTTTGCGAAAGCCTCCTTACAAGGCTCGGTATTCAACGATTGCGCCATGGAAGGCGGCGATTTTGCGGAGGCCGAACTGCGCGAGTGCATGTTCCAGAAGTCGAAGGTCGTCGCGTCGACATTCTCCGGAGCCGACCTCAGCTACGCGGACTTTTCGCACGCCGACATCTCCGGAAGTGATTTCTCCGGAGCGACGCTCTTTCGGACGCGGTTTCACCGAACCGTCGAAGACCGCACGATCTTTACCCACCGTCTGCTCGCGCTAGGTGATGATTCTGATCTCGCCGAAGCAGAGGATTTCGAGCCGAAGGCTTGAGCCAAACGCCACGGGCCGATAGCGCGCCTCCGCCACCCCCCACCCGAAGAGAAACACGATGAACCAACTCGCGCGAGAGCTCTCTACCGATGTCGTCCAAGAGACCGGAATCGTGGTGCGTCACGAGGGCGCTGCATTCGTCGTGCGGAGCGCGTCGGGTGACTACCGTGCGAAGCGCGCGACGAGTTGCCTTGTCGAGCCTCGGGTCGATGACTTGGTTCTGGTCGCCGCAACGCCGCGGGGAGTTTGCTACGTCCTCGCGGTGCTCGAGCGCGAAGCCGGGGCGCCAACGAAGCTTGTCGCGGAAGGTGATCTCGAGGTCGCGGCGTCACACGGCAGAGTGTCGATCGTGGGAGCCGACGGGGTCTCGGTCGTATCGAGAAAGGCTCTCGAGTTCGTCGCGGCGCGCGTGTCGCTCAAGGCGCTCGAGGGCAGCGTGGTCATCGAGCAACTGGCGATTGCGGGGCGGCAACTCGGCCTCGACGTCGAGCGCATCAAGGCCCTGGCGGTGAGCTTCGATTCGGTCGTCGAGCGCGTGAGCCAGCGCGTGAAGCGTTCTTACCGAATGGTGGAAGAGTCCGACCACGTCCGTGCGGAGCGCATCGACTACGCCGCGAAGCGCACGATGAACTTGCATGGTGAAAACGCGGTCGTCACCGCGGACCATGTCGTCAAGGTCGACGGCGAACAAATCCTAGTGGGTTGAGGAGGACGTATGTTTGCAAACGCGCAAGGCCCGTTGCCGGGACTCGACTTCGCCTTTCCGGATGTGTGTTTGACGCCGATGCCGGCGCCCGTTCCTGTGCCCTATCCTAATTTCGCGCTCGGCCCCGCGGCCGTCGGCTTCTACCCAAAGGTGCTTTGGATGTGCACGCCGGCACACAACCTAGGGACGATGATCCCGCTGACGCTGGGGGATCAGGCGGGCGTTGCGACCGGCGTGGCTTCCGGCACGGTGATGGGGCCCTCGCGCCACCTGACCGGGGCTTTCACGGTGCTCGTCGGCGGCTTACCCGCGACGCGTCTCACCAGCATTTCACTGCAAAATTCGACGAACATGGTCGGCATGCGCATCGTGCCAAGCCAGTTTAAGGTGCTTCTCCTCGCGCCCTGAAGGCGGCGCTCACTTCGGGCGGCGTTTGGCTATCGCTGTGCGAATGGCGTCGAGGATGTCGCGGCAATTTTCACGCGTGTCGCGGAGCTCAGCTTCCACCTTCGCCGCGGCACCTTCGAGTTGGCTCTCCTGCGTCACGACGAGGGCCTTGGCGGCTTCGAGCTCGCGGATGCGCTCGTCGGAGGTTTTCTTGTCCGCGTCCGTCACGCCGGCGCGTCCCTGGTGTTCGCGCTCTCGGACGACGAGGCGGTCGAGCGTATGTTTGACCTTGGGGCTCTCGTCGGCGAGACGGTCGCGGTCGTACGCGAGGGTCGGGAGTTCGAGTGCCATCATGAAGCTCGCGTAGGCGATGAGGTCGGCCTGCTTTGCGATCGGGGCGAGGTTGCCTTTGCCGAGTGCGTCTTGCCGCCCTCGCATCATCGCGGTGGCGTCACTGGCGTCGTGGAGCCTGTCCTCGATTCGCTTGTCGGCGACCCTTCGCAAGGTGCCTGCGGTCGCGCCGCTGATCTCGGGTCCGATGGGGCAGCCTTTTTGTTCCGCGGTGAACTGGGCCGCGCCCGCGGTGCGCTTGGTGATCTCGTTGTCACCCTCGCGCAGCACCTGACCGAAGATGGCATTCTCTCGTACCCGCGCGGCGTAGAACCGGCTCGCACCGTTCGCCTCGGCCGCGACGAGGATGGACTCCCAGAGCTCGGCATCGACCGGGTCTTTCACGGTGTCGAGCAACTCGACCGCATCGCCGCAATGTTGCAGCGTATCCAGGCGGCCTGCCTCGTAGGCGCGACTGACGCGCTCGAGCTCGTGGGGGTATGCGAGCGCGTAGGTAGACGTGCTCGGGGTGCCAACGGGTTCCGGCCGGCGCACACCGTCGCGGCAGCCAAAAAGCAGAGTAAGGCTCAACGCCAACGCGATAGGACGCATGCCGCCCTCGTAATGCGGGCCCCGAGCAAACGCTAGTTCAGCGCTTCGAGCGTGCTGAGTGTAAAGGGGGCGATGTTGGCGTTAAACGCTTCACCGGAGCCCCTGACCACCATTTGATACGTCCCGTGCATCGTGCCCGAGCGCGTTCGCAGCGGGCACGCCGAGGTGTATTCGTACGACTCGCCAACGCGCAATACAGGCTGATCGCCGACGACTCCGGGGCCGCGCACTTCTTCCTCTTTGCCGGTCGCGTCGCGAATGATCCAATGGCGGCTGACGAGCTGGACCGTTTCCGCGCCGTGGTTCGTGATGCGCACGGTGTACGCGAACAGCCACCCGCCCCGATCGGGTGCCGAACGCTCCGGCACGTAGCGCGACTGAACCTTCACCTCGACGCCTCGTGTGGTCGTGACCGACTTGAGCATTGCGGGCGGACTCTAACGCAGACGGCGGAACTTCGCCTCACTCCTTCCGGATCCCGGTCAGTGTTTTCGCTTGAAGGCGCCGTAGAGGTTGCGTTTGACCTGGTCGGTCTGCTCACGCTTGTCGGCGACTTTTGCCGTCGCGCGACGCTCCGCTGAACGCTTGGCCTCGAGCTGTTCGGCCTTGAATTTCTCGGCGTCTTGAAGACGTCGTGCCTCGGCTTCGATTCGATTCGATTCCGCGGCAAGCTCGCGAGCCGCGAGCTCTTCGGCTTCGCGTTTCGCGGTTTCTTCGGCTTTGAGGGTTCGGGCGAGTTCTTCCTGGCGGCGCTGCTCGTTCTCGGCGCGGCGCGCCTGTTCGAGGGCGGCCAGCCTTGCCGCTTCGCCGTCGTCGCTCGCGACCGTACTCGATTCGGCTTCAAAAATGATCGCGGGCGGGGCGCTGCGTGCCCAAGGCGCGCCGGGGAGGTCCGAGACTTGCGCGCCAGCGCCGCCCGTGGGTGCGGCTAGGGCGAATGGGGTGATCGCCGCTGCGAACCTCATAGGGAAATCGCTGTCGAGAGCGACCGTGCTGAATGCCTTGTCATCTGCGTCATCATCGACGTAGGGCACGGCTTGGGGCACGGCTTGGGGCACGGCTTGGGGCCTAACGTGTTGCGCCGAAGCTAGCGTTCTCCGTGCAGCGAGGAGCTGCCCCAGCCCCAGATCTTCCGGCTCGGGCCATGCGATCGGATCCTCATCGGATTCGAGTCCCGTGACCACTGCCATGTGCCCAACCGCCGCTTCGTCGGCGAGGGGAAAGCTCCCTCGCCAGACGATGTGGCACTGCGCGTGGTCGGCGTCGATTTGCAGCATATCGAGCCGAAGCGGGAGCGTTTCTGCGACATCGAGTTGGCCTTCGAATGCCGCATGCACCCGCGCGAGGCCTTGGAGTTGCGGGATGCGGGTCTGCATCAGCGGTTGGCCGAGCAGCACCCCCTCGATGGAGAGCCACTCTCCACCGCGCAATTCGGCGAGCTGTTGACTCGGCGGCGCGGCTTGAAAATAGCTCCAATTGAAATCGCTCGGCAACTCGACAACGCGCTGCGAAAGCACGCTTCGTGGCAGCTCCCCTAGCAGACGCTTGCGGCTTGGAAACAAGGACGGCACGGCCGCAAAACTCGTCACTTGGTCGGCTTGCTGCGGATGAACCAAGTTGGGCGCTTCGTTCGCGTTCGCGCCAAAGCCGACTCCAAGGGGATTCTCCGCGCAGCCGATTCCGCCGTAGGCGCGCTCGTAGCCGAGTGGAACGCGTTGCACGGGGCCGCGCAAGCCCGTCGCGAGGTCGAGCTTGCCGAGGGTGAACGCGCCCCGATCGAGTAGCGCTCCGGTCTCGTTTTGAAGGGTCAACCGAACCGTCCCCTGGGTCGCGTGGGCGTCCGCGGGGTAGGCATGGCCTGTCATCATCACGTCGACGGCCCGTAGTTGCGGCGCGATTTCATTCGCGCGGCACGTGCTGCTAAATGGTCCGGCCGTGTTGCTGTCGGTGCGCTGGATGGGCTCCGGTGCGATAAGCGTCATCTCGCCCCCCGGCACGAAGGCGAAGCTCGCTTTGCAGATCACGGTGACCATCAAGCGACCATCGACTCGCCAGAGAACCGTTCCGGCCGCGCACTCCCCGAGCGCGATTGCCGTCACGGGCCAGTCTTGATCGCTCGCTGACATGGCGCTCAGCACAACCGCGACGGCCCCTGTCGTCAAGGGTATGGTGCTCACCGTGAAAGTTGGCGAACGTCTTCAAGTCCACGCAACCGCGGTCGGTCAGGACGGTGACGCCGTGGCGGTCGTCGACGGCATCGACGTGTACGCCCCGCATCTTTTGGTGGGTGAGCGCGCGCTCATCCGCATCGAGAACATCGGACGCGAGGTCCCCGAACGTCGCCGCCGAGCCCACGCGCTCGTGCTCGAGGTGCTCGGGCCGATCCCCGAGCGCGTCTCGCCGGAGTGCCACGACCACGAGCTCCGCGAAGGTCGCTGCAGCGGCTGCCCATGGATGATCGCCACGCCCGCATTTCAGCGCGATCAGAAGCGAATTTGGCTCGAGTCTGAGTTCGGGCTCATCGTGTCGGAGTTCGTCGCGGGCCCGAGTGATTACGGCTACCGATGGTCGAGCAAGCGTGTCGCGCGGTCGAATTCCGGTGGCCTGCGCCTTGGCAGCTTCCGCCGTGGGACCCACCAAGTTGCCGACATGGGCTCCTGCGCGGTCGACCACCCGGACATCGCGGCGTGCGCCCGTCAGATCGCCGAGCTCGCCACGACCCTCGCCATTCCGGCCTACGACGAGCGCGCTCGCACGGGTGATCTGCGCTACGTCTGGCTGAAGACGAACGGTGAAGGCGAGGTCCTCGTCACGCTTATCACCGCCAGCACGACGACCCGCGTGCATGAGCTTGCCGAGGGGCTGACGACCGCGGCGGGCGTCGCGTGGTCGGTGCAGTCGAGCGAAGGCAACGCGATTCGCGGCTCGGCGGTCGAGATCCTTCGAGGCAAAGGGACGCTCGAGCTCGAGCTCGCGGGGCAGCGCATCGAGGTAGGCCCGCTCGGCTTCTTGCAACCGAATCCGCGGGCGGCAGAGCTTGCCTACCGCGAGCTGTGTTCGAGTCCGAGTTCGACTGCGCGATTGGGCTTCGATCTTTACGCCGGTGCGGGCGTGACGACCGCGCTCCTCGCGCAGGTGTGCGAGCGTGTCGTCGCGTGTGATGCCTCCATCGAAAGCGCCGCAGCCCTCGGCACGCCGCCCGAGACGGCCGTGTCTTTCCTCGAGCGCGAGCTCGCGGCCGCCTCACGCCCCGATATCGTGATAGCGAACCCGCCTCGTTCCGGCATCGGCGAAGCTGGGTGCACTGCGCTCCTCGCGTTTGCCGAGGCGGGACTAGGCGAGCTTCGGATCATGAGCTGCAATCCGGCGGCCCTGAAGCGCGACCTCGAGCGCCTTGCCTCGGGATTCGAGCTCACGTCACTGCATGCCTACGACACCCTTCCGCACACCCCGCACGTCGAGCTCGTAGCGAAACTCCACGCGCGCGCTCGAACGCGCTAGACGGCATCTTAATCATCGATGGCAAAGCGTTCGTTCGACGAGCTTCGGGTAGGGTTTGCGCGCGGTTTTTTAGGGATCGCAGGGACCCTTTCGCTCGTTTTCGGGCTCGAGTTGTTTTTCGAGCTGCGTGCGCACGGCTTTCCGCCACTGAGTTCAAACACGTGGTTCGGCGTGCTGGACAACACGAAGATCATCGACACGCTGAGCCCGATGGCTCGCGCCTACAACAACGTCCTCGCGATGCTGCTCGCGACGATCGGTCTCGCCATCCCGCTGACGGCGAACATGCATACGCCGAAGCTCATCGACCTTTTCTTGAAGGATTGGGTCAACCGCGTCGTGCTGACTCTCGGTGCGGCCGGAGCCGCGCACGTCCTTTGGGTCGTCTACATCACGGGGCCTAACTTCGCTCCGCAGTGGGCGTACCGCGGAGCTGTGCTTGGCGCGCTCGTAGGCTGGTTCGTCCTGATTCCGTATTTTTTCTACGTCGTTCGATTCCTCGATCCCTCGGTGATCATCCGCCGTTTGCGCAATGAGGTCACCACGCTTTTGCACAAGGTGGCGGAAGGCAAACGACGCGCAGAGCCCGCCCAGGACGAGATCCAAGATCTCCTCTTCCAGATCGGCACCATCGTCATCAAAGCCTTCGACCGGGCGGACCGCAGCGTCGCGCAGGAGGGGGTGTGGGCGCTCCGTCAGGTGATCCGCACCTACGGGGAAGTGAAGCCGAGGATGGGGAACGAATGGTTCCTCGTCGGGAGGAGCGATTTTGTCGGGATGAGCCACCACGCCATCCAGATGATCAACCAGAAGCGCACCTGGATGGAGATGCACGTGCTCTACCAGCTCGTGCTCTGTTTTCGTCATGCGCTCGGGAACGCGCCCGATGAAATCAGCACCATCTCGAACGTCACTCGCCGCATCGCCGTCGAGGCCGAGCGCCGCGAGGACCGCCACGTTGTTTCGCTCGCAATCCGCGTGTTCAATACGCTGATTCGCGACGCCTTGAATCGCAACGACGTCCGCGCGACATTTGACGTCCTCTATCAGTACCGCCAGCTTGCGTCGGAGCTCTCGGGTGATGCGCGCTTCGTGAAGCGTATTGGGGGCTTTTTCGTCGTCTACGCGAATCTCGCGGATGAGCTTGGCTGCGGACACGCTTCCGATCTCACGGGGTTCGATCTCGAGCACATCGTCGAGACCACGTACCTTCAAAAATCCACAGCGGCGGACGACTTGCTGAGTCACTTTCTCTCGCTCGCCCACATCCGCGAGGGGCGCGTCATCCAGGCTCGGGTGCGCGCGAAGCTCATCGCGGCCGGCTTCTTCGCCGAACAGCAATTGGAGGCGCCCCTCTTACGCGTGAAGCAGGATCTCGCGTCGGTGCCGCCCGCGGACTTGAAAATCGCGACCCAAAGCCTCGTCTCGGTTCAGAAGCGGGCGTACTGGGAAATCACGGATCGCGCGATCAACATCGAATGGACGGACAAGTCACGCCGCCGGCACATTCGAGCCCTGTCCGATGAACTCTTGGGCATCGTTAGCGTGGTCGAACCGACGGTGGAGGTGCCCGAGCCGCACGACGAGGCGGATGAGCACCCCGACCTTTTCATCGATGCTCACGACGCCATCCCCGAGGCGGCGCCGAGTGGCCGGGCGTCCCAACGAATGGGTCGCTTCGACGACGACGACGTCGGCTGAGCCGTCAGCGGGTCAGGCTCTTCTTCAGCTCGTCGACCAAGCCACGTTGCACGGTCTTCGCGGCAAGGCGCAGCGCGTTGCGGATCGCCCGAGCGTTCGAGCGGCCGTGCGCCTTGATCACCGGTTGGTCGAAGCCAAGGATTGGCGCGCCGCCGTACTGCTTCCAGTCGGTCAGCTCGCGTACCCGCCGAAGCCCGCTCGAGAGTAACGCGAGGCCTAGGCGGTAGCGGAGCTTCGCGGCATGGGCATTTCGCGCGAGATCGCGCGCCGCATCGGACACGCCCTCGAGCATTTTCAAGACGATGTTTCCAACGAAGCCTTCGCACACGACCACGTCCGCGGTGCCTCGGGGTACGTCGAGCCCTTCGATGTTGCCAGCGAAGTTGAGGTCGCCTCCCGCTCGCAGCAGCGCGTGAGCTTGAACGACGGCGTCCGTGCCCTTCGTGGGCTCGCAGCCGTTCGACAAAAGCGCGACCTTCGGCGCCTCGATGTGGGAGATGAGCCGCGAGTAGCAGCTTCCCATGCGTGCGAAGGCGGCGAGCTCTTCGGCCGTGCACTGGAGCGTCGCGCCGACGTCGAGCATCAAACCGAACGGGTCGCGCTTCGGTCCATGGGGCTCGACCGTTGGGTGGACGGCGCAGAGGGCGACGCGCTGCACGCCGTTTAGGCGTTGGAAGGATCGAGCTGCCGCGTGAATGACGGCTCCGGTGTTGCCGGCGCTGATGAGGACGTCAGCCCCGCCCGACGCCACGAGCTCGGCGGCGCGCAGAATCGAGCAATCGGGGCGCGCATCGAGGGTCGCGGCCGGCTTGTCACTCATCCTCACGTAGTCGGACGCGTGCACGACATCGATGCGGTTCGAGTCGTGGCGATGACGCTTGAGCGCCGCGTGCAAGGCATCCCGGTCGCCTACGAGGACAACGTGAATCGGCGTGTTTTCCAACGAAATTTGCGCCGCTCCCTGCACGAGGGGCTCGCTCCCGCCATCGGCGCCCATCGCGTCGAGGGCGGCCCGGATCACGCGTGGCCTTTCGAAAGTCCGGCACGACGGAGGTACTCCGCGACGCGGACCATGCCTTCGTCGAACGCGACGACGGGCTCGTAGCCGAGCTCCCGTCTGGCTCGATCGATCGGGACGCGCAACTGGGCGCGGCAAAGGTTCAACGCTTCACGGGTGACGCTCGGTCGGTTTTTCCGGCGGAGGAGGCGGTGCGTTGCCTCAAAGACGTGCGCCGAGGCCACGGCGGCGAACCTTGGCACCGAGCGCGGCGGCTTGCTGCCGATGAGCGCCGCGAGCTCGCCTACGTAGCGTTTCCACGTGACCCCGTGTTCATCGTTCGCATTGTAGGTCCGCCCGACGGCACCGATGCGTTCGGCGGCCCGCACCATCAGCTCGACGACGTTGTCGACGTAGATGAGCCCGGCTGCGAAGTCGCCGCCCGCGACGAGGGTAGGATTGCCAGCTGCGAGTTGCCGACAAAGCTCATCGACCCACGGACCGCTGCCGGGGCCATACACATTGGCAGGGCGCACGATCGTAACTTGGAGACCACGCTCTCCTTCGAGTCGCCGGGCAATCAGCTCCTGGGCGAGTTTCGATGCGCTGTAGGGTCCGAGCGGCTCCCCAGGATCGGTGTCCTCGTCGCACGTGCCTCGAGCCAGCCGCGTGCCGTAGGCTGCGACGCTCGATACGAGGAGCACCCGCTGATGCCGGACCGCGGCCTCGCTCAGCACGTTTTCCGTGCCGCCTACGGTCACGCGGGCGTGCTCCGCGGGTGTGCCCCAATCGCTGACCAACGCGGCGAGATGAAAGACGTACCCCGTGCCCGCGAGCGCATCGACGACGTCCCCGCGACGGGTCACATCACCATGGCGCACGACCACGGATTTACCTGCCCATTCGATCGGCGTCGGGTCGCTTGCGAGTCCCATGGCGACCACGCGATAGCCATCGGCGAGGAGGCGCGCGACCAGCCTGCGTCCGATGAATCCGGTCGCTCCAGTGACGGCGATTGGTTCCGGGATACGGGCTGGCTCGAGCTCGCCTGCGCGTTCGTTCTTTTTTCGCATGCCGCGGTCACCTTACCAAGACTTGAGCGACGAGCGCGTCGGACAGCGCGCCCGTTCGGCCGAGCTCGCGCATGTGGAGGATAGGCTCGCTCCCGAGCTCCGCGATGCGGCGACTCCCGAGCTGCTCGGAATAGAGCTTCGGGTGATGCCGCGCGAGCTCGGCCCCGCCGCGGCCAAGCTCCGCCAAAAGGTCGCACAAGGCGTCGAGCGAGTTCATTTTCATAAAGGGGCACGTCGCGCATCCCCCCGCGGTGGTGCAGCCTTCGCCTCCTGCGACGCCCGGCACGATAGCGAGCTCTCGGTCGTCGGTTCGTGCGATAGCCGAGCTCGCAACTGGAAATACGATCTCCGCCTCGAGGTCATGCGCGCCCGTCTCGGCGAGCGTTCGCTGCACGCCGCGCACGATCGCCGTGATCATGCCGGCTTCGGTACCGAGGATGAATCGCAGCTTCTCACGCGAGTCGCTTGCCGCGCGCTCGCGGACCCGACGGTTGATGAACTCGAGGATGTTCGACGTGGAGCCTACGACCCCGCGGCCCTCGCGTTGTGCGGCGAGAGCGAGGCGGAACATCTCGCCTGGGACCTCGAAGTGGGCCGTGACGAAGCTGTCGGCGTAGTCGCGCTCCACCCGGTTCACCACCTCCGAGCCGAACATGTGATGCACGACGCACGCGCCTTGCTCGAAGTGGTGAAAGCGCTCGAGTGCCGAGCGAATCGTTTGAGCCGTGTGCATCGGATGAAGGGTCTGCGCCAGCGCGTCGTCGAGACCCACGACTCCCCGAAGGAGCTCGACGATGTTCTGCCCCATGTAGGTGTCAGGCCCAAACCACACGTGGACGTCGGGAATTTGCGCAAAAATCTGAAGGACCGTCTGCACGACGTTCGACGACGTGCACGTGATCGTCGGCACGACGTTGTGCGCGCGCGCTTTCACGTCGAGGCTCGTGTTGATGTAGATGACGTGCACCGAACGCGGCGTGCCGGCGGCCTTCGCGAGGTAGGCCCCGTAGGCCTCCGAGCGCGCGGCTTCCGCGAGCGAACATCCGATAGGCTCGGCTGTCACGCGATAGACCGGAACGTCTGGGTGCCCGGCGACATCCAGCATGGCCCGCACATTCTCCGACATGAAGTCGACACCAAGGACCACGATGGCCTTCATGCCCGCGTCGGCCATTGCCACCGCGGCGTCGGCCATCACGAGCGAGTCGCTGATGTGCGCGTGCTTCGGGTCGCAGGCAGCGAGTACCCCCTGGAGTTCAGGGTCCATATAAAAGTGCGCGACCAAACCCACGCGCTGAGCATGGAGCCTGGCGTTCAGCTCCGTGACCACCGCGGGGTCCGGCGAGAGGAAGGTCGCCTGCGCTTCGGCAAAGCTCCCGCGGGCAATGAGCTTATCCGGGTGGATCGATAGCGACGGGAAGGGCGGCATCCGCGTCAGACTAGCCGAAAAACAGCCTGGCGCGCGCCACTCGGCGCGTGTATACGCCGCGCGAACGCTCTCGTCTGAACTAGCCACGGAATCGGTACGCCTATGAGCCAGGAAATTTCACGCATTCGGAACATCGGGATCAGCGCGCACATCGACTCGGGTAAGACGACGTTGACGGAGCGCATCCTCT
Source organism: Polyangiaceae bacterium (assembly GCA_947475525.1). GTDB lineage: Bacteria > Myxococcota_A > Polyangia > Polyangiales > Polyangiaceae > SYFR01. The sequence goes on along the minus strand of CANJMI010000019.1, from coordinate 22,880 downwards.
TCTACACGAAGCGCATCCACGCGATTCACGACGTCAAAGGCAAGGACGGCGTCGGCGCGAAGATGGACTCGATGGATCTCGAGCGCGAGCGCGGCATCACCATTCAATCCGCCGCCACGTTCTGCGAGTGGGGCAATACCCACATCAACATCATCGACACCCCCGGCCACGTCGACTTTACGATCGAGGTCGAGCGCGCGATGCGCGTCCTTGACGGGGCGATCCTCGTGCTCTGCTCGGTCGCCGGCGTGCAGTCTCAGTCGCTGACCGTCGACCGCCAGATGCGCCGTTACGGCGTTCCGCGTATCGCCTTCGTCAACAAGTGCGATCGTGCCGGCGCAAACCCGCTCCGCGTCCGTGACCAACTTCGCGAGAAGCTGCGCGTCAACCCGGTCCTCATCCAACTACCGATCGGCCTCGAGCACGAGTTCAAGGGCGTCGTCGACCTCGTCCGCATGCGCGGGCTCACCTTCTCTGGCGAGAACGGCGAGACGATCACCGATGCCGAAATCCCCGCCGAAATGATGGACGAGGCGAAGGCCGCCCGCGAGGCCATGCTCGACGCGCTGTCGATGCACTCCGACGAGCTGACCGAGGCGATGCTCGATGAGAAGGTGACGACCGAGATCATCGACAAGGCCATCCGCGAGGCAACCATCGGCCGCCACATCGTCCCCGTGATGATGGGCTCCGCCTACGCGAACAAGGCCGTTCAGCCACTCCTCGACGCGGTCGAGCGTTACTTGCCGTGCCCGACGGACATCGTGAACGAGGCGATCCAGGTCGCCAACGAAAGCGAGCGCCTGACCCTCGAGAGCACGGCCGCAAAGCCGCTCGTGCTCCTCGCGTTCAAGCTCGAAGACGGCCGCTTTGGTCAGCTCACCTATCTGCGCGTCTACCAGGGCAAGCTGAGCAAAGGCGACGAGATCACGAACGTCCGCACGACGAAGCGCCACAAGGTCGGCCGGCTTGTCCGCATGCACTCCGACGAGATGGAAGACATCCAAGCGACCGCCGCTGGCGACATCATCGCGATCTTCGGCGTCGACTGCAACACGGGTGACACCTTCACCGACGGCGAGCTCAACGTCACCATGACGTCGATGCACGTACCGGATCCCGTCATTTCGCTCACGATCACGCCGAAGGACAATAAGTCCCAGATCAACATGGGCAAGGCGCTCCGCCGCTTCACCAAGGAGGACCCCACCTTCCGCGTCAACACCGACGAGGAGACGGGCGAGGTCATCGTCCGCGGCATGGGCGAGCTCCATCTCGACGTCTACATCGAGCGGATGAAGCGCGAATACCAAGCGTTCGTCGATGTCAGCCCGCCGGCGGTTGCTTACCGCGAGACGATCACGAACTCCGTCGAATACGAGTACACGCACAAGAAGCAGACGGGTGGTTCGGGTCAGTACGGCAAGGTTGGCGGCACCATGACGCCACTCGATCCGGAAGTTCCGATGCCGGAGGAGAAGGGCGCTCAGCGCCAGCACCGCGAGCTTGTGGCCATTGGCTACCGGTTCCTCGACCAAATCGTGGGTGGCATCATCCCGCGTGAGTTCGTGCCGTCGGTCGACAAGGGCTTCGAGTCGATGATGGGCAAGGGCATGTTGATCGGCGCACCCGTTCGCGGCGTGCAACTCACGTTGAACGACGGCGCGGCCCACCAGGTCGACTCGTCGGACATCGCGTTCAAGGAAGCGGCGCGCGGCGCGTGGCGAGCCACCTACATGAAGGCCGGCCCGCAAATCCTCGAGCCCGTCATGAAGGTGGCCGTCGAAGGTCCAAGCGAAATGCAGGGCAACGTCGTCGGCGTTCTCATGCAGCGTCGCGGCATGATCCTCGGGACGACCGAAGGTGAAGCCTTCTGCCGCATCGACTCCGAAGTGCCGCTCGCCGAGATGTTCGGGTTCTCGACGGTCCTCCGCTCGGCAACTCAGGGCAAGGCGGAATTCACGATGGAATTCTGTCGCTACTCGCCCGTGCCGAACGCGATCTCGGAGAAGCTCATCAGCGAGTACAAGGCTGAGCTCGAAGCCGGCCGGAAAAAGTGATCGCGCTTGGCGGTGCTCCGGCGCCGTCGTTCTCGGGTCTCTCGAGTGTTCGGCTGCGCGTTCCCAATCGGGGGCCGCAGCCGACGTCTTTTTGTCCCGAAGTAGGTTAGGCTCCGCCGCATGACGATGTACCGAAAAGAGGTCAACGAGCGGAGCCCAATGCGGGTGTTCGAACACTCGATTCACGGCGGCCTTGGCCTCGGCAACCTCGGCGTGATCTGCTCGCCGCCGGGCGTTGGAAAATCCGCGGTCCTCGTCCAGGTGGCCCTAGACGATCTCATGCGCGGACGAAAAGTCCTGCACGTCAGCCTCGAGAGTCCGGTGGAGCGCGTGCGCGCGTTCTACGACGAGATCTTCCACGAGCTCGCGCTCGCTTACCAACTCCTACAGCCGCAACAGGTGCGCCTCGACGTCGAGCGCAATCGAATGATCGTGGCCCACCTGCGGCGCGGCTCCGTCTCGGGAGTCGACGCGCTCGATGATGTGCTGGAAAAAGTGATCTCGAGCGTCGCGTTTTGCAGCGAGGCCGTCGGCTTCGATCCGCACACGATTGTTCTCGACGGCTTCGACTTCGCGTCCGCGTCGTGCGAGCACTTGGCCCGACTCCGGCGGACGGCGGTCGAGCATCAAGTGGAGGTCTGGCTCACTTCGCGCACCGAAGGAGACGCGGCTGCCGCTACGGGCCTGCCCCAGGTGCTCGAGCACCTCCAGTCCGAACTTCAAGTCGTGGTCTCGCTGGTCGCCGAGGCGGACTCCGTGCGGCTGCAGCTCGTGAAGGATCACGACAATCCCGACGTCTCCGCGCTGCAGCTCTGGCTCGACCCGACCACGTTGCGACTGATCGATTCGGGCCTCCCCCTGCAGCTTCCGCTCGGGCGTGACCCGCAGCGTTTTCATCTTTACTCCGGGGGTGCGCAAGGCGCCGAGGCTGCGTTCGGGGAATGCGCGGAGCGTTGGGGGGTCGCGGAGACTCACTTCACCTTCGAGAAGCATCCGTTTCTTTTCCGCGAGAAGGGGCTCGTCATTTTAGCCGACGAAGAGCTCGCCAAAGGGGACTTCTCACTCGTCTACGCGTCGCACCGATTGAAGCGTCCGCTTAGCAACATCCCGAACATCAAGCGCATCCTCCAGACCGTTTGGCACCAGGTGATGCAGGCCGACGAAATCTTCGTCATTGGGGCCCTTCAAGAAGACGGCACCGTGCGTGGCGGTACCGGTTGGGGCGCGGAGCTCGCGCGGCTCTGGAGCAAACCGGTGGCGCTGTTCGACCAAGAGCGTGGCCGTTGGTACCGATGGGACATGACGCGTTGGGAGCAGGATGACGGCATCACGATCCAGCGCGCCAACTTCGCCGGTATCGGAACGATTCGCCTGACCGCCGCGGGGCGAACGGCGATAGAGCAGTTGTTCACGCGAAGTTTCGGCACACCGTCCTGAGGATTCATGAGTGAAATGCGCGCAGATACGTCCGTAAATCGCGTGGCGATCGTGTTCTCGGGTGGGCCTGCGCCCGCGGCGAATGCCGTCATCTCGGCCGCGGCTATCTCGTTCATCGAGGAAGGCCGTGAGGTCGTCGGGTTCTTCCACGGCTACTCGTCGCTGCAGGACTACCACCCGGTCGCGAGTCGCTTGTTGCCGAACGAGCACTACCGCGTGCTCACCGACAACGACGTGCGGGGGATCGCCAACAGCCGGGGCATTCTCATCGGCACTGCCCGCGCGAATCCCGGCAAAGGGATTACTTGCTCGGCGGATCTCTCGAACCCCGAGAAGACGCGGGCGCTCGCGAACGTCTACAACGCGCTGGTCGATCTCGAAATCGACGCGCTGATCTCGATCGGTGGCGACGACACCCTGAAGACCGCCAATTTTCTCTACGAATACCAGAAGGGTCTGCCGCCCGAGGCGCGCCGCTTCAAGGTCGTGCACCTGCCGAAGACCATCGACAACGACTACCGCGGGATCGACTTCACCTTCGGCTTCTTCACCGCCGTCGACTTCATGGCGCAGGAGGTCCAAAACCTCCGCGCGGATGCGAGCGCGACCCACTCTTACTTCATCGTGGAGACGATGGGACGCAAAGCCGGCTGGTTGTCGTACGGCGTGGCCATCGCAGGCGAGGCCGATCTCGTTGTTGGTGTCGAAGACGTCGAAGGTCCGCTCGCCCTCGAGGAACAGGTTGCCTGCCCGAAGACCGGCGAGGTCCAGACACACAAGCGAGTGAACATCGAAGCGCTCGCCGACCGCATCGTCGATCTTATCCTCACGCGCGAGAAGCGCGGCAAACACCACGGGACCATCGTCCTCGCGGAGGGGTTAGGCGAGATGCTGCCCGAGTCGTTCTTGAAGGGATTGCCGCGTGACGAGCACGGCCACATCTCGCTCGGCCGTCTCGACCTCGGTAAACTGATGGCGCAGGTCGTCATGGACCGACACCTCGCGCGCACGAACCGCAAGAAGAAGATCACCGGCGTGCAGCTCGGCTACGAGTCGCGCTGCGCCCTGCCCCATGCGTTCGACGTGATGCTTGGCAGCCAGCTAGGCATCGGTGCGTATCGAGCCCTCGTCGAGGAGGGACTCGACGGCCATATGGTCAGCGTGAGCGGACAGCTTGACCTCAACTACGTGCCTTTTCACGAGCTCGTGAACGCCGATACCTTGACGACCGAGGTGCGGTTTATCCGCAACGGGAGCGATTTTCACAGGCTCGCGCGCTTTCTCGAGACGCGCGGTGAGAAGGCCGCGGAAGGCTGGTCGCCCGGGCGCCGGCCAGAGCCGAAGAGCTTGCGCGGAGATGGCGGCCCGCTGACCTAAGCGCGTTACGGAGCGAGGCGCTTCGCGAGCTGGTCGTCGTAGAGCGACTGCGGCACCAGTGTTTCACCCGCGCCGAGGCCTTCGGTGAAATCTTCCGGGGCGGTGTTGGCGCCGTCGAACACGAGGCCATCGAGGGTCGTCTGCACGTTGATACTCGTCGTCCCAACGACGTAGCCATCACCGAATTGACGCGAGCGCAGGGTGCCTGTGCCGCTCGTGTTCCACATCACGTTCTCGGTCCCGGTGTGGCCCGAGTACGTGCTCTCGTTGCCGCGGTTCACGATGGCCCAGCCGTCATCGAAGGTACTGGCATCGACAAGATTGCCGAGTCCGAGGGAGTGATGAAACTCGCTCGCCCCGGTGAGGCCTGGAAAATCTTTGTTGAGCCACGCGATGCCGCCGCTGCTGTGGACGCGCTGCCAGACGCATCCGGTAACGCCAAAGCCCCAGTTTTGAATAAAATTATGGCGACCCTCCGTCGCCGCGAGGTCGCGGAAGAGCACCTCGTTCGATTGCCGCACCTCGAAGAGGTAGCCGTTGCCGCCACCGCCACGGTTCTCTGCTTTATGAAGCCCGCTGTCGGCGATGGTCACGCTCTTGACGTCGAGGAGCAAGAGCCCGCTCGACTGAAGATGAGCGCCTTTGCCGCTGCCGCTCGTTGGGGCGTTGGGTGGGCTGAACGAGCCGACGTCGCGCACCCATGAATCTCGCACGCCGTGCAGCTCGAGGACGTGGACTTGATTCTGGTTCCAGGCGGCGTCCCAGCTGACCGCGTTCGCGAGGCCGAGCTTCTCCACGCCCACTTCACTTAGGTAGCCGGTTTGCCGGCGAATAGTCGCGTTGTCCCGCAATTTCGTTGGGTAACGAAGCGGCACCGCGAACGAGATCGTGTGCGGCGTCTTCGTCGTATCGACCTGGGTCACCTCGCGGCGGAAGAACGGCTGCCACTTGCCGGCGAAGGCATTTCCGCTGTGGTCCCACGTGCCGTTCATCTGGTGTTCGGCGATGAACGCGGGCGTGATGGTGAAGCCGATGACGATGTCGTCGCCGAGTTTGTAGGCGCTCGCGTCGGCGACCGCCACGGTCGTGTCGTTCTCGGCGCCTTCGGCGGTGAGCAGTTGCTCGCTCGAGTCGCTGAGCGTGCCGCCGATCGTGATGTGGCTCAGGAAGCCCATGCCGGCGCTCTTGGTGAAGGCGAGCAGGCTCGCGTTCGCGCCTTCACCGCGCAGCACGATTTTCGAGGCCTTGATGCTGAGCTGCCCGTCGAGTCGGTAGGTTCCCGTCGGAAAATACACGACGCCGCCTCCGTTTGACTTGGCCGCGTCAATGGCTTGTTGCGCCGCCGCCGTGGCATCGCTGCCGCCTTTGGGATCGGCGCCGTAGGTGGTGACGTCGAACACCGTGGCGACCGCCGGCGTACCGAGCGCGGCCTCTCCGTGATGGTAGCCCGCGTAAGAATAATCCTGAACGTGGCGGCCTTGCGGCGTGGCAAACCCGAGCGTCCAGTCTTTCGGATAGAGGGTGCTGCGCCAGCCCGATTCGGTGCCGCCCGCGCCGCCCGAACCCGCCGTCGCGCCGCCCGAGCCGCCGCTTCCCGCGGTGCTCGTGGAGGTTGTGTTCGCGAGCGAGGCGGTAGCGCTGTCAGAGGTTGAGGAGCCGCTGTCGGAGGTCGAGGTGGTGCTCGCCGCGCCGCTCCCGCCTACGGTCGAGGAGCCGCAAGCGACCGCGGCCAACCCGGCACCAAGCCAAACGAGATTCCGCCTCATGGGATGATGTAGAGCGCGCCGCGCCGGATCTCTTTCTGGCTGTTGTCATAGAAGGGGTAAGCCTTCAGCGCGAACGACTTCTGGGTGTCGAGTGTGCACTGTCCCGCTGTTGGGGCGCCGACCGCGCCACACGGCCAGGTGCCGCCCTGGTAGCAGCCCGGGACGTTGTTCGGGTCGAAGCTGGTCGCCGCCGAGAAGCAGGTCGGCTGCATCGGGCCCTTCTTGTCGTAGGTGGCGACGCCGTCGCCGTCGATGAGCCCGCTCACCATCAGCGGGTCGCCTTTGACCCCCGAGCCGCCGAGCACGAGCTTCTGGTTGTATTTGATCTTGACGCACATCGGGTAAGGCAGCTCCACACCGTTGCCTCCGACCGTCGCGGTGAACTTCTTGGTGCCCGCAGAGAAGGCCAGATTGACGGTCAATCCGCCGCCCGTGAGATCGTAGGCGTCCTTGAAAAAACAGCCGTGGACGGGCGTCTCGACGGGCACCGGATCCGCGCCGCCCGCACCCGACGTTACGCTGGTGCCCATGCCGCCCGTGCCCATGCCGCCCGTGCCCATGCCGCCCGTGCCCATGCCGCCCGTGCCCATGCCGCCCATACCGCCCGTGCCGCCGGTGCCCATGCCGCCCATGCCGCCGACGTCGCTGGTGGTCACGTCGGTGCCGCCGGTTCCTACCGTGACGGCGGTGATCGCTGAAAACGTCACCGTGAGGTTGGTCCCCTCACGGAGGGGTTTATTGCAGCTGAAGGCGGAGAGCGCCCACATCGAAGCTACGCCAGAACTGAGCAGCCAGGGAGCCATGCGCATAGTGGTCGAGGTTAGCTGAAGTTTCGCTGCCGCATAAGGGCTATCGGCGCCGCGTTTTCCCTAGCGGTTCGCCGAGGTGAGACAAAGGGCTCTCGTGCGAGCACACCGCTCAAGGAACAATCGCTCAAGGAACAATGTAGAGCGCGCCGAGCCGCGTTTGCTTTTGGCTGTTGTCGAAGAAGGGATAGGTCGTCATCGCGCTGAAAGCTTTTTGGCCGTCGACCGAGCACTGCGCCGCCGAGCTCGCGCCGGATGCGCCGCAGGGCCAGACGCCGCCGTTGTAGCAGCCCGGGACGTTGTTCGCGTCGAAGCCGTTCGACGCCGAGAAGCAGCTCGGTTGGAGCGGACTCAGCTTCATGTAGTTGCCAACGCCGTCTCCATCGACGACCCCGCCGACCATCAGAGGATCGCCCTTCACGCCGGAGCCGCCAAGCAAGAGCCGCTGCGTCGCCTTGAGTCGAATGCACATCGGATATGGAAGCTCGATGGCTTGGCCATTGACCGTCGCGGTGTACCGCTTGCTCGCGGCTGAGAAGGCGAGGCTGACGGCGGGACCCGCTCCCGTCAGATCGACGGCCGCAGCGGAGAGGCAACCATGCAGCGGTTTTTCGACCGGGCCGGGCTCCGAGCCCCCCGCACCGCCAGCCCCCGATGATGATGATGACGACGATGCGGCCATGCCCCCCGCGCCGCCTGTCCCGACGGCGCTCATGCCACCGGAACCCACCATGCCGCCCATGCCGCCGCTGCCACCACTGCCGCCACTGCCGCCCGTGCCGCCAGTGCCGTCGGTCGACGCGCCGCCTTCGCCCCCGCCGGTCGACGTCGTCACGGCAGTGAAGGTCACCGTGAGGTTCGACCCGCCGTACTCGACCGTGTTGCAGCTGAAGGCGGTGAGCGCCCAGATCGACACGAATCCGGAGCCGAGTAACCATGGGGCGATACGCATGATGGCCGACGATACCCGAATCGCTTTCAGCGCGTCAGGTCGATCGAGTCGCGCGCTCGTTCAGAAGCGCTGAATCCCGTGGCTCGAACCGACGGGCGTACGCCTCCGGCCCTCCAGGCAAACGTCGAGCAGGTAGGAGAGCACCCTCCGCGTATCGCGCGGATCGATGATGCCGTCATCCATCAGCCGTGCACTGCAGAACATCGATTCCGACAGCATTTCCAGGCCGAATTCGATCATTTGAAATTGCTGCGCGGCGCCCATGCGGGTCTTCTCGTCGGGTTCGATTCCCTCCCGTGCCCATTTTTGCTCGGCCACGAGCTGCATCACTTTGGCGGCTTGGGCGCCGCCCATCAGTGCCTGCCGAGCCGACGGCCACGCGACCACAAAATCGGGGTCGAGCGCGCGACTCGCCATGGCGTAGTTGCCGGCACCGTACGAGTTCCCAACAAGGACCGTAAGCTTGGGGCCGCGGAAGTTTGCGACGTGCTGAACGAGCTTGGCGGAGTGTTTGACTTGGCCGGCTTGCTCGACGGTCGTCCCAACCAAGAAGCCTGTCGTGTTTTGAAGGAACACGAGCGGCACGGACGTCAGCTCGCAGAGTTCGATGAACTGCGACGCCTTGTTCGCGCCTGCCGGCGTGATAGGGCCATTGTTGCCGATGACGCCGACGAGCGTTCCGCCGATCGCAGCCATCCCGCACACCGTCGCGCTGTCCATCACGGGGCGAAACTCGTCGAACTTCGAGCCGTCGACGACGCGCGCGAGCACTTCTTGGATCCGCACCGGGCGGCGTCGATCTTCCGGGTAGATGCCGACGAGCTCATCGGGTGAATACCGCGGGGGTTCGACGTCGCGCTTCACGTCCGCGAGGTCGGGATCGCGTGGCAGCGAGGCGACCACTTCACGCGCGATGCGGATCGCGTCCGCGTCATTTTCAGCCAAATATTCACCTGTACCGGAGATCGAGGCGTGCATCTCCGCGCCACCGAGAGTCTCCGCGTCGGCATCCTCTCCTGTGCCTGCCTTGAGAAGCGGAGGACCGGCGAGGAAGAGCTGCGTTTGCCCGCGCACGAGGACGATGACGTCGGAGAGTGCGACTTGATAGGCGCCACCGGCGGTCGCATTGCCGTGCGATACCGTGATCTGCGGGATCCCCGCGGCACTCATCCGCGCTTGTTGCCCGTAGATGCGGCCGGCCTCGACGAACAGTCGAGCCGCCCACGGGTCTGCCGCGGCCGACTTGTCGAGGTTGCCGCCACCGCTCTCGTGGAGCGAGACTATCGGCAGCTTCGCGCGGAAAGCGATCTCTTGCAGGCGCAGCATCTTCTGCACGTTGACGGAGTCGATCGTGCCGCCTTTGATGGCGTAGTTCCACACGACAGCGAGGCAGCGTCGCCCCGCGATGTGACCGATGCCGGCTATCAGTTTGCCGCCCGAAAAGCGTCCGTCCGAGTCATCGAACATGCCGTAGCCGGCGAGCGACGCGACCTCGAAAAACGGTGCGCCGCGGTCGAGCAAGCGCGCGAGTCGTTCACGGGGGAGCAGCTTGCCTTTCGCGCGGGCACGGGGTCCGTGTGCACGTTCGGTCTCGACCTGATTGTTTTCGGCGCCCCGCACTTTGGCGACGTATGCGCTCATGTACGCGGCGTTCGCGCGGAACTCGGCGCTCGATGGATCGACGTGCGACTCGAGGATCATGAGGCCTCCGTCGGTGCGGTCGCGACAAGCGCGAGCAGCTGCCGAGTCTTGACCTGTGCGCCGCGTTCGACATGAACGATGACGACCGTTCCAGCCACGTCGGCCTCGATGCGGTGTTCCATCTTCATCGCTTCGATTACCAGCAAAACCTGGCCTTTTGTGACGATGTCACCGGGTTTCACGCGCACGTCGAGCACCTTGCCGTCGAGTGGTGCGCAGAGCTTTCCGCTGCCACTCGCGTCCCGCTCGGCGGGGCGGTAGGTGAGGTCATCGAAGGCGATGCTCGCGTGGCCGTCGTCGGTCCAGATGGTGTCCCCGTGGACGAGGTAACGCAGCTCGCGCCGCACCCCGCCGTCGACCAACGCGACGCGCTCGCGATCGTGAGCGACGACGTCGAACTCGAAGGCTTCGGGGCACGAGACACGGTAACGCCGCCCGGCCGCTGCAGCGCCGAGTGCGCGTATCCACACCTCGCGGGAGCTCGCACCGTGGCCGAGCACGACGACCGCGTCGATCGCACTGCCGCTACGCCAGCCGATGAGCGAGTCGTCGTTGTCCGTGGCGTCGCTCGTGCTCGCGGCCTCGGTCGTGCCCGCGGAGTACGGCCCTCGCGGTGGCCGAAGGAGCGAGCGCGCGTGGTCGAGATACGAGGCGAGGGCAGCCAGGGCAAAGGCTCTCGGTAAAGGCGCGCTCGGTTGTCGCGTCGGGTGCCCGGCGAACTCTCGAGAGAGGAACGCCGTCGTCGCGTGACCCATTGAAAACTCAACGTTTTCGCAGATGGCGGCGAGGAACGATTTATTGGTGACGATGCCGAAGAGGGTCGTTCGTCGCAGCGCCGATGCGAGCTTGCGCCGAGCCTCGTCGCGGGTCGTACCGTGGGCGATAACCTTTGCGATCATCGGATCGTAGTGCGGCGAGACCGTGTAGCCGTTCGCCACTCCGTGGTCGAAGCGTGCTTCCCCCGCTGGCTCCCAGCGAAGGATCACGCCCGTCTGCGGCAAGTAGTCGCGAGCGGGATCCTCGGCGTAGATGCGAGCCTCGAGCGCATGCCCCGTGAACGTTATTGCGTTTTGGGTCTTCGGCAGTCGCTCGCCTCGCGCGACGCGTAGCTGCCACTCGACGAGATCTTCTCCGGTGACGGCTTCGGTGACCGGGTGCTCCACCTGAAGTCGCGTGTTCATCTCGAGAAAGTAAAACGCGCCCTCCTCGGTGAGCAGCATCTCGACCGTGCCCGCGCCGATGTAACCGCAAGCGCGCGCTGCGGCGATCGCGGTTTCACCAAGCTTTTCACGCAACACGGCGTCGACCGCCGGTGAAGGGCACTCTTCGATCACCTTCTGGTGCCGGCGTTGGACCGAGCAGTCGCGCTCGCCGAGATGAACGATGTTGCCGTGGCTGTCGGCGACGATTTGCACCTCGATGTGGCGCGGCGCGAGCACCGCCTTTTCGAGCAGGAGCTCCCCGCACTTGAAGGCGTTGGTGGCTTCACTCCGCGCGGAAGCAAGCGCGTCTCGCAAGTCGGCCGGCGCGGACACGACACGCATGCCACGCCCTCCGCCGCCGGCGGTGGCCTTCACCATCACCGGATAGCCTATCGATGCCGCGGCTTCTTCGAAGGCGGCGTCGGACTGATCGTCGCCTTGGTAGCCTGGCACGCACGGCACGCCGGCGGCCAGCATCGCAAGCTTCGCGCGGGCCTTGTTGCCCATCGCATCGATCGCGCTGGCGGGCGGGCCGATGAAGGTGAGGCCGGCGTCTGCGCAGGCACGCGCGAACTCGGCGTTCTCGGACAGAAATCCGTAACCCGGGTGAACCGCGTCCGCGCCAGTCACACGAGCCGCCTCGAGGAGCTTCGCGATGGAGAGGTAGCTCTCGGTGGCGGAAGCGGGACCGAGGTGCACGGCCTCGTCCGCGGCGAGTACGTGCGGGGCGTGGGCGTCGGCTTGGCTGTAGACGGCGACCGTGGCGTAGCCGAGGCGGCGCGCTGTCCGCAGGATGCGCACGGCGATCTCCCCGCGGTTCGCGACGAGAATCTTGTGGAACGACATCGCTAGCCTGCCGCGATTTCCGCGGTTAGTGAGACTGCTTTGCAGCAGCCACCCGCGCGAAGTCCTCGGCGTCGGCCATGGCCGCCGACATCTCTTCGAAGCGTTCGTGCGAGCGGTGAGGCTTCGCGCCGGCGTGCTCGACGGTCCATGCGAAAGTGCCGCGCGTGTCGGCGGCGTTGGGGGTCCAGGTCACGCGGAGGGCGAAGCCTGCAAGCTCCCTCGAGTACACGCCTTCGTGGCCGTCGCGTTGCCAAGCGGAGATGTTGGGATGCCGAGCCGACATGGGCGGGCACCATCGCACGCCAGCGACGTTCGGTCGAGCCTCAAGCGCCCCCGCCTGAGAGCGCCGCGAGGACCTGGTCTACGTGGCCTTTGACTTTCACGCCGTACCAAGCGCGCACGACGCGCCCTTCCTCGTCGATGAGGAACGTCGAACGAATCACTCCGACGATGTGCTTTCCGTAGAAGACCTTCTCGCCCCACGCACCATAGGCTTCATGCGCGGCGCGCTCGGGATCGCTCAGCAGAGGGAAGTTTAGCGTGTACTTGTCGCGGAACTTGTCGTGGCTGGCGAGCGAGTCCTTGGAGACGCCGAGCACCGTGGCTCCCGCGGCGGCGAAGCGCGCGAGGTTGTCGCGAAAGTCGCAGGCCTCGGTCGTGCAACCCGGCGTGCTGTCCCGCGGGTAGAAAAAAAGCACGACTTTGCGACCTCGCAGGTCAGCCAGTGCGTATTCGTGCCCGTCATTGCCCGAGAGCTTGAATGCGGGGGCTTTCGATCCGGCGGTGAGCTGAGCCATGTTTCCGTTCCTCCTTGAATGTGAGCTCTCGCTATAACACCGCGCGACGCGCAAACTCGCGGGCTCGTGTCACCGCCAAAGTCCGCGCTGTCCCCTCTGCGCCCGATCGCAACGGCGCTCACACGCGATCTCGACCGACTGTCGTTCGCTTATCCGGTGGCGTACGTCTACAACCCGCTCGCCTACGCATGGGACGCGCACGCCGAGTACCTCGACAGGTTCGGTCAGGGTGCCCGCGAGATTGTGTTGCTCGGCATGAACCCGGGACCGTTCGGCATGGCTCAGTGCGGGGTTCCGTTTGGCGACGTCGCGATGGTCCGCGACTTCCTCGGGATCGAGACCAAGGTAGGCAAGCCCGCGATCGAGCATCCGAAGCGTCCGGTGCTGGGCTTCGAATCCACCCGCGCGGAGGTCAGTGGCACGCGATTTTGGGGTTGGGCGAAGGCGCGTTACGGGACACCCGAGCGATTTTTCGAGCGGTTTTTCGTGATGAATTACTGCCCGCTCGCGTTCATCGAGGAGTCGGGCAGAAACCGTACGCCCGACAAACTTCCGCTTGCGGAGCGCGCGCCATTGCTCGCTCGTTGCGACGAAGCCCTCCGTCAGACCGTTGCAGCGCTCTCTCCGCGGCTCGTGATCGGCGTCGGTAACTTTGCGCGGGATGCGGCGCGGCGTGCGCTAGAAGGTCGCGGCGTCGACGTTGGCTGCATGTTGCACCCGAGCCCCGCGAGTCCTCGCGCGAACCGAGATTGGGCTGCCGCCGCTGAAGCGGACCTCGCTCAAGCCGGCGTGACGCTGCGCTGACGACTCAGTAGGCGAGAGCGGCCGCTCCTCCGCGTGCCACGTCGGCCACCGCGCGAAAGCCGTGCGTCGTCGGACAGACCTCGATCACGTTCGCGTTGCCGATGCGCTCGCGCACCTCGATGGTGTGGCCCCGCGCTCGCAACCCTTCGAGCAACTCGACGGGGGTTCCACGCTCCGCGGCGAGCGAGTCGGGCAGCCACTGGTGGTGGATGCGCGGAGCCGCGACCGCAACGTCGAGCGGGATGCCGTAGTCGAGAAGCGCGCGCGTGAGTTGGACGACGGTCGTCGTGATCGTAGGCCCGCCAGGCGAGCCGAGGACGGCGCGCACCTTGCCGTCTTTCAGTACGATCGTCGGCGTCATGCTGCTCAACATGCGTTTGCCCGGAGCTATCGCGTTGGGCTCGCTCTGCACGAGGCCGTAGAGATTGGCCGAGCCGGGCTTGACCGAGAAGTCGTCCATCTCGTCGTTCAAGAGCACGCCCGTCCCCGGCACGACGAACTTCGCGCCGAAAGACGCGTTCAACGTGTAGGTCGTCGAGACGGCGTTGCCGACTTCGTCGATGACCGAATAGTGAGTCGTTTGTGGCGATTCATGAGCTGCGGCGATGCCGGGACCAATCGAGGACGAAGGCGTCGCGTGGGTCGGATCGATGTCGGCCATGCGCTTCGCGATGTACGTCGAGTCGGTCAACTGGACCACGGGCGCGCTGACGAAACCCGGATCGCCGAGGAGCGCGTTTCTGTCCGCATAAGCGCGGCGCGCGACCTCCGCGTAAAGGTGCACTTCGTCGACGCTGTGCCACGGGTGACGCGTGACCTGGAGCTGTTCGCAGCCGAGCAGGATCTGCCGCATGACGATGCCCCCGGCAGAAGGTAGTGGCATCGTGACGAGCTCGTGGCCTCGGTAGGAGAAGCGCATCGGCTCGCGCTCGACGGCCCGGTAATTGGCGAGGTCGGCCGCGGTCCAAATGCCACCAGCTTCGCGCACGCCCTGGACCAATTGCGTCGCGAGCGCGCCTCGATAGAGCGCGTCGGGGTCGAGCGCGATTTGAAGAAGCGTCTTCTGGAGTTCGGGCTGCGGCCAACGGTCGCCGGCCACAAACGCCGTGCCGTCGGGCTTCTCGTAGTTGCGAGCCGATGCATCGAAACCCGCCAATTTCATTGCGATTCGTCCCTTGTCGAGGTTTAGCGCCTCGAACGCGTCGACCTCGTGTTCGCGCGCGAGCTCGGCTGCGGGGAGGACGAGCTCGCGCCAAGGCAACGAACCAAATCGGCGATGGGCAAGCGCGAACCCGGCGACGGTACCTGGGATCCCCGCTGCGCGCGGGCCGGCGAGGCTGTCCTTCGTCGGCTGACCCGCCGAGTCGAGGTACATGTCGCGCGACGCTGCGCCCGGTGCGGTCTCTCGAAAATCGAACGCGACTGCCGTTCCATCGGCGAGACGAACGACCATGAAGCCGCCGCCTCCGATATTGCCGGCTGGCGCGTGCGTCGCCGCGAGCGCGAAACCTACGGCGATTGCCGCATCGACCGCATTGCCCCCGCGGCGCAACGTCGCGACGCCGACTTCGGTTGCGAGTCGCTCTTGGGAGGCGACGGCGCCGTGGGTGCCGAGCGCGACCCGCGGGAGGTCTTCGATGCCGGCCGGTCGCGTGCGCACGACGCGCGTGGCCAGCGTTTTTGCATGAAATGCAGCAGGCTGCGGTCCGCACGCGAAAGCCGAGAGGACGAGCGCGAGACCGAGACCGAGGGAGACGTGGGCACGCATCGTTCGCGACGGTAGCAAGCCTTGGGGCGTCTCGGGTTCACGATCCGGCTTCGCTCTTTTCGGCTCGGGCGAGCCAGCGACGCATGCGTTCGGGGACGTCCTCGGGGAGGTGCTCGCTCACCGCGGGCAGTGGGGCGCTCGATTTGGTGGCCCAGTACACGAGCGGACCCGGCAGCTTCGCGCGGAGCCTCGCGAGCGCGGCGGCCGCAGACTTGCCGCTGTAGGTGAGCTCGAGCGGCGCGTGCGTGTAGTCATGCCACAAGCGCGCGGCCTCGCGTCCGGCCTCGGTGCCGATGCCGTACCCCGAGCCGAGCTCACTGCCGTCGAGCTCGAGCAGTGCCGCAAGCTCGCTTTTTCTGCATGCGAGTTTTGCGTCTCCCGCGAGCGTCGCGAGAAGCTCTGACGTTGCCTGCGCGAGGCCGAGTACTCGAAAGCGGCTCGTCACCGGCCAGGGTGTGACCCGCACCGCAACGAGCCGCGGTGGCTTCGCTACGCCGTTCTGTGTGAACCCCAAGCCGCGTCGGACCGCGAGCGCAATGCCAACCAAAAGCCCTGCTGTCGTGCAGTTCGAGCCCGCCGCAACGACGATCGCGCTCGGTGGTGGGAGCTCGCCTGCGTGCACTTGTGTTGCGAGCTCGAGCGCGGCCGATACATACCCAATCGCCCCGAGTGGCGTGGCTCCGCCGGGCATCATGAGCGTTGCGCGCTTGCCGGACCGCCGTGCCGCGCGGGCATGAGCCCACATTCCGAAAGGCAACGCGGACCAATGGGCGAGGCCGTGAACCTCGGCGCTCGCGCGGTCGAGCACGAGCCGCAGGTTGGCGTGCGACGAACGGCTCTCCGGCTGTGGGTAGAGCAAGGCGCCGGCAGTGAGCCCCACGCGCGGCGCGTGCAGGATTGTCGCGGCGGCGTGATTCGAGCCGTAAGCGCCCGTGGAGAACACGTGAGTGGAGCCGCGTCGGACCGCGTCACCGAGGAGAATCTCGAGTGTACGCACCTTGTTTCCTCCGTACAAAGGTGAGGTGACGTCATCGCATTTCTGAAAGAGTTCCCCGCCCGCGCCGAGCGCATGCTCGAGCTTCGCGAGGTGCCGCACGGGGGTTGGGAGATCCGCGAGCCGCACCCAGGGAAGGGCCGCTTCGAGGTTCGGTGCGAACTCGAAGATGGAGCGCGGGGCATCGTTGCGCAGAGTCACGCGATCATCCTAGCTCGTCCCCGGTGAACCGATATCGGGCACGTTCGGGGCTTTCCTCTCGGACGATAGGAGGATATCGAACCGCAATGACCACGAGCGAGACGTTTCACCTGACGGCGGCAGATGGCCTCGTTCTTCACGGCTACACGTGGTCGCCGGAAGCGAAACCGCGCGCGGTCGTTCAGGTTGCCCACGGCATGGCTGAATACGCGCTCCGCTATGCGCATCTCGCCGAAGCGCTCGTCGCGAAGGGGTACTTCGTCGTGGCGCACGATCATCGCGGGCACGGCAAAAGCGTAAGGCCCGGCGAGGAGGTCGGGCACATGGCGGACGAGGACGCGTGGACCAAGGCGGTCGATGACCTCCATCGCGTCAACCGTCACGCCGCGGCCGCCCATCCCGGCGTGCCGGTGATCGTGCTCGGACACTCGATGGGCTCTTTTCTCGCGCAGAATCTCAATTTCGCGCACCCGACCGACGTGGACGCGGTCGTGCTCGTGGCGTCGAACGGCAAACCGCAGCCCATCGCGCAGGCGGGTCGTCTCGTGGCACGGGTCGAGCGTGCACGCCTCGGCAAGCGTGGTCGCAGCCAGCTCTTGAACAAGCTTTCGTTCGAGGACTTCAACACGAACTTCCGCCCGAATCGCACCGCGTTCGACTGGGTCTCGCGCGACGAGCATGAGGTCGACGCCTACGTTGCCGATCCGCTGTGCGGCTTCATGGTGACGGTCCAGACTTGGGTCGACATGCTCGACGCGTTGCCGACGCTGACGAAGCCCGAAAACCTTGCGCGCATCCCAAAAGCCCGCCCGATCTTCGTCGTCTCCGGTGATCGCGACCCGGTGGGTCTGATGGGAAAAGGCGCCAAAAGTCTCGTCGCGAGCCTGCGTGGCGCCGGCCTCTCGAAGGTCGAGCTGAAGCTCTACCCGGGAGCGCGTCACGAACTCTTGAACGAGACGAACAAGGCGGAAGTCATCGCCGATCTCGTAGCTTGGCTCGACCGCACCGTGCCTCGCGCGTAGCTTCGGCGAGCGCGCTCTCTGCGACCGAGAACGAACATGACGACGAAGTTGCTCCCCGCGCGTGAGTCGCTCGCTCGCCTCCGCGAGTCGCTCGGCCGCGTCGTGCGTGGCAAATCAGAAGTGATCGATCGGCTGATCGTGGCGGTGCTCGCGGGTGGTCACGTGCTGATCGAGGACGTGCCGGGTGTCGGAAAGACGACCCTCGCGAAAGCTCTCGCGCGTGTTCTCGACGTGGCGTTCGCGCGCATTCAATTTACCCCCGACCTCTTGCCGGCGGACGTGCTCGGCACTGAGGTGCTCGACCCTCAGAAGGGCTCTTTCGCGTTTCACCGCGGGCCCGTATTCACGAGCGTCCTGCTCGCGGACGAGATCAACCGCGCTTCGCCTCGAACACAGTCTGCGTTGCTTGAAGCGATGGGCGAGGGCCACGTGACGATTGACGGCGTGGCGACTGCGCTGCCTTCGCCGTTCATCGTCGTCGCGACGCAGAATCCGATCGAATTTCACGGGACCTACCCGCTACCGGAAGCCCAGCTCGATCGCTTTCTCTTTCGAATCTCGATGGGCTATCCGGAATTCGAGGAGGAGCTCGGTGTGCTGCAGGACAGGCGCTCCGAAGACCCACTCACTCGCGTGCTGCCCGTGCTCGATGGGCCGACGCTGCTCGGACTGCAGGCGGCGGTCCGCGAGGTTGTCGTCAAGGAGCCCGTGAGCCGCTACCTCCTCGCGATCGTGGCGGCGACACGTCGTCATCCCGAGCTTGCCTTGGGTGTCTCGACACGCGGCGCGCTGGCCCTCTACCGCGCAGCTCAAGCGCGTGCCGTTCTCGACGATCGCGAGTTCGTCTCGCCAGACGATCTGCAAGCGCTCGCGGTGCCGACATTTGCCCATCGCGTGATCCCCACCGAAGAAGCGCGTTTTGGCGGTCGCCGCATGGAGGCTGTCGTCGCCGAGATCGTTTCACGCGTTGCCGTTCCGCGATGAATCTCGCGCGGCTAAACCACATCCTCATCCCCAGCACGCGCGACGGCCGCGAGAGAATTCGTCGAAGCTTGGTCGGACGGGCAGCGGCACCGTTTTGGTGGCTCTATGCCGCGCTCAGTGACGAAGGGCGCACGCTCTCCGTGTTGATGTTGTTCATCGGCACGGCCGGATTGTCCGTCGACACCACGTTGATCTACGTCCTTTGGAGCGCGCTCGTTGGGCTCGTCATCGCGGGGATTTGCGTGCGCCCTGCCTTTCATATGCGAGGAATTTCGCTCGATGCGCGTGCGCCTCACCGTGTGGCCGTCGGCGAGGCTGCGACCTTCGAGCTCGTCCTGACGAACTCGAGTCGCGCCCCGATTCACGACGTGCGCATCGCGGGACCGTTCTTGCCTTGGGACGGCCATTGGGTGGCCCGTTCCCCTTCGGTCGCGGTGATTCCCCAAGGCGGAAGCGCGCGCGTTGAGGCTCGCGCCCGTTTCGTCGCGCGTGGCGAGCATCAACTCGACATCTTCTCTGCGGCGCGGCTCGTCCCCGGTGGACTCGCTGTTGGTCCGAGCATTCGCAGTCACCCCGTGCGTTTCTTGGTTGTCCCTACGATAGCGAAGCTCGCGCGCTTCGACTTCGTGCCTCGCGTCGGTGGCGCCTCCGGAGCACCACAGCGTGCGGTCCGCACCGGCGAGTCGCTCGAGCTTTTTGCGGTGCGTCCCTACCGGCGCGGCGACCCCATTCGCGACCTCCACCCGAAAACTTGGGCGCGGCGCGGTGAGCCCCACGTTCGAGAGTACCGCGATGCGCCTTCGTTGCAGGTCGGAGTGATCGTCGATGACGATCCCCGAACCGCGTCGGAGGACGCCTACGAAGCCGCGCTGTCCCTCGCGGCGGGTGTGGTCGCACAGGCCTGTCGAGGCGATGCGCGAATCGACGGCGTCGTTCTTGGCACTCGGTTTCATTCGCTGGGTCCCCGAGGCGGTGGCGTACTCGAACAAGTGCTCGATGCCCTCGCAACGGCCGAACGCAATGCGGCCACGGATCGAGTCCGTTTTTGGCGCGAGCGTGAGCCGTGGCTGCGGCGACTCTCGATGGTGGTCGTCATCTCGACGGGTAGCGACCTCCGCCGGCGTGAGCTGCTCTTTGAATTGACCCGCCGGCAACATTCGGTGCGCCTCCTGCGCGTGTTCGATGGGCGTTCATGGTTCGGCGCGGACGCGCACCCGCGGGCGATTGGCCCGGAGGAATCGGTGGTCACGGTGCGTGCCGTGAAGAGCCGCCGCGCGGTGGTCTTGTGAGCCGCAGTTCGGTCGTGCCGCTACTCATCGTGCTTGGACTCTACGGCTGGTTGGGCCCAAGCCCTGCGTGCGCCGGCGTCCTGATGTTGCTCTCACTCGCGTCGTTGCCGGTTCGCTCGCGTGTGGCAGTGAACGCCGCCCTTCAGGTAGGTTTCGGCATCCTCGTCGTTGCCCTCGGGACCGCGCTCTTCGCCACGTTCCTACCGCGCTTGCCAGGTGCGACCGCCCAGCTTCCTACCGGCTGGGCTGCGTTCGCGGGGGCGTCGCTCACCGCCTCGGTTGCGCGCCGATTCGTCGCGGCGCCGGCCGGGGGAGAGTCGGTGGGGCTCGCCTTGGAACTTCTTGCGTTGATGGCGTGCGGTGGAACCGCCGGTGGCGGACTCTACTCGAGTGGCGTCGTCGCGTTTCTCGGTGCAGCACTCCTGGTTCGTCGGCACGCCAGTCCCTCGAGCATGCCGTTCGTTGCGCTGGTTCGCAGGCATGGGTTGGCGCTCGTTCTCATGGGCGTCGTGGCGGCGTCGCTGACCTGGGTCCTCGCGCAGGCGCTGCCGGGCGGGCACGGGTGGGCCATGCGACGGCTCGCGATGGTGAGACCACCGGCGGTTGGCGTAGGAGACCGCTTGTGGCTTGGCTCGATGCGCGGCTTGCTCGATTCGAACCAGCCGGTGATGCGCGTTCGCGGGGAAGCCGACCTCCTACGCGGGGTCGTTTACAATCGATACGAGCTGGGTCGATGGTGGCGCGACGAGCTCCGCGTCGAGTCCCTCTCGACGCCGCCCACGCTCGGCGGACCGGACGTCCTCGAACTCGAGTGGCTCGACGGCGAGCCGACTCACTACTTCCTGCCGCTCGATACGTCAGCGTTTGCGCTGTCAAGCGGGCTTGGGCGGGTGGACTCCTTCGGCCTGCTCGATGCGATCGATGCCCATCCCGCAGCACGTGTCTACGTTCGACGAGGTGAAACGCGAGCCCTCCGCATCGATGCTCCGTCGCTCGACGACGTGCGCGTTCCGGTTTCGCTCGAGGCTCAGCTTCGCGCGCTTTCACGCAGCTACACGCAAGCCTCCGCTGACGATGCGGCGCGGCTGGAGGCTCTCGTCTCGGGACTGCGACGTGACCACCCTTACTCGCTCGAATTCGAGCGTTCGCCCTACGGCGATCCGATGGTCGAATTTCTCCGGCCCGGACAAGGAGGGCACTGTGAGTACTTCGCCGCGTCGATGGCGCTGCTCGCGCGCTCCGTCGGGATCCCGGCTCGCGTCGTCGTCGGCTATCGCGTCATCGAGAAGAATCCGCTCTCGGGTGATTCGATCGTGCGTGAACGGGACGCGCACGCGTGGGTCGAGGCATGGGTCGGCGACTGGCGGACGTTCGACCCGACCCCGTCGAGCGAAGCCGCGTATGGCGAGGCACGCGAGACTCCGCTCGGGCTCGCGCTGCTCGACGTCTTCGGCGCGTGGCGTTCGCGCTTTTTCATGTGGCTCGACGGGCTCTCCGTCGTCGAGGCGCTCACTCTGCCGGTGCTGCTCGTGCTCTTCGGCGCGGCGCTGCGTTGGCGGCGCTCACGCGAAGGTCGAGCGCGGCAAGGGAAAGGGACCGCGTTCCAGCCGCTGCCGTGTTTTCTCCGCCTCACCGAGGCCCTTGCGGCGCGAGGTCTCGAGCTCCGTGTGGAGGATTCGGTCGAGGCGTTTGCGCAGCGTGTCGGCGCGACCGAGAGCTTGCGGGAGCATGCCTCCGAGTGTGCCGAGGCCCTGCGCGGTTATGCGGCGCTGCGGTACGGCGATCGTGGCGACGAGGCGAGCGTCGCGCTGCGTCTGGATGGGCTCACCCGAGCGATTAGAACGCCACGGTGACCGCGATTTTCATCGTGTCGCCGTCTTCGACTTCGCTGCGGCTCGACACCACGCCCGCGATCTCCATCGTGTTCGCGCGCAAGAACACGTCACCCGATGAGTTGAACACATCGAACTCGAGGTCATCCGCTTGCGCCGCCAGACTGACTTCGAACGCACCGATGACGGTCTCCGGGCTGCAGAGGTTTTCCGGATAAATCGCGAGCGATTTCTCGTTCTGGTAGCTTATCTCGATGCACACCGGGAAGCCTTGGTACTTCCCCGCATCGCCCGTCAGCGTGGCCTCGACCCGGTGCACTTTTTCGCTGCAGCCCAATAGCAACCCAGCGGACAAGAGCGCGCTCGCGACGGTCTTCATGCAAGCCGACGCTACAATGAAACCCCGGAGCCGGGGTCGCGCTTTTTTTGCCGTGCCCGCGCGAGCGTCAACCGCGCCAAATGCGGCCCTTCTTGGGCAATTGCGCACTTGGCGTGATTAGAGTATGCATCCCACTCGAACGTCTCTGGCCCTCGGTTCCGCTTCCGCATCTCGATGTCGGACGCGGGCAAACCGCGGTGGTCCGAGGCGACGCTCATGGCAGCTCAACAACTGCCAAGCCATCACCCGAATGACACGGCCCGTCGGGTGAAGGTGAGTCCAAGCGCGCAGATGCGCACCACGGCTGAATTTTGATACTTCCGAGACTGTAGATGAACAACCGATTGTACGTTGGAAACCTCTCCTTCCAGACGACCGAGGACTCGCTCCTCAGCGCCTTCGCCCAGTTCGGCGAGGTCGCCGAGGTGAAGCTGATTCTCGACCGTGAGACAGGCCGCTCGCGCGGCTTTGCATTCGTCTCGATGGGCACCGAAGACGGCGCTCGCAAGGCGATTGAGCAAATGAACGGCGCGATGCTCGATGCGCGCGCCCTCCGCGTGAACGAGGCCGAGGAGCGAACTGAGCGCTCGGGCGGCGGCGGCGGTGGTCGTGGCGGCGGCGGCGGCGGCGGCGGCGGCGGCTACGGCGGCGGCGGCGGCGGCG
>CANJMI010000018.1 GCA_947475525.1 Polyangiaceae bacterium | reverse complement strand
TTTACGTCCTCCGCAAGGAAGAGGGCGGCCGCCACACCCCGTTCTTCGACAACTACCGCCCCCAGTTCTACCTCCGCACAACGGACGTGACGGGGTCGTGCAGGTTGCCCGAAGGCGTCAAGATGGTCATGCCCGGTGACAACATCACCATGAACATCGAGCTCATCGCGCCTGTTGCTCTCGAAGAGCAGATGCGCTTCGCAATCCGCGAGGGCGGCAAGACCGTCGGCGCGGGCGTCGTCACCAAGATCCTTCTCTGATTGAACTTAGGCCTCCGCACGGGGTTTGGGTCCAGGAGCTTGGGCCCCGCAAAGGAAGCATGAACAGCACCCGAATCTCGGTGTCTCTCACCTGCAGCGAATGCAAAACGCGCAACTATCCGATAACGAAACGGCGCGAGCAAAAGGTGGAGATCAAGAAATTCTGCAAGACGTGCGTCAAGCACACCTTGCACCGCGACGCGAAGTGAACCCTTGCAGCGAAGCCACTTTGCTGCAAAGTCTCCTCCCGCTCTGGGAGGCGCAGGCAGCTGCCGGCGCTCCGCTTCGCAAGGACGTACGAGCTCCAACGAACGAACCGGATAGGCGGTTCGAGCGGCTGGCGCTGAAGGGGTATAGCTCAGTTGGTAGAGCAGCTGATTCCAAATCAGCAGGCCGGGAGTTCGAGTCTCTCTGCCCCTGCCCGTAACAGCACGCTGTGCTAATCGTGCCCGCCTGGGCGGACACGTCGAAGGATTGAATGGCTCCGTCGAATACGAACAAGAAGCGCTCCGAGAAGGGTAAGCCCCTGTCGGAATCGCTTCGCGCGAAGGATGAAAAGAAGGCGGCCGAGGCTTCGAGCCTAGCCGCCGATCTCGCGGCCGAACGTGCATCCGCAGAGGGCATTGAGGCCGAGCCGGGTTCCGCTGAGGCCGACGATGAAGAAGCCGACTCGGACGAAGTCGACTCCGAATCGGAAGACGCGGTATCGGACGACGAAGACGCCGAACGTGACGAAGATGCGGACGACGACGACGAGTCGGACGAAGAGCCGGTCGCGGTGGCGCTCGGAATTCAGCGCTACGTCGGGTTCGCGTTCGTCGCTTTGTGGCTGGTCGTGGGCTTCATCGTGAGCAGAGCGCTTCGCGAGGGTTTGGGCGAGCTCAATGCCTGGCCTGCCTTCACGAACAAGGCGGCGCAGTCGAAGGCCATTGCGGCGTTCACCGCCATCCCCAACGAGGGTGAGTTTCTAAGTCTCGCGAACCTGTCGATGGCGCTCGGAGCCACCATTGGTGGGCTCATCGTTCTCCACTATTACCGCCGTCCGGACGTCCGCCAGTGGGCCGATGACGTGGCCGATGAGGTCTCGAAGGTAAAGTGGCCAACCCGTAAGGAAGTCGGTAACTACACCGTGATTGTGATCGCGGGCAGTGCGCTGCTCACGGCCTATTTGACGCTTCTCGACCGCTTCTGGTCCTTCGTCACCAATCTGATCTACAGCACGGGAGCCTAACGTACCCACGTCGGCTTTCTTCTAGGGGCTGCTCGGCTGATGCCGAGGCTCGAACTGTTTTTGGGGCGCTCGGCGATGGCCGAGGCCGGGAATGAAACCATGTCGTCCGAAGCTCAATTGAAGTGGTACGCGGTTCAGACTTACTCCGGGTTCGAGGGGCGCGCGCGCGATTCCTTGCGCCAGCGGATGCAGCAACACAACCTGGAAGATCACTTCGGTGAGGTGTTGATTCCCAGCGAGACCACCACGGAGACCACGTCGGCCGGCAAGCAGCGTGTGCGCCAAAAGGTAAGCCTTCCGGGCTACCTGTTCCTCGAGATGAAGATGACCGAGAAGGCCTGGCATCTCGTGAAGGACACCGCGCGCGTCATCGGTTTCATCGGCAACCAGCACCCGCGTGAAGTACCGATGGCTGAAATCGACAGCATGCGCCGCGGCATCGTCGAGGGAGCGGTCAAGCCGAAGCCTCGCCTCTCCTTCGCGAACGGCGAAGAAGTGCGCGTGCTCGACGGCGCGTTCGCCAACTTCACCGGAACGGTCGACGAAGTGAATGTCGACAAGCAGAAGCTCAAGGTGATCGTTTCGATTTTCGGCCGTCCGACGAGCGTCGAGCTCGACTTCGCCACCGTCGAGAAGCGCTGACTTCGCCGCCGAGGGCCAAGCGTCCTCAAGCGCGTATCCGTAAAAACGTCCTTCAAACGACAAAACTTAAAAAAGTCCTGGCAAAAAAAAAGCCGTGGTTGTAGAAAGACGCCCCCTCGCCGCCCAAGGGCAGTGAGAGCACGGGGGAGGGCATCAAGCCCGCTCGCACCCCGAACTCCAACCCATCTGTGACGCCGCACCACTAGGTGCCGTTTTTGGAGCAAAGATCATGAAAAAAGTAGCTGGTATCGTCAAGCTGCAGCTTCCGGCAGGGAAGGCAAATCCGTCGCCGCCCGTGGGTCCCGCCCTCGGTCAGTACGGCGCGAACATCATGGCCTTCTGCAAGGACTTCAACGCCCGCACGGCGAAAGAAGGCGACATGATCATTCCGGTGGAGATCACGATCTTCGCCGACCGATCGTTCACCTTCATTACGAAGACCCCGCCCGCGTCGGTCCTCTTGAAGAAGCTCGCGGGACTTCGCCCCTCTGGCAAGCCCGGTTCAGGTTCGGGCGTGCCCAACAAGAACAAGGTGGGCAAGGTAACGAACGCGCAGGTCCGCGAGATCGCCGTCCAGAAGATGCCCGATCTGAACACCACGTCGGTCGAAGCCGCCATCCGCAGCGTCGAGGGCACTGCCCGATCGATGGGCATCACGGTGGTTGACTGACGCCAATTGACTTCGACCATTCTCGCTCGGCCGTCCTCATAGGCGCGCCAAGCGAAGTGGTTCGAGCTCCCAACACCACGAACGGTTCGACGAACCGGTAAGCGTGGAAGGCCAAGGCCGCTAGGAGTCCCATGAGAAAGTTTTCGAAACGTAGCCGCGCTCTGCGCGAACAATCCGACCGCGCACTCAAGTCCAACCTCGCCGACGCATGCGCCAAGGTGAAGACCATGGCCACCGCGAAATTCGATGAGACGATCGAAATCGCCGTGCGTCTTGGGGTGAATCCCCGCCACGCCGACCAAATGGTGCGTGGCGCCGTGGTTCTCCCTTTCGGTACCGGTCAGACGATCCGCGTCGCCGTATTCGCCAAGGGTGAAAAGGCTCGGGAAGCGACAGAGGCCGGAGCGGACGTCGTCGGTGATGACGATCTCGTCGAGAAGGTCATCGCGGGCTTCATCGAGTTCGACCGCGTCATCGCGACCCCGGACATGATGGGCAAGGTCGGCAAGCTCGGTAAGGTCCTCGGCCCGCGCGGCTTGATGCCCAACCCGAAGGTCGGCACCGTGACGGCCAACGTCGCAGCTGCCGTGAAGGAAGCAAAAGCCGGCAAGATCGAGTACCGCGTCGAGAAGGCCGGTGTCGTTCACAGCCGTATCGGTAAGGCCAGCTTCACCACCGAAGGTCTCACCGAGAACGCACGTACGCTCATCAACCAGCTCGTTCGGCAAAAGCCGGCGACGGCCAAGGGCATCTACATGCGAAGCATCACCATCTCCTCCACGATGAGCCCCGGTATTCGGGTCGATACGTCGGAGTTCGCCGGCAAGACGGAGGTCTGACCCATGTTGCGTGCCGAGAAACAAGTGAACCTCGCAGCGATCAAAGATCGCTTCGATCGCATGACCAGCGCGGTGTTCGTGGACTACACGGGCCTCGATGTCCGCGCCGTCACGAAACTTCGTGACCAGCTTCGTGCGGCGGACGTCGAGTACAAGGTGGTCAAGAACAAGATCACCAAGCTCGCCATTCAAGACAAGCCGTACGCAGGCGCTGTCCTACCGACGCTCCGCGGGATGGTCGCGATCGCTTGGTCCTACGAAGACCCAAGCGCTGCCGCCAAGATCTTCAAGGAGTTCGTTAAAGTTAACGACAAGCTGAAGATCAAAGCGGGCGTTGTCGAAGGACGGACCCTCGACGCCCAGGGCGTTGTGGACCAACTTGCGACGATGCCGGGCAAGAACGAAATTCGGGCTCAGTTGCTCTGCACTCTGCAGGCGCCGGCCCAGCAATTCGTGCAGCAGCTCAACGCCGTCGCACAGAATTTCGTCTACCTGCTCAAGGCCAAGGAAACGCAGGAAGACTGATCGGCGGTGTGGGGACGCCGACGGGTGGCCGAGGATGGTTCTCGACTCCCGATGTTCCCCGAATGCACTCTCTCGCAAGAGTCGCTCTTGCGCTTAAAAGTTTACGAAAGATGCGGCAGTTGCCGCGATTGAAGGAGTCTGGTCATGACTGATGTTACACGCGAGCAAGTTGTCGATTTCCTCTCGAACCTCCCGGTCCTCCAGATGGCCGAGCTCATCAAGGACCTCGAGAACAAGTGGGGCGTGAAAGCCGCTCCTGCTGCCGTCGCATTCGCGGCGGGCCCGGCTGCTCCTGTTGCCGCTGCGGTTGAGGAACAGACGGAGTTCACCGTCAACCTCGCCGATGGTGGTGCCAAGAAAATCCAGGTGATCAAGGTCGTCCGTGAGCTCACGGGTCTCGGCCTCAAGGAAGCCAAGGACGTCGTTGAGGGCGCCCCCAAGACCTTGAAGGAAGGCCTTGCCAAGGCCGACGCCGAGGACTGGAAGAAGAAGCTCGAAGAGGCCGGCGCGCGCATCGAACTCAAGTGACCAATCGGGTCGTAAGGCCCGAGTGTCACCTTGGAGCAGCATCGGCCATGCTGCTTCAGACATGACCGTGAGCGGGGGTTCTACGTAGCCTCCGCTCTCGTGTCATTCCAACGTGCCCTTCTGTTTGTCAAGACCACATGACGCAAGCAACGCTCCTCTGCGGAGCAAGCGATCACTGAACGCGCCGGATGCTGACGGGCTACGTATACC
Source organism: Polyangiaceae bacterium (assembly GCA_947475525.1). Classification (GTDB taxonomy): domain Bacteria; phylum Myxococcota_A; class Polyangia; order Polyangiales; family Polyangiaceae; genus SYFR01. The sequence goes on along the minus strand of CANJMI010000018.1, from coordinate 112,727 downwards.
CGACAGTTCCGGCTCGCGTTGTTTCTGGACTCCGTGCTTGCGCACGGATGTCCGGCACCCCAGGCGTACGTAGTCCGTCCGCCCAGTAGCTCGAAGCGTCTCAGCCTTACGCCCAGCAACTCGCTTGGGCTCGATCGAGGACCACCCGATGGCTAACCACCAGATCCAGAACAACTTCCGCCTTCGCAAGAACCTCAGCCACGTGCGTCGCATCATCGACGTGCCGAACCTGATCGACATCCAGAAGTCGAGCTACGACAAGTTCTTGCAAATGAGGGTGCGCCCCGCTGCCCGTGAGGACATCGGCCTGCAGGGCGTGTTCCGGTCGGTGTTCCCGATCAAGGACTTCAACGGGACGAGCGAGCTCGTCTTCGTCTCGTACAATCTCGAGACGCCGAAGTACGACGTGGATGAGTGCCGCCAGCGAGGGATGACCTACGCCGCGCCCATCAAGGTCACGACGCAGCTCATGATCTACGATGCCGGTGAAAACGGCGAGCGCATGGTGCGCGACATCAAGGAGCAGGAGGTCTACTTCGGTGAGATCCCGCTCATGACTGAGACCGGCACGTTCATCATCAATGGAACGGAGCGCGTCGTCGTCAGCCAGTTGCATCGCAGCCCTGGCGTGTTCTTCGACCACGATAAGGGCAAGACTCACTCGAGCGGGAAGGTGCTCCACTCGGCGCGCGTCATTCCGTACCGCGGTAGCTGGCTCGATTTCGAATTCGACCCGAAAAACCACATCTACGTTCGCATCGATCGCCGCCGTAAAATGCACGCGACGGTGCTTTTGCGCGCTCTCGGTTTCAAGACGCAGGACCTCTTGAACTACTACTACCAGACCGAGATGATCTATCTCGAGAAGGGGTCGAAGTTCGCGAAGAGTCTCGATGTCAATCTACTCCCAGGTCAGCGCGCGACGCGCGACGTCAAGCTTGACGGCAAGGTTCTCGTCAAGAAGAACCAGAAGTTCACCCGCGGCGCCATCAAGAAGTTGAAGGAGAGCGAGGTCGATCGCCTTCCGATGGATCTGGAGGAGTTGGTCGGCAAGGTGAGCGCCCACGACGTGATCTCGCCCGAGACAGGCGAGGTCATCTTCGAGTGCAACGATGATGTCACCGAGGCCAAGCTCGAGGCGCTGCGCGAAGCGGGCATCGAGACTTTTGAGGTCCTCTTCATCGACGGCCTCAACGTCGGCAGCTACCTGCGTGACACGCTCATGGCCGACAAGGTCAAGACGCAAGAAGACTCGATCCTCGAGATTTATCGTCGTCTTCGCCCGGGTGATCCGCCCACGCTGGAGACTGCGCGCTCGCTCTTCGAGAACCTGTTCTTCAACGAAGAGCGCTACGACCTCTCGCGGGTTGGCCGGCTCAAGCTGAACTACAAGTTCTATCGCGATCTCCCGGATGATCAGAAGCCCGGCCTCGATGTCCCCGTCCTCACGCCGCAGGACATCCTCGAGACGGTGCGCCACCTGATCGAGCTGAAGAACGGCCGCGGGTCGGTCGACGACATCGACCATCTCGGTAACCGCCGCGTTCGCGCGGTAGGTGAGCTGATGGAAAATCAGTACCGCGTTGGCTTGGTCCGCATGGAACGCGCGATCAAGGAGCGCATGAGCATGTCGCAGGAGATCGACACGCTGATGCCTCACGACCTCATCAACTCGAAGCCCGTGAGCGCGGTTGTTAAGGAGTACTTTGGCTCCTCGCAGCTCTCGCAGTTCATGGATCAGACCAATCCGTTGAGCGAGGTGACGCACAAGCGTCGTCTGTCGGCTCTCGGGCCTGGCGGTCTGACCCGCGAGCGTGCCGGTTTCGAGGTGCGCGACGTTCACGCGACTCACTACGGGCGTATCTGCCCCATCGAGACGCCGGAAGGTCCGAACATCGGTCTCATCGCTTCGCTCTCCACCTTTGCGCGAGTCAACGACTACGGCTTTGTCGAGACGCCTTACCGTCGCGTTTTCGACGGAAGCGTTACGGATGAGGTTCAGTGGTTCAGCGCGCTCGAGGAAGAAGGCAAGTACATCGCGCAGGCGACCGCTCCGGTCGATGCGAAGGGGCGCTTTGACGAGAACGCCGTTTCGGCGCGTTACAACGGTGACTTCAAGATTGTTCCTCGCGAGATGATCAATCTGATGGACGTCGCGCCGCAGCAGATGGTGAGCGTCGCCGCGGCGCTCGTTCCGTTCCTCGAGCACGACGACGCAAACCGCGCCCTCATGGGTGCGAACATGCAGCGTCAGGCCGTACCGTTGATCAAGACGGAAGCGCCGCTCGTCGGCACTGGCATGGAGATCCGTGCGGCGCGCGACTCTGGGATGTGTGTCCTGGCACGTCGCGAGGGCATCATCGAGAGCATGGATGCGACCCGCATCGTCGTTCGCCCCACGGGCGAGGGCAGTGAGGTCCCCGACATCTACCATCTCATCAAGCATCAGCGCTCGAATCAGTCGACCTGCTACACGCAGAAGCCGATCGTTCGAACGGGTGATCGCGTGCAGGTCGGTGACGTTCTCGCTGACGGCCCTGCGATTGATATGGGTGAGCTCGGTCTCGGGCAGAACGTGCTTGCGGCGTTCATGCCGTGGCACGGGTACAACTTCGAGGACTCCATCCTGATCTCGGAGCGCATCGCGAAAGACGACATCTTCACTTCGATTCACATCGAGGAGTTTGAGTGCGTCGCGCGTGACACGAAGCTCGGCAAGGAGGAGGTCACCCGTGACATCCCCAATGTCGGCGAGGAAGCGCTGAAGGATCTCGACGAAGCGGGCATTGTCCGCCTCGGCGCCGAGGTGAAGCCGGGTGACATTCTCGTTGGTAAGGTGACTCCGAAAGGCGAGACGCAGTTGTCGCCGGAGGAGAAGCTCCTACGCGCGATCTTCGGTGAGAAGAGCGGCGACGTTCGCGACAGCTCGCTCAAGGTTCCGCCGGGTGTGAGCGGCATCGTCATCGATGCCCGCGTCTTTAACCGCAAGGGCCAGGACAAGGACAGCCGCGCTCGTGAGATCGAGGACACCGAGCGGGCACGCGTAGAGCGGACCCGCGACGAGGAGATCAAGATCCTCCGTGACTCGTTCTTCCGTCGCTTGGCGGAGATCCTCAAGGGCAAGACCACCGAGGGCAAACTCGTCGACGACAAGGGCAAGGTTCTCCTCGCCAAGGGTGAGGTTCTCGGCGACGAGAAGCTCGCTGAAGTTCCCCGCAAGTATTGGGGTGAGCTTCCCGTTGAGAACTCCGAGAAGGTGCAGTCGATTCTGCGTGATCTCGAAGAGCTTGTTCGGGGCCGCGAGGAGCACTTCCGGCACAAGATCGACAAGCTCTCGGGTGGCGATGAGCTGCCTCCGGGCGTCATCAAGATGGTCAAGGTCTACATCGCGATCAAGCGTAAGCTTCAGGTCGGCGACAAGATGGCCGGTCGCCACGGTAACAAGGGTGTCGTCTCGCGCATCGTGCCCGAAGAAGACATGCCGTTCACCGAGGATGGGACACCGGTCGACATCGTCTTGAACCCACTCGGCGTTCCGAGCCGTATGAACATCGGGCAGATCCTCGAGATCCACCTGGGCTGGGGCGCGTATACGCTCGGGCGCCAGATCGAGGCGATGCTCCACGAGAAGCGGCACGCTGATCAAATCCGCGCCTTCATGCTGTCGGTCTATAAGGGCGACAAGGAAGCGGAGAAGCTCATCGCGAGCCTGACGGATGTCGACGTGAAGCGTCTGGCATCGAAGCACAAGCGCGGCGTCTACATGGCGACGCCGGTGTTTGATGGTGCCCCCGAAGGCGAGATCGTTCGGACCCTCGAGCTTGCGAAGCTTCCCATCACGGGTCAAGCGACGCTGTTCGACGGGCTGACCGGTGAGGCCTTCCACCACGATGTCACCATCGGCGTGATGTACATGCTTAAGCTGCATCATCTCGTCGACGACAAGATCCACGCTCGCTCGATTGGGCCGTACTCGCTCGTCACCCAGCAGCCGCTCGGTGGTAAGGCGCAGTTCGGTGGCCAGAGGTTGGGTGAGATGGAAGTTTGGGCTATGGAAGCCTACGGCGCCGCTTACGCGCTGCAGGAGTTCCTCACCGTCAAGAGCGATGACGTACAGGGTCGTACCCGCATGTACGAGTCGATCGTGAAGGGGGACTACCAGCTCGATCCGGGTCTGCCGGAGAGCTTCAACGTCCTCATCAAAGAGTTGCAGTCGCTATGCCTGAACATCGAGCTCGTCGAAACGGCACGTGACCCGGCTGCAGCTGAAGAAGAGTGACCGACTCGCGACGAACCTTCTGAGACCCGAGAAGCCAAGAGACCACTATGCGCGACATTTTTAGCTTTTACGAGAAGCCCAAAGACCCTCTCAGCTTCAACGCGATTCGCATCTCTCTTGCGAGCCCCGAGAAGATCCGCGAGTGGTCTCATGGTGAGGTAAAGAAGCCGGAGACGATCAACTACCGGACCTTCAAACCCGAGCGTGATGGCCTATTCTGCGCCAAGATCTTCGGGCCGGTGAAGGACTACGAGTGCAATTGCGGCAAGTACAAGCGCATGAAGCACCGTGGCATCGTGTGCGAGAAGTGCGGCGTCGAGGTCATTCCGTCGAAGGTTCGCCGTGAGCGCCTTGGGCACATCACGCTCGCGACCCCTGTGGCTCACATTTGGTTTTTGAAGTCGCTGCCGTCGCGCATCGGCAACGTCCTCGACATCTCTCTTAAGGATCTCGAGCGCGTTCTTTACTGCGAGGCGTACATCGTCAGCGATCCGGGCGAGACGAGCTTGACGCGCGGGGAGCTCGTTTCGGAAGAGCGATACCTCGAGCTGCAAGACGAATACGGCGATGACAAGTTCAAAGCCGGGATGGGCGGCGATGCCGTGCTCGACATGCTCAAGCACGTCGATGTCCATGCGCTCGCCGAGGTGCTGCGCAAGGAGATGCGCGTTGCCACCAGCGAAGCAAAGAAGAAGAAGCTCGCGAAGCGTCTGAAAGTCGTCGAGGCCTTCCGCGAGAGCGGGAACCGCCCGGAGTGGATGATGCTCAACGTCATCCCGGTGCTACCGCCGGATCTGCGCCCGCTGGTCCCGCTCGATGGCGGCCGCTTCGCTACGAGCGATCTCAATGATCTCTACCGTCGCGTCATCAATCGCAACAACCGATTGAAGCGACTTCTCGAGCTCAATGCTCCGGAGATCATCATCCGTAACGAGCGGCGCATGCTGCAAGAGGCGGTTGACGCGCTCTTCGACAACGGCCGTCGCGGCAAGACGATTACGGGCGCAAACAAGCGACCGTTGAAGAGCCTCAGCGACATGCTGAAGGGCAAGCAGGGGCGCTTCCGTCAGAACCTTCTCGGTAAGCGCGTCGACTATTCGGGCCGCTCGGTCATCGTCGTCGGTCCGCATCTCCGTTTGCACGAGTGCGGCCTTCCCAAGAAGATGGCGCTCGAGCTTTTTAAGCCGTTCATCTACAACAAGCTGGAAGAACGCGGCTACGTCAACACCATCAAGAGCGCGAAGAAGATGGTGGAAAAGGAGCGTCCCGAGGTTTGGGACATCCTCGAGGAGGTCATCACGGAGCATCCTGTGTTCCTGAACCGCGCTCCGACGCTTCATCGCCTCGGCATTCAGGCTTTCGAGCCTGTGCTGATCGAGGGCAAGGCGATTCAGCTGCATCCGCTCGTCTGCACGGCGTTCAACGCCGACTTCGACGGCGATCAAATGGCGGTTCACGTTCCGCTTTCGGTTGAAGCGCAGATGGAAGCGCGCGTGCTCATGATGAGCACGAACAACATCCTTTCGCCTGCCAACGGCAAGCCGATCATCAACCCGACTCAGGACATCGTGCTTGGGCTCTACTACGCCACGCGCGAGCGCCGTTTCTCGCGGGGTGAGTACAAGCCGAACACGTTGACGGTCGATAAGAAAGGCGCAGTCCACGGTCACCTCGTGGGTGTCTTCTCCTCGCTTGATGAGGTTCGCATGGCGTACGACGCCGGCGAAGTTGCCCTTCATGCGAAGGTCAAGGTGCGCGTTCCTGAAGTCGACGAGAACGACGTTGCCGTGCTCGACGCAAACGGTCGCCCCAAGCGCCGGATGGTTGAGACCACGGTCGGTCGTGCGCTCGTGAGCGAAGTGCTTCCGCCCGGAACCAGCTACGATCACGTCAACAAGACGCTCGACAAGAAGGCGCTCTCGAAGCTCATCGACGTGTCCTACCGTCAGCACCGCAACAAGCACACCGTGCTTCTTGCCGATCGCCTACGGTCGACCGGGTTCAGCTTCGCGATGGAAGCCGGTATCTCGATTTGCCTCGACCACATGACCATTCCTGATCGTAAGAAGGAATTGATCGGTGAGGCGCAAGGCGAGGTCGAGAAGGTTGTCGAGCAGTATCAGGAAGGCCTGATCACCGACGGCGAGCGTTACAACAAGATCGTCGACATCTGGGCCGGCGTCGCCGACGCGGTGACGACGGAGATGATGAACGTCATCGGTCGCGAGACGGTGGTCGATGCCGTCACAGGAGAGGAGTTCGTCGATCCGAGCTTCAACCCGATCTTCATCATGGCCGACTCCGGCGCGCGTGGTTCGACCCAGCAGATCCGTCAGCTGGCGGCAATGCGCGGTCTGATGGCCAAGCCCTCGGGCGAGATCATCGAGACTCCGATTACTGCGAATTTCCGCGAAGGTCTCAGCGTTCTCCAGTACTTCATCTCGACTCACGGCGCCCGTAAGGGTCTCGCGGATACGGCTTTGAAGACGGCGAACTCGGGTTACCTCACGCGCCGTCTGGTCGACGTGGCTCAGGACGCGGTGATCTCCGATGTCGACTGCGGCACGCTCGACGGCATTCGCGTCACCAAGCTTGAAGAGGCGGGTGAAGTGATTCAGCCGCTCGGCGAGCGCATCCTCGGTCGTGTCGTCCTCGATGACGTCATCGACCCGCTGACGGGTGAAGTTTTGATCGCGGCGAATACGGAGCTCGACGAAGACTCCGTTCGTTTGGTCGAAGACGCCGGTGTCGAAGAGGTGATGATTCGCACGGTGCTCACTTGCCAGACCCGTCGTGGTGTCTGCGCGATGTGCTACGGCCGCGACCTTGGTCGTGGTTACCGCGCCAACATTGGCGAGGCCGTCGGCATCATTGCGGCCCAGTCGATCGGTGAGCCGGGAACCCAGCTTACGATGCGTACGTTCCACATCGGTGGAGCTGCCGCCCGCGGCAAGGTTGAGGCAAGCTTCCTCGAAGCGCGCACCGAGGGCACCGTTCGATTCCGACGGTGCGTCATTCTCACGAAGAAGGGCGGACAGATGGTGGTGATGAACCGCCATGGCGAGCTCGTCGTCGTCGACGACACCGGCCGCGAGCGCGAGCACAACCGCCTCGTTTACGGTGCCGAAGTCAAGGTGAAGGATGGCGATCGCGTCAAGCCTGGCCAGCTCCTCGCGGAGTGGGACCAGTTCGCGACTCCGATCGTCACGGAGTGCGCCGGCCGCATCGAGTTCGGCGATCTCGTCGAAGGCGTCTCCTTCCAGGATCGCGTCGATGAGGTGACCGGTCTCTCGGCGAAGGTTGTTACGGAGTCGAAGGCTGCGGATCTTCGGCCTCGGATCACCATCAAGGACCTCGAGACGGGGGAGACGCTCAAGCTGCCGAACAGCCAGCTGGATGCTCGCTACCTTCTTCCGGTTGGCGCTTACATTGTCGCGCAGGATGGCGACACGTACGAGGCGGGCGAGGTCATCGCAAAGATGCCGCGCGATACGGCCAAGGTGCAGGACATCACCGGTGGCCTTCCGCGTGTCGCGGAGCTCTTCGAGGCCCGCAAGCCGAAGGACCACGCGATCATCTCGGAAATCGAGGGTCAGGTGTCGTTCGGCAAGGACACCAAGGGCAAGCGCAAGGTGATCGTCACGCCGTATGGCGCCGATGACCGCGTGATGCCGGAACAGGCTCGCGAATATCTCATCCCGAAGGGCAAGCACATGCAGGTGCAGCCGGGTGACCGCGTTCGTCCGGGCGAGGCGCTCCAGGACGGTCCGTCGAATCCGCATGATATCTTGCGCGTCAAGGGCGAGCGCGAGCTTGCGGCATGGCTCGTGAACGAAATCCAGCAGGTTTACCGGCTGCAGGGCGTGACGATCAACGACAAGCACATCGAAGTGATTGTCCGACAGATGTTGCGACGCGTTCGGGTCAAGGAGGTCGGTGACACGAACTTCCTCGTCGATGAGCAGGTCGAGAAACACCTCTTCGAGGCCGAGAACGAGAAGATGCTGGCCCGTGGGCTTCGGCCTGCGACCGCCGAGCCGCTGCTCCTCGGTATCACCAAGGCGTCGCTTTCGACCGAGTCGTTCATCAGCGCGAGCTCGTTCCAGGAGACCACCAAGGTGCTTACGGAGGCTGCGATCCAGGGCAAGACGGACGACCTTCGGGGGCTCAAGGAAAACGTCATCATGGGTCGGCTCATTCCGGCCGGCACCGGACTTCCCGCCTACCGTCGCTTGCGGGTGACGACCGAGGAAGACGAAGGCCATCGCGGCGAGCTGCTGCCGATGACCTCTTCGGCGATGGCGGCTGCATCCGAAGAAGAGTGACCGGGCGGAGCGCTGGTGTGGCTTGGGCTGCTGGTGCTCGGTTCTTGTTTACTCGGTGAAGGCGGCGTCCCTTTTGGGGCGCCGTTTTCCGTTGTAAGGCTGGCGGAGCCCTTGGCCGGAAGATTGGCGGAACGCGGGGCTCTCCGGGACGGTGTGCCGGGTCTAGGTGTGCCGGGTCATGGTGTGCCGGGTCTGGGTGTGCCAGGGTGTGTCGTTCGTGGTCGAGTGCGCGCTCTTGATTACGGGATATCGCGGGGTTAAGGCTGGCATAAGCCTTGCTGATTGAGTCTGCAACACGAGGAGTATCGAATGACGTTGTTGAAAGCGGTTGGGTTGGTTGGGGCGCTCTCATTAGGCATGCTTGGTCACGCGTCCGAGGCTCGCGCTTGCGGCGGCTGCTTCGTTCCGCCTGACGAGAACTCGCAGGTGACCGGCCACCGCATGGTGATGTCGATCGGGATGGACCACTCGACCCTCTACGACCAAATCGAATACTCAGGCTCGCCCGAGTCGTTCGCCTGGGTGCTGCCGACCAAGGGCGAGGTGGAGGTTGGCGTGTCGTCGGATCTTCTGTTCAACCAGCTCGGTGCGGACAGCGCCGTTACGGTGGTAGCGCCTCCTCGGGAGTGCCCTTACTTCAATTGCGGATACGATGAGACCGCGGGATTCGGCGATGGAAGCACGGGTTCGGGGTCTGGTGCCTCGAACGATGGCGGCGTCCAAATCATCGCGCAGAAGGTCGTGGGTCCGTACGAAACGGTGCAGCTCGCGGCGACCGATCCCAAGGCCCTCGAGACGTGGCTCTCGGATCACGGCTACAAGCTACCGACGGACATCCAGCCGCTCGTGGCTTCGTATGTCGTGGAGGGGTTCAACTTTCTGGCGGTGAAGCTCGTGCCCGGTGAAGGCGTGCAGTCGATGCAGCCGATACGCATCACCACGAAAGGCTCGAACGTCACACTCCCGCTCCGCATGGTGGCCGCCGGCACCGGCGCATTGACGACGATTACCCTGTACGTCGTGAGCGAGTTTCGCGCCGAGCCCGCGAACTTTCCGGGCTTCGTCATCGATCCGCAGAGCGTCGTGTGGAACTACGACCAAGAACGCAGCAACTACACCGACCTGCGTGCGGCCGGGTACGTCGCGAGCAAAGGGGCTGGCTGGTTGACGGAGTCGTCGCGAGAATATTCGGCGCTCGGATTCCGCAGCCAAATTCAAAACGTCATTGGGTTCGCTGGGGCCGGGCAGAGCGGTTACGGTGACGACTACGAGGCCGCGACGTTGGCCGCCGATGAGGACTTGGATGTGCTCTTCGCGGGCATGGATGAAAACTCCGTGTGGCTCACGCGCCTTCGTGCGGAGCTCCCGCGTTCGGCGCTGAATGCGGACATCCAGCTGCAGGCAGCGAAGGCGCAGACCAGCGTCTCTAACTTCATCCAGACGACGTCTTACGTAGGCGCGCAACCGGCTTGCCCGCCGGCGCCGCCAGGGTGCGACGACCCGACGACGACCGATGATGACGTGATTGTCAGTGGGGGCAGCGGTTGCTCGGTGGGCACCTCGCGCGTTGGCGATGTGGCCTTCGGTGGTGTCGTCGCGGTTGCGGGTCTTGCGATGTTCGTGCGACGCCGTCGCAACGCGCAGCGCTGAGTCGACGCTGAGTCAACGCTGACCTCATGAATGAATAAGCCGGGGGCGAGGGCTCCCGGCTTTCTTGCGTGATGCGGCACCGACAGCCGCGACTCTTAACCGACCGCTTGCGCCTGTCGACGACCCGCTACGCCCAGGGTGAAGCCGCTCCGGGGGGGGCATTGCGGGCGAAGTTTGCGTGCGCCGCTGCCTCGGCGCCGGCGAGGATCTGTTCCTCGGCTTGCGTTGCGACCGTCTGCACCCATGCGGCGGCGTCGCCGATCGGGAGCGCCTCGAAGTAGCGCAAGAATTGTTTCTCGAGACCGTGGCTCACTCCGCCGAGCACGAGGGCCACGGGAATCGTTGGTTTTTCGACTTCGCCCAGTTCTTGGGTGCGCTGCCGCCAGCGTGTGACTGCGAACACAGTGCGCACGATCCATTGGCCCGCGAGTCCGAGAAGAAGGCCGCCCATCGCGCCTGCGACGAACAAATCGGCCATGAAGACATTCGGATTGTCGCTTGGCGCTAGCAGGGCCGCGAGGAGCCCGCCAAGTGCGGCGCCTAGGACCATCCCTGGCTCTCCGCCGTTGTGATGTGCGGCGAGTCGGACGATCGCGGCGGCTTGCAGGCCCGCTTCGGGCGTGTTCGCGAAACGACGCAACGCCAGGAGGAGCTTTGCCCGACGCATCGAAGCGGAACGGACGCTGAGGTAGCTTAGGATGAGCGCGACGACCGGCAACAGGACACCGACGCCCAGCGCGACCTTGAATGAAAACAGGCCCTCCCGTGGTTCGCTGCGCTTGCGCTGCGTGGCCGCAATGGTGCCGGCGGTGGCGAGTTTTTTTGTGAGCGCGCCGCGGGCGGCTTCGGTGTGTTCGGCCAACACCTGCCGGATTTTCCCATCTTCCTTCACCTGCGCGAGGTCCTTTACCTGCGCGAGAAGCGCTCGCACCATCACCTGAAGGGTCTGTTCGTCCCCGGTGTCGCTCAACGCGGCGACGGCAGCGGCTGCCTTCCAGCCGGCAGCGGCATTTTGGCTCACTCCGGCCGCCTCTTCCGTCAGCCGCTTGCACTGCCCAGCGCTCAGCGCCTTGGCCTGTTTCAGCACGCTCTGAGCCGGCTGCACCGGAATCAAGAACACGGGCGGGTCTTTCGGCGGCTTGCGTCCTCTTGATGCGATCGCTGCCGCCTCGTTCGCTTCGCTTTCAGCTTTGGCGGCGCGTTGCTTGAACAACACCACTTCTTCGCCGAGCTTGGTCGCGACTGTCGCACAACGTGCTTTTGCGAAGTCGCTGTTGGCGGATTCCGAGCGCTTCAGCGCCTCGATCAACGCGGGATCGGGCTCGAGGGGGCCATGCGCCCTGGCTCCCCAAAGCGCCATCGATGCACCCACTGTCGCAGGCACCAGGATGCAGACCGTCACAAGGGTCCAGAGGATCTCTTCGCGTCGAGTGTACTCGTTCAAGATGGCGAACACTCTACCGCGGCTCATGTGGGGCGTGTGCTACCTTTCGCGAATGCCATTCGCTCGGCTCGCCGGAACTCTGTTCGCGGTCATCGCTGCGGTGGCGGTCTGGGAAGCCGGCTGCGCTGGGACGCCCCCTTGCGCTCGCAACAGCGACTGCAGTGAAGGTTACTGCCTGGCAGGAGAGTGCCGCCAGAACTGCATCGACGCGCTCCTCGACTGTCCGAGTGGCTACGTGTGCAATGTGCTCTCGCAGTGCGAGTCGGGCGACGCCTCGAGCGCGAGCGTCACGACCGGTAGCGGGACCATGGGAAGTTCCGTGAGCTCGACGGGCTCGAGCGTCGGTTCTGCCGCAAGCGGCGGCAACAGCAGCGGATTGCTCGACATTTGCAGCGGTCCAAACGACTGTGGGTCGCCGCTCTCGTGCCAGGTGATGTCCGTCGGCGGGGTGAGCCGCTGCACGCGGACCTGCGTTGGGGACGCGGATTGCATGACGGGGACGCGCTGCATCGACCGTGGTGGCAAGTACTGCCTCGCCGACGACGTGGGGCGCGCGTGCGTGGCTCCTTCGTCCTGCAACTTCGGCTGTCTAACCGGGCCGCAGACGTGCACCGCCGCGTGCGGCTCGGGGGCTGATTGCCCGGGTGGCTACGGCTGCCAGGCGGTCGGGAGCCCGCCCGTGAAGGTCTGCGTCAAGGCTGCGGCCTACTGCGCCCCCGGCGAGTCGAGCGCATGCGTGGTCGCGTCGGCGTGTGACGTGTCGCCGAACCTGATTCTCGGCGGTTGTACACTCGCGTGTTCGAGCGCAGCTGACTGCCCGCAGCGCGCGGTGCCACTCGCGCCGTGGACCTGCGACGGGCTTTGTCGACGACCCGCGGGGATCGTCGGGTCGCTGCCAGGCGGGTACTCGCCCGTCGAGTACCATTGTGACGCGAACCTGCAGCCCGTGGCACTTTGCAATGACGGGCAGCACCTCGACTTCGACCAATTCACCGTTCCGAATCCTCCCGCGGTGAACTGCAATTCCGACCAGACGACCCAGGGCGTTGTCGGTGACGCGTGCGTTGATTCCTGTCGGTACAACGGCGGTTGCAGTCATGGATTCGCGTGCGTTGGCGTAGGCAGCGTCGGCGCCGAACGCATCGGGCTCTGCTTCCCCATCGGCAATGGCGAACCGGGCACGCCGTGCTCCAAATCGCGCGATTGTGCGTTCGGTTACTGCACGGCGAAAAACGTGTGCAGTCGAGACTGCACCGCGGACGCCGTGTGCCCAACTGGAACGGCATGCGTCCTTGGCGGCGGCCCGAACATCGAAGGCATGCCGTTCCGGCGTTGCGAATGAAACGACGTTTCTCCAACGTTTTCCTCGGTCTCCTGTGCGTGAGCGGCAGCAGCGGTTGCGTTCGCGACGCGCTCCCGGTCCTGCCCGAAGCTCGATTCACCGCGGATGCAACATGCAGCGCGGAGTCGTGCGACTCGGTCCCCCGACTCGTTGAACCCACGGCGCCCGCGAGCCTCTGGTCGGTTCGCTTCGAAGGGGGAACGATGAAGCTGCCCGCAAATCCCGCACTGGATTGGTACGGCCTCGTCCTTCGAGGACAGCTCACGGTCGACGGATGTGGTGCGCTCGGTCCGTGGCACGCCTATCGAGTGATTGGCGGGGGCGTATCGGTAAAGGGGCTCGCCGACGCCATCGTCGGTGTGGCTGCTGACTCGGCGCTCGGTGCTGCGCTGCCGTCCTCGTCGGGCAAGGTCGGACGCTGCGAGGCGATTGATCTGCGCGCACTCGCCGACGTCAACTGGGCCGGCGGACAGGCACATGGGCGTCTCGCGTTCCGCTCCGGAAAGGCGTATTTCGGCCTTTTTTACAGCGATCCCGGCGTCAGCGCCGCGCTCCACACCCACCCGCGTGAGTGGGAGGTCGTGTACGTGCTACGCGGTTCCGGCGAAGTCACGGTCGTCGACGAGATTGGACCGTTGATGGCGGGCACATCGTACGCGTTTGGTCCCGGCCGGATGCACGGTTACAAATCCGAGGGAGGGGCGCCGACCGTGGCTGTCCAGATGTTTTCGCCGCCAGGTCCCGAGCAGCGCTTCGTCGACCTCGCTGCGGGCGCTGTGCCGCTCGTTATTCGGCTCACTCCCTAGCGCGCGCGATTCAACCGAATTCTCGCGACCTGTGGCCCCGGTCACGCTCGTCGCGGGCCCGCTTGACAACGCTTTCCCAGAGCGATAATCGTCCGGTCGTCCGGGGGGACACGAGGTTCGAATGCCAAGACTAGGCAAAGACGGTGCTCCTTCGCGGCGGTCCTCGGCGGTCGAGGCGGTGCGACACGCTTGGTTCGCGACCTTCTCGAGCAGCGTTGCTCCAAACGCCGGGGCTCAGCGGATGCGCTGGTCGCAACTTTGCGCGATGCCCGAATTCCTCGGACGATGGGTTGCGCTCGACGGAGTGACCTACGACGATGGGCATCCCGTCGATGGCGAAGTGATCGACGCGGACGATGATCTCGCGACGCTCTGCTCGCGCGTTCAGAGCGACGATGGCATGAAGTGCACGATCCTGTTCTGCGATGCCTCTGGCTGCGGAGCTCGTCGCAACGGAATTGGCTGAGGTCGACAGAACGCGACCGGTCGGCGTTCTCGGATCTATTTCACAACGGGGCGGATGACGGGTTTGCCGTCTTTTTGAACGACCTCGTAGTCGAGCCCACGAGTTGGGTGCTGCGCCCGCAGCTTCGCCGTCTGGTCAGAAAGAGTCTTCGATAGCCGCTCGTACGTGATGCCGTCCGTCGGCTCCCCAGCACGTCGTCGCGCGTCGACGTAGTCGTTGTAGATCTGCCGCGTACGCATTTCCGTAGGTGAATTGCCAGTCGAAGGCGGCGTTGCCGAGCGCTGAGGTGGCAGCGGGCGGGCAGCCATCGGTGGCGGTAACGGTGGCCCGAAAGGCGACGGTGGCGGCGCGTACGCTCCCGGGGCGGCAGGGTAGCCTCGTTGCGGCTGGAGCGGCGCCGGCGGATAGCCCGGTTGCGGTTGGAGCGGCGCCGGCGGATAGCCCGGTTGCGGTTGGAGCGGCGCCGGCGGGTAGCCCGGTTGCGGTTGACCCGGGGCGGCAGGGTAGCCGGGTGCCGCGCGGGGCGTGGTCCCTGCCGGAACGGACCTGGCCTCCCAAGGCGCTGGCTGAGCGGGATACGCGACGCGCATGCTCGGTGGCGTTCGCGCGTCGTCGTCCTCATCGAGCGTCGGAGGGTCCGCGATGTCCCATTCGGTCGGTTGTTGCCGTCCTCGATCGATCGCGCGCTCGATCTCTTGACCGGAAAACGCCTTTCCGAGCGCTGCCTTCGCCGCGTCATTGCCGACGAGTTTGGCCGCCCGGATGACGTCGCGCTTGTAGGTGCCGGTCTCGATTTGTCTGAGAATGCGGCCCCAAAGTTGCTCGTACGTACCGAAGCGCTGGCTTATCTGCTGAAACTTGAAGCGCGTGCTGGCCGCCGGGATCCGCTCGCGGCGCAACTGCCAGAGCGTGCGTTCCACTCGCTTGCGGAGCACCGCAGGCGGCATCTTTTCGATCCCCATGAAGTACTGCTGATAAAGAGCCTTCAAGCGCTCCACATCGCTCTCAAGGTCCTCCAGGGTGGTTTGCAGTTGCTTCGGGTCCATCGACGACGACTTCGCTTCGAGTGCGCGCGTACCTCTCCCCTACACAAGCACTCAAGCGCCGGAATCTCAAGGTCGCCGAGCACGTTCGCGTGCCTTCGCGCGACCGCCGCGTCGAATCGCGCCAACGAGCCGCGTCGCTTGCTCGCGGCGACCGAAGAACGTAAGCACGCCCGATGCATCCGGTCCTGTTTCGCCTCCCGGTTTCGGGATGGAATCTCCCGTTTCTAGGGCAGTTGGGGGTGGTCCCCATCTACAGCTACGGCGTGATGCTGGGGCTATCCTTGGTGGTCGGCTGGTATCTGACTCTTGGCTTGTGTGCGAGAGCCGGCCTTGATCGCGAGCAGATGGCGAACTGCTACGTCGTGACTGCGGTCGTCGCGATCCTCGGCTCGCGGGTGATGTTCCTCGTCACGAATCCGCAGGACTTTCACACGCTCTCGGATGTGTTCGCGTTTCGGGGTGGCGGTCTCGTCGCCTACGGCGGATTCCTCGGTGGATTTCTCGGCTCGTTTGCTTACTTGAAACTAAAGCGGATCCGCCTCTTGCCGTGGGCCGACGCGGCGATTCCGAGCTTGGCCTCTGGCCTCGTGATCACGCGCATCGGTTGCTATTTGTTTGGCTGCGACTACGGCCGGCCCCTTGGCTCGTCTGCGCCGGCGTGGCTTGCTCGCCTGGGCACGTTTCCGAAGTGGTCGGAGGGGACGGTGGCTGAGGGCTCAGGGTCTCCGGCTTGGGTGGAACACCTCAGCCGCGGCTTGATCTCGCCGACCGCGACGGCTTCGCTACCAGTTCACCCGACCCAACTCTACGAATCGCTCGTGGGCGGGCTCCTGCTCGTGCTCCTTTTCAGCGTTCGCAAACAGCAACGTTTTCGCGGTCAACTCTTCTTCGTGGGCACCTTCGTCTACGGCGTACTGCGATTCTTACTCGAGCTCGTTCGCGACGACCCTGAGCGGGGTACCGTCCCGTTTACCGCGCCGCGCCACGTGCTGCTCCCGGTGTGCTTCGCACTCTTCGCCATCGCCTTCACGTTGACCGTGTCGCAGCTCGTCGTGAATCCGCTCGTGCGAAAGGCCCTTCAATTGGTGTCGTTCGTCCCGACGCTGGCCGCGGCGATCGCCCTGCAGCCCGATAGCTTCTCGCTGCCTGCACGCGTGGCGCTCTCGACGTCGCAATTTCTCGGCCTTGCGAGCGCGCTTGCCGTCGCGGTGCTCTATTGGATCCACGATCGGGCGGCTGACGCGAATCCGGCGGCGGCGATGGCCCTCGAGTTCGATGCCCCTGGCAACTCGCGACCCAGCGAGCTTCGGTCATCCTCGCCCGATGCGCAGCCTCCCGACGACGAAACTTGAGTGTCAGGACATGGACGGCGACTGCCAGAGCGAGGTAGAACACGGGTTCGCACGCGGCACGAACCACGGGCGACCGTCGAGCCCCCAATGAAGATGCACCGCATAAAGTCACCCCGCGAACTGTGCACCTGGACGGCCCGACGTTGCGTTTGGGTCGTCGTCGCGGCGTGCAGCCTGCTCTCAGCGCCAGCCTTCGCTCAACCGAGGCCGGTTGGTCCCCGCACCGTAAGCGTCGATGCCCAGCTCCAACAGGACGCCATTGCGATTTTCAAAGAGGGCAAGGCCGCGTTCGAGGCCGGCAGTTATCTGCTCGCCGTCGAGCAATTCAAGCGTGCGGACCGGGCCGTCGCGGGCGCTGCGCCTCGGTTTTGGCTCGCGCAAGCATTCGAGAAGCTCGGGAAGCCCGCTGATGCCGTAGCCGCTTACCGCGGCTTCATCGAACTGAATCCGCCTCCCGCGTCCGCGTACGGCAAACGCGTTCCGGAGGCTCAAGCGCGCATTGCAGCGCTCGAGCTCGTGTTACCAGGTGAGATAACCTTCACGATCGCGCCTGCGGCTGCGGACCCGGTGTTCGTCGTTGACGGTGCATCCGGGCAACGCAGCCCGTTGTCATTGAAGCCGGGCGAGCACACCGTGGTCATCACGAGCCAAGGCTTCCTGCCGCACAGCGAAACGTTCCTCGTGCGTGGCAACGAGCAGCGATCGGTGTCGATCGACTTGAAGCCGGAGGTCGCGCCGATCCCATTCACGGCTCCACCGAAGCGCCGAGCCACCGTCGGCACCGCGACGATTCTTTGTTACGGATTGGCCGGAGCGGGCGTTGTCGTCGGCGGGGCATTCGGGGTGCTCGCGCTGAAACAACGTTCGCAATTCTATGACGCGCCGACCTACGCAGGCGCGGATGCGACCGAACGCAGCGCGCTCATCGCCGATATCGCGTTCGGCACCGCGCTGGTCGCCGGCATTACCGGAACCGCGCTGCTTCTCGTTTCGCCGAGCCCTGAACCCGACCGCACCGCGTTTCGTCGTGTTCCGGTAATCGAGCCGTGGGCCGGTCGTCAGGGTGGCGGAGCGTCATTTCGCTGGACTTACTGACGCGGCGCGCCCGTGGAAGTTTGCCGCGGCACGGTTCTTCGGCCGTTTCGCGCGGGCGCCTCGGTGGGGTCGCGCTGTTGTTCGGCGAGCCGCCGATTGACTCCCCGCGTTGAGAGGCCACGTGGGCTGCTCGTCGCGCTTGCCGAACGCCGCTCATCACGGGTAGCATTCGCCGGCAACGTCATCGAGCGGCTGTTGTGGCCGAGCGCGGATTGTTCGAGGAAGGTGTTTCATGCGACCGAGAGTTGAATTGGCGGGATTCCGTGGCGTGGCAATTGTGGCAGGTTCGTTGCTCGCGACGAGCGCATTGGCTCAGCAGCCGCACGGTGCGCATGCGCCCGCAGCGCCGGCCGCACCTCACCCGGCTCCGGTAGCGGCTCCCGTAGCGGCTCCCGTAGCGGCTCCCGTAGCGGCAGCGGCTCCCGTAGCGGCAGCGGCTCCCGTAGCGGCAGCGGCTCCCGTAGCGGCAGCGGCTCCCGTAGCGGCTCCGGCTCCCGTAGCGGCTCCGGCAGCTGACGAAAAGGCGGCGAAGGACGAGGCTCGCAAGTTTTTCGACGAGGGCAAGAAGCTCTTCGACGCTGGCAAGGTCGCGGAGGCGGTCGAGGTCTTCAAAAAGGCCGACGCGAAGCTTCCTGGCGCCGCGCCGCGTCTGCGGATCGCCGAAGCGTACGAGAAGCTGAACAAACCGGCTGAGGCCGTTGCCGCGTACCGAGCGTTCCTCTCACTGAACCCGACCGGCAAATTCGCCGAAAAAATTCCGCTTGCGAAGGAGCGGATTGCGGCCATCGAAGTCACGCTCCCCGCCACTCTGACCGTGACGGTCTCGCCCGCGGACGCGAAGGGCTTGATCGTCTCGGTCGACGGCGCTCCGGCTGCCGGACCGCTCTCGCTCAAGGCCGGCGATCACAGGGTCGAAGTCAAGGCCGAAGGTTACGAGCCGCATGCCGAGTCCCGAAGCTTGAAGCCCAATGAGAAGGCCGAGCTCGCCGTCTCGTTGAAGGCTCTGCCGCCGACGGTGCTTCTCGCACCGGCCCCAGTGGCTGCCGTCACCCCGGTCACCCCGGTCGCGCCGCCCCCGGCCATCGCCCCGAAGCGCAGCAACGTGCCTGCGTTCGTCACGCTCGGAATCGCGGGAGCCGGCGCCGCGCTCGGTACGACCTTTGGCATCCTCGCGCTCCAGGGCTCGAGCGACTTCAATGCCAACCCGACCGAAGACAACGCCCAGAAGGCCGAGCGCAACGCGCTCATCGCGGACATGTCGTTCGGCGTAGCCCTGACCTTCGGGATCACCGGCGCGGTACTGCTCTTCAGCGGCGCGGAAGACGGTGCCGATGAGAAGGCTGCCATGTCCCGTCCCGTGATCGCTCCGTTCGTCGGATCGACGGGCGGCGGTGTGGCCGGCACCTGGCGCTTCTGAAAGCCTTCACTCATTGGCTCTTCGTTTAGAGCCATGAGCCTGGCTGCGTGACGATTCGGCTGACGCTTTCTCGCGGGGAGGGGCGCTCAGCCGACTCGCTTTTGTGCGGTCGTATTCGTGAGCCCGCTTCATCCGCCGAGGGGCTCCCGCATGCCGCGCGGGGCGACTTAAAAAAACAACGCTGAGCGCAAAGCCGACCGGTGCTTGGCGAATTGACGCAAGGTGCCCGCTTTGACACTTGCCGAGGGAAGCCACGCGCGGCTAACATCGGCCGCTCTTTCCTATCCGCCACGGAGAGGAAGCCACGTGAGAATGAACATGAACCCGGCTACCTCGCCTGTTGGCGCATTGCTCATCACCGCGCTCGGATTGTGCGCATGCGCCACCGAAGAGACGACCTCATTCGGCGAGCCCTCCCGCGTCACGACGAGCGGAGGGCAGACGGTGAGCGTAGCGGAGTCCTCTTCGTCGACGGGCACGGCATGCGAGGTCGACGTGACGTGCGATGTGCGTTGGTCGGTGGATATCTACCCCGCCATCATTACCTCGACGAAAGCGGGTGGCGGAGGTTGCACCGCGTCGACCTGCCACGAAGCGGCGAACGGTAATCTCGCCATCCCCGCAAAGGATGCAGGCGCCGCGTACAAGATCTTGGTGAAGTACAACCTCGATGGGTTTGGACGCTACATCACTCCATGCCAGCCCGAGCAGAGCACGGTTCTCTGCAACCTGAAGTTCGTCAAAGACGTGACGAACGAGTTCTACAAAGACGTGTGTGGCGAGGCTATGCCGCGCACCGATGCGAAGAGCCCAGTGCATTCACCGCTGAGCCAAACGGCGTATGACAACCTCGTGAAGTGGATCCAATGCGGAGCCCCCCTGAATTGAATTCCACCGTCATGACCACCAAACGCTTCGAAGCCTTACGCTGCTTGGCGCTGCGCGCGGGCCGACCACTTTTCGTGGCGGCGGCGCTCGGTGCACTCTGTTTTGCAGTGCCCACGGTAGCATCCGCCCAAGAAGCGGTGGCCCGGGCTGCGGCCGACGCTGCGATTGAGCAGATCGGCGCTCGAGCCTACGATGACGCGATCGAGCTCCTCGATGCGGCTCTCGCGAGTTGCGGAAAGAACAAGTGCCCGGCGTCACTCGAGGCCGAGCTGTTGATGGATCAAGGCATCGCCTACGGCCTGAAGGACAAGACGGACGATGCGCGCGACGCGTTCGTCAAGGCTCTCGCGAAGAAGGCCGACGGGCAGCCCAACGCGAAGTTGATGACGCGGAAGCTGAAGCAAATTTTCTCCGAGGCGCAGGCGAAGGCAAAGGCGGCGCTTGAACCACCTGCGGGGACACTCACTTCGTCACAGACACAAGCGCTCGACAGTGCGCGCCGCCTACTCGCCTCGAACGACTGGGAAGGCTGCCTCGCGGCGATGGTCCAGAGTCTCTCGGCGGGCGACTACGCCGCTGGCAAGCTTATGGCTGCGCGGTGCCAAGACAAAGGCAACCTGCTCGTCGAGGCCAAGCGCGATGCGGAGGCCGCCGCTGCCCTCGCGAAGGCCGACAAGAACGACGCACTCGTCAAAGAGGCGGCCGCTGTGATCGAGCAACTCGATGCCGATCTGCCCCGCATCAACTTGAAGTTTCAAGCCGGCGTTACCGACCTCGTCGTCACGGTCGATGGCGTCAAGGTAGACGCCAACAATATCCGCGCGCCGCTTATCAACAATCCCGGCACCGTGCTCATCGAAGTGGCCGGCAAGCGTGGCGGGGAGCCGTACGAGTACAGCAAGAAGGTGACCTTTGAGCGGTCGGAGTCGATCGATCTCGATGTCACGTCGAGCGAGACTCCGCTTCAGGCTTGTTACCGCAAAGCGCGCAACGCGAATGAGCGCAAGGCGTGTGACGACAAGTACAACCCCGGTGCCAAGGGGCTGAACTTCAAGGCGGGCTTGGAGGTGTCGAGCTACAACGACACCAATCAGGTCGACGTCGTGTCGCCTGCCTTGTACTTCGCCGCCGTGCAGCCCACTCAGGGCTGGAACTTTGGCGGACAAGCGATCGTCGACGTCGTCAGCACGGCCTCAGCAGACATCGTTGCGATGGCCTCCCGTCGATTCGATCAAGTGCGCGCCGGCGCCTCGGTCGGCGGCGGATACAAGGTCGGCGTCGCGACGCTCGGCGTCAATGGCGCTACCTCGATCGAGAATGACTACGTGGCCCGTTCCGGTGGCGTGAGCTTCAGCGCGGACCTCTTCGAAAAGATGATCTCCCCGTACGTCACGTACGACTTCGGGTCGGACATCCTCGGTCGCGCGCAGACCGACTTCGCGGTGTTCCGTCGCGATTTGTACCGGCACACGATCAACTTCGGAGCCTCCGTGATCTTCAACCCGTCAACCGTCGGCGTGATCGGCGGAACGGTTGAACTTGATCGTGGTGATGCCTCGAAGCCTTACCGCTATGTGCCGATGTTCGATGTCACCGTTGCGCCCGAGATTCCCGCTTCGGCGTCGGCAGCTCTGGTGGCGGCCGGCCGTCTCCCGATCATGCCGCTCGAGCAATTGCCGACGAGTCGCAACCGCTACGCGATGCTGCTCGGAATTCTGCACCGGTTCGATACGGCGACCCTGCGCGCCACCGAGCGCATCTACACCGATGACTGGGGCCAAAAGGCGAGCACGACCGACGTCCGCTTTCTGTGGGATTTTTATGAAGGGAAGGGCGCGGGCGGGACGCCTGGATACCCGCAGTTGCGCCTGAGCCCGCATGCGCGCTTCAACTACCAAGGCCCCGTAAGCTTTTGGCAGCGAGCCTACGTCGCGAGCCAAAGCGTCGGCGGCTACGACGTGCCAAGGTATCGGACGGGCGACCGCGAGCTTGGCCCGCTTCTGGCGGTCACCGGCGGACTCGGCCTGCGCAGCGCCTTCAGCCGCGTCGTATCGCTGAGCGTTCAGGTAGAGGGTGTGTACACCCAGTTTCTCGACGACCTCTACCTGTTCGACCGCTGGGGTATTTTCACTGCTTCCAACCTCGAGCTGGAGTTCGATTGATGCTGAACCTCATGCGAGTATCCACGTTCCAGATCGGGTTTTTCCTCGCTGCCTCCGCTGGCGTGCTTGCGGGCTGCCGCTACGATCCGGTCCAAGCTGAAAAAATACGAGCACTGCCTCTGGAGGACGCCGAGGGCCCTCGTCCCGAGCATCGCGCCGGGCAGCCATGCGTCGATTGTCACAGCACCTACGCGGGTGCGCAGCCGCAGTTGGCGATCGGCGGCACCGTGTACTGGCAGACGGCTAAAGGTTACTTGAACGGCATGGAAGGCGTCTTCGTCACCATTCAAGATTCGGCCGGCGCGACCTACAAGTCCTGCACGAACAGCGCTGGAAACTTCTACATCACGAAATCGGACCTCCAGGGCATCGACGACCTCGCGTTTCCGCTATTCGTCGGCGTTGCCGGTGTGAAGATGAATTCGCTGATCGGCCGCGAGCGCTCCTGCGCGGGCTGCCACAAATTGGCCTCCGTCGACCGGATCGACCGCGACCCGAATGTCGATCCTGCGACCGGCCGCGCCCGTGACTCTGCGGGCGCGATCATCGTCGATCGGGACTACATCAGTTCGCTCGAGCGTTGCGGAATCGCGAATGAGCCGAGCACGTCGACCGGAACCGGGGGCGCCGGTGGCATGGCCGCGACCACAGCGAGTGGCGCCGGTGGCATGGCCGCGACCACAGCGAGTGGCGCCGGTGGCATGGCCGTGACGACTGCCGGCGCGGGTGGGGCTACGTCCTCCGCAACGGGCACCGGGGTTGGTGGGACGAGCGCGGCGTCCGGCGCGGGAGGAAACCTATGAGTCTCCGTCATGGCAAGTGCATGGTCGCCTTATCGCTCGCGGTCCTTGGCGCATCGGTCGCAACGGGCTGCAAGCAAGAGGGCTTGTCGGAAGGGCTTTCGGTGACGTGCCCCTCGCGCGTCGTCTACGTCAAACATGTGTCCGAGCTGATGGAGCGGCGCTGCGGCACTCTCGATTGCCACGGCACCGACTTCGCGCCGATGCGTATGCTCGGACGCGATGGGCTCCGGCACGCGGCGGAAGGTAACTACACCGGCGAAGGGGAGAGCACGGACGCCGAGAAATCGGCGAACTACTTCTCGGTCTGCGCGGTGGAACCGGAGCGGGTTGCGCGGGTCGTCGATGATCCGGGTGGCAATGCCGTCAACACCCTCCTGCTCGTGCGCAAGGCTCGCGGCCAGGAGGGGCACAAGGGCGGCAAGGTGTTCGATCCTTGGGATGAGGCGGATCGCTGCGTCGTCGGCTGGTTGCGTGGCGACGCGGAAGCGAGCATCGAGAAAGCTTGCCAGGCGGCCCTTGCGAAGCTCCCTTGATGGAGGTGCCATCTGTTTCAGATCGTCCCCGGCAGTCGTCCGTACACGAGGAGTCGAGTGAATTGACGAAGCGCTTAGAACCACGAATTCACCGAGCTTCGTTAGCTCCCTCGAAAGAGTTCGCCCGCGGTCGAACTCATGCCAAGATGAACCCAGCGTCCGGTCAGGCGCTACGTTCGACATCGGTCGAACGGTCGGTGTGTTGGTCCTATGCGTCCCGGTGACATCGTAGCAGGCAAGTACCGCGTCACGCGGGTCCTCGGCCGTTCCCGTGGGTTTCTCCTCGAGGCGCGCCACACGGAATTCGACCAGCACGTCGTCATCCGTTTGATGTCGCCGTCGCTCTGCGACGAGAAGGAACTCGAGCGTTTTCGTCGTGAAGCGCGAACCCTCTCCAAGCTCGAGAGTGAATACTCCGCGCGGATCATCGACGTTGGTACCCACTCGGACGGGTCCTTCTACATGGTGCGTCAGTTCCTCGAGGGGCAGGACCTCGCGACGCATCTCCGCAATCAAGGCGCACTGCGTCTCGACCAAGCTGTGGGCTTCATTCTCCAAGCCGGCGAAGTCGTCCAGGAGTGTCACAGCCACAGCATCGTCCTCCGTGAGCTGCAGCCGTCGCACCTGTTCATCGCGCAGAAACGCGGTGGCGCCGGCACGTTGAAGGTCATCGACTTCGGCACCGCGAAAGTCTTGAAGGGCCCGTCGAATAACGACGATCCGGACAATCAGTCCACGGCGATCTTCGGAATTTCGAACTACTGGTCTCCCGAAATGGTTCGGAAGGGCGCCGTCGATCCGCGCACCGACGTGTGGTCGCTCGGCTGCATCTTCTACGAAATGCTCGCGGCCGTACCTGCCTTCACCGGCGAGATGGCGGAGCTCATGCTGAAGATCTCGCGCGATGATCTGATGCCCATTACGCGCCTGCGTCCGGACCTCCCGCGTGAGCTCGATCAGATCCTCAGCTGGGCCTTGGCGAAGGACGCGAACTCTCGCTTTGCCAGCGTTTATGCTTTCGCCCACGCGATTCGGCCTTTCGCGAGCGCGGAAGGACAGCTCCTCGTCGACCAAATCGGACGCATCGCCCACGCGGCGCCGGCGGCTGCCGCGGACGTTGCCGTTTCGCCGACGTCGCCCCTTGCGGCCGGACAGAGTTCCCTCCTCGACGATGACGAGGAAGGCTCCTCCACGGTCATCATGCAGTCGCCGATGGATCTCGAGAACGACCTCGAGAAGACGAGCTTCATGCATGACTCGCCTTTCGCGGCCATGAATCAGCCTCCCGCTGGCCGTGGTTCGATCCCTTCGCTCCCTTCGCCCCAGCGCTCGAACGTGCCCGCCCCGTTGCAGAGCGATCCGTACGGCGCGTCGGCAGCGTCGGGGGGCATGGTCTCCGGGCCAGGCGCGGTGACCCCGGCCTTTTCCCCTCAGCCGTTTTCCGCGCCCGTCCAAGCGTCGGGTGGGGGCTCGAAGTGGGCGCTCGCTGGGGCGGTTGTTGTGCTGCCGCTTCTCGCGATCGGCGGGTACACGCTGTTCAAGGGAAAGACGCCGGTCGAATCGGACACGCCCGTCGCCGGCCTGGTGGCTCCGACAGTGTCCGTGGCTCCGATCGCCGCACCGAGCGCCGTGGCCGACGCATCATCCGTGGTCCCATCATCCGCAATCGCGGCCACCGCCGAGGTGCCTGCGGCCACCACAGCAGCGGTGCAAGCGGTGCCCGTGGCCGATCCGCGCATCGCGAGCGTTTCTCCTTCAAGCGGCAACGGGGGCACGGGTCGCGACCCGAAACCGGAACCGAAACCCGAACCGAAACCGGAACCGAAACCGGAACCGAAGCCCGAACCCGCGGCGACTGGCGGGACCACCGGAAAGCTCATCGGTATCGCCACGGGCGGAACGTGCGCATGGAGCGTCGATGGCAAGTCGCAAGGTAGCGGCAGCAGCTTCAACGCGACGGTGTCCGTTGGCTCGCACACGGTGACGTGCGCTCCGCCAGGGCAGGCTTCGCGTTCGACAAAGAAGACCGTCAGTGCCGAGCGACCGGCCCTCGCGACCTTCAAACTGACAAATTGACGAGACCTGTACAAAGGTCGCCGCGCTGGCTGGCAGCGCGCGGGCTCTGTGCTAGGCTGATTCGCCGAGGGGCATTCCGTCACATTAAGAGGAGCAATCAATCATGAAGTTAACATCGCTGACTTGGCTTGGAATTGCGGGCTGTTTTACTGGGTTCGCAGCGCTGATTGGCGCTTGCGGCGCGAACGACGCCACTACCCCGGGCGGTGGTTCGGGGGTTTGCGGCAATGCGGTCGTTGACGGGACCGAGGAATGCGATGACGGCAACAGCAACGATGCCGACGGTTGCAGCAACGCGTGCACGAAGGGTGGCGCGGGCGCCGGTTCTGGCGGAGCCAGCGCGAGCACGGGCGGAGGCAATACCTGCGGTGACAGCAAGCTCGACGCCGGTGAAGTTTGCGATGATGGCAATGACGTCGACACGGACTCTTGCCACAACAACTGCACGAGCAACGCTCCCACGACCTGCGGCAACGCGATGGTCGATGCCGGCGAGCAGTGCGACGACGGCAACAAGATCCCCGACGATGCGTGCACGAACCTTTGCACGACTCCCATTTGTGGCGACGGCATCATCCAAGCGGGCGAGGCCTGCGACGACGGCAAGAGCAACGGCGAGTTCGGCAGCAAGTGCCCGAAGGATTGCAAGAACCCGACGATGGCCACGTCGACCACCGCGGATCCGTGCCTCAACGCCAAGGTTTTCACGAACTACGTGACGAACAACACGACGCCAAGCATGCAGACTGGCACGGGTGTAGCCGCGAAGTGGAGCTACAGCGGCCTCGAGGGCCTTCAGGCTGGCAACGCGATGTGCCAGGCGATCGGTGCGGACCACGTCTGCAACTACAAGGAAATCGTCAAGGCTGAGGCGGCAGGTGAGCTCACCGGCAAACTTCCGAGCAACCTGACGTATTGGCTTCACCGCACGACGAGCGTCGTCAACACGACGAAGGACATCACCTGCAACGTTGACGCGGATTGCAACGGAGGCACGGGCGCTCCGTACTGCGATCCGGGCTTGAAGAAGTGCGCATGGAAGGCCGGCGCTGGCGGCCGCTGCAACGACTGGACGTACCCCACGGGGCACATCTCGGACGGCGAGTGGTTCGCGACCGACCAGTTTGCCACGAACAAGGCTACCGGCGTCGCGGTCGGCACGCTCGTCTACCACTTCGATGGTGACACCTATTACGACGGCGTCTCAGGTGCGCATCTTTGCAGCAACTCGGGTGTCGGTTGCGCTGGCGGTTGCGCTGGCGCCGGAACGCGCGCGATCCTCTGCTGCGAGCCTGTTTGCGGGCAGTGATGTTGCGCTGAGCGCGGCACTGAAACGGATTGACGCCGCGATTCCTTTAGGGGGTTCGCGGCGTCGCCATTTTGTGGTTGAGTCGGGGTATGTGGCGCAAGCTCGCGCTCTTTGGTTTGTGGCTCACGTCGGCCTGCACGCTCGAGCCTTACTCGAACTGTGAGCATGGCGCGGCGGCCGACGGGACGTGCTGTCCCGCGTGGGGGCTCGCGTCGAATGGGCGCTGTTCGCTGCGGCGCTGGGCGGCGCCGGATGACGCCACGGGCCTGGGGGTGGCGGCGTTTTTTCCGAGTGTCGATATCGACCGTTTTGGAAAGGCGTGGCTCGCTTTCGAAGAGCAAGCGGCGGGCGGGTCGGGGGTCGTGGTTGCGCGCGAGACGCCGTCGGGCTGGTCACACTCGTCGCCGAGTCTCGGGTTGCCGGGCTTCAATACCGCGCCGCGACTCGCCGTCGTCGACGAGGCGCATGCGGTGGTCGTGTGGGAGCACGTCGGGCTCGAGGCCGCCGCGGCGAGCGAGGTTCGCGTGGGGATCGGAGACGGCCACTTCGCCGAGCCGCCGAGTGGCGGTCGCTTCTCGTATCCGCCCTACGCGTATCAGAACAAGGTGCTCGCGCACTCGGACGGCGAGCTCGTGGTCACGTGGAATCAAGCGATGGACGCTGGGTTGCGTCGCGGCATTTGCATCGCGACGCGCCGCGAGGGCGAGGCCGATTTCGTGCGGCCCTCGAGCGCGCAGGACGTCGTATCGCGTAGTTTTATCTTTTCGAACAGCCCGGAGCTCGCTCGGAACGAGCGCGGGGACACCGTGGTGACTTGGTATGAGTCGGTCGGTGCCAAGCTGCGCGTGATGGCCAGCGAGCGCAGTGGGCAAGCTGGGTACTTTACCCACGCGCGCGATGAGGATGCCCTCTCGCCGCCCGACGGGGATGTCGAGAATCCCGAGCCGGCGGTCGCCGAAGATGGTCGGGCTGCGATCGTGTGGCGGCAGGTTTTCCCCGATGGAAAGATGGCGGTGTTCCTCGCAGAGCGCACCGCGGACGGCGTGTGGACGCGCCCCACGATCGATGAAGGCTTTGGCGTCCCGGTCGATCTCGCGTGGAACACACGCGTCGCATTCGCGCGCTCCGGTGACTTGTACGTGACCTGGGAGGAGCACGTTGGCGACGATTGGGCTGTGATGCTCGCGCACCGCGATGCCGGCGGTCGCTGGCTCGCGTCGGGCCGCGAGGCGATGAGGCTCAGCCAGGAGCGAGCGATATCTCCGGTGTTGCGCGTGGCTGCCGACGGGACGGTGGTCGTCTTGTGGCGCTCCTTCAGCGGAAGTCGTTGGCGCGTCATGGCGCGGCGGTCGGCGGTCGATGCCGACGGATTGCGTGAGGTCGATCGTTGGTCGAATGCGGTTTCGCTGTCACGCGACGGTGGCGATGCGGGACAGGTGACGCTCGCCGCCGCGCGGCAGCCTTCGGACCACGGCGGTCATCGCTTCGTCGCCGCCTGGTCTCAAGATGGTCGCGCTTTTACGGCCTCGCTCGACTGAGCGAAGCCGTCCGCTCACCTAGAGGGCCGCGCGTGCACCGCCGGCGAGCGGCTTGAAGTTCGCGTCGCTCCCACCGAACACAATCACATCTTTGCCAGTCCAAACGCCGAGGGCGCCGGTACGCGGCGGGAGGTTTGCATTCGCCGAAATTTTCGTCCATCCGTCGTCCGCGGTGAAGCGTCCACCATCGCCGAGCAGCGTGCTGCAGGAGTCGCCCGTGCAGCCGCCCCACACGAAGAGTTCGTCGCCGGTCCACAGCGATACGTGCCCCGCGCGACCTTCCGGAGCGCCATCCGGCAGCTCGCTCCAGAGTCGCGAAGTCGGCTCATACGCGGCGCCGGTGTTTTGGTAGTCGCCACCGTTCCATCCGCCCCAGACGAGCATCGTCCCCGCCGCCCACAGGCCTGTCGAGGATTCGCGCAGAGTAGGCGCATTCGTTGTGTTGGTTGCGGCCTTCCATGCGTTGTCCGCGACGTTGAAATGCTGACCATCCGCAAACCAGTCGAACGTGTCGGTTCCGCCCCAGACCAGCATCTCGGTGCCCGTCCACGCGCCAACGTGAGACGCGCGGGCTTTGGGCCCCGAGCCTGGCAGGGCCGTCCACGTCTTGCTCGCGACCGCGTAGCGCGCGCCATCGCCGAGCGCGCCTTGGGCGTTGATGCCGCCCCACACGATGAGGTCGGTGCCCGTCCACACGGTTGAGTGGCGGGTGCGGCCGCTTATCGACGCCTCCGGAATCGCCGTCCATGTGTCGGTCGCGGGATCGTACGCGCCGCCGTCTTTGGCATAGCCGCCTTTCGCGTAGCCGCCCCATACGAGGAGCTGCGTGCCGGTCCATACCGCCTGATGCGAGTGGCGCGCGCTCGGTGCGGCCACGTCCGAGATCGCGCGCCATGTGTCGGTCGCCGGGTTGTAGGCGGCTCCGCTCGCGGTCCCGTTGCCCGCACCGTCGACCATGCCACCCCAGATCAGCAATTCGGTGCCGCTCCACACAGCGACGTGGAGGCGCCGTGCCGACGGAGCACCGTCCGTCGGGAGAGGTTGCCACGCAAGCTGACTGTCACGCGGATGGCAGGCCGTCACGCATGCGCAGCTCGCTTTCGCGCAGGGCAAGCCGGGGCCTGTTTGCTGGCCCGAGCCGGTCGAGGCGGCACTGCTCGTTACATTGTTCGACGAGGGGTCCCGCGGTCCACACGAGAGGCCCGTGCCGGCGATGAGAGAGATGAGCAGCGCGCGTAAGGTGTTTGAGTTCTTCATGGTGGGAGGGCTTCGAGCGAGAGGCGTCCGCCACCAGCGACGACCGCTTCGTGTCGGTGGCCGCCAAAGGTGATGAACTCCGTGTTTGTCCAGACCGCTGTGGGCCCGACGCGCCCCGGAAAAGTAGCTTCACTCGGGATCGCGCGCCACGCGTTTTCCACCATCGAGAAGCATCCGCCGTCTTCTCGGATGTCGGCGCAGGCGTCGCCGCCGCATCCGCCCCAGACGCACAGTTCGCTGCCCGTCCAAATCGTCACGCCTTGTGCGCGCGGCGCGGGCGCAAGGCTGACATCGATCGGCGCCCAGGTGCCGCCCGTGCCCACGGCGGGTCTCAGCGTGTAGCCTTCCGGCATGTAGTCTCCGCCGTTCCAGCCGCTCCACAAAAGCATCGCGGCGCCCGTCCACGCAATCGAGGAACTCTCGCGCACGCCAGGGCGATTCGCGGTGCTGATGTTCGTCCAGGTGTTTTGGGTAGGGCTGAGGTAGCGGCCATCCGCAAACCAATCAAACGTGTCGGTGCCGCCCCAGATCGCGAGCATGCTGCCGGTCCAGACCGCCGACGCGTTGAAGCGCGCGGACGGTCCGCCGCCGGGCAAGACCGACCATGCGTTCGACCCCAGCGTGTAGCGCGCACCGTCGCCGAGTGCGCTGAGACCGTTCGAGCCGCCCCACACGATCATCTCGCCACCCGTCCACACCGTGACGTGGCGCGCGCGGCCCTTGATGGTCGTGAACGGGAGAGGGGTCCACACGTCGTGGAGAGGATCGTAGCGACCGCCGGTGGCCTCGTAGTTGCTGCTGAAGCCGCCCCAAACGATCATCTCGCTGCCGGTCCAAACTGCGCTGTGCGAATGGCGCGAAGTCGGAGCGTTGGCGACGGCTAGCGGCTTCCACGTGTCGGTTGCGGGATCGTATGCCGCGCCGGTGTTGGTGACGCCCCCCTTGCCGAGGCCGCCCCACACGAGCATCTTGGTGCCGGTCCAAACGGCGGTGTGAAGGCGTCGAGGCGATGGCGCGCCCTCCGTGGCGAGAGGTGTCCAGATTGGGGGGGCTGGCTCGGCCCCGCCGCCACCTCCGCTGCCGCCCGAGCCCGTCCCTCCGCTGCCGCCCGAGCCAAGCCCGCACCCCGAAATCGGCAGGTGAGAGATGACGCCGGTCAGCAAGTCGCAGAGGTCGGTCGTGCACGCGTTGCCGTCATCCACCGTGAGGCTCGAACCCGTTTGGCACTGTCCGGTTTCGTCGCAGCGATCGACGCCATTGCACGCATCGTTGTCGTGATCGCACACGGTGCCTTGCGGCAGCGGCTCGAAGAGGCACCGGCCGCTCACATCGTCGCATCGGTCGATCGTGCAGCCATTCGCGTCGTCGCAGCCTGCAAGCGAGCACGCTGACGGCGGGGACAGCGGCACGAGAGGGCATCCCGCAGCGATGAACGCTCCTCCCGTCAACAACAGCATCCTCGCGCGCGAACGCATGGCTACTAGGGCTACACGGCCTGAGGCTTCCCGACAAGCCTCAGCGAGCCCCCGCTCCCGCCCGCGACTTCGCGGCTTCTTTTGCGCACTCGGCGCCACGCACGCTCGCGAGGGATTGCCACCGGTCGCCCACCGGGGAGGCCTCGACGTACGCTCGAAAGCTCGCTTCTGCTCGGCTGTACTCGGTCGCCCGGGTCGCGGCCTCGCGGGTGCTGCGGGCACGGCTCCAGTGGCCGAGCGCGGCGTACCAGTGGGATTCACGCTCGGGTACGAAGAACCAATTGGGCCCACCGAGTTGCGAGTCATCGGGGTCGTAGGAGCGTGCGAGCGCGACGGTTTCAAGAGCGCGCGCAGGATCGCCAGAGCGATCGAGGGCCACCGCGAGGCCCCAGAGTGTGGTCGCGCCGGCGGAATGCAGCACGACGCCGTGGAGCAGCGAGAGAGCCGCTCGGTAACCGCCAATTGCCGCCGCGAGATCGCCAACGAACATCAAGGCATCGGCTTGGTTGGCGAGCACGAGGCTGCGGTGGATGGCGTGCGGTTCGACCGCGAGATCGGCGACGTAGACGGCAATCTCTTCGTGACGCTCTTCACGGTGTGCGTGGCACACGGCGAGCTCGAAAAGCGCCGCCGCGCGAAGCATGGTCGGCACGCCTCGCGCGTCGCCGACAATCCAACGCAGGTGACCTATCGCCTGTACGAGGTGATCTTTCCTGCCATCGCGGCCGTACAAGGTTCGCTCGACCCGCGCGGCCGCGTAACGAAGTTCGGGCATGGTCGACGTGTCGGCGTGGCGCTCTTCGAGCATGCGACGAGCGGCCATCAGCGCATCCCAGCGGCCGTCGCCGTCGCCGGGCTTCCCCATCGCAGCCACGTGTCGGTCGAGTAACCCGCGAACCGCGGCGAGGGTGTCCGCCGCGTCGGTATCGCGAGGGCTCGCGGCGCGTCTCCACACGGTCGATTCCGCTGCCGCCGGGGTCGTGGCCGTGAGCCAACCGAGCGCGCCGCCGAGTGCGAGCATCCAAGCGAATTGTAAGCCGCGGCGCAGGCTCACCGATGCGAGGCCCCGCGCGGTGCGCCGCGTTCGCGTTCGAGGCCGGATGCACGTGCCCGCGCCATTGCGGCGAAGGGATGGGCGGCTCCTACGCCCTCGAGGTACCGCCGGTGCGCGACGGCCGCCTCTTTCGGTTCCGAGCGTTCGAGCGACAAGCCAAGCAGCGCGAAGTTATCGGCTGCCGCGATGACGTACGATGCCGCCGGTCGGTGTTGCCAAGCCGTGGCGCCATCGAGCTCGGCCAGCAACGCATCGGCGTGGTCCTTGTGACCCGCGCGGTCGAGGGTGAGCGCGAGCGACAACGCGACGTCGAGCCGTGCCGCGCCGCGTGCTTCGCGTGCCGCCTGGCGGAGGTAGCGGGTCGCTTCGTCGAGGTTCGGGTTCGACTTCGCGCCTTGCTCGGTCATCGCCGTGTAGGCAGCCTCGAGCAGGACTTGGACCCGGTCCGCGTCTTCGGGCAAAAGCGACGCGAGCGGGACCAGTCGGCGATACGCGACGAGGGCCTCCTCCAAGCGATTCGATTGTCGGTATGCCTTCGCCAAAGCGCGCAGAGCAAGGGGGGCATCGACGCTGTGACGATCGCGGGCGAGCGCCTCGCCGAACGCGGCCACGCTCGCTTCGACTTGCGCGAGCGACAGCAAGGCGCGAGCGGCAGCCACCCGTGGCGCGGCTCTTCCCGGGACTCGCCGGTCCGCGGATTCTGCGGCGGCGAGGGCGGCTTCGGGATCGCGGTTCATCCGCGCGTCCGCTCGCGCCAGGTCGGCGCAGTAGCGGTCGAGCTCGCGCGTGCGGGCGTTGTACCAAACCGTGCGGCGACCACTCGCGGGCGAGCACTCGGCAGGACGTGTCGACGCGGCGGCACTTGCGGCCAACTCAGGTCCGGGCAGTCCGGCCATCGTCAACGTGGTTAGGAGCGACAGCAGAAGGAACACGCGTTGGCTCCAGTTCGATCGGTAGCTCTAGAGAGTTCTGCTCAGTGTACTTTCGATCGATGTTCGGGTCACGCCAAGCCCGAGCGCAGCTCGATCGTCTCGTCGCGGCCCGGGCCAACGCTCACGATGTCGATGCCGAGCTCCGCTGTCGTCTCGACGAACTCCAGGTAACGGCGCACCGCGGTGGGCAATTCTTCGATTGCGCGCGCGGCACGGAGCGGCTCCTTCCAGCCCGGCAACGACGTATAAACAGGCGTCGCATCGGCGAGGTCGGGCGACAACTCGAGGCTCTCGCCGTCGGGGGTTCGGTAACCGACGCACACCTTGATGACGTCGAGTCCGGAGAGCACGTCGAGCTTGGTGAGGGCCAGTCCGTCGATGCCGTTGACCCGGCGGGCGTAGCGCAGGGCCGCGAGGTCGAGCCAGCCGGTGCGGCGCGGCCGACCGGTGACAGAGCCGAATTCGTGGCCGACGTTCCGCAAGTGATGCCCGGCGTCATCGTCGAGTTCGGTCGGGAATGGGCCGGCTCCGACGCGTGTCGTGTAGGCCTTCGTGATGCCGAGTACGCGGTCGATTCGTGTGGGTCCGATGCCCGCGCCGGTGCATGCGCCTCCTGCGACGGCCGAGGACGAAGTGACGAACGGGTAGGTACCGTTGTCGATGTCGAGCATCGTCCCTTGGGCGCCTTCGAGCATGGCCCGCTTGCCCGCCGCGAGCTCCGTTTCGAGTCGTGCGGAAACGTCGCCGAGTAGAGGCACGATGCGGTCCGCAGTGCGGAGGATCCTGTCGCACACCGCCTCGAGGTCAGGGGCCGTGCCTCCGAGCGCTTGGATCGTGGGCCGCCAGTTGTTCAAGGCTTCGCTTACCTTCGCGCGGAGAACCGCGGGTTTTTCGAGGTCGCCGACGCGCACGCCGCGCCGACCAACCTTGTCTTCGTAGCAAGGCCCGATGCCTCTTTTGGTCGTGCCGATCTTGGTTCCGGCCTCCGAGCCTTCTCGCAGCTCATCGACGAGCACGTGGTAAGGCAGGATCAAATGGGCTTGCCGCGAAAGCAGCATGCGGTGCCCGAGCGCGACGCCGTACTCCGCGAGGCCATCGAGCTCTTCGAGCAACGTCTCCGGGCTTATCACCATGCCCTGGCCGAGCAGGCAGAGCGTGTGTGGGTGGAGAGCCCCGCTTGGAATCAGGCGTAGCACCACCTTTCGGCCAGCGACGACCAGGGTGTGCCCCGCGTTTGGGCCGCCCGCGTAGCGGACGACGAGGTCGGCGGACTCGGCCAGCCGATCCACGATTTTGCCTTTGCCTTCATCGCCCCATTGGGCGCCGATGATCACCGTTGCTGGCATGCGCAGGACTCTACCGCGGAATCGCTCCAGGCACTGCATCGACGGAGCGCCGCACCGCCAATGAGTGACGCCGAGCCGTCAGGCGAAGAGCCAACAGAAAGCGTCACGCCGAGCCGTCAGGCGAAGAGCCAACAGAAAGCCCCGCGATGAGCCGTCAGGCGAAGAGCCAACAGAAAGCCCCGCGATGAGCCGTTAGGCGAAGAGCCGAAAAAAAAGGCGTCACGCCGAGCCGTCAGGCGAAGAGCCAAGAGAAACTAGCCGCCCATGATTTGCGATTCGCGATCGTTCACTGCGTGATCGATCTTTTTGGTCGCTTCGGCGATCGTCTCTTCGATCTTTTTCTCGCCGCGGTCGCCTTCGTCTTCGCTGACCTCGCCATCCTTGACGAGGGTCTCGAGCATGTCGAGCGCGTCGCGGCGATGTTTGCGCACGACGATCTTCGCTTCTTCGCCGCAGCGTTTGGTCATCTTGACCATCTCTTTGCGCCGATCTTCCGTTAGCGGTGGGATCGGGATGCGGATGAGATCGCCGTCGAGTTGCGGGTTCAGCCCGAGGCCGCTCTCGCGGATCGCCTTGTCGATGTTGCTGGCTTGGCTCTTCTCCCAGGGCTTCACCGTGAGCATGCTCGCGTCGGGGACGCCGACGTTCGCCATCTGCGCGATTGGCGTCGACACGCCGTAATAATCGACGCGCACTCGGTCGAGGATGCTGGGGTGCGCGCGTCCCGTTCGGACTTTCGACAACTCGCGGCGCAACGCGTCGAGGGACTTGTCGACGCCATCAGTCAGTTCGCTCAAAACCTCATCGATCATGATGTTTTCCTCGGTCGGCGGCGCAGCTTACACCGCTTCGCCCCGCGGTCGATAGCGTGTGTCACCTTTCCGTTTAGCAGGGCCGGAACACGCAGCGTACGGCGGGCCGCGCCACCGCGTAACGACGGCAACGGTCGCCTGTCCACGACTGTAGTATGTCGCACAGAGGGGGGCTGAGGGCCGGCCTCGGGCACACTCATGCAGGACGTCGATTGGCTAAACTACGACGTTGTCGTCGTCGATGACGAGGAGGACAACCTCGACGCGTTTCGCTTTGCGTTTCGCAAATCGTTCCGCCTGCATTACGCGAAGAGTGGCGCCGAGGCGCTTGAGCTTTTGCTTCGAATCGAGCCCGCCGTTGTCGTCGCCGATCAGCGAATGCCGGGGATGAGCGGCATCGAGCTTCTGCGCGCGGTGAAGGCGCGGTTTCCGGATTGCCATGCGATTTTGCTCACGGCCTACGCCGAGCTCGAGGTTCTCGTCGATGCGGTGAACTCGGGTGCGGTTGACCGTTACGTGGCAAAGCCCTGGGACTCGAAGGAGTTTCCGTGCGTGCTCAGGCAAGGGATAGCGTCCTTCATGACGCTCCGTGAAAATCGTCGGCTTCGCGAGCAGCTCGCCCAGTACGCGGCGTACCTCGAGCGCGAGCAGCGCTGTCCGCTCGACTTTGGTGCGCTCGTGTCCGAGGGCCAAGCTCCGTCGGGTGGTGTCGCCGGCGTGTCGGGCGGTGTCCTCGCTGCCATCCAAGACGTTGCGGCAACGAGCGAACCCGTTGTCATCGAGGGCGAAACGGGGGTCGAGAGCGAGCTTGTCGCGCGGGCGATCCACATAGGTTCGCCGCGTGAGGAGCGACCGTTCATTGCGGTGATGGCGCGGGCCTTCCCAGGTGATGCGCTCGAGCGGGAGCTTTTCGGATGGGGAGTTGGCCGCGTGGATGGTGCGTGGCGCGATCGTGCAGGGCGGTTCGAACTTGCGCACGGGGGGACGCTTTGGTTGCACGAGCCGACCGCGTTCACCCCGTCGCTGCAGGCGCGGCTTTGGAGGCTTCTCTGCGACGGCGAGGTGGAGCGCATCGGTGAGACGCGTTCGCGGCGTGTCGACGTTCGCTTGGTGACGAGCGTTGTCGGTTCCGCGAACGTGGCGTTTGAGGCAAAAGCGATGCTCCCTGAGCTCTTCGCGCGGCTCACCGTCTCCCCCATCCGGCTCGCGCCACTGCGAGAGCGCCGGGCCGAATTGCCAAGGCTGGCCGACCACTTTCTTGCACGCCACGCGGCGCGGAATGCACGTCCTCCCGTTGTGCTCTCGACGGAGGCGCAGGCGAGCCTTGCTCGACATGACTGGCCGGGAAATGTGCGTGAGTTCGAGGCTGTACTCGAGCACGCGGCTATCCTCTCGCGGGGTGAAACGATTCTGCCCGCCCATCTCGTCTTCCCACTCTCGCCCAGTTCCGAGCTGCGTGGCGCCACGGGTGAACGTGCGCCGCTCGACTCGCGCCTCGAGGCGCTTGCGCGCGATGAATTGTCCCGCGCCCTCGTCCGTGCCGGCGGGAACAAAACCGAGGTCGCTCGAGCACTCGGGATCCAGCGTACGACGCTCTATTATCGCCTGAAAAAGCTGGGACTTGATGGCTGACGTGCGGTCACGTTCGCGGTGCTCGGCTGAGGTCTGCGCGCGGCACCAAGGCTCAAGGCTCGCTTGCTCGTGAGGCCGGGCGCCACGTGCCGCTGTCGCATGCTGCACGCCCTTGACGCTCGAGCTCGAGCAGGTGGGACTCGAGGCTCAACTTCGCTATCGGCCAGAGTTCTTCGGGGGCGTCGTCGTAGGCGAGGGCGACCAGCGCGTCGAGGTCGGCCGCTGCGGCGCGAGTGAGTGCGGCGGCGATCTTCGCTTCGCGCATCAATCGGTGAGTTACGTAGTGGCGAAAGAGTCGTGCGGGCTCCGCGATCGGCGCGCCGTGTGCCGGAAGTGCGAGGTCGAGGTCGAGTCCCTCCAAGCGCCGCAGCTCGCTGAGATAGCGGCCGACGTGCCCTTCGACGGGGTCGATAAGGATGGTGCCGACACTCGCCACCATGTCGCCGACAACCGCGATGCGGAGGCCGGGCTCGAAAAGGCAGATGTGCCCAGGCGCATGCCCCGGCGTGAACAAAACGCGCCAGCGCTGCGAGCCGAGGATGAGCTCGTCACCTTCATCGAGTGTGCGCGCCACGGGCACGTCGATGCGGCTCGCGGTCTCAGCATGGGCCCACACCGGGATCCCCAATTTCCCCGCAAAATGCGCGGCGCCGCCGACATGGTCAGGATGGTGATGCGTGACGACGATGGCATGGATCTCGCGGGTCGTGGCGAGCGCGTGCGCCCACTCGAGCCAGGCGGCTTGCTCGTCTTCGAAGGGCGTCGCCGGCTCGACGAGGACGGTCGGGCCATCACCGAGGGCGTAGCTGTTGGTGTGCGTGGCCGGCGGCAAGGTGGGCGTGCGCGCCGGAAACCAGGCGACGCCTTGAGCCACCGCAACGGGGCGAATCACCGCTCGAGGACCATCGCGAGTCCCTCGCCGCCGCCGATGCAGATCGACGCGCACCCGCGCTGCACGCCTCGAGTTCGCATCGCGTAGATCAGGGTCGTCAGGATGCGGGCTCCGCTCGCGCCGATGGGGTGGCCAAGCGCGACGGCCCCGCCATTCACGTTGACGGTCGCAAGATCGAGCTCGCACAACTTCGCGACGACGAGTGGAACGACGCTGAAGGCTTCATTGATCTCGTGAAGCCCGATGTCTTTCGTTGCGAGCGAGAGCTTCGTAAGCGCGTGCTTGACCGCGGCGGCGGGCGCGGTCGTAAACCAGTCCGGTTCTTGCGCCGAGGCGCCGTAGCCGGCGATCCGCGCGAGGGGCTCAAGCCCGTGCTCTTTTACGGCTTTCTCGCTTGCGAGTACGAGCGCACACGCGCCGTCGCTGATCGTCGAGGCATTCGCGGCCGTGATCGTTCCGTCTTTTTTGAAAGCGGGGCGCAGCGACGCGAACTTCTCGGGCTTGCCTCGGCTAGGTTCGTCGTCGACGGAAATAACGACCGCCTCGCCTTTTGCTTGAGGGACCGACACGGGAGCGAGCTCCTCTTGGAAGCGGCCCTCGTTCTGGGCGACGACGGCACGCCGGTAACTCTCGGTGGCGAACGCATCTTGAACCTCACGGCCGAGGTCGTATTCAGTCGCGCACTTCTCGCCGGCAATGCCCATGTGGAAGTTTCCGTAGGGATCCCACAGCCCATCGTGGATCATCCCGTCGACGAGCTCGCCGTTGCCCATGCGGTAACCGTCACGCGCCTTCTGGAGATAGTAGGGAACGCGCGACATCGATTCTTGCCCACCCGCGACAACGACGTCCACGTCGCCGACCGCGATGCTGCGCGCACCGAGGAGGACCGATTGCATGCCGGAGCCGCACACCTTGCCAACGGTCGTCGTCGGGACCGAATCGGGGAGCCCCGCGAACCGCGAGGCCTGCCGTGCAGGTGACTGGCCCACGCCCGCCGTCAGGACGTTGCCCATGTAGACCTCGCCGATGGCGTCAACGGGAACCTTGGCTTGTGCAAGCGCGGCCCGTATCGCGAGGGCGCCGAGTTGCGGAGCGGAGAGCGAAGCGAATGCGCCGAGAAAACCGCAAATCGGAGTGCGCTTCGCGGCGACGATGTACACGGGGCGAGGGACGGTCATTGCGCTTTCATATTCGCTCCGCGGCCGCAGCGGTAGCGCGCTCCGCCTAAGAATCAACGCGGGCGAGATTTGGTGTAAAGTTCCGCGCGATGGATTCGAATCAGGTTGCTCAGGCGGGAGAAAGCGGTAACGCATCGCCGGCAGCGGAGTCGGGCCGACTCGGCGGCGGGACGGTGCTCTTGGTCGGTGACGTCTCCGAGCAGCAGGCGCGCACGGTCCGGCAAGGCGCCGACATGGCAGGGGACGACCTCTATCAAGAGTCTTCGGTCGAAGGTGCCTTCGATTGGATCGAGCGCAACGGGAAGCGCCCGAACGCGATCGGTCTTGCGATGGATCGCGAAGGCTCCGCTCACAAGGCGATCGAGTTGCGCGAGAATTTCGCGCTTGCGGGGGTGCCGATCATCGGGCTCGTCCGCACGCTCGGTGACCTCGCTTTCGAGGAGGCGTTCGCGAGCGGAATCGATGAGGTGTGTGCGTTCGACGAGGTGCTCCTAGGGCGCCGCTTGCGTCACCTCGCCGAGATCGATCCGGCGTCCGTGGTTCGCAATGAGGCGACGGTGGTCGTCGCCGACGCGACTCGTGAAACGCGCCTTCTGATCGGACGCGTGTTCCGAGATGCAGGCTACACCGTCGCGTTTGCTCTCGACGCGGAAGAGGCTTTGCGTCAATCGCTCGAGCCGAAGACCATCGCTGTCATCGTCAGCGCGAGCCTCGGGGTAGCCGGCGAGGAGCTGCTGGCCGTGCGCGCAGCGAAGGCAGGTTGCCACGCGCCATGGATCATCAACACGCCCCCGAAGGACATGCCGACGCTGATGCGGATGTCGCTCCGCGCCGCGATGTCTGGCGTCAACGTGACCGTGCACGATGCGTTCGCCGCGCCCGCCGCGCTCTTGTTCGTCGCCAACGAGCGACTCAACAAACCCGAACGCGATGGTCGGAGAAGCGAGCGCTTGCTGTACGGGACCGCGCTGCGTTTTCGGCTTGCGGGACGCGCCTCCGAGGACGTCGGCTATCTCTACAATCTGAGCGAGGGCGGCATGTACGCTCGTACATTGGCCCCGCCTGCGCGCTGGGAGGAACTCTGGATTGAGTTTCAGCCGCCACGGTCCGATCGGTTCGTGCATCTCGATGCGACGTGCGTCTGGGTGCGCAAATACGGCCCTTCGGGAACTGCGAGTGTCCCGCCCGGCTTCGGCGTTCAAGTCACCGGTGGCTCGAAGGCGGACCTCGGAAGGTACGAGCGCTCGTACCGCGCGTTCCAGGAAGAGCGGCAAGCGTCGCGCGATAGCATTCACCCCATCGAACTTCAGCCGGGCTGAGCGCCCGTGCCCGCATGAACCGGCTGCACGCCGAGATCGTCACCGCCGAGCACGCGACACCTGCGCGTTGGGCGTTCGTGCTTCACGGCATTTTTGGCGCGGGCAAGAACTGGCTCTCGTTCACACGCAAGCTCGCCGCAGCTCGGCCCGACTGGGGCTTCATCCTGCCGGATTTGCGGGGGCATGGTAGGTCGCACGGATTCGCGGGGCCTCACGATCTCGAGGCGACGGCGGCCGATCTCCGCGAGCTCGCGGTGTCGCTCGACCTGGGTCGGGTCGAGGCTGCGATCGGTCACTCATTCGGTGGCAAAGTCGCGCTCGTACTCGGTCGGACGATGCCGTTCGGGCAACTTTGGGTACTCGATTCGAACCCCGGTACGCGCGCTGATTCCGCGAACTCGCAGACGATGCGCGTCCTCGAGATGCTCGAAGGGATGCACGAGCGCTTTGCGACGCGGGCGGAGTTCACGCGGGCTGTCGAGGCGCGCGGGTTCACGTCGGCGATTGCCGCCTGGCTTTCGATGAGCCTCAGGCCCGCCGATGGCGGCTATGAGATCGGCCTGGAGTTGCCGCTCGTACGCGCGTTGCTCGAGGACTTTTGCCGCGTCGACGCGTGGGCGGAGCTCGCACGACCGACACGTGTGACGCAGCTCGTCGTGGCAGGAAAATCGTTCGTATGGAACGATGACGACCACCGAGCGATCGCGGTTCTCGCGGGGACGAATCCAGCATTGACGGTGCACACCTACCCGAGTGCGGGGCACTGGGTGCACGTCGACGCGTACAAGGAACTCCTCGCGCTCTTCACGGCTCGGCTGTGATTCAGACTTCGCGCGCGAGGATGAAGAACGCGTTCTCGGCTTTGCCCTTTTTGAAGGCGGTGCCGACCATCACGCCGTTGGCAACGACGCGCATGTAGTCTTTCATATGGGCGTACACGAGTGTCGATAGCCCCGAGTCGTTCCGCTTGAACGCCGGGAAGCCGCTCGGCATCGCCGCTGGGATCGCGGTGTAGTCGAAGTAAAGTTCGCCGGGGACGTCGGACTCGGCATGTGGCTCTTTGACGAGGAACACGCCGGGGCCCGTGATGAACGCCATCGCTTGATGGTTGTAGCCGACGATCTCTCCGCCTAATCGCGCGAACCGCTTCTGGAAGCTCGAGAACGCGGGCAGCGAATTGCGGCCGTGGAAGATCACCGTCTTGTCATCGCCAAGCGAGGCTGGGACGATGTCCTCGAGGGTCGGCGTCGCGCCGCCGCCACAAACGTCGTAGAGGCGGGCGACCTCGCTGCCGTGGAGCGAGAGCACTTCGCGAACCCGTGCATCGGGCGCGAGCGCGTTGAGAAACGACGTGACGGAGTCCCCGCTCGCGGTCGCGCTGAGAAGGGCACGGAGGTTCGCTTGAGCCGCGGTCGAGGTCATTCGCGAGCTTATAGCTCGATTTCGCTCCGCCCGCGATTGCTGGGTTTTTTGAGGATTTAGCGGTTGATTCTATGGTGCGGGTTATGCGGATGCGACTCGTCTTCGGGTGCTCGGCGGCGTTGCTCGTGGGTTGTGAGCGTCGCGGCTATGCGCCTATGCCAGAGGTGCCGAGCTACGGCGCGCGGCCTGTGGGTTACGATCCGTCGACGCTCGGCGCGGCGTGGGATAGCGACCCCCGAGTATCGGCCGTGCCGGGGTGGGAGTCCTCGACCCGGGCGCCTTCGGGGCCCCTCCTTTTTCCGAGCGATGGGGGTCGGTCGCAGGTTGCGGATCGAGGTGCGCATGCGGCTCATGCAGCGATCTCACTCTACGGGCGGCCGTACTGCTGGGGTGGCACCGGGCCGGATTGCTACGACTGCTCGGGACTGACGTTCTCGGCGTGGCACGCGGTCGGCTTGAACATTCCGCGGACCTCCGAGCTTCAGCGCGAGAAGCTCCCGCCCGTTGCGATGAACGACCTGCGTCCCGGAGACATTCTCTGGCGACCCGGTCACGTTGGCATGTACGTCGGCAACGGCTGGGCGATCCATGCGCCGGGGTCGGGTAAGCCGGTTCAGTACCAGCCCGCCGGCAAGTTCGACGAAGCGCGCCGGCCGTTCTAGCCCGCGAGAAGTGCGGCGAGCTTAGGGAGTTGGCGGACGTTCGAGCGAGCCGTCCGGGCGCCGTGCAAAGCGACCTTCGTCCCGCGGATGAACGGGCCCGTCGCTCGGCCATGGCCAGCCTCCGAAGCGCGTGCGTTGGTAGTCGGCGAAGGCTTGCTGAAGCTCGCTGCGGTTGTTCATCACGAACGGGCCGTGTTGCGCGACGGGCTCACCGATTGGGCGTCCCTGGAGCACCAACACCTCGCACGTCTCCGTGCCCGCTTCGAGCACGAGCTCGACGTCGGGTGCGACCACGATGGCCGCGTGCGAGTGCTGCGTGTGATCACCAATTGTGAGCGAATCACCGCGAAAAAAGTAGAGTGTGCGCGTCGAGGCTGCGCTCATCGCGGCCGGCAGCGACACGTTTGCGTGCGGCTCGAGCACAAGGCTCCAGATGGCGACGTCGGAGGCCTTGCGTGAGGCCCACGAATGCGGCGGGGGCGAAGGCGGATGAGCCTCGTCGAGCGCCCCCGCGACCACCGTGATGCGTGCCTTGCGGCCGTTCGCACAGGTACGCACGACGGTTGGGATAGCCTCGGACCAGAACATCGAGAAGTGCGGCGGCACGAGCTTGTCCGCCTGCGGAAGGTTGACCCAAATTTGAAAGAGCTCGACGGGGTTCGGCGCATCGCGGTCGCGTAGCGGAAACATCTCCGAGTGGACGATGCCGCCGCCCGCCGTCATCCACTGCACGTCCCCTCGGCCGAAACGTGCCGCGGCGCCGAGCGAGTCCGAGTGATCGATGAACCCGCGGCGCGCGATCGTCACCGTTTCGAAGCCGCGATGCGGATGCTGTGGAAAGCCCGGTACGACGCGGCCGTGGTACATGCGCCAGCCTTCTTTGCCTGCGAAGTCTTGGCCGAGGTCGCGTCCGGCGAGGCTCGCTTCGGGCCCCATGGCCTCGTTGCCTTTGGGGTAGGCATCGTCGTGATGCACGCAGAAGAGGAACGGGTCGACCGTGATCCACGGAAACCCGAGCGGAGCTGTTTCGAGAACGACTGACGACATCGCCCGATTCTAATCAGCGATCCACGTAGGCCGGCACCCAATAATTCGCAGGGTGCGCGGTCGCGGTGATCGCGTTGGAGTCGAGAGGGATGAGCCTCACTGGCTTTCCGGCTTGCTTCATCGTCGCGCGCCTGAAATGTCCGTAAAAATGCAATAAAAGCGCCGATTCGGTCTGAAAGGCGCGCGTTCATCGTGCGACCGTCTGGCTCGGTTCGGCGCGAGTGGCGCACTGTTTGTAAGCTGAACACACTGCGTACGAGGTGTCGGGTCGTCAGCCGTCGCTCAGAAGCCTTTACGCTTGCCCTTCACGGTGGCTCCAGGTGCCAGGCCGAACTCCTTCAGCACCAGCGCGAACTTTCAGGAAGATAACCACTACAAACGCCCTGCTCCACGCCACGAAGAGTTGGCACTATCTCCAGACCTCGGCGGATGCGCCTGGAGTAGCTTTGTGACAGCTTTTTATGAGCGGAGCTTCGCACGCAGCGGGGCTATCCTTCGCGCGGCAAGAAGAGCCGCCCGACTTCGATCGCGACGGCCTCGAACGGCTCGATGCGGGCGGTCTCGCTCTCCTCCCAGCCGCCGAGGCGCAGCCAACGACCGTCGTCCTGGAGCGCGAACGCCTCCAGCACGCGCGCGGCCGGATCGACGACCCAATAGTGCTTCACACCGTGTTTGGCGTAGAGGTTCGCCTTCCACACGCGGTCGTGCCGTTCGTTCGACGGCGACAGTATCTCGCACACCCAATCGGGCGTGATGTCGATGGGCCGCACGTTCGGCACGGGCAGTCGCTCGCGCCGCCAGCCCGACAGGTCGGTTACGACGAGGTCGCTTCGTGCAAAGCGCACGTCCACCTCGGGGAAGATGAACCAGCCGCCGGGGCCGCCGCGACCGTGGTCGTGGTGAAAGGGCGCACCTACGAGCACACTCAACGCGCCCTCGATGTTCGCGTGCTCCGGGGTCGGCCGCGGCAGGACGACGACGCTGTCGGCAACGATCTCGGCGCGAACGCCCTCACCGAGCGCGAGCCACTCCTCGTACGCATTTACCGCGCCGTCCCGCCGCTCCGCCATGCGCCTAGGGTACCATTCGTGTGGGGGCTCCGGGAGGTCGAGCGAGGTTGTCATGCCTGCTCGTCGTCATGAGCACGCGAGTCGTTTCGCAGAATGTGCGGAAGGAGGACTTACGCCGATAGGGAGGCCGTTTCGGGATGCAGCGCGTGTAGCGTCACGAGGCGGCAACCCTGCCATCAACAAGCGCCGCCTCCGTCGCGCGTTCGGTGTGCGCCTTGAGATCGACGTAGGCCTGTACAGGGTGGACGCACCGCAGGCCGTCGCGT
The DNA here is from genome assembly GCA_947475525.1 of Polyangiaceae bacterium. Lineage (GTDB taxonomy): Bacteria > Myxococcota_A > Polyangia > Polyangiales > Polyangiaceae > SYFR01. The sequence goes on along the minus strand of CANJMI010000018.1, from coordinate 67,829 downwards.
GTCTCCGCTTTGTGGAAGACGCCGGCATCGTTTGGAAGCATGAGCCAGAGGTTCGCACCGCGCGCGTCCTCGCGGAAGCCGAGCTTCTCGCGCAGCTCCTTCGAGGGGTACTCGGCGAGGAAGAAGGTCGCGATGCGAAACGCAGCGAAGTGCGTTATCTGCCAGGCCGCCGCGAGGCCGGTTGCTGCGTGCTCGACCTCACCGCAGAGTCTCGCCCAGAATTCCTTCGCATGTCCCGCCACGGCGTGAGCGTGCCGGATTCGAAGTGCGTCGTCAGGACGTCGCTGGCGGGACGGTTCCTTTGTAGCGGCTATCCCTCAAGAACGGCCCGAAGGAGCACGCCGCAGAAGCCGAGTGAGCCCCTATTCGATTCGAGTAAGGTCCGTCGGCCATCATGCAAGCCGCGCTCGTGGTCCTCGGCCTCGTCGTTCTCGTCGGCGCCGTCGCGTGGCGCCCTCACGGCTTCGGGCCCCTCGTCGGCGCACTCGCAGCGGTGTTGCTCGCGAGCCTTGGCGGGGCAATCCACGCGTCCGACGTGCTGACGGCGCTCCACGCGCAGTGGCGCGCGTTCGTCACGCTCACCTCGGTGATGACGATGACCGCCGCGGCGGAGCGGCTCGGCCTCCTCGACCGGCTGGCAGCAACGATCGAGCCCCGAACGCGAGGCCCGGTAAAACACGCCTTTCGCGTCACCTTCGTCGTGGCCGTCCTCGTTGCGGCGGTTCTCTCGAACGACGCCGCCATCTTGCTCTTGACCCCGACGGTGTTGACGCTCCTGCGCACGGTGTACCCGCGCCGTAACCCAAAGTTTTTGCTTCCGTTCGCCTTCGCGGTGTTCGCCGCGGCAGGCGTAGCCCCGCTCGTCGTCTCCAACCCGATGAACCTGATCGTCGCCGAGCATCTCGGGATTGGCTTCAATCGTTATGCGCTCGTGATGACCCCCGTTGCACTCGCCGGCTGGCTGACGACCTACGCGGTCCTCGCTTGGTATTTCCGCGGCGTCCTTGAAGACGACGCCCCTGCGCTCGGCGCGTGGCCGCACACCCAAGCCCCTCTCTCGATCCATGCTCGGGTCGTGGTGGTCACCGCCGCGGCCACGCTGCTCGCGTACCCCGTCACGGCCTTTCTCGGGATCCCCCTTTGGCCGGTCGCTGCCGCGGGCGGACTCGCCTGCGTGCTCGCAAGCGTGCGCGCGGGCCACAGCGTCGCGACCCTCGCGCGCGGCATGGCGTGGCCGATCTTTCCCTTTTTGACAGGGGTGTTCGTCGTTGCCGTCGCGCTCGAGCGCATTGGCGTCGTCGGATGGCTGCACGAACTCTACGCGACGAGCGCTCACCGCTTGCCAACGATCGGCGTCGTCTCGGCGCTTGGCTCGGCGGTGCTGAACAACCATCCGATGTCGGTTTTGAACGTCTTTGCGCTCAACGGGCTTGCAGGCGGCGACACCAACGCCTTCGCCGCACTCGTCGGTGGTGATCTCGGCCCGCGACTCCTGCCCATGGGGTCCCTCGCGTCACTTCTTTGGTTCGACATACTGAGAAAGCATGAGGTGACCATGAGCGTGAGCGAGTTCGTTCGACTTGGCGTCCTCGTCACCATCCCTACACTCGCCGTGTCGCTCGCCGTGCTTGGACTGGTGCAGACGCTCGGCTTCTGAGGCGCGAACGCGGCGCCAGGCACGAGAGCTGCCGCGAGTCGCCGCCGTGTTCAACGGCCACCGCCGCGTTCTGGTCGCTGTCGTCGATGCCCTCGGACCTTTGCAGGCCGAACTCTTCGAGGGCGCTCCCAGGCCACCGCCGCGCCAGCTCGACCTCTACGGCACATAGGACTCTCGAAGCTGTAAAACAGCCGCACCGGGAGGTTGGCAGGCTCGACCGAAGGCGTGCGGTCGCGGCCTCGACCCAGCGCATCGGCCCACCACAACGACCGCAAGAATCGAGGTCCACCGAAAAAACGTGTCTCAACAGCCAAGCCCATCGCTTCCGAGGAGGGCGGCTGTCGTCGTTGTGCAAGAGCTCGAGCTGATCGCCTGCGGAGGGAGGCGGCCGGCTCTGGAGAGGATCGTCCTCGGGACTCGGGACAACTTCGCTTCGGAGCGCGGAGTGACCCGAGAGCACCCAAAAACACCTGAGTAAATGAAATTTCGGAGGTGCACCGCCGCCACGAGACGCGCGAGTAGGTCGTGAGGTTCGAAGGAGATCGCGCGCACAACAATCCTATAAAAGAGTGCCGTATTGAGTAAAGGGTCGCGCCAAATGTTTTTGAGCGTCAGCTCGAGACAGCCATCGCTGCGGAGTTTGAGGCGATCCTGAGCGAGGGGAGGTCTGGTGATGTACCGACAGAGCCTCTCTATTTGTGCTCTGTTGTGGTTGTTCACGACGCGCTTGGCGTGCACGTTGATGCCACGCACCTCGGCGACGGGCTCGCCGTCATCGCGAGCAGTGGGAGCGTTGGCTCGTGGGTTTTGTGAAACGACGAGCCGGAGCGTGGGCTGTCCGGCGCGCTCGCCGGTTAGCGAGATTCCCTGCGCGGCTGCGGCGTCGGGGAGCGTAGTCCCTTGCGGGGTGTCCACCAAAGCGGGGCAGGCTCACACCGGAGAGCCGTGGCGTCCGAGGTTTCGACCTCGATAGCAAGGACTTTTCGTGGCGATGCTTACGTTTTTCGAACCGCGGGTGCTTACGATTTTAATCTTCGACACATAACATCGGGCACTGATAGCTTCGCTGAAGTGATTTCTCGCTCACCCTCGCGAAAGCCCATCCCAATGAACTATTGCCGCTTTTTTGCTGCCAGCTTTGTTCTTGCTGCTTGTTCCGCCGAGGACCTGGCACAGAACAACACCACCTCCAGCGGTGCGTCAGGTGGCGGTGGCGGTGGCGGTGGGGGTGGCGAGGTGATCGAGCCGGCCGTGCCGGGCGGCCAAGAACCGACACGCAATCCGTCGTTGGGTGCACGCCCGTCCGATAATCCCGGTGGCCTCTTGCTGCACAGTGGAGAAGTGCGGCTGACGCGGACCGACCTTTCGATTCAAGGACGCTCGCTCGGATTCAAGTTCGTCCGCACCTACCGCAGTCGGAACGAAGCGAGCGGCACCCTTGGCTACGGCTGGGATGCAAACGTCTTCATGCATGTCGAGACGGTCGACACGAAGACCTTGCGACTTCACGACGGCACCGGCAGGAGTGACGTGTTCACCGCTTCCGCTGATGGTCGCTTTTTCCCGCCCGCCGGCTCCTACGCCATGCTGCGTCAGGTCGCCAATGGCTTCGAGCATCGCACCTCCACCGGCACCATCACCGGATTCAACCTCGACGGAACGCTGGCCCGTGTGCGCTCACGTCAGGGAGACACAACCGAATACGGTTACAAAGAAGGTACGCTCACCACCATCACGGATGAGTTTGGGCGGGTGAACACGCTGAAATACGACACGAGCAAGCGCCTCGTTGCACTGAGAGACTTCACCGGCCGCGAAGTGAACTTCACTTATACAATGAAGGGTGATTTGCACGAGGTGCGCTCACCGGTCGTCACCGGCACGGTCAATAGCAACGACTTTCCGGCCGGACGCACTGAGCGTTACGGATACGATGAGCAGAACACGAATTCCGAGCTTGCTCACAATCTGATAAGCGTGGTTGCCCCGAACGAAGTGGCCGACGGCTCCGCCGTGCCTTGGCTCGTCACCACTTATGGGCAAGGCGGCGCCGAATTCGACCGTGCCGTCACGCAAATCGTGGGCGGTACCAATGCTTCGGGCGTCGCGGCTGGGGGCACGCTTACTTTTGGGTACGATTTTACCAAGCAGAACCTACCCGCGGCTTCAGCCAGTAAAACCACCGTGACGGATCGGCGGGGTTTCGTTACCGAATATTATCATGACGTCGCGGGCCATTGCGTGGCGGTCGACGAGCACATCGGGGCGACCATCGTACGAACATCCAAAGACTATAGCGCCCAGGGGGAGCTCATTCAGCTGACACGTCCCCTCGGCAACAGCACGACCTACGGCTACGACGACCAGAACGCCGACCCCTTTCAGCGAGGTAATTTGCTGTCGCGGGAGCTGTTCGCGGGTGCCATCGGTGGTGACCAGACGTCGCTGAAAACGACCTACAGCTACGAACCACTCTTCAATCAAGTTCGCAGCATCACAGCGCCATCGGGCAACGACCCGAAATACGTGCCGGACAACGGGGGGCAGACTTCCGCCGCGCGCTACACCACCACCTACGAGTACGATTACCAAGAAGCCGCTACCGCGCCAAGCGTGGCGACAGACTGGCAGGTCGACGTGCCGGCCGCGCTGCTCAACCTCGGGGATCGCAACGGCGACGGCGCCACCGCGCAGGCGTTGGGCAATCCCATCCGCTCGGAGCAACCGAAGGTCCAGTTGATTGCGACCAGCCACCAGGCCGTCGCCGAGCAGAGCCAGTTTCAGGTGAGCGTGAACCGATTGGGGTACGACGAATTCGGGCAACTTCGTTCGCTCGAAGACGCACGCGGCAACATCGATCACTACGAATATTACCCAGAGGCCGATCCAGACGGAGACGGCATGAACCTCACGCCGGGTAAAAGCAACGAGGCCGGTGGCTATCTGGCGCGCACCATCGTCGATGCAGTGATGGGGCCGAACCGCAAAGATGCGGGTCCCGCGCTCGCGTTGATGACGAAACACGGGCGCGACGCGCACGGCAATGTCATCGCCAAGACCGACCCGCGCGGACTCACCGTCCTTAAGACGTACTCGGCCGTGGATGAATTGCTCGAGGAGGAAGCGCCAAAACTCGATGCTTCTCAAGCACGCGGGTATTTGCGGCGTTTCCGTTACGACGCCAACGGGAATGTGGTCGAGAAGACCATTCAGAACGTCACCACGGACCCGGTGACCCACCTGCCGAAGCTCGTCACGGCGCACGAGTATTTTACGAATACGTTCAGCTACGACCTCCTGAATCAATTGCTCGTCACCCGCATCGACGCCTGGCGTGACCCGCTTATTCCGGTGGCTCCTGCTATCGGTCTGCAACCGGAGCTCTTGACCACGACGAGGACCTACGACGCCAGCTCCAACCTGGTGCGCGAGGAGAGTCCGCTAGCGACGCTCGGCACCGACAAAGATCATGTCGTGCTCTACAGCTATGATGAGCGTGATCGCCTCATCAGCGTGACGCGCGGGGGAACAGGCCCGCTCGCAGCGACGCACACGCTAAGTTACGATGACAACGACAATCGCGTCAGCGACACCGATGCCGCCAACAACGACGCGATGCCCGGGGGCGAGCTCACGAGTATGAGCTACGACGGTTTCGATCGTTTGCTCGCCGTCACCGATGTCACCAAGAAAACCACGAATTACCTGCGTGATCCCGAAGGACGCGTTCGCACCGTCGAAGAGCATGGCCCCGCCGTGAAGGACGGAGCAACGGTTTTGCTTCGGAAGAAGCACATGCTTTTTGACGAGCGTGGGCGAGGCTTCCAAACAGATGACGAATTATTTGTGCCGACCGGTGTCCTGGCCCCCGGCGGGGTCCTCTTCGCCGACGGCGCTCTCACCCCTGGTGATCAACGCGTCACCGAGCGCACCGAGTACGATGCGAACTCACGACAGACCTTTCGCATCGAGGACAATGCCGCGGTGGTCGAGCTTCAGTACGACGGAGCCGATCGCATTCGGCGCACCCTCCAACCGGTGGTCGATGCCACGAACGGCGCACCGGTCCCAGGGCAAATCGTTACGGACTTCGACGGCAACGGCAATCCAATCCGCGTCTCCGAAACGATCGTGAGCGACACGGGAACGCTTCCACCGAAAGTCCTCACCCAACTGCGGGTCTACGATGCCGTGAACCGACTCGTACGGGATACGAACGCTGCCGGCCGCACATCCTATGCAGAGTACGATAGCCGTAACAACGTGGTCTCAAGCTACGACATGCGCGGCCCGATGCTAGCGGATCCGTTGGCCCTCTACACAATTGGACAGATCAACGGGCGCGGCAATGCCACCCGATACGTTTACGATGGCAACAATCGCCGCTGGCTCGAGGTGAGCGAGATGACCGTCTCCGGCATCGGCGGCGCGTCACTCGACCCCGCGAATCCGAGCGTAACGGTTTTGAGCGAATACGACGCCAACGGTCGCTTGGTCGCCAAAACCGACGACGCGGACCGCCAAACAACTTGGGCCTACGACTCGCTCGACCGAATGAGCGGCCAGACCAATGCCGATGGCGGGAGTCAAACCTGGCAGTACGACGCCGACGGCAATGCCGTCGTTCACGTCGACGAAAACGGATCGTCCCACGCTTCAACGTTTGATGCGCGCGGTCTCCTTTTGGAGCGTGTCATCAGCATCTCCGCCGGGGAGACGCTTCCGGGGACAATGCTTCCCGTGCTGGTTGGCACCACCACTCAGAAGTTTGCTTACGACGGAATGTCGAAGGTGATCGAGAGCACCGACGAGAACGAACCGGGCGATCCAAGCGACGACGCCACCGTCATCACGGCCTACGACTCCCTCGGTCGCGTGTTGAGCGAGACGCAGAATGGTCGCTCCGTCGCGGGCGGCTACGTCGGTCCAGACCGCGTCGCGCTTCGGTACCCCAACGCCAGTACGACCATCACCACGACCTACGATCCTCGCCATCTCGTTCGCAAGGTAGAGAGCACGCGCCTCGGCATCGTCACCGAGAGCCCGTATGACGCGCACCAGCCACCGCCGCGCGTCGTGGCCGGGCCACTCGAAGTCACCCACACCTACACCGCCGACGACCTGGTCGAAACCAGCCAGCAAACGATCACGACCCCGAGCGGAAGCTTCATGGCCGGTTACCTTGAGTACACTCACTCAAGTGATGGCGCGGTGGACGATTGGAGCGAGACCGCCACTCCTGGAAGCAACAACGCGTTTGAGCTGCTGTTTCATTTGAACTTCGCCAACTCGCTGCGCCAGGTCGAGAGCATGGGCGTCACAACAAGCGGGCTACTCCTCGCAAGCAATCCTCAACTCGAGACGGTCCCGGTAAAGAAAAAGGGTGGCGGCTCTTACGACGGCGGCGGCGCCAATACCGATTTCATGCCGAACGCGATGGGCACACCGACCACGGATGGCCAGCAAGAACTCGACTACCCCTCGAAGCCACACACCGGCATCCGGATCGCGGACGGAGCATTCGTGTACCAATGGGATGTGCTGAACCGCTTGCGGGTCGTAAGACGCGCCGCCGATCCGACCAAGGTCGTCGCTCAGTACAGCTACGACGCTTCGGCCGCCATTCACGGCGGCCGGCGTACTGAAAAGATCGTGAGCGACAGCGGCACGCTGAATGGCGCGACCCATTTTTATTACGATGGCGCGAACGCGATCGAGGAGACAGACGCGAGCGGCAAGGTGCGACGACAGTTCATTTACAGCCATCGCAGCGACGAACTTTACGCCATGGACGTGGACACCAACGCCGACGGCGCGACGGACACGCTTTACTACTACCTACGCGACCGCAACAACAACACAACTCAACTCTACGACAGGCAAGGAAACGCCAAGGAACTCTATGGCTATTCCTTCGACGGGGCACCTAGCTTCGTGAATGCGGCCACGATGCTTGAAGTACCGAGCAGCGCATCAGGCAACCCCTACTTGTTTCAGGGTCAACGCTACGATGCCGAGACGGGTCACTACTACTTCAAGGCCCGCTACTACGATCCGAAAGTCGGCGTCTACATCAGCCGCGATCCACTTGGTCAATGGGGCGACTCGAATAACTTTGGCAACGGAGAAGTCCTTGTCAATCACGATCCGTGGAACAAGCGCGACCCATCGGGCTTGTGGCTTTTGTTCTTTGGCAGTCCAGATGCTACAACAGGTGAGATACGAGTGGCTTGCGCCTGGGCCGGCGATGGTAATGAATGTCAAGGCCGGACCGGAGGGACTGTCTGCCAAGATCGCGGGGGTATTGGCGCGTCGTGCACGTTCAGTTGTGGCGCGGGCGGCAAAGTGAGCGGCAGCGTGCAATGTACAACTGGGTGCAACACCAAAAACAACGGCTGTAATGAAACACACCAATAGGTGGGATTGAAGCCCTCTTCAACGGTCGGAGTCGACAGAAAACGCCCCGGGCGAGACGTGGAAGCTGAGGCTGAGATCGCTCCGATGTGCGGCTATCGGGGGGTGGCTCGGGCGAGCACTGTCCGCTATCGGATCGAGCTCACCTGGCCGGCAACAGGGAACAGGCTATCCCGTGTAGCATGAGCGAATCCGTTACCCTGGGGGTAGCACCATCATCATGCGTAAAGTTTCCAGCTCTTCGTCTTCACGGATTCTTTCGGCGGTCGTCGGCGCGCTGACGGGCGGCAGCGTGCTCCTCGGTTCGACGGAACCGGCGTTCGCGGCGCCGCCGACGAGACCGCTCGCGCATCGTGACATCGCGCTCCTGCGTGGCTCACCGCACCGCGACAAGATTGCGCTCGGCTTGATTGTGGCCTTCGAACGCCGGCCAAGCATCTCGCACGAGCCAGGCCGCCGCCACCTGCTCGAGGCGCAGGATCGCGCCAGCGTGGCGGTGCGCTTTCCGCAGACGCCGAGCGACGCTGACGTCGCCGCGGTCGAGCGTGCCGGCATGCACGTCAACCGCAAGCCGGATGGCTCGCCGTGGCGTTTTGGCCGCTATTTGCTGGCGAAAGCGACGCCTCGGGCAATCGCAGGGGCCGCGCTCATCGGCCGAGTCGAGCGCATGCAACTCGATGGTTCGCCGTTCGGGGTGCTCTCGACGCTCGATGCCACCGCCGCCGAGATCGGCGCGACCGATGCCTGGCGCACGACCTCGGGCGGCATCCCAGTTGACGGCAGCGGCGTGACGGTATGCGACGTGGATAGCGGCATCGACCCGTTCCATCCGAGCACATAGGACTCTCGAAGCTGTAAAACAGCCGCACCGGGAGGTTGGCAGGCTCGACCGAAGGCGTGCGGACGCGGGGCCAGAGGTCGGGGAGAGTCGTCCGGAGCCTGAATCTGTGGGTGCGACGCGTGATTTGGAGTTGCGGCAGTCTCAAGGCCATGGGAGGCGCGATGCTCCTGAAGCCGCCGCACGTAGGCGCTTTGTTCCGCCACCCTCCGTGCCTTCAAAGAAAGTCGAAAAAATGAAGTCTCGCTTCCTGTTCGCCGCCGCATTCGGACTCGGTGTCGCCTGCCACGCTCCTGCCGCTTTCGCCGGTGATGGCCTCTCACGCAAGCTCGATCGCGCCTGCGACCAGAATGACGATGGGAAAATCAGCGAGAAGGAATTCGACGACAAAAAGTGCCAGCGCAAGGTGGTGGGCGTGATGGCAAATTTCCAGCGAGAGCTCGCGCTGCTCGGTGAGGACGGCGCGACGAAACTTGTCGATGCCATCGCCGAAGAGGGCAAGGGCAAGTCGAAGAAGGAACGCCGCGAAGACGCGATGAAGTGCCTGGTGAAGGCCGCCGAGGTCGCCGTTGCAACGGCCATGGGCAAGGCGGACGGAAAAAGGGCACTCACGAACCTCGTCGAAAGCGACGCGTTCCGAGGCTGCTATGCGATCGTTTCTCCTCAAACGCTTTCGAAGCTCAGCAACAAGCTCGACGGCCGGATCGAGAAGGTCTCCGACGCGCGCGACGAGCTCGCCGCGGTGGTTAGCGCGATGGGCGAGGACAAACTCGACGCGTTTCTTCTTCGCGTCGATGCCAAGCGCGCCAAGGAAGCGGCCTGGCGCGACTTCGTTCGAGGCTCTCTGAAGACGAGCCTCAGCATCGCGACGGCCTACTCGAAAAAAGACGTAAAATCCGTGATTCACGCCGCAGGAAGCTTCTTCCTGCTCATCGGGAACACGGCCGCCGACGCCAAGGAGGCGCGCAACCTCGCGTGCCAGTCGGTGCTTCGCGCCGAAGAACTCGATCCGAGCGCCGCGTGGCGCGAGCGCTTCGTCAAGCGCTGCAAAGAGCGGGAAACGCCCGACCCCGAGTCGCTACAGTAAGCCCGGTGCGCGCCTGCACCTCGTGAGCTTCGAGACCGCCCGACGCGCCTCGGAACCAAGGTGCGGCGACGTTTTCGCGTGGAGCGTGCGATGGAGTTTCTGCAGGTTGTCTTACGCGGGGGGAAAGAGCCGTTTTCAGTCATGCTATCGCCAGGTGCTGCGTGGAGCGGCGAGGCGGTGCGCACCTTTACCGTGATGGGCGTGACAACGTAGCCGTACGACGAACGACGCCACCGACGCGCTTGCATCTCGGCTGAATGGGTCGGCGCTGCTGTCGACGCTTCGCGGTCAGCCGTCTGGAGACGGTCGCCAGCGATCGGGAAGGAGCTCGTCGATGTCGGACTCGACCGAGAGCTTCGCCATCACGTCGGTGAGGTACGCAGTCGGATTGATTCCGTTCAGTTCGCAGGATGCGACGAGAGAGTAGAGGGCGGCGACGTTTTTTCCGGCGTCTTCGTTTCCGACGAATAAGTAGTTTTTTCGGCCGAGGGCAACACGGCGTAGTGCCGCCTCGGATCGGTTGTTGTCCGGCGGCAAAGCGGCCACGTGGAGGAAACGCGAGAGCGGCTTTCGGCCGCGCAGCAGGTAGCCGGCTGCTTTGCTCATCAGCGATTTCGGTGAATGACGGCGCCTGGTCGCGCGTGCCCACAAAAGGAGCCGCGCGAACAGCGGTCGGCTTCGCTCGCGTCGCAGGGCGAGGTGCGCTTCGGTGCCGACGATATTGAGTGTCGCGGCGTCGTGTTCGACGACGTAGATGTCGCGAATCAGCTCGAGCGCGGGTAGTGCGTCGCTGTTTTCTTTCGCGTCGAAAATCTTGCGACGAGCGTGTGCGAGGCAGCCCGCGCGGTTGCGACGCCCTGGCTCGGTGACCTTGTTGTAGCCGGTGTAGAGATCAGCGACGAGCTCGCCTGTAGAGTCGCCGAGCACGCGTACGGGCGTGTCACCAGAGCGCCCGGTGCTGAAGACGTAGCCCACGAGTTGCTCGCCGAGAAACGTCCAGATGAAGGCGCGCTTCGTGCTCGACTGCATCTTGATAGGGGTCTCGTCGGCGGAGACGATCGGGCTTTGTCCGATGCGCTCGATGCTTTGCTCGATGCTGGGCTCGGAGAGCGGCGCGAGAAGCTCGGCGGCGCGATGAAAGAGATCGGTCATCGTGCTGCGAGCGACGAAAACTCCCACGCGCGCGAACTGTTTCTCGAGGCGATAAAGGGGGATCGCGTCGGCGCATTGAGCGACGATGAGGTAAGCGACGAAACCGGGCGTGTACTGCGAGCGGTCGAAAACCTTCTCGGGGCACGGAGCCGTGACGATGCTTGAGCCACAACGGCACGCGACGGTTTCGCGGCGGTAGATCCTGCGGCGAAAGTGGGGTGCGACGTAATCGTAGATGACCGAAGGTGTGCCGTTGCCGACGGTCTTGAAGGCGTCGCTGCCGCACGCGGTGCAACGAGCGCGCGGACTCGGGTACGGGCACCGTGACGACCTCGGTGTCGAGCTTGTCGCGGGCAGCGGAGTTCTTGCGGCGTAGCTCTTTCGCCTGTTCGGGATCACGGGGTCGCTCCTTTTGGACCTCGTTCCGCATCGGCGGCATCTTCTCGCTCTTCGTGCCGAAGAGATGTTTTTGAAGCGCCGCGAACTGCTCTCGAAGCTCAGCCATCTCGACGCGCAGCGCGTCGGCTTCGCGCCGGAAGTTGCAGTCGTGGTCGTGGTCGTCGTCGGTGATAAGCGAGAAGTTTTGATCATCCCAGCGAGCACGTGTCCATCCATTCGTGTAAGTGATCGAAACGATCGAGGTTTTCAGCGTCGCCGCGCGCTCGACGAGAGCGTCAGCATGGCTCGAGGGCGCGCACGAACGCCGCGGCAAACTCGATGTCCGCGCCGACGGGCACCCGCACAACGAGGTTGCGCACTGCGACGTCGATGTGAATCACTTCATCGATCGCAGCGCGCGTGACGACGACTGGCAAAAGCCGCAGCGCAACAGAGTGGTCGCCGCGCCGCAGCCTTGAGCGCCACCAGCGCAACGTCGATAACTTCACGCCGTAGCGCTGCGCCACGGTGCTGAGCGCCGTCCCGCGCTCGACCTCACCGCAGAGTCTCGCCCAGAATTCCTTTGGATGTCCCGCCACGGCGTGAGCGTGCCGGAGTCTGCGTGCGTCGTCAGGACGTCGCTGGCCGGACGGTTACGTCGAGACCGAACCTGCGTTTGGCTCGCCTCTTGAGTGAGCGGCTGAGGCTGCGGCCAATCAGAGCCTGTCGTTCGTGTCGCGAAGCCGGCCGCACCAGATTCGGACGAGGTTCCACTGCGGTCCGTGCGGCGACACTCTGTCGTGGATCTCGTGAGCTTCGAGCCCACCACGGCGGCACGACTGCGCGAATTGAAGCGCCTTCATCCGGTGTTCGCTACCGCGAGAAAACCGAGAGGACCGCTGCACCCGGACGATCCCCAGCTCCCAACGTCAGAGCCCGATCGCGACACCGTGCTTCGCGCGCTTTCATGCGGGGAGCTTTAATTTGTTGTTGGACTCAGCCGGGCGCTCGCAGCCAGCAGCGGCTTCGTGGCATCGGCGTCGCCGTGGTCGACAGCCAGGGCGGCTTCCGCGCCGTTCCTGGCTGCTGTCACGGCTCTGCAGAGCACGTGGACTGGCCGCACTGCCATCGCATCGCAGCCGGGTCGAAGCTGCATTCGCTCTGATTGCCCGCACCAACACAGTCGGCGTCCTCGACGCACGTGTCGACGGCCGTGTGGCAGAACCAACCCATTGAGCCGTTCGATGCGCCGCTCGGAGAGCAGAATCCGTTGTCGCCGCAGTCTGTGTCGGTACGGCAACCACTCCCCGTCACGCACGTGTTCGCCCCTTTGGCGGAGCTCGACCGGCACTGGCAAGGAACGCCGCTCGCGCAGTCGCCGTCCTGCGAGCACGCATCGTAGGAGCAGGACGTCCCCAGGCACCCGGCGCCGCCCATCCGCCCGAAGCAACGTCCGTTGATGCCAGCCGTGCAATCCGAATCGCTCTGGCGCTCGTAACCGGGCCCCGAGCCCTTACAGAAGGAATCGATGTAGCCCGGGTCTCGGGTCGAAGGATAGGTGGCGCTCGCCGGACGATGCTCGGCGGGAATGCGTCCCGTAGAACCGGCGCTGCCGCCGGACTCATCGGAGGAACCACCGCCTCTCGACGCAGACTAATTGATGACCTCAGCTTCGCCTTCGAGAGAGAGCTGGCTCTGGAGTGCCCTCGCCATGGTGATGGGCCTCGGCGCGCTCCAAAACCGCAGGCGCCGTCCGTACTGGTATGCTCTGCGCAATGAGCCCCTCGAACCCCGCTGCCAGCGTTGACACGTCCCCGGCCGCGCCGGAGCAGCTCCCCTTTCTCGAGAGCCTCTCGTGGTTCGACGCGCGGTGGCGCGAGTTGTCACTTTTCGAAATGCTCCAGCGCTATGAGCGTGGCTGGAGGCACCGCGGGGTGACGGCGGATCTATCCGCTGACGAGGCGGCGTTCGTGCGCGCGCTTGCCCATCGCTTCGGGAGCGTGATCGATGTTCCGACGTGAGCTCTATCGTGCAATGGGGCGAGTGCTCTCCGCCCTTGATGCCGAGGCGCTCGAGCGGACGTCGTTTCGCTTCGGCGGCGGGACGTGCCTCGCCCTCGGCCACGGCGAGTATCGAGTATCACGCGATCTTGATTTTGTATGCTCGGACGCTCGCGGGTACGGAGAGCTCCGTCTGTCTGTGCGGGAGCGCGGCTACGACGCGTTGTTCCCCGCAGCCGGGACGGAAGGTCTGCGTTTTCCCCGGGAGATCCGCTCCGATCAGTACGGCCTCCGCTTCCCGGTGCTGGTGGAGGGTACGTCGATCCGCGTCGAGCTGATCCGCGAGGGGCGCATCGAGCTCGGCCCCGCAGAGCGAGCCACCTGGACAACCCTCCCAATCTTATCGGTTAATGATGCATTCGCCGAGAAGCTCCTCGCAAACTCCGATCGTTGGGCGGATCGGGACGAACTCGCACGCGATCTCGTCGATCTGGCCATATTGCGCGTTTCGCATGGTCCGATACCGGAGGCCGCATGGATCGCGGTGGAAGCCGCTTATCGCTCGGCCCCCGTCCAGGATCTTCGCAAGGCCGCGGAGCGGTTCCTCGGCGAGCCGAACTACCAGGAGCGATGCTTCACAGGGCTTGAAGTCGAACGCACCGACGACGTGCTCCGGGGCGTGCGTGAGCTGCTATCGGACTTGGATGTGATCCCAGTGAACAACAGCTCGAAGTGAACGCAAAAACGCTTCGACATCCGGCTCTTGGGACTCATGCGCTGCGGGTGGGTTTACGTTCCGGCGAGCTGGATGCCGTCGAAGACGAGCGTCGGCGTTCGGGAGGCCGAGGGAATGAATGGATCGTTGTTTATGGCGATAATGCGCTTTTAGAGCTCCAGGTGATTGCCCGAGATGTTCATCTCGGCGATGCGGTTTCACCCGCCTTCGCTCCATAGATTACCCGTGCACGCTGTCTCATTCGCGTTGACACGTTCCGCCGCCGGTGTCGGTGAGAACCAGGTCGACTACGTCGCCCGCTTCGCGCCCGCGATCGTCAAGGTCGTCGGCACTCTCGCCGGCGAGCGGGACCACGTCGAGGGCCGTGGTGGTCGGCTTGGAGAGTGTGCCGATGTGAGAACTGGGTTCACCGTAGGCGACGCCTACGCGCTTGATGTCAGCCTCCCAGCTCGCGTCGATGCGAGCGCCTTACCGGCCGCGCCGCCGGTCCATCTCCTCGAGCATCGCCGTGCGCGCTTCGCCATCGAGGAGCTTTTCTGCGGCCGGGAAAAGCTCTTCTTCTTCGCAGGCGATGTGCCGCTCGTAGCTAGCTCGCAGATCCTCGGCGAGCTTCCGCACGGTGTCGTCGTCGTGGCCGTCGAACGCGTAGCCGAGTGCCTCGGTTAGGTCTGCTTGCCGCGCGTGCTCCTTCGCGAGGCGCTCGCAGATGGGCGCGAGCGACGGTTCCCCCGCGAGACGAGGGAACAGCGTCGCCTCCTCGTCGGCCTCGTGTCGGGCGACGGCGCGACCGAAGAAATGCAGGACGTCATCAACCACCGCGCGCGCCTCGTCGTTGAGCGGCCCCATCGTTGCGCGGGTGAGGTCGTCGAGGCGTTCGCGGAGGCGACGGTGCGAGTTCCTCAGCATCCCAAAGGCGTCGATCGATTGGTCACGCGGCATGACGCAGCATTGCCCCAATCGAGTGAGGGCGCCACCGTCAAGCGCGTGCGCCGCGTGCGCCGCGCCGTCAGCGCACTTCGATGCGCTCGACGTCATCGAGCTGGAGCTTGGTCACGCGATCGACCGCTTTGCCCTCGTACTGCCGGAAGCGTAACTGGCCTTCACCGTTGAACTTGATCCGCATATCGTAGTCCCTGTCGGCGAGGAGCTTCGCGTCCGCGACGAACGTCTCGCTGCCGTCCGTGAGGACGACCTCCTTCACGGTGATTCCTTTTGCGTAATGCGCAATGAGCTTCGCGAGGCGCACGCCCGCGCGAGCATCGCCTTCCTTTTTCCCGCCTCCTCCGCCGTCTCCCGCGCCTTCGCCCGCGTGTTCTTCGGACCCGGAGCCGGCACCGTGCCTGCGGCCGCTGCCTTTGCCGTCGCCTTGCGTTTTCCCCGGCGTTTCGAGCGCGCTGCCATCACGCGGCACGGCTTGCAGGAAATCATCGGTGATCGGTACCGGCTCTTTTCCGGGGAGGACAAACGTGCGCTTCTTTGCCTCCGCTTCGCCGGGTTCTTTGGTGCGCACCTCGACCGTCGCAAGCGCGTCGAGCGTCGCGTCGTAACCACCGTCCGGACGCGTCACACCGAACGAAACGTCGCGGTTGTGACGGTAAAGAACGGGAACTCCTTTAGGAAACTGCTCGAGCGGATTCTCGACGACACGCTCGCGTCGTCCGTCGCGCGACACCAAGACGATGCTGAGCACCTTCGCAAGCTCGGGGCGCCCTTTCCCCGGGAGCAACTCGAGTACCGGGATGGGCTTGTCGAGCTCGGCCGGTCCGACCTTCGTCACGGCGACGTTGTCGAGCGCCAGAACGACGGGTGGCGAAGCCAACTCGGGAGCCGGCGAAGCCGAGGCGCTCGCCGTCGTCTTCGCCTTCGTCGACCCGGAGCAGCCGTCCCCGCAACCGACGCCGAGCAGTACGACACCGGACAGGAGCGACCAACCCAAGAGTCGAGAGAGGTTCACGTGCTCGACTCTTGCCGACGTGGCTGCCCCGCGCAAGGCCCCAGAGCAAGAGGCGTCGTCACCCCAAAACGCAACTCGCCTCCGCGCAAAGAAGACCGCTGCGCTTGTGCTCTCCGTGGCGCTCGTGTGGGCAGGCCTTGCGACCGGCGAGGGGCTGTTCCTGGCGCCCGGCGATCTGGCACCGAAGGCGCGCGCCGAGCTCATTCAGGCGGTGGTCATCGGGCGTCGCGCAGGGCCAGGGAAATTGGGGACCAGCGCAATCCACGTCGATGAATCGCGCCCATCGTCAGGGCGCGTCGGCGAGCGCATCTACCGAAGTCTGACGGAGGGAGCGACCGCGCTCGAACGTCACGACCGTGTCGCCGACCGCGCGAGCCTCGCTCGGGTCGTGAGTGACGAGCAACGCAGGCAAGTTCCTTCGGGTAAGCAGCGCCTTCAACATTCCAAGAAGCTCGGTTTTCCCTTGCCGATCGATTGAGGCGAAGGGCTCGTCCAGGACCAGCAGGCGCGGCCCGACTGCGAGTGCCCGCGCGAGGGCAACGCGCTGGCGCTCGCCGCCCGAGAGGGTGCCGGGCATCGCGCTGCGGAGATGCCCGATGCCGAGTTCCTCGATGAGGTCGTGTGTCTCGCGAGAGACTGTACGGCGCTGGGCACGCGGCAACCCGAAGACCACGTTCTCGAAGACACTGCAGAATGGGAACAGGGAGTGATGCTGGGGAACGTAGCCAATCCGGCGTCGATGCGATGGGACGTCAATGGCACGCTCCACGTCGAAGACCGTCTGGCCGAGGACCGCGAGGCTCCCGCGGTCGGCGCGCGCGGCCCCCACGATCGCCTGCAGCGTCAGGGATTTTCCGCTGCCCGACGGACCGAAAAGCACAAGGACGCCGCGCTCTAGGGTGAACTCCACCTCGACCGAGAAGGCCCCCTCTCCCTCGCCGACCGAAGCACGAAATCGTGCATCCACCGCGGCGGTCATCGGGGCCTCGACGGCGAAGGAGCAATGCGCGCCGAGAGGAACACCGTCGCCAACCCGAGCGCGGTGAGCACGACGACATAACTCAAGGCACGCGACTCATCGCCGCCCTGGTACGCGCTCCAGATCTCGATGGTCATCGTGTTCGTACGACCCGGTATGTTTCCGGCGAACATCAGCGTCGCTCCGAACTCGCCGATCGCGCGCACGAACGCGAGGACGATGCCGGTTGCGACACCGCGCCACGCTCCGCGAAGGACCACCCGAAAGAACACCTCAACGGGCGCCAAACCGAGCGAGCGTCCAATGACGAGGAGCTCACGGGGTACGGTTTCCATCGCCGGCTGTGCCGCCTTTACGAGCACGGGCAAGGCGACGGTCGCGGACGCCAACACGGCCGCCCAAGGCGTAAAGATGAGACGCACGCCCAGCCCGTTGAGCGCGTGCCCGAAGAGCCCGCGCCGCCCAAAAAGCCAGACGAGAAAGAAGCCGATCACACTCGGTGGCAGCACCATGGGCAGGAGGATGAGCCCATCGACGAAGCCGCGGAAGCGGTGCGCGCGCGACGCCTGCAACCAAGCGAGCGCGATGCCCGCCGGCACAACGAAAACCATCGCCGTGAGGGCGACACGGAGCGAGAGAAAGACCGGAAAAAAGGGATCTTCCACCGTGGTCGTATCGAGGCTCAGCCGTCCAGTTCGAAGCCGCGGGCCTTGAGAATACCGCGGGCCTTCGGGCTTGAGAGAAAATCAAGGAAGCTTGACGCCTGTCGTGCGTGCGACGCGTCTTTGACCGCACCGACGACGACATCGGCTTTCGGCGCCCAAGCGCCCGTGGCTTCGTCGAACACGACCACGTCATCGATGCCGACGACCTCGGTCGCATAGACGATGGCACCGATCACCTCGCCTCGGCGAGCGTACGCAAGCACTGCCGCGACGTCGCCTCCGAAGACCATCCGCCCTGAGAGAGCGTCCCACTTGCCCAACGCTTGAAGCGCTTTCTTCGCGTACGCACCTGCGGGAACAGCCTCGGGCTCCCCGATCGCGAGCTTCTCACCTTCGGGGATCGCATCGAGCGAGTTCCACTCGATGCGGCGCCCTCCTTTCGGACCAATGAGCACCAACCGGTTGTGTGCGATGACGCGCCGGCTGTCGGCAAGGACATGGCCCGTCTTGATGAGTTGGTCGACCGGGTCGGAGGCGGCGAAGAGGACCGCATCGATCGGTGCGCCGTCTTGAACTCGCTTGCGCAAGTCCCCGGATGCCCCGTAGACCGTTGCGATCGTCGGGCGACCGTGTTCCGCGTTGAACGCGGCGATCAGTTCGGGCAGCACCGAACGCAGGCTCGCCGCGGCGGCCACCGTCACCTCGACGTGGTTGCCGTCGTTTTGGCCTCGACCGCACGACGGAAAGCCGCCGAGGACGCCCAACGCCAAGAGGCACCGGGCGACAACCCGCCGAAGCGCGGAGGGGCCGCCGTGAAGCCGCATCGTTCAGTCCTTGTAGATGATCGTGCCGACGTCTTCGCCGGCGAGTGCACGGGTGAGGTTGCCGGGCACCAGGGCGTTGAAGATTTGGAGCTCGCGCACGTAGCGGGCGCGCGTCAGGTACTCGAGCACGGAGCGCTCGATCACGAGGTCTTTGAGTCCGCGGGCGATGAGCTCTTTTGCGCCGATGCGGCGGATGAGCTTCGCGTCTGGGTTCTTCTTCGGGTCATCCTCGTAGAGGCCCTCTTCGTCTTTGGCGAACCAGACGCGCGTTGAGCCGAGGGCTTCGGCCGACAGGAACGTTCCTGCGTCGGTTCGGTTCGCGGGGATGCGCCCCTCTGCCGACGGCTTTTCCCAGTAACCGAACGGTGGCATGCCGGTCATGATCGGGATGCACCCGAGGCGGAAGTAGAGCGGCAGCTTCTCGAAGTCATCGGTCATGATGTAGATGCCGCCCTGCTCGGCCATCAGCATCTGCAGCATGCGCGCGTTCTGGCGCGGCACGTAGCCGCCGAGTGCCGCGAGCAGCCCGGTCGGAAGCTCGAGGTCGGAGGCGATTGAGTAGACGTGACGCGCACGGGTACCGCCGCCCGCAGTGAGCAGGAGGCGGTGCTGGTCTTTGATGCGACCGATCTCCTCGATCAGCGGGAACAGCGCGCTGCGTCCGCGATCCATGATGGACTGCCCGCCGATCTTCACGACCTTGACGCTAGGCATCATCGCGACGCCCTCGTACTTGACTCGGTCGTTGCCAGTTAGCGGGCTGTCCGCGAGGGTACTGGGGATGACGTTACGCTCATGCATGGCGGGACTCCTTGGTGATGACGGTGCCGACGTGCTCTCCCGCGAGTGCGCGGAGGAGGTTGCCGGGCTTGCAGCCGTTCACGATCTGAACTTCCTCGACGTGGCGTGAATCCTTCCAGCACGAGAAGAGCTGGCGGTCGAGGATGAGCTCCTCGGGCATGTTCGCGAGAAGCTCCCGGAGCGTGATTTTCGAGATGAGCTTCGCGTCCGCGTGCTTCTTCGGGTCGCGGTCGTAGAGGCCGTCCTCGTTGGAGAGGTCGCCCGCCTCGAAGGAGCGTGTCACCTTCATCGCGCAGTCGGGCACGAGACCCTTCGCAATCACGGTAGCGAGCGGGTCGAAGTCGGGCGCAGGAGACACCGTCTTCGAGAGGATCAGGTCGACGACGTAGCGCGTGCGCGGGTTCACGATCGTGCCGTTTCCATCGACGGGCGCGAGGTACACCGTGGGCGACCAGATCGTGTAGTGGCCGTCGCGCACGTTCCGCTTGTCGAACGAGGTCGCCGTCGAGTCGGGGAAGTAGGCGTGCTTCTGCTTGTACGCCTGGAACGCAAGCGCGTTCAGCGTGGCGCGCTGCGCGTCGTAGAGCTCCGCGCCGAGGATACCGAGCGTTTTCTCGGGCGTCGGCGAAGTCGCGACCGAGGTCACGACCGCGCTCGAGGTGTCCTTCGAGACGCCCTTCCACTTCGCGGCTGGCACACCGATCGACGCGGCCATCGTGAGCAGCGTGCTCTTCGTCGTCGGACGAATGAAGAGCAGCGACTCGTCGGTCCAGGGCTCGACGTTGCCGGCCGCGCCGAACCCGAAGGTGAAGTACGCCTCTTCCGCCGTGATCGCCTTCTGCGAGCTCGCCTCGGGCACCACGAACAGGTAGGGCTGCACGGGGCCTTGGAAGAGGCCGATGTTCGCGGGCGGCTTCGACGGGTCGCAGCTCGAGACGAAGAGCGCGGAGATCGCGAGATCGAGCGCCTGCCCGTTGGGCGAGATCGTGCACTGTGGAGACGGCTTCGTGGAGTCCCAGGTCGGGTCTTCCGTCTGCGAAGGAATGTACGACGGGTTCGTCGTGAGCTTCGTGCCCTTGTACATCGCGTCGATGTTCGTGCACGAGCCGGCGTTCTTGTAGATGAGCGTGACGGGGTTCGCTTGCGCGTTCCGCAGCTTTTGCCCGAGCGCCTTCAAGAGCGGCTCTTGGGTGTCGCCGTTCTGGATGTAGACAGGGTTCGGGAGCGTGCTGCAATCGAGCGCGAACGCCTCCGACGCAACGGTCTCGCCCGCCGCCAGTGCTCCGGCGAGGACTCCGAAGAAAACGCCGCTTCTCACGTTCATGGCGGACGTCTTGCACGAACCAAACCGGCGGCCCCGCAAGCAAAAGCCGATCTGTATCCAACGTGTTACACGGGCCGGGAAACACGTGGCCGCCGAAGCCCATGACGGCGAGCGCGTCGAGTTGCTCACCATCGAGTTGGATGCGACGCGCTTCGGCAAGCTGCGTGCGCGTGCCCAGCGACAGCTTCGGGCGCCACGTCTCGCCCCACACGTCGTGCAACGCTTCGATCCAGCCTTCGACCCGAGGTGGTTGGTCGCGCAAGCAGGGCAGGTCGTGCGCCCGTCTTGGAACCAGCGACCGTCGTCGACTTTGATCGTGCCGCCTTTGACCTCGAGCACCAGCGGGCCGCGGTCGGGGATCGCGAGCACGAAGTCGCTCTCACCGTCTTGCCCGAGGGGGGCGCGCACCTTCATCGAGTGCCAGGCGACCCAGCCATCGGGCAGGCCGGTCTTGAGCGCCTTCCACAGCCGCCTCTCGGCCCCACTCGATGTTGGACGAGGTTCGTCGCGAGGGTAGAGGCCGACGATGGTCACGGTGTACGGTTTTAACCTGACGCGGCCTACGTGAGCACACGATTCGCGTCATGGAGTGAGTGGCACGTTCTCGCCACCGCCACCGCCGCCCCGCTGCCGCTCCAGCCAGCCGCGAGCCAGTCGATGGGTGGCCTCGACCTCGGGCACACGGCCACCGGCCACGTCGAGGAGGATCCTCCGCGCCTCCGTCACGAGGTCTTCGCAGGGGGCCGTCTTCTGCCCACGTCGGCCCACGACCTCAAGCGTCGGGATCGCAGGATCCTCGGTCATTTGCTTGGCGCGCCCGGAGGGATTCGAACCCCCGACCCCCAGATTCGAAGTCTGACGCTCTATCCAGCTGAGCTACAGGCGCGGATAGCGAAGGGATAGCGGTTTCGCGCGGCCGAGTCCAGCGCCGAAACCGGGCGCCTTTCCGGGGTGCGAGTGCGTCGCGGCGTGTCTGCTTGCCCTGGCGCGTGAGCCGTGGCGGCACCGGGTCACAGCCAGCGTTCGGCGCGGTACCAGTCGAGTGCGCGGCGCACGCCTTCCGCGACTTGCACCTCGGGCACGTAACCGAAATGCTCTTTGGCCAAGGCGTGTCCGCAGGTCCAGGCGGCCTGCGAGCTCATCATGGCCTTCTGGCGATTGAACAGCCGTGGCTTGCCGTCGATACGCGTGAGCAACTCCCCGCCGACCGCTGCAATGTCGACTAAAACTTCGGGGAGATTGAGGGTCATCACCTTTTTTCCGTTCGCGCCGACGATCGCCTCTTGGAACGTCTCCCACGTGATCGGCGTCCCGTCGCATAGAAAATAAGCTTCTTGCCGCGTGCGTTCACTCTTCGCCGCGAGCACCAAGGCGCGCACGCAATCATCGACGTACACCGCGCTGAACCATCGATGACGGTTGCCGAAGAAGACGTTGCGACCGCTCGAAATTTCCCGAAAAAGATTGAAATAATCGGCATCGCCGGGGCCGTACACTCCGCTCGGTCGGAGCACCGTCCAGGGCACGCCGCCCGCCTCCGCGGCGAGCACCTGTTCGGCCTCGAGCTTGCTCCGCCCGTAGTGTTCGATGGGCGAAGGTGCGTGCGTCTCGTGGTGCGGCTTTGCGGGCGACGAGGGTCCGAACGCCGCGAGGGATGACACGAGCACGAAGCGCGAGACCGCGGGGTGATGCTCACGGACCGCGCGTAACAAGTTGCGAGTGGGCATCACGTTGGCGCGCTGAAAATCGCTGTAGTGGACACCCTTCGTTGCCCCCGCGACATGGAAGATGAAGTCGGGTTTCTCTGTCGAGATAAGGGCCGCGAGCGCGTCGGTGTCGTCGTACTCGGCGACCACCGAACGGGCGCGAATGGCGGACGCTGACTTCGGCTCGGGTGAGCTTCCGCGCCGTAGAGCGAGCACCTCCGCGCCAGCCTCGAGGAGCGCATCACGAAGTCGTCCACCAACGAAGCCGCTCGCACCAGTGAGCAGGACCTTCGCCTCGAATCGCTCGGGGAGCATCGTCATGGCCAACGCCTGTGCAGCGCATCGCGGGTCGCGTCAACCAGCCCGAGGCGCTCGGCCAGGGCGGCTGCGCGTGGAAGGCCCGCGCACCGAGAGTTGGCCCCGGCTCCTCGTCTCAGCAACGATCCGGCACACGCATGAAAGCCCCTTGCCAACACCTTCTCGCTGGTCGCGGATATGCTCGCCGTTTGGTCGAGCTGCCTTGCGAGCTTTACACGCGCGACGATGATGCTCCCCGGCTCGCGTGGGGGACGGACCTCTCGGAGGGCGGCATTTTTTTGGAGACCGCGCTGCCCGTCGATACGGGCGAGGACGTGGTCGTCGCGTTTCATCCGGCGTTTGGTTGGGGCTTGAGTGAGCTCACCGTGTTTGCGCACGTCGCTCGCGCAGCGCACGGCCGCCGCCAAGGCGAAGGTGGCACCGGGCTCGGTCTCGCGTTTCTCGATCTCAGCCGCCCCGAGCGCCGGGAGCTCTCGCGGTGGTTGCGGCCTCGCAGTCGGATTGCGGCGGGGCCTCGACGGAGCGCGACATTCCGAGCGCCCATCGTGCCGCCGCGTGGCCTCGCGAGCCCGCTCAGCGAGCATCCGTTCGCGCGTCGCGTCTCGTGATGTCTCAGCCGTCGATCGCGTAAACGTAGCTCGCCTTTGGAGCGCGAAGCCAACGTTTTTGCAGGGTTTCACGAAGCGATAGCGCGTCGCCTGTGACGTTGACGAACTCGGCGATGAGCTTCTTTGCGCCGTCGACATCCCCGCGGGATTTGATGCCCGCGGCTTGTCTCATCAGAGCGTCGATGGCTTTCGGAAACGCGTCGGTGCGAATCTCCATGCAGCCTTGGTCTTCGCCGTTCGCCGCGGGCTCCGTTGCGCGCCACGCGAGCGCGCCGTCCTTGAGCAACCACCCGACTTGAATCGCCGCGAGCTGGCTGTACGGGCGCGCTTGCCCATCGGCCGCGGCCATTCCGCGCGAGATGTGCCCAAACGCCCAGGTGATGCTTCGAACATGTGCCTCTTGGACGAGCTTCGGCCCGATGGCGTGGCGCGCAGCCAGCCAGTCGGTGAAGTAGAGCGCCCCGGTCTGCGCTTTCAGTTCTTCCAGCATGCTGGCGAGGGGACCGCCGAAGATCTCGCGGTCGGTTTTGTTCCCGACGCGGTACTCGTGTGCGGGCCCGAGGTTGTGCGTCGCTTCGTGCAGCACCGTGCCCATCAGCTGCGGCTCCGGGTCCGACGTGAACGCGCTCATCGTTGCCGTGCAGAGCACCGAGCGCGCGAGCTTCTCGAGGTCGGCGCGGCTGTCGGCGTCGGTTCCGAGGTTCGTCATCGCGACCGTGCGACCGCGGCCTTCGTTCGCGACCGGCCCCCAGTTTGGCAGGCTCTGCCCAACCGTGCCGCCGTGCGGATCGCGTGAGTCACCGGCGTTGAGAACGAGGTCGATGAAGTCCGGCAGGTGGAAGGAGACCGCGCGCGCGGCGTAAGGCGCACCTGCCGCCGCGGCGAGAGCACGCTCCATGTCGGCTTTCAGGGGCTCGAGCAAACTCTGCCACCTGAGCGAGTCTTGATTGATTCGCGCGAAGCTCGTGTGGAAGCCCGCTTTCAAGCTGCACGGCTCGAAGTAGACCTCATCTGGGGCGATGCGCAGGTACCACTTCGAGTTGCTGACGCTCATCTTCGCCCAGGCTTCGTCGGCTTGCTCCCAACTGTCGTCGGTGAACGCCTTCGCCGCGGCCTCGAGGTACGACTTCAGCGCCGCCTCGTCGGCACCGAGGCCGGCCGATGCTGCGCGCAGCTCGCCGCTGATGGCAGCCATCGGTTCGGCGTAAGCGAGGTGGTAGGGGACTGCCGTGAGCTTTCCAGGCAGCCCGCGGACGACTGTAAACGGACTGCGTAGCTCGGCTGCGTTGGGCTCGGCTTTGAGGCCGTCGCAGAAGGCGCCGTTCGCTTGCAGAACTTCTGGATACAGGCCCGACACTTTCTTCGGTTGGCCTGGAAGTGCGTTGCATGCGGGATTTCCCTCGGTTTCCGGCGCGACGCACCAGGGGCCCTGGTTTCGGTAGAACACCATTCGCTCGGGTCCTTCGCCAGCGGGCAAGCGTGCGCGCAACGGCTCGCTGCCGACTTGCTGGTGAAAAATCCGTTCGATGTGACGCGACGCCGCGAGAACGTGCTGCACGAGTGCACGCTCGGCAGGCGTCGCCGACACGAGGCTCGTGCGAATCAGCGAGGGGCGGCCTTGGTCGAGCTCGCGCCTGAGGAGCGCGGCGCGCGTGGCGTCTTGCGGAGTCGGAGCGAGCGGCCCTGCATCGTGAGCCCGCAACTGCCGCACGCGCTGATAGTCGTCGAAGAATCGCTTGGTGAACGCGCCTCCTTCGACCCACTGAGTACGGTCCGTGGGGTCGACGCCGAGCCACAACACGGCGAGCTCACTCGGATCGATGGCGCCGTTCGCGTTCGCGTCGCTGTCCCAAAAGATCGGCGTGCCGAGCTCGACGGCGAGCCGGTTGAACTCCGCGCGCGCGAGTAGGTTCAAGGGCACGGTCGTGGCCGACGGCGCGTCCTTCGTAGGATGGGTCGCGTCAATCAAAGGAGCCGCCGCCGAGGGCGTGCAGGCAGAGACGAAGGCCGGTAGCGCAAGCAAAACGAGCAGGCTCTTCTTCGACATGGGGCTTTCGCTTACCACACGCACGCGAAAAATCCGTTGCGCTGCCGCGGCGATTTGACTACGAAACGACCGCGCTGGGTCATTAGCTCAATTGGTAGAGCAGTGGATTCTTAATCCATTGGCTGATGGTTCAAGTCCATCATGGCCCACTACGTTTCGATGCTGCGGTGCTGCGGGGCTGCGGTGCTTATTGGCTCTTCGGCTGACGCCTCATCGCTGTTTGGCTCTTCGGCTGATGCCTCGTTGCGGTGCTTGTTCGGCTGTGCCGATGTTGCGCCGTTGTGGCACCATGCTGTGCGTGACTGGGCTCCGCTACCACCGCGTCGCTACGCTGCTCGTGTTTGCGACGCTGCTCGCGGGCTGTGACGGTTGCCGTGCGAATCGAAACTCCGAGACGTCGCCGGGCTCACCCCTCGCTAGCGTGAGCGCGTCGGTGGCCAGCATTCCTGCGGTCGCGGTCACGAGTCCTGCCGAGGAGTCTGGCGTCGCGCACGGGGCTCGTAACAAGGTTGGGTCGGCGAGCGTGAACGGTAGCGCGGCCGCCGCCCCTACGGACTTGCCTGTCGGTTATCGGCACGTGTCGACCTTCGTCGTTCGGGTCGCGCTGGCCTACCCGGGTCAGGCAGTGACGCTCGAGCTCGTCGATCGCGTGGCAACGGGTGCGGATGCCGACGACGCCCATCGGATCCTTCGGCTTCGCGTGATCGCCGGAAAAGAAACCACATCGGGCGCCCTCTCGATTTTCGCCGGCGACGCGGCCGACTCGAACGTGGCCGCGCCGCGCCGTGTCCGTCTCGTTTTCGGAGGCGAAACCGTCGAGGTCGCGGTGCCTGCGGCTCACTTACCGAGCCGCCGTTTTCGCGCCAGTGT
Organism: Polyangiaceae bacterium; assembly: GCA_947475525.1. Taxonomy (GTDB): domain Bacteria; phylum Myxococcota_A; class Polyangia; order Polyangiales; family Polyangiaceae; genus SYFR01. Next base: position 41,471 of record CANJMI010000018.1, on the reverse strand, counting down.
CATGTCTCTCTCGAACCCGGTGCTCCATCCCGACACGTGGTCTGCGCTTTTGTTTTACGCGCAAACCAAAGACGAGCGCGGCCTCGACGTGACCATTCTCGAACCGCCAGAACTTCGCATCGGTGAGCAGCGGTACCTCTATCCTGACTGGCCCGAGCCCGGCTGGCTGTGGCGCGTTCGCGTGGATGCGCTCTGAATCGTCGACCTCGCCCTTTCGCAGGGCGAAGAAGCGCGCTACACCGCCCCATTCCTGCCATGAACCAAACGCTTGCCGACGACCTTGCGTCCCTGCGAATCGACCGCACACCGAAGGGGCCGAATCGAGGCTTGCGTGGTGTGCTTGGGACGGTGCTCGTGCTCGGAGCGCTGGCCGGCGTCGTGGCCGTGTCCAAGCCTTACCTCGAGTTGCGGTTTTTCAAGTCCGAGGTGCTCGTCACTGAAATTGCGAGTGTTTCACCGGTGCACGCGGACGTGGACATCACCGCGACGGGTTACGTGATTCCGCAAGCGACGGCGAACGTTGCCGCGAAGGTCGTCGGTCGCGTCAGCAAGGTGAACGTCCAAGAGGGCGGCCGCGTGAAAGCGGGCGACGTGCTGTTCGAGCTCGATCCGGACGAACAAAACTCGTCGATAGCGGTCGGGCAAGCCAGGGCGGCGGCGGACACGGCTCGGGTCGCGACGGCCCGTGCGAACAGCGCCGAAATCGATCTCGAGTACCAGCGGCAGAAAAAGCTCGCGGATAGCGGAGCTGGGACACGTGCTGAAGTCGAGACGCTCGCCGCGCGTCTGAAGGCCCTCGCCGCGACCATCGCGGCCGCCGAGGCTGACAGTCGCGCGTCCGTCGCGGAAGTGGCGAGCCTCGCTGTCGGGTCGAAAAACCTTCGCATCGTGGCGCCGATTGACGGCACCGCGATGACCAAGCCCGCGAGCGTCGGCGACGTCGCGAGCCCGGCGAAAATTCTCGTCGAACTTGCGGACTTTGCCACGCTGCTCGTCGAGGTCGACGTGCCCGAGGGGCGTCTCGCCAAGGTCAAAGCGGAGGCTCCGTGCGAGATCGTGCTCGACGCGTTTGCGAGTGAACGCTTCCAAGGTCAGGTCGTCGAGATCGGGCCGCGCCTCAACCGCGCGAAGGCCACCGCGCTCGTTAAAGTTCGTTTCATCACGCCGCCGTCCGCGTTGCGTCCGGAGATGAGCGCGCGCGTAAGCTTTCTTCAAAAGGCGCTCGACCAAGCGGCACTCCGAGAGCCCGACAAGATCGTCGTGCCGGCGTCGGCGCTCGTCTCTCGCGGCGGAGCGAAGGCCGTTTGGGTGATCGTCGACGGGAGCATTCGATTGACTCCGGTGAGCGTTGGAGAGGCCTTCGGAAACGGCTTCATTCTCGAGTCGGGGCCGCCGCCAAAGACACGAATCGTCAAAGATCCGCGGCCGGAGTTGGCCGACGGCATGCCTGTGAAAGAGAAGGGCGCGACATGAACAAGCCAGATGACATCCTCATCCGTCTCCGTGGAATCACGAAGACCTACGAGCGCGGAGGCGAGAGCCTTTGCATCCTCGAGAGCTTGGACCTCGATGTCCCGCGGGGCTCGTTCGCTGCGCTGATGGGTCCGAGTGGAAGCGGTAAGAGCACGTTGCTCAACTTGATCGCGGGACTCGACAAGCCCACGGCTGGAACGATCGATATCGGCGGTGAGCGCATCGACAAACTCAGTGAAGCCAGGCTCGCGAAGTTTCGAGCTTCGAGCGTCGGTTTCATTTTCCAATCGTACAACCTCCTGCCGGTCCTCACGGCCGCCGAGAACGTTGAGCTGCCGCTCTTGCTCGCGCCCGTCGCCGCGAGCGAGCGACGTCGTCGAGCACAGACGGCGCTCCGCGTGGTCGGGCTCGAAGACCGCATGGACCACTTTCCGCGGCAGCTATCGGGCGGCCAAGAGCAGCGCGTCGCGATCGCGCGTGCCATCGTCAATGATCCCCTCTTGCTCGTCGCGGACGAGCCGACAGGCGACCTCGATCGCAAGAGCGCCGACGAGATCCTCACGCTCCTCGAGACGTTGAACGAGAAGCTCGGCAAGACCATCATCATGGTGACCCATGACCCCGCTGCGGCGGCTCGCGCGGGCGTCATCCACCACCTCGATAAGGGACGCCTCAGCGTCGAGGCCCACGGGGAAGTGCACGCGTGACGCTCGCCTCGCTCGCCGCGCGGAACCTGCTTCGCAACAAGGTTCGGACCTCGCTCACCCTGCTCGGTGTCGCCGTTGCGGTCGTCACCTTTCTGCTGCTGCGCACGGTCGTGGCCGCATGGACCGGGGGCGCCGAGTTCGCCGCCAAAGATCGCCTCGTCACACGCCACAAGGTCACCTTCGTGATGCCGCTCCCGAAGCGTTACATCGAGGACATTCGTGCGATGCCCGGAGTCAAGGCGTCCACCTACTGCAACTGGTTCGGCGGCAAGGACCCCAAGCACGAGCGTGAGTTCTTCGGGCAGTTCGCCTGCGACGATGGCTACTTCGATGTGATGAGCGAGCAACAGGTCTCGCCGGAGGAGCTGGCCGCTTACAAAGCGGACCGCACGGGGGCCATCATCGGTGAGTCCCTCGCGCACGTGATGGGTTGGAAGGTCGGCGAGGTCGTCAACTTGGAGACGGGCATCTACCCCGCCGACACGCCGTGGACCTTCACCATCCGCGGGACTTACCGCGCGACGTCACGCAACGTCGACAAGTCGTCGTTCTTCTTCCATTGGGATTATCTGAATCAGGCGCTGCCTGAGGCTCGGCGCGACACGATAGGTTGGACCATTAGCCGCGTTGACGATCCTGCTCGCACAGCCGAAATCGGGGTCGCGATCGATCGCGCCTTCGACGACAAGGATACCCAAACGCTGAGCCAGGACGAGCACACGTTTCAGGCCAGTTTTCTCGCGGGGTTCTCGGCGGTGCTTCACGCGTTCGACGCCATTTCGCTAGCGATTTTGCTCATCATGACGCTGATTCTTGGCAACACCATCGCGATGGGTGTGCGGGAGCGAACGCAAGAATTTGCCACGATGCGCGCGATCGGTTTCATGCCCGCCCATCTCCGCTGGTTCGTCGTCGGAGAGGCCGGCGTGCTCGGTCTCTTCGGTGGTGCGCTGGGCGTGGCGATCGCCTTTCCGCTGATCCAGGGGATGCTCGGGCGCTTTCTCGAAGAGAACATGGGCAACATCTTTCCTGTGTTCCGTCTGCCTTTCGGCGCGACCGTGGCCGCCCTCGGACTCGCCGTCGCGCTCGGTGTCGCCGCTGCACTGCTGCCCGCGCGTACGGCCGCGCGCGTGAAAGTCACCGACGCACTCCGCAAGCTTGCTTGAGGCTCGATGGGTCGTCGACCTGGCGGCCGGAACGGAACAACGATGCTCATCCCCATTCGCTACAACCTGCGGAGCCTGGTCGTGCGTCGCGCGACGACGCTCGCTACTGCGCTTGGCATATCGCTGGTCGTTTGGGTCCTCGCCAGCGCGATGATGCTGGCCGAAGGTGTCAGGCGCACGCTCGGCTCGGCGGGTCGCGCCGATGTGGCGATCGTCTTGCGCAATGGGAGCGATGCCGAACTCGGAAGCACGGTTGAAGAGCAGCAAGTTGGCTTGGTGCTGGCGATGCCGGGTGTGCGTCGCGAAGGAGGGCAGCCTATCGGGGCGGGCGAGACGGTCGTGATCATCGCGGCTGAGAAGGTCGGCTCGGCCGGGGTCAGCAACCTTCAGCTCCGTGGCATCACCGAGACCGGAGAGAAGCTGCGGCCGACGGTGAAGTTGCAAGATGGACGCCGCCCGACGCCCGGTGCGGACGAAGCCATGATTGGCTCCAAGATCCGGGGCCGCTTCAAGGGAATTGAGCTCGGACAGAGCTTCGATATCAAGAAAAACCGGCCGATTGCGATCGTCGGCGTCTTCGAAGACGGCGGCTCCGCGCATGAATCCGAGGTGTGGGTGGACGGTGACATCGTGCGGTCGTCTTTCGGACGAGGCGCTACGGTCTCGAGCGTGCGGGTCAAACTCGATGCGCTCGAGTCCTTCGACACGTTCAAGACCCACGTTGAACAAGACAAGCGACTCGGGCTGCTCGCGATGCGCGAGACCGACTACTACGAGAAGGCGTCCGAAGGGACGGGCAAGTTCATCCGCATTCTCGGGACGCTTATCGCCATGTGCTTTGCGCTTGGTGCGATGATCGGTGCGTCGAACACGATGTACGCATCGGTCGCGAATCGACGCCGCGAAATCGGTGTGCTTCGGGCGCTCGGCTTCTCGCGAATCGGGATCCTGATCTCGTTTCTCTTCGAGTCGGTGCTGCTCGCGCTCCTCGGCGGGGTCATCGGCGTCGTCGCGGCGCTTGGGACGGGGTCGCTCAAGTTCTCGGTGCTCAATCAGTCCACCTGGTCGGAGATGGTGTTCAGCTTTCAGCCGACGCCCTCGATCATTTTAGGCTCGCTCGTCGCAGCGGCGGTCGTCGGTATCCTCGGTGGGTTTTTGCCGGCGGTACGGGCGGCGCGCGTCTCTCCTTTGGAGGCGCTGCGGGGCTAGATTCAAACCGAGAGCACGGAGTCCGTTGAAACGACCGATCGTTTGCTGAGGTCGTCTCCGTCGCGCACGAGCCCGGTCTTTGCCGCGAGGCACTCGAGAAAAGCGTCGCGGTCCTTCGGTGCGAGCCGCGTCCGTTCGAACCGGCCGTCGCCCCAGCTCACCAAGAGCCCGTCCTGCGAAAGCACGGGTGAACTCCAGGCGCGGTTGCTCTGGACTGAACGGATTCGCGTCAGCGGCACGCGCGCTCGGAGAACCCCGGTGCGCACGACGAGCGAGTGCGCGCCGATGCCGTACCTCGTCGGGAGGAGAAAGAGCGTAAACACCGCGAGCGTGATTGCAACGACCAGGAGCCCAAGGAGTGGGCGACCCTCTCGAATCACGCCGACCAGCGTCAAACTGGCGCCGATCGGCGGAACGAACAAGAGGGCCACGAGCCCGACACTCTTCTTGGAGTGAAACCAGACGGTGTCTTCGTTGGCGGCGTTCTCGCTCATCGCAGCGAGACGTTAGCCTTCGCGCTTACTTCGCGCCACCCGCGCCACCCGCGCCACCCGCCAGGCATTCCGCCAAGCAGTTCGTTTGGGCGCACGTGCCGAGACCTTGCGCTGCCGTCGTGGCCGCACCTGCGAGGCCGCCGGCGCTCTCGAGCTCGGCTGCGCACTCGTTGAGGACGCAAGCCAACTCGGCTGCGCACTTCGTTGCGGCGCAGTTGACGAGCGCAAGGCAACCGCCGGTCGCCTCGCCGCTGGCGTCGCAGGTTGAGAGCTCCGCGCACGCGAGAGCTTCGGCTTTGCACTTCGCGGCGCCGCACTTCTCGCACTCGGTGTCGACAGCTTGGGCGCAGGTCCCCGCGTTGCCGCCGCTCGACGTGGTCCCGCTGGTCGACGTGGTCGCGGTGGTCGACGTGGTCGACGTGGTCGACGTGGTCGACGTGGTCGATGTTGTGCCCGTGTCGGTTTCGCTGCTACAGCCCAGCGCCAACGCGCACACGCTTGCGCCTGCGAAAATCAACTTGCTTAACGTATTGGTAATCATGTGTTTGGCCTCGCGCGGAACGTATCACGGCCGCTCGCGGCGCGGCGATAGGTTGCAAGGGGCGTCTTCGTAAGGGTGTAGGACGAAGGCGCCATCGAGTTTGAGGCCGTGCACGACGCGCGGTCGATCAACACTTCGTGCAGCCGCAGATGATCGCGCCGTTGTCATTCGAGCACGTGTCGAATGGCTCCGTGCAGACCGATTGGCCCATGCACTCGCACGACGGCTTGCCGTTGCAGCCCGGGGCGACATCGACGCAGTGGCGTTTCGGGCCGCCCTTGAACACCTCGGTCACGCAAACTTGGGTCTCGAGGTTGCACTTCGCGCAATCGTCGATGTTGCTGCACTGTTGAATCGGTACGCAGCCGCCCCAGCACTCGCCTTCAACGAGCGGGACCTGACCGGCCGGGCAGTTGGGCGTCGCTTTTTTGCACATCACTTTGGTCGCGTCACAGTCGAACATCGTGCAGCGACCCGCCGAGCAAGCGGCCTCCGGGGCGATCTCTCCGAGTGACTCGCACGTCGCGATAAGGCAGGCGTCGATTCCGCATTTGGGGGGCTTTACGGCCGCCGACACCGAGGCGCATGCGCAGCAGTCGTTGACGAGCTTGCACTGCGAAGGGTCGGTGCACTCCGGCTTAGGCTGCGTAGCCGCGCCGCCTTGGCCGCCTTGGCCGCTGCTCGTCGTGGTGCTCGCGGCCCCGCCCGTGCCGCCATTGCCCCCCGATGACGCGGCCCCACCCGAGCCTGAGGTGACGGTTCCCGTCGCGGTGGTCGCGACCGAGCTTTGGCCAGGGTTCGTCGCATCGCCCGACGCGCTGCACGCGCTGGCGCCTCCAATGGAAACCAATGCGACGAAGGCTACTCGGTGCGTGAGTCGGCATAAAAGCATGGGTCTTTATAGCTCGAATAACGGCCATGCGCCTAGCGGGCGACGTGCATCGCGACGTCCATCGTGACGACGGGGCCTGGCGGCGGAGCTGGCGGCGGGGGCTCGTGACAGTTCCCGCCATTGCCCTCGGCGACGGACCTGCCTACCTTCCCGGGCGATGCCGATCCCCGAGCGCGTCTGGGTCCCTCGTCGCTTGTACGTTTCGGACGACGGTGAGCTGAAACTCGGCCGTGGCGCAGGCCAACTCTTCGACCTTCCTGGGTTGCCCGTCGGAACGATAGGACGCCGGCAGCGCCTCCTCGACGCGCGGCACACGCTCTGGGTTGTGGAACGCCAGGCGCTCGATGAAAAGCTCATCGAAGATTACGCGCTCGTCCTTCCCGAACGTCTGATCGATGCCGACGTACAGCCTCACGCCCACCGTTGGCTCGCCCACCTGCCGCTCGTCTGCATCTCGGGAATCAAGTCCGAGCGAATCGTGCGCGAGGAGCGGCTGCGTGTGTACCGCGTGGCCGTCGATGAACGCCGTGGCGTGCTCATGTTCGAGGTCGATGCGGCAGGCGGGGGCAAGTCTCCGTGGTCGTTCGGGGCTCGCGCCGCGGAGCTCGAAGCAGGCGGGATGGGCGGGGAGGAGTGCGAGTCACGGCTCGGCTTGGAGCCACCCTCCTCGATGGTCGATAGGCTGCTGCGTCATCTCAGCGGTGGCGTGCTCGACGAAGAGTCGCTCGTCGCGGCGCTGCAAGCGGTCACGCTGGTCGAACCCGGATGCGGTTATCGCGGCGCTACCGATGGCGTCCCGGCGACGATTGAAGAAGTGCAATTTGGAGCGCGTGCGGTCGAAGCGGTGTTCGCTCAGGTCGACCGGCGGGCCGAGGGGCAGGTGGCCTACGCGGACGCGATTGTCGCCGAGCTTTCGATGGCGAGGGGGGAGGAGAAAACCTCGCCGACGTTGCCGATTTATGGCGAGGTTCAACGTGTCTGGGATGCCGAGCGCACGCTCGACCTGCGCGCTGCAAACGCGAGCTACTCGTCGAATGGGACGGAACTCGACGTGCTTGCGCTACCGCGTGAAGTGCGCTTTTTCATTGGTGAATGCGACCGTTGGCAGCCTCGAATCCCAGCGGAGCTTGCGCGCGAGCTCGCCTCGGTGTTGCGCAAACGCCAGCCGCCGCCGCAGTGGGTTGCGCTTCTCATGGTCGCGTTGCTGATTGGGCTCATCACCGTCTCGTTCGTCCTTCGACGTTGAATTCGCCTGAGCTTCGGGCTCGTCGCTCGAGGTCCGATTGGGGTGCTGCGTTGGCTATCGCGTGTTTGTGAACGGGTCGCTACAATCGAGCGATGACTCGCGTTTACATGGCAGCGGCGGCTCTCGGACTTTCGCTGGCGGCGTGCAGCGGAGGCGAGAGTGGCGGCAGTTCGGCAGCCTCTGGGGGCGGAGGCGCGTCCACGTCGTCGTCGATGGCGAACACAGGGAGTGGAGGCGCGTCGATGAGCGTTGCCGACACCTCGTCCTCGGTGACCACGAGCGTCTCCTCGTCGAGCGGCGGGATGCCCACGGCCTGCGAACAGTGGAAGTCGGCGCGAGCCAACTTGGCGGAAGGCGCTTGGAGTGGCGCGCTCGCAAGCTGCAGCGCGGGCGACGTGGCGGCCGAGGGGCGCGTGCGTGCGCTCGCACTCGTGAATCTCTACCGTGCGCTTGCGGGCTTGCCGCCCGTCCTGCTCGACGCCGCACGCAACAACGGCGCGCAAGCCTGCTCGCTGATGATGGACGCGAACAAACAGCTCTCGCACTTTCCCCCCAATTCGTGGAAGTGTTTTTCCGACCTCGGCGCGGCGACCGCTGGCGAGAGCAACATCGCGACCACCGCGGGCGTGCAAGCGGTGGACTTGTACATGACGGATCCTGGAAACCCCACGACCATCGGGCACCGCCGCTGGATCCTGTCCAATTCGCTCGGTCCGATCGGTTTGGGCTCGACAAACGCGTACTCGTGCATGTCCGTGCTCGGCGGCAACGGCAACGCGGGTCAAGCCTACGCGGCGTGGCCTCCCGCGGGCGAGGTGCCTTTCGAGGCGTGGAACGTCACGTTCGAATCGCTCGACTCGACGGGGTGGACGATTCAAAGCGACGGCATCAACCTCGCGGGAGGCAAGGTCTCCGTCGCTGACGGTGGCAAAGACATGCCCGTGGGAACCGTTGAGCTCTTGCCGAATTACGGCTCGGCGACCGCGCTACGCTTCAACCCGAAAGGCTGGACAGCGGCCCCGGGTCACACCTACGACGTCTCGGTGACCGGGGCCTCCAAGGCGGTCAATTACTCGGTCACGGTGGTCGACTGTCCGTGACGCGAGCCTGGGTGCCGCAAGCGACGCTCGAGCGGACGCGCGAGATCGTCGATGCCCTCGCACAAGGCGCGAGCGATCGGGCAGAGATAGCGGCGACGAGCGGCGTCGCGCTGCGACAGGTGTCGTACGGCGTCGCGTCGGCGCGCATTCTCGGCCTGCTCGAGGGTGACGAGCCGTTCGTGCTTACGGCGCTCGGGCGTGAAGTGGCAGCCTGCGAAGCAGGCAGTACGGCGGAGCGCGAGTTGCTCTGCCGCGCGGTAACGGAGAGCCCGAGCCTTACGGCGCTCGCGCCTGGAATCGTGTCCGCCGAGCCGCCTTCTCGCGACCAGGTGATTGCGTGGTTCCGTGACGTCGCAGGGCTCTCCGCGAACACCGCCGCGCACCGCGCCGGCATGCTGTTCGGCTGGCGCAAGCGACTGCTTCAAGCGCCCGACCCTCGGGACGTGAAAGAGCGGCTGCTCGGCGGCCGGTGGCGGCGCATCGAGGTCGCAAACCTCACGAGCCTCGAGCAACTTTCGCTCGATTTTGGCCCATTCACGGTGCTCTACGGTCCTACCGCGAGCGGCAAGAGCAACGTGGTCGACACGCTTGTTCTCGCCCACGAGCTGGCGACCGATGCCAAGGGGGCGGTTGCGCGCCGCGGCGGATTCGCGACGTTGATGGGCCATGGCCGCGGCCCCGTCACCCTCGAGCAACGGGTGGCCGCCACGCGCGAAGCGCTCGAGCACAGCTATCGGCGTCACCGCATCGTGCTCGAAACGACGGCCGACGACGCTTGGGCGATCGTCGAGGAACAATGGGATGTTCTGCACCAGGGCGTAAGCCTCGTGCACGCGCGCCGAGCCGACGTGGCCGCGCAATTTGCTGATGCGACGGCGCTCCTTTCGCACGACGAGTCGATGCTCGCGTCGCCCCTCGGACAGCGAGCGCTCGGCCGCCACGTCGTAACGCGGAACGTGTTTCGTCTCAGCCTCGATGCCTCGCAAATGCTGGCGCCGTGCGCCGCCGATGACGGGAGAATGCGTCCCGATGGAAGCAACGTCGCCGCTGCCATTTTGCGCCTGAAGGGTTCGCGCTCGTACGCCGGGCTTCTCGAGACGCTGCGCAACATCGTGCCCGGTCTCGACGATCTGATCGTCATCCGTGATGCCGACGGGCGCGTGTCGCTTGCGATTTCGCAGACACTCGGCCCAGGTCTCGAGGCGCGTCTGCCGTCGAGCCTGTGGTCCCGTGGCACGCGGCAAGCGTTGGTCGTTCTCGTTGCGGCGCAGCAGCTCGCCGCGGAGGAAGTGATGGTCGTGGAGCTCGACGAACTCGCTCTCGACTCGGCGAGTCTCGCACTCGTCATCGAAGCGCTCCAGGCCGCGTCCCGTCGCGCGATGCTCGTCGTGTCGACGACCGACGAAGAACTCGCCCAGGCGGTCGCGGCGGACGTCCACGTTCAATGCCGATTTCGTGGCGGGCGCACCCACGTTGCCGCGCCTGGGTTGCGCATCGTCTAGGGACGGGCGCTGTGCCACGTAGCTTTGCGTCGCCATTGGACAGCGGCGCGCACGTTTGCCATCGTGAAGCTGCGTGCCTGCCTCCTCCGAAGGAATCGAATTCTACGAAGTCGCCCTCGCGGCCTACTACCGGGCGCGCGGTGCGCAGGCGAGGCGCATTCGAACTGGCCCGGCGGACTCGCTCCATCTGCTCGACATGCGAGGCAAAGGGACGCTCCCGCCGCTGATGATGCTTCATGGCTTCAGCGCGTCGGGCGCTTCGCAATACGGCGAATTCTCGAAGCGGCTGCTCCCTCATGTACAGCGCATCGTGCTCCCCGATCTGCCAGGGCACGGGCTCAGCACTGTGCCGGCCGGTGGCCTCTTTCCGGCGGCGATGCTCGAGGCGTTGCTCGCCGCGCTCGACGCGGTGGTGGACGAGCCGACCGTGATCTTCGCAAGCTCGATGGCGGGTGGGCTTGCCGTTCAGGCGGCGCTGCGGCGTCCAAATAAAGTTCGCGCGCTCGCGCTCTGCTCGCCGAGCGGCGCCCCGTTTGCGCCCAATGAGTTCGATGCCTTCAGGAAAACGTTCGACGTGCGGACGCACGGTGAAGCCCTCAGGTTCATCGACCGCCTGTCCCCGACGGCCGAGCGAGCGGCGCGGGGATGGCCCGAAACCGCGCGCGAGGCGGCGACGCGCCATGTGTACGCGTGGGGGGTACGTCGCAAGTTCAAGCGCAAGCACTTCGCTTTGCTGCTCGACGACGTGCCTCGAATGCGCTTCCTCGAGCCGCATGAACTCGGTGCTCTTGCGATGCCGGTCTACCTCGTTTGGGGCTGTCGCGACCACATCCTGCCGCCGTCTCAGTTGGCCTATTACCGCGCGCACCTTCCCGAAGGCGCCACGATCGAAACGCCTGCCCACTTTGGGCACACTCCATTCTTGCATCACGCAGATGAACTCGCCGCGCGCCTCCTCGCCTTTCTTCGGCGCGTCTGAGGTCATCTCGAGAATTGATGGCGGGCGCTCAAGTTCTCAAGCTTTGGACCGTTCAGCTGGTTGAGCTCGAGATCCGTCGTGCCGTTTTCGATATACACCAACGTGCCGTCGCTGCTCATTCAGCAGGCGATGCATCGCAACCAAGCTGGGCTCGAGCGCTCGCTGTTGCGAATTTCGAGCGGCTTTCGAATCAACTCCGCGGCCGATGACGCAGCCGGCGTGGCGTTCAGCGCGAGGATGGATGGGCAGTCGAGGAGCCACTCCGTCGCCGAGCGTAACACCTCGACGGCGATCTCGATGGCGTCGACGGCCGACGACGGCGCCGCCGAAATAGGCGATGTGCTCACTCGGATGCGCGAGCTCGCCGTCGAAGCGAAAGATGGTGTGCTCACGTTGACCGAGCGCGCCGCCCTCGACGTCGAGTACCAGGAACTCCGCGCCGAGATCGACCGTTTGGCTGGCGCGACGACGTTCAACGGTACGCAGCTGCTCTCGGGTAGCAACACGACCATCGCCTTCCAGGTCGGCATCGGCAGCACTGTGAACGACCTCATTTCGGTCGGTTTCGGTGGCGTCAGCGCATCGAATTTGGGCCTGGCTGCGACCTCGGTGACGGGGTCGGCTGCGACCAATGCGACCACCGCGCTGACCGCCATCGATCTTGCGATAGTCGACCTCGGGACCACGCGAACGCGGCTGGGTTCCGCCGTGAATCGATTGGGATTCGCGCTCTCGCACAGCCAGGGAATGCGCTCGAATCTCGACGCCTCCGTGTCGGCGATACGCGACGCGGACCTCGCCGAAGAAGCCTCGCACGTTGCGCGCTACCAGGTGCTGATCGAGGCTGGCTCGGCGGCGCTTGCGGCGGCCCATGGGCTCGGCGCGACCCTGATAAAGAAGCTCCTCGACTTCTGAAGCTTTGGCTCGTTGGCCGAGGCCTGCTCGCGACGGAACGGCGCCTTCATTTGCGACCCGAATGGCGATCGTCTAGAACCGTCACTCGATGAGCAACGGCATTCAGCATCGGGCTCGCCCGTATTCCCATCCACGAACCTGGGCGGCGACGCTCGGGTTCTCCGTCGTTCTTGCCACTTCGGTGGTCAGCGCAGCACCGCAGGCACACATCCTGCGCATCGACCCGCGGGCCAGCATGGCGGACGGCGCTCCGCTCTTGACGACGGTGATCGAGCTCGTCCAGACCAAACCCTATAGCCAGGTGACGAGCCCTTGCGCCGAACTCACCGGCGACGCGAACCTCGATTGCATCTCCGAGGCATTGCTGCGCCCGGAAGCGCTCTACACGCCGCTGAAATGGCTCGAGGACAACGCGTATTTCACCGTGGCGGTCGACGGGCAAGACATGCCGACCTCGTTCGTTTCACGGACGAAGTGGGGCGACAGCAAAGCACAAGATGGGGTTGGCACCGCCTGGCTGCTGATGGTCGACGCTGGCAACAGCATGGGATCCCGCTTCCGCGAGGCGAAGGATGTCGCGCGAGCCTTCGTGAACGCGATGACGCCAAATGACGTCGTCAACATTATGTTCTTCAACGACAACAGCGTCGTGAAGCCGAGCGGTTGGTTGACGAAGAAGGCCGCGGGTACGGCGCACATCGACAGCGTGGCGCGCACCTACCCCGACCAAGGGCGCACCCGCCAGCTGATGAGCATTATCAAGACGGGCGCGACCGACGCCTTCTCCGAGCTCGGCAATGCGGGCGGCGTCTTGGGACCGATGCATCAAGCCATGGTCGTTCTCTCCAACGGCTCGGGCGGTACGGATGCGGCTTCGGCCGCGCCGGCGGCGAGCTTCCTGAAGAGCTACATGACGAGCGGTCGCTTCCCGGAGGAGAACAAAACGCTCCCGAAGGCGCCCGTGCCGATCATCTCGGTTTGGTTCCCTTACGCCGAGACCGAAGAGCTCCGCTCGAACGCCCGTCAATTCATGACGGAGCTCGCGAACCCCGAAATCGGCGGATTTTACAACATCGTCCGCGAGGGCCAGGCGGGAAAGGGTGTCCGCATCGTCGACGCCGTGCGACGCCGTTTCGATCAGCAACACATCGTGAAGTGGCGCGTGCCCTGCGTCGCGCCGACCATTCAGCAGACCTTCAAGCTCGTGTTCAAGAGCACGGACCCGCCGATCGGTGGCGACAACTTCATCGACGTTCCGGTCGGGATCGATCCGACTGCCTGGCCGCTCGACGTCAACTACGAGCAGACCGAGGCGGCGGCGCAGAAGGACAAACTCTACCCGGGCGGCCGGGTTCGGATCTTCGGCAACTTCTGCTGGGCGAGCGACTCGCAGCGCGCGAAGCTCTACCTTTTGCCCGCCGACCAAGAGCTGCCCGCGTCGCTTAAAGGCAAGAGCCTCGAGGAAGCGAAGAAGGCCCAACAGGAGCTCGTTGCGCTCAAGCTTATCGGCCGCGCGGTCGATGCGGGCCTGACCTACGCGGAGTTCGAGCTCCCCGAGAGCGAGAAGTACCTGCAGGTGGTCGACAAGTCGAAGAAGACCTACTCGGCGCGTCTGGTCGTCTACGACTCGAAGTTGAGCCGCACGAGCGCGGTGACCGCGGACCGAGTGCTCACCCTTGCCGCGAAGAAAAAACCGCTGAATTTCCTACTGATTGGTGGAGCGACCTTCGGGGGTGTGGTGCTTCTCCTCTTGCTCGTCAACCTCCTGCGCGGAGGCGGCGGACGACGCGGCGGCCCTCAGGCACGACCGATGCCACCCGGTGGCGGCATGGGCCCCGGCATGGGCCCCGGCATGGGCCCCGGCATGGGCCCCGGCATGGGCCCCGGCATGGGCCCGGGTTACGGCGGGCCGCGCTGACGGGCTCGCGCAGCCGGTCGACGGTGCGGCTCGGTACGTACCGGAATTATGTGAGCCTTTTCGTCAGGTTCGCTTTACTGTCGGGCACCGAAAGGCTAGGAGTTCCAACGTCATGTTGATGGCCTACGCAAGCGTGGCGGCGTTCTTTCTCGTCGCCGGTGGCTTCATCTTTGTATCGATGGTGCTTGGGAAGTTTATCCGCCCCAACAACATGTACACGGAGAAGGTCGACACCTACGAGTGCGGTGAGGCACCGGTTGGCCCAGCTTGGTTCAACTTCAATCCGCGCTTTTACATCATCGCCCTGATCTTCATCGTGTTCGACGTCGAGATCGCGTTCATCTATCCGGTGGCGCGGGTGTTCCGGCGCTGGGTCGATCAAGGGCAAGGCTGGTTCGCCTTCGTCGAGATTTTCTTGTTCGTGGCGGTCCTCCTGCTTGGCCTGGTCTACGTCTGGGTGAAGGGCGACCTCGAGTGGATCCGCTCGATCAAAGGTGACCCCCGCGGCGCACTCGACACCTCGAGCGCGATCAAGGCTCCCGACGCGCCGACAGGCGACGAGACGGCCTCCTTCGACGAAGCCGCCTGACGAAGTCGCTGAATTTTTTCCGAGAGCGAGGCTGCACGATGGATGGTCCGAAGCTGAACCTGATGGCGCCCTCCCTGGGCTACGACTCCCGTTACTCCGACGACGGTGGCGGCGTGATCACCACGCGTGTCGATCAGGCCGTCAACTGGCTGATCAACTGGGGCCGCTCGAACAGCGTCTGGTACATGCTCTTCGGCCTCGCATGCTGCGCGATCGAGTTGATGCAGACCGGTGGTCCGCGCGGTGACCTCGAGCGCTTTGGTGCGGCGCCGCGCCCGAGCCCGCGTTCGAGCGATTTGTTCATCATCGCCGGGACGCTCACCTACAAGATGGCGCTGCGTGTGAAGCGCCTCTACGACCAGATGAGCGAGCCGCGCTACGTCATCTCGATGGGCAGCTGCTCGAATTGCGGCGGTCTCTTCCAGTATGCGTACTCGGTGTGCAAAGGCGTCGACCAGATCATCCCGGTTGACGTCTACGTTCCGGGTTGCCCGCCCCGCCCCGAAGCGCTGCTCGAGGGCTTGCTGAAGATTCAGGAGCGCATCAAAAACGAGCGCTACCTCCAATACCGCTACGGTGTAGGCATCCCGGCTGACGAGCTCGTCGCGCTGGACTCGAGCTCCGACTGAGTCCACGCCCGCTCGCCGACGCTGAACTGAACGAACGAAGACCCCCCAATCTTCCCTGATGAACGGACGCGACTGACCGTGAACGCCGACGACATTTTCAAGCAGCTCCAAGCCGAACTCGGGGAGAATGTCGTCTTCGACTTCCACGAAGTGGGCAAGAACAAGGACCCCTGGTTTCAGGTCGATCCGTTCAGCATCGAGCAAGTTGCCGTCAAGCTGAAGACCGACGCGGCGTTGCACTTTGACTACCTCGAGTGCATCACGGGCATCGACTTTCCCGACGATAAGCAGATCCACGTCGTCTACCATGTCTACTCCTACGCAAAGAAGCATCGGGTCGTCATAAAGGCCTTGCTCGACCGCGAAGATCCGGTGGTGCCTACGCTGTCGAACGTGTGGCCGACCGCCAACTGGCAGGAGCGGGAATGTTTCGATCTCCTCGGAGTGCTCTTCGACGGCCATCCCGATTTGCGTCGGCTCCTTTTGCCCGATGACTGGGAGGGGCACCCGCTCCGCAAGGACTACGAAGAAGCTTCCGATTATCACGGCATCCCGACGATTCGAGCGAACCCAATCGAGTTGTTCTCCATCAAGCTCCCCGAGAAGAAGGCGCAGGCCTGAATCATGTCTGAAGTCGTTTTCGCAAACGAGATGGACGAGGAGATGACCCTCAACATGGGGCCGCATCACCCGTCGACCCACGGCGTGCTGCGCTTCATCATCAAGAGCGACGGCGAGATCATCCGCAAGGCGATCCCCGACGTTGGTTACTTGCATCGCTCGATCGAAAAGATCGGCGAACGCTGCACCTACCAGGGCTACATGCCGTACACCGACCGCGTCGATTACGTCGCGGCGATGTTCGCCAACGAGTGCTGGGCGAGCGCGTGCGAAAAGTTGATGGGCATCGAGGTGCCGAAGCGCGCCCAGTACCTGCGCGTCATCAGCTGCGAGCTGAATCGAATTTCGAGCCACATGGTTGCGCTCGGCGCGATGGCGATGGACATCGGCGCCATCACGCCGTTCCCGTGGGCACTCCGTGAGCGCGAGTATGTCAACGATCTGGTGGAGGAGCTCTGCGGAGCGCGCCTCACGTACAACTACCACCGCATCGGTGGGGTTTCGTTCGACATCCCCACAGGCTGGAGCGACAAAGCGCTGCATTTTCTCGACAATTTCGAGCCGGCAATGCGCGAGTTCGACCGCTTGATCACGCTGAACGAAATCTTCGTCAAGCGCCTCGGCAACGTGGCGGTGATCAGCGCCGAAGAAGCGAAGGACTGGGGGCTGGTCGGTCCCAACCTCCGGGCGAGCGGCGTTCGTTGGGACCTTCGCCGCGAGGACCACTACTCGGTCTACGACGACTTCGACTTCGACATTCCGATCGGAACGGGTGAGGCGGGCGCGGTAGGGGACTGCTGGGACCGCTTCAATGTTCGGGTCAAGGAGTGCCGCGAGTCCGCCAAGATCGTCCGTCAGGCGCTAGCGAAAATCAACGACTACCCGGAGGATGACATCCTCGGGAAGCTCCCGAAGAAGATCAAGCCGGACGGGGAAGCGTACGCCCGCATCGAGAGCGCGCGTGGCGACATGGGTTGCTACGTGGTCGGTCGAGGCGCGGCCGAGCCTTACCGCGTCCGGTTCCGCACCGGCAGCTTCACGGCGATGGGGATCATCGAAGCGAAGAGCCCGGGACTATTTTTGGCGGATCTCGTCGCTTTGATCGCGAGCTTCGACGTCGTCGCGCCTGAAATCGACCGCTGACCACACGCCGCCGAGGGTGGCCGTTGGCGAGCGCTGCTGAGCATTGCGAAGCGTCGTTGAGCGTTGCGAAGCGTTCGGTTCAGCGGCGTTCGCGGAGGTCTTTCAGCACGCGTTCGAGCTCCGCTTGGCGGACGACCCCGCGGTTGAACGTGGCGATGTTCCCGCGGGTGTCGATCACGACCACGGTGGGCAACGCCGATGCGTCGTAGGCGGCCTGTGCGGCGCCTTCGGGATCGATCAGGATTGGGTAGGAGAGGCCCTTCGCCCGCGCATAGTTGGCAGCGGATTGAGGCGCCTCACCGACGTTGATGCCGAGTACGACGACGTCAGACTCGTATTTTCGGGCGATGCGGTCGAGGATCGGCGCTTGTTGTGCGCACGGGCCGCACCACGTGGCCCAAAAGTCGAGAATGACGACTTTGTCCTTTAGCTGCGACAGGCGAATGCGCGCGTTGCCGCTCGCGCCATTGGCGACGACGGGCAGCTCGAAGTCGGGCGCCGGACGGTCGATGAACGCGCTCCCTTGACCGAGGCGCGGCATGATGAGCAGGCCGAACAACGCCGAGATGGCGAGCAGCGCCCCAATGAAAGGGTACAGAATCTTGCCGGAGAAGAACTCGGGCTGGGCCATTGAAAAACGTAAGCTCCGCGTTACTTCGCGAGCTTGCAGTCCTTAACGTCACCGACGTACCAGCCGTCGCCGGGACCCCAGTCCAAGCCCGGCTTCCATTGCACCTTTGCGGTCTTCGCGCGCTCGCGTGGCGTGAATTTGCACGTCAGGCTGAAGCGCGGGTTCGCCAGCGCTTTCACCTTCGCGTCGAGGGCGGCGGGGTCTTTCGTATCGACTTGCTGCCACACGCCGGCGGCGAGAAAATTTTGCTTGTTCGTCGTCGAGTACGGCTGAAGGAGCTTCTCGTCATCACGCGCGGTTCCAGCTGCGGGGTGCTTGGCGTTCACCGTACTGAAGGCGCAGTGGAGGCCTTTGACGTCGCCCTCCATCGCGCAGCCAAGATCGTTCGCGTCGCTCGCAACGAGCGTGATCTCCACGTCGACCGGCTCGTTCAGTTTCCACTTGGGCGCGTTGTTCGGCCCACCCTGGTCGCGGTTTCCGAGGACACCGAACGCCGCAAGCAGCAGTGCCACGAGGCCGCCAAATACGAGTACGTTCCGCAATGAAAATCCTGATTTTTTCGGTGCCGGGCGCTTGCCCTTCGCGGGAACCGCCCTGGTCTTCGCGGCGGGCGTGGGACCCTTGGAAGTGACGGCGGGCTTCACCTTGGCGGCGACCTCCGCTGCGGGTGCAACGTCTTGGGCGGCCTCCGCTGCGGGTGCAACGTCTTGGGCGGCCTCCGCTGCGGGTGCAACGTCTTGGGCGGCCTCCGTTGTGCTCACAACTTCGGACTCTTTCTCGGTCGATTCTCCAACGTCGCTTGCCATGGCGGCCGGACCATAGCCAAGGGTTGCGGACGGCGCCAGCCTTTGCCGGTTCGGAGGTTGCAGAAAAACGCGGGCCAAGTAGCTCCGTTTTCGGTGTAAGTGGCTTTCATGCACCGTGACCATGTGACGCCGCGTGCGCGAATCCTTGGAACGGGCAGCGCACTGCCCGAAAGGGTGGTCCCGAACGATGAGCTCGCGGCGGTGCTCGAGACGACGGACGGCTGGATTCGCGAACACACCGGCATCGGCTCTCGTCACGTCGTCGGCGAAGGCGAGACCACGAGCGACTTGGCGTTGATTGCTGCCCGTGCGGCGGTTGATGCCGCGGGCCTCACCGTCGCCGACCTCGACATGATCATCCTGGCGACCAGCACCGGTGACTCGCCGCTGCCTGCGACCGCTGCTCACTTGCAACAAAAGCTCGGTGCCGACAGGATTCCATCTTTCGATGTGAACGCGTCATCGGCCGGTTTTATTTACGCACTCACGATAGCGGATCAGTTTATCTCGGCCGGTACGTTCAGCACGGTGCTCGTCGTCGCGGCCGATGTTCCGTCGCGCTTCGTCGCCCCCGATGACCGCACGACCCGCGCGTTGTTTGGTGATGGTGCGGGAGCTGTCGTGCTCGGGCGGAGCGCAGGCGAGGCCGGTATTTTGTGCTCGTCGATCCACGCAGACGGTTCATTCTCCGAGCTGATGGGGATCCCCGGCGGTGGCTCGGCCGAGCCGCTCGATGCCGAGGGGCTGCTGCGTGGGAGGCAGTTTCTGCGCGTCGAGGGCCCACGGCTACGGGAGCTCACGGTGCGCCATTTGACCTCGTACTCGATGCAGGCCTTGAAGGCTGCGCGACTGACGAGCGCCGAGCTCGACTGGGTAGTGCCTCAGCAGGGCAACTTGCGGATCGTCGAGGTGATCTCCGAGCGGCTTGGTTTTCCGTTGTCGCGCTTCGTGCTCGATACCGAGACCGTCGGAAATGCGCTTGCGGCGTCGATCCCCATTGCCCTCGACCGCGCGGTTCGGGCCGGGACGATCCGTCCGGGGCAGAGCGTGTTGATGTGTGCGCTCGGCGCTGGCATCACGTGGGGTACGGCGATCATCCGGATGTGAGCGCGTGGCGGGCTTCGTCGAGGAGCTTCTCGACCGCATCGATCCCGTTCGCGATGTGTTCGCCCGGCAAGGTCCGTCGCGAGAGGCGCATGTCCGGGGTGAGCCGCCATTGGCCGCGCGAGCCTCGAATCAAGGTCGTGAGCTTCGCTGGGTCGAATGGCGTGTCGTCACGCAAGTGCAGCTTCGCGCCTGCCGCCGAGGCTTCGCACCCGAGGACGCGTAGGCGACGAAGGTCGGTCTTCAGCGCCATCAGCTCGACGAGACGCTGAGCCGCCACGGGGGGGCGACCGAAGCGATCCTCCATCTCCTCGGCCAAGCGCAGAACCTCGTCCCTGTCGTGCGCGCAGGCGAAGCGTTTGTAGAGCGAGAGGCGAACCCCCACGTCTTCGATGAAGTCGTCGGCGAGCAGCGCTTCGACGTCGAAGGAGAGCTCCGGATCGATGTCGCTCGCGACGGGCTCGCCTTTGAGTTCCGCGACGGCTTCGTCGAGCATCGAGCAAAACATCTCGAGGCCTACCGACTCGATGGTGCCGCTCTGCTCGGCGCCCAAAAGATCACCGCCGCCACGCAGGTCGAGGTCGAGCGACGCGAGCTGGAAGCCCGAGCCGAGTTCGGTGTAGCGCTGCAAGGCGTCGATCCGCACGCGCGCATCGCCCGAGAGATCGCCCGGTACGACGAGGTAACAGTAGCCGCGTTCTCGCGACCGGCCGACCCGACCGCGCAGCTGGTAGAGCTGGGACATCCCGAATAGGTCCGCGCGATCGATGATGATCGTGTTGCACCTCGGGATGTCGAGCCCGTTCTCGATGATCGCCGTGGCGCAGAGGACGTCGTACTCGCCGGCGATGAATTCGAGCATCACGCGCTCGAGGGCATCTTCGGACATTTGGCCATGGGCAATCGCGATGCGGGCCTCGGGGACGAGCTCGGCGAGAAGTTGTGCGCGCTCTCCGAGTCCACCGATGCGGTTGAAGACGAAGAACACCTGCCCGCCACGAGCGAGCTCGCGCGTGACGGCATCTCGAACGACGACCGGATCCCAGCGGGTCGCGATGGTACGAACGGCGCGGCGATCGACTGGAGGCGTCGCGATAACGGAGAGGTCACGCACACCAGCAACGGCCATTTGCAATGTTCGCGGGATCGGCGTGGCCGACAACGTCAGCACGTCGACGTCGGTTTTAAGCGCCTTGATTCGCTCTTTCGAGGTGACGCCGAAGCGCTGCTCTTCATCGATGACCAAGAGGCCGAGGTTCTTGAAGTGGACGTCTTTCGAGAGCAGGCGGTGTGTGCCGATCACGATGTCGACGGTGCCGCTCCGTAGGCCGAGCACGGCTTCTCGCTGAACCTTTGCCGATTGGAAGCGGCTCAACGCTTCGATGCGTATCGGGTAACCCGACATGCGTTGCTCGAAGGTGTTTTTGTGTTGTTGCGCGAGGATGGTCGTCGGGCAGAGGAGGGCGACCTGACGACCCGACATCGCGACGCGAAACGCCGCGCGAATCGCAATCTCGGTCTTGCCGAAGCCAACGTCGCCGCACACGAGGCGGTCCATTGGCCGAGGTGCTTCGATGTCGCTTGCCACTTCCGCGATCGCGCGCGCCTGGTCGCCGGTCTCCTCGTAAGGGAACGCGGCTTCGAATGCTCGGTAATCATCGTCGATGGGGGGCGTGCTTACCCCCGCGATCTCGCGGCGTTCTGCATAGAGCTTCAGCAACGAGTCGGCGATGATGCGAATGCGCGCTTTCGCTTTCGATTTCGTCCGGCCGAACGACTGGCCACCGAGGCGGTCGAGTTTCGGCGTCGCGTCGGAACCGCGGTAGCGCTGCACGAGGCTCAGGCGGTAGGCCGGCAAGTAGAGGCGATCGCCGCCGGCGTATTCGACCACGAGCAGGTCGACTTTCTGCCCCGCGACGTCGCGCACGATGAGCCCCTCGTACCGACCGATGCCATGCTCCACGTGGACGACAAAATCGCCAATCGCGAGGTTTCTCAGGTCTTCCAGGAGTTTTTTGGTCTTTTTCTCCGAGGTCGCTGGGGGCGATTTGTTGCCGCGTGGCCGACTGCCAAAGATCTCTTCCTCGGTCACCCACGCAACGCCATCGGCAGGGGCGAGCAGTCCGCGGCGAAGGGGTCCTATCGCCACGGTGACGGTGTCACGCGGAGCGAGAGAGGCCGCGGCGCGTTCCTCCGGCGTGTCAACCACCAACACCGCGAGCTTGCGTTGCTGCAGCATGGTGGCGATGCGCTCGGCCTGCACCCTCGAGCGCGCCGCGAGGGTCACGCGGAGTCCCGAGGCCTGCCATGCCTCGATACGCGACACGAGGGGAGTGAGGCCCGTGCCGTGACCGCGGTCGCTGCGGGCTTCGGCGAGTGCCCGAGCGAGGTCGTCGGGTGTGCGCGCTGCGAGCGTCAGTCCGTCGGCGCGCGGTGTGGCGAAGTCCGCCCAGACGCCGTGCTCCCCGGCGATCGGTAGGGCGTTGAGTCCGATGCCCGTGCGCGTCTCGAGCCAGGCTTCGATGGTGGCGCTGTCCGTCATGAGCGCGTCGAGTGGGAAGTGGGGCACACCGTATTTTCCGACCTCGTCCGCGGCGGCGCGATCGAGCAGCGCTGCTATCGCGCTCGCGACGGCGCTCGGTTCCTCTACGACGATGACGGTGTCCTCGGGGAACTGAGCCATGAGCGGTTCGAGCTGAGAAAACGCTGGTAAAAACCCTTCGGCGCCAAAAAATGCCTGGCCGGTTGCGACTTCGTCGGCGAGCTGCCGCGTCTTGCTCGACGGCCAGTTGACGCCGTCGCAGAGGGCGCGCAGTTCGGTTCGCGCACGTGCGACGGCGTCCGCATCGAGCAGCGTTTCGCGAGCCGGCGGAAGGTGGACGGACTCCATCACCTCGCGGGTTCGCTGGTCGGCTGGATCGAACGATTTCATGGCGAGCAACTCGTCGCCGTCGAACTCGAGTCGGACGGGCGCGCGCGTGGCTGGGGCCCACACGTCGAGCAGGGCGCCTCGCACCGAGAACGTTCCCGGATCTTCGACCAGTGGTGCTCGGAGGTAGCCGGAGGCCGTCAGTCGCGAGAGGAGTTCTCCTCGATCGATCTCATCTCCGAGGGTGAGCTGCAGGCCGTGCGCGATCACGCGGCTTCGACCGACCACGCGCCGAATGAGGGCGCTCGCGCTGATGACGAAGACACGCGGAGGCCCGGTCCGCGTGAGGGCGTGCAGCGCGGCGAGTCGCCGTGCGGCCGCGGCTCGGTCGGGGACGGCGTCCGAATACGGGCTGCTTTCCGGGCCGTCGAACGTCAGCACCTCGGCCCGGCCGAGTGCAAACCGAAGGTCGTCAGCCGCGGCTTCGGCGCGCCCGCCGTCTTCGACGAGCAACGCGATGGGGCGGTCCCATGTGGCTCGCAGCGCGCTCACGATCCGAGCAGAAATCGAGCCGGCCGCACCGGCCACGGCGATGCGTGGTCCTTCCGCGCCGGAACGGAGGAGCCGCGCGAGTTCCGTCGAGCCGGCAACGCGGCCCTCGGATGGTAATTCGATGTCGAAAGACTTCACGGACGGTGCTTCGCGGGTCCGGTCCGACGGCCTGAGCGTGCCGTCAATTCTCGAATCGCGTTCCGTCTCCCGGTCCCGGCGCCGTGAAGATTCGATCCCAGCTGTCACGGTAGGCGCGGGTCGCGACGCGTGACGGTCCGGAGACCGCCGCCTCGCTTCGGGCTCGCTCTCGTGACTCGGCGGAGCTCGCGTCGTGGAGGACTTCGACGTCGAAGAGCTGACCGTGTTCGGAGCGCGGGCTCAAGCGCACAAGCTCGCTGTGAATCGGCTCGCCGTCCCGGACCGGGCGAATCCGTCCGAGCTCCACGCGATCGTCGCGTTTGCGAATGACTCCGTAATCTCCGGATTCTTCCTGGCCGTAGACGAAGACGACGTCGCGCGCGGCTTCGGGCGCCGGCAACGCTGCGTCCCGGGGGGCGGCATGGGGATCCCGCTTCGACATCCCCCCCATTGTGACCGAGTTCTCGAAAAAGTCAGCTCCCGACTGTGTTCGGTGCCGGCTCAAACCGCGAAACCGCGGCGGTAGTCAATGCGCACAAACTTGGCCTGATCGTTCGCAAGCACGTACCGACGCCTAGATCCGCGGTCGTCTACGGCCGCATGGAACTCTGGGAGGAACGTTGATGAGTCGGGCAAATAAGAGTGTCGAACCGAAGCGTACGACCACGCAAGTGGATCGCCGAGACGTGGCCGCGACGCGCGTCCATTTCGAGGCGCTAGTCGAGGTAGGGGCCGGCCCCTCAGGGGGATTCGAGGCCGAATCGGTGGACGTCTCGCCCGATGGAATGCGTCTGCGAACCGCTTATTTGCCTGAGTTGGGCGAGCGGTTGGTGTGCCGCTTCGACGGCTTCGGGGGCGAAGTCGTCGCCGAAGGCGAGGTTACGTGGCGCCGAGACCAGGGCCGCGGTGGCGAGTTCGGGATCCGTTTCATCGACCTCGATTCTCACGGCGCGAAGTTGCTCCACGAGATGTGCCCGCCGCCTGTGAGCGACGACGCGGATGCTGCCGCCGAAGCGGACAGTGCGTTCGTTGGCTCCCGCGTGAAGCTGCACATCGAAGGACTCGGCTCGCCGATGCGCGCGCGCGTCAAGGACAGTGCGCGAGGCGAAATACTCGTCGGTTCGAGTCTCGAGTTCTTGCGCGTGGGTCGCGGCATCGAGCTCGAGGACGTCGAGAAGGGCGGGCGTCGCACGGCGCTGATTGAGCATGTCGGTGTCGAAATTGACCGGATGAACAACATCCCGCAGCTCGTTGTCGCGCTTCGCTACGAAGACGCCGAGCCGATGGACGCAGGCGACAAGGCTCCCTCCGCGGAACGCCCCCCCGCGCGAGCACGCGTGGCCCGTGGTACCGAGGCGGTCGCGAAGGAGCGCACTCCCGAGCCGAGCGTCATCGACAACGACGAGATGGCGGCGGACGACTTTTCCCAAGATCAGCCACCTACGTTGGCAACGCCACGGCACCGCCCGGCCCTCGAAGCGAAGGCCCCCGTCGCGCGCGCCGTGACCGTGGAGACCGCGGCCGGCACCCTTGGCGCGTTGGCCAAGACCGTGGGACCGAAGCTTGCGTCCGCGAGCTCTAGCGCCCGAAAGGTTCTCGGCTCGCTTCTCGAGACCGTGAAAAAGAAGCGGGATGAACGTGTTGCAGGCCCAAGCAGCAAGGTGAAGCGCACGACCGCTCCGCCTCCGTCCGGGGCGCTGATGAGTGACGGCCGTCGGCTTTTCCGACAGACGCGCACGGTGGAGCCGGAAGCGGAAGGGTTCGGCGCGGATGTGCCTCCGACCAACGCGAAGCGGAAGGCCATTGTGGCGTCGGTACTCGGCGTGCTTGCGGTGCTCGCCGTGTATGTCTTCGCGACACACGCGAGTGGCAAGACCGCAGGGGACCCGACCGCCGTGGCGGCAGCCTTGAGCAGCGCACCGCAAAACGACGTCGCAGCTGCCGAGGCGCCCGTGCCGGGTGGAGGCGTGGCGACCGCGAACGTGCCGCTTTTCGGTGCGACACCGCTCTCGACCACCGAGCCTGTCCCGACGCCGCCGAATCTCGAGGCGCTCGCTGCCGCCGCCGAGCCAGGCGACGCGCCTCCTGGTGAGGCGCCGGCTGCGGGCTCACCCGAGGAGCCAGGGGCGGAGGCCGCGGGGCCCGCACCCTCATCGAATACGGCACTGCGCAAGGACTGGGGCATCGGGCAGGTGCACGACCCCGTTTCGCTCAAGCTCACCATGGACGGCGACGTGACGGGCTTCACTGGGTCCGAGGGCGCAACGGGCTTTACGCTCGTTGTCCCAGGCCGCAAGTCGGTCTCGTCCGCCTCTGGGCTCGCCCGCAAAGACAAGCGGATCGAATCGCTCAACGTCATCAACTACCCCGATCGCGCGGAGATCACCGTCCACTTCAAAGGTGAGGTGCCGTCCTACGCGGTGAAGGCGAGCGGCAACCGCGTCTCGATCGACATCGACGGAGGCAAAGGCGACCACGCTGATGACGCCGCTTCGAGCAAGAAAAAGGGCAAAAATGCGGTAAAAAGCTCGCCGCGCGAAAAGTCGAAGGGCGCGGATAAGGGCAAGAAGCACGACTCCAAGAACGCCAAGCTCGCAAGCGAGTCGCCGAAGAGCGACAAGAAGTCCGACGCAAAAAAAGCGGACAAGAAGAGCGACGGCAAAAAACCGAAGAAGTAGCGCCTTCGATTCGCGGATTGAGTTGAACGCCCCGTCGAGGTTCTCTCGAGCGGGGCGTTCCGGTTTTTGTCACGCGCTCATGCGATCATGTCGAGGTCCGCGTGCGGAGCTTGCGCCATTCCGAATGGCAACCCCTCCGCCGCGCCCGCGAGTTCACGCGCGCTGCGTGCTTGTCGGGATTCGACGACGATGAGGTCCCGAGCACGAATGTCGGTGAAGCGCCGTTTCGTGCCGTTTTGCCCGTCGACCGTGCGCGAGCGGATCGAACCGTCGATCCAGATGCGCATGCCCTTGCTTAAAAACCCCGAGAGGCTCTTCGCTCGCGGGCCCCACATCTCGACGTTGTGCCACTCGGTTCGTTCTTGCTTTTCCTGGTTCTTGTCGCGCCAGGTGTCGGTCGTCGCGAGCGACAACTTCAGGCACGGATTTTCAGTATCGGCGAAGGCAAGCTCGGGGTTGGCGCCGAGGTTACCCATCAACATGACGCGGTTGAGACAATGGCTCATGGTGTTTCTATTCTTCTCGTTCGGTTCGCAGGTTGGTTTCGTTCAGGATTGAAGCTCTGCCGGTGCGGGCGGACGCTCGAGCACGAGCGCGTTGCGAATGGCTAAGGCGAGTGTTTCCGAGCCGAGGATGGCTTCACGAGCGCGCTCGCGGCCCGCGCCGAGACGCTGCCCGTCAAACACCAGACTCGCGCCGTTCTTATCGACGACGCCGAGCTCGATTCCCCGATCGATGAGCTCGGTCGCGTGGTCGATCCCTTTGCCCCAGCGAATGTCGAATTCCGCCTTCTGAAACGGCGCCGCGCACTTGTTTTTGATGACTTTTGCGCGGGTTCGCGACCCGACGGCTTCTTCGCCGGCGGTCACATGACCGGTGCGACGCACGTCGATCCGCACGCTGGCGTAGAACTTGAGGGCGTTACCCCCCGTGGTCGTTTCGGGGTTGCCAAACACCACGCCGATCTTCTGTCGAAGCTGGTTGATGAAGACGATCGTCGTGCCGGTCTTGTGGGTCACGGCGGTAAGCTTGCGGAGCGCCTGGCTCATCAGCCGCGCCTGAAGCCCCATGTGTTTGTCGCCCATCTCGCCGTCGATCTCGGCCTGGGGAACGAGGGCGGCCACCGAGTCGATGACGATGATGTCCACCGCGCCCGAGCGGGTTAGCGTCTCCGCGATGTCGAGGGCTTGCTCGCCGCTGTCCGGCTGGGACAGGAGGAGTGACCGTACGTCGACGCCGATGGCCTGCGCGTAGGTCGGGTCGAACGCGTGCTCGGCGTCGATGAATGCCGCGACTCCTCCGGCGCGCTGCGCCTCGCAGATCGCGTGCAGGCAAAGCGTTGTCTTGCCCGAGGACTCAGGGCCGAAAATTTCGATGATGCGTCCCCGGGGGTAGCCCCCGATTCCGAGCGCCGCGTTCAGGGCCATCGAGCCTGACGGGATGACCTCGATCACCGAGTCGGGCGGGGTGTCGCCGAGCGCCATGATGGAGCCTTTACCAAAGCGTTTTTCGATGCCTTCGATGAGGGCGCGTACGATCTTGACAGTCTCTTTTTTCATGTGTTCCTCGCGGCGGGTGGCGTTGCGCCACGAGGTCCTTCATTGCGAGGCGCGTGCCAACGCGGAGGCCCGTGATTTCACGTCGAATTGGACTGCTATCGGGGTGGCGGCCGTTAACGGGAGGGTGGCGGCCGCTAGCGGGAGAAAGGCCGATAGGGTCTCGTCGCGAGGGCAGGGCATGTTATGGTTTCGCCCCTTGGCCTCGACGACGGGTATCGAGGGAGGCGCAAAAGGAACGAACGAGATGGCATCCGACTCGGCGCTCGGGGGCGCAGAACCAAAATCGATTGGCTCATTCGAGCTGCTGAGCGAGCTGCACAAAGGCTTCTTCGGAGCCGTATGGTTGGCGAAGGCGACGAGCGGTGACGATGCCGGCCACGTTGTGCTGGTTCGTCGCATCGACGTCTCGGGCGATGTCGACGAAGCTACGGCGGGCCTCGTCTTCAAGGCTGCTGAGCGCGCGAAGGGGATCCGGCACCCATCGATTGCGGGAACGCTCGACGTCGTCCGAGCAGGGTCTGAGCTCGCGCTCGTGAGCGAGTACGAGGAGGCGGAGCCGCTCCGCACCGTGCTTCGGCTCGCTGGTATTGGGCGCAAGCCTGTCCCGCCCGCGGTCGTCGCCCGCATCGCGATCGACGCGCTCGAGGCGTGCCTGCATCTCCATGAGCACGACGTGTTGGGTGCGCTCACGCCGGACAACGTGCTCGTTGGCAGCGATGGCGTGACGCGCATTCTCGAGCCCGTCGCGTCGCAGGTCGCCGCGAGGGTCACGGTGTGGAAGGAGCAGCCGAAACGCGCGACGTATTCGGCCCCCGAGCAACTCGGTGACGAGCCCGGCGACGAGCGCTCCGATATGTTCGCGGTCGGTGTTCTCGCCTGGGAAATGCTTCGAAATCGGCCGCTTTTTGGCGGCGCAAACTTCGCTCAAATCGCGGACCGGGTTCGCTCGGCAGCGATTGGTCGCGCGGATGCGCTGAAACCGGCTGGCGGTGAAGTCATCCCGAAAGCTTTGGCGGATGTGGTGGAGCGGGCGCTGTCACGCGCACCGGAGCAGCGCTTCGCAACGGCGACGGAAATGTTGGAGGCGCTCGATGCCTGCCACCCCGCAGACCACGCTGAGGTCGCACACTTCGCAACGGAGTTGCTCGCGGAAGCCTTCAGCGCGCAGCGGCGTAAGCGCGGCGGTCTCAACGGTGCGGTGCCCGTTACACTTCCCGCTGCGGTGAAGGCGACCGAGGAGGCTGCGACCGAGGAGGCAGCGAACGAGGCGGCTGCGACCGAGGCGGCTGCGACCGAGGCGGTAGCGACCGAGGAGGCTGCGACCGAGGCGGTAGCGACCGAGGAGGCTGCGACCGAGGAGGAGGTGCCCGCGGCCCCCGCTCGGGCGCCTCAGCCGGCTAAGCGGCGACAGGCGCAGCAGACCTTGATGGGCATGGCCGCTCCGGCGGCTGCGCGTGCCGTCACTGGCGCGACCAAACCGAAATTTCCGCCGCCGCGTATGGCGGACGAGGACCTCGATGTCGACCCCGAGCCGGCGTCGCGGGCAAGTGTTCTTCCTGACAGCGATCCCGAACCGCCGCTCGACGAGGAGGCCGACGACTTCGCCGCAGGGGCGGGCGTTGGTGATTCGTCGCCCGCCGAAGGCTTCGGTGTTCTCTCCATTGCCGACGACCCATCGGATCCGGACGACCCGTCCGGCGAAGTTGCGGCATCGCTCGCGCGGTCCGCGGCTTCGCGCCAAGCGAACTCCAATCCGATTGCCCGAGCGCCGGCGAAGCCTGCATTCACCGTCGTCGAGGACGGACGCCCCGCCTCTTCGGGCGCGACGCGCACCATCGCGCTCGCACTCGTCGCTGCTGCTGTGCTCGCGTTCGGCGCGTATTTCGCGTTCCGAGGCTCCAGTACCGAGGCCCCCGTAGGCGCTGCGGCACCGTCGGCTGCCGTTGCGGCAACTCCAGCGGCCACCGCCACGGCCACCGCAACCGCAGCTCCAGTGGAGACAGCGGTGCCGACGCTTGCCGTCGCGACCGCTGAAGCCGCGCCCGCGCCGACCTCCGAACCAACGACGACTCCTGCCGCGACGCCCATTCCGCCAACCCCCGCTCTCGCTCCGCAACGCCAAGCTCAGGGAGCTGTGCCGAGAGTGACGGCGCCACCCCTACCGCCTCGCCAAGCCCCCTCCCGACCGGCGCCCAAGTACAACCCGAGTGACATTTGACATGAGGACATCGCTCACCCTGAACGCACTCGTCGTGCTCGCGCTGCTCACGCCGTCGGCGCTTGCCCAAAAAGCCAGCCCGCCGGCGACAGCGGCCCCGGCGGCGGCGGCGAAGCCAGCGGCCCCGACGGCGGCGAAGCCAGCGGCCCCGACGGCGGCGAAGCCAGCGGCCCCGACGACAGCGAAGCCAGCGGCGGCCCCGACGGCGGCGAAGCCAGCGGTCCCGACGACAGCGAAGCCAGCGGCGGCGCCCGTCCCGAAGCCCGAAGCGCCCGCGAAGGTGGCAACGCCGGCTGCAACCCCTCCGGCGGAATACCAGCCGATCGCAACGGCGAACGCGACTCCAGGCGCTTCGCTCGCGAAGGCCTCCGACCCGCAAAAGGCGGAAGCGGCCGCCGCGATGAAGGCGGGCCGTGTGGCGTTCGACGCGTCGAACTACGAAGAGGCGCTCGGAAAATTTCGCCACTCGTACGGCGTGGTCGCGAGCCCAAACTCGCGCATGATGCTCGCCCGAACGCTCGCCAAGCTCGGGCGACTTGTCGACGCCTACCACGAGGCGAAGGTCGTGGCCGGCGAAGCGAATGCCGCTGCCGCCTCCAATCCGAAGTACAAACCCACCGCGGACAGCGTGCGCGAAGACATCGCGGACCTAGAGAAAAAGCTGGCATTCGTGACCGTGAACGTCATGGGAGAGCCAGAGGGCGCGACCCTGACTGTCGGCAAGACGACGCTTGACCGAAAGCTCTGGGGCACGCCAATCCCGCTGGCTCCTGGTCGCGTCGAGGTTGCGCTCGTCACTCCCGACGGCAAGTCCCGCGAGGTGCTCGAGCTGCTCGCGGGTGCGAAGATCACCCTGCCGCTCGATCCTCCGGTTCCCGGCGATGGCGGCGAAAAGGTCTCGAAGGTCGCGAGCTCGTGGACGGGCCCGGATCGCAAGATGATCGGCTACGTGGCCTCCGGCGTTGGCGGGGTCGGCATGCTCCTCTTCGGTACCTTCGGAGCGCTCTCGGGTGGTCAATACAGCCGCCTCGACAGCGGCTGCCCGTCCCGTCTCAACTGCGACCCCTCGCTCGCGGACGTGGCGGATCGTGGCAAAGCGTATCAGGCGGCAGCGAACACGACTCTCGTGATCGGGCTCCTTGGCGTCGCTACCGGCGCGACCTTCATCGTCTGGGATGCGAACGACGGTGGTGGATGGCCCTGGGAAAACGCGGGCATCGAGCGGCCTCGGCTGGCGGTCGGACCGGGTGAGATCACCGTGAGTGGCAGCTTCTAGACGGCTTCGTACAAGCGTCGGCGCACAGGGCACCCCGTCTCGCGCGGCCCTATTTTTCGGCTTTTCTGCTTCAACTGAACTTGATTGGATGACGAGGTAAGGACGACATGAGCTTCACATGGCGCAAGTGGGCCCTTGGTATGGCTTTGGTCTCGGCGGCGGCGGTTAGCTGCACCCAGGACTTCAATGTTTTCCAGTTCCAAGAGCCGAGCGGCGCGGGGGCTTCCGCCACCGTGACGTCGACGGGCTCGGCCGGTGAGTGCTCGGGACCCGATACCTGCCCGCAGGGGAACTCCTGCAACAGGGCTTCGTGCATCGACGGCAAGTGTGACTTCCAACTTCAGACGGCCGGCGCCGCGTGCACGGATGACGGCGGTCAGGTTTGTGACGGGCTCGGCGCGTGCGTCGAATGCAACAAAAACTCCGACTGTGACGGAAACGCGGCGAAGCCTCTCTGCGACAAGAAAAAGAAGCTGTGCGTCTCGGTTCAGTGCATGAACACGGTCAAGGACGGCGCGGAGACCGACGTCGACTGCGGCGGGACCGACCAAGGCTGTGGCAGGTGCGCCGATGGTAAAATCTGCCTCCTTGCAGCTGACTGCAATTCCAACCTCTGCAAGGGCGATGCAGGCGGCGGCGGTGCCGGTGGCGCTGGCGGGATGGCTTCCGGTCCCGGCGTATGCGCGCCGTGCGCGACCTCGGCCGATTGCGGTGCCGGTGCTTACTGCACGGATACGAAGGCGTGCGCGCCCCACGGGACACAGGGAGACGTGTGCGTCGCGGGGGACGAATGCGCCTCCGGCTTCTGCGTGGACGGTCGCTGCTGCGACACCGCTTGTGACGGGACGTGCGTCGCGTGCTCGAACGCCAAGAGCGGCGGCAAAGACGGCGAGTGCACAGTCTTCAAGCAAGGCGACGACCTCGACATGGAGTGCGTCGACTCGAAGCCTGCGGCCTGCGGCCCCGCGCTGGACAAGGGCTGCAGCGGAGCGGCGCTCGACCCGGCGGGCACGACGAGCTCGTGCGAGGTGTGGGACGCGATGACCTCGTGCACCACGGCATCCTGCGACACCGGTAAAAACGAGCAGACCGCCGCAGCGAATTGCGACGGTAAAGGCGCGTGCCCGATGCCGGTGAAGACCAGCTGCGGCAGCTACGTTTGCGACGCAATGAACACGGCTTGCCTCAAGGATTGCACCTCAAACAAGGAAGCGAACTGCAACCTCGACAGCTATTGCGACACGACGACCTGCAAGGCTTGCGGCCCGAATGCGAATCCGCCGGGATTGGCGCTATGCCCTTCGCAATGCTCGAGTTGCTCGGCCAATAATCTCTGCATCAAGAACTGCACGGGCAATGCGTGCAACAACTTCGTCTGCCCCGACGGCTACGATTGTTTTGTCAACTGCGCCTCCAACGATGTCTGCAAAAACGCCACGATCACGTGCCCGAACACGTACGACTGTTCGATCGAGTGCGCGAGCACCGGCGCGTGCGAGGGCGCGACGCTCAAGGCGAGCGGTACGGGCACCATGGGGGTCCATTGCGGCAATCAGAGTGATGCGTGCAAGAACACCAAGGTCAACTGCGGCGTGAACGAGTGCAAGGCGACGTGCGACGGCATGTCCAAGCCGAGCTCGATCACGGGGTGCGGCAACACACCAGACAAGTCGTGCAAATGCACGACGGCGACCTGCCAGTGACGTTCGGGTTCGCCTGACGTCGGGGCAGGTCGGGGTGCGCTAGAAGCGGGCGCGGCCGGAGGTCAGGTACTCCGGCAGCGTTGCGCGTGGGTTGACGAGCGACGTGAGGATGTGGTCGCGCCAGCTTCCATTGATGTAGATGTAATCGCGCGCGTAGCCTTCGACGATGAAGCCGAGCTTCTTCAAGAGCCGCCCGCTCCGCTCGTTGACGGGGATGTAGCTCGCCATCACGCGGTGCATGCTGAAGTGGTCGAACACGTGGGCGAGTGCGCGCGGCAAGGCTTCGGACATCAGCCCTTTTCCTTGGGCGTCTTCATCGACGCTGTAGCCGACCGTGCAGGCCATCAAGGCGCCTCGCACGAACTGGGTGAAGTTCGCGAGGCCTACGATGGGGCCGGTCGGGTCGCTGCGCATGCGCACGACGAGGCGCATGGACTGACCGCTAACGTATTCTTGTTGGTTCTGCGAGAGTCGATTCTGCCAGAACGCGTTGGTGAACATCGCCTTCGGAAATGGAGGCTCCCAGGGGCCGAGGTGCGCACGGTTCGACTCGTAGTAGTGAACCATGCGCGGCGCCCCCTCCGGCCCGGGTAGCTGGAGAACGAGGCGATCGGTGTGGAGAAGCAGCGGCGAGCTGTCCGTCATGACGAGGCTCAGGGCGTCCGGCAGCGCAGGCGTGCGACCTGAACGCGGTCGGGCGCGTCGCTGATGGCGAGGGTGAGAAGTGCGGCGTCGCCGGTTGGGGAGGCGAGGGCGTCGACGACGCTGGCCGCGGCGAGTCCCTCGAGCGCAAGGGGCGTCGACAGGGTGCCGTCGGGGCCGACGTACGTCACGGAGCCATCCGTTCCTCGGGCCACGAGCGCCCCGCCGAGGAAAGGCATCACGGCGAGTCGGTCATCGGACGGCGCGGCGGGAACTGCAACCGGGCCGACGGCGACCGCACCGGTCGTTCGATCGAGGCGAGCGACGTGCGCGCCGGCGTCGTCGAGCCAACCGAACCAAGGATCGCCATCTGCGAGCGATTCGATCACGACGTGTCGAACCGTGCCAGTGGCTCCGAGTAGCGTGCCGAGCGCCGGGATCCCGAGGCCCACATTGACCCGCCCGACGTACACGCGATTGGGCGCCGTATTGGCTACCGCGGCGCAGTCGACGCTGCCGAATGTGCCTTCGACGGCGCTGGTCACGACCCACCACCCATCGGTGGTTGCTGTCGCGTCGGCGCTCGGATTCGTTCCGCACGCGAGTGGCCAGCGGGTGCCGAGTACGAGCGAACTCCCGAGGTTTGTCACCGTCCGAACACTGGATGGCATGGAAAAATCGGAGTCTTCGAGGCCGACGAGGTAACGGTCGCCATTCGATGCCATGAAAGCGACGCGCGCACCTTCGTCGATCGGCTGGACCGCGGGGATATCCCCGCTGCCGGGGACGACCGCCGGGTCGAAGAGGATGCCGTCGGGGGACGCCGGCTTGCCACCGTCGCTCATCGCGAGCGCGAAACGATTCATCGGCGCTTGGGCGATCGCGAACGAAACGCCGCTGTCGAAACTCGCGCGGAAGCTTAGACCGAGCGGCGACGTGGGCCACGTACCCCACGGGTTGAAGGTCGTGTGGCGAAGCTCGGAGGGCGATGATGCGCCCACCGTCCATTCCATCGCCAGGGTCACCGTCAGTCGCGTGTCACTCGAGTACGCGAGACGCGGTTGGCGCTGCGCGAAGTTGCCGCCGCCGGCCACCCCGACGGGGCCATCGAGCGTGAGCGGACACGGCCAACCGTCGGCCGCGCCACCCGCGCCACCCGCGCCACCCGCGCCACCCGCGCCACCCGCGCCACCCGCGCCACCCGCGCCACCCGCGCCACCGGTACCGAAGTGGCCGTTCGGGAGCGCGAACAAATTGCTGCGGCTGCACGCTGCCGTGAGGAGAAGTCCGGCGATGGTGACGGGAGCGAGAAAACGCGTCATGAACGGCTCAATCGTACACCGAAGTGGGGGTGCGAGGACTACGGGAACGTGCCGTGCAGCACGTAGTACTTCGAGTCGAAGTATTCAGCCTGCGACGGCGTGTAAATCTCGTTGTGGGGATCGACTGCAATCAGGTCCGCGTGGCCGTCCCCGTCGTAATCACCTGCCGCGAACTCGTTCAGGTCGTCCGTCGGGAACGGCAGGGGAAATTCTTCACAGAGTTCGAGCGTGGCCTTGCCGCTCCTTAAGTAAGAAAGCACGCGATTCGGCTTAACACCTGCCGCAGCCGAGACAATCACGATGTCGTCGTCACCGTCGCCGTCGAGATCGGCTGACCCGCCGGCGAGGGGTTTTATACCTCCGAGGTCGAGGTCGAGCGACTGCACTTGCGTGACTCCGGTCGGCACCTCGAGCACGCCCTTCTCTCCGACGAGGATGCTGGCGTCTCCGCCGAGGGGGAACGCACCTCGGACGGCGCCGTAGTGTCCCGCGGCGGCGCGGCCGTTGGCGATCAGGGTGGTTGCTCCAAGCTCGAGGTTGCCGAGGTTGTAGCGAATCGCCGCCGTAGCCGGCTCGGCGCCGGGGTTGTAGACGAAGCGCAGGTCGAGGTCCCCGTCGCCGTCGAAATCGTAGAGGCCGAGGCCGGAGGGACAGCGCGTGGTCGGGTACAACACGGGAGCATCGAAGCCACCTTTGCGCCCGCGATGGAGGGCGATGTCGTGTATCAGCGCAGCCTTGCCGATGTAGTGGTTCGTCGCGAGATCGAGGTGCCCGTCTTTGTCGAGGTCGCCGAAGGCGAAGCTCCCGCGAAAATTGGGGGGAACCTTGACCGCGAAACGGGGGCTCTCGACGGGACCTGTCGACGTCAGATCGTGCACCCAAATGTCGGAACCGCCCGTGTTCGCAAACGCGGCCTCGAGGTTGTCTTTTCCGTCGAACTGGACGAAACGCACGGTCCCCGTGTCTTTGCCGCCCCGAAACGACCACACCTCGAGCGAGCCGCCCGCGCGGCAGCAGTGGGTGCCGACGCAGTGACCGTCGCACGTGCCGCACGCACTCGCTCCGCCTCCTCCGCCTCCTCCGCCTCCGCCCGTCGACGTGTCTCCGCCGGCTCCGCTGGATGCGGCCGGGCTCGTCTGCAACGGCTTGAACGTCACGGCGTCGAGGCCGGTGACGTGCTGGCACGCCACCGCGGTGAGCATCAGCGAGGCGCGCGCGAACCCGCGAACTCCATTCAACCTACGTCGAGCGCTCGACCGTGCCGCCGTCATTCAACTTGCTCCCGTTCGTCACGGAATACCGTGAAAGACGTAGTTGACGCTCCGGTAGAACTCGGGCGTGTTCGGCGACTTTGTCTCGTCGTGTAGGTCGATCGCCAAGAGGTCCGGAACGAGGTCGCCGTCGAAGTCGCCGAGCATCGGGCGCTGGAGTGTGTCCACGCCCGGTGGGGTTGGGTACGTGTCGCATTGCGCGAGGTCCGCCTCGCCGGTGCGGAGGAACGTGTAGACGGTGTTCGGGTGCGTGCTCGTCGCGTTCGTGTAGACGAGGATGTCGTCGTCACCGTCACCGTCGAGGTCGACCACGCCCGAACCCGCCGCGAGCTCGACGCCGATGTCGAGTGGCGTCGACTTGGTCTTGATGCCGCCTTCCCAGCTCACGAGGTAAAGGCTCGAGTTATTGTGTGCAATGAAGGCGTCTCGCTTGCCGAAACCACCGTGGACGACGACGACGGGACTGTAGCCGTTGCCTTCATCGATGCACGTCGGAGCGTCGAAGACGCCGGCGCCATTGCCCCAGCGAATGACACGGCACATTTCCGTTTTGACGTAAATGTCGAGGTCTCCGTCGCCGTCGAAGTCGAGCAGGGCGGCGCCCGTCGGTCGACCGGGCTGCGCGAGCGTGACGGGGACCGGCTCGAAGGTGCCATCGCCTTTGCCTTTGTAGATTTGAATGAGGTCGAGCGCTTCGAGTTTCATCGTCTCGCTGATGCTCACGACGAGGTCCACCTTGCCGTCGCCGTCGACGTCGCCAATCGCTGGCGTGGTTGTTCCGCGGCCTGTAGTTACGCTCTGCAGCATCGTCGCTTTCGGGCCTTTGGGATCGAGGCTGAAGGTGCGGATATCTTCACCGAGTTGGTTGACGAACAGGGCTTCGAGGGGCCCCGCTGCGTTGAGTTGGGCGAACCCGGCCCAGATCGCCTCGGCGCCGCCAGGGAACGCATTGATCTCGAAGCCGCTGCCGGTTCGGCAGCAGTGTCCCTGTACGCACGCGCCGTCACAGACGCCGCATGGAGAAGCGCTTCCGCCCGTGCCGCCGGCGCCACCCGTTGCGCCGCCCGCGCCACCCGCGCCATTGGTCGCGCCGCCCGTGCCGCCCGTGCCGCCCGTGCCGCCCGTGCTGCTGGTGCTGCTCGTTGCTTCGAAGGTCTTGCCGTCGAGGTCGCTCGCCTTGTTGCAGCCGGCGCCACCCGTGCCTGCTAGCAGCGTTCCGAAGAGCGCTAGGGAAACCGCGACGGGAGTGAGGAGTGCAGGTACGCGGGCGTTCAGTCGTTTCATATCGAGGGGCCTTTTTTAGAGAGAAAACGTCGCAATTTTCCGCGGGTCACGCCGATTCGGCGAGCCGCCGCGGTTTCATTTCCGGATTCGAGGTCGAGCGCCTTTGCCACCACGTCCTCGCTGAGGAGCCCCGAGCGCGCCGCGGTGTCCTCGCCGAGGAGGCGCTCCATGCACCACAGGCGGAGTCCCGGTCGCGGGTCGAGAGTCGCGGCCTGTCGGAGGATGCCTTCGAGCTCACGGATGTTTCGGGGCCAGGCGTGCAAGAGGAGGCGCTCCATCGCCTCGACCTCGACGTACGCCGGGTCGAGGTCGATCCGGTGACGCGCCGCGAGGTGTTGCGCGATGGCGAAGACGTCTTCGACGCGCTCACGGAGCGGCGGCAACTCGAGCCGAGCGATGGCGAGACGCGCCAGCAAATCTCCCCGAAAACGACCCTGTGCGACCGCGTCTTCGAGGCATTCGTTGGTCGCGGCGACGAGCAACACATCGACAAAGTGCGGGCGCGTGGCTCCGACGGGCAACACTTCGCGCTGGTCGAGCAGCCGCAAGAGCTTGCTCTGCAGCGCGAGCGGTAACGAGCCGACCTCGTCGAGGAAAACCGCGCCGCCTTCGTGAGCCGAGAGCACGCCGAGCGAGGCGGTGCGAGCGTCCGAAAAAGCGCCGGCGACGTGGCCGAAGAGCTGCGACTCGAATACGCCTTCGGCGATCCCCGCGACATTGACCGCAGCGTACGGTGTCTCGCGACCGAGCGTGGCGACGACGTGCCGCGCGAGCAATTCCTTGCCGGTGCCGGTGTCACCTTCAATCAGTACGAACGGCGTTGGCCTGAGGGCGATTCCGCTGAGGGCTTGCGCGACGTCGCGTAGGCCAAAAGGCGAGACGAGCTGGCCTAGCGGCGCGGACGCGGTGAGGCCGCCCTTGAAGCGCTCGCGGTACACAAATAGGCTACGGCCTACTCGTACGAGCGCGCCGTCGACCAGCACGACCGATTCATTCGCGGCGAGGCGGCGTCCATCGACGTGCGTGCCATTGCGCGAGCCGAGATCCGTCAGTGTGGCGACGGAGCCACGCAGCTCGAGGCGCGCGTGCTCGGATGAAATCTCAAGGTCTTGCAAGCCCTGCTCGCGCAGCGTGCGGCGACCGAGAATGCCTCGCAAGGCGGCAATTGTGATGGCGATCGGCGATGGAAACGCCGCCACGAGCGCAGGCAGCCAAGCGGTCCCCTCGCCCGCCTCTGGACCCGCATGGTCCAAGGTTCGGGCTACTCCTTCGTTCGTCCCCATTCGGGGCGAAGGCTACCCTGCAATCGGTCAAGTTGCGCGAAGAACTGCCTACCCTTTACGTTTAGCTCAATAGCGTCATTGCTTTAATCGAAGAGGCAGAGGCACGATAGCGGCCGTGCGTCCCGGATTCGCCATCACCCCGAGCATCACGTTGCTCGAGCCCATTGGCCAAGGGGGCATGGGACGAGTGTGGAGTGCGCGGCACGACGTGCTCGACGCCATCGTTGCGGTGAAGCTCCTCAATCGCTCGGTGGACGAGCTCGATGCGACGGCGTTGATTCGGTTTCAGCGCGAGGCCCGCGCGACCGCGAAGCTCGATTGTCGGCACGTTGTGCGCGTCTTTGATGCGGGGGTCACCGCTGACGGCGCGCCGTACCTCGTTATGGAACACCTTCGCGGTGAGACCGTGGCTCAGCGCGTCGCGCGACTCGGAGCGCTCCCGTTAGCCGAGGTCGCCTGCATCGTGCGTCAGGCGGTACGCGCCCTCGTCGTCGCTCACGGCGCAGGCATCCACCATCGTGACGTGTCGGCCGGCAACTTGTTCTTGACCGCGGACGCCAACGGCTCGCCGTTGCTCAAGGTCCTCGATTTCGGCGTGGCGAAGCTCGTCAACGACGAAACCGCGATGACGCAGACGGGCGTCGCGCTCGGGACGCCGCGCTACATGAGCCCGGAGCAGACGATGGGCCATGCCGTCGATCATCGCTCGGACCTGTGGGCGCTCGCCGCGGTCGTTTACGAGGCGCTGACGGGTGCGCCGCCATTTTTCGGAGCGACGCCCGGCGCGGTGGCTGTCGCGATTGCGCGGGGAGAGGTCCTGCGGCCGACCGAGCGCGTGCCGGCGTTGCCTTGTGCGCTCGACGCGTTCATGGCGCGGGCGTTCGCGCGGGACCTCGCGGACCGGTTCGAGAATGCGGTTTCGTTGGGTGCGGAGTTTGCCACGGCTGCGGGCGCGGATGCGGAAGCGGCGGCCGAGTCGGCCGACTGGCGGCGCGGCGATGAGGTGCCGGCGAGCTCGAGTGCATTTCCGCGGAGTGTCGGCACGGCGGAGCACTTCGGGCCGGAGCGCGTGCGATTCGAGGATGCTCGAGGCGAAGGCACGCAGACCAGCCATGCGGCCGTCGTCCGAACGCCGTCGACGCCCTCGCGTGAAGATGGCGAGCGTTTGCGTAGGCGGCGCGCGTGGTTTGGCGTCGCCGTTGCGGCCGCGCTCGTGATCGCGTGGGTCGCACGTTCGAGCACGGCTTCGACTGTCGTTCGGGATGCCGCGGTCGATTCTCTCGTGACGGCCAGCGATTCGTCGTCGAACCCCGATGAGGAGCCGCTCGCTCGCCGGCTCACCCCGGCTCCGGCGCTCGCCGCGGCAACACCGGATAGTCCAACACCGGATGTGCCGTTGCCGCTTCGGGCGACCACGCGCGCTCGTGCGGTCGAACGGTCTCAGGGTGGCGCATCACCGCTTGGCGCGTACGGCGCGGCCTCCGAGCGTGTCGAAGCTGCTCGACCTTCGGGGACTGCGGTGCCGATTGAGCATGTCGGCGAACGTCTCGGCGACGACGGCATCACCAAAGGGCCAGCCACGCCGACTTCGCCTTCCGCGAGTGGCGCTCCTCAGGTCGCGGCTGCTGGCACTTCGGTGCCCACGGACCCGCCCGCCCCGTCGAGAGCGAAACCAAAGAAAGGCCGCGCGGGAAGCGTAGTCATCAACGGCGTAACTGATTACGGTTTCTGACTTGATGTTTGCCGTGCGTACCTCCTCTCGCTGGACTCTTCGCGCGGTGCTTGCCGCTGCGTTGACCGTGAGCGCGCCGCTCTTCGGCCAGTCGCGACGCGATGCGACCTCTTCGGCGGAGCGCGCAAGTGCACGAGCGTCGATGGTCCGCGGCGATGCGGCCTACGCCGACGGTCGGCTCGCTGAGGCGCTGGAGGCGTACCGTGCGGCTGATCGCGTGATGCGGGTGCCGACAACCGCGTACGCTGTCGGTCGTGTCGAGGTCACGCTCGGGCACCTCGTCGAGGCCGATGACGCCTTGCTGCGTGCGGTCCGCTATCCGGTGGCTGACGCCGAGCCTGAGGCGTTTAGCGAGGCGCGGGCGGCTGCGGCGTCGCTCGTGCGCGAGCTCGAGCCACGCTTGCCGGAGGTTGAGATCGCGGTGTCGCCTTCGACGGCGCGGAGTGAAGTCACCGTCGACGGCGCCCCGGTTCTGGTGGCTGGCAGCGTGGCGGTGCTCCGCCTCGATCCGGGCGCGCATGTCCTCCGTGTGGCCGCGCCGGGCTACGGGTCGGCCGAGCAGCGGTTTTCGGTCGCAGACTTCGATCGCAAGCGCATCTCCGTCGAGCTGCCGCGGATCCTCCGACTCGCCGATGTGCCGACTGCGACTTGGGTCGCCGCGGGAACGGCCGGCGTTGCGGCATTAGCGGGTGTGATCGCCGGGGCGCTCTCCGCCGCGGACGCGAGTGACGTGTTGGCGAGGTGTACCGGGGCCGTGTGCGACCCCTCCGTCAAGCCGCAGTACGATCGCGCGTACGACCTCGCGTCGGTCTCGAATACGGCGTTCCTAGCGGCGGGTTCCGGCGCAGTCGCGGCCCTCGTCTCCCTCTCCGCGTTGCCGACCTTCGAGCACAAGGAGGTGCGTATTCACGTGTCGGCGAACGGCGTGCTGGTGAGCGGTTGCTTCTGATGAAAACTCGCAGTTTTGCGGCTCTCAGCAGTCGTTGCAACTGCACGCGTTTCCACAGTCAACTTCAGGCTTTGTGTTCTTGCCGCATTTCGCCGAGCACGAATTTTTGCCGCACGCGACGTTCGTGTCCGCGCAGCTAGCCGAGGACGACAAACACTTCACCGAACACGGCCCGTCGCTCGAGCACGCGAGCGTGGCTCCGGTGCACGAATTGCTTGCTTCGCAGTCAAGCGCGCACTAAAGCGACTCTGGACACTCGATCGTCGCGTTGCTGCAGGCCCCCGCCGATTTGCATTGGACCTGGCAGTCAAAACCGGCCGGGCAAGCGAG